>JAFKDC010000011.1 GCA_017255395.1 Enemella evansiae | reverse complement strand
GGCCCAGTCCAGTCCCGCCAACCTCGAAAGGCTCTCTGCGAACCCGGTCGTTTGCCTGAGCGGCATGCAAAACAACACCTTCAGGGTCAGACACGCCTGGATCGCAGCATCGCTGTAATGCTGCTGACCACCGCGTTTGCCGCTCGGCGGTGGCTCCCAGGTCATCTCAGGGTCAAACCAAATCGAAAGGGAACCACGCTGCTTCAGCGCCGTGTTATACGAAGGCCAGTTCTTCGTCTGGTACTTTGTCTGGGACCAACTGCTCATGACCTCCTGCTATCACGCTGGATTCACGAGATGAATCCCTTCAGCTCATTCGTGCAACAAAGCCACCCGAAAGGGCAAATGCCCTGACTATCGACAACATATGTTTAGTGGCGATCCCTGAAGGACTCGAACCCTCAACCTGCTGATTAGAAGTCAGCTGCTCTATCCAGTTGAGCTAAGGGACCGCTGCCCTGCTTTTGCAAGCTTTCGCGGTGCGGCGCAAGCGGTCTGCGGGCTACAGGCGCCGTGTCATGAAAACGCTCAGCGGATCGAGGCGGTAGTCCGCGAAGGGTGGGCATTCTGTAAACCCTGCTCCGGCATAAAGTCCCCGCGCGGGAAGAAAGGCCTCTTGCGTGCCGGTTTCAAGGCAGGCGCTGGTCGCGCCGCTCTCGCGGGCGCGCTCCAGCAGGTGCCGCAGGAGAGTGCCGCCCAGTCCCCGACCCCGGCAGGCGCGGGCGACGTGCATGCTTTTCAACTCGACCGCCGGACCGGGCAGCGGGCCGTCGGACAGGGGCTTCAGCGCGCCCACCGCGCAGACCGCCCCCGCGCCGTCGCGCAGGGCGTAGACCTGTGCCCCGGCAGCCCGCAGGGCCGAGGCGGTCATCACGTGGCAGCTTTCGGGCGGCGACCCGGCGCGCATGTCCGCATGGTGACGCGCAAGCAGGTCATCCACCGCCACATCCGCGCCGGTCACCGGCTCCAGGGCCCAGGGCGCGCTCATGCCAGGGCCTCGGCGACGGCCTTTTCCGCCAGCGCCATCACGGCCTCGCGGGTGGCCGCCACGGCGATGAAGCGGGCGTTGTGACAGAAGCGCGCGCCCGGCACGCCGCTGGCCTGTTCCAGCGCCGCGTCGGTCAGACCGGCCCAGGCGGCGGGCAGGTCGGCGCGGCTGTCGAAGGTTCCGGCGCTCTTGCGGATGGTGTTCAGCGCCCAGTCCCCGTCGCGCGGGTGGATGACGAACAGCAGGTGATCCGCCCCGGCCTTCTCGATCGCCGAGAGGTGCGGCATCCCCTGCGGCAGTTCCAGCACCCGGCGGTTGCCGGTTTCGGCGATGGCTGCCAGAACGCGCCCTTCCGCCCGTGCCCGCGCGGCGAGCGTAGCGACAGAGGCCTCCAGCACGGTGCGCGCAAGGCCAAGGGCCGTTTCGAAGGCCGCCTCTTCCGCGCCGGGGCCACCGGCGTCGAAGGGGGGCTTCATGCGCTCCAGCAGGGCGGGCAGGGTCAGACCGGCCAGAGGCCCGGCGGCAGAGGGGTCAAGCGCGCCGTTGTCCATCAGGTCGATGGGTCGGACAAGGCTGTCGTCCAGGTCCGCATGCAGCGCCGCGAGATCGGCCTCGGGCACGGCAAGCGCGCGCAGGTAATCGGCGCCGAAATGGTGCCAGATCAATCCGAAAGAGCTGTAGGGCGTGGCGTCCGGGCGCAGCGGCGCCGGTTTCTGGTGGTGATCGAACAGCCCGGCTGTGGCGTCATAGGCCCGGCCCACGTCGTAGACGATGCGCCCGGGGGCCGAGGAGGTCAGGGCGGGGTCGCGGCTGCGCAACCGGCGTGCCTCGGGGTAGAGGCGGCTCAGAACAACCGTCGACAGGATCTCGTCGGCGTGAAAACCGCCGGAATGGGTGACAAGTTCGGTGACGGTCATCGGGGGGCCTGTCTGGGTCCGGGCAGGCCGCATCGGGCCTGCGGGGCGCTGTGGATCGGGGCCGGGTTCGGGCCGGTTCGCGGCTGTTGTTCCGCAGTTTCAGATGCCGACAACGACCCCAAATGCGCATCGGAGTCAAGCCGTGGCCAGATCGGGCGAACGGCCGGGCGGATCCGTCCGGGGGGCGAAAGCTCCGCCCGGGGCGCGACTTTGGCGGGGCTGCCTCTTGGCCTGTCCCTTGGTCTGTTCCGGCATGGACGTGGGCGGGCTTCGGCCCCCGATGCCGCTCCCCCGGCAAGTTTCCGGTTGCCCTCGGGGGCGCGGGGTGGTCCGGTGCCCTGCGGCAACCGCGGAGGACGATATGCGCAACGGTGGACAGCTTCTGGTCGAAAGTCTTGTGGGCCTTGGGGCGACGAAGGCCTTCGGGGTGCCGGGCGAAAGCTATCTTGCGGTGCTCGACGCGCTGCACGACACGCCGGGCGCGCTGGACTATGTGCTGTGCCGGCAAGAGGGCGGGGCGGCCTTCATGGCGGCGGCCTGGGGCAAGCTGACCGGACAGCCGGGTATCTGCATGGTGACGCGGGGACCGGGGGCGACCAATGCCTCGATCGGGGTGCATACGGCGATGCAGGATTCCGCGCCGATGCTGCTGTTTGTCGGGCAGGTGGCGACCGACATGCGCGGGCGCGAGGCCTTCCAGGAAGTCGATTACCGCGCTGTCTTCGGCACCATGGCGAAATGGGCGGTCGAGATCGACCACGTCGACCGCATCCCCGAAATCCTGTCGCGCGCCTGGAGCGTTGCCACCAGCGGGCGCCCCGGCCCGGTGGTCATCGCCCTGCCAGAGGACATGCTGGCCGACACCTCGGACATGGCGCCCCTGAGCGGGCCGGTGCCGCTGGCGCAGCCCGCGCCGGACGCCGACGCGATGGACCGGCTGTCAGAACTGCTGGCGGGCGCCGCGCGCCCGGTGATCCTGATGGGCGGCAGCGGCTGGAGCGACGAGGGGCGCGCCGATCTGCAGGCCTTTGCCGAGGCCGCGCGCATCCCGGTCGTCGCGGCCTTCCGCTTTCAGGACCGCTTCGATAACCGTTCCGATGTTTACTGCGGCGAGGCCGGTGTCGGCATGCCGCCCCACGTCAAGGCGGTGCTGAAGGGCGCGGACCTGATCCTTGCGGTCAACGTCCGGTTCGGAGAGATGACGACGGACGGCTACACGCTCTTCGACCTGCCGGAGATGCGGCAGGCTCTGGTGCATGTCCACGCCGATGCGGCCGAGATCGGCAAGATCTACCGGCCCGCGCTGGGGATCGTGGCGGGTGTGAACGCCTTTGCCTCCGCGCTAAAACCCTGCGAGGGGCCATGGGCTGACTGGTGCGCCGAGGGGCGGGCGGCCTACCTGGCGGGACTGGAGCTGCCGGACCAGCCCTCCCCCGTGGACATGGGCAAGGTGACGGCGCATCTGCGCGCGGTGCTGCCCGAGGACGTGGTGCTGACCAACGGCGCCGGAAACTTCAGCGTCTGGCCGAACAAGTTCTTCCCCTTCGGGCCGAAGGCGCGGCTGCTTGCGCCACAGTCCGGGGCCATGGGCTACGGGTTGCCGGCGGCCATCGCCGCCAAGGTTGCGGACCCGGGGCGCTGCGTGGTCTGCTTTGCCGGGGACGGCGATTTCCAGATGACCTGCCAGGAGCTTGCGACAGCGGCGCAGGCGGGGGCGCGGCCCATCGTGCTGATCCTCAACAACGGCGTTTACGGCACCATCCGCGCCCATCAGGAACGGCAGTTCCCGGGCCGGGTCTCGGGCACCGACATGGTCAGCCCGGACTTCGTCATGCTGGCGCAGGCCTATGGTTTCCATGCCGAGCACGTGACGACGACCGAAGCCTTCCCCGAGGCCTTTGCCCGCGCCATGGCCTCGGATACCGGCGCGGTGCTGGATCTCGAGATCGCGGCAGAGGCGATCACCCCGCGGCAGACGCTGAGCCAGATGCGGGCCGCCGCGCTGAAAGGCTGAGCCCGTGAAGTCGGAAAGATCCGGGGCGTCCGGTCACGCGGCCTGGGCATCCGCAAGGCATCCCGGTCCGCACTGTCCCTTTTGATAAAGGGGCAACCCCTGGGTCGGATGCCGCTCGCCGGTTTCAAGCCGCTGTCGCCCGTCTTCTGCCTCGGCCTGCGCCGCCTCACGGTGGTTCCGGCGCGGCGGGCAGGGTGAAGCGAAACAGCGTGCCCTGCGGATGGGGTTCACACCAGATCCGCCCGCCATGGCGGCGCACGATCTTTGCGCAGGTGGCAAGCCCCAGCCCGGTGCCGGGAAACTCCTCTTCGCGGTGAAGGCGGCGGAAGGGCTGAAAAACCTGCTCGGCATGTTCGGGCGCGATGCCGATGCCGTTGTCCCTGACTGAAAAGACCCAGCGCCCGGCATTGGTCGGCGCGGCGCTGATGTGAATGTCGGGCGGGTGGTCGCGGCAATATTTGATCCCGTTGCCGATGAGGTTCTGCAACAGCTGGATCACCTCGCTGCCAGCGCAGAGGATCACCGGCAGGGGCCCGGCCCGCAGCGCCGCGCCGCTGTCGGCGATCTCGGCGTGCAGGTTCGCGGCGGCGGCGCGCAGAAGCGCGTCCGCGGGTTCCGGGCGGTGGGCATCACCCTGGCCAGGGTGCAGATGCGCGGCGAGGGTATCGATGGTGCGGTGCAGGCGGGCGACGAGGCCCGCGATCTCTGTATGGTCCGCCGTCATCGCGTGGCTGTCGCCTGCGGCGATGCCCTCTGCCAGCGACAGGGTGAAGTAGTCCAGCGCCCGCAGTGGCGCCTTCAGATCGTGGGCGAGCGTATGGGCGAAAGTGTCGAGTTCCTGCCGCTGCGCCTCTATCTGGTGGCGCAGGCGCGTGACCTCCAGCCCGTTCTGGACGAGGCGGCGCAGGGATGAGGCGGCGATGTTGCGCTTCGGGATATAGTCGATGGCGCCTGCCTTGATAGCGGCGGCGGCGATAACCTCGTCCCCCTGTCCGGTGACGACGGCCACGGCGGCCTCGGGCCACTGCCCTAAAACGGTGCCGATATTGACCAGCCCGTCGGCGTTGGGAAGGCCGTAGTCGAGGAAGACGAGGTCGATGGCATCTTCGCCGTGGTCGCCAAGGGCCGCCTGCATGGACTGGGCGCGGCGCAGATCGCAGGGCAGGCCGCTGTCCTCTAGCGCGCGGCAGAGCAGTTTCGTGTCGCCGGTATCGTCGTCGATGATCAGGATGACGATCGGCCGGTCGGGGCCTGTTCCCGGGCAATCGTGCGGCGGGGTCATGGCATGTCCGGCAGTTCGACGAGGCGCCAATAGGCGTTGAGCGTCCCGATCAGGTCGAGAAAGTCGGCACCGGCGGATTCCTTCACGATGTAGCCCGCGACATTGTTGTCGTATGCGTGATCGACGTCGTCGCGCATCTTCGAGGTCGTCAGCATGAAGACCACCAGCTTGCGCAGATCCGGATCGGCGCGCAGGGCGGCGACGAATTCATGGCCGTTCATGCGGGGCATGTTGACGTCGACAAGGCAGATGAAGGGGGCCTCGGGTATCTCGGGGCGCTGTTTGTGCAGGATCTCCAGCGCCTCGCGGCCATCGCGCGCACGCACGATGGGGTTGGCGATCTGCGCGCGCTTGAAGGCGCGTATGACTGCCTTGGCGTCGCCGTCGTCATCCTCGACCAGAAGGATATTGATGGGCATGGATTTCTGTCCTGTGATCATCGGCTCCGTTCCTCAGGCTGCCTTGTCCGGCTGCCCCGGCGCAGAGGCCGCGGCGCGGGGCCAGGTGACGACGAAGCGGCTGCCCTCTCCGGGTGCGGAAGTCAGGGCAATCTCGCCGCCGACGGTGACCAGCGTCTTGCGCACCATGGCCAGCCCCATGCCGCTGCCTGCGACCTGATCGCGGGGGCGCAGGGTGGTGAACATGCCGAAGATGCGCTCGTGATATTCTGGCGCGATGCCCGGCCCGTCGTCGGCGACGGTGAAGACATAGGCCCTTGGCGTTTCCTCGACCGAGACGCGGACGGTGCCGTCGGTGCGGTCGTGATGCTTGATGGCGTTCGAGACGAGGTTCAGAAGCACGTTCTGGATCGGCATGCGGGGCAGCGAGATCCGGGACAGGCTTTCGTCTATCTCTATGGTGAAGCCCTCGGGCGGGTTGGTCAGACCACGGACTGCGGCCATCAGCTCGTCGCCGTGCACCGGCGCATGGACCCGGTCGTCGCGCCCGATCCGCGAGTGGATCAGAAGGTCGTCGAGCAGCCGTTCCATGCGTGCCACGCGGCTGCGCATCAGGCCGATATTTTCCAGCGAGTCCTCGTCGAGGGTTCCGCCCAGATCCTCTTCCAGCCAGCGTGAGGCGTTGTCGATCACCCGCAGCGGCGCCTTCAGATCGTGTGAGGCGACATAGGCGAAGCTGTTAAGCTCGTCGTTGGAGCGTTCGAGGTCGGCTTTCGCCCGGCCCAGGTCGGCGATCAGGGCCTCGCGCTCCGCCTCTGTCGCGGCCCGGACAGAGATGTCGCGGATCATGGCGACGAATCGCGTCTCTCCGCGATAGTCCACCGGGCTTATGGTGATTTCGATCGGGAAGGTGGAACCGTCGGCGCGCACACCGTGGATTGGGCGCGTCCCGGCCATGCGGCGCCCCTGCGGGCCGATGTCCGCCTCTTGCACAAGCGCGCGGTGGGCAATGCGGGACTCCGGCGGAACCAGCATTTCCAGCGTGACGGTATCGTCCGGGCGATAGCCGAACATAGCCAGCGCAGATGGGTTGATATCGGTGAGAGTGCCGTCGCGCCGGACCATCATGACGCCGTCGGCGGTGCCCTGAAACATGGCCCGCGCGCGGTCGCTGGCCTCGGACAGATTGTCCAGCACGGCCACCAGAGACCCCTTGAGGTCATTGATCGCATCCCCCGTCGTATCCAGCGCCACGGCCTTGCCCGACGCGTGGCGGGACAGCGCCTGTTCCGTCAGGGCCAGAAGCGGCTTGATCGGTCGGGTGGTCAGGCGCCAGACCGCGAAGCTGAGCGTCAGGGCCAGCGCCCCTGCAAGGACGGACAGTAGCACGGTGTGTTTCAGAAGGTCGTGGACCGGGGCCAGCAGGCTGGCCAGAGGCGTGGTGACGACGACGGTCAGGGGCATCGGCCCGGCCGCGCCCCGCAAGGGCTGCGTCAGCGCGTGGGCGACGATTCCACCGGCGTCGAAGCGCTGTCCCTCCGCCGTCAGGGCATGCCCCGCACCGGGCCAGTCGAGCGGCTGGAAATCCGGGGCGCCGTGGAACCGGAGGGTGTTTTCCGGCCCCTCGGGCCCCAGCGTGATGTGATCGCCGCTATCGGTGACGATGTGCAGCCGGTGATCGGGGGCGAGGTGCGGCGTGACCGCCCCGAACAGCCGGGTCATGTCCGCGTTCAGCACGATGGCCCCGAAGATGCGCCCCCGGCTGTCGCGCACCGGCTGGACGTAGCGGATCGTCACGGCGGCATTGTCCTGCACGTGCCCATGTTCCCGGTTCAGGGTGACGGCTGAAAAATACCCGTGCCCCACCATCCCCTGCATGAGCGGCGCCATGTAGGGTTCGGCCCCCTTGCGCTGTAGCGCGTCATCCGCAACGGTTTGCGCGCCGCCCGGGCCGATGTCGATGCGCACGATCTCGCGCCCGCCATCGGCCAGCGCGATCAGGCGGGCCTGGAAATAGGCGGGACGCTCGCTCAGCAGGGTGGAGAAGACCAGCCCCAGTCGGCGTTTCAGATCCTCGCGCTGTGCCTCTGGAAGGCCGGACCCGGGGGCCATGCGTCCCACGATCGGCAGGCGGGCGAAGATCTCCGTCTCGGTCCGCATGGTCTCGAGGGGCGCCATGACGCGTTCCGCGTTCAGCCGTGCCTCTGCCGCCAGAAGGGCGGAGGCGCCATCCCGCGCCGCATGGTCGGTGGCGCGGTAGCCGATCGTTCCCACCATCAACGCCGCCAGCAGTGAAGCCAGCAGCCCCAACAGGATCAGGCGCTCGCGAAATCCGATGCGGGTAAAGCGGCTTCGGTTCTGGTCCCAGCGTGCCACGCGTGTCTTTCCCGGTCCAGGGTTCTGCGCCGGGCAATCCCGTCGCCCGGCCCCTGCGAAGAGTGGGGCAGCCTTCTTAACGATCCGTGAAAGAAAGTGGAAAAGGCGAGGCTTCGACATCGGGAAATGCGCCGCGTTTGTCCTTTTCCCCGCATGTCGCGCGTCTTTTCGGAGGACCGAACCCTGTCTGACCGGGCGCAGAAGAGCGCGCGGTGCAGGCGCCGGATGCGCAGGCAAGGGGCTGCCGCGATCCGCGCCCTGCCGCAGGGACCGGCACGCTGGCGCCACGTGTCGCGCGCGCCGGTTGTGGGCCCCGGGCTCCCTGCGGTAGATTGGCGGCGAGGCAATCAAGAACACCACGGCAGGAGACGAACAATGACACTCAACAGGCGTCTGGTCATGATGGCGCCCGCGGCCCTGTGGCTTGCGGGATGCGGGGCGGGGATGGCGATCCCCGATGTCGCACGCCCCGACCCGGAGCTGGATCCGGGCCTGCGCCCGCAGCCCAATGCGGACTACGATGCCTGGGTGCTGGCCTTCAAGGAGCGCGCCCGGCGGCGCGGAATCACCGATGCGGTGCTGACGGCGGGCTTTCGCGGGCAGGGCTACCTGCCCGGGGTGATCGAACGCGACCGCAACCAGACCGAGTTCAAACGCTCGCTGGAAGATTACCTCGCCATCGTTGCCCCCGAAGAGAAGGTCACCTTCGGGCGCCGGATGGTCGGGGCGCAGCGCGCGGCGCTTGCGCAGGTCGAAGCCCGCTATGGCGTCTCTGCCGATATCCTCGGGTCGATCTGGGGGCTGGAAAGCTACTTCGGCACGCGGCGCGGCAAGATCCCGGTGATCTCGGCCACCTCGACGCTGGCCTGGGAGGGGCGGCGCGGCGCCTTCTTCGAATCGAACCTGATGAATGCCCTGCGCCTTCTGCAGACCGGCGACGCGCGGCCCGAGCAACTGGTCGGCAGCTGGGCCGGGGCCATGGGGCACACACAGCTGATCCCGGATGCCTACCAGCGCCATGCGGTCGATTTCGACGGCGACGGCAAGCGGGACATCTGGTCGGACAACCCCATTGACGCCTTTGCCACGACGGCGCGCTTCCTGTCGGACGCGGGCTGGCGCCGCGGTCAGCCCTGGGGGCTGGAAGTGCGGCTGCCGCAGGGGTTCGACGCCGCCATCGGGCGCGGCAACCGGCGGTCGGTGGCGCAGTGGCAGGCGCTGGGCGTGACCGCCGCCCGGGGCGGTGCGCTGCCCGACGCAGGACCGGCGGCGGTGCTGGCGCCGATGGGGCTGGGCGCACCCGCCTTCCTGGTCTTCCACAACTTCAACATGATCCTGCGCTACAACCCTTCCGAGAACTACGGCCTTGGCGTGGGCTACATGGCCGGGCGTCTTGCCGGGAGCGGTCCGCTGGTCGCGTCCTTCGGCCCGGATGCCAACGGGCTGACGTTGCAGGACCGCAAGGCCCTGCAGGCCGGCCTGACGCGCGCGGGCTTCGACGCGGGCACGCCGGACGGGGTCATGGGCAAGAAGACCGAGGCCGCGATCTCGGCCTATCAGGCGGCCAATGGGCTGAGCGTGACCGGCCAGCCCTCGCGCGCCTTGCTGGAGCGCCTGCGCTAAGGGCGCGGGGCCCATGGGACCGCGTCGGGATGGCCTGCCTGTCCTGACGCGAATGCAAACCGGGGCCGGGCGGGTGCAGAACCGGCCCGGCACCGGGCTTTTCCAGGCTGCCTTGTTGGCGGGGCTGGCGAAAGAGACGGCGCGGCGAGGGTTGCGAGCGGGTGTCGCGGGCGTCGGCGGTTGGCCGTAGCGCGCGTGCCTGCCGGGCAGAGGGGCAGCTGCAAGGCCCGCGAGGCCGGTCGCCGGCGCGCCGGGCGGCGTTCCACCGAACCGCTGAGGAGCGGGAGCGGGCGGTGGATCAATGCGGCAGGCGCGAGGGGTGTGAGAGGTGGTCCGGGCAGGCTTGCCGATGCGTCGGGCAGGCGGCATGCTGGAGCAATGTCGCGCTCTGCCCGCCTCTTTGCCCTGCTCTTGGCCCTCTTGTGCTGGGTCGTTCTGGTGACCCATGTCCGCCTTGGGCTGGCCCGCGCGCCCGAGGCCTCGCTTTGGCAGGAGCTTTGGCGGACCGGGCGTTATTTCACCATTCTCACCAACGGGTTGACGGCTGTGACCATGACGGCGGTGGCCTTGGGCTGGCGGGTTCCGGCGGTCTGGGCGGCGGGGCTGACCCTGTGGATGGCGATCGTGGGCATCGTGTATCACGCGCTGCTGGCGCTCGACTTCGACGGGCTGCGCTGGTGGACGGACCAGGGCCTGCACACCGCCGTGCCCATCGCCCTGTTCCTGTGGTGGCTGGCCTTCGCACCCCGGGCCGGACTGGTATGGCGGCACGCGCTCTGGTGGATCGGCTGGCCGGGGCTTTACATGGCCTATGCGCTGATCCGCGGAGAGATCGACGGGCGGCATCCCTATTTCTTCATCGATCCGCCGAAGATCGGCTGGGGGCCGGTGCTGCTGTGGATTGTCGCGCTGGGGGTGGTCTTCTGGCTGGCGGGGCTGGTGCTGGTGGCGCTGGCGAAGAGTCTCAGCCGAGACCGTCCTCGTCCAGAAGATGCCGTCCCTGACGGTCTTCCACCTCGATGACCCAGAGGTCCGGGTCGAAGCCGCGCTGACGCGCGATGGCGGCATCGACCTCGGCTTCGGGGCCGGCGGCGAGTTCCGTCCATTGCCGCGCCCCGGTCATCAGGTCGAAGCCCCGGGTGAAGGCGCGGGCCTGCCCGTCCAGCGTGGCGAGCTTCACCAGAACGGCGCCCGCCGTGTCGTCGCCATGCGCGGTGACGAAGGCGGGAATGTCCCGAAGCGCGAGGCGGCGGCGGTAGGCGTCGATCCAGAAGCGGGTGCTGAGGCGGGTCATGATCTTCCTCTCCATGGGGCGGGCGGCGGCGCTCCGGGCGGTCCCTGGCGGCCTGCCTTTGACCGGCACGAGGAGGGGGCTCTGCCCCCCGGGATATTTCCGGACAGAAGAAACCGGGAGAAGCGGTGGTCGTTCGGCGCGCGTGATCCGGGCGGGCAGTGGGGTCTGTTCAGGTGTGAGGCGCCGGGAAAGCCTTTGTTGTCAGCTGTTTCCGTCCTTGAAGTCGAGGCCCATCTCGGAGTAGCGCTCGGCCTCTTCGAGCCATTTCTCGCGGACCTTGACCTGCACGAAGAGGTGGATCTTGCGACCGAGGAATTCCTCGAGTTCTTCACGGGCGGCCTTGGAGATCGCCTTGACCGTCTCGCCCTTGTGGCCCAGCACGATGCCCTTGTGTCCGTCGCGGGCGACGTAGATCACCTGGTCGATGCGGGCGGAGCCGTCGCCGCGTTCCTGCCAGCTTTCGGTCTCGACCGTCAGTTGGTAGGGCAGTTCCTGATGCAGGCGCAGGGTCAGCTTTTCGCGCGTCATCTCTGCGGCGATCATGCGCAGGGGCAGGTCGGCGATCTGGTCCTCGGGGTAAAGCCACGGGCCTTCGGGCAATTCGGCGCCCAGCCAGGCCTTCAGATCCTCGGTGCCGTGGCCCTTCTCGGCGGAGATCATGAAGGTGCGCTCGAAGGCGTAGGCGTCGTTCAGGGCCTTGGAGAGGCTCAGCAGGGTTTCGGCCTGCGTGCGGTCGATCTTGTTGATCGCCAGCGCCACGCGGGCAGTCTTCGGCAGGTCAGCGAGGCGGTCGAGGATGGTCTTGACGCCTGCGGTCATGCCCCGGTGCGCCTCGACCAGCAACACCACGATATCGGCGTCGGCGGCGCCGCCCCAGGCGGCGGCGACCATGGCGCGGTCGAGCCTGCGGCGCGGCTGGAAGAGGCCCGGCGTGTCGACGAAGACGATCTGTGCTTCGCCCTCGATCGCCACGCCGCGAATGCGGGCGCGGGTGGTCTGGACCTTGTGGGTCACGATCGAGACCTTGGCCCCCACCATTCGGTTGGTCAGGGTCGATTTGCCCGCGTTGGGCTCTCCGATCAGGGCGACAAAGCCCGCGCGTGTGGTCATTTTGGTCTCGGTCTCAGAGGTGGTCAGGATGCGGTCGAAGCGGTTCGATGCAGTCTACAGGAAAAAGCGGCGGCGTGTTGCGTTCGGCCGAAGCGGGAGGCGGCGCAGCCGATCCGGGTCCGAACCGGACCGGCATAGCGGGTTCGGGCGGGTTTCGCCATAGTGCAAAGGGGTTTTGTCCGTGGCAGGGTGCGATGTCGCGGTGGGCGCAGGCCGGTGAGATGCTGTCCTGCGGTATTTGTTCCGGGCTTCGGGCCAGGGGATGTCTTGCCCCGTGGCCAGGGGGGCGGTCGGATTGTCTTGGAGGGCGTTCCGGGGCGCCCGTCCTCTCGATCACAGGAGGGACCGGCGCGCGCAGATGCCGGTGTCTTCGCGGAACGGTGTCGGGTCAGGGTTTCGCCGTGCGGCGGCGGTTGTCGCGGATCAGCGAGTAGATGCCTGCGGCGACGATCAGCGCGGCGCCGGTCAGGGTCAGCGCGTCGGGGCGTTCGTCGAAGAGCAGGTAGGCGAGGATCAGCGCCACGATCAGGCGGGAATAGCGGAAGGGGGCGACGACGCCCACCTCTCCGGTGCGCATGGCCAGCGTCATGGCGGTATAGCCGAGGACCCCGGACAGCGCCGTGCCGGTGACAAGCGCGGCGGCGGTCGTTGTCGGCAGGGCCGGCGCGCCGGGTTCGAAGGCGAGGATGATCACCCCTGCGACGGTGACCACGGCAAAGCCCAGCACGCCCATCTGCACGGTGTGGACGCGGGGCGGCGCGACGCGGGTCATCAGGTCGCGCCCCGCGAAGCCGATCATGCCGAGCAGGGCGAGGATGGCGTTGGGCTGGAACGCAGCGGGCGTCGGGCGGACGATCAGCAGGACACCCACGAAGCCCACCGCCATGGCGGCCCAGCGGCGCGGGCCGATCTTTTCCTTCAGCACCAGTGCCGCGCCCAGCATGACGAAGAGCGGCGCGGCCTGCAGGATGGCCGAGGTCGTCGACAGGGGGGTGTAGGCGAGCGAGAGGGCGAAGAAGAGCCGCCCGGTGATCTCGAAACCGGTGCGGATCAGCAGCGGGCCGCGCAGGTAGTCGCGGGTCCAGAGCGGCACGCCCCGGGCCAGCGCGTAGCCCGCGTAGATCAGCATGGCGAAGAGGCCGAACTGCAGGGTGGCCATGCCCGGCGTGATGCCGCCCGTGCCGGTGGCGGCCTTGAAGAAGGCATCCTCGATCCCGAAGCCGAGCATGGCGAGGATCATCCAGAGGGCGCCGCGCAGGTTGTCTGTCATCGGGGTGATGCGCCCTTGGCGAAGAACGTCGTGTCGCGGTCGATGGGATGGTGGGCCGAACCGTAGGCAGCGGCGAGGCCCGCAAGCATGGCCCAGATCGGATCGAAGTCTGGTCTTTCTTCCAGTTTCTGGCGCACGAGATTTTCGAGCTGGCCCATCGTCACCAATTCGGCGGCCTCTTTTTCGGTGAGTGTGATGCCAAAACTGCGTTCCAGAGCCAACAAGAGTTCGACCGATCCGAGATCCCGGTCGAGGTTCAGCGTGTTCCAGCGTTTCACGGCGCGCCTCGGCCACAAGCGACGGAACAGATTTAGGGGATTTGATGCCGCCATTTCAGTCCAGCCGGTCGAGCAGGGCCCGGGCTGCCGCCTGTTCGGCCTGTCGCTTGGCGGGGGCGGTGGCTTGTGCGGCCTCTCCGGTCGAGAGCTGCGCCTCGATGGTGAAGACCGGCGCGTGGTCGGGGCCGGTGCGTTCGACCACGGCGTAGACCGGGGGCGGCAACCCGCGGCCCTGCGCCCATTCCTGCAACGCGGTCTTGGCGTCCTTGGCGTCTTCCTCGACGCTGCCGATGCGGTCGCCCCAGAGCCGCAGGATCAGCGCCTGCGCCACCTCGAAGCCCGCGTCGAGGTAGACGGCGGCGATCACCGCCTCCATTGCGTCGCCCAGAAGTGCCAGCTTGCGGCGGCCGCCGGACATCTGCTCGGAGCGGCCTAGCTTCAGCGCCTCGCCCAGACCGACCTCGCGGGCGACGTCGGCGCAGGTCTCCTTGCGGACCAGCGCGTTGTAGCGCGGTGCAAGCTGCCCCTCCGAGGCCTTGCGGTCGGCCTTCAGCAGCGCTTCGGCCATGACCAGGCCCAGCACCCGGTCGCCGAGGAATTCGAGCCGCTGGTTGTCCTCGCGCCCGGGGCCGGACATCGAGGCATGGGTCACGGCGCGGCGCAACAGGCGCGGGTCGGCGAAGGCATGGCCCAGCCGGTCCTGAAGCGCCTGAAGATCCGCCGATAGCTTTGCCTGCGCCATCGCGGCCTCAGTCGATCCGGTGGAAGAAGCGGTCGGAGCGCCAGGTCCAGAAGTAGAGCATCGACCGGCCAGCCGAGGAGAACATCACCCGGTCGGCCCGGCCCACGAGGTTCTCGTAGGGCACAAAGCCAACGCCCTGCGCGATATTGGGCACGCGCGAATCCGACGAGTTGTCGCGGTTGTCGCCCATGAAGAAGAAGTGGCCCTCGGGCACGGTATAGACCGAGGTGTTGTCCGACCCCTGCATGGCGATGTCGAGGATCGAATGCTGGGTGCCGCCGGGCAGGGTCTCGATGTACTTGTCCTTGGTGCAGGCGCCGCCGGGGCCCACCGGGCCCTCCTTGCAGCGCGGGCGCAGCCCCTGCGGGCCCTGCGGCGCGGCGGTCTCGACGAACTGGCCGTCGGGTTCGACCGTCACCGGCTGGTCGTTGATGTGGAGCAGGCCGGCCTTCATCTGGACGCGGTCGCCGGGCAGGCCGATCAGCCGCTTGATGAAGTCACGCCCGGTGACCGGGTGGCGGAAGACCACCACGTCGCCACGCTGCGGCTCGCCGCCGAACAGGCGGCTGTTGTCGCCGTCGGCCCAGCCGCAGATGTCCTTGGCATCGATGTCGATGCCGAAGCGCGGGATGATGATCGAGGGGCAGGAGGCGTAGGAATAGCCGTAGGCCATCTTGTTGACGAAGAGGAAGTCGCCGATCAGCAGCGTGTCCTTCATCGAGCCCGAGGGAATCCAGAAGGGCTGGAACAGGAAGGTGCGGAAGACGCCCGCGATCAGCAGCGCGTAGACGATCGTCTTGACGGTCTCGACGATTCCGCCCTTCTTTTCTGCTTTCGCCATGGTGCCCTTTGCCCCCGAATTGGTTCCCCGCGCTTCATGGGCGGCGGGTGCGGGCGTGTCAAGGCGGGGGCTTGGTCCGCAGAGCGGAGAGACCGGTCTGTGACGCATCCTCTCGTGGCGGGGTCCGGCGCCCGGCCTGGCGACGGGCGGTCGTCCGGACGCTTTAGGGGGCTACTGGCCGATGCGGCGCGCCTCTATCACCACGAAGGCCTGCGCCCAGGGATGGTCGTCGGTCAGAGTGACGTGGATGATCGCCTCGAAACCCTCGGGCGTCATCGCCGCCAGCCGTTCGGCGGCCCATCCCGTGACCTGCATCACCGGCTGGCCGGTGGGCAGGTTCGAAACCGCCATGTCCTTCCACGAAATGCCCATGCGCAGCCCGGTCCCCAGCGCCTTGGAACAAGCCTCTTTCGCGGCCCAGCGTTTCGCGTAAGTACCGGCCACGTCCTTGCGCCGCTCGGCCTTGCGCTGTTCGGTCTCGGTGAAGACGCGGTTGCGGAAGCGGTCGCCGAAGCGGTCGAGGGTGGCGGCGATGCGCTCTATATTGGCGAGATCGGTGCCGATGCCGAGGATCATGGGGCCTGCCTTTTGCGCGGATCGTCCCGGGCGTAGCGGGTGGCGGGGCGGGGTGCAAGGCGCGGCTTGGATGCAGGGCCCCGGAGGCCGGACCCGGGGGCAGGGGTGCCCTGGGCGCGGCACGCGGCCAACTGATCAGGGGAGGGGCGGCTGGCTGAGGCGGGGCAATTGCCATGCGCCAAGTGGGGCGCTTCCCCCTCACCCCCCGAGGTATTTGTCAAACCAAAGAAGAGGCGCGGGAGCGGTTGAGTGCGGGCGGTCCGGTGACAGGGCGCGCGCTAGCCGCGCGCCTCGTCCATCAGGCGGCGCATTTCGTGGATCGCGGGGGTGAGGCCGCGGAAGATGGCCTCGCCCACGATGAAATGGCCGATGTTCAGTTCCATCAGTTCCGGCAGCGCGGCGATGGGCGCGACGGTGTCGTAGGTCAGGCCGTGGCCGGCATGGACCTCCAGCCCGAGGCCGTGGGCGAAAGTCGTCATCTCGGCGAGGCGCGCCAGTTCGGCGTCGCGCTCTGCCATGCGGCCCTCGGCGTGGAGGTCGCAATAAGCGCCGGTGTGCAGCTCGATCACCTGCGCGCCGATGCGGTGCGCCGCCTCGATCTGGGCGCGGTCGGCGGCGATGAAGATCGACACCCGGCAGCCCGCGTCACGCAGGGGGGCGATGAAATGCGCCAGCCGGTTCTCGTCCCTGGCGACTTCGAGGCCGCCTTCGGTGGTGCGCTCCTCGCGTTTTTCGGGGACGATGCAGACCGCATGGGGGCGGTGGCGCAGCGCGATGGTCTGCATCTCTTCGGTGGCGGCCATCTCGAAGTTGAGCGGCAGGGAAAGCGCCTGCATCAGGCCCTCGATATCGGCGTCCGAGATGTGGCGGCGGTCTTCGCGCAGATGCGCGGTGATGCCGTCGGCGCCCGCCTCTTCGGCCAGCTTCGCGGCGCGGATCGGGTCGGGATAGGCGCTGCCACGGGCGTTGCGGACGGTGGCGACGTGGTCGATGTTGACGCCGAGACGGAGGCGGGTGGCGGACATGGGTGGGACCCCCTTGCTGCGAAATTCGATCAAGACGTAAGCGGCGCAAGGCAGAAAGGGAACCCGATTCCCGAAGGCCATGGGCGCAGGGGGTGCAGCACTGGCGGCCGGGGCGCGCGGCGGTGCCTTGAGCCGGGGACGCGCCGCGCGGCCTGCACGCGCCCGCTCTCTGCGTGGGCTGTTCCTGCGCGAGGGGCCTGCGGTCCCGGGGTCAGCCGTTGCGTGTGGCTTCGGCCTTGCGCTTCTTCATCTCCGCGAGCTTGGCCTTGATAACGCCCTTGCGACGGTTCTGGAAGGCCGAGATCAGCGGCAGCGAGACGTAATAGGCGATCAGCCCGCAGATGATGCCGGGCAGGATGCCGCCGATCATGTAGGGGTAGAAGACCTCGTTGTAGAAGATGTCCAGCCGGGTCCAGTCCGTCGCCTGACCATAGGCGGCGGCCAGCAGGTTGTCCCACAGGTCGGCCCCGGCGGCGAAGAACTTGTCGACGAGGTTGCCGTGGTGGTCGCCGGGCTGCGGATGCGGCCCCTGGCCCATGTCGAGCAGCCAGTAGCCGGTCTTGAGAGAGGCGACACCGATCGGCACGTAGGTCAGAGGGTTGCCGAAGAAGGTCGAGAGCAGCGCCGCGATCACGTTGCCGCGCAGCACCAAAGCCAGCATCCCCGCCACGACGAAATGCAGGCCGTAGAAGGGCGTGAAGGTGGTGAAGACACCGGCAAAGATGCCGCGCGCGATCTTGTGCGGTGGGTCGGGCAGGCGGTTCAGGCGCAGTCGGACGTAACGGGCCGCGCGCCCCCAGCCCCCCTTGGGCCAGAGCAGCTCGACCACGATCCGCCAGATCGGGCGTCGATCCCGCCGCTTGAAGACCACTCCCGTCCTTCCTTTCGTTTACCGGGCCGCCGCCTGCGCCGCCGCAAGGCCGGGGTCGCGGCGCCGCTCGACCGAGGCGACGTTGTTTTCCGCTTCCAGCGCCGAGATCACAGAGTGCAGATGTTCCGCATCGCGCAGTTCGACATCCAGCATAAGCCTGTAGAAGTCCGGTTTCCTGTCAACAAAGTTCAGGTCCGAGATATTGGCCTTCTGCTCTCCGATCAATGTGCAAATCCGGCCCAGAACACCGGCGTCGTTGCCGATCACCAGTTCAAGAGACACCGGATAGGCCGCTGGATGCGTGCCCTCGGCCCAGTGCAGGTCGAGCCAGGGGGCGCTTTCGTCCTCGAAGTCGGCCAGCGCGGCGCAGTCGATGGCATGAACCTGCACGCCGCGACCGGGCCGCGACAGGCCCACGATGCGCTCTCCGGGAAGCGGCTGGCAGCAGGGCGCGCGCGAGAAATTCTGGTTGTGATCAAGGCCGATGACCGGGTTGTCGGCGTCGGCCAGCTGGGCATCGACGATTACGAGATTGGGATAGACCGCCTCGACGACCGCGCGCGGCGCAAGCTCGGCGCTGCCAAGCTGCGCCAGAAGCGTCTCGACGTCGTCCTTGCGCAGCGTGTCGGCGGCCTTGGCCAGCACCTTGTCGGTGCATTTCTTGCCGTGTCGTTCGAAGGCCACGCGGGCCAGTTCGCGGCCCAGCCGGGCATAACGCTCCTTGTTGGCCTCGCGCAGGGCGCGGCGGATCGCGGTCTTGGCCTTGCCGGTTTGCGCGATGTCGAGCCACGTGGCCTGCGGGGTCTGGCCCTCGGCGGTGATGATCTCGACCGACTGGCCGTTCTTCAGCCGGGTCCAGAGCGGCACGCGGATGCCGTCGACCTTGGCACCCACGCATTTCGAACCGATCCGGGTGTGGATCGCATAGGCATAGTCCAGCGGCGTCGCCCCGCGCGGCAGTTTCACCACGTCGCCCTTGGGAGTGAAGCAGAAGACCTTGTCGGAGTACATCTCCAGCTTCACCGCCTCCATGAAGGCGTCGTGATCCTCTTCGGTCTCGAAGCTTTCGGTCAGCGAGGCAATCCACTTGGCGGGATCGACGGCAAAGGGGTTCTCGGCCCGCTGGCCGTCGCGGTAGGACCAGTGCGCGGCCACGCCGGTTTCGGCGACCTCGTGCATCTGGCGGGTGCGGATCTGCACCTCGACCCGCTTGCCGTCGCGGCCCGAAACGGTGGTGTGGATCGAGCGGTAGCCATTGGACTTGGGCTGGCTGATGTAGTCCTTGAAGCGGCCCGGCACCGCGCGCCACCGCTGATGGATCGCGCCAAGCGCGGTGTAGCAATCGGCCTCTGACCGGGTGATGATGCGGAACCCGTAGATGTCGGACAGGCGCGAGAAGCCGGTCTTCTTCTCTTCCATCTTGCGCCAGATGGAATAGGGCTTCTTGGCCCGGCCGAAGACATCCGCATCAACGCCGGCCTTTTCCAGCTCCTTGCGCATGTCCTTGGTGATCCGGTGGATCACGTCGCCGGTTTCCTTTTGCAGGGTCACGAAGCGGCGGATGATCGAATCGCGGCCCTGCGGGTTCAGGACGCGGAAGGCGAGGTCCTCGAGTTCTTCGCGCATCGACTGCATGCCCATGCGGCCGGCGAGGGGCGCGAAGATCTCCATCGTCTCGCGCGCCTTCTGCATCTGCTTTTCCGGCTTCATCGCGCGGATTGTGCGCATGTTGTGCAGCCGGTCGGCCAGCTTCACGAGGATCACCCGCAGGTCCTTGGACATGGCCATCAGAAGCTTGCGGAAGTTCTCGGCCTGCTTGGTCTCGGAACTGGTCAGCTGAAGGTTGGTCAACTTGGTCACGCCATCGACAAGATCGGCGACCTCCTGCCCGAAGCGGTCGCGCACCTCGGCATAAGAGGCGCGGGTGTCCTCGATCGTGTCATGCAGAAGGGCGGTGACGATCGCCGCGTCGTCAAGCTGCTGCTCTGTCAGGATGGCGGCAACGGCGACGGGATGGGTGAAATAGGGCTCTCCGCTTTTGCGGAGCTGCCCGTCGTGCATCGCGCGGCCATAGTCGTAGGCCGCGCGGATCAGGTCCTCGTCGGTGCGGGGGTTGTAGTTATGGACCAGCGAAACGAGGTCTTCGGCCGAAATCATGGCTGTCGCTCCGCGCTGGTCCCGGTCCCCGGTATCACCGGCGGGCTCAGCCCTGGCCCTGGGCTTCCATCAGCGCCCGCAGGAGCTTTTCTTCCGACAGGTCGTCTTCTGCCGGCTTGTCCTGTTCGGCGCCCATGAGCAGCGCCATGGTGTCGTCCTCGGGCTCGTCGACCTCGATCTGGCTCTGGTTCGATTCGATCAGCCGTTCGCGCAGTTCGTCGGTGGACTGGGTTTCCTCGGCGATCTCACGCAGGGCGACGACCGGGTTCTTGTCGTTGTCGCGGTCGACCGTCAGCGCGGCACCGGAAGAGATCTCGCGCGCGCGGTGGGCGGCGAGCATCACCAGTTCGAACCGGTTCGGGACCTTGTCAACACAATCTTCTACCGTCACGCGGGCCATGGGCGCTCCGTCCTATCGTCTGGATGCATCAGAAGGTGACGATCTAGCGCGGTTGCTCTGGTTTTACAAGCGGCATCGCGGGCAGCGGATGCAGCGCGGCGCGGTCCCCGGGGGGCAGGTCGGCCAGAAGCTCCGCGACATTTCGGCACAGCAGGGGGTGGGTCCAGCCTGCGGCGATGTCGGCCAGCGGGCCCAGCACGAAGGCGCGGTCCTGCATCCGCGGGTGCGGCAGGATCAGGGTTTCGGGGCTGGCGCGGGTCTGGTCCTCAAGGGGCAGCGCGCGCCAGGCGGTCTGGGTTTCCGCATCGGGCAGCACCCGGTCCGCCATCGCCAGAAGATCGAGGTCGAGCGTCCGGCTGCCCCATCTTTGTTTGCGCTCACGGTCGAAGGCCTGCTCGACGGAATGCAACCTTGACAAGAGTTCGTCGGGTGAGAGCGGCGCGCGCACCAGGGCGCAGGCGTTCACGTAATCCGGGCCGGCGCCCGCCGGGAAACAGGGCGTGGCAAAGAAGCGGCTGACCCGCCGCAGTCCGACTCCCTGCGCGGCCAGAGCGGAAAGCGATGCGGCCAGCGTGGCCGAAGGGCCGCCGGCAGAAGACCCCAGGTTGGAGCCGAGAGCGATGAGGAATTCTTGTACCATTGGGCAATTCGCGCTATTCTTTTGAGAGAATTAATCCCTTGCAGCGCAACGCGGAAGTATTAATTTTATTGGACTTGCCACCGTCCGCGCCCACTCAACTCACTCACGGCACTCTGGGGCGGCTGCATTCTACGAAAGGACATTTCATGTTTTACAAAGACGAACGGCTCGCGCTGTTCATCGATGGGTCGAACCTTTATGCAGCGGCAAAGGCGCTGGGGTTCGACATCGACTACAAACTGCTCAGACAGGAATTTGCGCGCCGCGGAAAAATGGTGCGGGCCTTCTACTACACCGCGCTTCTGGAAAACGACGAATATTCGCCGATCCGTCCGCTGGTGGATTGGCTGCACTACAATGGCTTCACCATGGTGACGAAGCCCGCGAAGGAATACACCGACAGCCAGGGCCGTCGGAAGGTCAAGGGCAACATGGACATCGAGCTGACGGTCGATGCCATGGAACTGGCCCCGCGTGTCGATCACATCGTGCTGTTCTCGGGCGATGGCGATTTCCGTCCGCTGGTCGAAAGCCTGCAACGTCAGGGCGTGCGCGTCTCGGTCGTGTCTACCATCCGGTCGCAGCCGCCGATGATTGCCGACGAACTGCGCCGCCAGGCCGACAACTTCATCGAGCTGGACGAGCTGCGCGAGGTCATCGGCCGCCCGCCGCGCGAGCAGCAGGTGGAGCGCAACTTCGAGGTTGCGGCATCGAGCAAGTAAGTCGCCGGGCGCCTTCATGGGGATGAGGGGTGCCCGCGATGTGGGATGAGGCCGCCGGACTGGGCGGCCTTTTCCTTGCCGCCTTCGGTGCGGCGACACTGCTGCCGTTCCAGTCAGAGGTGGTCTTCGCCGCGATGCAGGCCGCCGGAACCGCGCCGCTGGGCTGGATGCTGGTGGTGGCGAGTGTCGGCAATACGCTTGGATCGGTGGTCAACTACTGGATGGGTCGCGGCGCGGAACGGTTGAAGCACCGCCGCTGGTTCCCGGCCAGTGCCGGGCAGATGGCGCGGGCGCAGGCGTGGTACGGGCGTTGGGGTCTCTGGACGCTGCTGCTCAGCTGGGCGCCCCTGGGCGATGCGATCACGGTGGTCGCAGGGGTCATGCGCACGCCGTTCTGGTCCTTCCTCGCGCTGGTCGCGGTGGCCAAGACGGGGCGTTACCTCGTGCTGGCCGGGGTGCTCGACCGGCTTCTGTAGGGAGGCGGATTTTTCCAGAAAATCCGCCTCGTTTTCCTTGTAGGAAAACGGCGCCTCAGCCGGGCGCGCGTGCGTTCATCGCGTCATGGGCCTCGATGATCTCGTCGGGCCAGGTGCTCTTGATATAGGCCAGCACGTTCAGGATCTCGTCCTCGGACAGGATATCGCCAAAGCCGATCATCGCCGAGCGGTAGTCGCCGCCCACGATGGCCTCTGTGCCCTCGGTGACGATCCGTACCAGCAGCGCGTCGGCGTGGTGCCACGTGTGGCCGGTCTCGTCATGCGGTGGCGCGGGCAGGGTGCCGTCGGGATTCCGTTCGCGCCAGTTCGCCTCGCCGGACAGGTCTGCCCCGTGGCAGGCGGCGCATTGCTCGGCGTAAACGGTCTGTCCTTCGGCCACGCGGTCGGGGTCGGTATAGGGCAGCAGGCCCCCGGCAAGGCCCGGGGCGGCAAGGCAGGCGAGGGGCAGGGCGAGGGCGGTGTGGCGCATGGCGAAGGACTCCGTTGGGCCGAAGGCTGATGACCCCTTCCAGCGCGGGAAGGTCCAGTCACAAAACCGTGGGGCAGGGGTGGGCCGGGGGGCGTCCGCAAGGGGCGACGCGAGGTGGCTGTTGGACGGCCACGCGGCGACTGTGTGGCGCCCGTCCGCAAGGGGCGGAGCTTCGTGGTTTCATAGGCCGGGGAAGGGGCAAGGACGCCACGGGGCTGGACGGACCGGGGTCCAGCCATTACCTGCGGGGGCAAGGAGTGTTGCCATGACCCAGCCCCAGCTTGCCCCGCTGACCCTGTACCTCGCCGCCCCGCGCGGCTTTTGCGCCGGTGTCGACCGGGCGATCAAGATCGTCGAGATGGCGCTGTCGAAATGGGGCGCGCCGGTCTACGTGCGCCACGAGATCGTCCATAACAAATACGTGGTGGACGACCTGCGCGCCAAGGGCGCGGTCTTCGTCGAAGAGCTGGACGAGTGCCCGCCGGACCGGCCGGTGATCTTCTCGGCCCACGGTGTGCCCAAGGCCGTGCCCGCCGAGGCCGCGCGGCGCGAGATGATCTATGTCGATGCCACCTGTCCGCTGGTCTCCAAGGTGCACATGGAGGCGGCGCGCCACCACGAGCGGGGCCTGCAGATCGTCATGATCGGCCATGCGGGCCACCCCGAGACCATCGGCACCATGGGCCAGCTGCCCGCCGGAGAGGTGCTGCTGGTCGAGACCCCCGATGACGTGGCCAGGGTCGCGGTGCGCGACCCGGAGCAACTGGCCTATGTCACCCAGACGACGCTGTCGGTCGATGACACCATCGACATCGTGGCGGCCTTGCAGGCGCGCTTCCCGGCTATCGTCGGCCCGCACAAGGAAGACATCTGCTACGCCACCACCAACCGGCAGGAGGCGGTCAAGGCCATCGCGCCAAAGTGCGACGCGCTGCTGGTCGTGGGGGCGCCGAACTCGTCGAACTCGCGCCGTCTGGTCGAGGTCGCGGCGCGGGCGGGCTGCGGCTATGCGCAGCTGGTGCAGCGGGCCTCGGACATCGACTGGCGCGCGCTCGAAGGCATCGGAAGCATGGGCATCACCGCTGGCGCCTCGGCCCCCGAGGTGCTGATCAACGAGGTCGTCGACGCCTTCCGCGCGCGCTTCGACGTGACGGTCGAGGTTGTCGAGACCGCGCAGGAGAACGTCGAGTTCAAGGTCCCCCGGGTGCTGCGCGAACCGGCGTGAGGGCGCTCGCCCGGGAACGTCGGTCCCAGAGCCGGAGTGCGCCACCGCCGCGCCCCGCCGGTGCGCGGGTACTGAGGCCCGTGGCGGTCCTCGGGAAAGCCCCCGCACCTCGGCTTCGCGCCGCTCTTAGGTGTTCCCCAATCCCCTCACGCGCCCCCGGGCGCTGACGCCCCGGGTGTGGCTGGGCGCCGGGGTCTCAGGCGGTGCGCTTCCCTCCTTTCGGTGCGGCCCTGCCCGGCGCTGCGGGCGGCTTGACAGGGCTATCGGGGCCTGCGTCACTGGACGTCGAAAAAAGGAGCTCGCCATGCCGACCCCCTTCGATCCCGAAGACGTCCTGCGCCTGCCGCTGATGGCCATGCTGGGCACGGTTTCCGAGGACGGTGCGCCCCGCACCGCGCCAGTCTGGTTCGCCTGGGAAGAGGGCGCCCTGTGGATGCTATCGGACGAGGACGGCAGTTCGGCGCGGCGGGTGGCGCAGGACCCGCGCGTCTCTGTCGAGATCGTTGAATATGACAACGCGGGCGGCGTGTTGCGCCACCTCGGCCTGCGTGGACGCGCCGAAGTGCGGCCCATGGATACCGCGCTGTTCCGGCGCCTGTTGCGGCGCTATCTCGGCCCGCAGGAGAACTGGAACCCCTGGTTCATCGAAAACGTCGCGCGCATCGAGTCCCCGACGGGCCGCCTGATCCGGCTGGCGCCGTCGAGCGTTTTTACCAATGACGTGAGTTTCTTCCGAACCGGGCCGGATTTGGCAACGCGCCCCTCCTGACGCGGCTTTGCGGTGGGGCAGAAGGCTGGAAGGCCCGGGCGCCCGCCTGCGATATGGCCGGGGCTGGATCTCCACGTTTGGGCTGGGGCAGGCGGGTCCGTGCCGGACGAGACAGCGCAGGCGGCCCGTGCCGTCGTCGACCGGACGACCTTGGTGCCGCCTGCTTCGTGGCTGGAGGCTTAAAACACGCTCCCGCACGCGGGGCTGGTGGTCCCGTGCCAGAGGGTTCCGCAAAGGGAGCCGCGCGCGCCGTCAACCGGACCGCTGCGGTGTGGCCGGAGGCATGAAAACCATGCTCCGGCGCGCGACGCGGTTGACAGGATGGTCTGCGCCGGGCCTCTTGGCGGGGTATCGTGAAGAGAGATCCGCCATGACCGCCGCTTTCCTGCTGACCGCCCTGATCGTCTGCCTCGCTCCGGGCATTGGCGTTGTCTACACTCTGTCGATGGCGCTGGGGCGGGGCCTGAGCGCCGGGCTTTGGGCGGCTCTGGGCTGCACGCTGGTGACGGCGGTGCATCTGGCTGCCGCGCTGGCCGGGCTGGCGGCGGTGCTGCACACCTCGTCCCTGCTGTTTGCTGCGGTGAAATACGCAGGCGTCGCCTATCTGCTCTGGATGGCCTGGGGCACCCTGCAGGGGCGCGGCGCGCTGGAAGTCCGCGCCGAAAGCCAGCCGCTGCCGCCGGGCCGGATCGTCTGGCGCGGCATGGTGCTGAACCTGCTGAACCCCAAGCTGCCGATGTTCTTCATGGCCTTCCTGCCGCAGTTCATCCCGGCGGGATCGCCGCAGGCGACGGCCATGCTGGTAGAGCTGGGGCTGGCCTTCGTCGCCATCACCGGGCTGGTCATGGCGGTCTATGCGCTGGCCGCGGGCTGGCTGCGGGCGCGGGTGGTGGAAAGCCCCCGCGCCATGGCCTGGCTGCGGCGCGTCTTTGCCGCCTCTTTCGCCGGGCTCGGCGCGAAACTCGCCTTCGAGCGGGCCTGACCTTCAACCACCGATCCGCCGGGGGCGGTCTGTGCCCCACCTTCAAGGTGTCCGGGCAAGGAAGCCCGCTTGCGCGTTGCATGGACCATCCTGCGACCGCTTCGGGGGCCGCGCGCCGCTGACGGGACCGGGCAGGGCGGTTGTCCTGCGCGTGGCGCTGGCGTAGGGAGCGGCGCAAGGAAAGTGAGGCAGCGATGAGCGATCCGCTGACCCTTGGGGTCTACAACACACGCGGCGAGGACTACCGCCGGATGATGGCGGATTACGCGCTGTCGGACGAGGCCAGGGCGCGGTTCCTCGACGCCTGCCCGCCGCCCGGGCGGGTGCTGGATCTGGGCTGCGGGCCGGGCGCCTACGCGGTCCATTTCGCCGAATCCGGGCATCAGGTCGATGCCTGGGACGCGGCAGAGGCGGTGCTGGGCATGGTGCCCGAACATGACCGCATCGCCCCCCGGCTGGCACGTTTCGACGACCTGAAAGCTGTGGCCGACTACGACGGTGTCTGGGCCTATTTCAGCCTGCTGCACGCGCCGCGCGCGGCCCTGCCGGGTCATCTGGCGGCCATTGCGCGCGCGCTGAAACCGGGCGGCGTGCTGTTTCTGGGCATGAAGCTGGGCACCGGCGGGGCGCGGGATGCGCTGGGACGGCACTACGAATACTACGCGGTCGGAGAGCTGGAGGCGCTGCTGCGCGAGGCCGGGCTGACACCCGTCGACCGCTGGGAAGGCGAAGGCAAGGGGCTGGCCGGAGAGGTTCAACCCTCTGTCGTGGTGCGTGCCGATGCCTGAGCTTTTCGCCTATACGGACGGGGCCTGTTCGGGCAATCCGGGGCCCGGCGGCTGGGGTGTGCTTCTGCGCGCGATGGACGGCGATACGGTCGTCAAGGAACGCACCCTGAGCGGTGGCGAGGAACAGACCACCAACAACCGCATGGAACTGCTGGCGGCGATCCACGCGCTGGAATCCCTGTCGCGCGCTTCGCGGATCACGGTGGTGACGGATTCGGCCTATGTGAAGAACGGCGTGACCGGCTGGATTCACGGCTGGAAACGCAACGGCTGGAAGACCGCCGCGAAGAAGCCGGTGAAGAATGCCGAGCTGTGGCAACGGCTGGACGCGGCGCAGGCCCGCCATGACGTGACCTGGGAATGGGTCAAGGGCCATGCGGGCCACCCCGAGAACGAGCGCGCGGACGAGTTGGCGCGCGAGGGCATGGCGCCCTTCAAGGGCGGCAAGGGCTAGCGGTCTGGCGACCGGAACCCGGTGTCGCGGAGCGGGCGGGGGCGACCCGGCCTCGGAGGGAGGGCGGCGCACTGGGGTGCGGGCCAGCGGCGGCGCACCCCGGTGCGCGGGGCGCGGGCCTCGGGGTTCTGGCGCGCCTGCCCGTGTTACAGGTAGCATGACCCGGCGCCCGGGGGTCCGTGGACCCGGGGTGCCCGGGGGGCAGCGCGCGGAGGAGGCGGCATGACGGCACTGGCGGTTCTGGATTACACCTCGGTCGTGATCTTCGCGCTGACCGGCGCGCTGGTGGCAAGCCGGGCGCAGCTGGATATCGTGGGCTTCTGTTTCTTCGCCTGCCTGACCGGGCTGGGCGGCGGCACGATCCGCGACGTGTTGCTGAACCGGGCGCCGATCTGGATGGGCGATCCGACCTATCTGGCGCTGTGCTGTGCGGCGGCCCTGATCGTCTTCTTCACCGCGCACCGGCTGGAAAGCCGCTTCAAGGCGATCCTCTGGCTGGATGCGCTGGCCCTGTCGGTGGCTGTCGCGGCTGGGGCCGGCGTGGCGTCGAGCCTTGGCCAGCCCCTGCCGATCGTGCTGGTGATGGGCATCGTGACCGGCTGCGTCGGCGGCCTGATGCGCGACGTGGTGGGCAACGAGGTGCCCTTCGTGCTGCGGCAGGGCGAGCTGTACGTCACCTGCGCTCTGGCGGGCTCGGGGGCCTGGGTCGCGGTGCAGGCGCTCGGCCTGCCCGCGCCGCTGCCCGCGCTGGCCTGCGCGGGGGTGACCTTTGCGTTGCGCGCCGGAAGCATGGCCTTTGGATGGGCCTTGCCGGTCTACAAGCCGCGCCCGCCGCGCCACCGGCCCTGAGGCGGCGCCCGCCTGCGCCACCGGGGCCGATGCCCAAAGCCGCGCAGGTCGACAGGGACCATAGGGACGGCGCTGTCGGTCGGCTTCGTGCCCGGGAACTACGGCCCTCCCGACCCTTGCCGCCCCCCGGGCAGGGCCGCCCTGGCAGCCGCGCCATCTCCTGCACGCGTTTGTGCCCCGTTGGCGCGTGCCGGACGTTATTGCAGGTCGCCGAAGGCCTCTTGCAGCCGCTTCACCGCCTCGGCCACCCGCGCGCGGGGAGTGGCAATGTTGAAGCGCAGGAAGTCCTCTCCGCCGCTGCCGAAGGTCGGGCCGTGGTTGACGGCGATGCGGGCGCCCTGCTCGACCCGGTGGGTGAATTCCGCCCGCTCCATCCCGGTGCCGGAGAAGTCGACCCACGACAGGTAGGTCGCCTGCAAGGGCATCGAGGCAAGGCCGGGGATCGCGTTCACACCCTCGTCGAAGAGGCGCCGGTTGCCATCGAGATAGGCCACCAGCGCGTCCACCCATGCGGCGCCTTCCGGGGAATAGGCGGCCTCGGCCATGAACAGGCCGAAGCTGTTGGGCGAAAGGCCCAGCCCCGCCATGCGTGCGGCGAAGCGGGCGCGCAGGTCCGGGTCGGCGATGATCACGTTGCCGATATGGGTGCCCGCGAGGTTGAAGGTCTTGGTGGTCGCGGACATCATCACCAGCCGGTCGGCGATGCTGTCATCCACCAATGCCATCGCGGTATGGTTCTGGCCGGGCATCACCAGATCGTGGTGGATTTCGTCCGAGACGAGGATCAGGTCGTGGCGCTTGGCGAAATTGGCGACGCCCTGCAGTTCCTCGCGGGTCCAGACCCGGCCGCCGGGATTGTGGGGCGAGCAGAGCACCAGCATGGTCTCGGCGCCGGTCATCTGGGCGTCCCATGCCTCGAAATCCATGGTGTAGCGGTTGTCCTTCAGCGCCAGCCGGCATTCGCGGACCTCGCGGCCAGAGGCGCTGATGACGCGGGCAAAGGCGTGGTAGACGGGCGTCATCAGGACAACCGCATCCCCGGGCCGGGTGAAGGCATCGACGCAAAGCGCGGTGCCGTTCACAAGGCCATGGGTCGAGAAGATCCAGTCCCGATCTACCGTCCAGCCGTGACGCTCCTGCATCCACCAGCGGATGGCGTCGCGATAGCCGGTATCGTCGCCGTAGTAGCCGTAAAGCCCGTGGTCGGCCATGCGCTGCACCGCGGCCTGCACGCAGGCGGGCGGGCGAAAGTCCATGTCGGCCACCCACATGGCAAGGCCGTCCTCGGCGGGCACGCCGTATAGCGGCTGCATCATATCCCACTTGCTGGAATGGGTGCCGAAGCGGTCGATTTCCTCGTCAAAGTCGGGGGTCAGGGGGGGCATGGGATACCTCGTATCGTTTGGCCCATTGGTCGCAAGGCCGCGCCGCAAGGGCAAGAGCAAATGCCTGCGGTGCGCATGGATCAGCGGGGGGCGGAAGAGGGGTGCTGTCCGGTGGCCTTCCCGTGGACCCGGTGCAGGCCCGCATGGCGCGGCGTTTCGGACTTCGGCGCGCCGGGGGGCGGGGGCGCCCTCAATACCCGGCCCGGGCCGTCAGCACAGCGTTGGCCGTCGCCCCGCAGAGCAGCCCCAGCGTGGCGGCGCCCAGCCCGACCTGCGCCCCCGACAGCGGCAGGGCGTCGAGAAAGTCCATCAGCCCGCCGATCAGCGCAGCCTGTAGCGTGACCGTGGCGCCAAGCCGGGCCGCGCGGGCGGTCATCTCGGCCTCTGCCAGCGAGGGCGCGCCGTGGCGCAGGACGCTGGCCAGTCCCCAGAACCCGGCCAGCGCCCCGGTGGCCGCTGCCGCGCCCGCGTAGAGGGGCGCAACCGGCAGCGCGATGCCCGCCCAGAGGCCCGCCGCCAGCAGCCAGCCGCCCGAGGCCAGCAGCACCTGCCCGGGCCAGGCCTTTCCACGGCCCCCCTGCGCGGGCATGGGCCGCAGCCGCAACACGGCGGCCATGCCGAGGCCCAGCAGGATCGGCAGGACCCATGTCAGCGCAACACCGGTCGCGGCGGAGAAACCGGCACCCAGGGCGCCGCAGATCAGGCCAAGCCCGATTGCTATGCGCAAAGCCCGCGTCATCTGCCCCTTTCATGCCCACCCCGGAGGGGTTTGCCCTGCCGGTTCGGGGCGGACAACTGACAGATGGTTCGGGTTGTTGCGATTCTGCGCGGGGCGTCTTAGATCGGAGCCATGAAGCGCCCCATCCTGATCCACCCCGATCCCCGGCTGAAGAAGCTCTGTGCAGAGGTCGACGACGTCTCGGACGACCTGAGGGTCCTCGCCGCCGATATGCTGGAAACCATGTACGAGGCGCCCGGCATCGGTCTTGCCGCGCCGCAGATCGGTGTGCTGTCGCGGCTGATCGTGCTCGACTGCGTCAAGGACGAGGCCGAGGCGCCGCGCCCGCTGGTCATGGTGAACCCGCGGGTTCTGGCCTCCTCGGACGAACGCAACGTCTACGAGGAAGGCTGCCTGTCGATCCCCGACCAATATGCCGAGGTCGAGCGGCCGAAGGTGGTGGACGTGGAGTGGATGGACCTGAACGGCGGCTTGCAGAAAGAGACCTTCGACGGGCTCTGGGCGACCTGCGTTCAGCACGAGATCGACCATCTGGACGGCAAACTCTTCATCGACTACCTCGGCGCGATGAAGCGGCAGATGATCACCCGCAAGATGGTCAAGCTGAAGAAGGAACGCGCGAGGGAGAAGGCGTGAGCCTGCGGCCGATCCTGCGCTGGCCCGATCCGCGCCTGGCCCGGCCCTGCGCGCCGGTCACCGACCTCGACGCCGCGCGGGCGCTGATCGCCGACCTGTTCGAAACCATGTACGACGCCCCCGGGCGGGGCCTCGCGGCGCCGCAGGTGGGCGCGATGCTGCGGGTCTTCGTGATGGATGCGGGCTGGAAGAGCGGCGAGAAGACCCCGCGCGCCTGCATCGATCCGCATGTGATCTCTGCCTCCGACGCCACGGCCATGGGCGAAGAGGGCTGCCTGTCGGTGCCCGGCGTCACGGCGCAGGTCGAGCGGCCCGTCGGCATCGTGCTGGGCTACCGCGACGAGGCGGGCGAGGCGCAGCAGGTGGCGCTGGAGGGGGCCGAGGCGCGGGTGGCGCAGCACGAGCTGGACCATCTCGACGGCGTGATGCATTTCGACCGGCTCGACACCGCGGCGCGGGACGCACTGCTGGCGGAGTATGACGGATGAGCGCGCTGTCTTTCGGGCTGGCCTTGATGGAGGGCGTGCGGGGCGCGCCGGGCGGGACGAAGGCCCTTGCAAGGGCCTTCCCCGCGCCTGTTGCGATGGAGCCGCGCCGATGACCGTGCGTCCCTTCGTGGCCTGGCCGGACAAGCGGCTGAAGGCCGTGGCGGCGGATGTCGTGGCGGTGGACGACGATGTGCGCGCGATCTGGCGGGACATGGTGGATACCATGGAGGCCATGCCGGGGGTCGGGCTGGCCGCCGTGCAGATCGGCGTGATGCGGAGGCTGGCGGTTGTCGATGCCTCCGATACGCGCGGGCAGGCGGTGCTGATGGCCAATCCCGAGGTGCTGCATGCCAGCATCGAGCCGCGCAGCCACGAAGAAGCCTCGCCCAACCTGCCCGGCGTTTCGGCGAAGGTCGAGCGCCCGCGCGCCGTGACGGTCCGCTTCATGGATGACAGCGGCGCGGTGGTGGAGCGCGATTTCGTTGGGCTTTGGGCGACGAGCGTGCAGCACCAGATCGACCACCTTGCGGGCCGGATGTATTTCGACCGCCTGAGCCGGACCAAACGCGAGATGCTGATCCGCCGGGCGAAAAAACTGACCGGCTAGCGGCGCCCTTGCCGGGGCCCTGCCTTGCCCCCGGGCTGACCCGGGACCGCAGGGAGGGGGCTCTGCCCCCGCTTGCCGAAGCTCGCCCCCCCGAGGTATTTGGCGGATCAAAGAAGCCGGGGGCGGTTCGGCGGGGTTGCCCTTGCCGGTGGGGCGGGGCAAGCAGGGGGCCTGTCAGGAGGGCTGCGATGCGTGTGATCTTCATGGGAACGCCGGAGTTCTCGGTGCCGGTGCTGGAGGCGCTGGTGGGCGCCGGGCACGAGGTGGTTTGCGTCTATTGCCAGCCGCCGCGTCCCGCCGGGCGGGGCAAGAAGCCGCGCCCGACGCCGGTGCAGGCAAGGGCCGAGGCGCTGGGCCTGCCGGTGCGCCATCCCGAGAGCCTGCGCGCTGCCGACGAGCAGGCAGCCTTTGCCGCGCTGGGGGCCGATGTGGCGGTGGTCGTGGCCTATGGGCTGATCCTGCCGCAGGCGGTGCTGGATGCGCCCGCGCAGGGCTGCCTGAACATCCATGCCTCGCTGCTGCCGCGCTGGCGCGGGGCGGCGCCGATCCACCGCGCGATCATGGCGGGCGACGCCGAGACCGGCATCTGCATCATGCAGATGGAGGCGGGGCTGGACACCGGCCCGGTGCTGTTGCGCGAGGCCACCGCCATCGGCGCGACCGAGACCACCGGGGGCCTGCATGACCGGCTGTCGGACATGGGCGCGCGGATGATCGTCGAGGCGCTGGACCGCCTGCCGGACCTGATGCCCGCGCCGCAGCCCGAGGCAGGCGTGACCTATGCCGCCAAGATCGACAAATCCGAGGCGGCGGTGGACTGGACGCGGCCCGCGCAGGAGGTCTCTGCCCATATTCGCGGGCTGGCGCCCTTTCCGGGAGCATGGACGCTGCATGGCGGCGAGCGGCTGAAGCTGCTGGGGGCCGAGGTGGTGCAGGGCGCGGGTGCGCCCGGCACGGCGCTGGATGACCGCTTCACCGTCGCCTGCGGCGCGGGCGCGCTGCGCATCACGCGCGCGCAGCGGGCGGGCAAGGCGGCACAGGACGCCGAGACCTTCCTGCGCGGTCACCCGGTGGCCCCGGGCGACGGGCTGGGGGGCTGACCATGGGCTCCGCGTCTTGCCCTCCGGCGGTGGCCCCCTGTATCCTGCGCGGGCTGCTTCTGTCCGGCCATCGCCCGATCCCGAAAGGCTGAGCCATGTTTCCCGTCCTCATCGGCACCGTCGTCATCGCGGGCATCGTCGGCTACGCCTCGGAGCGCAGCGGTTTCACCCGCAACGGGGTGCTGCCCAGCATCATCATCTGCGTCGGCGGCGCCTTCCTGTTCTACTTCGTGCAGATCATGTTCGGCGTGGGCTTCCGCTCTCCGGGGCTGAACGCCATCGCCGCCTCGATCGGGGCGCTGATCATCGTGCCCACCCACTGGCGGAGGAAATAGCCATGCCTGTCGTCCTGCTGATCATCATCGGTGCCGCTGCCGGTTTCATCGCCACCCGGCTGATGCGGATCGAGGCCGGGATCGTCCAGACCGTGCTGATCGGCATCGGCGGCGCGCTGATCGGCGGCCTTGCGATCCGCTTCCTTGTGGCGATCACCGGTGCGCTGGCGGGGCTGGTGGGCGCCGTGCTGGGGGCGCTGCTGCTGATCTGGGTCTGGCAGACCTTCAGGCAGCGCTGAGGCCCGGTTCCGTGCGCTGATGCGCATCCGGGCGTGCGGGCTTGCCCGTTTGCACAGAAGCGGCCTGACGCTACCTCTGGTCCAACGGATATGGAGGATACGATGGGTCATCTCGACAAGGGCGTATGGAAGAAGCAGTCGATCGCGGAGCGCAGCAAGGGCGGTGCTTTCAAGCGGTCGAGCACCCAGTACCGCAACTGGATCACCGCTGACGGCAGCGCCGGGCCAAGCGGCGAGGGCGGTTTCAAGGCCGAGGCGGACCGTTATCATCTGTACGTCTCCTATGCCTGCCCATGGGCGCATCGCGCCCTGATCATGCGTGAACTCAAGGGTTTGCAGGACCTGATCGGCGTCTCCGTCGTGCATCCCGACATGCTGGACGAGGGCTGGACCCTGTCCGACGACTTCGACGGCGCAACCGTAGACCGCCTCTATGGGATGGATTACCTGCGCGAGGTCTACCTGAAGGCGGACCCGCAGGCCTCGGGCCATGTCACCGTGCCGGTGCTTTGGGACAAGCAACGCGAGACCATCGTGTCGAACGAAAGCGCCGAGATCATCCGCATGTTCAACTCCGCCTTCGACGGGCTGACCGGCAACAGCGACGATTATTGGCCCGAAGGTCTGCGCGAGGCCATCGAGCCGGTGAACGCGCGGATCTACGACACCGTCAACAACGGCGTCTACAAGGCCGGTTTCGCCACCACGCAAGAGGCCTACGACAAGGCCGTGCATCCGCTGTTCGACAGTCTCGACTGGCTGGAAGAGCGGCTGGGCCGGAACCGCTACCTGATGGGCGACCGCATCACCGAGGCCGACTGGCGGCTGTTCACCACGCTGGTCCGCTTCGACAAGGTCTATCACGGGCACTTCAAGTGCAACCGGCGGCGGATCGTCGACTACCCCAACCTCTGGGCCTATACCCGCGAGCTGTACCAGTGGCCGGGCGTGGCCGGGACCGTGCATTTCGGCCATATCGAACGGCACTACCATTACAGCCACGAAAGCGTGAATCCCTACCGGATCGTGCCCATCGGTCCGCAGCCCGACTTCGACGCCCCGCACGGGCGAGAGCGGCTGGCCGCGGCCTGATCCGACCGGCGGCGGGTCCGTCGCGCGGGTCGTGGCGTGGCAGCGCGCGCAGGGTGCTGGGTCGGAGTTTCAGCCCGGTCGCGCCCCGGGCTGCGGCGGGCGCGCGTAATGCGCGGCCATATGCGCAAGGTCTTCGGGCGTGGTTCCGGAGGGCACGCAGGCGCAGGCATTGGCGCAAAGGGTGAAGATCGAGCCGTCGGAGAAGAAGCTCGACGAGGTCACGAAGATGATCCGGGCCTCGGGCTGGCGGTACTGGGCCATGTCGGCGACGCTGAGCGCGCAGCCCGGTTCCGGCCCGATGTCGAGGATCAGGATGTCGAAACGCCGGTCGGCAAGCAAGTCCGCCGCCGTATCCGGGCAATTGGCCAGCGCAACCCGGGACCCGGCCCGCCGAAGCGACCGGGCCCAGAGAAAAACAAGAGGGCGGTTGTCCCCGACAATCAGCACGTTCACCATGGCCTCCTTACTCCGGCCTTCACTGTTCCATGGTCAGGGTGCGTTCATGTCGATGAACAAATGGTTAACGAAAACCGGCGGCGGCGGGATTGCCTGAACGACCGGTCAATTCTTGCCGATGCACGGCGCTTGCTCCCGCAGCGGCCTGCGTTATCCTGCGCGCCAGAGCAGAGAACGAGGACACCAGAATGCGGATCGCAATCCTGATGGGGGCCATGGCTGCGGCCGGTGCCCTGCACGCGCAAGAGACCCCCTGCGGCGGCGGTTTCGACGCCTTTGTCGAGGGGCTGAAGGCCGAGGCCGTGACGCTGGGCCATGCCCCCGAGACGGCAGAGCGCTTCCTCTCGGGTGTGGCGCAGAGCGATGCAGTGCTGAAGGCCGACCGGCGGCAGGGCATCTTTCAGGACCCCTTCATCACCTTCTCGCGCAAGCTGATCTCGCAGTCGCGGCTGGACAAGGGCCGCCAGATGGCAGAGCGCCACGACAGCGTCTTTACTCGGATCGAGCAGGACTATGGCCTGTCGCGGGGGGTGCTTCTGGCCTTCTGGGCTTTCGAAACCGACTACGGAGCCTTTCAGGGCGATTACAACACGCTGAACGCGCTGGTGACGCTGGCGCATGACTGCCGCCGCCCCGAGATCTTCCGCCCGCAGATCTTTTCGGCGCTGACGCTCTACGAGAACGGCGATTTCGACCCGGCGACCACCACCGGCGCATGGGCCGGCGAGATCGGCATGGTGCAGATGCTGCCGAAGGACATCCTCGAAAACGGCGTCGACGGTGACGGCGACGGGCATGTCACGCTCAAGACCTCGGCCCCGGATGCCCTGCTGTCGGGGGCGAAGATGCTCTCGCACCTCGGCTGGCGCCCGAATGAGCCGTGGTTGCAGGAAGTGGTGCTGCCCGGGGACCTGGACTGGTACGACACCGGGATGCACGCGACCAAGACCGTGGCGGAGTGGGAGCAACTGGGCGTGCGGGCGCGCAACGGGCAGCTGGACGACGGGCGGCTGGAGGCCTCTATCGTGATCCCGCAGGGCAAGGACGGCCCCGCCTTCATCGCCTATCCGAACTTCAGCGTTTATTTCGAGTGGAACCAAAGCTTTACCTACGTTCTGACCGCCGCATACTTTGGCACCCGGCTGGAGGGCGCGCCGGTCTATGACGCGGGCAATCCTGCGCCGGGCCTGTCGGGCGACCAGATGAAGCGATTGCAGGCAAAGCTGGCGGAACGGGGCTACGACGTGGGCGAGATCGATGGCATCCTTGGCGCCGGCACCCGGGCGGCGGTCCGCGATGTCCAGCGCGAACTTGGCCTGCCCGCCGACGCATGGCCGACGCCGCACCTGCTGCAGCGCCTGTAACGGCAAAATCCGCGTGCGTTTTGGGCACCGTTTTCCACCTGTGGTGGAAAGTGCGGCGCATGGGGACGGAGCCCCGCTCTCGTTCCGGAACGGGTCTGCGCGCCAAAAACCTCTGGAAACGCACGCGGTTTCATGCCCTTATAAGGCATGATCCGCGTTAGCTTGGCCGTTATTCTTGCCTCTCTTCTGTCCGCCTGCTTTCCGGCGGATGAGCTGGATATACCGCGCAGCGTGCCGCTGGCCCTTCAGGGGCGCTGGGGTCTTGTCGCTGCCGATTGCGACCCGCGGCGCGACGATGCCAAGGGGGTGATGGTGGTGCAGGCGGACACTCTGGCCTTCTACGAAAGCCGCGCTACGCTGGCCCGTGTGGACGACCGCTCGGAAACGCGGCTGGAGGGGATGTTCGTCTTCAGCGGGGAGGGAGAGACCTGGCAGCGGGCCTTGCTTCTGGACCTGCGGGATGGCGGCGAGGGGCTGATGCGGCAGGAACTGGGCGAGGGCGCCGCGCCCGACGCCCTGCACTACATGCGCTGCCCGGCGCCCTAGACCCGCCAAGGGGCCATTCGACAGCCAGCCTGCGCGGACAGGATGCCGCCCGGTGGCCGGCGATGTGACACCACGGATGCTTTGTTTTGACCCGGCAAAGGGTGCCGCGGACACTCCGCGCGCCCCGGGCCGGTCTAAAGCCCCCGGCCCGGGGCGCGCCCTGCGCCGGGGCGTGCCGGTTCCGAAAGCGCGGTGCGGCGGGGGCGTGGTGGCGCAGGGAAAGGGGCGGGCGCCTCAGCCGATGATCTCGAATTTCATCACGTCGACCATGCCGCGATCGGTGATCTTCAGCGCGGGGATCACCGGCAGGGCAAGGAAGGCCAGTTGCAGGAAAGGCTCTTCCAGCGTGACGCCAAGCGATTTCGCGGCGGCCCGGAGGTCCTCCAGCGCGGCGCGCACCGTCTCGAAGGGCTCCAGCGACATCAGCCCGGCGACCGGCAGCGCCAGCTCGGCCAGAACCACCCCGTCGCGGACCACGACAAAGCCGCCCTCGATCTCGGACAGGCGGTTGGCGGCCACGGCCATGTCCGCATAGTCGATGCCGACACAGGCGATATTGTGGTGATCGTGGCAGACGGTCGAGGCGATGGCCCCGGCCTGCAACCCGAAGCCCCGAACGAAGCCGCTGGCGATATTGCCGTTCCTGCCGTGCCGCTCGATCACCGTGATCCGGACAAGATCGCGGGCGGGATCGGGGTGCTTGTCGCCATCGGCGATGGGGATGTCCTCGTGCAGGTGGTCGGTCAGGATCTGTCCCTCGCGAATGCCGATCACATCGGTCTCGCTGCGATTGGCCGTCACGCGGAAGTCGCGGGCGGACACCCTTGGCGCCTTCACCGAGTTCCGCCCGACCGGCGCCACATGGCCACGCCGGGCAAAGGCCGCCTCATCGACCGGAACGCCCGCCGCCAGCACCAGTTGCGCGTCGCAGGCCTCCAGCGACCGGACCGCCACGATGTCGGCCCGCTTGCCCGGCGCGATCTGGCCCCGGTCCTTCAGGCCGAAGGCCTCGGCGGCAGAGAGCGAGGCGGCGCGGTAGGCGGCCAGCGGCGGGGTGCCCAGCCGGATCAGCTCGCGGATCATGTAATCCAGATGGCCGTGCTCGCCGATATCCAGCGGATTGCGGTCGTCGGTGCACAGGCACATGTAGGGGGCGGTCCGCTCTGACAGCAGCGGTTGCAGCGCGTGCAGGTCCTTCGAGACAGAGCCTTCGCGGATCAGCACCCGCATGCCCTTGCGCAGCTTCTCAAGCGCCTCTTCGGCAGAGGTCGCCTCGTGTTCCGTGCGGATGCCCGCCGCCACATAGGCGTTCAGGTCCCGCCCCGACAGCAGCGGGCAATGGCCGTCCACGTGGCCGCCCTCGAAAAGCCGCAGCTTCTCCATCGCCTGCGGGTCGCGGTGGATGACGCCGGGATAGTTCATGAACTCGGCCAGCCCCAGCCCCGAGGCATGGCCCATCAGTCCGGCAATCGCGGCGGCATCCAGTTCGGCCCCGGCGGTTTCCATGTGGGTCGAGGGCACGCAGGAGGACAGCTGCACGCGGATGTCGATCAGCGTATGGGCGCTGGCCTCCTGAAAGTAGCGGACGCCGGGCGCCCCGATCACATTGGCGATCTCGTGCGGGTCGCAGATGGCGGTGGTGACCCCGCGCGGCGCCACGCAGCGGTCGAACTCGAAGGGTGTCACCAGCGAGGATTCGATGTGCAGGTGGGTGTCGATGAAGCCGGGTACGAGGATCAGCCCCGAGACGTCGATGGTCCTGTGCCCCTCGTAGCGGTCGAGGATGCCCACCACCACGCCGTCGCAGATCGCCACGTCCCCCTCCAGCAGATCGCCGGTCATCAGGTCGAAGATCCGGCCACCCCGCAGGACGAGATCCGCGGTCTGATCGCCGCGCCCCTGCGCGATGCGGGTTTCGAGGTCTGCCATTCTGCGCTCTCCCTGCCGTGTACCGGCAGAGCATCGCACAGGCACGGGGCAGGGGCGAGGGGGGCAAAGTCTTCGACGAAGACTTTGCCCGCACCCGAAGTCTTCGTCGAAGACTTCGGCCCCGCAGGCCATGCGCCGGTTGCAATGCCCGGGCTTTGGGCGTTCACTGCGCGCCAGAGACCGATCCACAGGGAGACCGCCATGAAGACCACCTTGACGCTGACCACCGCCCTCGGGCTGATCGCCTCGGGCGCGCTGGCCGACTGCGATGCCGTCACCTTCTCGGACGTGGGCTGGACCGACATCACCGCGACCACCGCCGCGACCACCGTGGTGCTGGAGGCGCTGGGGTACGAGACCGACATCAAGGTGCTGTCGGTGCCCGTCACCTATACCTCGATGGCCGAGGGCGATATCGACGTGTTCCTTGGCAACTGGATGCCCACGATGGAGGCCGATATCGCGCCCTACCGCGAGGCGGGCACCGTCGACACCGTGCGCGCCAACCTCGAAGGCGCCAAGTACACGCTGGCCACCAATGCCGCCGGGGCCGCGCTGGGGATCGACGATTTTTCCAAGATCGCCGAGCATGCCGAGGCGCTGGACCAGACCATCTACGGGATCGAGCCGGGCAACGACGGCAACCGGCTGATCATCGACATGATCGACGCCAATGCCTTCGGGCTGGAGGGCTTCGAGGTCAAGGAAAGCTCGGAGCAGGGGATGCTGGCGCAGGTCGGCCGTGCCGATGGCCGCGACGAGCCGGTGGTTTTCCTGGCCTGGGAACCGCACCCGATGAACGCCAATTACGAGTTGACCTACCTGACCGGCGGCGACGACTTCTTCGGCCCGGATCTGGGGGGCGCGACGGTCTATACCAACACCCGCGCGGGCTATGTGGCGGAATGCCCGAACGTCGGCAAGCTGCTGGAAAACCTCGCCTTCTCTCTGGAGATGGAGAACGAGATCATGGGGGCGATCCTCGATGAGGGCGAAGACCCCGAAGAGGCGGCGACCGCGTGGCTCTCGGCCAACGCAGACGTGCTGGACGGCTGGCTCGAGGGCGTGACGACGAAGGACGGCGGCGACGCGCTGGCGGCGGTCAAGGGCGCGCTGGAGTAAGCGCTCTGCCGGGGCGGCGGCGCATCTGCATGCCCTGCGGCGGCCCCGGCGATTGGGCGGCGCGTCTGGCCGCCCCGGAAAGGCGTTGGCGGGCCGTAATCTCCGCCATGGCCGCCGCACGGCTATGAGGGGCGGGCGGAGCGCCCGAGGTGAGGGCCTGCTGCATGTCGCACCCGGGCGGCGCGGCTGATCTGCGACGCCCCGCCGAAATCCTGCAACCGCCCTGTCCCGAAGGCGCCCGGCGCGGCGGATCGCGCTGTGACAGGTCGCATCGCAAAGGCAGTATGGTCCGGCGCTGACCAGTCGCACCATGCGCTGTCCCCGTGCCGTGGCTGGCGATGACCGCGCCCGGTGGTTCCGCGCCAGCCGCGATGCGGCACATCTCCCGGGCCTCACCGGGGCGGCTCCAACCGCGACATGATTGCCCTCAGCGGCCACGCTTGTCATTGTAGGGGTCGGCGCGATCCGTGCTGCCTCACAACCGAAAACCGAAGGGAGCCACCGCCTTGGACTGGCTGACAGAGCACAAGATCCCCGTGGGCGACGTGGCGGAAGCCTGTTTCGACTGGCTGCAAAAACACGGCGGGGCGGTATTCGATATCCTGTCCGACGGCATGGAGGCCTTGATCGACGCGATCCTCTGGCTGCTTCAGACCCCGCCGGAACTGGCGGTGGTGGCGGTCTTCGTCGCCGCCGTGGCGGCGCTGCACCGCAGCTGGCAGGTGCCGCTGATGGTGGGGCTGGGCTTCCTCTTCATCCTCAACCAGGGCTACTGGGAAGAGACCACCGAAAGCCTGACGCTGGTGCTGTCGGCCTGCGTGGTCTGCATGGGCCTGGGCGTGCCCATCGGCATCGCCGTGGCGCATCGGCCCAGGCTTTACGCCTGGGTCAGGCCGGTGCTCGACCTGATGCAGACGCTGCCGACCTTCGTCTACCTGATCCCGGCCATCGTCTTCTTCGGCATCGGCATGGTGCCGGGGCTGATCGCCACGGTGATCTTCGTCGTGCCCGCGCCGATCCGGCTGACGCATCTGGGGATCTCCTCGACACCGACCGCGCTGATCGAGGCCGCCGACGCCTTCGGCGCCACACCCCGGCAGAAGCTGTGGAAGGTGGAACTGCCAAGCGCGCTGCCGCAGATCATGGCGGGGCTGAACCAGACCATCATGCTGTCGCTGTCGATGGTGGTGATCGCGGCGCTGGTGGGCGCCGACGGGCTGGGCGTGCCGGTGGTGCGGGCGCTGAACCGCGTCGACACCGGGCTGGGCTTCGAGGCGGGGCTGATCATCGTTGTCGTCGCCATCATGCTGGACCGCGCGCTGCGGTGGGAGCGGCGCAAATGAGCGCGGTAAGCTTCGACAAGGTCTCGATCGTCTTCGGCGATCACCCCGAGCGCGCCCTGCCGCTGGCCGACGCGGGCCAGAGCCGGGCCGAGATCCAGGAGGCGACCGGGCAGGTTCTGGGTGTTCACGACTGCTCTCTGGAGGTGGCCGAGGGCGAAATCCTCGTGCTGATGGGCCTGTCCGGCTCGGGCAAGTCGACGCTTCTGCGGGCTGTGAACGGGCTGAACCCGGTGGTGCGCGGTGCGGTCGCGGTCAGCACCGGCAAGGGCATGACCGATGTCACCCATTGCCCGGCGGCAGAGCTGCGCGCGGTGCGCCAGAAGCGGGTGGCCATGGTGTTCCAGCAGTTCGGGCTGCTGCCCTGGCGGACGGTGGCCGAGAATGTAGGCTTCGGGCTGGAGCTCGCGGGGCAGGGGGCAGTCGCGCGGGCGCGGACGGTGGCCGACCGGCTGGCACAGGTCGGGCTGTCGGACTGGGCCGACCGCAAGGTCAGCGAACTCTCGGGCGGCATGCAGCAGCGTGTGGGGCTGGCGCGGGCCTTTGCCACCGGCGCCCCGATCCTGTTGATGGACGAGCCCTTCTCGGCGCTTGACCCGCTGATCCGCACCCGGCTTCAGGATGAATTGCTGGACCTGCAGCGCGACCTGAAATGCACGATCATTTTCGTCAGCCACGACCTCGACGAGGCCTTCAAGCTGGGCAACCGCATCGCCATCATGGAGGGCGGGCGGATCGTGCAGCAGGGCACCCCGCGCGAGATCTTCTCGGCGCCCTCCAGCGACTACGTGGCGGATTTCGTGGCCAATATGAACCCGCTGGGCGTGCTGACCGCGCGGGACGTGATGGAGCCGGGCAGCGGGGCGCAGCACTGCGACGCCGAAACGCCGGTGCGCGCGGTCATGTCGCTGTTGCAGGAGGGGCCGGTGACGGTGCTGGACAATGGCACCCCCTGCGGTCGCGTCACGGCGGACAGCGTGGTGCGGCGGCTGTCCGGCGCTGCGGAAGGCCCTTCGAAGGGCCTTTGAACGCCCCTTCAAGGGCGTTGGAAGCCGCTTCGAAGCGGCTTCGCCCCCTCAGATCATGCGCTTGATGGCGGCGGCATGGGCGGGCGAGGCGCCCAGCGTATCGGCGGCCAGGGCGCGGGCGGCCTCGACCACGTCGCCCTCGACAACCGCATCGATCAGCCCCCAGCCCTGCGCCTCTTCCACCGGAACCTTGCGGCCGGCCATCAGGATCGCCTTGGCCCGCGACGGCCCCACCAGCGCCCGCAGGCGCGCCGGGTCCGAGGGCTGCGGCAGGAAGCCTAGCTTCATCACCGGGTAGAAGACCTTGGCCCCCGGCACCGCGATGCGCAGGTCGCAGGCCAGCGCCATGCCCATGGCGCCGCCCGCCAGCGTGCCGTTCAGCGCGCAGATCGTCAGCCCCGGCAGCGCCGCCAGCGCGCCCGACAGCCGTTCCCAGACATCCGAGGTGGCCAGCCCCGAGGCCGCCGCCTCGAGGTCCATCCCCGCCGAGAAGACCTTGCCCGTGCCGGTCAGCACCAGCGCTCGCGCCTCTTGCGCCTCGCGTGCGATCTCGGCCAGCCGCTCCAGCATCTCGGCGGTCAGCGCGTTGGCCTTGTCGGGCCGGTCCAGCACCGCGATCCAGAGACCCGAGGCCTCTTTCTCCAGCCGGATCACGCGACGCCGACCTGTGCGCGGATGCCCTCGTCGCGCAGGCTGATCTCGTCGCCGAGATAGCCGTCGGCCTCGGACCCGCACATCCAGACCAGCGCCTTGGCGACCCATTCGGGCGGGATATGGTCGGACCAGTCCAGCTGGCTGACCGGGTTGATGCCCGAGGCCTTGATGTCGCGCTGCATCTGCGTCGCCACCGTGCCCGGCGAGAGCGAGATCGCCCGGATGCCCTGCGCGCCGTATTCCTTGTGCGCCATCTTTGTCAGCATCAGCGCGCCCGCCTTGGAGGCGCAGTAATGCGACCAGGCCTCGACCGGGCCATGCGCCGCGCCCGAGCCGATGGTCAGCAAGGATCCGCCGCCGGCCTCCAGCATCACCGGCAGGGCCGCGCGCATGCCGTGAAAGACCCCCTTGAGGTTGACGTCGATGACCTCACCCCAGGCGGCGGGGTCGGCTTCGGCCATATGGGCGATAGGCTCGATCGCGCCGGCGTTGTTCACCAGCACGTCCAGCGAGCCATGCGCCTTCAGGCAGTTCTGCACGGCCTGTTCGACCTCCCAGTAGCGGGCGATGTCGCAGGGGATCGCCACGGCCTGAGCGCCGATCTCTCCGGCGAGGTCGGCGATGGCCTCGGCAGAGCGCGCGACCAGCGCCACCTTTGCCCCGGCGCGCGCAAAGGCGCGCGCCGCATCGGCGCCGATGCCCCGGCTCGCGCCGGTGATCATGACGGTTTTTCCGCTGAGTTCCATGACAGTTTCCTTATGCGTCTCGCCTTCGTGGTAAAGGCAACCTAGTATGGAATCCAGTCCCTTGACCGGTCCCGGAATGGCCGGTCATCTTGGGGTATTGAATATGAACCCACAGAAGAGGTGCATTATGCAACGGTTCGCAACAGCCTCGGTCCTGGCCCTGATGGCGGCAGCCGGTCAGGTGCAGGCAGAGGTCACGCCCCAGCAGGTCTGGGACGATTTCGAGGCCTATATGACCGGTTTCGGGTATCAGGTTTCCGCGCGCGAGGTGATGGAGGGCGATACGCTCACCATCGGCGATCTGACCATGGTCGTGCCGGTGCCCGAAGAAGAGGGAACCGTGACCGTCACGATGTCCGAGATGACGCTGGCGGATACCGGCGACGGCGCGGTGCGCATCACCTACCCGGAGCAGATGCCGATGACCGTCACCATCGCCGAGGGTGACGACACCGCCGCAGAGTTGGTCTTCGACCTGACCCAAAGCGATTTCGACATGGTCGTGTCGGGCGATCCGGGCGACATGCTGTACACCTTCTCGGCCACCTCGGTCGGGCTGAAACTGGCAGAGATCATGGCGGAGGGCGAGCAGATCCCGTCCGGGCTTTTCGATGTCACCTTCGACATGGGGCCGATGGAAGGCACCCAGCACACGCTGATCGAGGACGGCCTGCGCAAGATCACGCAGGACGTCACGCTGGGCGACCTGGCCTATTCGCTGATGTTCGACGATCCCGAAAGCGATGACGGCGGCACCATGTCGGGCCGCTTCACCGGTCTCGCCTCCTCGGGCACGACCGAGATCCCCGAAGATGCGGATTTCGCCGACCCCACGGCGCTGTTCACCGCCGGCCTGATGATGGACGTGGTGATGTCGCATACCGGCGGCGAGAACCAGTTCAAGGTGACGGAACGCGCGGGCACGACCGAGGGGGCCTTCTCCTCGACCGGTGGCGAGCTGGGCGTGGCGATGAACGCCGACAGCCTGACCTACGCGGTCTCGGCCTCGGGCCAGACGGTCGCGGTTGCGGGGCCCGAGCTGCCGCTGCCGATCAACGCGGAACTGGGTGAGCTGGGCTTCTCGGTGACCATGCCGCTGTCGGAATCCGACACGCCGAAGCCGGCTGCGATCTCGATCCTGCTGGGCGAGTTCACCATGTCGGACATGCTGTGGAACATCTTCGATCCGCAGCAGGCGCTGCCGCGCGACCCGGCGACCGTGGCGATCAACCTCGACGCCGAGGTGACGCCCAAGGTCAGCCTGCTCGACCCGGAAGCGATGGAAGAGATGGGCGAGTCGGGCATGATGCCGGGCGAGCTGAACAGCCTCAAGCTGACCGACCTCGTGGTCGACGCCGCGGGCGGCAAGATCACCGGTTCGGGCGATTTCACCTTCGACAACACCGACCTGGCGACCTTCGACGGCCTGCCGCGGCCGATGGGCGAGGTGAACCTCGACATCTCCGGCGCCAACGGTCTGATCGACAAGCTGATCGCCATGGGCCTGATGCAGGAACAGGACGCGATGGGCGCCCGGATGATGCTGGGCATGTTCACCGTGCCGGGCGCAGAGCCGGACACCGCAAGCTCGAAGATCGAGATCAACGAGCAGGGCCACGTTCTGGCGAACGGCCAGCGCATCAAGTAAGCTGTTGCTGAGTGAAAACAAAAGGGCGGACCCGCGGGCCCGCCCTTTTCCGTTGTAGTGCCCTTGGTGTCGCGGTTCTGAGGGCAGGCGCTGTCAGAGACCCTCCCTCGCCCTTCGGCGTCTCCCCCCCCCTGCGGACTCTGCAAGATATTTTCAAATCGAAGCAGAGCAGGGGGCACCCAATCGGCCAGCCGGGATGGCCGGGTCAGACCCGCAGCGCGGGCAGCCCCACGCCGGTGGATTCGAAACCGCCGTCCACGGCGACGATCTGCCCGGTGACGTAGGATGCTTTCTCGGAGCACAGGAAGACGATGACCTGCGCCAGCTCGTCCTCCGATCCGTAGCGGTTCAGCGGGATCGCGTCGTGGTAGGCCTTGATGATCTCGGGCGAATGCACCGCCATCGACAGCTTTGTCTTGACCGGCCCCGGCGCCACGCAGTTCACCCGGATGCCGTATTCGCCGAACTCCGCCGCGAATTGCTTGGTCAGCTGAATCACCGCCGCCTTCGAGGTGCCATAGGCCACCCGCAGCGTGGAGGCGCGCAGCCCGCTGATCGAGGCGATGTTCAGCACCGCGCCCCTGGTTTCCTTGAGGGCATCCGCGCAGGCCTGCGTGCAGAGGAAGACGCCGTCGAGGTTGGTCTCCATCACCCGGCGCCACATGGTGAAATCGTGATCCGCCACCGGGCCGAATTCCGCCACCCCCGCGTTGTTGACCAGCGCGTCGATGCGGCCCGACCAGTCCAGCGTCTCGCGCACCATGGCGTTGACGTCCTGAGGGTTCGACACGTCGCGCACGACCGGCAGGACGTTCTGCCGCTCCGCTGCCACCTTCGCCAGCTCTTCGCCGTCGCGGTCCAGCATGGCCACCTGCCAGCCTTCCTTGAGGAACAGGTCCGTGGTGGCCAGCCCGATGCCGCGCGCGGCCCCGGTGACGATTGCGCATTTGGTCATGATCTACTCTCCCAACTCGGTTCGGCGGTGACATGTCACAGCTTTTGCGTGAAGGGAAGATAAGCAGGTCCTCGGCCGGGGTGTGGGGGGCGCCGGCGCAATGAGTATTTTGACAGAGAAGAAGCAGGGCGCGCGCGCAATTGGAAAGGCCTCGGCCTGCCCTATCAGGGACGCGTCCCCCGGCTTCTTCTGTCCAGAAATATCCCGGGGGAGCGAAGCGGGGGCAGCGCCCCCGCCGCCCGCTCCGCAGGCGCCTAACCGCGCATCAGGTCCGGCAGGTCGCCGGTCAGCCCCGCCGCCTCGCGAATGACGCCGCGACGCAGGCCGGGCAGGGCGCCAAGCGCCGCCATGCCCAGGTCGCGGCCCATGCGCGCCAGCGGGTTGTCGTTGGAAAACAGGCGGTTGAACAGGTCGGTCGAGGCCGCCAGCGTGGCCGTGTCGAAGCGCCTCCAGCTCTCATACCGCGCCAGCACGGCGGGGGCGGCGATGTCTTCTCCGCGCCGCTGGGCATGGCTCAGCACATGGGCCAGCGCCGCCACGTCGCGCAGGCCGGCGTTCAGCCCCTGACCCGCGATGGGGTGCATGCCGTGGGCCGCGTCGCCGACCAGCGCCAGCCGCTCGGCGATCAGCGCATTGGCCAGCGTCAGGCCCAGCGGGTAGGTGAAGCGCGCACCGGCCAGCGCGATCTCTCCGAGGAAGGCACCGAAGCGGGGGCGCAGGACTTCGAGGTATTGCGCGTCCGGCAGGGCGTTGATCGCCCTGGCGCGGGCCTCGGTCTCGGACCAGACGATGGAACTGCGGTTGCCGGTCAGCGGCAGGATCGCCAGCGGGCCGGGGGGCAGGAAGAGCTGATGCGCGACGCCGCCGTGGGGTTTGTCGTGCGCGATGGCGCAGACCAGCGCGGTCTGGCCGTAGCCCCAGCCGGTGCGCCTTATACCCGCGCGCTGCGCCACGCCGCTCTGCCGCCCGTCGGCGCCGACCAGCAGGCGGCCCATGATCATCGTCCCGTCTTCCAGCGTGACAGAGGCGCCGTCGGGCGCGGTCGACTGGGCCATGACCCGTGCGCCGCCGCGATGGCTCACCAGCGGCTCCGCCTCCACCGCCTCCAGCAGGGCGCGGCGCAGGAAGCGGTCCTCGACCATGTAGCCCATGGGGCCTTCCTCGATCTCGGCGGAATCGAAATGCAGCCCGAGAAAGACCTCCGCCTCGCCGACGCGCCCGTCGGTCACCTTGATCTCGCGCATCGGCTGGGCGTTCCCGGCCAGCCCGTCCCACAGGCCCAGCCCCGCCAGCATCCGCTGCGAGGCCAGCGCCAGCGCGTAGGAACGCCCGTCGAAGGCGTCCTCCGACCGGGTGGTGGCGGGCAGCGCGTCCAGCACCGCCGAGGAGAGGCCCGCCTGCGCTGCGGCGAGGGCAAGGGCGGGGCCGTTCAGGCCGCCGCCCACGATGATCAGGTCGTGTTCCATGGCGCGCAATATGAACCGCCGCGCGGGATTGTCCATGCGCCCCGCTGCCGCTACCGTCCGCCGCGACGACCCGGGCGCAGCCGACAGGACAGGGCACCCGGACAGGACAGGTCCGCCCGGACCCGGGACGGGCACAGGCGACGCAAGGCAGAGGGGCGAAGGCGATGGCAGACTGGACGACAATGAGCGCGGCGGATCTGGGGCGCGGCATCGGCGCGGGCGAGATCGACCCGGTGGCGCTGACCGAAACCTATCTCGACGCGATCCGGGCCCATGCCTTCGCGCCCCGCATCTATGCCCGCCTGACCGAAGACCGCGCCATGGCAGAGGCCGAGGCGGCCCGCGACCGCGCGCGGCTGGGGCTGCGCCGGGGGGTGTTGGACGGCGTGCCGATCAGCTGGAAGGATCTCTATGACACCGCCGGAGTGGCGACAGAGTCGGGCTCGGCGTTGCTGAAGGGGCGCGTGCCCGCGAGCGACGCCGAAGTGCTGCGCAACGCCACGCAGGCGGGGCTGGTCTGTCTTGGCAAGACGCATATGTCGGAACTGGCCTTCTCGGGGCTGGGCCTGAACCCGGTCACGGCCACCGCGCCCTGCGTGAACGACCATGACGCGGCGCCGGGCGGGTCCTCTTCCGGGGCCGCCGCCTCTGTGGCCTTTGGTCTGGCGCCCGCCGGGATCGGGTCGGACACCGGCGGCTCGGTGCGGCTGCCCGCCTGCTGGAACGACCTCGTGGGGCTGAAGACCACCGTGGGCCGCTTGCCGCTGACCGGCGTGGTGCCGCTGATCACCAGCTTCGACACGGTCGGGCCGCTGTGCCGCACGGTCGAGGATGCCGCGCTTCTGCTGGGCGCGCTCGAAGGCACCCCGGCGCCCGATCTGCGCAATCCGCGCCCGGTGAAGGGCCTGCGTCTCGGCGCGCTTCAGACCATCGTTCTGGACGCCATGGAAGAGGTGCCCGCCCGCGCCTATCGCACCGCGCTGGAGCGGCTGGAAGGCGAGGGGGCCGAGATTGTGCCCTTCGATTTCCCCGCGATCGAGGCGCCGATGGACGCATCCGGCATGCTCTACAGCGTCGAGGCCTGGGCCACATGGCGCGAGGCCATCGAGGCCGATCCGCAGGCGATGTTCCAGCCCATCCGCGAGCGTTTCGAGCTGGGCAAGACGCCCGCCGCCGCCGATTTCGTCGCCGCGTGGAAGCGGCTGGAAGAGGTGCGCCGGATCTGGGCAGAGCGCACGGCGGGCTTCGACGCGGTGATCGTGCCGACCGCCCCGAATCTGCCGCCCAAGGTCGAGATGCTGATGCAACTGGGCGAGACCTTCGCCAAGGCCAACCTGCTGACCCTGCGCAACACGCGCCTTGGCAACCTGCTGGGCGGGGCCATCGTGCATCTGCCCACGGACACGCCAAGCTGTGGCGTTTCGCTCATGGCGCCGCCCATGGCGGAGCATCGCGTGCTGCGGCTGGCGGCGGAGGTCGAATCCGTCTTGCGGGGCGTTGCGTAAACCTTTTCACGCATTGCGACTTTCCCGCCACATCCGCCGCCAAGGGTCGGAGGATTCTGGACAGGCACCCCCCATATTTCGTATCCTCCCGGAAAGCGGGGCGCCCATGATCCCGCATCCAGAGGCAGTCCATCCATGTTCCCCGAGCGGTTCTCGAACCTACCGGCCTATGCGTTCCCGCGTCTGCGGGCCTTGCTCGACCCGCATCCCGCGGGTGGTCCGGTGCTGCACATGTCCATCGGCGAGCCGAAGCACCCCTTCCCCGACTGGGTCGGGCCGGTCATGGCCGAGCACGCCGCCGACTTCGGGCGCTATCCGCCGAACGAGGGCACGCCCGGCCTGCGCGGGGCGATCTGCGGCTGGCTGAACCGCCGCTACGGCGTGACGCTGGACCCCGAGCGCCAGGTCATGGCGCTGAACGGCACGCGCGAGGGGCTGTACAACGCCGGCATGGCGCTGATCCCCGAGACCAAGAACGGCCAGCGCCCGGTCGTGCTGATGCCCAACCCCTTTTACCAAGTCTACATGATCTCGGCGATTTCCGTGGGGGCCGAGCCGGTCTTTGTCCCCGCCACCGCCGAGACCGGGCACCTGCCGGATTTCTCATCGGTCGCGCCCGAGGTGCTGGCGCGCACGGCGATGGTCTATCTCTGCTCGCCCGCGAACCCGCAGGGCGTGATGGCGGGCGCCGAGTACTGGGCCGATCTGCTGGCGCTGGCGGAGAAGCACGACTTCCGCATCGCCGCGGACGAGTGTTACTCCGAGGTCTACCGCGACGCGGCGCCGGTGGGCGCGCTGGAGGTGGCCGCGAAGACGGGCGCCGACCCCGAGCGGGTGCTGGCTTTCCATTCGCTCTCCAAGCGGTCGAACCTGCCGGGCCTGCGCGCGGGCTTCGTCGCGGGCGGACCCGAGAGCATCGCGCGCATGAAGCAGTTGCGCGCCTATTCCGGCGCGCCGCTGCCGCTGCCGGTGCAGCATGTGTCCGAGCGGCTGTGGGGGGACGAAGAGCACGTCACCGCCAGCCGGGCGCTTTACGCGGCGAAATACGCGCTGGCGGACGAGATCCTGGGGCATGTCCCCGGCTACATGAGCCCACAGGCGGGCATGTTCCTCTGGCTGCCGGTGCCCGATGGCGAGGCGGCGACCCTGAAGCTCTGGCAGGAAACCGGCGTGCGGGTGCTGCCCGGCGCCTACCTGTCGAAGGCGCAACCCACGGGCACGCCGGGCGCGGGATATATCCGGGTCGCCCTCGTGGCGCCCTTTGACGAGACCAAGGCAGGACTGACGGCGATCAGGGACTGCCTGTTTGCATAACTAGAAGAAACGGTGAGGCGAGGCATGGCATCATATCAGGCACGGGGGCGCGACCCCCTCTTCGACAGCGACACGGCGGCGACGCTGGAACGGCGCGGGCGCGAACTGGTGGGTGTCGGGCTGGTGCTCGTTGGGCTGATCGTCTCGGCGATGATCGCCTCCTACTCGCCCGATGACCCCAGCTTTCTCTCGGCCACGGATGCGCCGGTGCAGAACTGGATGGGGCGCATGGGCGCCTATATCGCCGCGCCGCTCTTCATGATCGTGGGCGCCGGTGCCTGGGCGCTGGCGGCGGTCTTCCTGACATGGGGCGGGCGGCTGATCCTGCACCGGGGGCAGGGCCGCGCCATGACCTGCCTGATCTTCGCTCCCATCTGGGTCGCCCTCTGCTCGGTCTATGCCTCGGGCCTGACGGAAGGCGCCGAGTGGGGCCACAACTTCGGCATGGGCGGCCTGTTCGGCGACATGATGATGGGATCGATCATCGGCATCCTGCCGTTCTCTGCCGGGCTGGGCCTGAAACTGGCGCAACTGCTGCTGGGTCTGGGTATCCTCGGCCTTGGCGCCTTTGTGCTGGGCTTTACCCGCGCCGAACTGAAGGCGATCGGACGCTTCGGCCTGATCGGGCTTCTGGTCAGCTACGCAACCTTCGTGCGCATCGCCGGGCGCTCTGCCTCGGGTGCCATGAGCGGTGCCATGACCGGCGCGCAGCGGCTTCAGGCCGCCCAGCAAGAGCGCCGCGCCCGTCGCATCGCAGAGGCCGAGGCCGAGGCCGCCGCGCAAGAGGCGATGCCGATGGCCGCGCCCGCGCCGCTGGTCGCGACCCGCGTGCGCCGCGCCGATTCGCTGCCCGCCGCGCCGGTCTACGAGGAGGACGAGGACGACTATATCTTCGAGGATGACGCGGTTTATGACGAACCCGCCGCCCCCGCGCAGCCCGAGAAGGGCGGCTTCCTGTCGCGGATGCCCGCGCTGATCCGCCGTGCCGAGCCGATGCCAGAGCCGGAACTGGTGACCCGCGAGGTCGATCACGACATCGACGCCCCGGGCGAGGACCGCATCCGCGCCAAGATCGCCAAGGCGGTCAGCGCGCGCGGCAAACCCGTGCCTGTGCCGGGTGTGCAGAAGCGCCCCGACCCGACCAAGCCGCTGACCAAGGGGCGGGGCCACGGGCCGCAGCCGCTGATCTTCAAGCCGCAGACGCGCGGTCTGCCGCCAGAGCCGCCTCTGACCGCCGCCGCACGCACGCTGCCGCCAGAGCCGCCGCTGACGGCGCATCACGCCGCGCCCATGGCCGCAGGCGTCGCGACGGATGCGCTGACCGCGACCCGCGGCCTTGTCCGGGCGCCCGAGCCGCAGGGCGCCATGCCGCGCTTTGCCGAACCGCGCCATGTCGAGCCGCAGCAGGCCATGCCCCGCTTTGCCGAGCCGCGTGCCGCCGAGCCGCGTGCGCCCGTGGCGCAGCCGATGCCGGAGCCGGAAGAGGCATGGCAGGACGATGCCGCCTTTGCAGAGATGCGCGATTTCGACGACTACGGTGAGGACGACCGCCACGACGACCATCAGGAGGACCGGGCCGAGGCGTGGCAGGCCGAGGACAGCGCCGCGTGGTCGACCGAAAGCGCCGGAACATGGTCGGACGACGATTTCGGCGAGACGGACGAGGCCACGATCCTCGACCACTCCACCCCCGCGCCCACGCCGATCCACCGCGCCGCCCCCGCGATGCCCGAGCCGAAGAAGGTCGTGCAGCAGCCGGTGCGCAAGCCGGTGCAGCTGTCGACCCGCGCCAAGCTGGAAGCCCAGCCCGATCTGTCCTTCGAGGACCGGCAGGTGGACTACGAGCTTCCGCCGCTGTCGCTGCTGATGTCGCCCGACCAGGTGACGCGCCACATCCTGTCCGACGAGGCGCTGGAAGAAAACGCCCGGATGCTCGAATCCGTGCTCGACGACTACGGCGTGAAGGGCGAGATCGTCTCTGTCCGCCCCGGTCCGGTCGTCACCATGTACGAGCTGGAACCGGCGCCGGGCCTGAAGGCCAGCCGTGTCATCGGCCTTGCCGACGATATCGCGCGCTCGATGTCCGCGCTGTCCGCGCGCGTCTCGACCGTGCCGGGCCGCTCGGTGATCGGCATCGAACTGCCCAACGACAACCGCGAGATGGTCTGCTTCCGCGAGATCCTCGCGGGCCGCGAATTCGGCGACGGCAACCACAAGCTGCCGCTGGCGCTCGGCAAGGACATCGGCGGCGACCCGGTTGTGGCGAACCTTGCCAAGATGCCCCACCTGCTGATTGCTGGCACCACCGGCTCGGGCAAGTCGGTGGCGATCAACACCATGATCCTGTCGCTCTTGTACAAGCTGACGCCCGAGGACCTGCGGCTGGTCATGATCGACCCCAAGATGCTGGAACTGTCGGTCTATGACGGCATCCCGCACCTGCTGTCCCCCGTCGTCACCGACCCCAAGAAGGCCGTCGTGGCGCTGAAGTGGGTCGTGGGCGAGATGGAAGACCGCTATCGCAAGATGTCCAAGATGGGCGTGCGCAACATCGACGGCTACAACGGCCGCGTCGCCGACGCGCTGTCCAAGAACGAGATGTTCGAGCGCACGGTCCAGACCGGCTTTGACGACGAGACCGGCGAGCCGGTCTTCGAGACGGAACAGATCGAGCCGAAGAAGATGCCCTATATCGTCGTCATCGTCGATGAGATGGCCGACCTGATGATGGTGGCGGGCAAGGAGATCGAGGCCTGCATCCAGCGTCTTGCGCAGATGGCACGGGCCTCGGGCATCCACCTTGTCATGGCCACGCAGCGGCCCTCGGTCGACGTCATCACCGGCACGATCAAGGCGAACTTCCCCACCCGGATCTCCTTCCAGGTGACGTCGAAGATCGACAGCCGGACCATCCTCGGCGAGATGGGGGCAGAGCAGCTTCTGGGCATGGGCGACATGCTTTACATGGCGGGCGGGTCGCGGATCACGCGCTGCCACGGCCCCTTCGTGTCGGACGAAGAGGTCGAGGAGATCGTCAACCACCTCAAGGCCTTCGGCCCGCCGGACTATGTCTCGGGTGTGGTGCAGGGACCGGACGACGAGAAGGCGGACAACATCGACGCGGTTCTGGGCCTGAACACCGGCGGCAACACCGGGGGCGAGGACGCGCTCTACGATCAGGCTGTGGCCATCGTGATCAAGGACCGCAAGTGTTCGACCTCTTACATCCAGCGCAAGCTGGGCATCGGCTACAACAAGGCCGCGCGCCTCGTCGAGCAGATGGAGGAGGAGGGCGTCGTCTCTGCCGCGAACCACGTCGGCAAGCGCGAGATCCTCGTGCCCGAGCAACAGTAGGGGCGGCTGCCCGACCCGCGCGGCGGCGAGCCGCTGAATCATCGTCCTGTCATGCGCCGGGCCGGGGGGTGACCTTGGCCCGGCGCTTTCGTATCGGCGCGTGCGGGCAGGGGGCGCGGCGCAGGGCTGCGCCGCAAGCCAGGGGGCCTACCGATTCGACGCTCTGGGCGTGGACGGCGACGGCGCAAGGGGCCTGCGGCTGAAGCGCCGGGCCTGCCATCAGGTCATGGAGTCAGAGGGAGAGAGGATCGTGCGCCTGCCTGACAGTCTGCCGCAGCCATGGATCGCTTGCCAAGGGCCGGATGCAACGCGGCGTCGGTGCTGGCGGCAGCTGGCGCGACGGGGCTGGCGTTTGGCTGGCAACCGGACGGGCTGGCGAAAAGCTGGCGTCAGGGCTGGCGTGCTGGCGGGGAAGCGTGCTGGCTTGCAAAAAATGCTGGCTTGCTAGGGAGCGAGGAGTTTGCTGGCTTGCGAAAGGCTGGCTGGCGTCGTCCGATGACACAGAGATAGGGCAGGCCTTTCGGAGTTGCAAGAAAAAATTACGTAAAATCAAATAGTTGACTTTGTTTATCGGGTATTGTGAGGAAAGTGTTTTTGTCAGGTTTCCGCGGGCTTGGCCTGGCCGGGATGCCTGCCCCGCATTCTGCCCCGCGCGATACCGCCCCGGTGGCCCCCGCGCCGGGCCGACGGAATTCTGCCGTGGAACGCTTTGGCGCCGTTGCGCGTTGCCGCCAGGATCGCGCCGCGTGAAGCAGCCCCTGTCGTGGACGTGATAGGGCCGGAGCGCCGCAGCCTCCCTTGGGGGTTGATCGGCCCCGATCCGCCACCGATATGGGGTTCCATGCGGCTGATATCGCATATCAAGGCCCGCCGTGGCACAGTGACCACGACACGATCAGGAAGGACCGACATGATCCGCAAGACCCTCGCCGCATTGGCCCTGACCCTGCTTGCGCTGCCCGCGCAGGCGCAGCAGCTCTCGCTGGGCGAGATCTCGAAGTATCTCAACTCTATCCAGTCGGCAGTCGGCACCTTCACCCAGATCAACGCCGATGGCACGATCTCGACCGGCGAGATTTCCATCAAGCGCCCGGGCAAGGTGCGCTTCGACTACAACCCGCCAGAGCGGGCGCTGGTCATGGCCTCTGCGGGCGCGGTCTATATCCTCGACCGCAAGCTGGGCGCCACCGCCGACACCTATCCGCTGAACCAGACGCCGCTGTCGATCATCCTCGACCGCAACGTGGACCTGACCCGTGCCGGCATGGTCACCGCGCATCAATACGACGGCACCGCGACGGTGGTCACCGCGCAGGACCCGAAGCGGCCGGAATACGGGTCGATCCAGCTGAAGTTCACCGGCAGCCCGGTGGAACTGCGCCAGTGGGTGATCACCGACGGGGACGGCACGAAGACCACCGTGGTGCTGGGCGGGCTTCAGCAGAAAAATCTGCCGAACCGGCTTTTCTACATCGACCCGGAGCTTGAGAAGCTGAGGAACTGAGCCCTGTGAAGACCGCGGAAAGCGCCCGGCCTGTGCCGGGCGCTTTTCTATTGGCAGGCTCGGGCAGACCCGGCTGGGCCGAGGTTCTGGAGACGCCCATAGGGCTAGGCAGGCGGTTCCTGAGGCCGCCAAAGACGAAGAGAGGGGCTAAGGCCCCCCGCTCGCAATCGACAGCACAGCGCCTCAGCGCGCGTGCCGACAGCTTTTCAACTGCTGCTCGTAAACCAGCGCGCGGTTGCCGACTTCCGAGGATACGCGCAGGAGCCATGCCTTGGAATTGTAGCTGCCGCGCCGGAAGCCCGTCCGCCCCTCGTGATAGGCGAGGTAGTGATTGCGCGCGTCCGCCATCGGGATGCCAAGCTCACGGTTCGACTGCGCCATGTACCAGCCCATGAAATCGGTCGCGTCCCGGATGTTGTCCCGCCGCGCCCGGCGCTGGCCCTCGGAGGCGAGGTATTCCTTCCAGGTCCCGTCGAGCGCCTGACTGTAGCCGAAGGCCGAGCTTTGCCGGCCCTGCGGAATCACGCCAAGCGAGAAGCGCAGGGGGGTGCGCGCGTCGCTGATGAATTTGCTTTCCTGGTAGATGGTGGCCATCTGCACATGCACCGGGACGCCCCACTTGCGTTCGGTTCCGCGGAACGCCCGGTAGTATCCGGGACGCTGCTGCAGGATCGAACAGGCGTTGTCGAGGTTGTCTGGTGACGTGCCAGAGCCTCCGCCGCCGCCCCCGCAGGAACCGGCCAGAAATAGGATCGCCATGGCGCGAAGGAGTCTGCTCATATGCCTCTCGCGTCTGTTGTTTTGTTATATCTTTCCGACTATTTTAACCGATCCCGCGCCATGTGGAAATCACATTTCCGGGGCAGGCGGAAACCCGCATTGACGGTCGGGCCGCCCTGCGACACAAACGCCGAAAGCACTGTTGGAAAGCGCTTCACAGAGTGTTTCCGGCGAAAATAGGGCAAAAGTTGGACTTACAGCCCCGATCGACGGTAAGATCGGGACTGTAAAAGGGAAAGTACATGCTTCGTACGCGCGCAAAATATCATCTGGGCCAGGTTGTCCGGCACCGCAAACACCCCTTCCGGGGGGTGGTCTTCGACGTGGATCCGGAATTCAACAACACCGAGGAATGGTACGAGGCGATCCCCGAGGACAGCCGCCCGATCAAGGACCAGCCCTTCTACCATCTGCTGGCGGAAAACGAGCAGAGCTTCTACGTGGCCTATGTGTCCGAGCAGAACCTCGTGGCGGATTATTCCGGCGAACCGGTGGATCACCCGGACATACCCGACCTGTTCGGCGCCTTCGAGGACGGCAGCTACGCGCTTCACTTCCAGATGAACTGAGCCGGCCCCGACTCGCCCCGGCCCGAACAGGGCAGGCTGGCATGATCGCGGTCAAGAAGACATTCGAACCGGTCCGCCAGCGGCGCGGGAACGGTCGACAGGCGTTCGTACGAGAGGCTGTGCCTCTCGTGCTCTCCGAGGTATTTCGAAACCAGAGAGGGGCCCCGCGCCCGCTCTTCTTTGGTCTCCAGATACCTTGGAGGGCGACCGCAGCGAGCGGGGGCAAAGCCCCCAGCCGGTCGTCTGCCACAGGCAGGCGAAAACCGCAGGAACCGGCTAGAGAGCGATCCGCAGGGCGTCCAGAAACCCCGCGATCTGCTCCTCAGACGTTGACCAGTCGCAGACCAGCCGCCCGGCCACCACGTCCCCGGGCGCGCCGCTGTCGAAGAAATGCACCACGCCGCGCGCCTTCAGCGCTTCGTGCACGCGCACCGGCAGGCGGATGAACAACATATTGGCATGGGTCGGGTTGATCACCTCGACGCCCAGATCCTCGATCCCGGCGCGCAGCCTGTCGCAGCGTGCGTTGGCGTGGGTGGCGAGGACGCGCCACAGGTCGTCCTCCAGCAGCGCGGCCATCTGCGCGGCCATGTAGCGGCCCTTGGAATAGAGATGCCCGCCGCGCTTGATCCGATAGGCCATCTCGTCGGCACGGCTGCCGTCGCGCAGCACTACCGCCTCGACATCCATGGCGCCCACCTTCGTGCCGCCGAAGACGACCACCTCGGCCCCCAGTGCCTCTGCCATGGCCTTGGGGGTGCAGCTCAGCTTTGCGCAGGCCATGGCCAGGCGCGCGCCGTCCAGATGCACCGGCAGGCCATGCTCGCGCGCCACCGCGCCAAGCGCCGACAGTTCGTCCAGCGTGTAGACGTTGCCCATCTCGGTCACGTTGGTCACGGAGACCGCCGCGCGCTTCGGCCCATGAACGCCGCGGTTGCCCTCGGCGGCCAAAGCGGTCCGCAGGGCTTCGGGCGTCATCATGTCGCCGCCGCGCACCAGTGTCAGCCGCGCGCCGCCGGTGTAGAACTCGGGCGCGTTGCATTCGTCCTCGTGCACATGCGCCACCTCGGAGCAGAAGACCGTGCCGTAGGGCGGGCAGAGCACCGAGAGCGCCAGCGCATTGGCCGCCGTGCCGGAGGCCACGAGGAAGACCCGCGCCCCGGGCCAGCCGAAGATCTCGCGAAAGCGCGCCTCGACAGCGGCGGTCTCGGGGTCGGCCCCATAGCTGGGCATGGCGCCGCTGTTCACGCGGGCGACCGCGTCGAGGATCTGTTGCGGCACCGGGGCGCAATTGTCGGATGCGAAGGACAGGCTCATCCCGTGGGCTCCTCTATGATGTGATCTTCCCAGTCGTCATCGTCGACCTCGAATTCCGCCACCGTGCGGTGCAGCATGGACACGCCCGCCTCGTGGACGCTGTCCTGACGCCCGGTCAGAAGCGGGTGCCAGCCGGGCAGGCTCTGCCCGGTCCAGAGCCGTTTGTAGGCGCAGGTCTCGGGCATCCAGTAGAGGTTGTCGGCGATGTTCGAGGGCTTCAGCACGATGCATTCGGGCACGAACTGGTGACGGATCGGGTATTGCGCGCAGCGGCAGGTGGTGTCGTCGAACAGCCGGCAGGCGACGCGGGTCAGGGCGACTTCGCCGGTCTCCTCGTCCTCCAGCTTGTTCAGGCAGCACTTGCCGCAGCCGTCGCAGAGCGCCTCCCATTCCGGGTGCGACATCTTCGTCAGGGGCTTCTTTTCCCAGAAGCGGGGGGCGAGACCGTCGCGGGGGATGGGGTCGGAACTCATGCCCCGAGCCTTAGCGAAGCCGCGCCCGAAGGACAATGCGTGGCACGATCAGAGCATCGAGAGGGGCGGGGACCGGGCGGCGCGGGCGGGCCGGGCCGGTCATCAGGGTGCAGCGTTTCTCTGGCAACGCGCGGCGCAATCTGAAGGCCCGCACGGGGGAAGCGTTCCGGTGAAGAGGCAGCCCTTGCCGGGGAAAGGCGACCGGGACGGATTCAGAGCGCCGACAGGATCTCTCGGGCGCGGGTGCAATCGGCATCCATCTGGACGATCAGCGCGTCGAGGCTGTCGAACTTCTCTTCGGGCCGCAGGTAGTCCACCAGCCCAACCGAGAGGGTCGCGCCGTAGAGGTCGCCGGTGAAATCGAAGAGGAACGTCTCGATATTCGCGGTGTTCTCGCCGAACATGGGCCGCACGCCGATCGAGGCGGCGCCGTGGTAGCTGCCCTTGTGCGGGCCGTCGCGAACCTCGACCAGCACCGCGTAGACGCCCAGCTTCGGCGGGTGCAGCCCGTCGATGGACATGTTCGCGGTGGGATAGCCCAGCACGCGCCCGCGTTGTTCGCCGCCGATCACTTGCCCGTCGATGCGGTGCCAGTGGCCCAGTTGCAGGGCGGCGTCGCAGGGGCGTCCGGCAGACAGTGCCTCGCGGATCGCGGTCGAAGAGACCTCTTGCCCGCCGGTCTCCAGCAAGTCCGCCACGGTCACGCCGAACCCCATCTCTTCGCCGAAGGCCTGAAGGTCCGCCACGGTCCCGGCGCGGCCCTTGCCGAAACAGAAGTCGGCGCCCACGACCACATGCACCAGCCCAAGGCCGTCGCGAATGACATTGGCGGCAAACTCGCGCGGCGTCAGAGAGGCCAGCGCGGTGTTGAAGTTCAGCTGATACAGGTGCTCGACGCCCAGCTTTTCAAGGCGCGCGGCGCGGGCCTCGGCGCTCATCAGGCGGAAGGCGGGGGCCTCGGGGGCGAAATATTCGCGCGGGTGCGGCTCGAAGGTCAGCACGCCCAGCGGGGCGGCGGGGGCCGCGTTGCGGGCAAGGTCGATGACCGCCTGATGGCCGAGGTGCACGCCGTCGAAGTTGCCGATGGCGACGCTGGCGCCCCGATCCTCGGGCCTGACGTACTGATAGTCTCGAACGATGCGCATGGCAGCGGATTAGCTTGGACGGGCACGGGCCGCAAGGCGCCTTCAGGTCTTCACGCGCTCTCCGAAGATGGCGGAGCCGACGCGCACATGGGTCGCCCCCAGCGCGATGGCCTCTTCGAAATCGCCGCTCATCCCCATCGACAGGCCCTCCAGCCCGTTGCGCGCGGCGATCTTGCCCAGCAGGGCAAAGTGCAGCGAGGGCGTCTCTTCGACCGGGGGAATGCACATCAGCCCCCTGACCGGCAGATCGAGCCCGCGGCATTCTGCGATGAAATCATCCGCCTCGGCGGGCAGGATACCGGCCTTCTGATCCTCTTCGCCGGTGTTCACCTGAATGAAGAGGTCGGGGCAGCTGCCCAGTTCCTGTGCGAGTCGCGCGATGGCCTGCGCCAGCTTGGGCCGGTCGACCGAGTGGATCACGTCGAACAGCTCCATCGCCTGACGGGCCTTGTTCGATTGCAGGGGACCGACCAGATGCAGCGCGACGCCATCGAAGCGCGCCTTGAAATCGGGCCACTTGCCCGCCGCCTCCTGCACGCGATTCTCGCCGAAGACGCGCTGCCCCTCGGCCAGCACCGCCTCGACCCGCTCCAGCGGCTGGACCTTGCTGATCGCCACCAGCGTCACGTCGGACGGATCGCGGTCCGCCTCCTTGCAGGCCTTTTCGATACGGGTGCGGATGTCGGTCAGTCCCAAGGGTCGTCTCCCCATGCTGCGATGAAGGGGGCCAGGTCGGCCTCGTACTTGCGCCAGGCCTCGCGGCGTCCGGCATGAATAGGCTGGCGCACCTGCGCCAGGCTCAGCGTCTTCACCGCGCCCCTGGCCTTGTGGAAGTCGAGACAGGCGTCCTCCCACTTCAACCCGGCGGCGGCGATCAGGGCACGGGCCTGCGATTCGGGATCGCCGACGAGAACCTCGTAGCGAATCTCGAACAGGCGATCGCCAAGCCGCGGGCGCCACCAGTCGATGTTCTCGCGGAATCGCTTGATGGTGCCCGCGATGGCGGCGAGGTCGGTGGCGTAACGGTGCGTGCCAAGGGCGAAATGGTTGCGGTAGATCGACAGCGCGATGTCGCGCGGATCGCGGTGGACGACGATCAGCCGCGCCTCTGGCATGGCGCGGGCGATGTAGCCGTAGACCAGATGCGACTGGATCGACTTGTCGGTGACGACGCCGGGCGCGCTGCCGGTGTCGCGGCGCACGAGGCGGGTATAGCGTTCTGCATAGGCGCCCAGCTCTTCCGCGCCGAGGCTGGCCAGCGGCTTCGCCCGTGCGGCGGGGCCGAAGGCGGCGACGGCCTGCGACAGAGCGTGCCCCATCTCTCCGCCCGCGCGGGCGCCGCTGTGGGCGGCGATGATCTGTTCCACCAGCGTGGTGCCCGACCGTGGCAGGCCGGTGACGAAGACGGGACGCTGGGGCAGGGGGGTAACGGGGCTGCTGTAGTCGGGGGCGTCCTGCGCCGCCCGGAAGGCCCGCCATTCCGCGTCGCGGGCAGGGGCATCGAAGGGCGCAAGGCGCCCCTGCGCGGCGTTGGCGGGGCGGAGGAAGGCAAAGACCTTGTCGGTCTGACCCGAATCCTCGGACACCTTGGCCAGGGCAAAGCCCAGATGCATGCGCCCGTGATCGTTCAGCCGCTTGTCGGGCCAGAAGGCGCGCATCTGCCGCACCAGCGCATCGCCCCTGGGCAGCTTGGTGACGGTCGAGAGCATGCGGTAAAGCTCCAGCGCCTGCGGGTTCTGGCGGATCAGCCTGCGCAGGATCTTCTCGGCGCCCTCGAAATCGCCGGTGTTCTGAAGATACAGCGCCTTGTCCGCCCGGGGGCCGATGTCCCTGGGGGTCAGCGCGATGAGCCGGTCGTAAAGCGCGACAACCTCTGCCGTGTCGCCGCGACGGCTGTGCGCGGTGATTGCCGCCGTCAGCACGGCGGGCTCATCGGGCTTCTTGTGCAGGGCTTCGGTCAGGGCGGCGATCTGGGCCTCTGTCTCGCCGCGCATCTCGGCCACGCGCGAGAGGTGGAAATGCACCTCGGCGGCGCCCTGAGTCGCTTCCAGCAGCGTGGTCAGCAGCGGCTCTGCCCGGTCGGGCTGGCCGGATTGCAGGAAGGCCAGGGCCTTCTGAAACGCTGCGCGGATTTCCTGGGGGGTCATGGCGGCCTCGGGCAAGTGCCGGGCCGTTGAACCAAAAGAAAAGAGCGGACGCAAGCGCCCGCTCTTCCCTAAGCCGAATGGCTGATGTCCTTAGAAGGACATCGACAGACCCAGCGACCAGGTGTCTTCGTAGGTTGCGGGGCCGGAGAATTCGCCAGCGCCGTAGCCGAACTGACCGACGAGACCGCCGCCGAAGTCGTAGTTGGCGACCAGGCCGTAACCCGAGGAGTCACCACCGTCGAAGTCGTACTCACCGTAGTTGGCGGCGAGGGTCAGGGCGTTCATGGTGTATGCAACGCCGACACCCCAGTGGTTGCCGTCATCCAGGCCGCCCGACGAGTCGTCGGACATTTTGGAGTAGTTCAGCACAGCCTGCAGGCCGTTGTCGAAGGTGGTTGCAACGCTGACACCCAGCTCGCTGTCGTAGCCAGCCGCTGCTTCGTCAACCTGGATGTAACCCAGGCCCAGGGCCAGGTTCAGACCTGCCAGGTCGGCGTTGTAGGACACACCGACTGCATAGGACGGGTCAAACGTCTTGCTGCTGTCCGGCGAGGTCGAGACCGACATGGTGAACGCGTCGAAGGTGTAGTCGAAGCGGATTTCCTGACCACCGTAGAACTCGTCGAAGGACGAGTGGCCGTTCCAGCCCGGGTGCACGGTTTCGTCGTCGTTCAGGGTGCCGCCGGCCAGGTTGGTTTCGGTCAGGCGTGCGTCGAACGCGGAGTCGGTGTCACCGACGGTCAGGCGAGCTGCGCCATATGCCAGGAACATGTTGGCGTCGGGCAGGCGCGACGAGTTGTTGGTGTCGGCGTCACAGGTGGTGGGGCCGCACTCGTCGTTGACTTCGTCCAGGTCGATGGTGGCGCCGAAGGTCAGGCCGTTGTCGGCTTCGCCGGTCATCGTGAAGGTCACGTCGATGTCGGTGAAGACCTGGGTTTCGGACAGGTCACCGGTGTAGAAGTCGCCGGAGCCGTTTTCGTTCTGGACAAGGCCCAGCTCGGCGGAGCCGGTGATGGTCACTTCGGCAGCTGCTGCACCCGCGACGGCAACCAGTGCGGTGGTCGCAAACAGGATGTTTTTCATTGTTTCCCTCATGTGTTCAAAGGCACGTACCAAGCCGGTGTTCCGACCTTGATGCGGTTTCTATGCGCTTCACGGCCCCGCCTTTGCAACCCGTCCGAAAATCCGTGCCTCAACATCCGGATCAGTGATGCGCAATTGTCACAAGGCCTTTGCCTGGCGGCGCTTTTACCGGGGATTCCCGCGGGAATACGGCGGTCAATGGTCTCTTGCCGCCATGGCGCCCCGCTTGTATGCAGGGTTCCGAACGATCCGAGGTGGGAGAGGGTGACATGCGCATTTCGCGACTCGTAACCGGCACGGCGCTGGTGGTGGTGCTGGCGGTGACGGCGGGCTGCGGAAACCGGGCTGGGCAGCCCGTGGAGACCCCGAGCGCCAATCAGATCCTCGATGAACTCGACCTCGAGAAGGGCCGCCGCGCGCGCTCGCGTTCCACGATCTGGGATCTCTTCCGGCCGCGCGACGACGCCGGACAGGTCGGCGCGGTCAACAAATACATCTGGAATGCCTCGCTGGAGACGCTCGATTTCCTGCCGGTACAGTCGGTCGATCCCTTCACCGGAGTCATCACCACCGGCTATGGCACGCCTCCGGGCGGGGGCCGGGCCTATCGCGCGACGATCTACGTCAGCGACCCGGCGCTGGATGCACGCTCTCTGAACATTGCGCTGATGACCAATTCCGGCCCCGCGCCGGAAGCGACGGTGCGCGCCATCGAGGATGCCATCCTGACACGCGCCCGCCAATTGCGCGCACAGGACAGCCGGATCTGAGGCGCCGAATTCTTTGAAAGAATTCGTTTCGTTTTCCTTGCAGGAAAACGCCCCGCTTTATCAGTCGCGCGGTGGGCGCGGGGGCATGTCGGCCAGTTTCATGACCCACTCGACGTGCTTCGGCAGGCAGAGGCGCTGCAGGTCGTAGTGTTCCTGCGCGAAGGCGCGGGCCGTTCGGCCAAGCCTTGCGCGCGCCTCTGAATCGTCAAGCAGCGCGCACAGACGCTCGGTCAGGGCCTCGGTGTCGAAGAAATCGACCATCCAGCCGGTTTCACCCTCTGTCATGACCTCGCGCACCGGGTCCGTATCGCTGGCGAGGATCGCGCAGCCCGCGCTCATCGCCTCCAGCAGGGACCACGACAGCACGAAGGGATAGGTCAGGTAGACATGCGCGGTGCTGATCTGCATCATCGCGAGGAACCGCTCGTAGGGCACGCGGCCCAGGAAATGCACGCGGTTCCAGTGCGGCGTGGGGATTCGGCCCCGCACCTCGTCGATGAAGATCTGCTTCCACGTCTGCCCCTTCGGCGGACGCGCCCCGTAAGAGGTGTCGTCCCCGCCCAGAAGCACAACATGCGCGTTTGGCCGCCGCTTCAGGATGCCGGGCAGCGCCCGCATGAAGATGTGGTAGCCGCGGTAGGGTTCGAGGTTGCGGTTGATGAAGGTGATGACCTCGTCGTCGCGGGTCAGCACCCTGCCGTCGTCGAGCCCGAGGCGGGCCTGCGGATCGGGGCGCACCAGATCGGTGTCGATGCCGTCATGGGCGACGGTGATTCGTTCCTGCCATTCCGCCGGGAAGGTCGAGGCCTGGAAGCGGGTGGGCGAGATGCCCGCGTCCATGACCTCTTCGTGCAGGCGGTTGTTGAGGTTCTTCAGCCGGATGCGCAGCCCGTCGGTGTCCGGCGTGCGGCTGGGAAACTCGGGGTCGAAGTTCAGGAAGGGCTGTTGCGACAGGTGATAAAGCTCGCAGTACAGACCCAGCCGCGCCTTGGGCCAGACGTCCTTCAGAAACAGGCTTTCGCCCCAGCCGTGGTGCGCGCAGATGACATCCGGCTCGAACCCCTGCTTTTTCAGCGCCATGGCGCCCTGGTAGCAGGAGGTGCCGCGCAAGAGTTTTGTCTCGAAATCCGACAGCAAGGGGTGGATGCCCTGCGTGCTGGAGCCGCGAATGGCGTAGGGCACGATCTGCACGCCTTTCCAGTGTTGCGGTTCCTTGACCTTGCAGGTGAGGGCCACGACCTGGTGGCCAAGGGCCACAAGCGCGGGCGCCAGATGCTTGTATTGGCCGGGGAAATTCTGGTGGATCAGGAGGATCTTCATGGGCGCCCTTTCCGCTGGTCCCGGGATTACTGCCACGGCGGAGGCGGGCAGGCCAAGGGGGACGGCGCCGATCCGGCCCGGGGTGCGGCAGGGATGCCAGACGGCCGGGTGGCGTGGCGGGGCTCCTGTCCGCGGAGCGGCCTGTCAGGAATGCGCGGGGGCGGACGGCCCGTTCCGGCCCGGGGCGGCGTGGCCCCGGGATATGGGGAAATGGAAAAGCCGGGCCCTCGCGCTTCGGCGCCAGCCCGGCTTGCGGCAGTAGACTGGACGGCGGGCCGCAGCCCGCGCCGGGGTCACGCGTCGTCGCCCTTGGGCGGCAGTGCCTCGGCCAGTTCTTCAAAGGCCTGCCCGCTGGCGACAAGACAGGTAACGCCGTTGGTCATCGTCACCGTGATGGTCCAGGACCCCGAGTCGGGAGAGGCGAAAACCTCCATCACCGCATTGTTGGAGCCCAGCCCCATGCTTTGCCGCGTCTCGCCGTATTTCGTGGCCAGACGCTCCACCACCTTGTCGCGCGGGGCGCAGTGGCGCATCGTCTGTTGCGCCTCCACAAGGGTTGCGGCGCCCAGCAGGATACCGGCCGAGAGCATACCCAGTTTCACCAGCTTGTCCGTCATCGTCGTCACCTTTTCGGCTTGTACCGGTCGATGCGCCGCTTTGCGGGCCGGTCCGGTACGGATTGGGTCCTCTCAGATCCCCGGACGTCGGCCTTGTTGTCAGGCCCCGCGCCCCGGCCCGTTCTGAGCCATGAGAACATCCTCATGCCGGGCCGCCTTCCAGCCGGTTAACGCCGCGTGCGGTGCCTAAAATTCGCACTATTCACCCTCTTCATTGGTGCCCGAAGCCGGGCGAAAGGCGCTGACACCCTGCGCGGGTCCCCCGCACCCGAACGATTCTTCTGCGCTGCGGCAATTTTGGCTTGAACTTTCCGGCAAGAAATGTGCATTCAGGCGCAATATTGTTGCGCATGGAGACTCGCATGGACATGGCCACCCGCCCCTACCGTTCCGTTCTCTACATCCCCGGCTCGCGAGAGCGGGCGCTGGAAAAGGCGCGCGCGCTGCCCGTGGACGCGGTGATCTTCGACCTTGAAGACGCGGTTGCCCCTGCGGAAAAGCCTGTCGCGCGGGACACGCTGAAGGCGGCGCTGGCGCAGCCCTATGGCAACCGGGTGCGGATCGTGCGGATCAACGGGCTGGACACCGAATGGGGCGAGGCCGATGCCCGTGCCGCCGACGCCATGGACTGCGATGCCGTGCTGCTGCCCAAGGTCGAAAGCGCCGCGGACCTCGATGCGCTGGCCGCGCTGACCTCGAAGCCGCTCTGGGCGATGATGGAGACGCCGAAGGGCATGCTTGCCGCCGCCGAGATCGCCGCCCACCCGAGGCTTGCGGGCTTCGTCATGGGCACCAATGACCTTGCGAAAGAGCTGAACGCGCGCTTCCGCGCCGACCGCCTGCCGATGATGCCGGGGATCGGCCTTTGCCTGCTGGCCGCCAAGGCGCATGGCGTGGTCATCGTCGACGGTGTCTACAACGCCTTCAAGGATGCCGAGGGTCTGCGCGCCGAATGTGAACAGGGCCGCGACATGGGCATGGACGGCAAGACGCTGATCCACCCGGCGCAGGTCGAGGTGGCCAACGCGGCCTTCGCGCCGTCCGGGGCAGAAATCGACCTCGCCCGCCGCCAGATCGCGGCGTTCGAGACCGCCGAGAGGGAGGGGCAGGGGGTCGCCGTCGTCGATGGCAAGATCGTCGAGAACCTGCATGTCGAGACCGCCCGCAGGATGCTATCCAAGGCAGAGGCCATTGCCGCGCTTGCGCAATAGGGTCTTTGTGGACGGGGTTAACATGAGGGATCGCCAATGCTGCTTCTGATTCTCGGCGTCGCGCTCTGGTGGGCGGCGCATCTGTTCAAACGGGTTGCCCCGGGCCTTCGCCAGCCGATGGGCGACAAGGGTAAAGGTGTGGTGGCGCTGGCGCTTGTGGCCTCCGTCCTGATGATGATCTTCGGCTACCGCATGGCCGATGGCGCCTTTTTCTGGGGCCGGCACCCCGCAACCGTGGGCATCAACAACCTGATGATGGTGGCCGCGCTCTATTTCACCTCGCCGGGGCCGAAAAAGGGTGCGCTGTTCTACCGGATGCGCCACCCGATGCTGACCGGCTTCCTGATCTGGACGCTGGCGCACCTGCTGGTGAACGGCGACGTGCCGGCCTTCGTCCTGTTCGGTGGGCTGGGCCTTTGGGCCGTGGTCGAGATGGCGGTGATCAACCGCGCCGAACCCGGCTGGGTGCCGCCCGCCAGGGGCGCGGTCAAGAAGGATGCGATCTTCCTTGCCGCCTCTGTCGTGCTGCTCTTCGTGATCGGTATGATCCACACCTGGCTTGGCTATTCGACATTCGGCTAAACGACTGGAGACACCATGAAACTCTACCGCTTCCTCACCGAGGACGACACCTCGGCCTTCTGTCACAAGGTCACCGCGGCGCTGAACAAGGGCTGGACCCTCTACGGAGAGCCCACCTACGCCTTTGACGCCGCCAACGGCGTGATGCGCTGCGGGCAGGCCGTGGTGAAAGAGGTCGAGGGCACCTACACCCCCGAGACCAAGCTGGGAGAGCAGTGATGAAGACCAACGCGGGCCGCTTCTTCGAGGATTACAGCGTCGGTCAGGTGCTGGAGCACGCGGTGCCGCGCACCGTCTCGGGCGGGGAGCGCGCGCTCTATCACGCGCTCTACCCGGCCCGGCATGCGCTCTATTCCTCGGATGCCTTTGCGCAGGCCTGCGGTCTGAAGGCCGCGCCGATCGACGATCTCGCGGCCTTCCACGTCGTCTTCGGCAAGACCGTGCCGGATGTGTCCCTGAACGCGGTGGCCAACCTCGGCTATGCCGAGGGGCGCTGGCTGGCACCGGTCTGGCCGGGGGACACGCTGCGGTCGGTGTCCGAGGTGATTGGACTGAAGCAGAACTCGAACGGCAAGACCGGGGTGGTCTGGGTCCGCACGAAGGGTCTTAACCAGCGCGACGAAGTGGTGATGGAATATTGCCGCTGGGTGATGGTCCGCAAGAAGGACGCGGACGCCCCCGCGCCCGAGACGGTGGTGCCGGATCTGAAGACGGTGCTGGCGCCGGAGGATCTGGTGATCCCCGAGGGGCTGGATTTCACCGGCTACGACTTCACGCTGGCCGGAGAGACGCACCGCTGGGGAGATTACGAGATTGGCGAGACCATCGACCACGTCGACGGCGTGACCATCGAGGAGGCCGAGCACATGCTCGCCACGCGGCTCTGGCAGAACACCGCCAAGGTGCACTTCGACCTGACCTTCCGGCCCGAGGGGCGGCTGATCTACGGCGGGCACGTGATCTCGATGGCGCGCGCGCTGTCGTTCAATGGGCTGGCCAATGCGCAGATGATCGTCGGTCTGAACGGCGGCGCCCATGCCAATCCCTGCTTCGCGGGCGACACGGTGAAGGCCTGGACAGAGGTGCTGGACAAGGCCGAGACTGCGGCGCCCGGTGTCGGGGCAATCCGTCTGCGGCTGGTGGCCACGAAGGGCGGAGAGCCCTTTGTCCTGAAGGGCGACGATGGACGCTACAGCCCCGACGTGCTGCTGGATCTCGACTATTGGGCGCTGATGCCGCTGTAGGCCGGGCGGTTGCGCAAGGGGCATGCCCGGATGCGTCACATTTCCGTGGTCCGTTCGTTAACCTTTGCGTAGGATATGCGACAGGGAGAGAGATTCGACGCTTACTAATCTGGGGGTGCTCTCTATGAGCCTGAACCTGCCGCAGACCTCCGACGAGGTCCTCGGTCTTCCCGATGGGGAAATTCCGAACACCATCCGTTCTCTGGCCGACCGCCGCGCGCTCTCGGGACTTATGGGAAAGCTGCACCGCGATCTCGGCTCGCAGGACGATACCCTGAAACGCAAGGCCAAGGCCGCGCTGCGCAAGATGGGTTTCCCGGAAGACTGAGCGTCACCGGGTCTTTGCCCGACCGAATCCGTCACGTTCACGCCCTGCTGGTCGCAAACCGGCAGGGCGTTTGCGTTAGCGTCAAATGTGTGATCACACCGATAAAAGCTGTGATCACATCGCGACGATTTTCGCGAAATGCGCCAAAAAACCGCGCCGCAGTGCCGCACCCACGGGTGACAGCGGTGTAAAAAGCGATAGAACGGCACCAACGGACCCCAACCCAGGATATCCCCATGGCTGATGTGAACCGGGGCAATCGCCCGCTTTCTCCCTTCATGATCGGGCAGTACTACCGCCCGCAGATGACCTCCATGTCCTCTATCATGGTGCGCATCACCGGGCTGATCACGCTGGGCATCGCCGTGCTGCTGGCAATCTGGTTGCTTGCGGCGGCCTCCTCGGACGAGGCCTTCGCGCTGGTCGACGGTCTGCTGCTCAGCATCCTCGGCAACCTCGTGCTGTTCGTCGGGTCGTGGGCGATCTGGTACCACATGCTCGGACGGCTGCGGCACGTCATCTGGGACTTCGGTTATTGCCTCGACGTCCAGACCTCCGAGTACATGGGCTGGGGCATGTTCATCGGCGCCACGCTGCTGGCGCTCTTCACGGCAATCGCGATCTGAGGGGGTCATCATGCGTTATCTGACAGACCGCAAGCGGGCCACCGGCCTTGGCGCCTCGGGGCAGGGCACCCATCACCACTACCAGATGCTGATCTCGTCGATCCTGATGGTCGTGGTCGTGCCGCTCTTCGTCTTCACCTTCGGCGCCGGCATGGGCGGGACCCGCGAAGAGGTCATCGCCTACTTCTCGCGCCCCTGGCCCGCCATCGTCACCGGCCTCGGCATGATCGTGATCCTCAACCACGTGAAGAACGAGGCGCATGAGGCGATCGAGGACTACGTCCACGGCATGGCAGAGCGCTTCGCTCTGATCGCCACCTCGGCGCTGACCTATACGCTGATGGCCATGGGGCTGTTCGCCCTCGTGAAAATCGCCCTCTGACGCGCGACAGGAAAGAACCACTATGACTGCTTCATACGAATACGAGACGCATGATTATGACGTCGTGGTCGTGGGTGCCGGCGGCGCCGGGCTGCGTGCGACGCTGGGCATGGCCGAGCAGGGCCTGCGCACGGCCTGCGTGACCAAGGTCTTCCCGACGCGCTCGCACACCGTGGCGGCACAGGGCGGCATCGCCGCCTCGCTGTCGAACATGGGGCCCGATAACTGGCAGTGGCACATGTACGACACCGTCAAAGGCTCCGACTGGCTGGGCGACACCGACGCGATGGAATACCTCGCCCGCGAGGCGCCCAAGGCGGTCTACGAGCTGGAGCACTACGGCGTGCCGTTTTCGCGCACCGAAGAGGGCAAGATCTACCAGCGGCCCTTCGGCGGCCACACCACCGAGTTCGGCGAAGGCCCCCCGGTGCAGCGCACCTGCGCCGCCGCCGACCGCACCGGCCACGCCATCCTGCACACGCTGTATGGCCAGTCGCTGAAGCAGCAGGCCGAATTCTACGTCGAGTATTTCGCCATCGACCTGCTGATGGAGGACGGCGTCTGCAAGGGCGTTCTCTGCTGGAAGCTGGACGACGGCACGATGCACGTCTTCAACGCCAAGATGGTCGTTCTGGCCACCGGCGGTTACGGGCGCGCCTATTTCTCCGCCACCTCGGCCCACACATGCACCGGCGACGGCGGCGGCATGGTGGCCCGCGCCGGTCTGCCGCTTCAGGACATGGAGTTCGTGCAGTTCCACCCGACCGGCATCTACGGCTCTGGCTGCCTGATCACCGAGGGCGCACGGGGCGAGGGCGGCTATCTGACGAACTCCGAGGGCGAGCGCTTCATGGAACGCTACGCGCCGACCTACAAGGACCTTGCGCCGCGCGACTACGTCAGCCGCTCCATGACCATGGAAATCCGCGAGGGCCGGGGCGTCGGCAAGGACGGCGACCACATCCACCTGAACCTCTCGCACCTGCCCGCCGAGGCGCTGGCAGAGCGCCTGCCGGGTATCTCGGAGTCGGCCAAGATCTTCGCTGGTGTGGACGTGACCAAGGAACCGATCCCGGTCCTGCCCACCGTGCACTACAACATGGGCGGCATCCCGACGAACTACTGGGGCGAGGTGCTGAACCCGACCGAGGACAACCCGACCGCCGTGGTCCCCGGCCTTATGGCCGTGGGCGAGGCGGGCTGTGCCTCGGTGCATGGTGCAAACCGTCTGGGATCGAACTCGCTGATCGACCTCGTGGTCTTCGGTCGCGCCGCCGCGATCCGCGCCGGTCAGGTGGTTGACCGCGAAGGCGCGGTGCCGGTGGCGCCCAAGGGCGAGATCGACAAGGCCTTCGCCCGCTTCGACGGTCTGCGCCATGCGGATGGCGGCGTGCCCACGGCAGAGCTGCGGCTGGAAATGCAGAAGACCATGCAGCGCGATGCCGCCGTCTTCCGCACCGCCGAGACCATGGCCGAGGGTGTTGAGGCGATGACCGCCATTGCCGCCAAGCTGGACGACCTGAAGGTCACCGACCGCAGCCTCGTCTGGAACTCGGACCTGATGGAAACGCTGGAACTGACGAACCTGATGCCCAACGCCCTGGCGACCATCGTCGGCGCCGAGGCGCGCAAGGAATCGCGCGGCGCCCATGCGCACGAGGACTTCTCGGAGCGGGACGACGAGAACTGGCGTGTCCACACCGTTGCCCGTGTCGATGGAAACACCGTCGCGCTGAGCTATCGTCCTGTCATCGTCGATCCGTTGACGAACGAGGAACAGGGCGGGATTTCGTTGCAGAAGATCGCCCCGAAAGCGAGGACTTTCTGATGACGAAGACCCTGATTGCAGCCGCCGCCCTGACCGCCGCCTCTGCCCTTCCGGCACTGGCGAACGGCTATGGCACCGTATCCCAGACCTGCTACGCAGAGGCCGAGGCCAATGCCTACAGCGGGTCGAAATACGGTTATCAGGCGCGCTACAATCAGATCCTTCAGGACTGCATGGCGCGCGGCACCTACCGCGCGCCGGGGCGGCAGAAGCCCGTGAACCTCGTCCACGTTCCGCTGCCCGGCTGCGTGCCGGGCGCGCCGAAGATGTACAGGGGCACGCTCTATTGCTTGGACTGACCGCATGCCACAGGGCCTGCCCGGGGCGCCGGGGGGCATCCACATGACCCCCGAGCTTCGCCGCGCCCTGCGGCGTGAAGGACTGGTCGCGGTGCGCAACCGCGAAGGGGCGGACCATCTTCGCGGCTACGGCTTTGCGCCCGATGTCGTCGCAGATGTGGGTGTCCACAGGGGCACGCCGCATCTCTACGATGCCTTTCCGAACACGAAATTCGTGCTGGTCGATCCCCGGGCGGAGGTGGCGGAAGACCTGTCAGCCGCGCCCGCCGACTATGACTTTCATGCCTGCGCCGCCGGTCCCGCGCCGGGCCGGATGGACTTGCGGATACCGGTGACGAAACACGGCACCGACGGCGCCATGGCGGGCTTCCGCGAGATCGCCGGCCCGATGGCGCGGCGGGTGCAATCGGTCGAAACCCGCTCGGTCGAGGTGCGGACTTTGGACCAGATCATGCAGGCCTACCCGGGCCGTGTCGGTCTGAAGATCGACACCGAAGGCTTCGAACTGGATGTCCTTCAGGGCGCGCCCGAGACGCTTGCCCGGACCGAGTTTGCCATTCTCGAACTGTCGCTCAGCCAGCGGTTCGAAGGGGTGGCGCCGCCCAGCCGGGTGATTGCGGCCCTTGCCGCGGCGGGGCTGGAATTCCGCGATGTCCTGTCGCTGCCCGGGGACGGGCGCGGCGGTGCCGCACCGCGTTACGTCGATGCTCTGTTTGCAAGGTGGCCTTCATGAAAAAAGCCCTTCTTCTGATGCTCGCGCTTGGCGCCTGTACGGCCCAGTCGCAGGATACCATCGCCCGCGAGGCGGCACGGTCCACCGTGTCGCGTGTGGTGGTCGAGCGCTTCCCCGGCGTGCCGGTCCAGCCCGCCATCGACTGCGTGATCGACAATGCCTCGGCCCAGCAGATCTATGCGCTGGCCGTGGATACCGTCGGCGGGCCCACGGAAAGCTCGATCCAGATCGTTTCCGAGATCGCGGCCCGGCCCGAGACGCTGTCCTGCCTTGCCAATCGCGGGTTGCCCGCGCTGCTTCAGGGGGCGCTCCGGTGACCCCTTCGACCCCCGCCCCAGCCCGTTTCGTCAAGAACACCCCAGCCAGGAGGTAGACTCATGGTCCAATTCACTCTCCCCAAGAATTCCCGCATCCGCACGGGCAAGACCTGGCCGAAGCCGGACGGCGCGACCAACATCCGCAAGTTCCAGATCTATCGCTGGAACCCCGACGACGGCGACAACCCACGGGTGGATACCTATTTCCTCGACATGGACGCCTGCGGCCCGATGGTTCTGGACGCGCTTATCAAGATCAAGAACGAGGTCGACCCGACGCTGACCTTCCGCCGGTCCTGCCGCGAGGGGATCTGCGGGTCCTGCGCGATGAACATCGACGGGATCAACACGCTGGCCTGCATCTACGGCCTCGACGAGGTCGAGACCGAGACCGTCAAGATCTACCCGCTGCCGCACATGCCGGTGGTCAAGGACCTGATCCCGGACCTGACGCATTTCTATGCCCAGCACGCCAGCATCATGCCCTGGCTGGAAACCAAGACCAACCGCCCGGCGAAAGAGTGGAAGCAGTCCATCGAGGACCGCAAGAAGCTGGACGGCCTGTATGAATGCGTGATGTGCGCATCCTGCTCGACCGCTTGCCCCAGCTACTGGTGGAACGGCGACCGCTACCTTGGACCCGCAGCCCTGCTGCACGCCTACCGCTGGATCATCGATTCGCGTGACGAGGCGACGGGTGAGCGGCTGGACAACGTCGAAGACCCGTTCAAGCTGTACCGCTGCCACACCATTATGAACTGCGCCAAGACCTGCCCGAAGGGTCTGAACCCCGCAGAGGCGATCGCGAACATCAAGCAGATGCTGGTGGAACGCGCGCACTGACACGGGACGATCAATGCGCCTGCAAGAGCCCGGAGGCGCTGAAAGCGTCTCCGGGTTTTTCGTGCGTGGATGCATCACATCGCGCGTGCGGCACCGGGCGAATGCACAGACGTCTGGTCGTACGCGGAGCCTCTGGCAACGCAGGTCGGGATCGGGGTGCATGCGACGCGGGCAGGGGGGGGCGTCCTGACCTGCGCGCCGGGCGTCTTCCGAAGGGGTGACGCTGCGTCCGCTTTGCACTGCGCGCAAGGCGAGATTGCGTCTTTCTGCGGTGCAGCGAAAGAGAGCCGGGACTATCTGTCTGGCAGGGAGGGGAGACGCCAGACGGAAAGGCACCCCGATGCAAGAGCAAAAGAAAATCACCGCGCAGGAAGCCCTTCGGATTCTCGAAGACAGCCTGTCCTATTTCACACCCGAAGCCCGCAAGCCCTCGACCGCGCCGGTCTACGAAGACCTGCCCGTCGCCGCCTGAGGGCCTTGCCGACGGACCGGATACGCTGGCCGGGACTTGTCAGTCCCGGCGCATGCGACAGGTCTGCGCTATGTTAGTACTTGTCGGGCTGATCGCGGCCTTCATCCTCGTGGCGGTGTTTTCCAATCGCCGGACCCGCTTGTGCCGCTGGCGCGAGCAGAGGGGTGAGAGCGGCAGCCAGTGGATGTGCATCCATTGCGGCGCGCGTGTCGATGGCCAGAAGGCCACCCCGCCCGACGCCTGCTTTCGAAACGACGGCTGAGGCCGCTGCGGGGCAAGACGCGCCAGAGCGCGCCCTGAACGGTCGGGCCTCAGGCGGCCGCCACCTGCCTTGCAGAGATGACCGAGCCGAAGGAGCGCTCGAACCAGCGGCGCGACATGTCGGGCGTGATCCCGGCAGCCTGCGCCACCCTGGCCTGCGCCTCGGCGCTGAACTCCCACAGACCGACGCTGATCTGCTCGCGGCCTGCGCCCTCGCTGCCCAGGACCTCGGGCGACGAGCCGATGCGGCGGTAGATCCGCACCATGCGCGCGTCGAAGACGCCGACGTAATGCGCCACGCCGAATTGCTGCATGACCTCGCCCCCCGCCAGCATCAGCGCCGCCGCGACGCCGGGCTTCGCGCCCCGGGCAAGGCAGAAGCGCGTGCATTCCCAGATCACCGGGCTGGAGACATGGACGCCGTCCGTCAGGTGCGGAAAGTGGTCGTTGACCATGGTCCGCCCCGTCGTGGGCAGCAGCCGCATCGACCCGCCATGCGTGCCGTCGGCCTCTTCCCAGATCACATACAACGGGTCCTCGTCGTCGTATTCGTCGCGCTCGAACCCGGCCTCGTCGATCGTGACGGCCCAGCCGAGGCGGGTCTTGAACTGGTCGGCGCGGTCGCGAAACATGCTGTCGCGCAGATGCGGAAAGAGGGGCAGGTCGTGTCCGTAGATATAGCGGATCATGGGGGGCTCCCGTCAGTGGATATGTGACGGGTCCAGATTTTCGCCCCGACGGTTAACGGAACCGAAGCCGGGCGCGCGCTGGTCCTACCGGGGGTTTACCTCGCGGGGCTCAGACCACGATCACGCCCCGGCTCAGCGCCCGCGCGACGGCATGTGTCGTGTTCAAGGCCCCCAGCTTGTGCCGCGCGCTTTCGACGTAGACCCGCAGCGTATGCTCGGAAATCGAGAGCGTCTCGGCCGCTTGCGCGCGGCTGTAGCCCACCGCCAGCAGGGTCATCGCCTCGATCTCTCGCGGAGACAGCGGCTGCGCGGCCTCGGGCCTGCGGCCGGGCTCGAACTCCAGCGCCTTCTGGTTGAAGAAATGCGCCAGCAGGATCAGGTCGCGGCGGTTCCGTTCCGTGAAACCCTGCCAGGCGTCGTCGTCGCAGGAGTGGTTGAGCGAGAACATGGCGAATTGCCCGTTCGGCCCCCGGATGGGAATGGAATACCCTTGGTTGCCGACACCGTGCGCGATTGCATCCTGTATGAAGGCCCGCGCGGCCCGTCCCGACCAGTCCAATCGCTTCCAGTCGACCGGGTGAAAACGCTGGTAGCAGCCGATCACCACCGGGTCGATGCGCAGGTATCCCTTTTCGACGTAGCGGTTGACCCATTCGATGTCATAGGTGCCGCAGCCGTATTGCTCTCCGTTTGCATTGACCCAGTGGTAGACGATATTGTTGACGCCCAGCCGGTCGCGCAGATCCTCGATGGCGCCTTGAAGGTCGCTCAGGCTTTCAGCGGACTCCAGCCGCTCGATCAGCCCGTCCAGGCGAATTGCCGTCCCCAACAAGCCCAAGCCGCTTACCCTCCGCCAGAGACGCAAGCTCGGCCTGAGCAACCAAGCCCGCATCGTCCAGTTGTGCCGCCAGGGACGGCAGTCCGTTGGACCGCGCGAAGGTCTTCAGATCCGCCAGTACGTCCAGTATCCAGTCATGTCCCATGGCAAGCCTCGTCTACAGATGGTTAACGATCCATTAAATCAACTATAGCATGCGGGCTTTTGGGGTAATATTCGCGGAATCTTACTCCCCAAAAATGGCGGGGGGGCGACCCGGCAAGTCTCTGAAAGGGCTTTGCCCACCCCCGGACATGAAAACGCCCGCGTCGCTTGGGGGCGATTCGCGGGCGTCCATGAGTGTCGCGACAGTTTACTTCGTCGCGTCTTACTTCTTCGCGTCCAGCGCATCTTCCAGCGTGCGCAGGCCGGTCCTCGGGGCCTGCACCAGCACCGCCATATTGCCGGGCTTGTGCTCGTTGTTCAGCATTTTGGTGTGCGCCGCCGGAATCTCTGCCCAGGGGAAGACCTCGGACATGCAGGGGTCGAGGCGCCGCTCGATCATCAGCCGGTTGGCCGAAGCCGCCTGCTGAAGGTTGGCGAAGTGCGAGCCCTGCAGGCGCTTCTGGTGCATCCACATGTAGCGCACGTCGAAGGTACAGTTGAAGCCGCTGGTGCCCGCGCAGATCACGACCATGCCGCCCTTCTTCACCACGAGGGCAGAGACCGGGAAGGTCGCTTCGCCCGGGTGTTCGAAGACCATGTCGACGTTGTTGCCCTTGCCGGTGATGTCCCAGATCGCCTTGCCGAACTTGCGCGCCTCTTTCAGCCACGCATTGTATTCGGGTGAGTTCACGGTAGGCAGCTGGCCCCAGCAGTTGAAGTCCTTGCGGTTGATGACGCCCTTGGCGCCCTGATCCATGACGAACTGGCGCTTGCTCTCGTCCGAGATCACGCCGATCGCATTGGCGCCCGCCGTGTTCGCCAGCTGGATCGCGTAGGAACCGAGGCCGCCGGAGGCGCCCCAGACCAGCACGTTCTGACCGGGCCGCAGTTCGTGCGGCTGGTGTCCGAAGAGCATCCGGTAGGCGGTGGCCAGCGTCAGCGTGTAGCAGGCGGCCTCTTCCCAGGTCAGGTGCTTGGGGCGCGGCATCAGCTGCTGCGCCTGCACCTTGGTGAACTGCGCGAAAGAGCCGTCGCCGGTCTCATAGCCCCAGATCCGCTGGCTGGGCGAGAACATCGGGTCGCCGCCGTTGCAGTGCTCGTCGTCGCCGTCGTCCTGGTTGCAGTGGATCACGACCTCGTCGCCCACTTTCCAGTTCTTCACCTTGTCACCGACCGCCCAGACGATGCCCGAGGCATCGGAACCGGCAATGTGGAAATCCTGCCCGTGCACGTCGAAGGGGCTGATCGGCACCCCCTTGCCGGCCCAGACGCCGTTGTAGTTCACGCCGGCGGCCATCACCAGAACCAGAACCTCGTGGCTGTCGATCTCCCAGGTGTCGACGACTTCCTGCTGGAACGAGGTCTCGGGGTCGCCGTGACGCTCGCGGCGGATCGCCCAAGCGTACATCTTCTTGGGCACGTAGCCCATGGGCGGCATTTCACCGATCTCGTAGAGGTCTTTTTCCGGCGCGTCGTACTGGGCGATGCCCGTTTGCGTGTCCAGTGCCATGGCGGCCTCCTGCTTGAACCAACCTTTGGATGTGATGCGGCTCCGCAGCGCGGATTCGCGGGTTGACCCATCGAATACGCGGGCTTGCGCAACATTGCAACCATCCGAACGTCTAGTTTGTAATTTTATGACCGAGCGGATGCAGAAAGTACTTTGCGCCCGCAGCAAGTATTACGCTTCGGGCGACCGCTGGGCCGGGAAGAGATGTGCGATGGACCGCGCGTAATATCCTGCAAGCGCCTGTTTTTCAGGGGCGACCGTCAGCACACCGCCGTTTTCCACGACGATGCCGCGTTCTGTCAGCATCCGCAGGCCGACCTGTGCGGCATAGGCATTGTCGGCGCGCGGCAGATGGATGTGGCAACCCTCCAGCTGGGCGCAGGCCCCGGCGAAGGCACCGGGCAGGTCCTCGGCCCGGCGCGGCTTTTCCAGCAGCAGATGCGCCACCAGCGGCACCGGAAGCACCGGCACATTGCGGGCGATCTCTGCCAGCAGGCGCTCGGCGAGGGCACCGGCATCCGCCGCCAGCGCCGGGTCCGCGCGCAGCGACAGCGGGCGGCCAAAGCTGACCGCCGCATAGCCGAAGCGGTGAAACCGTCCCGTCACCCGCAGCCAGAGCTGCTTCAGCGTGGCCAGCGTGACATGGGTGATCGAGGCCTCGAACCGCCGCGTGCCGCTTTCCCCGGCGCCGATCAGTACGGTGTCTTCCAGAACCCGGTCGTAGTTCAGCGCCACCGGCACAAAGACCACGTCCCGCGCGGCAAGGTCGAGATCGTCGGTGATGTAGCGCAGCAGTCCAAGCTTCGGGGGCTGAAGACCGCCGTCCAGCGACAGCCCGCCCTCGGGAAAGATCGCCTGCGTGACGCCGCCGCTGGTGGACATCTGGACGTAGCGCCGCAACACTCGCCGATAGAGGTCATCGCGCGACCGCCGCCGGATGAAATAGGCCCCCATGGAGCGGATCAGCCGCGACAGCGGCCAGACCTGCGCCCATTCGCCCACCGCGTAGGACAGGGCAGAGCGGTCCGCGGCCAGATGCGTGACCAGCACGTAATCCATGTTGGACCGGTGGTTGATGACGAAGATCAGCGTCGCCTCGGGGTCGATCCCGGCCAGTTCCTGCGGGTCGTGATGGCCCAGCCGCACCCGGTACAGCGCGTTCGACAGCCAGCGCGCGCCGCGCACACCCCAGCCGAAATAGGCGAAGGCCGAGAAGGACGGCACGATTTCCTGCGCGTAGCGCCGGGCGCGTTCAAAGGCCACGTCCTCGCGGACGCCTTCCTGCCCGGCATGGTCAAGGATCGCCCGCGTGACGTCCGGGTGGTAGAGGACGCGCTGGATCAGGTCGTAGCGCCTGAGCAGCTTGAAGGGTTCGATGGGGCGCTGAAGGCGGCTGTTCAGGCGCCGCACCAGACGCTCTGCCCGGCGGCGAAAGAACCAGCGGACAGAGGGAAAGAAGAAGTGCGTGACAAAGCTGATCGCCGCGAAAAGCAGGATCAGCAGCAAAAGCCAGAGCGGTAGCGTGACGGTGACCATGGCGCGGACCGTGGCAGGCTGGCCGGGGCCGCGCAAGGCAGGGCGGCGTGTCCCGGGCATGTTGCCTGTATAATACCGGCGGCACATCCGCGTGACGCGCTCTGCGCTTGGTGGCGTGCGCCCGCTGCAAACGCGGGCAGGACTGACGCGTTCGGCCTTGCAGGACCAAAGAGCCGCTGTGCAACGCGTCGCGGCGGGCCTATGCTGCGCCTGCACTCGCTGCATTGCGGCGGATTGACAGGGTCATATTGTTTCGAATATGCCAGTTCAAACGCAATAAGGTTGCTGGCGAGAATCCCGCCGTTGGAGGCCCGAATGACCGAGACCCCTTCCCGAGACAAACCCTGGCTCATCCGCACCTATGCGGGGCATTCCACGGCCGAAAAGTCCAATGCGCTGTATCGCTCTAACCTTGCCAAGGGTCAGACCGGCCTCTCTGTCGCCTTCGACCTGCCGACGCAGACCGGCTATGACAGCGACCACATTCTGGCTCGTGGCGAGGTCGGCAAGGTCGGCGTCCCGGTCTGTCACCTGGGCGACATGCGCGCGCTGTTTCAGGATATTCCGCTTGAGCAGATGAACACCTCGATGACGATCAACGCCACGGCGCCCTGGCTGCTGTCGCTTTATATCGCGGTGGCGGAAGAGCAGGGCGCCGATATCACCAAGCTGAACGGCACGGTGCAGAACGACCTGATCAAGGAATACCTGTCGCGCGGCACCTATATCTGCCCGCCGAAGCCCTCGCTGAAGATGATCGGGGACGTGGCCGAGTATTGCTATCACCACGTTCCCAAGTGGAACCCGATGAACGTCTGTTCCTACCACCTGCAAGAGGCGGGCGCGACGCCCGAGCAGGAACTGGCCTTTGCCCTGGCCACCGCCGTCGCGGTGCTGGACGAGCTGAAGCCGCGCGTCGCGGCAGAGGATTTCCCGGCGCTTTGCGGACGCATCTCGTTCTTCGTCAACGCGGGCATCCGCTTTGTCACCGAGCTGTGCAAGATGCGCGCCTTCGTCGATCTCTGGGACGAGATCCTGCTGGAGCGCTACGGCGTCGAAGAGGCCAGGTTCCGGCGCTTCCGCTATGGCGTGCAGGTGAACTCTCTCGGCCTGACGGAACAGCAGCCCGAGAACAACGTCTACCGTATCCTGATCGAGGCGCTGGCGGTCACCCTGTCCAAGAATGCCCGCGCCCGGGCCGTCCAGTTGCCCGCATGGAACGAGGCGCTTGGCCTGCCGCGCCCCTGGGACCAGCAATGGTCGATGCGCATGCAGCAGATCCTGGCCTACGAAACCGACCTTCTGGAATACGACGACCTCTTCGACGGCAACCCGGCGGTAGACCGCAAGGTCGCGGCGCTGAAAGAGGGCGCGCGGGCGGAACTGGCCAATATCGAGGGTATGGGCGGCGCCATCGGGGCGATCGACTACATGAAGGGCCGCCTGGTGGAATCCAACGCCGACCGTGTCAACAAGGTCGAACGCGGCGAGACGGTGGTCGTCGGGGTGAACCGCTGGACCGAAAGCGAACGCTCGCCGCTGGTGGGCGAGGACGGCGGCATCATGACGGTCGATCCGGGCGTCGAGGCCGATCAGGTGGCGCGCCTGACCGCCTGGAAGGCAGAGCGTGACAGCGCCGCCGTCGCCGAGGCCCTGAGCGCCCTGCGCGCCGCCGCCGCGGCTGGCGAGAACGTCATGCCGGCCTCTGTCGCCTGCGCGAAGGCGGGGGTGACGACCGGCGAATGGGCCGGAGAGATGCGCGCCGCCCATGGCGAGTATCGCGGCCCGACCGGGGTTTCCAGATCCGTTTCGAACAAGACCGAGGGGCTGGAGGACATCCGCGAGGCCGTCGATGCGGTCAGCGACCGGCTGGGCCGCCGCCTGCGCTTCCTCGTGGGCAAGCCGGGTCTCGACGGCCATTCCAACGGCGCCGAGCAGATCGCCTTCCGCGCTCGCGATTGCGGGATGGAGATCGACTACGAGGGCATCCGCCTGACCCCCGAACAGATCGTCGAGGCCGCGAAGGAAGGCGCGCATGTGGTCGGACTTTCGATCCTCTCGGGCTCACATATCCCGCTGGTCGAGGAGGTCGTGGCGCGGATGCGCGAGGCGGGGCTGACGGAGGTTTCGCTGATCGTTGGCGGGATCATTCCCGAGGAGGACGCCCGCCGCCTTCTGGCGATGGGCGTGGCGCGGGTCTATACGCCGAAGGATTTCGAGCTGAATACCATCATGCGCGATATCGTGACGCTCGCCGATCCGAAATCGGTCGCGGCGGAATAGGGACCGAGTTTCGCCGGATGGCGCGCCCGCCATCCGGTCCGCCCCTGCGGCCCGGCCTTTGCAACAGGGGTGCAGGGAATCCCGACAGTCCGCCAGGGCAGTTCACCTGCCCGTCTATAGGAAATCTGACGGTCCGATGCGCAGCAGCGGACCACTTTACTGATTCGGATTTTCCGAAAGGGCGACTCGCCGTAAAGCTGCGGATGCCCCGCTTATGCCTGTAAGAGGAGCAATCTTTCGCTGATCAGCGTCAGATTCGACCCGCTTTCCGGGGCAATTCCCCGTGTGACCCAAAGCAACATCTTGTAAGAAAGTTTATTTTAGAAGATGGGTGAAAAATAAATGGAGAACACAAATGAATATCGATCTTGACGGCATGTCCAGCGACGAACTGAAAAAGCTGATTTCCGATGCGCAGAAAGCTCTGAAATCCGTGGATCAACGCCGCCGGGCAGAGGCGAAACGCGCGGCTGAAAACGCCGCGAAGGAATTCGGCTTCTCGCTTGACGAGGTGATGGAGGCCGGACCGAAAGGCAGCAAGGGCGCGCCGCGCTTTGCCAATCCCGCAGACCCCTCGCAGACATGGACCGGTCGGGGCCGAAAGCCCAATTGGGTGATCGAGGCGCTCGACCAGGGCAAGTCCATGGACGATCTGGCGCTCTGAGGTGACGGTTCATATCGGAGCCAAGCCGGGGGAGATTGCCGAAACGGTTCTCATGCCGGGCGATCCCCTGCGGGCGGAATGGGCGGCGCAGACCTTTCTCGACGATGCGGTCTGCGTGAACCGGGTCCGGGGCATGCTGGGATATACCGGCACCTGGAAGGGTCACAGGGTGACGATCCAGGGGTCGGGAATGGGGATGCCCAGCCTTTCGATCTATGCCAACGAATTGCTTCGGGATTACGGGGCGAAGACGCTGATCCGTATTGGCTCTTGCGGGGCGATGCAGGAAAGGATTGCCATTCGCGACGTGATCGTGGCCATGACGGCCTCGACCCTGTCGACTCCGTCGCGGGGTATCTTTCGCGAATTGAATTACGCGCCCTGCGCCGATTACGCCCTGCTGGAGGCCGCAGTGGCCGCCGCGCGTACCCGCGATGTCGGAGTCCATGTCGGCGGCATCTATTCCTCGGACGTTTTCTATGACGAGCGACCGGATCTGAATGACCAGATGGTTCGCCACGGCATTCTGGGGGTCGAGATGGAAGCGGCAGAGCTTTATATCCTCGCCGCCCGGCACGGCGCCCGGGCGCTGGCGGTCCTCACCGTTTCGGACCACCTGCTGACCCACGAGGCCCTGCCGTCGGACCAGCGAGAGCGGTCCTTCGGCGACATGGTCGAAATCGCGCTGGAGGCGGCCTTCGCCTGACGGCACGGGGTGGGTGCAAACCCACCCTACCCCCCGTGACTGCGGTCGTAGGCATTCCGCGACGGCGACACCCAGCCGTCCAACGCATCGGGGGCGGGGCGCAGGACCTCTACTCGCAGCGGAAAGCAGGACGCGCTGTCCGAGGTATGCTCGGCGCCGCAATCCCCGCCCGGACAGGCGCTGAGCGCGCCCAGCAGGTCGATCTCTGCAAGGAACGTCAGCGCATCGCCGGGGCGCACCGGGCTGGATTTCATGAAATACTGGCCGGTGTCGCGGGTGAAGCCCGTACACATGAAGACGTTCAGGACATCGTGCACATGCGGCTCGGCCTCGGCCAGCGGCACGCCAAGGTGGTCGGCCAGCGCGCGGGTCAGGTTCGAGTGGCAGCAGTGGTGGTAATCGCTGCCCGACAGCAGGCGGCCCGTGTAGGGATCGCAGCGCGTGCCGATCACGTCATGGACAGAGCCGCCGAAGGCATCGATGCCGTACCAGTCTAGGTCGTCGCGCACCACCGTCGCCAGCGGACGCAGGGCGGGAAAGCTGCTCCACAGCCGGTCGCCGGTGCTGACATGACTGCCGTGCAGGGCGCGCGTCTTACCGGAATAGAAGCGTTCGGACAGATCGGCAGCGTTCCACAGGTTCAGGTCCCCGACCTGCGACCCCCCGGTGCAGGTGATGCGAAAGAACTGCCCGGCGGGGACCTCGAAACAGCAGGCCTCGCGCGGGGCGGCGATATGCGTCGCGGTAACCCCGGCGGTCTCCAGCGCCGCGCCGTAGAGCGCCATGTCCGGCACGGGCAGCGTGTCGGTCGGGTAGCAGATCACCGGGCGGACGGCGCGGCGGGCTTCGGCGTCGGGGGGCGGTGGCATGGCGGTCTCCTCTTGGTGTGGCGGGCCTTTGGGCGCGCCTTTCGGGGCACTGAAGCCGCTCGGGGCCGGGCTGTCCACCCCGCCTTGCCCCGGTTTTGCGCTTCGGGAGGGGTGCGGCAGGAGCCGGTGCAGGGGGCGGCACCGGGGGCATAGGGCGCGGGTGCGCGATGCCATCCGGCGACGGGGGGCGCAGGCCAAGGCGCGGGCCCTGGCCGATGCAAAAACGACGCGCCCCTGCGCAAGGCCGCTGGTCCCCGCGCGGGGGCCGGGATAGGGTGCGCGCATGACCGTGCCGGCCCTCAAATTCTCCGACGATCAGGCGCTTGCCTATGACCGTGTCGCCGATCTTCTGAGCGAGGCGGGCGTCGACCTGCACGATGGCTTCTGCCTGCCCGCCAAGGAGGGCAAGACAAAGGTCCTTGCGGTGATGGGCAAGGCCGGCAGCGGCAAGACCCTGCTTCTGGCGGAACTGGTGAAGGCGCTGGAAGCGGCGGGCGTGGAAACCGTGTCCGGCGATTACGAGGGCCGCCCCCGCAAGGACCGCCGCACGCTGGCCATCCTTGCGCCGACCAACAAGGCGGCCAGCGTGCTGCGCATGCGCGGCGTGCCTGCCACCACGATCCACCGCATCATCTACACGCCGGTCTACGATCCCGAATACGAGCGCATCGCCGAATGGCTGATGGGCAACGGCGACCGCCCCGAGATCGAGGAGCTGTCCGAAGAGGCGCTGACCCGCGCCCAGACCAGCTATCAGCAGCATGGTTCGGTGCCTGCTGCGCTGGCCGCCGCGGGCCTGCGCGGCTCGGATTTCATCACCGGATGGAAGCGCCGCGAAGAGCCGCTGGACATCGGACTGGTCGACGAGGCCTCGATGCTGGACGACCGCCAGTTCGAGGACCTGCGCGAGATCTTCCCGAACCTGATGCTGTTCGGCGACCCGGCCCAGCTGGCACCGGTGAACCAGTCCGGCAAGATGGTCTTCGACGGGCTGGCCGAGGGCCAGAAGCTGGAACTCAGCCGCATTCACCGGCAGGAGGCAGACAACCCCATTCTGGACCTCGCGCATGCCCTGTCCGACCCGGACGTGGGCTTCGAGGACTTCGAGCGGCTGGTCGAACAGGCGGCCCGGCGCGACGACCGGGTTGTCTATGCCCAGCGGGTCGAGGTCGACCTGATGGCCCGCTCTCCGGTGCTGGTCTGGCGCAATGCCACGCGCATCCGGCTGATCAATGCCTTCCGCGCCGTGCATGGCGCGCCCGAAACCGCGCTGCTGCCCGGCGAGCCGCTGATCTGCGACGGGCTGGAACTGCCGCTGAAGCACCGCAAGAAGCGGCTGGACCTGGAGGCGCGCGGATTGATCAAGGGCGCGCAGGTGATCTACCTCGGCCCCGGGCGCAAGCCGGGGTTTTCCAAGCTGCACGTCGTCGGCGCCATAGAGCCGCAGGTCTCTGCCGCCTCGATCGTGAAGATCGAGAAGCCCGACGAGGAAGAACCCTTCATCCCCTACGCCGCCCGCATGGGGGCGACCTTCCTGCACGGTGCCGCGGTGACGATCCACAAGGCGCAGGGGTCGCAATGGGAGAACGTGCAGGTCTTTGCGCCCGATCTCTACGCCGCCGCCCGCATGGGCCGGACCGAAGCGGGCCAGCCCCTGTGGAAGCGCCTTGCCTATGTCGCGATCACCCGCGCCTCGGAACGGCTGTACTGGGTGGTGCGCAACCGGCTGGCGAAACCCTCGGGGGCGCTGACCGTGGACGATCTTCGCGGGGCGCCCGCGCCTCTGGCCCTCGAAAGCGAGCCCGGCCTCGACCTCTGAGAGGGTTCTGGGGCGGTTGGCAGGCTGACGGGCGGGACAGGTCCGGCTGCATTTGCGTCCTGTGCATGGGCACCCGGGAAGGGCTGTTTGCCGGTATCGCGCCCCTTCGGCCCGGCATCTCGGGTCTTATCGGCCCAAAGGGCGCCCCGTTCCCGCCCTCGGCGCCGCGTTCCACCATGCGCCCGAGACCCTGACCAGCCCGGTCCCGACTGGCTCTGCCATCCGACCACCTATGTAGCGGGCCAGCGACAGACGCGGACCGTGCGCCGCGCCCTCGGTGGATGCGGGCCGCCCGCCCGTTTCAGCCCCGCCGCCCCTTGGGCACCGGCGCGGGTGGATGCACGGCACATGGCAGGTTTCTTCGATTGCGGTTGCGCCCTGCGGGGCGCCTCGGTCAGTCTGGGGGGGACAAGGCAGAGGGCAAGGGAGGGCCGGATGCAGGGACAGATGATGCACATGCCGCTGAGGATCATTGAGATCCTCCGCTACGCGGCAGAGACGCACGAGGGCGCCGGGATCGTGTCGGTGCGCTGCGAAGGCGACATCCACCGCGAGAGTTATGCGCAGGCCTACGCCCGCGCGGCGCAACTGGCGCATGGGCTTGCGGGTCTGGGGATCGGCGCCGGGGACCGCGTCGCGACGCTGGCATGGAACGGCTATCGGCATGTCGAACTCTACTACGGCATCTCGGGGATGGGGGCGGTCTGCCACACCATCAACCCGCGCCTCTCGGCGGAACAGATGCTGTATATCCTGACCCACGCCGGGGACAGGCTGCTTTTCCTCGACCTGACCTTCGTGCCGCTGGTCGAGGCCCTGGGCGCCCAACTGCCCGAGGGGCTGCGGCTGGTGGTCATGACCGACCGCGCCCATATGCCCGACTCCGCGCTGGACCTGCTGTGCTACGAAGACCTGCTGGCGGACCAGCCGGAAACCTTCGACTGGCCCGGGATGGACGAAACCGCTGCCGCGAGCCTGTGCTACACCTCGGGCACGACCGGAAACCCGAAAGGGGCGCTCTACTCGCATCGCTCGACGGTGCTGCACGCGCTTTTCCTCTCGATCACCATCGCCCGGTCGCTGCATGAGGGCGCGCGCATCCTGCCGGTGGTGCCGATGTTCCACGTCAACGCCTGGGGCCTGCCCTATGCCGCGCCGCTGGTGGGCGCCTCGCTGGTCATGCCGGGGCCGAAGCTGGACGGCGCCGCGCTGCACGACCTGATGGAGACCGAGTCCGTGACCGCCTCTTGGGGCGTGCCGACGGTCTGGCTGGGCCTCCGGGCCGAGATCGAGACCCGCGGCCGCACCCCCGCCACGCTCGACCAACTGGTGATCGGCGGATCGGCGGCGCCGCGCTCGATGATCGCCTTCTTCGAAGGGCAGGGGGTCGATGTCTGCCACGCCTGGGGCATGACAGAGATGAGCCCGGTGGGCACCCATGCGCAGCTGTCGAAGGGGATGCGGGTCGATTCCGATACGGCCCTGAGCCTGAAGGCCAAACAGGGGCGGCGCGTCTTCGGGGTCGACCTGAAGATCGTCGGCGAGGACGGCGCGCCGCTGCCCCATGACGGCAAGGCCGCGGGCGAGCTGTACGTGCGCGGCAATGCGGTGATTTCGGGGTATTTCGCCAATGACGACACCAGCGCCTTCGACTCCGAGGGCTGGTTCGGCACCGGCGACGTGGCCACCGTCGACCCCAGGGGCTTCCTGTCGGTGCAGGACCGCAGCAAGGACCTGATCAAGTCCGGCGGCGAGTGGATCAGCTCGATCGACCTCGAAAACATCGCCATGGGCCATCCCGCCGTCGCCAATTGCGCGGTCATCGCGATTCCCCATCCAAAGTGGGAGGAACGCCCGCTGCTGGTGGTGGTGCCAAGGGGCGACGCCCGCCCGACGCTGGACGAGATGCACGATATGATGCTGGAACACATGGCGAAGTGGCAATTGCCCGACGCGATGGAATTCGTCGAGGCCCTGCCATTGACCGCCACCGGCAAGGTCTCGAAACTGACCCTGAGACGACAGTTCGAAGGATACACGCTGCCCGATGCTGGCTGACGACATCCGGGGCATGGCCCCGCACACCACCGACTGGTTCGCGCTGGACGCCGCCCGCGTCCGCGCCTTCGCCGAGGCGACCGAGGACCGCCAGTTCATCCACCTCGACGAGGACCGCGCCGCGCAGACCCGCTTCGGCGGGACCATCGCGCATGGCTTCCTGACGCTGTCGATGCTCTCGGCCATGTCCTACCAGGTGACGGCGGCGATCTCGGGGATGGAGGCTTCGGTGAACTACGGCTTCGACAGGGTGCGCTTCGTGTCGCCGGTGCGGGTCGGCAGCCGGGTGCGCGGGCGCTTTTCGGTGGCCCATGTGGACGAGGGAGAGGGATGGCTGGGCGTGCATTGGGACGTAGAGGTCGAGGTCGAGGGGCAGGAGCGCCCCGCTCTGGTGGCCAACTGGATCACCCGGGTCTTCCTGTCATGAGGGGGGCGGCGATCCTTGCGGCCCTGACCGGCCTCGCGGCGCCTGCCACGGCGCAAGAGGTCGAGATCTACACGCTCTATCGCTCCAACCCCGTGGACCGGCTGGCGGCGGAACATGTGGCGACCTTCGACACCCGTCAGGGTGCAGAGGCGAACTCGGAAACCTGCCTGACCGTGGCGGGCCTGCTCGAGGCGCAGCCGGAGAACGACCGCCGCTACTGGTGCCGCCCGGGCCGGGTGGCGGGCGGCGGCGCGACGGACTGAGAGCCCCGGTCCCGGCAGGTGCCCACTGTCACAGCCGGGCACAGCGCCCGGCCACTGTCCCGTTCGTCAAATGCCCTCGGGGGGCGTGCAGCGCGGGGGCAGAGCCCCTTCCGACAATTCCGATTGCCCTGCCTTGCCGCAAACCGGCCGCTGCCCCGGCAGACAGCCGCGCCCCACACCGGGGGCACCCGGGCAACGATCGGGCCGGGGCGCTTTCGCCCTCAGTATCCGGCGGCGCGGTCGACCAGATGCAACAGCGGCTCCCCGGCCTCACCGCGCCGGATGTTCTCGGCGATGACCCGCGCCGCGCTCTCGGGCCGGGTGGCCGAGGCGATATGCGGCGTCACGGTGACCTTCGGATGCGCCCAGTAGGGGTGATCCCCGGGCAGGGGCTCCACCCGGAAGACGTCCAGCGTGGCATGGCCGACCTGACCGGAGTCCAGGGCCGCCAGCAGGGCCGCGTCGTCGATCAGCGGCCCGCGGCCCGGGTTCAGCACCACGGCCTCCGGCGCCAGCCGCGCCAGCGCGCCGGCATCCAGCGTGTTCTCTGTCGCGGCGGTATCGGGCAGCAGCAGCACCACGATCCGGGCGCCCTCCAGCGCCGCGCCCAGCCCCTCTGCGCCGTTCAGGCAGCGCACCCCGGGCACCTGCTTGGCAGAGCGGCTCCAGCCGGTGACCGGGAACCCCAGCCCCCTCAGCGCCGTGGCGCAGGCCTGCCCCAGCGTGCCCAGCCCGAGGATCGTCACGGGCCGGTCCTTCGACAGCGGCGGGGCGGTGTCGTCCCATGTCCGCCCGGGGTTCACGATATGCGCGTCCATGCCAAGGTGATGGCGCAGCACATGCCCCGTCACCCATTCCACCATGCCCTGACCCAGGCCCTCGTCGTCGACCATGCGCGCCAGCGGCACGGTCAGCGTCTCGTTTCCGGTGACGTTCTCGACCCCGGCCCAGAGGTTCAGCACCGCCTTCAGCCGGGTGTAGGGGGTAAAGTCCTGCACGGCGGAATTGGGCGCGTAGACGATGTAATCCACCGTCTCGGGCGGCATTTCGGTTGCCAGCCGGTAGTCCAGGCCGGTGGCGTCCAGCGCGGCGGTCAGCGGTGTCTCGTAGTCCGCCCAGCGGTCTGTCGTGGCGGCAAAGAGGATATTCGTCGGCATGGCGTCTGTCCCGGTCGTCTGCACTCGTCGGGCGTTGGTCTAGCCCCAACCCGCCCGCGCTTCAACGCGGGCGGTGGATATGCGCGCTTTGCACGAGACCAAAGCCGATCATCAGCACCAGCATCGCCGACCCGCCGTAGCTGACCAGCGGCAGCGGCACCCCCACGACGGGCGCCAGCCCCATGACCATCGACATGTTGACCGCGAAGAACAGGAAGAAGGTCAGCCCGACGCCAAGGATCACCAGCGAGGAAAAGCGGTCGCGGTTCTGCATGGCGGCGATCACGCAGAAGATCAGGATCAGCACGTAGAGTAGCAGAAGCGACACGCCGCCGACAAAGCCGAATTCTTCCGCCAGCGTGTTGAAGATGAAGTCGGTGTGCTTTTCCGGCAGGAAGTTCAGCCGCGACTGGGTGCCCTGCATGAAGCCCCGGCCGGTCCAGCCGCCGGACCCCATGGCGATCTTGGCCTGCGTGATGTGGTAGCCCGCGCCCAGCGGATCGGTGGAGGGGTCGAGGAAGGTGTCGATGCGCCGGAACTGGTAGTCCTTCAGCATCTGCCAGTCGGTGCCGCGGCTCTGGAATACCGCCCAGAGGCCACCCGCCGCCGCCGTGCCCACCGTGGCGAAATACAGCCAGTGCACGCCCGCAAGGAACATCATCAGGGCGCCCGCCGTCAGCAGGAGGATCGCGGTGCCGAGGTCGGGCTGGGTCAGCACCAGCATGGTGGGCGTGATGATGATCAGGATCGGCAGAAGCACCCAGAAGGGCCGCGAGGTCCGGCTCATCGGCAGCCAGTCGTAATAGGCCGCCAGCAGCACCACCATGGCCAGCTTCATCAGCTCCGAGGGCTGAAGCCGCATGAAACCGAGGTCGATCCAGCGCTGCGCGCCCATGCCCACGGCGCCGAAGAACTCGACCATGACCAGCAGACCCAGCGCGACGGCATAGACGATCAGCGACATCCCGCGCCAGAACCAGATCGGCACCATGGCGACCACGAACATCGCGCTCAGCCCCAGCGCATAGCGTTTCATCTGCGGTTCGGCCCATGGGCTCCAGGACCCGCCCGCGACGGAATAGAGCATCAGGAACCCCACCGCCGCCACCGTCGACAGCAGGATCACCAGCGGCCAGTTCAGGTACAGAACCTTGCGCCAGCCCGAGGGGACCGTCTTGACGTTGTATTCAAGGTAGGTCACGCGCGGCTGCTCCGCTGTGCCTCGCGTTCCTCGCGCTCACGCGAGATGCGGTCCTGCTGCGCCTCGATGCGAGAGCGGTCGGATGTCGGGTAGGCGTCCAGCGGCGGGTCCTCGCCGTAAAGGGCCTGCAGCGTGACGTCCCGCGCGATCGGGGCCGCCACGGTCGACCCGCCGCCGCCGTGTTCCACCACGACCGCCACCGCGACCTTCGGCGCGTCGAAGGGGGCGTAGTTGACCCAGAGCGCGTGGTCGCGCCGGTTCCACGGCAGGTCGGCGTTGGAGATCACGCCCCGCGCGCGCTCTGCCGCGGTGATATTGCGGACCTGACTGGTGCCTGATTTTCCCGCCATGCGCAGGCCGTCGGCGATGACGCGCGAGCGGTAGCCGGTGCCGCGCCTGTCGTTGGACACGGCATACATGCCGCGCCGGACGTGCCGCAGGTTGTTCTCGTTCAGGCCAAGGCTTTCGCCGCCGACGATCGGGGTTTCGACCCCGTCGATGCTTTTCAGCAGGCGCGGCATGATCTCGCGCCCGGTCGCGATGCGCGCGGTCATCACCGCCAGCTGCAGCGGCGAGGACAGCACGAAGCCCTGCCCGATAGAGGCGTTCACGGAATCGCCGATGACCCATTCGGCGTTGCGCTCGCGCAGCTTCCAGCCCTTGTCGGGCATCAGCCCGGCGGTGACCGCGGACATCGGGATATCGTGCGACACCCCCAGCCCCAGCTTCCGCGCCATCTCGGCGATGCGCTCGATGCCGATCTTCATCGCCATCTCGTAGTAGTAGACGTCGCAGCTTTCGCGCAGCGACTTTTCGAGGTCGGCGTAGCCGTGGCCCCGGCGCTTCCAGCAGTGGAAGCGGCGCCCGCCGACTTCGAGGTGGCCGGGACACCAGACCGTGTCGTCGGGCGAGACCATGCCCGATTCCAGCGCCGCCAGCACCACGACCATCTTGAAGGTCGACCCGGGCGGATAGGCGTCCTGCACGGTCTTCGAGGCCAAGGGGCGGTGGTCGTTGTCGCGCAGCTCTCCGTAGTCGCCGGTCGAGATCCCCCGCACGAACTTGTTGGGATCGTAGGAGGGCGCCGAGGCGATGGCCAGCAGGTCGCCCTTTTCCACGTCCATCACCACGACAGAGGCGCTTTCCGTGCCCAGCCGCGCCTGCACGTAGTCCTGAAGCCGGTTGTCCACGGTCAGTTGCAGGTCGGAGCCGGCCTCGCCTTCGCGGCGGTCGAGCTCGCGCATGACGCGGCCCACGGCATTGACCTCGACCCGCTTGGCACCGGCGCTGCCACGCAGGATTTCCTCGTGGTTTGATTCGACGCCGACTTTGCCGATCTGGAAGCGCGGGATGCGCAGCACCGGCGGCGGGTCCTCGTAGCGCTTGAGATCGCGTTCGGAAACTGGGCCGACGTAGCCCGCGACATGGGCGTAAAGCTCGCGCTGCGGATAGTAGCGCGACAGGCCGACCTCTGTCACCACGCCGGGCAGGGCGGGGGCGTTCACCGCGACGCGGCTGATGTCGGCCCATGACACGCGGTCGGCGATGGTGACGGGGATGAAGGGCGGGGTGCGCTTCATCTCGTCGCGCGCGCCCTGCACGTCGTCGGGGTCCAGCGCCACCAGCTTGGACAGCCGGTCGATGACGTCGTCGACGTCGCCCGCATCCTCGCGCACGATGGTGATGCGGTAGGTCGGTTCGTTCTCAGCGATCACCCGCCCGTTGCGGTCGAAGATCCGGCCCCGCGCGGGCGGGATCAGCCGCATGTTGATGCGGTTCTCCTCGGCCAGCAGGCGGAACTCGTCGGCCTGGTCGACCTGCATGTGACGCATCCGCAGGCCCAGAACGGAGGCAAAGGCGATCTGGCTGCCGCCAAGGATCAGCGCGCGGCGGCTGATGCGGCGGGCGCTTTCGGCGGTCTCGCGGGGGCTTCGTCTCATAGCGTGCGTCCCGTGTGGTCGAATTCGCCCGGGGTCGTGCGGCGCACCCCGAAGACGACGAAACTGGCGGCGGCCACCAGCGGATAGGCGAGGACGGTCATACCATACTGCATGAGCGCAAGGGAGAACATTCCCGGCGCCACGATCAAGATCCCGAGAGTCAGCCGGTAGATCAGGGTGATGCACAACAGCGCCCCGGCGGCGGTCAGCCATTCGGCCACGAAAGTATTTTCGCGCACGGTGCGGGCACGGTTCTTCAGCCACTCGGTCGCCAGCAGGACCAGCAGCGCCCAAAGCCCCGGTGGGCGCTGGAACAGGAAATCCGCCAGCAGCATGACCAGCGCGATCAGCAGCGCGGGTACGTAGGCAGGGCGCCGCAGGGCCCATGCGAAGGTCAGCGCCGTCAGCACGTCCGGCCCGGCGATGCGCCCGGGCAGGGTCTGCATCGGCAGCAGGTGGACAAAGGCGATCAGCAGCGCCAGCGCGAGATAGACAAGGCGCATGGACCAGAGCCGGGCGGGGCTGTTCTCTGCCATGGCGTTAGCGGCCTCCGCGGGCGGCGGGAGGTGCTTCCGCTTCGGTCAGGGGGGCGGGGGGCACCTCTGGCAGGATCAGCGACGAGGGGCCGGAGACGCGATGGGCGCCATGGTCGCGCAGCACGCGCAGGAATTCCAGCCGTTCGTAATCCGCCGACAGGCGCACGCGCAGGCGCCCGCCCGGGTCCTGTGCCACCTGTCCGATCAGCAGGCCGGGGGGGAAGACCTCGCCGTCGCCCGAGGTGACGATGCGGTCGCCGGGGCGCACGAGGTCGGGGTTTTCCAGAAAGTCGATGGGGGGCGCGGCGGTATTGTCGCCGACCACCAGCGCGCGCTGCCCCGAGGGCTGGATTTCCGCCGGGATGCGGCTGCTGGCATCGGTCAGCAGGATCACCCGGCTGGTGTTGTTGCCGACGCCAGAAATCCGGCCGACGAGACCGATGCCGTCCATCGTCGCCCAGCCATCGACGATGCCGTCGCGCGAGCCGACATTGATCAGCGCCGACTGCCGGAAGGGCGAGCCCGAATCCGCCAGCACCACGGCGGTGATATAGGTCAGGCGCGGGTCCAGCTGAACGTTGTTGAGGTCGCGCAGCCGGGCGTTTTCCTGCTCCAGCTGCAGGGCGGCCTCTTTCCAGGCGGTCATCTGGCGCAACTCGCGGCGCAGCTCCTGGTTCTGCTCGTGCAGGCGCTGGTAGGACTGGAAGTCGCGGAACAGCCGCACGCTGCCGGTGACCGGAGCCATGGCCCAGTCCATGCGCGGCACGACGGCGTCGATCACATGGGCGCGGAACCGTTCGACCCGCGGGCTGTCGATGCGCCAGACGAGAAAGATGCCGCCGAGGCAAAGCACTAGGATCGCCAGAAGCAGACGCTTCAGCGGGGCGGTGAAATCGTCCGGGTTGCTGCGGTCGCTGGCCATCGGGCTCCGGTGCTGGATTCGCGCGTTTTACCGCGTTCGGGGCAGTTGGTACAGTTTACACGCCGGTGCAATGCGCCAAAGCGCGCCTGGGGCGGGATCGGTGGAGAGTTGCGCATTCCGGGGGTTCGCCTGCGCGCTGCGCAGGCGACCGGCCGGGGAAGGCGCTGCCTCCCCGAACCCCTCCGGGATATTTTCGGACAGAAGAAGAAGAGGCGTCGCCGCGCCGTGGCGCCGGTGCAGAGGGCGCGCCGCCGGTCGACGCGCGGATAGCGCTCAGCTGTCGTAGTCGATGGCGTGGCGCAGCTGTTTTTCGTATTCCAGCGCCTTTCCGGTGCCCAGAGCCACGCAGTTCAGCGACTCGTCGGCGATGGAGACGGCAAGCCCGGTCTGTTCGCGCAGCGCGAGGTCGAGGTCGCCGAGAAGGGCGCCTCCGCCGGTCAGCATGACGCCCCGGTCGACGATGTCGGCGGCAAGGTCCGGCGGGGTGGCTTCGAGCGCGGTCATCACCGCCTCGCAGATCTGCTGCACCGGTTCGGACAGCGCCTCGGCGACCTGCGCCTGGCTGATCTCGGTCTCTTTCGGGACGCCGTTCAGCAGGTCGCGGCCCCGGATCTGCATGCTGCTGCCGCGTCCGTCGTCGGGCATACGCGCCGTGCCGATGGAGGTCTTGATGCGCTCTGCGGTGGATTCGCCGACCAGAAGGTTTTGCTGGCGGCGCAGGTAGTTGACGATGGCCTCGTCCATGCGGTCGCCGCCGACGCGCACCGAGCGCGCATAGACGATGTCGCCCAGCGACAGGACCGCCACCTCGGTGGTGCCACCGCCGATATCCACGACCATGTTGCCGGTCGGATCGGTGATCGGCATGCCCGCGCCGATGGCCGCCGCGATGGGTTCGGCGATCAGCCCGGCCTTGCGGGCGCCCGCGCTCAGCACCGACTGGCGGATGGCGCGTTTCTCGACCGGGGTGGCGCCATGCGGCACACAGACGATGATCTTGGGCTTCGAGAAGGTCGAGCGGCGGTGCACCTTGCGGATGAATTCCTTGATCATCGCCTCGGCGGTGTCGAAATCCGCGATCACGCCTTCGCGCATCGGGCGGATCGCCTCGATGCTGCCCGGGGTGCGGCCCAGCATCAGCTTGGCATCCTCACCCACCGCCAGGACCTTCTTCTGGCCGTCCTTGATGTGGTACGCCACCACGGAAGGTTCCGACAGGACGACACCCTTGCCCTTCACGTAGACGAGGGTATTCGCCGTGCCAAGGTCGATGGCCATGTCCGAAGAGAACATGCCCATGAGTCCGTCCAGTCCAAACATTGTGTCCTGCCCCATTGCCTCAAAGGCCCGCGACTCTGACAGCCGGGGCCAGTCGCCCTTATAGGCCCGGGTCCGACGATGCGAAAGGCCCCGTACATGGCAAATCAGCAAGGATTTGCCGGAGGCCAGTCTTGCGCGTGCTTTGCGGGCGGGCCGTGACGCGGGCCCGGTGCCGGGGGCGGGCGAACCGGGCCTGCGGCGCCTGCCGCCCGGATCGGTGATGGCGCCGAAGCTGGCCCGGGACACGCGGGGTTTTCGCGGCTTCCGGCGCTTTGTGACGGTGGGGCATCCGCGATGGCGGGGCAGGGCGAGGACGAGGGCAGGCTACCGGCCTCAGCGGGGCCGGGGCGGCGGCGCGGCGTGAAAACCGGGGGCCGGGTCGCCATGGTGCGGGGCCTGCCGGTGCCGCGCGGCCCCGATCCGCCGTTGGCCGCAGGCCGGGCCGGACAGCCCTGCGGCGCAGATTGACCCGGGCGGCGCAACCTCTGTCGGTTTCATGCGGTCAGGCGTCGGGTGCGCTCTGCGCGCGGCCATGGATTCGCTAAAAGGAAGGAGTTGAAACGCAAGCGCCGGAGCCCTGCCCGATGAAGACCCATGTCAAAGCCCTTGTTGTCGGTGGTGGCGCCGTCGGCACCTCTATTGCCTACCACCTCGCCAAGGCCGGGTGGCAGGATGTCATGCTGTTGGAGCGTGACGAGCTGACGAGCGGCAGCACCTGGCATGCCGCGGGCCTCTTGCCCTACTTCAACATGTCCTATGCGACGACCCACATCCACGACTACTCGATCAAGTTCTACAAGACGCTCGAGGAAGAGACCGGGCTGGACGCGGGCTTCTTCGTGGTGGGCAACCTGCGCATGGCGCAGACCGATGCGCGCATGGACGAGTATCGCGTCTACGCCACCACCGCAGAGACCTGCGGCGTGCCCTACGAGTGGATGACCCCCGACGAGATCAAGCAGCGCTGGCCGCTGATCAACACCGAGGATCTGAAGGGCGCGATCTACCACCCGACCGACGGCTACATCAACCCGGCGGACGTGACCATGGCCATGGCCAAGGGCGCCCGCCAGCGCGGCGTCACGATCGAGCGCAAGTGGCAGGTGGACGGTTACCACTGGACCGGCTCGGAGTGGCAGGTGACCTGCACCAAGATGGTCGAGAAGGGTGGCAACCTCGTGCCTTCGGAAGAGCAGATCGTCATCACCGCAGAGCATGTCGTCACCGCCACCGGCAACCACGCGCAGAAGACCGCGAAGCTTCTGGGCATCCGCACGCCGGCCATCCCGGTCGAACACCAGTTCATCGTGACCGAGCCCGACCCGGCGCTGGTCGAGTTCCGCAAGAGCAACGAACAGCACCCGGTGATCCGCGACGCCGACGCCAAGTGGTACGTCCGCGAAGAGCGCGGCGGCTGGATCCTCGGCCCCTATGAGCGGGGCGCCCCCGCGCGCTTCCAGTACGGTGTGCCCGACAGCTTCCGGGCCGACCTCTTCCCGCTCGATCTGGAGCGGATCGAAGAGGAATACATGTCCTTCATCCACCGCATCCCCTCGTCCGAAGAGGTGGGCCTGAAGGACGACTTCAACGGCCCGATCTGCTACACGCCCGACGGCAACCCGCTGATCGGCCCGGCGCCGGGCCTGCGCAACATGTGGCTGGCCGAGGGTTTCTCCTTCGGGATCACCGCCGCCGGTGGCGCGGGCTACTACCTCGCCCAGATGATGGTGGACGGCGAGGCCGAGATCGACATGGCCTCGCTGGACCCCAAGCGCTTCGGCGCCTGGCAGACGACCGAATGGGCGGTGAAGAAGAACGAAGAGGCTTACGACCACGTCTATGTCCTGCACCACCCGGACGAAGAGCGCCCGGCAGCCCGCCCGCTGCGCACCGCCCCCGCCTACGACCGGCAGAAGGCGCTTGGCGCGCAGTTCGGCTGCGTGAACGGCTGGGAGCGTCCGAACTACTACGGTCCGCTCGATGCGGATGAGAACTTCGACCACGACGCGCGGTCCTTCCGCCGTGGCGGCTGGTGGCAGTATGCCGTCGAAGAGGCCAGGGCGATCCGCGAGGGCGTGGGCCTGATCGACGCCACCGCCTTCACCAAGCATACGGTGAAGGGCCCCGGCGCGACCGAGTTCCTCGACCTCTTCACCTGCAACAGGCTGCCCAAGGTGGGCCGCATCAACCTGACCTATGCTCTGACGTCCAAGGGCACGACGCGCACGGAATACACTATCGTCCGCAACGGCGAGAACGACTATTACCTCGTCTCGGCGGGCGCATGGCAGGCCTATGACAGCGACTTCCTGCAAAAGGCGGTCGAGGACTTCATGGCCGAGACCGGCAAGCTGGTCATCGTGCAGGACGTGACCACGCAGTGGGGCGTCTACGCCATCGCCGGGCCGAAGTCGCGCGCCGTTCTGGCAGAGCTTATCCGCGACGCAGAGCCGGAAACCGCGCTGTCGAACAAGCGCTTCCCCTGGCTCTCGGCGCGCCGGATCGAACTGGGCATGTGCCCGGTCAATGCGATCCGCGTGGCCTATACGGGCGAGCTTGGCTGGGAACTGCACTTCCCTGTCGAGATGGGCGCCTACCTCTGGGATCAGCTCATGGCGGCGGGCGAGAAGCACGGCATCAGGCCGGTCGGCGCCCGCGCGCAGAACTGGCTGCGGCAGGAAAAGAGCTACCGCGCCTTCGGCAACGAGCTTGGCCGCGACGCCACCCCGCTCGAGGCCGATCTGCCGCGCTTCGTCGACCTGTCCAAGGACTTCCACGGCAAAGAGGCGATGGAGGCCACCGGCATCCGCTCCAAATGCGTCACCATGCTGATCGACGGCCCGGACGACGCCGATCCCTGGGGCCGCGAGGTGCTGTATACGCCGGAAGGCGCGCGCGTCGGTCGCCTGACCTCGGGCGGCTACTCGGTGGCCTTCGGCAAGTCCATCGGCATGGGCTACGTCAAGCCCGAGCAGGCCGTCGTCGGCACCAGGCTGAAGGTGAAGATCCTCGACGCGCTCTGGAATGCCGAGATCACCGAGGACAGCCCCTACGATCCGAAGAACGAAACCATCCGCAAGGACGGCTGAACAAACCGGGGCGGTCCCGCGCGGGGCCGCCCCTCTCTGCCCGGATGATCAGGGCCGACGCCCCGGCCCGCGCAGATCATCGATGACACCGGGCACAGCCACCTGACCCGGCACGGGCCCTCTCACCCGCGCCGGACCCACCGCCCCGGAGCCCCCCGGCGCAGCCCATACGCAAGAAAGGATCTTCGCCTGCCGGCGCCCGTCGCGCGGCCCAGACCTGCCGCCACCCCTGTGTTTCTTCTTGGGCCAAATACTCTCGGGGGAGCGCAGCGGGGGCAGCGCCCCCTCCATCCTCGCCAGTGGCGCCCGGTCGTCACCCTGGCGAAACGGCGCCGCGCAGGCTCCTGCAATGTTGCGTCACCACCTCGTGACATCGCACCCCTGACAGGCCTGCCGCGTCCCGAAACATCGGCGTCCCGCATCGCGCCAGCCGTTCGGCGGCAGGCTGCGGGGCAAGGCGGGCGCTTCAGAGCACCACGATGCCGCTGTGCTTTGCCTTGTGCTCGGGCTCGACGTGGATGGTGATCCGGCAGCCCTCGAAGGCCGCCTTCAGCGCCGCCTCGACCCGGTCGCAGATGTCATGCGCGCTGTCGACCGACATCTCGCCCGGCACCACCAGGTGAAACTCCACGAAGGTCGCCTGACCGGCGTGCCTTGCCCGCAGGTCGTGGGCCTCGACCGCGCCATCGGCATGCTCCGAGATCACCGCGCGCATCTGTTCCAGGTCTGTTTCAGGCACGCTTTCGTCCATCAGCCCGCCGACCGACCCGCGCACCACCTGCCAGCCCGACCAGAGGATATGCACCGCGACCGCTGCGGCCATCAGCGGGTCCAGCCAGTGCCAGCCGGTGACCAGCGCCCCCAGAAGCCCCGCCGTGACCCCGGCAGAGGTAACGACGTCCGCCCAGAGATGCTGGCCGTCCGCGACCAGCGCCGGAGAGCGCAGCGCCCGCCCGCGCCGGATCAGCACGAAGGCCCATGCGCCATTGAGCAGGCTTGCCACCGCAACCAGCGCCAGCCCCAGCCCGGGTTCGGTCATCGGTTGTGGCGCCTGCCATGCGCCCCAGGCCTCGCGCAGGATGAGGATGGCGGCGATGACGATCAGCACGCCTTCCATGACGGCGCTGAAATACTCCGCCTTGTGGTGGCCGAAGGGGTGGTCGGCATCGGCGGGCGCCGCGGCGATGCGCAGCGCGACCAGCGCGGCCACGGCGGTCGCCACATTGACGATGCTTTCCAGCGCGTCCGACAACAGCGCGACAGAGCCGGTCAGCCACCAGGCCAGCGTCTTGATCAGGAGGACGAGGAGGCCCACGGCAAGGCTTCCGATGGCCAGTTTCAGGGCTTTGGGCATCCGATCCCCCGGCAGTCGGTGACGTGCGCGGGTCATAGCGCCGCGGGCACAGGCCCGCAACCCGCGCATGGCGCCAAAACCGCGCATTGCCGCCATGCAGTCAGGGCTGGTCCGGGACAGCACGCGCCAGGGCTTTGCGCGAGGCGGCGCCGGGGCTGTCCGTTCCACAAAAAAGCCCCGCCGAAGGGGCGGGGCCTGATGGTCGTGAAAGATGCCCGAAGCTCAGCGTTTCAGCGCGTCGCGGATTTCCAGCAGCACATCCAGCTCCGACGGGCCGGTCTTGACCTCGGGTGCGACCTCGTCGGGTTTTTCCGCCGCGGCCTTCACACGGTTCACCATCTTCACCAGCATGAAGACGACAAAGGCGATGATGAAGAAGTTGATCACCGCCATGATGAAGCTGCCGACGGCAAAGACCGGCGCCCCGGCTTCGGCGGCCGCCTCCAGCGAGGCGTATTCGTTGCCGTCGAGCGGGTAGAACCAGCCCGAGAAGTCGATCCCGCCGGTGAACAGCGCGATGATCGGGTTGATGATATCCCCGACCAAAGACGTCACGATCGCGGTAAAGGCCGCGCCGATGATGATGCCGACGGCCATGTCCATGACATTGCCCTTGGCGATGAAGTCCTTGAATTCCTGAATCATGTCGCTTTTCCCAAAGTCCCCTGCACCGTCCTTTTGACGCGGCGCCCGGTTTCATTAACACGTGGCCTGCGCCTTCGCACAATCCGGCAAGTGCAAAAACGGGAAAGGGGGCCTAGATTTCCCGTCGAACGCCTCCCGAAAGGAATACCTTCATGCTCGACGTTACCTCGCATCCCATCAACGCCCGCTGGCCCGCGCGGCATCCCGACCGGTTGCAGCTCTATTCCTTCCCCACGCCAAACGGCGTGAAGATCGCGATCATGCTGGAAGAGACGGGCCTGCCCTACGAGCCGCACCGCGTCCGGCTGTCGGACGCGGACGTCCGAAGCCCCGAATTCCTGAGCCTCAACCCGAACAACAAGATCCCGGCGATCATCGACCCGGACGGGCCGGACGGCGCGCCGCTTGCATTGTTCGAATCCGGCGCCATCCTGCTGTATCTCGCCGAGAAGACCGGGCAGTTCGGCGGCGCGACGGCGGCGGAGCGTCACCATGTCACGCAATGGCTGATGTTCCAGATGGGCGGCGTCGGGCCGATGTTCGGGCAGCTTGGCTACTTCAGCAAGTTCGCCGGGAAAGAGATCGAGGACCCGCGCCCGCGAGAGCGCTACGTCACCGAGGCCAGGCGCCTGCTGAACGTGATCGAGACGCGGCTGGAGGGGCGCGACTGGATTGCCGGGGATTACTCCATCGCCGATATGGCGCTGGCGCCCTGGCTGAACGCGCTGGATTTCTACGGCGTGAAAGAGGCGGTGGGCTGGGCCGATCACCCGCGCGCCGTGGCCTATGTAGAGAGCTTCATGGCGCGGCCCGCCGTGCAGCGTGGGATGAAAATCCCTGCGGAAGGTTCCTGAACCGGCGCGAAGGGGCGGGCCTGCTTGCCCCTTCGCACCCGGCCCGCAGGGCTCAGCCCGGCAGCGTGCCGGTCAGGACGTAGCGCAGGATCTGCACCACCTCTTCGGGTTCGCGCGCAACCGCCATGGCGGCGGCGTTGACCTCTTTCAGGGCGTGGTCGTGTTCCGGCGGTTGCAGGACGATCAGCGACTTCCCAAGCGCGGCGGCAAAGCCCGCGTCGAAGGCCGCGTTCCACTGCTTGTACTGCGTGCCGAAGCGCACCACGACCACATCGGCGTCCTCCAGCCCCTTGCGGGTGCGGATCGCGTTCACCAGCGCGCCCTTGCGGTCGTGCCAGAACTTGTCCGGCTCGGCGCCAAGGATCGTTACGCCGCAATCGTCGCTGGCGGCGTGGTCGGTGACCGGCGCGGTGAATGTCACATCCAGCCCCTCGGCGCCCTCGATGACGCGCTCGCGCCAGTCGGTGTGGATCTCTCCGGACAGGTAGACTGTCAGTCCCATGGCGATTCCCTTCCTCTTCTCTGTCGGGCGGCACCCTAACCTGATTGCACGCGCGGCCAAGCCCCTCGGGAAAACCCGGTGAGGCCCGTGGGTTGCGATGCGGTCATCGGATAACGCCGCCTGGATTTGGAATGTCACCGCCACCTGGCGCCAGGTGAGGGCACGCCGCTTCCGGCGCATTCGATAAAAAAACCTTCGATACCAAGACATAGAGAAAAGGACGTTGCCATGAAGACCCTGATCCCGATGACCCTCGCCCTGGGGCTTGGCGCAACCGGCGCCCTTGCCGACCCCACCGCCGCCGAATTCAAGGGCGGCTTCCCCTTGCCCCGCAAAAGGGTGCTGCATCAGGTGCCGGACCATATCCTGCACCCCAAGCCGAAACTGAAGATCAAGATCCCCACGCCGGGCTGCCTGTCCTGCCCGGGTGTGCCTGTCGATCAGGGCGCGGTCGTGCTGCCCGCATTCCGCTGACCCCACCGACAGGGCTGGCCCCGGACCGTCGCTGCGATCCGGGGCCTTTTTTCGCCTGTCCTCCGGTCCGGTGCCTGCGCTGCTGGCGGAGGGACTATGCGCGGGGGTGGTCTCAGCCCTTCAGGACAAGCTGCGGCGACATGACGTCGATCCCAAGCGCCTTGCCCACGGCGTAATAGGTCAGCTTGCCGGCGTGGACGTTCAGGCCCTCCAGCAGGTGCGGATCGTCGGCGCAGGCCTGCCGCCAGCCCTTGTCGGCGAGGTCCAGCAGGAAGGGCATCGTCGCGTTGGTCAGCGCGATGGTCGAGGTGCGGGCCACGGCGCCGGGCATGTTGGCGACGCAGTAATGCACGATGCCGTCGACCTCGTAGATCGGGTCCTGATGGGTGGTGGCCTTCGAGGTCTCGAAGCAGCCGCCCTGGTCGATGGCGACATCGACGATCACCGCGCCGGGGCGCATGTCCGACAGCTGCGCCTTGGACACCAGCTTGGGGGCGGCGGCGCCGGGGATCAGCACCGCGCCGATCACCATATCGGCCTGTTCCACCAGCTCGGCGGTGTTCCCGGCGCTGGCGTAGCGGGTCTTGAAGGTGCCGCCGTAGAGGTCGTCCAGGTAGCGCATCCGCGGCAGCGAACGGTCCAGCACGGTGACATCCGCGCCCATGCCCGCCGCGATGCGGGCCGCATGGGTGCCGACAACGCCGCCGCCGATCACCGCGACATTGGCCGGGCCCACGCCCGGCACGCCGCCCATCAGCACGCCGCGCCCGCCGTTGGCCTTCTGCAACGACCATGCGCCGACCTGCGGCGCCAGACGGCCCGCGACCTCGGACATCGGCGCCAGCAGCGGCAGGCCGCCGCGCGCGTCCGTCACCGTCTCATAGGCGATGGCGGTACAGCCAGAGGCCAGCAGGTCCTTGGTCTGCTCGGGATCGGGCGCAAGGTGCAGGTAGGTGAACAGCAGCTGGCCCTCGCGCAGCATCGCGCGCTCGACGGCCTGCGGTTCCTTGACCTTGACGATCATGTCGGCGGTGGCAAAGACCTCTTCGGCGGTATCCACGATACCCGCACCGGCGGCGGTGTAATCCGCATCGGGAAAGCCGGACCCGGCCCCCGCGCCGGACTGGACCACAACCTTGTGGCCATGAGAGACGGCCTCACGCGCGGTATTGGGCGTGAGGCCGACGCGAAATTCCTGCGGTTTGATTTCCTTCGGGCAGCCGATGATCATGTAAATGTCCTCCCTGTTGATAAAGCGCGGTATGGCACGGATTGCTTGCAAATGGATGCCGAATTTGTGCAGAGTCGCGCGGCGAGGCGGTGGAATCTTCGCCTGTATTCGGGTGTGATGAAAGGACCCTTCGCGATATGAGCCTCGACGAGACGGATCGGCGTATCCTGCGCGTGCTTCAGACGCGCGGACGCATTTCCAATGCCGACCTGTCGGGCGCGGTGAACCTGTCGGCCTCCTCCTGCCACCGCCGCGTGCAGCGGCTTGAGACCGAGGGCTACGTGCGCGACTACGTCGCCCTTCTGGATGCCCGGCGGCTGGGGATGCCGACCACGGTCTTTGTCGAGATCACGCTCAATGCGCAGGCCGACGAGGTGCTGGAGGCCTTCGAGACCGCCGTCGCCCGGGTGCCGGACGTGCTGGAATGCCACCTGATGGCGGGGACGGCGGATTACATCCTGAAGATCGTGGCCGCCGACACAGAGGATTTCGCCCGCATCCACCGCCAGTACCTGACCCGGCTGCCGGGGGTGGCGCAGATGCAATCCTCTTTCGCGCTTCGAACCGTGTTCAAGACCACCGCCCTGCCGGTGTGACAGGGGGCTTCCGCCGCACCCTGGCGCCGGGGGCGGTTGTCCGGGCGGCGTGATGGCTGACGGTCTTCGGAATGGCCCCCTCGGACGGCGGATGCCCCGGTCTCCGCCTGCCTGCCCCCGCAAGCGCCCCTCCGGCATGCGGTGTCACCGTCCGCCGGATCGTGAAAGGGCGCCGGAGTGACATGGACCTCGGCGCGGGGCTGGGCCAAGGTATCGTGGCAAGGGAACGGAGGCCGGGCATGAAGGGAGACTGGGATCACATCGTTGTGGGCGCGGGCAGCGCCGGGTGCGTGCTGGCCAAGCGGCTGGCCGAGGGCGGGCGCCGCGTCCTGCTGCTCGAGGCCGGGGGGCGCGACAATTACCACTGGATTCACATCCCGATGGGGTACCTCTACTGCATCGGCAACCCGCGCACCGACTGGTGTTTCCGCACCGCCGAGGAGCCGGGGCTGAACGGGCGGTCGCTGCTCTATCCGCGCGGCAAGGTGCTGGGCGGCTGCTCCTCGATCAACGGCATGCTCTACCTGCGCGGGCAGGCGGCGGATTATGACGGCTGGCGGCAGATGGGTCTGACCGGCTGGGGCTGGGACGACGTGCTGCCCTACTTCCTGAAGTCAGAGGATTACGTCGACGGCGCGTCCGATTTCCACGGATCGGGGGGCGAGTGGCGGGTCGAGAACCAGCGCCTGCGCTGGCAGGTTCTCGACGACTGGATGGAGGCCGCCGCCGCCGAAGGCCTGCCCAAGGTCACCGACTTCAACACCGGCGACAACGAGGGTGTGGGCTATTTCCGCGTCAACCAGCGCAATGGCTGGCGCATGAACACCGCCAGGGCCTTCCTGCGCAGCGCGCCCAAGGACCGCGTGCAGGTGGTGACCGGCGCCCATGTGGCGGGGTTGCTCTTCGACGGCAGGCGGGTGACCGGCGTGGCCTACCAGAAGGACGGGCAGCGCCACGAGGTGCGCAGCGGGGGTGAGGTCGTGCTGTCTGCGGGCGCCATCGGCTCGCCGCATATCCTGCAACTCTCGGGCATAGGCCCGGCGGATCTGCTGCGCGATCACGGCATCGCCGTGCGCCACGATGCCCCCGGCGTCGGGGCCGAGCTGCAGGATCACCTGCAACTGCGCTGCTCATGGCGGCTGACCGGGGCCAAGACGCTGAACACGCTGGCCAATTCGCTCTGGGGCAAGGCCATGATCGGCGCCGAATACGCGCTGCGCCGCAGCGGCCCGATGTCCATGGCGCCCTCGCAACTGGGCGCCTTCGCGAAATCGCGCCCCGATGTGGCCACGGCGGACCTGGAATACCACGTCCAGCCCCTGTCTCTCGGTGCCTTCGGGGAACCGCTGCACAGCTATCCGGCGCTGACCGCCAGCGTCTGCAACCTGCGCCCCGAAAGCCGGGGGACGGTGCAGCTGACCTCACCGGACTTCCGCGCGGCGCCCCGGATCGCGCCCAACTACCTCTCGACCGAGGGCGACCGCCGTACGGCGGCCAATGCGATCCGCCTGACGCGCCGGATCATGGCGCAGTCCGCCATGGCCCGTTATGCGCCCGAAGAGGTTAGGCCGGGCCTGTCCTTCGAGACCGAGGAAGACCTCGGAAGGGCCGCCGGAGAGATCGGCACCACGATCTTCCACCCGGTCTCGACCGTGCGCATGGGCGGCGCGGAGGCGCCGCTGGATGCCGCATTGCGCTTTCGCGGACTGGACAACCTGCGCTTGGCGGATGCCAGCGTCATGCCGCGCATTTGCAGCGGCAATACCAACGCGCCCACCATCATGATCGCCGAAAAGGCCTCTGACATGATCCTCGGGCGCACATAAGGCGCCCCAGCCCGCTTCTTCTGTCCGGAAATATCCCGGGGGGCGCGCAGCGCGGGGGCAGAGCCCCCTGGAAGGCCCGCCCCGGAATCCGCGGCAGACCCCTGCGCCCCCTCAATCCTGCTTGGGCCGGTCGTCGTATTCGCCGGACAGGATGCGGCGGGCGTCGCCCTCGGGGTCGTCGTACTGGTTCGACCGCAGCGTGTAGATGAAGAACCCCAGCCCGGCGCCGCCCAGCACCAGCGAGATCGGGATGAGGTAGGTGAGGATGTTCATGAACCCTCCTATCGGAGCCTGAGCGCGTTCAGCGACACGGTGATCGAGCTGACGGACATGGCCAGCGCCGCGATCAGCGGAGAGCAGAGGCCCGCCACCGCCAGCGGCACGGCGATAATATTGTACCAGGTCGCCACAGTGAAGTTCTCGCGGATGCGCTTCACCGCCTTGCGCGCCGTCGTCAGGGCCTCGGGGATGGGGGCAAGGCTCTGGCCCAGAAGCACGATGTCAGAGGCGACCCGCGCCGCGTCCAGCGCCGAGGCCGGCGAGATCGAGACATGCGCGGCGGTCAGCGCGGCGGTGTCGTTCAGCCCGTCGCCCACCATCAGCACATGGGCGCCCGCGCGTCTCAGCGCCTCGACGCGGGCGGCTTTGTCCTGCGGCAGGGCCTCGGCCACCCATTGCGGGATCTCCAGCCTGCGGGCCAGGCTTTCGACGGCGGCGGGCGTGTCGCCGGACATCAGCAGCACCGTCATGCCCGAGGCGCGCAGGGCGGCAACCGCCTCGGCGGCGCCCTCGCGCAGCCGGTCCGAGAACAGGAAGGCGCGCGGTGCCTCACCCTCTACCGCCAGCCATGCGGCGGTCTGTTCGGTGGGCTGCCCCCCGGTCCAGGCGGCGCGGCCAAGGCGCACGCGGCGGCCCTGCCACAGACCTTCGGTGCCGTGGCCCGGCACCTCGGTGATGTCGCTCACGGTCTCGGGGCGCAGCCCGGCGGCCTGTGCGGCGGTGGTGATGGCGCTTGACAGCGGATGCGCCGACCCCAGCGCCAGCGCCATGGCCACGCGCAGGGCCTCTTCGGGCAGGTCTGCCAGGTTGGTCAGCTCCGGCGTGCCGGTGGTCAGCGTGCCGGTCTTGTCGAAGACCACCGTGTCCACCTGCGCCAGCCGTTCCAGCGCGGTGGCGTCCTTGATCAGCAGCCCGCGCCGGAACAGCCGCCCCGAGGCGGCGGTGGTCACGGCGGGCACGGCCAGACCCAGCGCGCAGGGGCAGGTGATGATCAGCACCGCGGCGGCGATGTTCAGCGCCACCCGCAGGTCGCCCGCCCAGGCCAGCCAGCCAAGGAAGGCGAGGGCCGAAAGAATATGCACCCCCGGCGCATAGAGCTTGGCCGCGCGGTCGGCCAGCGAGGTGTAGCGCGACCGCCCCGACTCGGCCACCGCCACAAGGTCGGCCATGCGCGCCAGCGAGGTGTCGCGGCGCACCGCCGTCGCCCGCACCAGCAGCGGGCCGGTCAGGTTGACCTCTCCGGCGCTGATGGCGCGGCCCGGCTCGGCCAGAACCGGCAGGGTCTCTCCGGTCAAAAGCGAGCGGTCCAGTTCCGAGGTGCCTTCCTCGATCACCCCGTCCACGGGCATCCGCCCGCCGGGGCGCAGGCGGATCAGGTCGCCCACCCGCAGGTCGGCCACCGCCACCGTCTCGTCGCCCGAGGCGCCGAGGCGTACCGCGCGCGGCACCTCCAGCGCGGCCAGTTCCTCTGCGGCGGAGCGGGCGGTGGCGCGGGTGCGGTGATCCAGATAGCGGCCCGTCAGCAGGAAGAAGGTCAGCGTGATGGCGGCGTCGAAATAGGCGTGTTCGCCGGACAGCGCGGTTTCCCAGAGCGAGGTGCCCACCGCCAGCAGGATCGCCAGCGAGATCGGCACGTCCATGTTCAGCGCCCGCGCCCGCAGCGCCGTCAGGGCGTTGCGAAAGAAGGGCTGCGCGGAAAAGCCCACGGCGGGCAGGACGATGGCGGCAGAGATCCAGTGGAACAGGTCGCGGGTCGGCCCATCGGCCCCGGACCAGACCGCGACCGACAGCAACATCACGTTCATCGCGGCAAACCCCGCCACGGCGAGGCGCATCAGCAGGTCCCGGCCCGCGCGGTCGGTGGCGGTGGCCTTCAGCGCCGTGCCGTCAAGCTCATGCGCCTCGTAGCCCGCGCCCTCGACCAGCGGGATCAGGTCTGCGGCGGTCACGCCGGGCGCGGCATCCACGGTCGCGCGCTTCAGCGTCAGGTTGACCCGTGCCGCGCGCACCTGCGGGTGCGCGGTCAGCGCGCGTTCCACCGTGGACATGCAGGCGGCGCAATGGATCGTGGGCAGCGACAGCGTCAGGCGGGCGTCCACCGGGGGGCGCGCTGCCAGCGCCTCTGCGGCGGGCGCGGCAGAGCAGGCGGGGCAGGCGGAAACGGGGGCGCGAAGCGTGGCGGTCATGGATGTGCAACCTTGGGGCGGTGGGTCACGGACCCACCCGGTGGTCAGGGACGGATATGCAGCACGACCCGCTGTTCGAAGGGCGTGCCGTCGAGGGCGGTGGCGGTCATGCGGATGTTCCAGTTGCCGGGCGCCAGCGCCTCTTGCGCCACATAGGCCCGGCCGTCGAAAGTGAAATCGGGCGTGCGGTCGTCCTGGACATGGGTGGCTCGGCCCAGCGTGGCCGTCAGCTGGCCGGCCTGCACCGGCTTGCCCTCGGCGTCTGTGATGGCCAGCTCTACCCGGTCGCCCGTGGCATCGGCGCGGACGGTCCATCCCAGCGCCTCCTGCGCGGCGCGGCGGTCGTCGAAGGTCTGGCTGGCGATGTAGGAGTTCTTGGTCTCGACCCCGGGAAAGGTGCGGACCGCATTCACCGCCAGCGCGATGTTGACGCCGATGATGACGGCGAAGGCGCCGCCGAAGATCCCCAGTACGTGCCAGCCGGTCAGGCGGAATTCGCGTTTTGCTTGTGTCGTCATGTCAGTTGGCGCTTCCGTTGAAGATGGTGTCGCTGTGGGCGCGGTCGCCGCTGGTCAGGTCCTCGACCCAGAACCGGAACTCTGTCCGTTCGGATTCTGCCGGGTCAGAGCCGCGCGGGGCCAGCACATAGACCTTTTGCAGGTAGGTTTCATTGGCCGGCACGGTCACCGTCTCGTAGGGCGTGCCCTCCAGCTGGACGCGCAGGAATTCGTTCCCGGCCAGCGAGATGCGGAAGGGCCGGTCGTCCCCGTGCTTGTTCAGCAGCCGCACGTCGTAGGTGTTGCGGATGGTCCCGTCGGACAAGGTCACGAAGGTCGGGTTGCGCACCGGGGCCACGGACATTTCGATCTCGGGTCGGATGAACAGCGCGAAGACCAGACCGATGCCCACCAGCGACCAGAGCGCGGTATACAACACCGTGCGCGGCCGGAAGATGTGCTTCCAGACCGGGCGCGGCGCTTGGCCGGCGCGCTCTCGCGGCTCGTCGGACAGGGCGAGGTAGTCGATCAGCCCGCGCGGCTTGCCCAGCTTGGCCATGACGTCGTCGCAGGCGTCGATGCACAGCGCGCAGGTGATGCACTCCATCTGCTGGCCGTCGCGGATGTCGATCCCCATGGGGCAGACGTTGACACAGGCCATGCAGTCGATGCAATCGCCCGGCCCGTCCTGAAAGGCGGTGGTGTCCACCGGGGCGGCGGCGGGCGCGTCCGAGAGCCCGGGGTAGGGCGTCGCGGCGTATTGCGCCAGATCCGGCCCCTGTCCGGTGGCCTGCGCGGCCTGTTCCGCCGCCATGGCCTCGGCCTGTTTCTTGCGGCGGACGTTGCCCTTGCCGCGCGGCTCGCCACGCCAGACGCGATAGCCCACGGTCAGCGTGTCCTCGTCCATCATCGCCGCCTGGATGCGCGGCCAGGGGCAGGCGTAGATGCAGATCTGTTCGCGCGCGAAGCCGCCGAAGAAGAAGGTCGTCGCGGTCAGGATCAGCATGGTCGTATAGGCGACCGGGTGGGCGTTCAGCGTCACGAGGTCGCGCAGCAGCGTCGGGGCGTCGGCGAAGTAGAAGATCCATGCGCCGCCGGTGGCCAGCCCGATCAGGAACCACGCGGTCCACTTGGTGACCCGCAGACGAGCCTTGCGCAGGTCCATCTTCTTTTGCCGGTGCAGGCGCAGGCGGGCGTTGCGGTCGCCCTCGATCCAGCGTTCGACGAGGATGAAGAGGTCGGTCCAGACGGTCTGCGGGCAGGCATAGCCGCACCAGACCCGCCCCAGCGCCGAGGTGAAGAGGAACAGCCCCAGCCCCGCCATGATCAACAGGCCCGCGACAAAGTAGAACTCGTGCGGCCAGATCTCGATCCAGAAGAAGAAGAACCGCCGGTTGGCGAGGTCGATCAGCACCGCCTGGTCGGGCAGTTGCGGCCCCCGGTCCCAGCGCAGCCATGGGGTGATATAGTAGATGCCCAGCGTGACGATCATCAGCACCCACTTCAGGGTGCGGAAATTGCCGGACACGCGGCGCGGGAAGATCGGCTCTCGCGCGGCATAAAGCGAGGGGGCGGGGGTATTGCTGTCGGACACGGTGGATTCGCTCCGTTGACGTCGGTCGTTCGGGCCCTTGTCGCGCCATGGCCCGCACTCAGCCTTGACCTGTATCAAATTCTGACTCTGTGAGGCAGGTTTTCGGTCACGGCTGCGTCAGCGGCGGGCCTCTCGCCGCAGCCAGGTGGTGAAGGCCTTCAGCGGCGGGCGCAGGACACCGGGACGGGTGACGAGAAAATAGCCTGTCTTTCTCGTGTCTTCAAAGAGAATCCTCAGCCGCCCGGCCTCGACGTCCTGCGCGACGAAAATCCCTGCGGTGATGGCGATTCCCTGACCGGCGCGGGCGGCCTCCAGCATCAGGTTGCCGGGCAGCGAGGCATAGCCGTGCCCGGCATCGCGGTCGACGCCGTGCAGGGCGAACCAGTCCGTGGCCTCGTTGGTGCCCAGCTCCTGCAGCCAGTGATACTCGCGCAGGTCGGCGGGGCTGGAGATCTCGCGGGTGCCGACGAGCGTCGGCGCCGCGACCACCACGATCGGAGAGCGCACCAGCAGCTCGGCCTCCAGCCCCGGCCAGTCGCCCCGGCCGTAGCGGAGCGCCACGTCGATGCCGCCGGGTTCCAGGGTCTGGACGGTGGCCGAGGGGTCGATGGTCAGGCTGATCTCGGGGTGTTTCTCTCGGAACTGGCTGAGACGCGGCATCAGCCAGGCCGAGGCGAAGGTCGGCGTGGTCGAGATCTGAAGCGGTCGCGTGGCGTCCGCCCCGGTCAGAGCCTCGACGGTGGTGGCGATCTGGCCAAAACCGTCCAGAAGGGCGCGCGCCAGTGTTTCGCCCTCTGCGGTCAGTTCCATGCGGCGCCCGCTGCGGTCCAGCAGCGCCACGCCAAGATCGCTTTCCAGTGTTCGCAGGTGCTGGCTGATGGCAGCGTGACTGACATTCAGGGCGACCCCGGCCTTGGCCACCGAACGGCTTTCCGCGTAGGCAGAAAAGGCGCGAAGGGCGGATAGAGAGGGTAGGGTCGTCCAATCCATGTGTCAGCCTGACTTACATGACGGTTATATTGCTGAGTCGCATGACGCGTCGCGTTTCGTCAAGATGAAGGCATCACGGCGAACAGGAAAGGAGACCGAGATGTTCGGTATTTTTGCAAAAAGTTTCATGACGGCGACCCGGACCGAAGGCCGCGGCGGCTGGCCCACGCGACACGACCTGCCAAAGCTCAACTGGCTGGAAGAAGACCTGCCGTTCCGGCATTCCGCAGCCGGGCGCCGGGGCTACGACGATTGAGCCTGCGGTCGTTGTGCCGCACCACTGCTGCGCCCCGCAGGCGCCCGCCCTGCGAGGCGATCCCGGTCAGGGAGGCCCCCGCCGTCATGGCTGATGGAGAACCGTGAAGGGGCGTCGCGATGCGGTGCCCCTTTCGCTGTCCGCCCGGGCCGGGAGATTGCCCGGAAGGGAACTGCGCCGACGCCCCAGGAAACGCGCGAACAGGACAGGGCATCGGCGCATCACGCCCCGTTCCTTGCGGCGGGGTGTTTCGCGACCGGGAGGAAGGCGCCCGGTCTTGCCCGCACAGATTGCCAGCCTTGGCTCCGGTGTACCTTGACCTGTGTCAAACCCGCAAAGGACGTTTCGACCCGGGCGTCTGCCGGGGCCCAAGCGCCTGCGACACCTCGTCCGGCAGGTCGATGCCAGAGATCGACCGGTTGCTGGTCACCCGGTTGCGCCCGTTGTTCTTGGAGGCATACAGCGAGATGTCCGCGCATTTCAGCCAGGCGTCGGCGCTGCCCAGATCCTCGTCCAGCTCGGCGACGCCGAAACTTGCGGTGATCAGCGGCAGGTCGTCGTTAAATTGCTGCTCTGACACCTTCTTGCGCAGGCGTTCGGCCATGATCGCGGCACTGTCGGCGCCGGTGCCCGCGAGGATCACGGCAAACTCCTCTCCACCGACGCGGTAGAGCTTGCGGTTGGGGCCGATGACGCGGCGGGCGCGGCGGGCGATTTCCGTCAGGGCGCGGTCGCCCATGTCGTGGCCGAACTGGTCGTTGATCGACTTGAAGTGATCCACGTCGAAAAGGATCAGGCTGGCGGTCGCGGCGTTGCGCCGGACCTGCGCGAAGGTGTCTTCCAGATGCTGGCGGAACTGGCGGCTGGTGCTGGCGCCGGTCAGCCAGTCCAGCGTGGCGGCGGATTCCAGCGCCTGAACCCGCATCTCCGTCGCCAGAAGCTGCTCGATTCCCGAGGCCAGGAGCGTGATCATCGCCGAATCCTGCCGTGTGAAATGCGGGCGGTCCAGCGGGCTGCACAGGCTGAGCGTTCCGAAGGTATGGCCGCCGACCGACAGCTTCTTGCCGATGTAGGACCGCAGCCCGTAGGACAGGAAGGTCGGGTTCTCGCCAATCTCGACCGTATTGGCGAAGTTATGCGGCCCGTCCACCGCCAGCGTCGTGCTGCACATGCTCTGGCCAAGGTCGAAACGGGTGCCGGGAGAGACCGTCATCAGCGAGGACTTGGCGTGCACGACGCTCATCGTCTGGCCTTCCAGCGCGCAGACCAGCGCCACGGGCATCTTGAAGTAGTCGCAGGCCAGCGCGAGGATCGCCTCGATCTTTGTCCGCTCGTCCAGCCGCTGGTCGGTGAGGATCGCGACAAAGCTGTCGCGCGCCAGGTGCTGGCGGTCTTCCTCGGTGGTGTCGCGGCAGATGGCGAAATGTCCGGCGAGCCGTCCGTCGGACATAGCCCAGGGCCAGGTCGCCATTTCTGTCGCGATAGAGGCGCCGTCCTTGCGCCGTAGACGCATCGGGAACAGACCGCTGCCCGAGGGCCCGCCGTAGCGCGGCCCGGTCAGGGCGGTTTCGCCCGCGGCGTCGTAAAGCGCATCCTTATCGCGCCCCGCCAGCTCTGCCAGGGTGTAGCCGGTCAGTTCTTCGAAAGCCCGGTTGCACCACAGGATCCGGCGGTCGGAATCGGTCAGCACCACCGCGTCGTTGGCATGGTTGCAAAGGCTCGCGCACAGCCTTTCCATGGCGTCTGGCTGGTCGGGCAATCCGTAATCCGAAGAGGTCATGGCACGCTCTCATCCTGTGATCCATCGGTGATCGGCCAACAATCTTGAGATTTCGTAAAATTTTCCACGCAATCGAAAGGGCGGGGAAAAAACCTGCTTGCCCGGGCAAGCAGCCGCCGGGGGCGCACATGCAAAGACGCCCCCGCCTTGCAGGGCGGGGGCGTCATGGGGGCGGCGGGGCCGGTCAGGCCTGCCGGGTCATTCCGCTTCGGAAGCCTCGCCGCCGCCAAGGCTGTGGACATAGGTCGCCACGGCGCGGACCTCTGCCTCGGACAGGCGATCCGACCACGAGGGCATCACGCCATACCGCGCGTTCCAGACCGACTCGCGGATGGACGCGAAGTCTCCGCCGTACAGCCAGATCGCGTCGGTCAGGTTCGGGGCGCCCTGATCGCGGTCGCCGGTGCCGTCGTCGCCATGGCACGAGGCACAGTTGATCGCGTAGACCTCTGCCCCGGCTTCGGCCCCGGCGGGGTCGAAGGGTTCCTGCCCGGACAGGACCATGACGTGGTTCACGACCTGATCGACCTCTTCGCCGCTCAGCAACTCGTCCCGGCCAAAGGCGGGCATCTGCGAGAAGCGCGCGTCGGGGTCGGTCTCGTTGCGGATGCCGTGGCTGATGGTCTCGTGGATCGCCTCGATCGAGCCACCCCAGAGCCAGTCGTCGTCCAGCAGGTTCGGGTAGCCCGCCGCCCATCCGGCCTGGCTGGAACCCGCCGCGCCAGAGCCGTGGCATTGCGCGCACCACGAGCGGAACACCGCGCCCCCGGCATTGCCCGCATAGCTCAGAAGCTCGGGATCGTCCTGGATGGCGGCCAGGTCGACAGAGGCGAGCTTTTCGTTGATCGGGCCGTTGGCCTCTTCGACGCGGGCGATCTCCTCGGCGACCTCGGCGCGGGTGGAATAGCCCAGCACACCGGCGGTCGCGCCGGTGACCATGGGCCAGGCCGGGTAGGCGATGGTGTAGCCTACGCCCCAGACGATGGTCGCGTAGAAGGTCCACAGCCACCACTTGGGCAAGGGCTTGTTGTATTCCCTGATGCCGTCCCACTCGTGTCCGGTGGTCTCGTAGTCAAGGTCGTCCTGTTTCTTGTCGCTCATTTCCCGTCCTCCTCACGTGTGGCGGGTCGATCTTCGTGGCGGAAAGGGATGTTGGCCGTGTCCTCGTGGGTCTTTCGGCTTCCGGGCCGGAAGGCCCAGAAGATGATGCCCACGAAGATCAGGAACATGACCAGCAAGCCCCAGCTGTCCGCCAGCTGTCTCAGAAAGCTGTAGTTCTCCATCCTGGCCCCTTACCGGCTGGCGTCGGGCGTGAAGGTCGAGAAATCGACCAGCGTGCCCAGCATTTGCAGGTAGGCGATCAGCGCATCCGCCTCCGAGACACCGGGTGCCCCGTCGAAGTTGCGGATATTGACCTCTCCGTAGCGGTCCACCAGCCCGTCGTAGTAATCGCTGTCCGGGTCGGCCTGCGCGACAAAGTCCCGCTGCGCCTCGGCGATCATCTCGTCGGAGTAGGGCACGCCGACCATGGCATTGGTGCGCAGCAGGTCACCCATGTAGCGCCCGTCGAGCAGCGTATCCTCGAGGAAGCCGTATTTGGGCATCACCGATTCAGGCACCACCGACTGCGGGTCGCGCAGGTGGTCGACGTGCCACTCGTCCGAGTAGCGGCCGCCCACGCGGGCCAGGTCCGGGCCGGTGCGCTTCGATCCCCACTGGAACGGGTGGTCGTACTTGGATTCGACCGCCAGCGAGTAGTGACCGTAGCGTTCGACCTCGTCGCGCATCGGACGGATCATCTGGCTGTGGCAGACGTAGCAGCCCTCGCGCAGGTAGATCTCGCGGCCCGCCAGTTCCAGCGGCGTGTAGGGACGCATGCCCTCGACGTCCTCGATGGTGTTCTCGAGGTAGAAGAGCGGCACGATCTGCACCAGCCCGCCGATGGTCACGGTCAGGAAGGCCAGAACCGCCAGAAGCGTGACGTTCCGCTCCAGCTTCGAGTGGTGCTTGAAGACCCACGACTGGTGCGGCAACTCGTTGGGGACGCCGTCGCCCAGCTGGTCGACCTTGGGGTCCTTGGCGGGATCGGTGATTTTCGGGTTATCAGCCATGTCCGGTCCTCCTTATTCGGCCGGGGTGGCATGGGCGGTCGCGGCGCCGGCCTCGAGGGCCGGGGCGCGTTTCACCGTCATCCACAGGTTGTAGCACATGATCAGGCCACCGGCGACGTAGAGCACCCCGCCCAGGGCGCGCACCACATACATCGGGAACTTGGCGCTGACCGTGTCGGCGAAGCTGTTCACGAGGAAGCCATTGGCATCCACCTCGCGCCACATCAGGCCTTCCATGATGCCGGTCACCCACATGGATGCCGCGTAGAAGATGATGCCGATGGTGGCGAGCCAGAAGTGCCAGGACACCATGGCCTGCGAGTAGAGGCCCTGACGGTTCCACAGCTTGGGCGTCAGGAAGTAGAGGCAGGCAAAGGTGATCATGCCGTTCCAGCCGAGCGCGCCGGAATGCACGTGGCCGATCGTCCAGTCGGTGTAATGCGACAGCGAGTTGACCGCGCGGATCGACATCATCGGGCCTTCGAAGGTCGACATGCCGTAGAAGCCGAGCGAGATCACGAACATCCGCAGCACCGGGTCGGTGCGCAGCTTGTCCCATGCGCCGGACAGCGTCATCAGGCCGTTGATCATGCCACCCCAGGACGGCATCCACAGGATGATCGAGAACACCATGCCCAGTGTCGCGGCCCAGTCGGGCAGGGCGGTATAGTGCAGGTGGTGCGGACCGGCCCAGATATACAGGAAGATCAGCGCCCAGAAGTGGATGATCGATAGCTTGTAGCTGTACACCGGACGACCGGCCTGTTTCGGGATGAAGTAGTACATCATGCCCAGGAAGCCGGCGGTCAGGAAGAAGCCCACGGCGTTATGGCCGTACCACCACTGCACCATGGCGTCCTGCACGCCCGAGAAGACCTGCACGGACTTCGACCCCCAGATCGAGACCGGAATGGCGAGGTTGTTGAACACGTGCAGCATGGCGACGGTCAGGATGAAGGCAAGGTAGAACCAGTTGGCCACGTAGATGTGCGGCTCTTTGCGCTTCACGATGGTGCCGACGAAGACGGCGAGATAGGCGACCCAGATGATGGTCAGCCACCAGTCGACGTACCATTCCGGCTCGGCGTATTCCTTGGCGTGGGTCGAGCCCAGCAGGTAGCCGGTTGCCGCCAGCACGATGAAGATCTGGTAGCCCCAGAAGACGAACCACGCGAGGTTGCCGCCCCAGAGCCGCGCCGCGCTGGTGCGCTGGACCACGTAGAACGAGGTGCAGATCAGCGCGTTGCCGCCAAAGGCGAAGATCACCGCCGAGGTGTGCAGTGGCCGCAGCCGCCCGAAGTTGGCATAGCCCTCGGCCCAGTCGAAATTGAGCGCCGGAAAGGCCAGCTGGGCGGCGATGAAAGTACCGGCGAGAAAGCCCACCACGCCCCAGAAGGCGGTGGCGATGACGCCGTAGCGGATCACCCCGTCCATGTATTCGTTCTGATTGGCCGGCAGGGGCGCCGGTTCATCCGTGTTGCGCAGGACCCAGACGAACATCCCTGCGGAGATCAGCAGGATGATGATCGCATGGACCATGTAAGCAACATCGCGTGCATAGTTGGCCGCGATCATCGCGAAAATCGCGATCAGGCCAAGCACGATGAGCTTGAGATAATTCAACATGTTTCGTCCCTTCGTCTGTCCTGCACAGAATCGCTGCCGCGCAGGCATTCTTTGACTGGTGCCGTTACTGCGCTGTCGGCATCAACAAAGCCTTGATCTGCATCAAGCAATGGGGCCCTGCGTTTTGACACGCGTCAAGGTGGCATCCGCGCCGGGCGGATAACCTCATGTCTATCGACAACCTGGAGGTGTGTCATGACATACAAGAGCGTACTGACCGCGCTGACCGACACCGGCCTGCTGGACAGCACCCTGAGCCAATCCGCAGCTTTTGCCCAAGGCCACGACGCGCATCTCGAGGTCATATGCCTCGGCGTCGACCGGACCCAGACCGGCTATTACTATGCCGGTGCCAACGCGATGGTGCTTCAGGAAACCCTGAGCCGCGCGAACGCAGAGGCAGAAGAGCTTGCAGGCCTTGCCAAGGAGCGGTTGCAGCGGGAGGATCTGCGCTGGGCGGTGGATCACCGTGTCGCGCAGCTTGCCGATATCGGGCGCCAAATCGCCGCGCATGCGCGGTTCGCCGACCTCGTGGTGCTGCCGCAGCCCTATGGCAAGGAGCGCGGCATAGAGCTGGAGCCGGTGACGGAGGGCGCGCTGTTCGAAGGACAGGTGCCGGTGATGATCGTGCCCGATGGCGTCACGGTGAAGCCGCAGCCCGAGCGCGTGGTGATCGCGTGGAACGAAAGCCGCGAGGCGATGCGCGCGGTGCGTGCCGCGCTGCCGCTGCTGACGCAGGCCAAGGCGGTGCATGTGGTCGTCATCGACCCGCCGCAGCACGGGCCGACCCGCTCCGACCCCGGCGGCCTGCTGTCGCAGTTCCTTGCCCGGCACGGGGTGCGGCCCAAGGTCGACGTGCTGTCCAAGACCATGCCGCGAGTCGCGGATGTGCTGCTGCGCCATGTCACGGATGTCGATGCGGATCTGGTGGTCATGGGGGCCTACGGCCATTCGCGGTTCCGCGAGGCGATCCTTGGCGGTGCCACCCGCTCGATGCTGGAACAGACGCAGGTGCCGGTGCTGATGGCGCACTGACGCGCCCGGACCCTGGCATGGCCCAGCGGCGCCCCGGGCGCCTGCGGGGTGGCCCTGTCGCCGGGCAGGGCGCGTTACAGGCCGGTGCCAAAGGCCCGGCCCTCAGGCGAGGGAGAGAAGAGCCTTCGCCAGCGTTTCGACGTCGATCCCGTTCCCCACGAGATCGGCGTCGAGCGCATCATGCGCGTCGCGCCAGACCGGCAGGGCCGCGATCAGCAGCTCCTGCCCCGCGCGGGTCAGGTGCAGCCGCCGACCGCGCCTGTCGTCGGGGTCGGGGCTGGTCTCGGCCAGTCCGCGCCGCTCCAGCACCTTCAGCGCCGCGGTCAGTGTCGTGCGGTCCATGGCAAGGAAGGGCGCAAGCTCCGATATGCGCGGCGCCTCTGGCCGGTTTATCGCCATCAGGATAGAGAACTGCCCGTTCGACAGGCCAAAGGGCTTCAGCGCCGCATCGAAGCGCCGCGCCAAGGCCCGCGCCGCGCGTTGCGCCCGGAAACACAGGCAGCGGTCGCGCACCTCGAGGGTGGCGGAAATCGGCAGATCGGGGTGCATGTCGAGATTCATGTTGATATCAACTTATTTCCGATGCAGGCTCGGGGCAACACATGGGAAAGGGAGTGTGTCATCATGTCCTACGTACAGGGTTTCGTCGCTGCTGTGCCAGAGGCCAACAAACAGGCCTATATCGACAGCGCCGAAGAGGCCTGGCCGTTGTTCGAGGAATACGGCGCGCTGGCCCATTGGGAGTGCTGGGAAGAGGATGTGCCCGAGGGCGAGGTGACCTCTTTCCCGATGGCGGTAAAGCGCGAGCCCGACGAGAAGATCGTCTTTGCCTGGGTGGTCTGGCGGGACAAGGCGGCGGTCGATGCCTGTCATGCCAGCATGTCGACGGACAAGCGTTGGGAGAGGCTGTCGATGCCCTTTGACGGCAAGCGCATGATCTTTGGCGGGTTCTCTCCGGTCTTCGTGGCGGAAGCCTGAGACCTGCGGGGCAGGGGATGCCCCTCCCTGCCACAGCGGCATCGAGAACAGCATGACAGGGCGCCGCTGGGGGCAGGGGCCTGCACCGGGGCAGGGCCGCCCGGCGGGGCGCCCTCAGGGCCGATCCGGCAGGGCGATCCGGCCTTCGCTGACCGGAACGGCGCTGCCCGCGACGCGCACCTGCGCAACGGCGCCCGCCGTGACAACCACGGTCAGGCCGATGCGCGAGGGGCGCCCCATCTCGACGCCCTGCTGCAAGGCGACGCGCGTTTCGCCCTCGGGCAGGGCGCCGCTGGCCAGAAGCTGCGCCGCAAGAATGGCCGAGGCAGAGCCGGTCGCCGGGTCTTCGGGGATGCCCGCGGTCGGAGAGAACATGCGCGCGCGGTAGCCGCCCCCCTGTGGGGTATAAAGATAGGCGCTATTCACACCGGCGGCCTGCAGGGCGTCGGACCATGCCGGTTCCTGCGGGCGGGCCATGGCCAGCGCGTCCGGATCGGCGACGGGGATGTAAAGGAAGGCCGGGCCGCCCTGCCACAGCCCCGGCGCATGGTTGCCAAAGCCGACCTGTTCCGGCGTCAGACCGCATGCGCGCGCAAGCTCCGCCGGTTCGGGAACCGCGCCCGCCGCCGGGGCATGGGGCAGCACGGGTGCGACGAATTCCGCCTGTACCGATCCACCCCGGCGCCAGACCCGCACCGGCACCAGCCCGGCCTGCTCTTCCAGCGTCACCTCGGTCTCGAAATCGCCCTCGGGGGCGGCGCGGGTGGCAAGGAAGATCGCGCAGCCGATGGTCGGGTGCCCGGCAAAGGGGATTTCGGCCGTGGGAAAGAAGATGCGCACCTTGGCGCTATGGCCCGGGTCGTCCGGGGTCTGCACGAAGATGGTCTCGGACAGATTGAACTCGCGCGCCAGCACCTGCATCCGCGCCGGTTCCAGCCCGTCCGCCTGATCGACGATGGCCAGCGGATTGCCCGCGAAGCGCGTGTCGGTGAAGACGTCCCATGTCTGAAAGGGCAGACGATCAGGCAAAGACACCGCCATCCGAGTCGTCTCCGGCTTCTTCCAGCAGCAGGGCCATGTCCGGCACCGTGACGTGGCGCTTGCCCTGCAACACGATCACGCCGTCCCGCTTCAGCGCCGAGATCTGGCGGCTGACGGTTTCCAGCGTCAGGCCGAGGTAATCGGCCATGGCTTCGCGCGTCAGCGGCAGGTCGAAGGCCAGCGGCCCCTCGGTGCCGCGCTGGTTCAGCGTGGCATCGCGCCGCGCGATGATTGACAGCAACGAGGCGATCTTCTCGCGCGCGGTCTTGCGGCCCAGAACCAGCATCCATTCCCGCGCCGCATCCAGTTCGTCCAGCGTCATCTCCAGCAGGCGCTGCGCGATGTGCGGCGTCTTCTGCATCATGTCTTCGAAGGGTGTCTTGCGGAAACAGCACATCACCAGGTCGGTGGTCGCGACGACATCATAGGCGGCGGTCCCGCGGCCCGGGCGCCCGACGAAATCCGAGGGCAGCAAGAGGCCCACCATCTGCCTGCGCCCGTCCTCCATCGTCTGGGTCAGGGTGGCGATGCCGGACACGACCGATCCCACGAACTCCATCCGGTCGCCGGACCAGATCACCGTCTGCCCGGCCTCGAACTTGCGGTAATACTTGATCTCTTCCAGGCGTTCGAGCTCGTTGGTCTCGCAGCGTGCACAAACGGCGCGATGCCGGATCGGGCAGCTTTCGCAATCCTGGTGCGCGGCAAGATCTCGTTCGTTTAGCATGGCTCAAACCCCCGTTTGATCTGCGTCAAGGCAACCCGTCCGGGATGTCCTGTAACCCTACCCGTATGGATACACGAACACAACTCGGGCGCCTTGGTCTGTTCGATGCCAAAGTGCCGCGCTACACCTCTTATCCGACCGCCCCGCATTTTGCCGGAAACGTTGATCCGGGCCGATTTGGTCAATGGATTCAGGCGCTTCCCGAGGGCGGTGAGATTTCGCTGTATATCCATGTGCCGTTCTGCCGCAGGCTGTGCTGGTTCTGCGCCTGCCGCACGCAGGGGACTGCGACACTGTCGCCCGTGGAAAGCTACGTCGCCACGCTGGAGGCCGAGCTGGCGCTGCTGAAAGGGCATCTGCCGAAGGGCATCCGCCTGTCGCGGCTGCACTGGGGCGGCGGCACGCCGACGCTGCTGACGCCCGAGCTGATGCGGCGGCTGATCGCGGCCATCGCCGAGGTGGCGGATTTTGCGCCCGGCGCCGAGTTCTCGGTCGAGATCGACCCGAACGAGATCGACGAGGCGCGGCTGGACGTGCTGGCAGAGGGCGGCATGAACCGGGCGTCCATCGGGGTGCAGGATTTCGACCCCGACATCCAGGCGACGATCGGGCGCGAGCAGAGCTTCGAGATCACCCGGCGCGCGGTCGACATGATCCGCGCGCGCGGCGTTCACAGCCTGAACGCCGATATCCTCTTCGGCCTGCCGCACCAGACCCGGGCGCGCATCACCGAGACCGTGCAGAAGCTTCTGTCCTTCGCGCCCGACCGCGTGGCGCTTTACGGCTACGCCCATGTGCCGTGGATGGCCAAGCGCCAGCAGATGATCCCCTCGGATGCTCTGCCCACGCCGGAAGAGCGGCTCGACCTCTTCGAAACGGCGCGGCGGCTGTTTGTCTGGGACGGCTACGCCGAGATTGGCATCGACCACTTTGCCGCGCCCGGGGACGGGCTGGCCGTGGCGCAGAAGACCGGCAAGCTGCGGCGCAACTTCCAGGGTTATACCGACGACACCGCCACGGCGTTGATCGGCCTCGGCGCCTCGTCGATCTCGCGCTTTCCGCAGGGTTTCGCACAGAACGCATCGGCGACCTCGGCCCATGTCGCGGCGATCCGCGAGGGGCGTTTCTCGACCGCGCGGGGCCATGTCTTCACCGACGAGGACCGCCTGCGCGGCCGCCTGATCGAGGCGCTGATGTGCGATTTTCGCATCGACGCGGCCGAGATCCTGCGCGACTTCAGCCTGTCGCGGGATGCGCTCTTTGCCATGCTTCATCAGGCTGAGGCTGCCTTCAAGGGACAGGTGCAGGTCACCGGAGACGGGCTTTTCGTTCCCGTGAAGGCGCGACCCCTGACACGGATGATCGCGCGCAGTTTCGACGCCTACGATCTCAGCAAGGCCGGGCATTCCTCGGCCATCTGATATTGCAACCTGATCCCGGGGAGGGAGCGAGGGGGTTGAGAGGGGGCGGGTGGGCCGCCCTCTCTCAGCGCGCCTTGTCCAGCGCGGCGGCCAGCAGCGTCTGCGTGTACTCGGTGCGTGGCGTATCGAAGACCTCGGAGGCCGCGCCGTATTCCACCACGTCGCCCTGCTTCATCACGATGACCTTGTGGGACATGGCGCGCACGACTTTCAGGTCGTGGCTGATGAAGAGGTAGGCAAGGTCGTACTTGCGCTGAAGGTCGCGCAGAAGTTCCACGATCTGCACCTGCACCGTCATGTCCAGCGCGCTGGTCGGTTCGTCCAGCACCACCAGCCGGGGCCGCAGCACCATGGCGCGCGCGATGGCGATGCGCTGGCGCTGCCCGCCGCTGAATTCATGTGGGTAACGGTGCATGGTGGCGGGGTTCAGCCCGACCTCTGTCATGACCTCGGCCACGTGTTCCCGGTGCGGGCGGTTGTCCGGCGCGCCGTGCACCTGCAACCCTTCGGCGATGATCTGCTCGCAGGTCATGCGCGGGCTGAGTGAGCCGTAGGGGTCCTGAAAGACGATCTGCATCTCGGAGCGCAGGCGCCGCAATTCGCGCGTGGACCACTTGCGGACATCCTCGCCGCGATAGGTGATGCCGCCCTCCGATCCGATCAGCCGCATGATCGCCAGCGCCAGCGTGGTCTTGCCGGACCCGCTTTCGCCGACGATGCCCACCGTCTCGCCCGCGCGCACGGCGATAGAGGCCTCGTTGACCGCCTTGACGTAGCCCACCGTGCGCTTCATCAGCCCGCGCTGGATCGGGAACCAGATCTTCAGCTTGTCGGTGCGGGCGATTTCCTCGGCGTCCGGTTCGACCGGGTCGGGTGTGCCGGTGCTTTCGGCGGAGAGCAGCTTGATGGTGTAGGGGTGCTGCGGGTTGTCGAAGATCTCTTTCGTCGGGCCCTGTTCGACGATCTCGCCGTCCTTCATCACGCAGACCCGGTCGGCGATCCGCCGGACGATGCCAAGATCGTGGGTGATGAACAGCAGCGAGAGGTCCTCAGACTGTTTCAGTTCCGCCAGCAGTTCAAGGATCTGCGCCTGGATCGTCACGTCCAAGGCCGTCGTGGGTTCGTCCGCGATCAGCAGGTCCGGGCCATTGGCCAGCGCCATGGCGATCATCACCCGCTGGCGCTGCCCGCCCGACAACTGGTGCGGATAGGCCGACAGGCGGCTTTCCGGGTCGCGGATGCCGACGCGGGTCAGCAGCTCGACGATCCTTTTGCGCGCTGCGTCGCCCTTCAGCCCCCGGTGCAGTTCGAGACTTTCGGCAATCTGCTTTTCCAGCGTGTGCAGCGGGTTCAGCGAGGTCATCGGCTCCTGGAAGATGAAGCTGATGTCGTTGCCGCGCACGGCGCGCAGGCGCGCGTCATCGGCGCCGATCATCTCTTGCCCCTCGTAGAGCACCGAGCCCTCGACATGCGCCGACTCGCCCAGAAGCGACACCGTCGACAGCGCCGTGACCGACTTGCCAGAACCGCTTTCGCCGACCAGCGCCACGGTCTCGCCCCGTCCCACGTCAAAGCTGACGCCCTTGACCGCCTGCGTGGTTGCGCCGTCCTGCGTGAAGCTGACACGCAGGTCTTTCACCTGAAGGACGGCGCTCATGAGAAGGTCTTTCTGGGGTCGAAGGCATCCCGCACGCCTTCGAAGATGAAGACGAGCAGGGACAGCATCACGGCGAAGACCGTGAAAGAGGTGAAGGCCAGCCACGGCGCCTGAAGGTTCTGTTTCGCCTGAAGCGTCAGTTCCCCCAGCGAGGGCGCGTCGGAGGGCAGGCCGTAGCCGAGGTAGTCCAGCGTCGCCAGCCCGCCGATGGTGCCGGTGATGATGAAGGGCAGGAAGGTCAGCGTGGCCACCATGGCATTGGGCAGCATGTGCCGGAACATGATCGTCCAGTTCGACACGCCAAGCGCCTTTGCCGCGCGGACGTATTCAAGGTTGCGTGCGCGCAGGAATTCCGCCCGCACCACGCCGACGAGGCCGGTCCAGCCGAAGACCACCGCCAATATGACCAGAAGCCAGAAACTTCGCCCGAAGATCGCGAACATGATGATGATGATGTAAAGGCCGGGCGTCGCGCTCCATATTTCGATGAAGCGCTGGAAGATCAGGTCCAGCCAGCCGCCGAAATAGCCCTGCAGCGCGCCCGCGATGATGCCCAGAACCGAGGCGGCGGTGGTCACGATCAGCGTATAGAGGATCGACAGGCGGAAGCCGTAGATGATCCGGGCCATTACGTCGCGCTTGGTGTCGTCGGTCCCCAGCAGGTTGTCGCCGCGCTGTGCTGTGGGCAACAGGCCGTAGTGAAAGCCGCCCTCATGCGCGCCGAAGGATAGCACGTTGGGCGGCAGCGGCGCCGCGCCGGGGCGTTCGACCGGCGTCTTGTAGCTGTAGGGGATCAGCGGCCAGAGCATCCAGCCCTTCTGGAAATCGTCGCTGACGACGGTGCCCTGATCGGCCTGCACGATCAGCCCCTCGGGGTCGTCGAAACAATCCTCGAGCCCGCCGGTGACGATCAGGCACTGGACCTCTGGGTCGCGGTACTGCGCCTCGGTGCGGAAGTCGCCGCCGAAGGTCGTTTCGGGGTAGAAGTTGAAGATCGGCATGTAGGTTTCGCCGCGATAGCTGACGACGATGGGTTTGTCGTTGGCAATGAACTCGGCGAAGAGCGACAGCCCGAAGAGGAACGAGAAAATCCACAGCGACCACAGCGCGCGGCGGTTCTTCTTGAAGTTCCTCCAGCGCCGCTGGTTCAGCGGCGACAGGCCAAAGCGCCCGCGCGGCGGCTTGGGCGCCACGGTGGCGCCGGGTACGGGCTCCGCCGCGACGGGACGGTCCTCGGGGGTAGGGGGCGTGGCATGAACGCTCATCTCAGCCCTCCCGCTTTTCGAAGTCGATCCGGGGGTCGACCAGCACGTACATCAGGTCCGAGATGATCCCCATCAGCAGGCCGATCAGGCCGAAGGCGAAGAGCGTGCCAAAGATCACCGGGTAATCCCGCGCCACCGCCGCCTCGAACCCGAGCCGGCCCAGACCGTCGAGCGAGAAGATCGTCTCGATGATGATCGAGCCGCCGAAGAAGACGCCGATGAAGACGCCCGGCAGGCCCGCGATCACGATCAGCATGGCGTTGCGGAAGACGTGGCCGTAGAGCACGCCGCGCTCCGACAGGCCCTTGGCGCGGGCGGTCATCACGTATTGCTTCTTGATCTCGTCGAGGAAGCTGTTCTTGGTCAGCAGCGTCAGCGTGGCAAAGGCCGCGATGGTCGAGGCCAGGACCGGCAGCGCGATGTGCCAGAAGTAGTCGGCGATCTTGGCGAAGAAGCCCAGCTGATGCCAGTTGTCCGAGGTCAGCCCCCGAAGCGGAAAGATCTGCCAGTAGCTGCCGCCCGCGAAGAGCACCAGCAGCAGGATGGCAAAGAGGAAGCCGGGGATCGAATAGGCGGCGATGATCAGCCCCGAGGTCCACGAGTCGAAGGCCGAACCGTCCTTGACCGCCTTGCGGATGCCCAGCGGAATCGAGACCATGTAGGCGATCAGCGTCGACCACAGCCCCAGCGAGATCGAGACCGGCATCTTTTCCAGCACCAGATCGACCACCGAGATCGAGCGGAAGTAGCTCTCGCCGAAGTCGAAGCGCATGTATTTCCACATCATGTTCAGAAAGCGTTCGAGCGGCGGCTTGTCGAAGCCGAATTCTCTCTCGAGTTCTTCGATGAACTCCGGCGGCAGGCCGCGCGCCCCGGCATAGCCGGAGTCGCTGTCACCGGGCAGCTCGGCCCCGCCGCCGCCACCGGTGAAGCCGCCGGTGACATCGCCCTGGCCTTCGACCTGGGCGATGATCTGTTCGATGGGGCCGCCGGGCACGAATTGCACCAGCGTGAAGTTGACGATCATGATCCCCAGCAGCGTGGGGATGATCAGCAGCAGTCTGCGAAGGATGTAGGCGCCCATGTCAGTCGATCTGACCCGCGTCCCGCAGTGCCTGTTCCTTCTCGGGGTTGACCCACCAGAACGACAGGTAGCCAAGGTCGTAGGGCGGCAGGGTCTCGGGGTATTCGTACATGTCGTAATAGGCCACCCAGTGGTCCGCGATATAACCCGTGGGGATCACGAAGAACTCGTGCCGCATGGCCCGGTCCAGCGCCTTCAGGGCCACATCCGTCTCGTCCTGGCTTTGCGCCTCGAAAGAGGCGGCGATGATCGCGTCGACCAGCGGGCTTGCAAGGCCGGCGGGATTGAAGAGGCTGAAGGCAGCCTCTTTCGAGCCGTACATCTGGCTGAGACCGCCGCCCGTCGACAGGAAGGTCGAGTAGCGGGTGGAATAGAGCATGTCGTAATCGCGGTCGCGGCGGCGGTTGGTGTATTGCGCCGGATCGACCTTTTCGACCGAGGCCGCGACACCGATCTGCTGGAGGTTCTGCACGAAGGTCTCGTGCATGCCCTCGACCGAGGATTCGATGTTCGACGGGATCAGGAAAGTCAGCGTCAGCCGTTGCCCGGCCGCGTTGCGGCGGATGCCGTCGTCGCCCACGTCCCAGCCCGCATCGCTGAGCAGCCGCGAGGCCTTGCGCAGGTTGCCCCGGTCCCCCAGCCGCGCGGCGTCCGAGCTGTGGCTCTGGCGGACCGGCTCCGAGAAGATTTCCTCGGGCACGACGTCACCGAGGCCCTGCAGGAAGGCCAGTTCCTCGCCCTCGGGGACACCCTCGGCGGTGATATGCGTCCCTTCCACGAAGGAAGACCGCTGCGTGTACAGCCCGAACAGCAGCGACTCGTTTGTCCATTCGAAGTTGAAGGCCAAAGCGATCGCCTCGCGCACACGCTTGTCCTGCAGCTTTTCCTTGCCGAGGTTGAAGACGAAGCCGGTCGGGTTCGGCGGGCTGCCGTCTGGGATTTCCTCTTTGACGACAACGCCCTGGTCGATCTTCGGAAAGCTGTAGGCGGTGGCCCATTGCTTCGGGTCGCCTTCGACGGTGAAGTAGTATTCACCCGCCTTGAAGGCCTCGAAGGCGGCGGTCTGGTCCGAGAAATACTCGATCCGGATCTGGTCGTAGTTGTAGCGGCCCCTGTTGAAGGGCAGGTCCTTGCCCCAGTAGTCGTCGCGCCGCGCATAGGTGATGCGCCGGTTGATCTCGTAGCTGTCCAGCTTGTATGGGCCGGAACCCACCGCAACCTCCAGCCGCGGCGCGTCCAGCCGCCGGTTCTCTCGGTCCTCCTCGAACCAGACCTTGCTGAAGACCGGCGTCGCGCCGACGGTCTCGATCCGCGAGCGCCTGGACATCTCGGGATTGAAGGTGAATTTGACGGTGTAATCGTCCAGCGCCTCGGCGCCGGTGACCATCTCTGACACTGCGGCGGCGTAAGAGGGCAGGCCCTCGGTGATGAACAGCTTGTGGCTGTAGACCACGTCATGCGCGGTCACCGGCTCGCCGGTCCAGAAGGTCGCGTCCTCGCGCATGTGAAAGATCACCCAGTCGCGACTTTCGGGATATTCCAGCGAGGTGCAGAGGATACAGTAGTACTCGCCCACCGCGTCCTCGGTCGACTCGATCAGGCTGTCGTATTGCACCGTGGTCAGCGCGCCGGCGCGCCCCTTGACCGTATAGGGGTTGAGGCTGTCGAAGGTGCCCGTGCCCGCCACGACCAGCGCGCCGCCCTTCGGCGCATCCGGGTTCACGAAGTCGAAATGCTGGTAATCCGCCGGATATTTCAGCTCGCCGAAGTAGGAATAGCCATGCGCCTCGGTGACCTCTTCGTCCTGCGCGAAGGCCGCGCCCGCCAGCAGGGCCGCCCCGATCAGCAGCGCCCCGCCCATCCAGGGCCGCAGGTCGGGCCGGTGCCGGGCCAGGGTCTGCGCGCGTGCGGTCGGGCGGGCCGGGGGGCGGCTCAGTCGGATGGTCATCGGCGTCTCCCTTCTGGGCGAACGGCGCGTGGCGCCACGTCCATGTCACGTTTTTTTTGGTTAATTTTAAGCTAAGTGCAGCCCTTGACCACATTCAAGGTGAGATTGCGAGCGCGGCCCTATGAAATGAGCGTGATCGCGCCCCGCATAAAACAAAAAGGGCCGCCCCCGAATGGGAGCGGCCCCTGTTTCCTGACCTGCGCCGGTCTCAGCCGCCGATGCTCTGGATATAGGCGATGACGTTGGCGCGATCCTCGACCTTGGGCAGGCCGTTAAAGCTCATGGTGGTGCCAGAGGCGGTCCCGCGCGGATCGGCGAGGAATGCGTTCAGGTTCTCCGGCGTCCAGCTGTCACCGACCTGCTGAAGCGCGCCCGAATAGCCGAAGCCGTCGACCGAGCCGATGGCGCGGTTCACGACGCCGTCGAGATGCGGGCCGGTGGCATTGGTGCCGTCCAGCTTGTGGCAGGCCTTGCACTTGCCGAAGACGCGTTCGCCCGCGCCGGCATCGGCGGCGGCGAAGATCTCTTCGAAGGGAACTTCTTCCTCGGGCTCTGCACCGCCCTCGGCCACCTCGATGACATAGGCAGAGGCATGCTCTTCGCCGTGACCGTCCGAGCCCACGTGATACAGCTCTTCGGCCGCCCACTTGCTCATGAGGTAGATCAGGAAGGTGCCGCAGACGCCGCCTACGATCTTGGTGGTGGTCATGGTGTCAAACATGAAGGGCCCTGTTCGCTGTATAGCTACTGTCGGGCGGGTATCTACGGCTTTCCTTCGGCTGTCGCAAGGTATAGAAGCCGCGACCAATCGCCCGACCGGGCCGGAACGACAGGAAAGACGCCATGGCCGAGAGGATCGCCTTCCAGGGAGAGTTGGGTTCCTATTCGCACCAGGCCTGCGTGGAATCACGCCCCGGCTCGGATGTTCTGCCCTGCCGCTCCTTCGAGGACGTTATCCGCGCGGTGCGCGAGGGGCGGGCCGACCTTGCCATGCTGCCGGTGGAAAACACCACTTACGGGCGCGTCGCGGATATCCACCGCCTGCTGCCGGAAAGCGGTTTGCGGATCGTGGGCGAGGCCTTCGTGCGCGTGCATATCAGCCTGATGGCGCTGCCCGGCGTGCAGATCGAGGAACTGCGCAAGGTGCGCGCCCACCCCGTGCTGATTCCGCAGGCCCGGGCGTTCCTCGACCAGTATGGCATCCGGGGCGAGGCCGCCGCCGACAGCGCCGGGGCTGCCGCGGAACTCGCCGCCTCGGGCGCCCGCGATCAGGGCGTGCTGGCGTCTGACCTTGCGGCAGAGATCAACGGGCTGCACCTGCTGGCCCGCCACATCGAGGACCATGCCCACAATACAACGCGCTTCCTGCTGATGGCGCCAGAGCCGAACTTCGCAAAGCGCGGCGACCACGGCATGATGACGACCTTCGTCTTTCAGGTGCGCAACATTCCGGCGGCGCTGTACAAGGCGATGGGCGGTTTCGCCACCAATGGTGTCAACATGACCAAGCTGGAAAGCTACATGGTCGGCGGGTCCTTCACCGCCACGCAGTTCTACGCCGACATCGAGGGCCACCCCGAGGACCCCGCCGTGGCCCGCGCGCTGGAAGAACTCGACTACTTCACGGACATGCTGAACATCCTCGGCGTCTACCCGCGCGACCCGCGCCGGGACTGATCCCGCCCGCCAAGGCGCCCGGCGGCGCCTGATGGCATCGGGCCTGCCTGCGCCAGCGGGCGGCGCGACCGGCCAGGGCCAGATCCCTCCCGCTCTTCTCTGTGCCCCAAATACCCTCGGGGGGCCGAAGGCGGGGGCAGAGCCCCCTCCGCGCCTAGATCAGAAGCCCGGCGGCGCCTTCGTGCCGCAACAGCCAGACTTTTGTCTCCACCCCCACACCGCCCGAGAATCCGCCCAGTCCGGTTGCGCCAAGGACGCGGTGACAGGGAATCAGAAGCGGGATCGGGTTTCCGCCGCAGCCGCGTCCCACCGCCTGCGCCGGTTTGCCCAACCGCGCGGCAATCTCGCCGTAGGTCCGCGTCTCGCCATGGGGAATCGCCGCGATCTCGGCGCAGACGCGGCGCTGAAACGGGCCCGCCACCACCCGCAGCGGCAGGTCGAAGCGGGTCCGCGCGCCCTCGAAGTACGCGGTGATCTGTGCTTCGGCCTCGGCCAGCAGGGGACTTTCCGCGCGCGCCCCGCCCCCCTGCCACGTCGCCCGCGTGATGGCGCCATCCTCCTCGACGATCTCGAAGGGCCCGGTGGGTGTGTCGATGGTGCGGGCGGGCATGCGATCCTCCTGTGGGCGGTGGATGAGGCGCTGGTCCTCCGGGCGCTCCACTCGGCCCGCCGTCCTGTGCCAAAGCGGGCGGGGTCTTGTCGCGGGCGCGGTCAGGACTCGTTGCGGGGCATGGTGTGGGCTGGGTCCTTGGCGAGATGTGCAGTGAGGCGGGCAGGGTTGGATGCGGTCAGCTTCCCGCCTTTCGGGGGGCTTCGCAACCGGCGTCATGCGGGAATTCTTTTGCAACCGGCCGGGGCCTCGGGCTATGCACCGGCGAGTATTCCGACCAGAGGGCCCCCACACATGGATACCGAAGAACTGACCCGCCTGACCACCTCGCCCTCGCGGCGCGTGATCGGTGTGGGGGCGCTGGTCGGGCTGGGCGGGCTGTTTCTGTACATGGCCTTCGCCATGCCGCCCGCGGACTTCCTCTGGCAGGCTTTCCTTGTCGGCTGTGGGGTGGCCAGCGTGGCGCTGGGGCATCTCATGTGGAAAAGCACGGCCCATGCCCTGATCCTGACGGAGAAGGGGCTGATCGACAGCGACGGCACCGAGGTCGCGCTGATCGCGGATATCGACAAGGTCGATCGCGGCACCTTTGCCCTGAAGCCGTCGAACGGTTTCGTGATCCTGCTCAAGACGCCGGGGCGGCGGGTCTGGCGTCCGGGGCTGTGGTGGCGGCTGGGGCGCCGCGTGGCAATCGGCGGCGTCACCGCCGCCTCGCAGACCAAGCCGCTGGCCGACATCCTGACGATGAAGGTGCTGGAGCGCGACGGCAAGGCGCCGCGCTGAACCGCAGGTCCCGGCGGCGGGGCCGCGAAGCCCCCGCCGCGATTGCGGGACGGGCCGTGTCGCGGTGCGAGTGGCCTTCCTGGCCGGATTGCCCGAGCCGAGCGCGATCCGGTGGTGCCGGGGCCGAGCCTTCCGCCGCGCCACGGATGTCATGAGCCTTGACACTGGGTCAGGTCAGGCGGGTCGGGGACCGACGCAGGCCCGCTTGTCGCTTTCGGCCATCCTGTGCGCGGCAATGGTCTTGGCCTGCGCGTGATCCGGCCCGGAACCGCGCATAGGCATGGCGACCAGCGCCATGTGCCGCGCGCAGGATTGCCTTTCCCTGCGACACCGGCTGGCCATGGTTCTTTGCAATGGCGGAATAGGAAGACGGGCCCGCTGACCTTGTCCGTACCCATGATCCGAAGCGGATCACGGAAAAACAGGCTTGGTCAGCGGGCCCGACAGAACCAAACTGGTCACTGGTCACTGGTCACTGGTCACTGGTCACTGGTCACTGGTCACTGGTCACTGGTCACTGGTCACTGGTCACAGTTGGTCCGGTTCTCGGCGTCCACGGTGCACGGCAATCCGCCGGGCGCGTCCGCATCGCCGTTGCCTCAGGCGTTCTCCTCGGCGCCGCTCGACCAGACCAGCTGCGGGGCATAGCGCGGGGCGGTGAAGGAATACGTCTTGATCGTGAAGTCGCCAAGGCCAACCTGGAAGACGGGCGCATATTCGTCCCATGTTTCCACGAGGATCAGCTGGGTCGCGTCGCTGACGACCGGCAGGCGCTCGGCGTAATCGGTCATGTCTGCCGTGCTCAGGGCCGAACCGCCGCCGCGTGCCTGGGACCATTGTACACGCCAGCTGTCGCTGTCCGCGCGGTACTGGACCACGGTCACCCGCATCGAGGTATCCGGCTCCGCGCCCTTGTTCAGCAGCCTGAGCAGGTTGAACGCGCTGTCGATGTAGCTGTCGCCGATCGGGTCGGTCTGGCGCGAGAGCATGTCGCCGATGGTATAATTGGCCTTCTGGTTGACGCTTTGCTGGCGGTAGGCGTCGAAATAGACCCAGCCCACGCCGAAAATCCAAAGCAGGACGGGCAGCACGATCATCGCCTCGACGGTTACGTAGCCGCGGGTGTCCCTGGAAAAGGCACGCAGCCGCGCGAGGGGAAGCAGGTGTTTGAACATGGGGGCTCTCCTCAGCTCGGTTCTGTGACGAAGGCCGCGGTCGACACGATGCCGGTATAGCCGTCGTCATCCTTGGCCACATGGGCGTTGAAGCTGGAAATCGGCGTCACCGGGCGGAACTTGTAGCAGGCCCGGACCATCATGACCGCGCCGCCGCCGCCATGGATGAAATTGCGCTGCGGGGTGAACTCTTCGGACTTGTCGACGCAGTCCGCGCGTGCGGGCGGGTCGACCCAGCCCGCCATGTTCAGCGGGATCATCTCCAGTTGCAGGGACGTCATGCAGCCGGGCAGGACGGAAGTGCGCCTGCAGATGTCCTCCCTGAGGGCGTCATGCGTGTCGGCGCCGGTGCCGATGCGCAGATCGCGCACCGCCATGTCCAGCGACCGTTCCAGCGCCGTGTGGCGGATGGTGACGGTGCCAAGCTCGATCGACGAGACGATCAGGATGACAAAGGCCGGTATCCAGATGGCGAAGGGGATCAGCATGGTGCCCTCTTCGCTCTTGCAGAAGCGGCGCAGCGGGGTGGGGGCGAAACGCATCATAGGGTCAGCCTCAGTTGGGTCAGGATGGTCGCGATAGAGTTGAAGGTCTCTTCAAGCTCGTCCCCGCTGACGTCGAAGTAATGAGAGGGCGACGAGGCACAGTCTCTCATGGCCTGCAGGCCGCGCGAGGGCGCTTCGACACCGATGGAATAGATCACCACGCCGTTGGTGCGGGCCGCGCCGCAGACGGTCGAGAGGCGGTCGTCGGCCTGGTTCGCGTTCACCCTGGTTTCCCAGGCGTAATAGGCGTTCTGGTAGGTGCTGTAGCTGACCCGACCGTCCTGATACATGCGCCAGTACCAGTTGTTGGCGCGTGCCGTGGTCTTGATCCGGCCGTTCAGCTCGGCGTTGGACAGGCGGCGCGGGATCGGCTCGCGGCAGACACCGCCGTTGTAATCGTCGGCGTCGTCGCCGCAGATGCCGTCGTCCCAGTTGGCGTTGCCCGGCGTGGGTGGGGCAAGGCTTGCCAGCGTGCGGCCAAGAGCCGTCGCAAGGCCGAGATCGGTCACCACATCGCCGAGGACGCTGACGGCGCCGCCGGTGACATGGCTGTAGGGGCCGCTGCGATAGGGGTTCTGGTAGCTGCTCAGATGCGGCCAGAAGAAGGTGCTGCTGTTCAGCCGGATCGAGTAGCGATCATCGCCGGTATCCGGCGTGCCGCGGTCGTCGATCCAGACATTGGACATGCCGGACTTGTTGTGGCCCTTCAGGTCGTATTGCTGGGTGTTCTCGCCGTCGGTCATGACGATCACGAATTTCATCGTTTGATTGTCTTCATAGGCCGCGGGGCGGATCGCCGCCACATCCGGCACCAACCCGTCGCGGTTCATGTCCTCCATCACCGGGCGCATGGTCGGATCGAGCAGGGCAAGGCCCCATTTCATCCCGAGGTCGATGGCGGTGTTGCCCTGCGCCTGGAAGGCGTCGATACGCGCCTTCAGAACATCGGGGTCGCTGCTGTGCGGAACGATCGCCGCCGTCTCGCCCGTGTAGCACCACGGAGAGGACAGTTCCGGCGCGCCCTGACCGTTGCCATAGAGGTCGAAGTGCGAAATCTGCCCAAGCGTCGCATTCGGGTCGATCTCTGTGGTGTCGAAATCCGCCGCGTTGAACCAGGCACAATGGGAATAGTCGTGCAGCCCTTCCAGGCGGAAATACTGCGAGAAGCTGTCGCCAAGGTTCACGGTCGCGTTGTAGGGCACGATCGAGATGGTGACGTTCGACTCCGCGCCGCCTTCGCCCAGCACCATGTCCACAAAGCTTTTCGCTGCGGTCTTGAGCTGTTCGATCTTCTGCCCCGACATGGAGCCGGAGATGTCCAGAATAAGCGAGATTTCCATGAGCGCGCCGGCGTTTTCGGCCCGGGCGCGGCCCGCCGCCGCCAGCGTGTCGACACCGATCAGCGACATGAAGTTCGAGGGAATCGTGGTTTCGCCGCTGGCGGTCACGCGCTTCGAGTTGATGCCCTGCTGCACCTCGACAGAGGACAGCGTGTCGGCCATGTTCATCGCGCGGAAATAGTCGTTGACGACAAAGGTCGGGTCCATTTCGTTGTCGATGTTCGCCGCCGCGAGCACCGCGCGGTCCAGCGTGTTTTGCACCTTGTTCCGTTTCAGCTCGGCATGCATCATATCGACGCCGATGCCGCCGAAGACCAGCATGACCAGAGAGCCTGCGATGGCGACATAGGACATGTTGCCGGACTGGTCGGCGGCGAAATGCCGGACGCGGTTCTTTGCAATTGCGGCGATACCGCCAAGCGCGCTGCTCCGCAGAGCGGATGAAATATATTGTTTTCTGGCCATATCAGGCACCTTTCTCACAAGCGGTCCCCCGAGTTCAAAACAGGGCGGGGGCTTGCCTCTCTCAGCCTGAAAAATGCCTTCCCAACGTGGCCTAATTTGGGCGCTTTTATCTGTAATGTCTTAAAATTGCTCATAAATTTATGAACGATCCGGGGTTCTGGATGGTCATTGTTCCGCCTGCCCGGACAATTCTTAGCACTTTCGCATAGGTTGTGCGGTGAATTCGGGCGAAAACCCGGTTGGGGGCGGGCGGGGTTTCACGTTAGGCTGACCGCGACGTCGCCAAACTGACGCAGCAGTTGTCCATCAGCATGGCGGCGTGTTCCAAAGGAGGATCACCATGTCCGTGTTGCCGTCGAACGAACCGACATTTCGCCAGTCCGTCGATCTGATGTACAATCGCGCGGTGGCGCTGATGGATCTGCCGCCGGGGCTGGAGAACAAGATCCGCGTCTGCAACGCCACCTATACGGTGCGCTTCGGCGTGCGGCTGCGCGGACAGATCCACACCTTCACGGGCTATCGCTCGGTCCACTCCGAACACATGGAGCCGGTCAAGGGCGGCATCCGCTTCGCGCTGGAGGTCAACCAGGACGAGGTCGAGGCGCTGGCGGCGCTGATGACCTACAAATGCGCGCTGGTCGAAACGCCCTTCGGCGGGTCGAAGGGCGGGCTCTGTGTCGATCCCCGGGCCTGGGACGAGCACGAGATGGAGCAGATCACCCGGCGCTTCGCCTACGAGCTGATCAAGCGCGACCTGATCAACCCGTCGCAGAACGTGCCCGCTCCCGACATGGGCACCGGCGAACGCGAGATGGCGTGGATCGCGGACCAGTTCGCGCGGATGAACACCACCGATATCAACGCGCGCGCCTGCGTGACCGGCAAGCCGCTGAACGCCGGGGGCATCGCCGGACGGGTCGAGGCGACGGGCCGCGGCGTGCAATACGCCCTGCGCGAGTTCTTCCGCCACCCCGAGGACATCGCCGCCGCGAACCTGAGCGGCTCGCTCGACGGCAAGCGCGTGATCGTGCAGGGCCTCGGCAACGTCGGCTACCACGCGGCGAAATTCCTGTCAGAGCAGGACGGCTGCGTGATCACCGGCATCATCGAGCGCGACGGCGCACTGTTCAGCCCGACCGGGCTGGATATCGAGGCGGTGCGCGACTGGATCGTGAAGCACGGCGGCGTGACGGGCTACCCGGCGGCCAATTGCATCGCGGAGGGCGCCAAGGTGCTGGAAGAGGATTGCGACATCCTTATCCCCGCCGCGCTGGAAGGGGTCATCAACCTGACCAATGCGCATAACATCAAGGCCAGGCTGATCGTCGAGGCCGCCAACGGCCCGGTCACCGCCGGGGCCGATGACATCCTGCGCCAGAAGGGCGTGGTGATCATCCCCGACATGTATGCCAACGCGGGCGGTGTGACGGTGTCCTATTTCGAGTGGGTCAAGAACCTCAGCCACATCCGCTTTGGCCGGATGCAGCGCCGTCAGGAAGAGGCGCGCCACCAGCTGATCGTGAACGAGCTGGAACGGCTGGACCGGCATCTTGGCGACGCATGGTCGATGACGCCGGATTTCAAGGCGCAGTACCTGAAGGGCGCGGACGAGCTGGAGCTGGTGCGCTCGGGCCTCGATGACACCATGCGGATTGCCTACCAGTCGATGCGCGCGGTCTGGCATGGCCGCGAGGACGTGACCGACCTGCGGACCGCCGCCTATATCGTGGCGATCGACCGGGTCGCGGCCAGCTACCGCGCCAAGGGGCTTTAGCCCTGACAGGAAGACCGGGCGGGGCAGGCGGTTTTACATTGCCTGCCCTGTGGGGCCTTCCGGCTTTGGCAATCGGGCGGCCCCTCGGGTGGCGCATTCGGACCCGACGCCTCGCGGGGCATGCCTTGCCTGTCCTGCGGCGTCCGGCCTGCGCTCTCTCGCGCGGCGCGGGTTTTGCGCCGCAGGCCGGTTCTCCACCGATCAAACAGCCTTGTCCCGGTCGACAGGGGTCCCCTTTCGGCGGGGCCTGACCGCCCGACCGGCGTGCCTGGAAAGGCCGCATCCCCAGCCGCGCAATGCAGCTGGGGTAAGGTACGTTGTCGCCCGACATCCTGCACAAGATATCGGGCACTTTCGGAAAATCAGAGGTTTTCGCCCCGGTTTCGCCACGAACCTTCCCGGCTTGCAGACCGAATCCTATCCGAAAAAGGCATTCGACACGCAGAGATGCCGCAGGGGGCGCGGCCAGACAGGAGAGACGCCATGAACCGGCGCTACGCTTGGCCCTTGCCCTTCATCGGCGCAGAAGACGGCAATATCACGATCCTCTCGACCCTTATGACCGTCCTGATGCTGATGCTGGCCGGGGCTTCGGTCGATTTCATGCGGCACGAGGCGTCGCGGGTGCGTCTTCAGACGACGCTGGATCGCGCCGTTCTCGCGGCGGCGGATCTGGATCAAGAGCAGCAGCCCGCCGACGTGGTCGCTGATTATGTCGCCAAGGCGGGGCTGGCCGACTACCTGACCGGCGTGCGCATCGACCAGAATTTTCACGAGCGCGTCGTCACCGCGACGGCGGGCGCCGATCTGGACACGATGTTCCTGCACATCTCGGGCCACGACTCGCTGATGGCGCAGGCCCTGTCCACCGCCGAAGAGCGCATCGCCAATGTCGAGATCTCGCTGGTGCTGGATATCTCTGGGTCGATGCGCTGGAACGACCGCATGACCAACATGAAGCCCGCAGCCAGGGGGTTTGTCGAAAAGGTCATGACCGACAACAGTGGCGGGGTCACGACGCTGAACCTGATTCCCTTCGCGGGCTCTGTGAACCCCGGCGGCACCATGTTCGAGTATCTCCGCGGAGAGCGCCCGCGGATCAAGGGCAACAACGGCTGGGGCAACGGCGATCAGGACGCGCCGGGCGGGTCGCTGTGCAACAACAATGCCGAGAACGCCGATGAAGGCGCGACCGATCCCGCCTGCGGCGGCGATGGCACCGCGCCCGAGGGGTACTTCACCGCCTGGACACAGGCGATATCCAACGTGGTGTTCTACTTCGACACCGACGGGGACGACATCTTCGACGTGGCTCACAAGGTCGAGGCCTTCCCCGAAGGCGCGCCGCGCGATGCGGACGACTTCTTTGCGGCCTTCGTCGCCTTCCTGATTGCGCAGGACCCCGAGCTGACCGATCCGGGTCAGTTCCTTGGCGCCTCGGTGAAGGGAGGCACACAGAAGGCCGCCTACTTCCAGGTCAAGGGCGACGAGAACGGGCCATCCTACGACCTGGGCCCGACCAAGAACAGGGGCAGGATCCCCGGCGATACCTTTTCTTATGCCAGTATCGACCAGACCCACTGGGCGCCGTTTTACACCGACCCGAACGAGGGGCTGGTGCAGGACGTGGCGGACGAAGCGGAAACGATCCGGATCAACATGCCCTCGTCCTGCGTCGAGATCCCCGACAGCGACTTCGCCGCCACCGCCATGCCCGGATCGCGCGATTATTTGCCGCATTTCCAACACTGGGCCATCGACCCGGAGGTCATGGACTGGGGCTGGTGCCCCGAAGACGACACGGCGATCCAGTATTATTCCTCGGATGCCGATCACCTGACGCAGTTCATCGACGGCATCAGGATGCACGACGGAACCGGCGCGCAATACGGCATGAAATACGCCCTGTCACTGCTGGACCCGAACACCCGGGACGACGTGGCCTACCTGATCGGGCAGGGGCTGGTGGACCCGGCCTACCTTGGGCGGCCCATCGACTGGCACGATCCCGATACCGAGAAGTTCATCGTTGTCATGACCGATGGCATGGTGACGGATCAGGTCCGCCCGAACGACCCGCGCGCGCCGATCAACGGTGTCGAGGAGCTGCTGGAGCAGAGCAGCCCGGATTACCATGTCCAGAGCACGTCCGCGCACAACGTCCAGAACCTCTATGCGCAATGCACACTGGCGCGGTCTCTGGGGGTGACCGTCTTCACTGTCGCCTTCGAAACCGGTGACACGGCGGCGGAGCAAATGCGCCTCTGTGCCTCGTCCGACAGCCACTTCTTCCGGGTCGAGGGTGCAGAGATCATCGACGCCTTCGACACCATTGCCCGCCAGATCAACAATCTGAGGCTCATCCAATGACCGGGGCAGCCGTCCATCCCGTCGAGACCGGCGCGAGGGCCTCGTCCATCAAATCGCCTTATTTATCCGCGGATTTCCGCTCAATCCTGCCCAAATGCCCCATTAACCATTCTCTGGTTGGCGGCGGGACCGTCGCGTTTCGGAGAGCAAGACATGGCCGATACAAGTGGACGCTGGGCGCAGTGGGGCTTCATTCGCGACGAAGCGGGGAACATCACCGTCTTCTCGATCTTCATGCTGGTGCTGATCATCGGGATCACCGGGGCTTCGGTGGACCTCATGCGATTTGAAGCGGTCAGGGCCACCATGCAGACCACCATGGACCGTGCCGTTCTTGCGGCGGCGGACCTCGATCAGAAGCAGACCCCCGAAGACGTGGTCAACGATTACATGACCAAGGCGGGCCTCGGCGATGTGGTTGCCAGCATCTCGACGGACAGCGGGTTGAACTTCCGGACGGTCGAGGCCTCGGGCAAGGCCGACATGGGCACCCTGTTTCTTCAGATGTCGGGCATCGACGCCCTGACGGCACCCGCCTTCGCGGTTGCGGAAGAGAAGATCGCCAACGTCGAGATTTCTCTGGTGCTCGATATCTCGGGCTCGATGCGCAACAACGGGCGCATGGACAACATGCGCCCCGCGGCGCAGGCCTTTGTGGAAAAGGTGATGTCGGAAGAAAGCAACGGCGTCACGACGTTGAACTTGGTGCCTTTCGCGGGCTCGGTGAACCCCGGCGACATCCTGTTCGACTACTTCCGCGGCGAGCGTCCGAAGATTAACGAGAACAACGGCTGGGGCAACGGCGATCAGGATGCGCCCGGCGGTTCCCTGTGTAACAACAACGCCGAGAACTACGACGAGGGGCAGGCCGATCCGTCGTGCACGGATGGCTCGACCGAGACGGCGACCCCCGGCAACGACCCGATCCCGGGCGGCAAGTTCACCCCCTGGGAGCAGGCGATTTCCAACATCGTCTGGTACTTCGATACCGACGACGACGGCATCTACGACGTCGCGCATAAGATCGAGGATTTCCCGGACAGCGCCTCGCGCGACGCCGACGATTTCCTTGGCGCCGTACCCTTCCTGATCTCGCGGGACAGCGACCTGTCCGACAAGGACCAGTTCCTCGGCGCTTCGATCAAGGGTGGCAAGCAGAAGACGCTCTACTTTCAGGTCAAGGGGGACGAAAACGGTCCCGAAGCGGATCTTGGTCCGACCAAGAACAAGGGCAGGATCCCCGGCAACACCTACAGCTACGGCCAGGTCGACTTCACGCACTGGAACGGGCTCTACGAAGAGCCGAACCCCGGCACCGAGGATGCCGCCGATCCCGACTACCAGTCGGACGATCCCGATGTCCCGCCGGGGCAGCAGAAGAAGAAGCAGAACGTCAACATGCCGTCCTCCTGCATCGAAATCTACGCCGACGAGTTCGACACGACCCAGATGCCCTTGTCCGACGACTACATCCCGCACTTCAACTTCTGGCCCTACGATCAGGAAGTCATGGATTGGGGCTGGTGCCCCGGAGAGGATACCGCGGTGCAATATTATTCCTCGGACCGCCAGCACCTCGTCGACTTCATCGGACAGATGCGCATGCATGACGGCACCGGACTTCAGTACGGCATGAAATACGCCCTGGCGCTGCTCGATCCCGAGAACCGCGACGAGCTGAGCCATCTGATCGCGAACGGGCTTGTCGATCCCAGCTTCGAAGGGCGCCCGATCGACTGGCACGACCAGGAGACGGAAAAATACGTCGTGCTGATGACGGATGGGGAAACCACCGAGCAGTATCGCCCGAACGACCCCAAGGCCTCGATCAACGGTGAGGTTGCCCTGCAGACGCAGGGGAGCGGAAGCTACTACATGATGTCCCCCAAGTCGACCAATGTCTCCAACCTTCAGAAGCAATGTGCGCTGGCGAAGGAACGGGGTGTCACGGTGTTCACCATTGCCTTCGAAACCAACAACGCGGGGGCGGAAGACATGCGCCGGTGTGCGTCCTCCGACAGCCACTTTTTCCGGGTCAATGGTTCCGAGATTTCAGACGCATTCGACACTGTCGCTCGCCAGATCAATAACCTGAGGTTGATCCAATGATGTCCCGACTGACCCAGTACGTCACGCGGTTCCGCCGCGAGGAAGACGGCAACGCCACCGTGGAATTCGCCTTCTACTTCACGGTCTTCTTCCTGATCCTCGCCGCCGGAATCGAGATCGCGGTCCTGAACCTGCGCCACACCATGCTGGAACGCGGCGTCGACCTTGCGACGCGGGAAATCCGCCTCTCGACCGGGCATATCCCCGCCTACAGCGAGGTGAAGGCGGTGATCTGTGCCGAGGCGGTGATGGGAGACTGCGAATCCAACCTTCGGCTGGAGATGCGTCAGGTCGATCCCCGCAACTTCGAAGTCCTGCCGCATGACGCCGACTGCCAGAATGCCGAAGAGACGCCGCGCCCTGTGCGCACCTTCCAAGCCGGGCAGGACAACGAGCTGATGCTCATCCGCGCCTGCCTGAAGTTCAAGCCGATCCTGCCGACCACTGCCCTCGGCAAGGCGCTCACCAAGGACGAGAACGGATATTCGCAGTTGATCGTGAACTCCGCTTTCGTCCAGGAACCGAGGTAACGTGACATGCTGCGAGTGATTTCATCCCGTCTGGGCCGGTTCGCCCGCCGCGAGGACGGCACCATCGCCGTCGAGACCGTACTTTGGGTTCCGCTTCTGCTGTCCGTGCTGGCCGCCACCTTCTCGCTGCACGACGCGTTCCGGTACAAAAGCCTGAACGTCAAGGCGGCCTACACGATCTCGGACGCCCTGTCGCGCGAGACCGATCCGATCGACTACGGCTACCTCGATGGCATGGTCGAGGTGATGGAGTTTCTGACCCGCTCCGATGGCCCCTATTCGCTGCGCGTGACGCTGGTGCGCTACAACGAGACCGAGGACAAGTATGTCTCGGAATGGTCCAAGACACGCGGTGCCTTCGACGCGCTCGGGAACCGGGAGCTCGCGGACGTTTATACCAAGCTGCCGAACATGTTGCACAATGAGCGCGTGATCGTCGTGGAGACGGAGACCGAGTACAACCCGCCCTTCGCCGTACCCGGGCTGAACGAGACGCGGCTGTTCTACAACTTCGGCTTCACCCGCCCGCGCTTTGCGCCGAAGATCGTCTGGCAGGACTGAGCCGTCTTCCGACCGCGCCGCCGGGTGACGCATCGGGACCGTGATCCCGCGAAACAGGGCCGGTTGACTGGCCCTGTTTTCCGTTCGGGGCGGGCTCTGGGCGTATGGCTTTGTGCATGAATTCGCCGATGCCGCCGCGGGTGTTGCAGCGTGGCAGGCCGGGCACTAGATCACCGGGGTCTGTTTCCGGAGTACCGATATGTCCCGATTCCTCACCGCCGCCCTGCTGCTGGCCGCCACACCCGTGCTTGCCGAAGACTACGACTGCGACCGTGCCGCCGCGGTGGTCATGCAGGCCGTCGACGGGCGCGTTGCCGGGACTTCCGAAGCAGAGGCCAGCAAGATCCTTGTCGCGGAACTGGGCAAGGGCGTGGGCGACCAGCTGGCCGCGTGGGTCTATGCGCTGCCGCCGGAGCAGCTGACCCCGGCGGTCGGCGAGGCCTGGAAAACGCAGTGCGAGGCGCTCTGATCCGGTCCGGCCCCGGCTGGACACGGGACCCCATCGGACCATACTAGGGGGCATGAGTCTCCCACCCGGATTTCTGGATGAACTGCGCAACCGCACAAGCCTGTCCCACGTGGCCGGGCGCAAGCTGTTGTGGGACAAGCGCAAGTCCAATCCCGGCAAGGGAGATCTATGGGCTCCCTGTCCCTTCCACCACGAGAAAACCGCGTCTTTTCATGTGGATGACCGCAAGGGCTATTACTATTGCTTCGGCTGCCACGCCAAGGGCGACGCCATCTCTTTCGTGCGCGAGACAGAGAACGTGGGCTTCATGGAAGCCGTCGAGATCCTCGCTCAGGAGGCCGGGATGGAGATGCCCGCCCGCGATCCCAAGGCGCAGGAAAAGGCCGACGAGCGGACCCAGCTGGCCGAGGTGATGGAGCAGGCGGTGCAGTTCTACCGCCTGCAACTGAAGACCCGCGCCGCCGAAGAGGCCCGCGCCTATCTTGCCCGCCGGGGGCTGGACGCGGCCGCGCTGGACCGTTTCGAGATCGGCTTTGCCCCGCCGGGCTGGGAAAGCCTGCGTGAACACATGGTCGGCAAGGGCGTGTCGCTGGACCTGTTGCTGGCTGCCGGGTTGGTCAAGAAATCCGACAAGGGCCGCGCGCCCTACGATGTCTTCCGCAACCGCATCATGTTCCCGATCCGCGACGGGCGGCGCCGCGCCATCGCCTTCGGCGGGCGGGCGATGGACCCGAACGACAATGCCAAATATCTGAACTCGCCGGAAACCCTGCTGTTCGACAAGTCTCGCAACCTCTACAACATGGCGCCCGCGCGCGAGGCCTGTGGACGCGGCGGGCGGCTGATCGTGGCCGAGGGCTACATGGACGTGATCGCGCTATCCGAAGCGGGCTTCGCCTCTTCCGTGGCGCCCCTGGGCACGGCCGTGACCGAAGCGCAGCTTCACCTGATGTGGCGCATGTCCGACGAGCCGGTGATCGCGCTGGACGGCGACAAGGCGGGCCTGCGCGCCGCCTACCGGGTCATCGACCTTGCCCTGCCGCTGATGGAGGCGGGCCAGAGCCTGCGTTTTGCCGTGATGCCCGAGGGCAAGGACCCGGACGACCTGCTGCGCTCCGAGGGGCCCGAGGCCGTGGCCAAGGTGCTGGACGAGGCCATGCCCATGGTCGCGCTGCTCTGGCGGCAAGAGACCGAGGGCAAGGTCTTCGACAGCCCCGAACGCAAGGCGGCGCTGGACAAGTCGCTGCGCGCCCGCATCGCACAGATCAAGGACCCCGGCCTGCGGCGCCATTACGGCGAGGAAATCAAGGAGTTGCGCTGGCAACTGTTCCGCGCGCGGCGGCCGCAGCAGCAGGGCGGCGGGCAGGGCCGACCGTTCCAGAAACGCGTCTGGGGGGCGCCTCCGCCGCCGCAACCGCCCAGCCCGACCGCCAAGGCGTCGTTCCTCGCCACCGGCGACGAGGCCGCCGAACAGCGGCTGCGCGAGGCGGTGATCCTGGCCGCTGTGCTCTCTGCGCCCGGCATCGCGCTGGAGTTCGAGCATCAGCTCGAAGACATGCCCTGCAGCGATCCCGACCATGCCGCCCTGCGCGACGCCATCCTGCGCGCCGCCGCCGATCCCGATCGCATGAATGACGCCGCGATAGAGGCAATCGGACCGGGGGGGCTTGAAACCCTTCTGGGGGCACGCCATGTGGCTGTAATCCCCTGCATCCGTGCGCCCGGCAACGCCGAGACCGCGCGTCTGACCGTGGCCGAGGAACTGGCCAAGCTGGAAGCGCGGCGCGGCTGGCAGGCGGAGCTGAAAGAAGCCGAGGAGGATCTGGAGGATCTCGCCGACGAGGCGCTGACCTGGCGCCTGCGCGAAGCCTCTATCGCCCGCGCCCGCGCGGGCAAGCTGAACGACGAGGGCAGCGGAGAATACGAGGTCGCCCCCAACGGGGCGCATCTGGATAGGGACGAGCTGAAGCGTCGTGATTCGCTTTTCGCGTCCATCAAGTTCGAGAAAGGGCGCAAATAGCGTCTTCACGGTGACGAACAGGTAAAGAAAACGGGTTGAACGGGTGTGCGAATCACTCAATCACGCTATTGAGTCGGATCAATTCGAATCGCCCGCTATCCCGAATCAGGAGAGCCGCATGGCAGCCAAGGACAACGAAGACGCCAAGCCCGATAATGTTCAGGACGACGACGTCAGCCTCGACATGAGCCAGGCGGCGGTCAAGAAGATGATCGCAGAGGCGCGGGAACGCGGCTACATCACCTACGATCAGCTGAACCAGGTGCTTCCGCCGGATCAGGTCTCGTCCGACCAGATCGAGGACGTGATGTCGATGCTTTCGGAAATGGGCATCCAGGTCACCGAAGAGGAAGAGGCCGAGGACGACGACAACAAGGGTGCCACCGACCTCGTCGAGACGAAGAAGGCGGGTGAGGTCGCGCTGGGGTCCGGCCAGACCGAAAAGCTGGACCGCACCGACGATCCGGTGCGCATGTACCTGCGCGAGATGGGCTCTGTCGAGCTGCTCAGCCGCGAAGGCGAAATCGCCATCGCCAAGCGGATCGAGGCCGGTCGCAACACCATGATCCTCGGGCTCTGCGAAAGCCCGCTGACCTTCCAGGCCATCACGATCTGGCGCGATGAACTTCTGTCCGAGGACATTCTTCTTCGCGACGTGATCGACCTTGAAACCACCTTCGGCAACCAGATGGGCGAGGACGGCGAGCTTGACGAGCCGGTGGTCGCCGCCGGTACTGTCGCGCCCGCCGCCAAGCCCGCCGAGGGCAGCGAACAGGGCCAGCAGGAGTTGGACGCCGACGGCAACCCGATCCGCAACGACGACGACGATGACGACGACGAGCAGGCCAACATGTCGCTTGCCGCGATGGAAGCCGCGCTGAAGCCGCGCGTGCTGGAAACGCTCGACCGCATCGCCCGCGATTACGAAGGTCTGGCCGAGATGCAGGATTCGCGCATCAGCGCGACCCTGAACGAGGACGGCTCCTTCGACGCGACCGACGAGGCGATGTACCAGAAGCTGCGGTCCGAGATCGTCGAACTGGTGAACGGCCTGCACCTGCACAACAACCGCATCGAGGCGCTGATCGACCAGCTGTACGGCATCAACAAGCGCATCATGTCCATCGACTCCGCCATGGTGAAGCTGGCCGACCAGGCCCGCATCAACCGCAAGGAATTCGTCGACGAGTACCGCAACCACGAGCTTGACCCCAACTGGCTGGAGCGTATGGCCGAAAAGCCGGGCCGGGGCTGGCAGATGTTCATCGAACGCTCCTCGGACAAGGTCGAGGATCTGCGCGCCGACATGGCGCAGGTGGGCCAGTACGTCGGTCTCGACATCTCGGAATTCCGCCGCATCGTCGGGCAGGTCCAGAAGGGCGAGAAGGAAGCCCGGCAGGCCAAGAAGGAAATGGTCGAGGCCAACCTGCGCCTCGTGATCTCCATCGCCAAGAAGTACACGAACCGTGGCCTGCAGTTCCTCGACCTCATTCAGGAAGGCAACATTGGCCTGATGAAGGCCGTCGACAAGTTCGAATACCGCCGCGGCTACAAGTTCTCGACCTATGCGACCTGGTGGATTCGTCAGGCCATCACCCGGTCCATTGCCGATCAGGCGCGCACCATCCGTATCCCGGTGCACATGATCGAGACAATCAACAAGCTGGTCCGCACGGGCCGCCAGATGCTGCACGAGATCGGCCGCGAGCCGACGCCGGAAGAGCTGGCGGAAAAGCTGCAGATGCCGCTGGAAAAGGTCCGCAAGGTGATGAAGATCGCCAAGGAGCCGATCTCTCTCGAGACGCCCATTGGCGACGAGGAAGACAGCCAGCTGGGCGATTTCATCGAGGACAAGAACGCGATCCTGCCGCTGGATTCCGCCATTCAGGAAAACCTGAAGGAAACCACGACCCGCGTGCTGTCGTCGCTGACCCCGCGCGAGGAAAGGGTTCTGCGGATGCGTTTCGGCATCGGCATGAACACCGACCACACGCTGGAAGAGGTGGGCCAGCAGTTCAGCGTCACGCGGGAACGCATCCGCCAGATCGAGGCGAAGGCCCTGCGCAAGCTGAAGCACCCCTCGCGGTCGCGCAAGCTGCGCAGCTTCCTCGACCAGTAAGACCGGTTACCCCGAACCCAAAAGACCCCCGGCAGCGCAGGCTTCCGGGGGTCTTTCTTTGCGGTGCCGGTCCGCGATTTCGACGCCCCCGGCGCCGTTCCCGTTTCAAGACAGGGCGCGCGCGTCCGGGTGTGGCGAATGGGTTTCAAGGGGCCGGAACGGCACAACCGGGCCGCCGGATTTAATCCTCGCGAAACCTTTGCCCTCGCAACGTGTTGCTTCAACAGAAGGGAGCAATACCATGGTTCGCACAGCCGTCATCCTAGCCGCCGTGATAGGGTTCGCCGCGCCGCTTGCCGCGCTTCAGGCCGACCGGGAAAGGGCAACCGAGGTCATCACCATCGAAGTGGCTCCGCAGGATCTCGACCGCTGCCGCGAAACCCTTGCGCAGGTTCTTGCGCCGCAGACAGGGCAGGCTGATCTGCAACAGGTCGACGCTGCTGCCTTGCCGACGGCGGTCTGCGTGGTCCATGAGACCTAACAGGGGGGGGGTGCCGTCCTGGTCTGGCGGCGTTTTGCCACCTCAGGCCGCCAGACCTTTATCACACAGCTGCCCTTCTGACCGCCGCTTAGCAGCGTGACGGGCCTGTTGCGGTGGCCCTTCTGCGATGCCATCACGGCAAGGCACGGCGCCGACAGGAGGACGAATCTTGAAACAGACCCGGTTTACCATCGCGACAAACGGCGCGGGTCTCTACGAGTTCACACCCCAGGTCGCGCAATGGGTCGAAGGCTCGGGTCTGTTGACGCTTTTCATCCGCCACACCTCGGCCAGCCTGCTGATCCAGGAGAACGCGGACCCCGAGGTGCAGTCCGATCTGCGCGCCTTTTTCGAGCGTCTGGTGCCGCCCTCGGACGATCCGACCATGGCCTACCTCACCCACACCTACGAGGGGCCCGACGACATGCCGGCCCATATCAAGGCGGCTCTGTTGCCGGTCTCCCTGTCGATCCCGGTTATCGACGGGCGGCTGGGGCTGGGCAGGTGGCAGGGTATCTACCTGTTTGAACATCGCCGGGCCGCGCACCGGCGCGAGGTTCTGGCCCACCTCGCTTGACGCCGCCCGGCAAAGCGCCCAGTGTCGCGCCGCGGCGCAGGGTTGGGTATTCCGCCATAGGGCGGGGCGCCCGGGCCTGCTATCCTCGACCGCATGTCGTCTGCTGCCACAAACGCCAAAGCCATGACCAAGACAGGGATCATATCGGGACGGGTGCTCGGCGCCTGCGCGCTGATTGCGGTGGCCGGTGTGGCGGGCGCCGTGATCGGCCTGCCGGAGTACATCGCGCGCACCGCGATCCAGGTTGCCGAAAGCTGCCTTGACGCGCCCGAGGACGAAACCCGCTGCCGCTTTGTCGGCGGGCCGCTTCAGATGGCCGGTGCGCCGGTGTTTCTGGAAAACTTCCACCACGCCTTCCTGCCCACCAGTGCCAAGATCGACTTTCTCGATGCCAAGGGCGAGACATGGACCGCGCCGCCGCAGACGCTGACCGACGGCGCGACCATTCCGCCGATCTTCGCGCCTCTCGTCGGCGACCGTCAAAGTCGCGAATACCTGATGGCCGCAGCCTTGCATGACGCCTATTGCGGCGTCGGCAACGAGGGGCTGGAGACATGGCAGACCCGTCCCTGGGAAGAGGTCCACCGCATGTTCTACGAAGCGCTGATCGTCAACGGCACCCCGCCGCAGAAGGCCAAGCTGATGTTCGCGGCGGTCTACCTGGGCGGGCCGCGCTGGGACGATCCCGAGCGCTCGCTGGAGGGGGTGGATGAGGCTGCCCTGCTTGAAGAGATGAAATGGTGCCTCGACTGGATCGCACGAAACAACCCCAGCCCTGCCGAGATCGAGGCATGGATGCGCAAGCGCGAAGGGGCGCTGAAGGCCGGTATCGTCGCCGTGCCGGACTATGTCGACGCTGCCGATCCGCGTGGACGGTAGAACGCGCCGCGCCCTGGCCTGTCCCCGAATTTCGTGCCTCAGCATCTTGCGGCGGCATTTCCCCCCTACCCAAGGTCTGGCAGCGGCCCTATAGTGGCTGTGGATAAGTGGGGCCAACCTCACGACCAGAGGCAGAGACAAGCAGACAAAAACGAGGGGGACGGCCCATGCGCTGCCCGTTTTGCGGTAATATCGACACCCAGGTGAAGGACTCGCGGCCCGCCGAGGATCATGTTTCGATCCGCCGGCGCCGGTTTTGCCCGGCCTGTGGCGGGCGCTTCACCACCTATGAACGTGTGCAGTTGCGCGATCTCGTGGTGATCAAGACCAATGGCCGGCGCGAGGATTTCGACCGCGACAAGATGGAACGCTCCATCCGCATCGCGCTGCAAAAGCGTCCCATCGATCCCGAGCGTATCGACCAGATGATTTCCGGCATTGTCCGGCGGCTGGAGTCGATGGGTGAAACGGACATTCCCTCGAAGATGATCGGCGAGATCGTGATGGAGACGCTGGCCCGCATCGACACCGTGGCCTACGTCCGCTTTGCCAGCGTTTACAAGAACTTCCAGGCCGCCGACGACTTCGACAAGTTCGTGTCAGAGCTGCGGCCCGAGGGCCAGGCAGAGAAGTGACCGTCGCGGACACCCGCCACATGGCGCATGCGCTGGCGCTGGGGCGCCGGGGCATGGGGCAGTGCTGGCCCAATCCCGCCGTCGGCTGCGTGATCGTCAAGGCGAGCCGCGTGGTGGGGCGTGGCTGGACGGCGCCCGGCGGGCGGCCCCATGCCGAACCGCAGGCCCTGGCCCAGGCCGGAGAGGCCGCGCGCGGCGCCACCGCCTATGTCTCTTTGGAGCCCTGCTCGCATCACGGCCAGACCCCGCCCTGCACGCAGGCGCTGATAACCGCAGGCGTGGCGCGGGTTGTCGCGGCGGTGCCGGACACCGATCCGCGCGTCTCGGGGAAGGGCTTCGCGGCGCTGCGCGCGGCGGGCATCGCGGTGACGACCGGCGTCCTGGCCGAAGAGGCGCTGCGCGATCACGCCGGGTTCTTCCTGCGCGTTGCACAGGGCCGCCCCTGGGTGACGCTGAAGCTGGCCCTGACACTGGACGGGCGCATCGCCACGGCCTCTGGCGAAAGCCGCTGGATCACCGGACCCTCGGCGCGCCGGGCGGTTCACGGGCTGCGGGCCAGCCACGATGCGGTGATGGTGGGCGCGGGAACGGCGCGGGCCGACGACCCGCAACTGACGGTCCGGGGCTTTGGCGAGCGCCGCCAGCCGGTGCGTGTCGTGGTCTCGCGCCGGATCGACCTGCCGCTGATGTCGCAGCTGGCGCAGACCGCGCGCGCGGTGCCCGTCTGGCTGTGTCACGGACCCGACACCCGCGCCGGACTGGCGCAGACCTGGACCGGCTTGGGGGCGCGGCTGATCTCTTGCCCGGTCGAGGCGGGTCGCGTCGATCCCGTGGCGCTGCTGCAGGCGCTGGGTCGCGAGGGGCTGACCCGGGTCTTCTGCGAGGGCGGTGGGCAACTGGCTGCATCGCTGCTGTCGGCCGATCTGGTGGACGAGCTGCATGTCTTCACCGCGGGCCTCATGTTGGGGGCGGAGGGACATCCCGGGGTCGGCGCCATGGGCATCCCGACGCTGGCCGCGGCGCCCCGTTTGCAGCTTGTGGATGTCGTAACGGAAGGCAGTGATATCCACCATGTCTGGCGGCGGGGCGAAGCGGCGTAGTTTCCCTTTGGTCAGCGTGGGTTAGGCGCGCGTTTTCAGGTGCTCATAACGGCCCCGCCAGCCTGTGGATAAACCTGAAAATAACTTATTCGTCAGGCGGATGGACGGATTGCCTTGAGGAACACCTCAGCCGCGCCACAGATGGCTGTAGCTGGCAAAGAGACCTTGCAGCTTCGACAGGCTTCGATTGGCGATCCCGGCGGAGGGCAAAGAGCCGTCCTGAAGACGGTCGATGACCACCTCGATGGCGCAGGCCTGCCCGGTGACGGGGTCGAAGTAGCGCGGGTAGTCGATCAGCACGGCATGCGCCAGCGCGGCAAGATCCGGGCGCGGCCCGCCCAGCCGCCGGGCGGGAACCGGGCCCAGGTCGCGGCTCAGGCCCCAACCCGCGTAGAAGGGCGCGCCGAAGGTCGTCACCCGACAGCCGCGCAACAGCGCCTCGAACCCGGTCAGCGAGGTCATCGTCCAGACCTCCTGCACCTCGGGCAGAAGGGCGCCGATATTGACATTTTCCAACACGACATCAGCCCATTCCCCGGGGTTTGGCACCGCGCCCTTGCGCAAACCCGCTTCGACGTCGGGGTGGGGTTTCCACAGGATGACCGCGTCGGGGTTCGCCTCGCGCGTGCGGCGCAGCAGCTCGGCGTTGCGGTGCAAATCGGGGCTGCCGCGCAGGATCGAGGCGTCGTCCTCGACCTGCCCGGGCACAAGGATGCGGTGTCCGGCGGGCAGGGGGGGGAGATCGCCGGACAGGTTGTATTTGGACAAGGCAGAGGCCAGAAGGCTCTGTATAACCCTGTGGATACGTTCGATCTGGTCGGGTCGCATGGCGTTGCTACGCCGCCGGATATGGCTTTCCAGGTCCGAGGGGCGGCTGGGATCGTAGTAGATCCCGCAGGCGTCCAGCACCAGAGAAAGCGGCGGCGTCAGCCGGGCGCCCAGGCCCCGGGACCGCAGGAAGCCGTCCTCGACCCGCAGGGTGTCGTCCGCCGCTGTCGACGCCCAGGCCATGTGGCGGCGGCCAGTCGTGGCGGCAAGGGCACGCGCCTTCTCCACATCATCTTCGAAGCGTATCCGGCTGGACTGGCCGAAGATCTTTTGCAGATGCGGTCTTTTCCACAGGCGCATCCCGGAGGCCACCCAGCCGTGCCGGTCCTCGCGCCACGCCCGGCTTTGTGCCTCCAGCGCGCCCAGCACCTCCTCCAGCGCGCAGAGGCGATCCCGATGCGGATCGTACCAGCGCGGATAAAGGATCATGGCGGCAGCAAAGAGCTGCGCCTTGGTCAGGCGCCGCCTGCGGCGGGGCAGGGTCTCTTCGTCGGCGGTCAGGTCCCAGCCCGCGTAGAAGGGCGTGCCGAAGACGCGCGGCCTGTGCCCGGCAAGGATGGCCTCGAAGCCCATCTGCGAGGACACCGTGTAGACGCGCGTCGCGCCGTCCAGCAGCAGCCAGGGCGACAGCGGCCCGTCGTAAAGCTGCACGCTGTCGCCGCAATCTTCGGGGCCGAAGTGGCCGGGGCGAAAGCCCGCCCCGGTTTCCGGGTGGGTTTTCAGAAGGATGCGCGCGCCGGGGTTTTCCTCGCGCGCGACGAAGAGCATTTCCAGAAAGCGCGCGCGGTCGGCGCCGCTGGCGGTGACAGAGGCATCGCCCTGCGTCTGATCGATGACCAGCACGTAGCCGGGGGCCGGGGGCTCTGCATCCGTGACGGTGGCGCTGTATTTGCTCAGATGCGCCTCTTGCATACGTGCCATGGCGCCGCGCGCACGGTCCAGAAGCGCCGTGTCGTCAAGGGGATGGGTGTTCAGGAGGTTTTCGAGATCGGAAGGCGCGCGCCCGTCGAAATGCACACCCGTCCGGTCGATCAGCAGGCCCATGGGCGGCTCGCCGGCCCGCCCGGGGTGAAGCGAGCGCAGGAAGGCATCCTCGACCCGGACCAGCCCGGCCCCTGTGCGGGCGGCCATGGCCTCGCCGCGATGGGCGTAGGGCGACTGGCCCCAGACGCCGACGAAATCCCCCGCCGAGGGCTTCCCCAGCGCCAGCCGCCAGCCGTCCAGGGCCAGGATGCGGCGCAGGCGCCGGTCCCGGAAGCCCGTGTTGTAGACGAAAAGACGCCGGGAGATCTCTCCCCCGGCGCTGGCCTGTCCCTCGTTATCGTTGTTCAAGGCCGTCAGCTGCCCCCGGCGCCGCCGAATGTATCGGCTGCCGAGGTGATGGTGGTCACGGCGCCCAGCGTGCCGGTCAGAGCGGCAATCGTCTTGTTCCACTGGGTGAAGGGCGCCTCTGTCACGTAAAGCGTGTCCTGATCGCGGATGACGAAGTCGCGCGCCATGAACATGCCGTTGGGCTGCGTCAGGTCCAGCACGTAGACCATGCGCTGCGCGCCGATCAGGTCGTCGCGGCCCAGCACCTGATTGGCAATTTCGGCGGGCTCGTTGCGGAAGACGAAGACGCCTGTCGGGTCGGCGGCGGTGGGGGTCAGGCCACCGACCTGCGCAATGGCCTCGATCGCGGAAATCGTCTCGGACTCGAAGGGCACGCGGGCCTGGGCGCCGGTTGCCCCCAGCGCGGTGAAGGCGCGGGTGTCCTGCTCCACCAGAATGCGGTCGCCACCGCGCAGCGCGATGTCGAACTGCGGGTTGTCGTAGAGGTCCTGGAACCAGATCTTGCTTTTGGCATTGCCGCGCAGCACGGTGATCTGCGCGATCTCGGGCTCGATGGTCACGCCACCGGCGCGGGCCAGCATGGCCGACAGCGTGCGTGTGGGCCGCTCGATGGCGTAGATGCCCTGACCGCCGACCGCGCCGACAAGGCTGACGGTCGATCCGTCGCCCGCCACGCGGCGCACCTGCACCTGCGGGTCGGGCGTCTGGTCCTGCAGCTTCTCGGTGATGATCTGGCGGACACGTTCGGGCGTGTTGCCGGCGGCGCGGATACGACCCGCGTAGGGCACGAAGATGAAGCCCGAGCCGTCGACCTGCACCTCTTCCAGCGCGGTGGCGTTGCCGCCCGAGGGCACCAGCAGGCCGTCGTCGACGTTTTCCCAGATCGTCAGGCCCAGCGTATCGCCCGGGCGGATGGTGTCAGAGCCGACGACGCCGGCGTTCAGGAAGTCCTCGGTAAAGCCAAGCGCGGGGGTCAGGGCGGTGACGCGGGTCACACGGTCGTTGATGGCGATGATGAAGGCGTCACCCTCGCGCTGGACGGAACCGGCGTAGATCTCGCGCTTGTTGGGGCCAACGCGGGGCAGGCCGCAAGATGCCAGAATCGACACCGCAGCCAGCAGGGCGACGGACCGCGCCCACCGGGAGGGGGAGTGTTTCACTGCTCGGTCTCCTCGACCTGTATTGTTCTGCCTCGGTATTTTTTCCCGACCCTGCCAGAGGATGGGCTCAAAAGCCAGTCTTGCGGGTCTTTGGCCCTAGTGCACGACGCGCAACTGTTGCCGTGGCGCCGCGGTCCCGCGCGAAAGTGCATCGTAGGGATCGTCGGGCACAAGCATCATGTCGACCACCTGCCGCAACAGCTGGCGCCGCCCGCGGGCAGAGTAGAAGCCGCCGGGAAGTTGAGAGGTTTCAAGCAGATAGCGGCGGTAGTCCTTGTAGGCCTTATTGTCGGGCCGCGAAGGCTGCGAGAAGAACTCGGGCAGCGGCTGGGTCGAGACGAACTCTGGCTTGGCATAGACCGCGTTGCCGAAGACCTTGAGCGGAATGCCGCGCCAAAGCACCTGCTGCGCGGCGGTGGAATTCACCGTCACCGCGCTGCGGGCGTCGTTCAGCAGCTGGGCCAGCTTGCCGCCGCGCACGTAATGCACGCGGTCGGCGACCCCCAGACGGCGCGCGGCGGCACGGATCGCGCCACGCACATTGGCGCGGTCGTCCTCCAGCGGGTGTGCCTTGAAGACAAGGTGGTGGTGGCCCGGCGCGCCCTCGGCAAAGCCCTCGATCACCATGGTCAGGAACTGGGGCATGGTGTCGAAGGGGGAATGTTTCTGGAACGAGGAGTCGTGTTCCAGCTGCATCAGCGCAAGGTGATAGGGAAAGCCGCCCAGCCGGATGCGCTGGGTCGCCAGTATCCGTCCCGCCCATGTCCAGGGCATCAGCAGCAGCCGTTTCAGGTACAGGGCGAATTCCTGCACCACGGTCAGCGAGCGGTGCGGCCGGAAGTTGCGGTAGTCGCCGTTCCGGAACATCACGAACCAGTGGTAGAGCGCGCCGTAAAAGATGTGCTGCCGCATGTCGCCCCAGTGGCCCGGGGGCAGGGGGGCCTCCATGTCCGACAGTTCCAGCGCGCGGCGCATGTCGGCGACGCTCATCTCCATCAGGCGCGAATGGCCGTTCGAGCCGCCGCGCTCGTAGGTGACCCAGTAGGGCCGCATGTAGCCCTCTTCGAAGACATGTATCGTCAGGCCCCGGGCGCGCGCCTCTTCCACCGCCTGCGCGTGGATCGGGCGGACGTCGCCGTAAAGCACGATGTCGGTGACCTGCTTTTGGGCTACGATGTCGGTGAACCATGCGCGCCACTCGGCCTGCGTGCCGCGATAGGGCAGGTAGCTTTTCGGGTGGAACCAGAAAGCACGGTCACCGGCGTTGAAGCCGACGCGCCAGACCTGCGCGCCGGTGCGGCGCAGCATGGCGCCCAGCCGGTTGAAGAACGGGCCGTGCGGTCCCTGCAGGAACAGGAAAACGCGTTTCTCTCCGGTTGCGTAACTCATGGTGTCGAATTAATGCCTTGTGCTGCGCATCAATCCTAGCGGTCGATATCGGCGAAACTATGGCCGGGCCGCCAATCGAGGGGCAAGGCCTATGTTCACCGGAATCGTAACCGACATGGGAGAGATCCGCACGCTGGACAAGCGCGGCGATCTCCGGGCAAGGATCGCGACGGGCTACGACACCGCGACGATCGACATGGGCGCGTCGATTGCCTGTGACGGCGTCTGCCTGACGGTCGTGGATCTGGGGCCGGACTGGTTCGACATGGATGTCAGTGCCGAGACCCTGTCCAAGACCAACCTCGAAAGCTGGGCGCCGGGGCGCCGGGTCAACCTTGAACGGGCGCTGAAGGTCGGCGACGAACTGGGCGGGCACATCGTCTCGGGGCATGTGGACGGCGTCGCGGTGGTCACGGCCATGGCCGAGGAAGGCGACAGCACCCGTGTGACGCTGGAGGCCCCCAAAGAGCTGGCCCGCTTTATCGCGCCCAAGGGGTCGGTTGCGCTGAACGGCACCTCGCTGACGGTGAACGAGGTCGACGGCTGTTCCTTCGGGATCAACTTCATTCCGCACACCAAGGCGGTGACGACATGGGGGCAGGTCGCGGTGGGCGACCGCGTGAATCTGGAGATCGACACGTTGGCACGCTATGTCGCGCGGCTGGCAGAGATGTCCTGACGCGCCGGGGCCTGCGCGGCCTTGGCCGTGCTGACCGGCTGCGGCGACCCTATCGCCGCGCCGCCCTTGCCCTGAGTGCCCCGAGGCCCAGGTGCAGCGCCAGACCGGCGGCGTAGCAGATGCCCAGAAACAGCAGCCCCGCGCCCTGACCCCCGGCGGACAGGGCCGCCAGCAGGATCGGCGTGCCGGTGAGGTTGCCCAGGTTGCCCATCTGCGCAACCGCCCCGTTGGACAGCGCGCGCTCTCGCGGGTCGTCGACCAGCTGCGGGATGGCGGCAAAGCTGCCCGCCTGCACCAGCGAGAGTACGGCGAAGAGCGCGATCCACAACAGCGCCGATCCGGGCGCCATGGCCAGCAGGGCGACCGCGCAGGCGGACAGGCCGAATCCCGCCTTGACCACCTGCACCCCGGGCACGTGCCGCAGCAGCTGCGCGACCAGCGTCAGCGACAGCACGATCCCGGCCAGCGGAAGCACCGTCGCCAACCATGGCGCGCCCGGCGCCAGCCGCGGCAGCAGCGTCAGGGCAGAGACGAAGGTCAGCGTGTAGCACAGCCACCCCAGCGCCGGGGCGGCCATGGCCGGAGAGCGGTAGACCTCTGCATGGCGGCGCAGGATCAGGCCAGGGCTGAAGGGCTCGGCGGGCGGCGCGATCATGCGGCGCGGGATCATCGCGGCCACCCCCGCCGCCACTGCCAGCATCCATGCGGCCTGCAAAAGGATCGGGGCGGCGGGGCCATAAGTCCCGGCCAGCGGCGTGCCGAACCATGCAAAAAGCGCGAAGCCGGTGCCGAAGAAGGTGGACCACAGCGCCATGGCCACCGGGCGCTGCCGGTCGTTGGTGATCTCTGCGATCAGCGTCGGCGCCGCGACGACGATGGCAAGGTGAGAGGCGCCCTCGATCAGGCGCGAGGCCATGAACAGCGGCATGGCGGGCAGCAGCGCCTGCACAAGGCTCATGCCCGCGCCCAGCAGAAGCCCGGCCAGCAGCATCCTGCGAAAACCCAGCCGCGCCACGATCATACCTGCCACCAGCCCCAGCGCGACGCCAAGGAAGGAGATCAGCGAGACCGCAAGGCCCAGCCCCGCGCCTGCCTCGGGGTAGGCCTGTTCCAGCGCGGCGAACCCGGCGGCCAGCTTGGCGAATTGCGCCGCCGCGCCGAGGCCTGCGGCATAGAGAAGAGCCACAAGGCCCCAGGGTCCGGTTCTGACTGACATGCTGCCTCGCGCCGCGGTTGCGCGGACCATGTGCCGCCCGGGCGCCGGGTGCAAGGGTGCGATCCCTGTTGCGGCGCGGTCCTGTCCGTCCGTGTCAGGGTCGCCGCCCGCCGGCTACTCGGCGGGCTGGAAGCCCATGATCAGCTGCCGCAGCCCGATGGCCGCGCCCGCGAAGATCGCCAGGAAGGTGACCGGGGCGGACAGCGCCAGCACCGAGAAGGCCGACAGGCCCTGACCGATGGAACATCCCAGCGCCGTCACCGCGCCCGCGCCCATCAGCGCCGCGCCGAAGATCTGGCGGCGCAACTCGCGCGGGTCCTCGCAGGCCTCCCAGCGGAAGTGGCCCTTGATCAGCGACCCGAGGCAGGCCCCGGTCCAGACCCCGGCAATCGAGCCGACGGCAAAGCTGAGCGGCCGCGCCGAGCCGGTCATGAACCACAGGATCGTCTCGCCCATCGGCGCCGAGAAGCTGTGCGAGACAACGGGCAAGGCCTCGAAAGAGCTTGCGGCGACCCAGGAGGTCCCGGCCCAGCCCGCCACGATGCCAAGCCCCACCACCGCGCCCCAGAGGATCGCCGAGGGTTTCCGCCACAGCGGGCGCGAGGCCAGCGAAAACAGCAGCAGCAGGCCGCCCAGCGTGATGCCGATCGGCATCGTGGGAAGCCCGGTCAGCAGGCCAAGCCGATGCGCAATGCCCGGCGGCGGGTCAGAGGTGACATCGGCCTGCTGAAACAGCATGTCGCGCAGCGGCGCCAGCGGCCCGGCCAGCACCACGAAAGCCGAGACCCCCATGACCAGCACGATGACAAAGCTGCGCAGGTCGCCGCCGCCCAGCCGGGCCAGCGCGCCGTAGCCGCAATTGCCCGCCAGCGCCATGCCATAGCCGAACATCAGCCCGCCCGCGACTGAAGCAAGGGGCAACCAGCGGATCGACAGGTAATAGGTCTTCGCCCCGTCCAGCAGCCCCGCGCCCATCAGGCCGAAGCTGCCGATGATCGCCAGCCCGACGGCGACGCCCCACATGCGCAGCCGCACCGTCGAGCCGCCGTAGAGCGCGTCCTCGATGGCCCCCAGCGTGCAGAAGCGGCCCAGCCGCGCGGCGAGCCCCAGCAGGATGCCGCTGGCCAGTCCGATGGCTGCCATGTCGTGAAAATCGGTCCATGGACCCAGCACGCCGTGCCCTCCTCCTGACAGACGCCGCAACCGGACTATGTCGACGCATTCCGCTTTCAGCAAGCGTCGCGATCAATCGTCCTTGCAGAACAACTCGTAGACGCATTCCAGCATCTTGCGCGGCTTGTCGTCGGCGAGGCGGTAGTAGATCGCCTTGCCCTCGCGCCGGGGCACGACCAGCCCTTCCAGCCGCAGGCGCGACAGCTGCTGGCTGACGGCGGCCTGCCGGGCGGACAGCAGCTCTTCGAGTTCCGTCACCGATTTTTCGCCCGAGACGAGGTGGCACAGGATCATCAGCCGCCCTTCGTGGCTGATGGCCTTCAGGAAGGCCGAGGCGCGGGTCGCCTTGTCCACGATCACGTCGAGCTCCGCATCGCTCAGATCCTTGTCGAGAACCGGCAGCGAGGTCTTCGCAGCGGCCTCGTCAATGCGTTGCTGGGTCATAATCGGTCTTGTCCTGAAGCAGTTTCGAGTAGACGGGCCAGAAGAAATCCTGACCGACATAGCCTTCCATCCGCGCGATCTCTGTGCCGTCGTCGCCGACGAGGATGAAGGTGGGCGTGAACAGCACCGGGCGCGCGTAGGTCACGCCCTCGGGCGGGCCCCTGTGCAGGTCGGCCCGGACCAGCGGCGCAAAGCGGCCCTCGGCGGTCTTGGGGTAGGCGGGGGCGATCTCGTCGTCCCAGGCGGCGCAATAGGCGCATCCGGCTTGCTCGACCATCACCAGGCGCAGGTCACCAGCCATGGCGGGCAGGGCCAGCCAGGCAGCCGCGAGGGCACCGCAGACGGACGGGATCAACTTCATCGCAACACCGATTGACGTTCTGTCCTCGAACTACTTAATCTGAATATGTGAATTCTACAAGGAAAGGCGCCCCCCCTTGCTCGATATTTCCTTCGCAGGTGCGGCCATTGCCGGACTTCTCAGCTTTTTTACGCCCTGCATCCTGCCGATGGTGCCCTTTTACCTGTGCTACATGGCCGGGATCTCGATGTCGGAACTGCGCGCGGACGAGGGCATCGCGCCGGGCGCGCAGCGGCGGCTGATTCTCTCGGCGCTGTTCTTTGCCGCTGGGGTGACGACGATCTTCGTGCTGCTGGGAATGGGCGCGACGGCGGTCGGGCAGGCCTTCGCCACCTGGATGGACGAGCTGCAATGGGTCGCGGCGGCGATCCTGACGGTCTTCGGCCTGCATTTCCTTGGCGTCATCCGCATCGGGTTCCTCTACCGGGAGGCCAAGCTGGAGAGCAAGGCAGAGCCGACGACCGCCCTAGGCGCCTATCTGATGGGCCTTGCCTTCGGCTTTGGCTGGACGCCCTGCGTCGGCCCGGCGCTGGCCTCTATCCTGATGATCGCCAGCGGCATGGGCGACATCTGGCGCGGCGGGCTTCTGTTGCTGGTCTACGGCATCGGCATGACCGCGCCCTTCGTTGTCGCGGCGCTGTTCTCCGGCCCCTTCCTGCGCTGGACGGCGCGCCACCGCGACAAGCTGCAATATGTCGAGAAGGTGATGGGCGCCATGCTCATCGTGTTTGCCATCCTGATCGTGACGGATACGGTGAACGTGATCGGGCAATGGATGCTTGAGACCTTCCCGGCTTGGTCATCCCTGAGTTAAGAGGAGGAAAGGCATGAGACACTGGATCGGCGCGGCGCTGGCCGCCGTGATCGCCCTGCCGCTGGCGGCGGCAGAGATGGGCGACGACGGGCTGTTCAAAAGCCCGTGGATGCGCGACACCTTCAAGGACCTGCGCGAGGATCTCGACGAGGCGAATGCCGAGGGCAAGCGGCTTGTCCTGCTGTTCGAACAGCGCGGCTGCATCTACTGCCGACAGATGCACGAGGAGGTCTTCACCGACCCGATGGTCTCGGACTACATCGGCGAAAACTACTTCGTCGTGCAGCTGAACCTGCATGGGGATATCGAGGTGACCGACTTCGACGGGGAATCGCTGTCCGAGAAGGACATGGCGCGCAAGTGGAACATCCTTTTCACGCCGACGATGATGTTCCTGCCCGAAGAGGTGGATGCCGAGGCGACGGCGCCGCAGGCGGCCGTGGCGGTGATGCCGGGCGCCTTCGGCAAGGGCACGACCATCGACATGCTCACCTGGGTCCAGGAAAAGCGCTATGAGCTTGACGGCGACGAGGATTTCCAGCGCTATCATGCGCGACGGATTCAGGAGCGGGACAACGGGAAGACCGATTGAGGGAAGACCGGTTGAGACCGATCCGAAGGTCTCAATAATTCACATCCGTGAATTTGTTGTTGCGTGACCGGGGGGCGGTGCTCTACGGTATGCAGCAGCCGATGCGAGCCAAGGCCCCCGTCGAGGGTCCGCAAGCCTAGGGAGGGAACATGAAGCTTACAGCACTGACAGCGGCGCTGGCACTGACCGCCGGAGCGGTCTGGGCACAGGACGTCGCGCCGACCGACGTATCCTACAGCGAATACGGAGAGGTGGCGACGCCGCTGACCGCGGAAGCGGGCGATGCGGAACGCGGGATGCAGGTCTTCTCGCAGCGGTCGCAGGGCAACTGCGTGGCCTGCCACGTGGTCGAGCAGTACCCGGACATCGCCTTTCAGGGCGAGGTCGGCCCGCCGCTTTCGGGCGTCGGCGGTTACCGCTCTGCCGAGGAACTGCGCGGCATCGTGGCCAATGCCAAGATGACCTTCCCCGACACGGTCATGCCGGCCTTTTACAAGACCACGGGCTTCATCCGCCCGGGCGATGCCTACACCGGCAAGGCCGCATCCGGTGACCTTCCGCCGATCCTGTCGGCACAACAGATCGAAGACGTTGTCGCTTTCCTGCTGACGCTGCAGGAAGGCTGACACCCACCGCATAGGAGAACCCAAATGGACTTCACGAGACGTGAGACCCTGGCCATGGGGAGCGCCGCCGTCGTCACGGCGCTGCTGCCCCTGCGGGCCTTCGCACAGGCCGACCCGGACGCCGAGGCGGTGGGAACGCCGGACGAGTTTCTCGCCGGTGCCAGCGCAGGCGAGGGCGACCTGACCCTGACCGCGCCCGAGATCGCCGAGAACGGCAACACCGTGCCGATCGCCTTCGACGCGCCCGGCGCGGTCGAGGTGCGGATCTTCGCGCTTGGCAACCCGACGCCCGGCGTCGGCACCTTCCGCTTCGGCCCGCTGGCCGGGTCGCGCGCGGCGTCGACCCGCATCCGTCTGGCCGGAACGCAGGACGTGCAGGCCATCGCCAAGATGGAAGACGGCAGCTACGTCACGGCCATGAAAACGGTCAAGGTCACCATCGGCGGCTGCGGCGGCTGAGTAGAGGAGTACGACAATATGGCATCCGGAGTTAAACCCCGCGTCAAGGTTCCCTCGTCGGCCTCTGCCGGTGATGTGATCACGATCAAGACGCTGATCTCTCACCCGATGGAATCGGGCCAGCGCAAGGACGGCGACGGCAACCTGATCCCGCGCTCGATCATCAACCGCTTCACCTGTGACTTCAACGGGCAGAACGTGGTCGACGTGGTCATGGCGCCGTCGATCTCGACCAACCCCTACTTCGAGTTCGAAGCCACGGTTCCCGAGGCCGGCGAGTTCAAGTTCACCTGGTACGACGACGATGGCGACGTCTACGAGGAAGTGAAGCCGATCTCCGTCTAGGAACAGCCGTCTGCCCCGCCATCCGCGCGGGGCAGATCAGCCATAAGGGAGGGATAACCTATGAAACTCAAGGCATTGACGGCAGTGGCCGCATTGCTTGCCGCGCCCGTGGCCCTGGCCGGTGGCGCCGACGACGACGTGCTGACGATCGACGGGCAGGAGATGGTCTCGAAGACCGCCGCGGCCGAACATATGGCCGAGACCGGGATCGACGAGGTCGTGTCCGGCTGGCACTTCCGCACCGACGAGACCCAGGCGCTGGAAATGGACACCTTCGACAACCCGGCGATGATCTTCGTCGACCAGGCCATCGACATGTGGGGCACGGTCGAGGGCGAGGCCGGTGAAAGCTGCGCCTCGTGCCACGGCGATGTCGACACCTTCAAGGGCCTGTCGACGCAGATGCCGAAGGTCGACGCAGACGGCAATCTCGTGGTCATGGAAGATCTCGTGAACACCTGCCGCACCGACCGTATGCAGGCCGAAGCCTGGAAATGGTCCGGCGGCGAGATGCAGGCCATGGTGTCGCTGATCGGCCACCAGTCGCTTGGCATGCCGATGAACGTGGCCATCGACGGCCCCGCAGCCCCCTTCTGGGAGCAGGGCAAAGAGATGTATTACACGCGGTACGGCCAGCTGGAACTGTCCTGCGCCAATTGCCACGAAGAGAACTACGGCAACTACATCCGCGCCGATCACCTGTCGCAGGGCCAGACCAACGGTTTCCCGACCTACCGTCTGAAACAGGCCAAGCTGATCTCGAAGCACAACCGCTTCCGGGGCTGCATCCGCGACACCCGGGCGGAAACCTTCGCCGAAGGATCCGACGAGTTCCGCGCGCTGGAACTGTATGTCGCCTCGCGCGGCAATGGCCTCAGCGTCGAGACCCCGGCGGTCCGCCAGTAATCCCGATGCCCCGCGCCGGTTCTCTGGCGCGGGGTTTCCCGACTGAAACCCATGCACACATGCGCATGTGTGTCCTGAGATAGAAAGCCTCCCTCCCATGATCTCGAGACGCGATTTCCTGCAGGTGTCCATGGCGGCCTCGGCGCTGTACGGCGCTTCCGGTTTTGGACGCTGGTCCCGTCTGGCCGCCCAGCAGGCGCTGACGCAGGACCAGCTTCTGCAATTCGACACCTACGGCAATGTCAGCCTGATCCACGTCACCGACATCCACGCCCAGCTTGTGCCGATCCGCTTCCGCGAGCCGTCGGTCAATATCGGCGTCGGCCCGAACCGGGGTGAGGTGCCGCATGTCACCGGCGCCGACTTCCGCCGCCTTTACGGCATCGAGGACGGCTCGCCCTCGCATTACGCCCTGTCCTCGGGCGATTTCGCGGCGCTGGCGCAGGCCTATGGCCGCGTCGGCGGGCTGGACCGCGTGTCCACGGTGGTCAACGCCATCCGCGCCGACCGCCCCGACGCGCTGCTGCTGGACGGCGGCGACACATGGCATGGCTCTTACACCTGCTACCACAGCGAGGGGCAGGACATGGTGAACGCCATGAACGGGCTGAAGCCCGACGCCATGACCTTCCACTGGGAATTCACGCTGGGCTCTGACCGCGTTCAGGAACTGGTGCAGGGCCTGCCCTTCGCCGCCCTTGGCCAGAACATCTTCGACGCCGAGTGGGACGAGCCCGCCGAGCTGTTCAAGCCCTACAAGTTCTTCGAGCGCGGCGGCGTGAAGATCGCCGTGATCGGTCAGGCCTTCCCCTACATGCCCATCGCCAACCCGCGCTGGATGTTCCCGGAATACAGCTTTGGCATCCGCGACGAGAACATGCAGGCCATGGTCGACGAGGTCCGCGCGGCGGGCGCCGAGCTGGTCGTCTGCCTGTCGCACAACGGCTTCGACGTGGACAAGAAGATGGCCTCGGTCGTGACGGGCATCGACGTGATCCTCTCGGGCCACACTCATGACGCGCTGCCCGAACCGGTGCAGGTGGGGCAGACCTTCATTGTGGCCTCGGGGTCCAACGGCAAGTTCGTCAGCCGCGTCGATCTGGACGTGCGCGACGGGGCGATGATGGGCATCCGCCACAAGCTGATCCCGATCTTTTCGGATGTTATCGCCCCCGATCCGGTGATGACCAAGCTGATCGAGGAACAGCGCGCCCCCCACATGGACGCGCTGACCGAAGTCATCGGCACCACCGAGGAGCTGCTGTATCGCCGTGGCAACTTCAACGGCACGTGGGACGACCTGATCTGCAACGCGCTGATCTCGGAACGCGAGGCCGACATCGCGCTCAGCCCCGGCGTGCGCTGGGGGCCGAGCCTGATCCCGGGCGATCCGATCACCCGCGAGGACATCTGGGGCGTCACCTCGATGTCCTACGGCGAGGCCTATCGCAGCGAGATGACCGGCGAGTTCCTCAAGGTCGTTCTGGAAGACGTGGCCGACAACATCTTCAACCCCGATCCCTATTACCAGCAGGGCGGCGACATGGTGCGCGTCGGTGGCATGGGCTACCGCATCGACGTGACCAAGCCGCAGGGCGAGCGCATCAGCGACATGACGCTGCTGAAGACCGGCGAGGCCATCGACCCGGCGAAATCCTACGTCGTCGCGGGCTGGGCCTCGGTCAACGAGGGCACCGAGGGCCCGATGATCTGGGACGTGGTCGAGGATCACATCCGCAAGCAGGGCACCGTGACCCTGGACCCGAACAACTCCGTCGAGGTGGTGGGCGCGTAAGCGCCCCCGCCGCACATTTTTTTCACCATCCCATTCACATAGATGAATGGCATGATGCGAAAGGACGCCAGATGAACAAGGACAAGACAGGCCCCTCGCGCCGCCAGTTCCTGACCAGCGCCGCCGCCCTTGGCGCCGGTGCGGTTGCCGCCACGGGTGCCCGCGCCGCCGGGCCGGACCCGCTGATCACCGAGGTTCAGCCCTGGGCGCAGGGCTTTGGCGACGGCGTGGACGCCACGCCCTACGGGCTGCCGATCCGCTTCGAGGATGACGTGATCCGCCGCAACGTGGAATGGCTGACCGCCGACACGATTTCCTCGATCAACTTCACGCCGATCCACGCGCTGGACGGCACGATCACCCCGCAGGGCTGCGCGTTCGAGCGGCACCACTCGGGCGCCATCGAACTGGCCAAGCAGGACTACCGCCTGATGATCAACGGGCTGGTCGATCAGCCGCTGGTCTTCACCTACGCCGACCTCGAACGCTTCCCGCGCGAGCAGCACGTCTACTTCCTCGAATGCGCGGCGAATACCGGCATGGAGTGGGCGGGCGCGCAGCTGAACGGCGTGCAGTTCACTCACGGCATGATCCACAATATGGAATACACCGGCGTGCCGCTGCGCACCCTGCTGGCCGAGGCCGGTCTGGATGCCGCCGGGGACTTCAAGGACAAATGGGTCTACGTCGAGGGCGCGGATGCCTCTTCGAACGGGCGCTCGATCCCGATGGAAAAGGCCATGGACGACGTGCTCGTTGCGTTCAAGGCCAACGGCGAGGCTTTGCGTAAGGAGCACGGGTACCCCGTTCGCCTCGTCGTGCCCGGGTGGGAAGGCAACATGTGGGTCAAGTGGCTGCGCCGGGTCGAGGTTATGGACGGCCCCGTCGAAAGCCGCGAGGAAACCTCGAAATACACCGATGTTCTGGCCGACGGCACCGCGCGCAAATGGACCTGGGTGATGGATGCCAAATCCGTGATCACCTCGCCCAGCCCGCAGGCGCCGATCAGCCATGGCCACGGCCCGCTGGTCATCACCGGCATGGCCTGGTCCGGCCATGGCAAGATCACCCGCGTCGACGTCTCGAAGGACGGTGGCAAGACCTGGGAAACCGCGCGTCTTGCGGCCCCCGGCGAGGACAAGGCGCTGACGCGCTTCTACCTTGATACCACGTGGAACGGCGAAGAGATGCTGCTGCAATCCCGCGCCATGGACGAAACCGGCTACGTGCAGCCCACCAAGGCGCAACTGCGCGAGGTGCGCGGGCTGAACTCGATCTATCACAACAACTGCATCCAGACCTGGCACGTCAAAGCCAGCGGGGAGGCCGAAAATGTCGAAGTCTCTTAATCTCATGCTGGGCGTGGGGGCGGGCGTCGGCCTGACCCTTCTCGGCGCCTACAACTTTGCCGACCGCTCGGTGGCCGGGACGCCGTCGGCCCTGCGCAGCATGACCGCGCTGCCCGCGCCGATCCCCGAACCCTCTGCCCCGGTGCAGAAGGCCGAGGCGCCGGTCGTGCAGGCCGCCGCAGAGGCACCCGCCGACGCACCCGAGGGCGGGCTTATCGCCGCCGCGCAGGCGGACGAGGCTGTGGGCACCCGCTTTGGCATCGGCCGTGCGGCCCTGCCCGAAGAGATCGCGGCCTGGGATCTGGACGTCAGCCCCGACGGCACCGGCCTGCCCGAGGGATCGGGCGACGCGCTGACCGGCGAGCCGCTGTTCGAAGAGGCCTGCGCGGTCTGCCACGGCTCTTTCGCCGAGGGGGTCGACAACTGGCCCAAGCTGGCGGGCGGCGACGGCACGCTGGCCGACGAGGACCCGCTGAAGACCGTGGGCTCCTTCTGGCCCTATACCTCGACCGTCTGGGACTACGTCCACCGCTCGATGCCCTTCGGCAATGCGCAGAGCCTGTCGGTCGACGACACCTATGCCATCGTGGCCTACATCCTCTATTCCAACGACCTGATCGAGGACGATTTCGTTCTGGATCAGGACACGCTGCCCGCCTTCGAACTGCCGAACGCCCAGGGCTTCGTCGTCGATGACCGGGCCGAGGCGGAATACGGGCAGTGGCGGGCGGAACCCTGCATGACCGACTGCAAGGACAGCGTCGAGATCACCATGCGCGCCACCGTGCTGGACGTGACCCCGGAAGAGGCCGAAGAGGCGCCCGCCAGTACGACCCAGTCGCCCGATGCGGCCACCGCCGCCCCGGTCGCAGAGCCGGAAGAGCAGGCCGAGGCGGCTGCCGCCGAGCCCGTGCAAGCGGCCGATGCCGCCGGGCAGGAGGCCGCCGCACCCGCACAGGCGGCCGCGCTGGACATGGATCTGGTCGAGACCGGCGAGCGGGTCTTCCGCAAGTGTCAGGCCTGCCACAAGACGGACGGCGGCAAGGCCGCGGGCCCGCATCTGAACGGCGTCTTCGGGCGCGAGATCGGCGCGGTCGAGGGCTTCAAGTACTCGGGCACCATGGCCGAGATGGGCGGCGTCTGGGACGCCGAGGCGCTGCAGGCCTTCCTTGCCAAACCGCGCGACTACGTGAAGGGTACGAAGATGGCCTTCGCCGGGCTGCGCAAGCAAGAGGAGCTGGATGCCGTGACCGAATACCTCAAGTCGATTTCGCAGTAGGATGCCGTAGGTGCTGCTGCGGCAGACAGCCACGGCCATGGCGCTGGCCCTCTTCGCGGGGCCGGCGCCTGCGCAGGATGCGGCAGAGTTGATCGGCGATGCCGGGCGCGGCGCGCAGATCTACCGCAGCTGCGTGACCTGTCACCAGATCGGCCCCGGCGCCGAGAACCGCACCGGCCCGCATCTGAACGGCATCTTCGGGCGCCGCGCGGGCAGCGTCGAGGGGTTCGATTATTCCGATGCCATGGACCGCGCCCACGGCGACGGCCTGACATGGGATTACGCGCGTCTCGACGCCTATATCGAGAACCCCCGCGCGCTGGTCTCTGGCACGCGGATGAGCTTTCGCGGCATCAAGGACAGGCAGGACCGGCATGACGTGCTGGCCTATCTGCGCCAGTTCACTGCCAGTCCGCAGGACATCCCCGAAAGCGCGCCCACAGCGATCCTGCGCGAGGTCGACCTGCCGCCAGAGGTGCTGGCCATCGTGGGTGACGCGGAATACGGCGCATATCTCGCCTCGGAATGCCTGACCTGCCACAAGCGCGACGGATCGGACGAGGGCATCCCCTCGATCGTGGCATGGAACACCGAGGATTTCGTCGTGGCCATGCATGCCTACAAGCAGAAACTGCGTCCGCATCCGGTGATGCAGATGATGGCGGGGCGCCTCAGCGATGAGGAAATCGCGGCCCTCGCCGCCTATTTCGAGGATCTTGAGTAAACGAAGGGTAAGGTTTTCCACCGTTGGCCATCCGGGAATCACAAGCGACAGTAGGCAGGTGCCGGGCGGCACATTGGTCGCCTGTTTTCTTAGTTGATCACGGGGTTTGGCCCCGACCATACCATACCGGACCCTTTTCTCATGAGCTTTGCAGCCCGCATTCTGCTTCTGGGCGCGCTCTTGACGCTGGCGGCGGTCTTCGGGGCGCTGCCAGTCTGAGACGCCCGTTGAAATTGCACGACAAGCAAGGCCTCCGTTCCGCAGGGAACGGGGGCCTTGTGCCATTGGTCGGGGAAAGAGGAGCCCGGACCATGCGACCCGTCCAACCAGGAGGAGAACGGACATGGCCTTGAACAGAAGACACTTCATCGGATCGGGGATCGCGCTTGCGGGTCTCTCGGCGCCCATGGTCCAGGCGCAGGGCAGGCCCCGGGTCGTGGTGGTTGGCGGCGGCGCGGGCGGGGCGACGGCGGCGCGCTATGTCGCCAAGGACTCCAACGGCGAGATCGACGTGACCCTGATCGAACCCTCGCGGACCTATTACACCTGCTTCTTTTCCAACCTCTATATCGGCGGCTTCCGCGATCTTCAGTCCACCGCCCATGACTACGGCAGGCTGGCCAGCGACTACGGCATCAACGTGGTGCACGACTGGGCGACGGGGGTGGACCGCGACGCCAGGACGGTTGCGCTGGCAGGCGGCGGATCGGTGCCCTACGACCGGCTGATCCTGTCGCCGGGGATCGATTTTGTCGAGGGCTCGGTCGCGGGCTGGGATCTTTCGGCGCAGGGCGTCATGCCCCACGCCTACAAGGCGGGCACGCAGACCACCCTGCTGAAGGCTCAGGTCGAGGCGATGCCCGAGGGCGGAACCTTCGTCATGGTGGCGCCGCCGAACCCCTACCGCTGCCCGCCGGGCCCCTACGAGCGGATCTCGATGGTCGCCCATGTGCTGAAAGAGCGCAATCCGACTGCCAAGATCATCATCGCCGACCCGAAAGAGAAGTTCTCGAAGCAGGGGCTCTTCGAGGAGGGCTGGCAGAAGCACTACACCGGCATGATCGAACGCATCGGCCCGGATTTCGGCGGCGGCAACACCAGCGTGAACCCGCAGACCATGGAGGTCGACATCGACGGCGAGGTGATCAAGGCCGACGTCGTGAACGTCATCCCGGCGCAGAAGGCGGGGCTGATCTGCGAGGCGGCGGGCCTGACCGAAGGCAATTGGGCGCCGGTCGACGGGCACTCGATGGTGTCGCGCATGGATGAAAACATCTACATCCTCGGGGATGCCACCAATCAGGGCGACATGCCCAAGTCCGGCTTCAGCGCCAATTCGCAGGCCAAGGTGGCGGCCATGGCGGTGCGCGGCGCGCTGACCGGCAGCCGCGTCTTCCCGGCCAAGTACAGCAACACCTGCTGGTCGCTGATCGCCACCGACGACGGCGTCAAGGTCGGCGCGGCCTACGAGCCGACCGAGGAGAAGATCGCCTCTGTTTCCAGCTTCGTCAGCCAGGCCGGAGAGGACGCGGCCATGCGCAAGGCGACCTTCGAGGAAAGCATCGGCTGGTACGAGGGGATCACCTCGGACATGTTCGGGTGACCGGGCCGTGACGCGGGTTTCCGACCCGTAAGCGGAGAACCGGCCGGTTCGCAGGGCGTATCCGGCCGGTTTGCAAACCCCTGCGGTGGTGGGCGGCCCGCCTGTCGGCGCGCCCCACCGCCGGATGCCTGCGCCGGGCCGAGGGGGGCTTGACCTTCGCCGCCTGCGGGCGCTTTCTGCGCCCATGCCCCACGATCACGCGCATGGCTCGCACGGCCACCATCATCACCACCACATCGACCCCGAACAGCTTGCCGGTGACAAGCGGCTGGCGGCGGCGGTGGGGGTCAACGTCCTCTTGACCGTCGCGCAGATCATCGGCGGGATCGTCTCGGGCAGTCTGGCGATGATCGCCGATGCGCTGCACAATTTCTCGGATGCCGCGAGTCTTGTGATCGCGGTCTGGGCGCGGCGCATCGCGCGCCGGCCCGCCGACGAGGCCATGACCTTCGGCTATGGCCGGGCCGAGGTGGTGGCGGCGCTGATCAACCTGACGACGCTGATCCTGATCGGGCTCTACCTGGTCTACGAGGCGGTGCTGCGCTTCTTCGATCCGCAGGAGGTGACGGGCTGGCTGATCGTCGTGATCGCCAGTGTCGCGCTTGTGGTGGACCTTGTGACCGCATGGCTGACCTATCGCATGGCGCAGGACAGCGTGAACATCCGCGCCGCCTTCCTGCACAACCTCGCCGACGCGCTGGGGTCGGTCGCGGTGATCCTTGCGGGCACGCTGATCCTGCTGTTCGGCTGGACATGGGTCGACCCGCTGGTGACGCTGGGCATCGCCGGATACATCCTGTGGCTGGCCTGGGCCGAGATCGGCGGCGTGATCCGCATCCTGATGCTGGGCACTCCGCCCGCCATGGCCCCCGGGGCGGTGCTGGAAAGCGCCGAGGCCGTCGAGGGCGTCGAGGCGCTGCACAGCGCCCACCTGTGGCAGATCGACGAGGGCCGCTCTGCGCTGACGGCGCATCTGGTGGTGGTCGAGGGCGCCTGGTCGCGGGCCGATGCGATCAAGGCCTCGGTAAAGGCGCGGCTGGCCGAGGCGCACGGGCTGCGGGAGGTGACGCTGGAGCTGGAATGCGCGGCCCATCGCTGCGCGGAACCGCGTCGGATCGGCAGCTAGGGCACGGGGCCTGACACCGGGGATAGCCCTGCTGTCGGGGCGGTCGTGTGCTGCGTCCCGGTCCAGGCGGGAGGATGCTGGCGGGCGCGGAGGGGGCTCTGCCCCCGCGCCGCGCACCCCTTGAGGGAATTTGGGCCAAGAAGAAGCTGGGGTCGCAGTTCGAGGAAGCCCTTGAAATTGCTGCGCCAGAGGAGTGCCCCGAGAAGACGCGCGGTCTCTTGGGCGCCGTGGCGGTGCAGTACGGCGCGGGCTATGGCGTCTTCCGTCATGGCGCGGTGGCGCAGCCATGGCGACGGGCCCGAGCCTGCCGAGGGCCGGGCCCCGGGTCGAGGCCGCGCGCTTCGGCAGAGACAGGCCCGGCGCCGGGCAGGACACCGCGCAGCCTTGAAAGGCCCGCTTCGCGTGTCGCGGTAAACGGAAGATCCCTCAGTATGATCAGCCAGATAGCCGGGGCGGGCAGGGCTTCAGGCCGGTGCCGTTGGCCCGGGGCCTCTTGCAGCCCCCCAACACCGCTACTAAGACTCAGGTAACTTTCCGGCGTTACGACACAGTGCAGCAATCCGAGGCAGGCAGAATGAAAGATCCGATCGACACCTACATGAACCTCGTCCCCATGGTGGTCGAGCAGACCAGCCGCGGCGAACGCGCCTACGACATCTTCTCGCGCCTGCTGAAGGAGCGGATCATCTTCCTAAACGGGCCGGTCCACGACGGCATGTCCAGCCTTGTGGTGGCGCAGCTGCTGCACCTCGAGGCAGAGAACCCGTCCAAGGAAATCTCGATGTATATCAACAGCCCCGGCGGTGTCGTCACCTCTGGCCTGTCGATCTACGACACCATGCAGTACATCAAGCCCAAGGTTTCGACCCTGGTGATCGGGCAGGCGGCCTCGATGGGGTCGCTGCTGCTGACCGCCGGAGCGGCGGGCATGCGGTACTCGCTGCCTAACAGCCGGATCATGGTGCACCAGCCCTCGGGCGGCTACCAGGGGCAGGCGACGGACATCATGATCCACGCCGAAGAGACGCTGAAGCTGAAGCGGCGGTTGAATGAAATCTACGTGAAGCACACCGGTCAGGACTACGAAACGGTCGAGGCCGCGCTGGAACGGGACAACTTCATGGATGCCGAGCGGGCCAAGGAATGGGGTCTGATCGACGAGATCGTCACCAACCGCGTGCCCGACGAAGAGGCGAAGTAAGGCTTTCCCGCCCCGGGCCGGGCGCCCGGCCCGGGACGAATTTTCGGATTGTCGTGCCCTTGGGGCTGGCCTAGACTTGTCGGACCCGGACGGCAGGCCACGGTCCGGGGCACGATGGCTGGCCCGGGGCCGGGCGCGACAAGGGTCGCGCGACTGATGCGGATGACGAGACCGGGACTGAGCCCGGGAAAGGTGCAGGATGGCAACGAATTCAGGCGGCGACAGCAAGAACACGCTCTATTGCAGCTTCTGCGGCAAGAGCCAGCACGAGGTGCGCAAACTGATCGCGGGACCGACGGTCTTCATCTGCGACGAATGCGTTGAACTCTGCATGGATATCATCCGCGAAGAGACCAAGGGCGCGGGGCTGAAATCCTCCGAGGGCGTGCCGACCCCGCGCGAGATATGCGAAGTGCTCGACGATTACGTGATCGGCCAGATGAAGGCCAAGCGCGTTCTCTCGGTCGCGGTCCACAACCATTACAAGCGTCTGAACCACGCGCAGAAGTCCTCGGACATCGAACTGGCGAAGTCGAACATCCTGCTGATCGGCCCCACCGGCTGCGGCAAGACGCTGCTGGCGCAGACGCTGGCGCGCATTCTGGACGTGCCCTTCACCATGGCGGACGCGACCACGCTGACCGAAGCGGGCTACGTGGGCGAGGATGTCGAGAACATCATCCTGAAGCTGCTTCAGGCGTCTGAATACAACGTCGAACGCGCGCAGCGCGGCATCGTCTACATCGACGAGGTCGACAAGATCACCCGCAAGTCGGAAAACCCTTCGATCACCCGCGACGTCTCGGGCGAGGGTGTGCAGCAGGCACTTCTGAAGCTGATGGAGGGCACCGTGGCCTCGGTTCCGCCGCAGGGCGGGCGCAAGCATCCGCAGCAGGAATTCCTTCAGGTGGACACGACCAATATCCTGTTCATCTGCGGCGGCGCCTTTGCCGGTCTGGACCGGATCATCAAGCAGCGCGGCAAGGGCTCGGCCATGGGCTTCGGCGCCGATGTGCGCGACGACAGCGAGCAGGGCGTGGGCGAGACCTTCCGCTCGCTCGAGCCCGAGGATCTGCTGAAGTTCGGCCTGATCCCGGAATTCGTCGGCCGTCTGCCCGTGGTGGCGACGCTGGAGGATCTGGACGAGGACGCGCTGATCACCATCCTGACGCAGCCCAAGAACGCTCTGGTCAAGCAGTACCAGCGCCTGTTCGAGATGGAGGACACGCAGCTGTCCTTCACCGACGACGCGCTGTCCTCGATCGCCAAGAAGGCAATCGAGCGCAAGACCGGCGCCCGCGGCCTGCGGTCGATCCTCGAAGGCATCCTGCTGGACACCATGTTCGAACTGCCGGGCATGGACGAGGTGACCGAGGTGGTGGTGAACGACGAGGCGGTGACCTCGGACGCCAAGCCGCTGATGATCTACGCCGAAAACAAGAAAGAGGGTGCCTCGGCCTGAGGCCCCTTCGACAGGACGGATAAAAAGGGCGGGGCGCGCGGGCCTCGCCCTTTTTTGTGGCCGTCGTTGGTGGCAGGGCGCACCCTGCCATGGCGCCCCGATCGCCCTTGCGCGCGCCCGCGTTTGGCGCCATTGCCGCGCCATATTCCAACAGGCGAAAGGCCGCACCCATGACCATCAAACGTATCCATACCGGCAGCCCCTTCGAGGAAAAGATCGGCTATTGCCGCGCCGTCGTCGCGGGCGGCTTCGTCCATGTCGCGGGCACCGTGGGGCAGGGCGACGACGTGGTCGCGCAGTGCCGCGCCGCGCTGGAGGTCATCGGCAAGGCGCTGGCCGAGGCCGGGTCGGGCTTCGACAAGGCCGTCCGGGTCACCTACTACCTGCCCGACGCGGCAGAGTTCGAGCCCTGCTGGCCGGTCCTGAAAGAGGTTTTCGGGGACAACCCGCCCGCCGCGACCATGGTGGAATGCAACCTCATCGATCCCAAGTACCGGATCGAGATCGAGCTGACCACGCTGGCCTGACCGGCGGTTCCGGCGGCGGGGGCGCGCCCTTCGGGCGGCGCTAGGCCTCTGCCGCCTCGCGGATATAGCGGTCGCCAAGCGCGGCCTGCGCCTCGTGTTCGGGGATCGCGGACCACGGGGCGCCTTCGCCGATGAAGCCCGCCGCGAGTAGGCTGGCCTGCATGGCGGGCAGGTCGGGTTCGCCCACGGACAGCCGCGGGCGCGGGCTTTCGGCGTTCTGCCAGACGGCGCGCAGGTGGTCGATCACCACGGGCGCGCGGCCCGTGAAACACGCGATATGGCGCGCAATCTGCGCGGTCGAGCCGGAGCGGCGGCGGCAGAGGATCGCGACGCGCTGATCGGCCCGCCCGCAGAAGGCGTATAGGTGCAGGGCAGAGCCTTCCGAGGCGACGATCTGCCGGGCCGCCTTGTAGCGGGCGATCTGCTGCGGGATCGTGTGACGCTCGGGGTGGAAGACCTCGTAGCCCTCGGCCCTCATCAGCTTTTCGACCCGCTCTTCGCCCAGCAGGGACCCGCGTGACGGCCCCAGCAAAGCGCGGGAAATGTACAGCTTTTCGCCGCCCTCGGGCGCGATCCCGGCGCCGAAGCGGCGGTGCATGAAATCGCGGAAGATCTGCGTGCCGTCGGTGATCGCGCCAAGGCCAAAGCCCTGCCCGGGCACGACCAGTTCCGCTACCTCGGTGGGCTTGTGGGCCACCCGGATGGGTACATCGCCCAGACCCATCGCCGCGAAGAAATCGGCGCGGAAGCCGGTCAGGTCGGGGTCCTCGCGCGGGCGGCGGGGCACGAAGAGGATGCCGTCCACGCCGCCCGGCACGGTGTCGTAACCCCAGAGCCGCCCGGGGCTTTCCACTACGAAATGCGCGAAGTTGCGCCACATGACGCCGCCCCAGAGCCAGCGGCCTTCCAGCCGTTCCACCCGGGGCGGGCGTTCGAAGGGCAGGTTGATGCGGCGCATGTTGCGCCACAGGGCCCCTTCGGGCACGTCGGCGCCGGTGCTGTCGATCACGCCCGAGGGCGCGCTCAGTTGGTTGATGCGGGCGCCGGTGACGACCGCGCCCTTCACGGCGCGCAGCGTGCAGGACCAGCCGCCCGCGGGGTCGGGGCGCAGCGCGCGGGCGTCCTGTTTCGGCGCGGTCTTGACGCAGGTCCAGACGAAGCGGGTCGAGGCCTTGGTCAGCTTGCCGAACCCGGCATCACGCAGCGCCTCCTTGCAGCGGCGCATCCCCTCTTTGCCGTAAAGATCGGGGTGGAATTCCAGCACCACGGCGCGCAGCCCCGACAGGTCGGCATGGGTCAGGAAGTCCAGCTCTCCGCCCTCGATATCCATGATCAGCACGGTCGGACGGAAGTCGCGCAGCACGTCCGACCAAGCGGCGGTTTGCACGGGGACCGCTTCGGTCCGGCGGCTCTCGCGGTCGATCAGCGAGTTACCGAGGTAGGAGGAACCGAGGAAGAAATCCATCGTTTTGGGGCGGTCGGGGGCGCTGATCACGACCTGATTGCGCAGATCGATCCGGTCTTCGAGACCGTTCAGCGCGTGCAGCGCGCGGATATGGGGGATGAGGTTCGGGTTGGCCTCGAAGCTCAGCACCGCTTCGGGGCCCGCGTTCATCGCGGTGACGGCCGAGACGATGCCGAGGCCCGCGCCCATTTCCACGACCCGGTCGCCGGGCCGGGTGACGGCCAGCGCGCCGGCGATCTCTTCGCCCTCATAGCGCGCTTCCTCGATCCGCCGGATGCGGGTGTCGGTGAGGAAGGGCGAATGCGGCACCTTCACGCCCTTGCAGGCTATGGGTCTGAACGCTTCTGTCATCTCTGCCCGTATGATCGCGCGATTTTTCAGTCTTTTTTAAGGAAGGATAGGCAAGGCTTGGCCCCGGGACCAGAGAATTTGAGCGAAGCGGCGCGCAGGCCGGGGCGGATGCGTCACGGCGGCCACTGGACCCGCCCGCGCAAATTCGCCATAGAGAGGGAGCAAGAAACGGGAGCCCTGCCCATGAGCCTGCTGAAGACGCTGCTGCGCGCCGTGACCTGGTGGAACGGGTCGACGCTGAACACCGCGCTTTACACCGCCCGCAAGGGGGTGAAGGTCGGCGAGGACGAGCAGGGCAATGCCTTCTACCAGACCGCCGACGGCAAGAAGCGCTGGGTGATCTTCAACGGCGAGATGGAGGCAAGCCGCGTCAGCCCCGACTGGCACGGCTGGCTGCATCACACCTTCGACGAACTGCCCAGCGAACGACCGCTGCCGCATAAGGCGTGGGAAAAGCCGCATATCGAGAACCTGACCGGCACGGCGCTCGCCTATGCGCCGCCGGGGTCGATCCGCCGCGAACAGCCCGCAGAGCGCCGCGACTACGAGGCCTGGAGCCCGGAATGACCCATTCCACCACCGAGGTCGCCGTGGGCGGCGCGGTCCTTGCGGCCGCCCTTGCCTTTGCCGTCTACACCGTTCAGGCGACCGGCTTTTCGCTGGGTGCCTCTGGCTATGACCTGCGCGCCTCTTTCCGGTCCATCGAAGGGGTCAACGTCGGCACCGACGTGCGGCTGGCGGGCGTCAAGGTGGGCGCCGTCACCGGCATCGTGCTGAACCCGGAAACTTATCGCGCCGATACCGTGGTCACGCTGAACGAGGGCATCCAGGTGCCCGACGACAGCGCCATCGTCATCGCGTCAGAGGGCCTGCTGGGCGGCAACTTCGTCGAGATCTCGCCGGGTGGCTCGCCTTTCTATTACGAGGCCGGGGACGAGATCCTCGACACGCAGGGCTCTGTCAGCCTGTTGACGCTGCTCTTGCGCTACGTGGGCGGCGGAGACGAGGAATGAGGCTGATTGCGTTTCTGATGCTGCTGGCCGGGGCTGCTTCGGCACAGGAAGCGGTGGACCAGGGCACCGGGGCGGTGCTGCGGGGGCTGGACAAGCTGAACGCCGCGACCACCGATATGACCATCGCCAACGGCCAGCGCGCGGCCTTCGGCGTGATGGAGGTCGAACTGGGCGATTGCCGCTATCCCAGCGGGAACCCTTCGGGCGATGCCTATGCCTTCCTGACGATCCGCGAGGCAGGCGTGGCGGAACCGGTCTTTCGCGGCTGGATGGTCGCGTCCTCGCCCGCTTTGAACCCCATGGATCACCCGCGCTACGACGTCTGGGTGTTGCGCTGCTCCACCTCCTGAGCGTTACGGCGGTGATGCTGCGCGACCTCGGCGCCGCTGGCGGGCAGGGGGCGCGAAAGGATGTCGGCCGGGCATGACAGCGCCAAAGACAGGGCGTCGCGATAGGCCTCTCGGGTGATCTCGACCGCGCCGAGCGAGGCGAGATGCGTCGTCAGAAACTGGGTGTCGAACAGGGTGAAGCCGCAGCGGGCCAGGTGGCAGGTCAGCCAGGCCAGCGCGACCTTCGAGGCATCGGTGCGGCGCGAGAACATCGACTCTCCGCAGAATGCCGCGCCCAGCGTGACGCCGTAGACGCCGCCCACAAGCGCGCCCTCTGCGTGGACTTCCAGCGAATGGGCGTGGCCCATGGCGTGCAACCTTGCGTAGAGATCGCGAATGCCGCCGCTGATCCATGTTTCGGCCCGGTCGGCGCAGCCGTCGATGACCCCGATGAAATCGGTGTTGAGCGTGACCGTGAACCTGTCCCGCCGCAGACGGTTGGCCAGGCTGCGCGAGACGTGGAAACCGTCCAGCGGCAGCACGCCGCGCCGGCGCGGATCAACCCAGAAGATTTCCGGATCGTCCCGGGTTTCCGCCATCGGGAAAATGCCGGTTCGATAGGCCTGAAGAAGAAGCTCGGGGGTGACGGTCATTGGTCCGCGCTGCGCTGCTTTCCAGACAGATAGCCGAGCGCGCGAAGCCCTGCAAACCGCAAGGGCCTGCCGGGGGCGGCGCCGCGTCCGGTGGTGCGAAGAAAGGACCGTGCAAAAAGGAAAGGACGGCAGACCGGGAAGTCTGCCGTCCTTATCGTTTGTATCAACCGGCGCCGGGAAGCGGCGCTTAGTTGGTGCCGTCTGCCGAAGCAATTGCGATGATCACGGCCATGCCGCCGAGCACGGCGAGGGCCGGAACAGCCGAAGCCTGCGTCGAAACGAAGGGATCGTTGGCTTCCTGTGCGGTTGCCGCCAGCGGGGCTGCTGCCAGGGTTGCGACGACGGCGAGCTTTGCAAGGGTCTTCATTGGGTCACTCCTCTAGGAACTTTGGGACCTGTCAACGGGCCGAATAGACCATGCGGGCCCCTTTCTGCCAATCCGTTCATGGCTGAAAGAGTTCCCTTCGGCAAGACATGGCCGACGATGACAGCCCGCTTAATCCGTCAGCCCGCCGGCCTCCAGCCATTTTTCCAGCCAATGGATGTTGTATTCGCCTGTGTGGATGTCCTTTTCCTGCAACAGCGCATGGAAAAGCGGGATCGTGGTATCGATCCCGTCGACGATCAATTCTCCGAGAGCACGGTTCAGCCGGGCCAGCGCCTCGGGCCTGTCGCGGCCGTGCACGATCAGCTTGGCGATCAGGCTGTCGTAATAGGGCGGGATGCGGTAGCCGTCGTACAGCGCGGAATCCATCCGCACGCCAAGGCCGCCCGGCGCGTGAAAGTGGCTGATCCGCCCGGGAGAGGGCCGGAATTCGGGCAGTTTCTCGGCGTTGATGCGGACTTCGATGGCGTGGCCGTTGATCGTCAGGTCGTCCTGCGTGAAGGACAGTTTCTGCCCCGCCGCCACACGGATCTGTTCGCGCACGAGATCGACGCCGAAGATCGCTTCGGTCACCGGGTGTTCGACCTGAAGGCGGGTGTTCATCTCGATGAAGTAGAACTCGCCGTTCTCGTAGAGGAATTCGATCGTCCCGGCACCGCTGTAGCCCATCTTGGCGATGGCGTCGGCGCAGATCTTGCCGATGCGGGCGCGTTCCTCGGGGGTGATGGTGGGGCCGGGGGCCTCTTCCAGCACCTTCTGGTGACGCCGCTGCAGAGAGCAGTCGCGCTCGCCCAGATGGACGCCGCCGCCCTGTCCGTCGCCAAAGACCTGGATTTCGATGTGGCGCGGCTTTTGCAGGTACTTCTCGATATAGACTTCGTCGTTGCCGAAGGCGGCCTTGGCCTCGGAGCGGGCGGTCATGAAGGCGCGCTCCATCTCGGACTCCGAGCGGGCGACCTTCATGCCGCGCCCGCCGCCGCCGGCGGTGGCCTTGATGATCACGGGATAGCCGAAGTCGGCGCCGATGGCCTTGGCGTCCTCGACCGTGGGCACGCCGCCGGCAGAGCCGGGAACGACCGGAATGCCCAGCTCTTTCGCGGTTTCCTTGGCGGTGATCTTGTCACCCATGATGCGGATATGCTGCGCGGAGGGGCCGATGAAGGTCAGGCCGTGGTCCTCGACGATCTGCACGAAGCGGGCGTTCTCGCTGAGAAAGCCGTAGCCCGGGTGGATCGCCTGCGCGCCCGTGACTTCGCAGGCCGAGATGATGGCGGGCAGCGACAGGTAGCTGTCGGTCGAGGGCGCGGGGCCGATGCAGATGGTTTCATCGGCCATGCGGACGTGCATGGCGTCGCTGTCGGCGGTCGAATGCACCGCGACCGATGCGATGCCCATCTCGCGGCAGGCGCGGATCACGCGCAGCGCAATCTCGCCGCGGTTGGCAATCAGGATCTTGTCGAACATGGTTTTTCCCCCCTGGGGTTTATTCCAGGATGACCAGGGGCGCGCCGTATTCGACCGGGGCGCCGTCCTCGACGAGGATGCGCTTGACGGTCCCGGACCGAGGCGCGGGAATGTGGTTCATGGTCTTCATCGCCTCGACGATCAGCAGGGTGTCGCCTTCGGCGACCTGCTTGCCCACGGTGATGAAGGCGGGCGCGCCGGGTTCGGCCTGCATGTAGACGGTGCCCACCATGGGCGAGGTCACGGCGCCGGGATGGTCGGCGGGATCTTCGGGCAGGTCCGCCGCCGCGGGGGTGGGGGCTGCTGCGGGGGCGGGCGCGGCAGTGACCTGCACTGGCGCGGGGGCCGGGGCTGCGACCGGCGCGGCGCGACTGACGCGGACGTTCAGGCTGTCGTCCTCGCTGTACTCGCGCATGACCTCCAGTTCGGTCAGATCGTTTTCCCGCAGGAGCTGGGCCAGCGCCTTGATAAAGGCCACGTCAGCGTCATGGGTCTTGGTGCTCATCTCTTCCTCGCCATTCGAAGCGGCCTGCCTTGGGCCATGACCGCGCTTATAGGGGAAGCGGGTAGCGGTGAAAAGCGATGGCACGCGCATCGGGCTGTCGCCGCCGCGATCGGACGGGGCCGGGCGTTCAGGCGTCGACCGCTATGCGCCTTTCCTGGATCACGCTGGCGGCGGCTTCATAACCCTCTGGGGCGGGCGTGCGGCGGCGTGGAGTATCCTCGGTCCCGGCTGTCTCCGGCCTTGTGGCGGTCTCTGCGGCTGTGTCGGTGGGGTGGCCCGGCGTCTTGTCCGCATTGGCCGCCCACGGGGCTGAGGCCTCGTCGGTCTCATAGGTGTCGTCCATGTAGGTGTCGTCCATGGCGACGGCCTGTTCATCCAGCATCTGCGTTATCTTGATCTGCATGATCGAAGGCGGCGCGATATGGGTCGCCGGATCCGGCCCGCCGTTCAGTGTACGCCAAAACTGCGCCGGAGGCCCTGCGGACCGCTGAGACTCCGGATCTCGTGCGCCGACGACGGGCAAGACCTTGGTCTTTCCTGTCGAATCGGCCTTGGCACCCGAAGAAAGGGCAGGAAAGCCAGAACCCTGCGGCGCGCTCAGGCTCGAGATACCCGAAACCTGCATGATGAAGTCTCCATCCGGCACGCCCCCACGGCAGCATGATACCACCGAATTGCGGCGCTGGCAGCGGTAACGATACAATTTGCGACAGTTTTCGGGGTTGTGGTTAACGGGCCCCGGGCCGGAGGGTGGCGGGGACCCTGCATGATATGGGAACCCATCGGAGCGGCAAGAGGCGCCCCGATTGAGAGCGCCCCCTTTGGTATCGATGCAACGGCGCCGATCACCCCTTGTTCATGCGGTTTTCGATGAGGTCCTCGACGACGGAGGGGTCTGCGAGTGTGGAGGTGTCGCCGAGGCTGCCATAGTCGTTCTCGGCGATCTTGCGCAGGATGCGGCGCA
>JAFKDC010000010.1 GCA_017255395.1 Enemella evansiae | reverse complement strand
GCTCCAAATCCGGATTGCGGTGCTCAACCGCTACACTGCCCTTGGCATACCCGTCACAAAGCCCGTAGGATAAGTCCGTCCCGGGAAAGGGGAAGTGCGCTCAGACCCCGATTTGTGCAACAGAGCCCACTGCAGTTGCCAATGCCAGCATAGTTTCTGTCTTGCCTGTACCGGTTGGCATCACAATTGTCGCAGGGTTGTTTGAGACACTCCAATGAGCGAGTGCGGCATGAATTGCGCCTACTTGAGGAGGCCTCAATCCCGTCGTTGTCACTTCTCCGTTCGTGATCTCCTCTTGCTTTAATATAAACGATCCGCCCCATGCCTCTCGGACTTTGGCGGCCATATCGGATATCAGGCTGGCCTCGCACCTTGCTGGATGAATTGTTTTCGGAAACAGCCGGGTTACGGTTCCGTTGGAGAGACTTTCGATGCAGTCGTCGACAGTCGATGTGCGTTCAATCAAGAAGACTTCGTCGGCGTCGAAGGTGGCGGTGGTTTTTTGATCTACAAAAACAAACCGCCTTCCGTCGCTCGCTTCTCCCTTAACTCCCTGAACCCCACGTTGTGAAAACTGTGTTAGAATCAAGCTGATCAAATGAGTTGGCGACGCGGTCTTCCTGAAAAATGCTGTACCCAGCCGTCCCTCTAGAGCGATCCTTTCGGGTACGTTGAAATCGAACTGTTGGGAGAAGAGGTCTGCCATTTGAGCGCTTTCTGGAGTTGAATTTCGGATTGTTCCATCATTGCCTTAAAGGTGCAAATCTTGATAAGACACCGCCACTGGTTGAGTGCTCCTAGATTTGTAGACGCTTTGCTTGGTAATTTTAGAAGCAAAAGTAGGCGCACATGTCTGGCGGTTAACGGCACATACCATAGTATGAGGGCGCGAAGCGGAGGTCGGCTTGGAAGTGGTCGAGTGGTCGCTATTGGCCTGACGCTCCCTTGAGCCGTCGACCAAGCTATCCATTGGTGTCGACGGTGGGTCAGAAATGCTTGACGTTTGGGTCAGAATTGCATGACGTGCGCCCCTCATTCCTTCAGAATTTAGCCGTTGAGTGAGTCAAAGATTCGCGACGTCCCACACTGATCCCGAAGCCCGCCTCGGCCCTTGCCGTGCGGGCTTCGACCGTTGCGACGGGCGGCGCACCCCGCGGCTATGGCGATCCCCCGGTTTTCTTCTGTCCTGAAATATCCCCGCCGGAGGCTCCGCAGGGATCCGCACGCGGGGCGGTCGATCAGGGGCGGCTGATCTGCCCGCCGCCGACAGGGGCGGCGACGCCGGTCGTGCCCGGGCAGGAGGTCGGCAGGCCATGCGCCACGCGCACGGCGAGGTAGGCGAAGGCCTGCGCTTCCAACATGTCTCCATCGAGGCCGACGGCCTCTACCGGCAGGACCGGGCAGTCGAGGCCCACCGCCAGCATCTCCATCATCACCGGGTTGTGGCGGCCCCCGCCGGTCACCAGCAGGCGGTCGGGGGCAACGGGGCAATGCTCCATCCCCTGCATCACCGCCGCCGCCGCCATGGCGGTCATGGTCGCCGCCGCATCGGCGTCAGACAGTTCCCGCACAAGGTCGAACATCAGGGAAAAGTCGTCCCGGTCCAGCGACTTGGGCGGCATCCGGCGGAAGTATTGCTCGTCCAGGAACAGCTCCAGCGCGCCGTCTTCCACCCGGCCCTGCCGGGCCAGCGCGCCGTCGCGGTCGCAATCCAGCCCCAGCCGAAGGGCCACGAGGTCGTTGATCGGCGCGTTCGCCGGCCCGGTGTCGAAAGCCAGCAGCGCGCCTTCGGCCTCTGGTGTCGCGTGGCGCGGATCGACCCATGTCAGGTTGCCGACACCGCCGAGGTTCAGGAAGGCCAGCGGCGCCTCGGCGCCGATCCACTTGGCGCAGGCGAAGTGGAAGAAGGGCGCCAGCGGCGCGCCTTCGCCCCCCAGCGCCACGTCGGAGGAGCGGAAATCCCAGACCACCGGACGCCCCAGCGCCTCGGCCAGCACCGCGCCCTCACCCAGCTGGTGCGTGCCGCGCCCCTTGGGGTCATGAGCCAGCGTCTGGCCGTGAAAGCCCACCATCTCGGCCTCGGGGAAACCAGCCAGAAGGTCGGCATGGGCCTCGTGCACGACCCGTGCCGCCGCCTCCAGCCCCGCGCCCGGCCAGCGGCCCAGCACGGCGCGCAGGGTGGCCCGTTCCTCTTCGCTGTAGGCCCGGTACCCGCTTTCGCCGAATTCGAGGATGCGCAGCCCGTCGGTCACGATCTCGGCGGCGTCGACGCCATCCAGAGAGGTCCCCGACATCGCCCCCAACGCCCGGACCGGGCCTGCCGCGATCTTGCCCTTCACCTTTGCCCCGCTTCTTCTTATAGCTCGGCGCGCAGTATAAGAGAGGCCGGCTATGACCTACCATCCCAAATCGGACTTCATGCGCATCATGATGGAGCGCGGCTATCTCGCCGATTGCACCGACTATCAGGCGCTGGACGAGGCCCTGTCGACGGGGGTGGTGACCGCCTACATCGGCTATGACGCCACCGCGCAGTCGCTGCATGTCGGCCACCTGCTGAACATCATGATGCTGCGCTGGCTGCAAAAGACCGGGCACCGGCCGATCACCCTGATGGGCGGCGGCACGACCAAGGTGGGCGACCCTTCGTTCCGCTCGGACGAGCGCCCGCTGCTCGGCCCCGAGCAGATCGACGCGAATATCGCCGGGATGAAGCAGGTCTTTGCCAAGTACCTCACCTACGGCGACGCGCCCTCGGGGGCCCTGATGCTGAACAATGCCGAGTGGCTGGACGGGTTGAACTACCTCGACTTCCTGCGCGACATCGGGCGGCATTTCTCGGTCAACCGGATGCTGTCCTTCGAATCCGTGAAGTCGCGGCTGGACCGAGAGCAGTCTCTGTCCTTCCTCGAATTCAACTACATGATCCTGCAAGCCTATGATTTCCTTGAGCTGAACCGCCGGTATGGCTGCGTTCTGCAGATGGGCGGCAGCGACCAGTGGGGCAATATCGTCAACGGCATCGACCTGACGCGCCGGGTGCTGGATCACGAGATCTACGGGCTGACCTCGCCCCTTCTGACCACTTCGGACGGGCGCAAGATGGGCAAGTCGCAGGGCGGTGCCATGTGGCTCAATGCCGATATGCTCAGCCCCTACGAGTTCTGGCAGTTCTGGCGCAACACCACCGATGCCGACGTGGGCCGCTTCCTGAAGCTGTACACCGAGCTTCCGGTCGAGGAATGCGAGCGGCTGGGCGCGCTGGAAGGCTCCGAGATCAACGGTGCCAAGATCATCCTGGCCAACGAGGTCACGACGCTGTGCCACGGCGCAGAGGCGGCGGCGGCGGCAGAGGCGACCGCCCGCGAGGTTTTCGAGAAAGGCGGCGTGGGCGACGACCTGCCGACGCTGGAACTGTCGGCGGCGGATCTGGGAGAGGGTATCTCCATCGTACAGGTTCTGGTGCGCTCGGGCCTTGCGAAATCCGGCAAGGAAGCCAAGCGCCTGATCGCCGAGAACGGGGCGCGCATGGACGATGCGCCCCTGACCGACGCCGGGCTGGTGCTGGATGCGGGCGCCCTGGCGACGCCGATCAAATTGAGCGCGGGCAAGAAGCGCCACGCGCTGGTGAAGCTGGCCGGGTAAAACCTTGGGCCGCGCGAGAGGTCGCGCGGCTCTTTTCGTGGCGGTTGGCGGCCTTACAGCAGCGCCTGTATCACCACCAGAACGGCGAAGGGCACAGACAGCGCCGAGGCCAGCAGCAGCGCGGCAGCGGCGGTCGGGCGTGGCGGGTCCAGTGCCCGGGCCGCGACAGGGGGACTTGCGGGGGTTCGGATCAGGGTTTTCATGCCCCCATTAAGCGGATCGAAACTTTCTATTCCGTTAATGGCTGCCGATGAACGACTCGCTGGCCCCGCCCCTGCCCCAATCCGACGAATTCGCCGCCGCCTGTGCGGCGATGGGGCAACCGTTGCGCCTGTGCCGCCGCGAAAGCCGCGCCCGCGAACGGCTGCGCTGGCAGGTCCAGTCCCGCCGGTTCGGCCCCTTGGGGCGCGTCGATCTGATCTCTCGCGGCCCGGTGGGTGAGGCCGAGGCGCTGGAAAACTGGCCCGACCACTGGCGGCAGTGGCACGACGGGCGTCCTCTGGTGCTCAACGCCGAGGGCATGGCACCGGAGCGGCTGCGCGCCGCCGGGTTCTGGCCTCTGATGACCCCCGCCAGCATCGCGCTTCTGACCCTTGGCGAAGAAGGCGCGATGCGAGCCGCCATGGCGCAGAAATGGCGCAACCGCCTGAACGCGTCGCTGCGGGCGCCGCTGCGGGTCACCCGCCACGCCCTGAACCGCGCGCACTGGCTGTTGCAGGCCGAACAGGTGCAGGCGCGCCAGAAGGGCTATCGCGGCTTGCCTCCGGGCCTGTCCGCCGCCTTCGCCGCCGCCAATCCGGGCAAGGCCACGGTCTTCGAAGCCCGGCACAGGGGGCGACCCGTCGCGGCCCTGCTGATCCTGTCGCACGGGCCCATGTGCACGTGGCAGATCGGTCACAGCACGGCGGAGGGGCGGCGGCTGAACGCGATGAACCGACTGCTCTGGTCCGCCATGACCCATGCCGCCGGTCGCGGCCACCGGCTGATGGATCTTGGCCTGCTCAACAATCGCGATGCGGCGGGGCTGACCCGCTTCAAGCTGGGCACCGGCGCGCAGGCCCACCGGCTGGGCGGGACCTGGCTGCACCTTGGCGTGCTGGCACCGATGGCGCGCCAGCTGCCCGCCCGGATGATGCGCTAGCCGCCGGACCAGCGCCCATCCGTTCGGCCAGACCTCGCCAACCCAGAGCACGCCACTGCCGGAAGCCAGCCGGAAACACGCGCGGGGGCCGAAGCCATAGGGCCCCCGCCCACCCTGCCCGTCCGAGCTATGCGGGCTCCGCTCCCTGGCTGAACGCCGCCGAGCGGCACGGCCCTTCGTCAGGGATCGCGACGAATGCGGAAGCCCCCAACGCCCTGCCTATTCCCCCAGCATCCACCTCCCGTCAGGCCAGAAGGCGTGGAAGGCAAAGGCAAAAAGCACGTCATGCGGCACGTCGCGCCCCTTTCCGTCGCGCACCCGGACAGAGCCGACGTCCCGCCCCGCAGCAATCGTGCCCGCATCCAGGGCAGAGGCCTGACCGGGCACCCACGACAGCGCTAGCCCGGCCTCGCGCAGCACCCCCGCCTCGGCCAGCCGGGTCATCGGCCAGGCGCGGTCGCCGACGCGCACGACACGCATCAGCGGCGGCACGCCATTGGGCGGCATCTCTCCGGAGTACAGGAAGGGCCGCTTCGACGAATCGTAACCGGCGTAGGGGTTGCGGCCATAGGGGCGATTCCACGGCGGTTCGGCCATCACCAGCCCCTGCGGATGACGGGCCGCGAAGGCCTCCCAGCTTTCCATCCAGCTTGGCAGCAGGTCCAGCCCCTCGCCCGTCATCTGCCCGACGATCCCGGTGCCCACCGCCTGCTGCCACCAGCTTTGCGTCTCGCGGTCGTACATGATCATGTCCGAGTTGCGCAGCTTGCCCGAGACACCGAAGCTCAGCACCCGCCCGCCGACCCGCCTGTCGAAGGTCAGGGCAGAGTTGCACAGCGGGCAGAAGGTCACGGCCACAGGCATCGGGCCGATCTGGTCGTTCACGATCTCGTGCCAGATCAGGTAGCGGATCGGATAGGCGCGCGGGCGCTGGCCCTCGATCTCGACCGTGATCACCGGCTCGCCCGGGGCGATGCGGCTTTCCGCCGACACCTCGATGAATTGCGGATCGGACAGCGCGGGTATGCCGTCCCTTGGCGGCCCGCCCGAGACGATCTCGGCCCAGTTCTGCACCGTGGTCCGTTCGAAATCCGTCTCGGGCCATTCGTCGCGCCAGAGGGAGGGATCGGCCCAGACCGCCCCGGCCAGCCACAGGCCTACAAACATCGTCACAAAGCGCATGCGAAGCTCCCCCCCTTGTCCGGACAGTCTGCCGCGCCGCGCCCGTTGCGGCCACAAAAAAAGACCGACGCCCGGGTGTCGGGGTCGGCCTGAATGGGGGTCCCTCCTCCCGGGTCCGGGAGGAGGACAGGACGAAGGCCGATCACCCTGCCCCGGCGCCAGCCGGGACCGCCGGATCGGCCCTGCCCGTTATTCGGTGACGGTCACGCTGACCATGCGGTCGGGCTCGCCCATGACTTCGCCGTTGCGGCCCTCGCCCAGCTTGATCTGGTCCACCACGTCCATGCCCTCGGTGACCCGGCCCACGACCGTGTACTGGCCGTTCAGGAAGGGACCGGGTTCGAACATGATGAAGAATTGCGAGTTGCCCGAATTCGGGTTCTGCGAACGCGCCATGCCCACGACGCCCCGGTCGAAAGAGATGTCCGAGAACTCTGCCGGAAGGTCGGGCCGGTCGGAACCGCCCATGCCGGCGCGGCGCATGTCGAAGCCCTCGGCGCCGGACGCGCCATACTGCACGTCGCCGGTCTGAGCCATGAAGCCCTCGATCACGCGGTGGAAGACCACCCCGTCATAGGCCCCGTCCGAGGCCAGCGCGGTGATCTGTTCGACGTGCTTGGGCGCCACGTCCTCGAGCAGGTCGATGGCCACGGTGCCCTTCTCGCCGCCCTCACCGGCGACGGTGATCTCCAGCCCCGTCGCCCCGGCCTGTCCGGCCAGCAGCGCAAAGGCGCTTGCGGTCAGAAGGTTACGCATCGGCGGCCACCTTGACGCTGATCATCTTGTCGGGGTTCGCGGGCGGCTCGCCCCGGATGATCGCGTCCACATGCTCCATCCCCGAAACGACGCGGCCATAGACCGTGTACTGCCCGTTCAGGAAGTGGTTGTCCTTGAAGTTGATGAAGAACTGCGAGTTGGCCGAATTCGGGTTCTGCGAGCGCGCTGCGCCCAGCGTGCCGCGATCGTGCGGCAGCTTGGAGAATTCCGCCGGCAGGTCCGGCAGCTCCGACCCGCCGGTCCCGGCGCGGCGGATGTTGAACTCCTTGTCCGCATTGCCGTGCTCGACGTCGCCGGTCTGCGCCATGAAGCCGTCGATCACGCGGTGAAAGACCACCCCGTCATAGGCTCCGGCGCGGGCCAGCTCCTTCATGCGCTCGGCATGTTTGGGCGCTACGTCGGGCAGCAGTTCGATCGTGACGGTGCCGTCCTTCAGCTCCATCACGATGGTGTTCTCGGGGTCCTTGATCTCGGCCATCTGTCTCTCCCATTGGATGTCGCGCCCACAGGTAATCCCTGCGGGCCGCCTTGCCAAGACGGCGTTGACGCGCGACGCGCTTCAAGGCAGACCTCGGGAACGGACCGCAGACGGGAGAACGCAATGGCCTGGAAGACCCTCGACGACATGGACCTCGACGGCAAACGGGTGCTGACCCGGGTCGACATCAACGTGCCCGTCGAGAACGGGACCGTCACCGACACCACCCGGATCGAGCGCATCGCCGCCACCATCCAGACCATCCTGGACAAGGGCGGCAAGCCGGTGCTTCTGGCGCATTTCGGCCGGCCCAAGGGCGAACGCCGCGACGACATGAGCCTGCAACCGCTGATCCCCGCGCTCGAAGCCGTGCTGGGCGTCGAGGTGGTCTTTGCCGCCGATTGCATCGGCCCCGCCGCGCAGGCGGTCATCGACGGGCTGGGCGAGAACCAGGTCGCGCTGCTGGAAAACACCCGATTTCACGCGGGCGAGGAAAAGAACGACCCGGCGCTGGCGCAGGCCATGGCAGAGCTGGGTGACGTCTACTGCAACGACGCCTTCTCGGCGGCGCACCGCGCCCATGCCTCGACCACCGGGCTGGCGCATCTGCTGCCCGCCTGTGCCGGGCGGCTGATGCAGGCAGAGCTGGAGGCGCTGGAAAGCGCGCTCGGCACCCCCGAGCGTCCGGTGGTGGCTGTCGTGGGCGGGGCCAAGGTCTCGACCAAGCTCGACCTCCTGGGCAACCTCGTCGAGAAGGTCGATATCCTGGTGATCGGCGGCGGCATGGCGAACACCTTCCTTGCGGCGCAGGGCGTGGACGTGGGCAAATCGCTCTGCGAGCACGATATGGCCGAGACCGCCCGCGCGATTGCCGCCAAGGCCGCCGAAACCGGCTGCGAGGTGCTGCTGCCCCGCGATGTCGTGGTGGCGCGCGAATTCAAGGCGGGCGCCGAAAGCGAGGTGGTCAAGGCCGAGGACTGCCCGGCGGACGCGATGATCCTCGACGCCGGTCCCGACAGCGTGGCGCATGTAGCGCAGGCCTTCGACCGCGCCAAGACGCTGATCTGGAACGGCCCGCTTGGCGCCTTCGAGATCGAGCCCTTCGACACCGCCACCAATGCCGCTGCGAAACACGCGGCAGAGCTGACCGAACAGGGCAAGCTGGTCTCTGTCGCCGGGGGCGGCGATACGGTGGCGGCGCTGAACAAGGCCGGGGTGGCCGCGGACTTCTCTTACATCTCCACCGCCGGGGGCGCCTTCCTCGAGTGGATGGAGGGCAAGGAGCTGCCGGGCGTGGCGGCCCTCGACACCGGAGAGGCGCCCGAGCCCGACGACGAGCTGTGAAGCAGCGGCGGGGCGGGCAAATTCCGCCCCGGAATTTGCGTCGGAAATCGTCGCGATTTCCGGCCCCTAGCCGCCGACGCCGAGGGTCTTCAGCAACTGGATCGCCGCCGGGGCGGTGAAGGCGGTGCTGTGGCCCGTCCGATCACCGCCGCGATAGCCCGACAGGTCGATGACCTGCACCGGCAGACCCCTCAGCCGCGCGGGGTTGCTGATCGACCCCAGCCGCGACGGCGTGCCGGTGATCCATGACGACAGGTTCAGCGCCCGGTCCTGCCGCGACACCATCAGCGCGAAGGGCTGCGGAAAGGGCCGGATCCGGTGCGCCTGCTGCACAAAGACATCCTCGTCGATGTCGGGACTGATCAGCGCCACGCCCGAAATCCGCTCCAGCGGCGCCCTGTGCCCCGAGATCGAGATCTGCCGCAGCGTTTCCATCACCAGCTGGCTGCCCATGGAATGGGCCACCAGCAGCACCCGGCGATTGTCCTCTGTCAGCATGCGCAGCAGCGATTCGAGCCCGTCGCGCGAGAAGATCACGCTGTCGCGGTCGTAGACATAGCCGCGCGGGCTGCCTGCGGAGGGCCATGAATAGGTTACCACCGGCACCCCCGCCTCGAAGTCATGGGCGATCTGCGCCAGCCGATAGACCGCCTCGGCATTGTTGACGTTGAAGCCATGCACGAAGACCACGACCTCGGTCGCCCCCGGCGGTTCCGCCGCCTTCAGCGCCGCAAGAAAGCTCGGCGCGTCGTCGTAGAGGGTCTGCTCGACGGTCACGAAATGCTGCGCCGGGTCCGGGGGGGCGCTGCCGGGCCATTCGATACGGCCCTCGGCATGGGTGGGCGGGATCGACACCCCGACCCGCGCGTAGTGCATCCTGAAATTGCGGCTGTCACCGAAATCCTGCCCGAAGAGCATCTCCAGCGCATTCGGCGTGTTCGCCGCCGCATGCCGGTTCGAGGCGACGAAGACCGGCTGCACCACACCGGCACTCCCGGCGCCCTGCGGCACGACCGACATGACCCCGCGCGCGGCACAGCCGGGCAGGACCATCAGGCAGCAGAGGAGAAGGGCAAGCCGAGTCATGCGCGCATGCTACAGCCCTGTCCCCGGGTGACCAGAGACATTATCCACCTGCCGCCCCCCCTCTGCACTGGCAGGAATGCAACGCTGACCGGCCGATTCGGGCTGGCAGAATCGCGGCCCCTTTTCCCCGCCCTGCCACCATGCGACCATCGCCGTCACGCGCCCACGCAAGAGGCGCAACCGAGGCCCGAGACATGACCACCCGCAAAGCCCGCCCGACCCTTGGCGTTCTTGTCTTCTTCACGCTGACGCTGTCGTTGACCGCCTATTTCACCTTCGCCGCCGTGCAGGGCGACTTTGGCCTGTTCCGCCGGGCCGAAATCGTGTCCGAGGGCCAGAGGCTGACGGCGGAACTGGCCGCCGTGAACCAGGAGGTCGCGCGGCTGGAGAACCTGACCCACCGGCTGTCGGATGAATTCCTCGACCTCGACCTGCTGGACCAGCAGGCGCGCGATGTGCTGGGCCTTGTGCGGACCGACGAAATCGTGGTGAACTGAGGCGCTGCGGGCGGCCCGCAGCGCCCTGCCCGGCCTATGCCGGAACCATGAAGACGCCGTCTTCGTCGGTCATGCCCAGCATCTCTTCGAAGTCCATATTGCCGGTGCCAAGGTTGCTTTCGACGCCCCATGCATCCTTGGCGGGCACCCGGAACTCGCGGTCGCTTTCGGTATCGTAGCACAGGATCGGCCATGTCTGATCGCTGAAGGCATGGTCGTCGGCGATCAGCAGGATCGCGTCGTCGGGGAACCGCTCGGCCAGGTCGGCAGGCTCCATCCCGTCAAGCTCCGGGTCCTCGACAAGGTCGAATTCCCCTGCAAAGCCGATGGCATTTTCGCGGGTGGCCACCTCTGTCAGCGCCTCCCACGACGTATCGTCGCTGTAGTCGGTGCGGATCAGTTTGATCGTCTCGTCGTCCATGGGATCACTCACTCATAAAGATCGCATCAAATGCGCATTGCGCCACGGGGAACGCGCGATGATGACGGGGGTTTCCGCCGCGCGAAAAATAAAAAAGCACCTTCGCAGGCGCAGCGTGAAACAATCTTGCGGGCGCTTTACGGCGCGAAGTCATCGCGCTAGGCTCTGCAGGACCGTTCAACGCTAAACCATTCCTTGGGAGGAGAGGCCATGGCGCCGCGCAAGGCATCCAATGTCCCGGCTGACACGCTTCGGGCCTGGTATCGCGACATGCTGCTGATCCGCCGCTTCGAAGAGAAGGCCGGGCAGCTCTACGGCATGGGGCTGATCGGCGGCTTCTGCCACCTGTATATCGGGCAGGAGGCGGTTGTCGTCGGGCTGGAGGCCGCGGCGGACGCGGGCGACAAGCGCATCACCTCGTACCGCGATCACGGCCACATGCTGGCCTGCGGCATGGACCCCAAGGGCGTCATGGCCGAACTGACCGGCCGCGAGGGCGGCTATTCCAAGGGCAAGGGCGGCAGCATGCATATGTTCAGCCGCGAGAAGGACTTCTACGGCGGCCACGGCATCGTCGGCGCGCAGGTGCCACTGGGCGCGGGGCTGGCCTTTGCCGACAAGTATCGGGGCACGGATCGCGTGACCTTCACCTATTTCGGCGACGGCGCCGCGAATCAGGGTCAGGTCTACGAGACCTTCAACATGGCCGCGCTGTGGAAGCTGCCGGTGATCTTCGTGATCGAGAACAATCAATACGCCATGGGCACGGCGCAGGCCCGCTCGACCTCGACGCCCGACCTCTACACCCGGGGCCAGGCCTTTGGCATTCCCGGGGAAATCGTCGACGGCATGGATGTGCTCGCGGTCCGGGACGCGGGCGAAAAGGCGGTGAAACACTGCCGCGCCGGCAAGGGGCCCTATATCCTCGAGGTCAAGACCTACCGCTATCGCGGCCATTCCATGTCCGACCCGGCCAAGTACCGCACCCGCGAAGAGGTCCAGAAGATGCGCGAGGAACGCGATCCCATCGACCACGTCCGCGAGATGTTGTTGCAGGGCAAGCACGCCTCCGAGGAGGATCTCAAGGCCATCGACAAGGAGATCAAGGCCGTGGTCTCCGAGGCCGCCGACTTCGCCCGCGAAAGCCCGGAACCGCCGCTCGACGAACTGTGGACGGACATCTACGCCGAGGCCTGAGGGCCGCCCTTCCGGATGCGGAGCATTGCCATGACCCGACTGCCTCTTCTGCTTGCCCTGCTGCCCCTGCCCGCGCTTGCGCAGGCTGCGGGAGAGGCCGATCCGGCCTTCGATGCGCTGGCGTCTGCCCTGACCACCGGCACGCCCGGCGAGATCGGCTCTTCGACGCTGCTGCGGGGCGAAGGCTGCGCCGTCACCTACGAGGTCAGGGACACCTATGACGGACTGTCCGTGACCGGCACGGTGACCATCGACGTGGCAAAGCTGAAACCCGGCAGCGCCCGCACTGACAGCAGCACGCCGCTGAACGTCCTTTACGACGGCGAGGACGGCTTTTACGAGGCCACGATCGCCGCGCCGCTGGAACAGGCAGACCTGTTTGAGCAAATCTCGGGCCAGCCGTGCGAGGCTGCGGCCTGCAGTGCCACGATGTCCTCGGATAGGCTCCACCTGACCCTCGTGGGTGACAACGCGCAGGAACGCGCGGCCCGCACCATCGCCGCGATGAAGGCTTTTCACGCGAGCTGTACGGAGTAACCCCCTCATATGGCGACAGAAATCCTCATGCCCGCGCTTTCTCCGACGATGGAGGACGGCACGCTTGCGAAGTGGCTGGTCAAGGAGGGCGACACGGTCTCTTCGGGCGACATCATCGCCGAGATCGAGACAGACAAGGCGACGATGGAATTCGAGGCCGTCGACGAGGGCATCGTCGGGCGCCTTCTGGTGGCCGAGGGCACGGCGAATGTGGCGGTGAACACCCCCATTGCCGTGCTGGTCGAAGAGGGCGAAAGCGCCGAGGCGCCCGCCACCGGCCCCGCGCAGCAAGCGGTGCCCGCCGACAAGACGCTGACCTCGGAAAGCGCACCGGCGGCGGCCAGGGCGCACCCCGAACCCGCCCGCATGCAGCCGGAGTGGCCCGAGGGCACGAAGGTGAAGAAGCAGACCGTCCGCGAGGCGCTGCGCGATGCCATGGCCGAAGAGATGCGCGCCGACGGCGATGTCTTCCTGATGGGCGAAGAGGTGGGCGAGTATCAGGGCGCCTACAAGATCAGCCAGGGCCTGCTGGACGAATTCGGCGCGCGCCGGGTGATCGACACGCCGATCACCGAACACGGCTTTGCCGGTATCGGCGTCGGTGCCGCCTTCGGCGGTCTGAGGCCCGTGGTCGAGTTCATGACCTTCAACTTCGCCATGCAGGCCATTGATCAGATTATAAATTCCGCCGCCAAGACACTGTATATGTCCGGCGGCCAGATGGGCTGCCCCATCGTCTTTCGCGGCCCCAACGGCGCCGCCGCCCGCGTCGGCGCCCAGCACAGTCAGGACTACGCCGCCTGGTACAGCCACATCCCCGGTCTGAAGGTGGCGATGCCCTATTCCGCCTCGGACGCCAAGGGCCTGCTGAAATCGGCGATCCGCGACCCGAACCCGGTGATCTTCCTAGAGAACGAAATCCTCTACGGCCGCTCCTTCGAGGTCCCCCGGCTGGACGATTACACCGTGCCCTTCGGCAAGGCCCGGATCTGGCGCGAGGGCACGGATGTGACGCTCGTCAGCTTCGGCATCGGCATGACCTACGCGCTCGAAGCGGCAGAGAAACTGGCGGCGGACGGCATAAGCGCCGAGGTCATCGACCTGCGTACCCTGCGCCCGATGGACACCGCGACAGTGATCGCCTCCGTGCAAAAGACCAACCGTTGTGTCACCATCGAAGAGGGCTTTCCGGTCGGCGCCATCGGCAACCACATCTCGGCTGTGCTGATGGAACAGGCCTTCGACTGGCTGGACGCCCCGGTGATCAACCTGACCGGCAAGGACGTGCCCATGCCCTATGCGGCCAATCTCGAGAAACACGCGCTGGTGACCACCGCAGAGGTCATCGAGGCGGTGAGAAAGGTAACCTACAGATGAGCACCCTCGAACTCGACGGTCCGGACGGCAGGGGCGGCTACCGCGTGGCCCTGCGGGGCGGCGAAACCCACGGGCTGATCCCCGCCGAACTGGTGGCCGACCAGACCGGCAGCACCGCGCAGACCGATGCCGAGGAATGGATCGCCGCGCAGGCCTCAGAGATCGCGCAGGCCCTCGAAACCCTGTCGCGGGGCCACACGCCCCCCGCCCCCTTCGACCGCATCCAGCTGACCGGGGCAGCGACATGACCCCGCAGGTCCGGGATGGCGATATCGCGCAGCACGCCTGCCGGGGAAAGAACGCCCATGGCGCGGCACCAGCGCCGGACGATCTGACGTCCGGCCACCGGCGCCCCGGCCCCCACCCCCGCCAACCGCAGGCCGACAAAGGCATCGCCGCACGGCGCGCCCCCGCCGCAAGCCCCCGCGCGCAGGGAAAGCCCCCGCCCGCGCCCCATGACGTCACGCCCCTGCCTTCCATCCACACCCTGACTTCTTCTGTCTGAAAATATCCCGGAGAGTGCGAGAGGCAGCGCCTCTCGCATCCCACCCCGCCACGAAAGCCGTCCCATGCCGATCCAGATCCTGATGCCCGCGCTCTCGCCCACCATGGAGGATGGCACCCTGTCCCGCTGGCTGGTGAAGGAAGGCGACAGCGTCGCCTCCGGCGACGTGATCGCCGAGATCGAAACCGACAAGGCCACGATGGAATTCGAGGCCGCGGACGAGGGCACGGTGGGGGCGATCCTCGTACCCGAGGGCACGGCGGGCGTGGCGGTCAACACGCCCATCGCCCTGCTTCTGGCCGAGGGCGAGAGCGCCGGGGATCTCGACAGCGCCGCAGCCGCGCCGGTTGCCCCCGCCGCCGGGGCCGACACGGCGCCATCCGCCGCCGGGGCAACCGCGGCCGCCGAGGTGGCCCCGCAGGGGGCCGGCGAGAAGGCCGCCCCCCCCGCCCCGCAGGGTCAGGACGGCGCGCGGGTCTTCGCCTCGCCGCTGGCCCGGCGCATCGCCGCGGATCGCGGCATCGATCTCTCGGCGCTGACTGGCTCGGGCCCGCGCGGCCGCATCGTCCGCGCCGATGTCGAGGCCGCCGAAGCGCGCCCTGCCCCGGCCCGGACCACTCCCACCACGCAGACGCCCGCCGCCTCCCGGCCAGCCGCCACCGGGGACGTGGCGCGGCTCTATGCCGACCGCCCGTACCGCGAGATCGCGCTCGACGGGATGCGCCGCACCATCGCCGACCGTCTGAGCGAGGCCAAGCAGACCATCCCGCATTTCTACCTGCGCCGCGACATCCGTCTCGACGCGCTGCTCGACCTGCGGGCGCAGATGAATGCCGGCCTTGCCGCGCGCGGCGTGAAGCTCAGCGTCAACGACTTCATCATCAAGGCCTGCGCCCATGCGCTGCAACAGGTGCCCGCCGCCAACGCCGTCTGGGCGGGCGACCGCATCCTGCAGCTGGAGCCTTCGGACGTGGCCGTGGCGGTCGCCGTCGAGGGCGGGCTTTTCACCCCGGTGCTGCGCGATGCACAGGCCAAGAGCCTCTCGGCCCTCTCGGCAGAGATGAAGGACCTCGCCGCCCGCGCCCGCGACCGCAAGCTGGCGCCGCAGGACTATCAGGGCGGCAGCTTTGCCATCTCGAACCTCGGGATGTTCGGGATCGACAGCTTCGACGCGGTGATCAACCCGCCCCACGGGGCGATTCTGGCGGTGGGCGCCGGGGTGAAGAAGCCGGTGGTGACAGAGGACGGCACCTTGGGTATCGCGACCCTCATGACCGCCACGCTCAGCGTCGATCACCGGGTCATCGACGGCGCCCTCGGCGCGGAATTGCTGGCCGCCATCGTCGAGGCCCTGGAAAACCCGCTGGTCATGCTGGCCTGAGACGATAGCGCGCAGAGCCAGCCCGAAACCGGCCCGCCACCACCATCACGGATTTATTCGTCCAGCGCCACCTCGTCGCCTGCGCTGATCTGGTTCTGATCAGGGGTCACCTCCCCGTTTCCGCCCCCCGCACGCACCGCTTCGCCCCCAGCCCTTCGCCGTTGTTGTGCTGGCTGCGCAGCCGGCACCCCGTCACGGTCAGATCGACAGCGCCGCCTTCCCCGAAGACGAAATCCCTGCCACCGTGGCCCTTGGCCACCAAGCCCGTCAGGAAAGGGCCATGCCACGCGGCCCCGCCGCTAGGCGTCGCCCGCATTGTGGCGCGCGAAGATACCGATCAGGGTGGACCCGATGTTGCCCTTGCCCCCCGTCGTAATCCAGCCCCGCGCGGAAGTTTCCGATCACCCTCGTCCGCTCGATCAGAGAGTGGATCGCGCCCGGCCCGGCCTCGTGGATGCCGATTCCGTCACCGGTGCCGATGGCAAAGGTGACATCGCCCGTCCCCCTTCCGACAAAGCGGCGCCACGGCCCCCAGTGCACCGGGTGACCGCCCTGAGACAGATCAGGTGTGAAAGCCAAGCAGCTGGTCCATCGACACCGAGGGCTGGTCGCAGCCCGCCTCGCCGACGATCTTGGCCGGCACGCCCGCCACCGTCTTGCAGGGCGGCACGTCCTTCAGCACCACGGACCCGGCGGCGATGCGCGAACAGCTGCCGATCTGGATATTGCCCAGTACCTTGGCGCCGGCACCGATCAGCACGCCGTTGCCGATCTTCGGGTGGCGGTCTTCCTCTTCCTTGCCGGTCCCGCCCAGCGTCACCGAATGCAGCATCGACACGTTGTCGCCCACCACCGCCGTCTCGCCGATGACGATGCTGTGCGCGTGGTCGATCATGATGCCCTTGCCGATGCGCGCGGCGGGATGGATGTCGATTCCGAAAACCTCCGAGGACCGCATCTGGAAGAAATACGACAGGTCGCGGCGGCCCTCGGTCCACAGCCAATGCGCCACGCGGTAGGCCTGCACCGCCTGAAAGCCCTTGAAGAACAGCAGCGGCTGCAAAAAGCGATGGCAGGCCGGGTCGCGGTCGTAGGTGGCGGCGATATCGGCGCGCGCGCTCAGGGACAGTTCCGGCTCCGCCGAATAGGCCTCGTCGCAGATCTCGCGGATGATCTGTTCCGACATCTCGCCATTGGCGAGTTTAAGAGAGATCCGGTAGCTGAGCGCCCGCTCGATGGTCGGATGGTGCAGGATCGAGTAATGCACCATCCCGCCCAACAGCGGCTCTGCTCTGACGGCTTCCTCGGCTTCCCGCATGATGCGGGCCCAGACCGGATCGACTTCGGCCAGTTTCGCGCGTGTTTCGGCCATGGGGGGCTTCCTTCCGTTGTTCCGGGCACCCTAGCAGATAGTCGCCACGGGCCGAAACGCAAATCCGTGATAGACCGGATCGCGGTGGAAGATGGTTAAGACACCCCCTGCGGGCGGCGCGCTGCACCGCTGCCTCAGCGGACAGCGCGCGCCAGAAGCGCCTCGATCACAAGGAACTGGCAATCCAGATGGTCGCGGTCGTCGAGCCGGGGCTCGGCGGCGACGGGGTGGGCAAGCGCCGCTGCCCGCAGCGTGCCATTGCCCCAGTCCGGATGCGCACGGCGAAAACGACGCCGGTAGCGGTCTGCGGCCGCCGCCTCTGTCAGCAGCCGCTGGGCCAGCGCCGCGCGGCCCTCGGGCGCAACGGCCAGCAAGGCCCGCGCAGCCGCGCTGACATCCCCGGGCAGGACCGGTCTCATGCACCCAGCGTCAGGCGGGCGAAAGGACCCGGTCCGTAGCTGGCAGAGACCTGCGCGACGCGGATATCGAATGCCCCGCTGATCGCATCGTCCCCCTGCGCCGAAGCGCTATAGGTCCACATCGGCGTCGCGGTGGTGGTCTCGCGGATCACCGTCTCCCCCTGCTGAACGCGCACCAGGTAGCTTTCGCTTTCCTCGCCCAGCGGCACATCCAGCCCGTCCCAGCTGTCGCCCTCGATGCGCGTGCGCCGCACCCAGCTCAGGCCAAGGTCGCTGCCCGGGGTGCCCTCGGCCCGCAGGTGGGCGGGGCGGTACGGCCGCAAACCGTTGCCATCGAAGGCGCCCTGGCGGTGGATGTAGCTTGGATCGTCATAGGGCCGCCGGGCCGGCCCGATGCGATAGTGGCGGTTCAGCCGCCGCTCGGTCGCCTTAAGGACAATCTGGGTGGGCATCCCGTTCATCAGAACCACGATAGAGCCCCTGGGCCAGACCTCCGGCATGATCCCGTCGCTGCCCGCCTGCCCGCGCAGTCGGTGCGACAGAAGCCACTGGTTCGGTGCCAGAAGCTGCACGTCGCGGAACTGGAAGACCTCCCAGTTGCCGGGGCTGCCGTCCCCGATGGCCATGACGTTCCCGCCCGCCAGAAGCGCCTCGTCCGAGATGCTTTGCAATGCACCGCCGTTCAGCACGACATGCACGGCTTCGCCCCGGTCGATCCGGCCCGGGGGGGCCGCGTGCAGGTTGTTTTCAGTCACACCGACCACTGACTGCCCCGCCACAAGGCTGTTCAGCGTGTAATTCGCGTCCTCCGCAGAGGCATAGACCGCGACAGAGCCCGGCCATGGCTCTGCGGTCAGGGCTAGATGCGGGGCGTGCGGGACTTCCTCGCCGGTCAGCAAGGGCAGGTCGAGGAAGACCGGCGTCACCGGCACCGCGGGCACGAAGGGCCGAAGCAGGGCGTCGGCCTCGTCGAACTGCGAGGGCTGGAAGACATCCGGCTCGATGCGGACGGCATCCACGATCTGATGCTCCATGACCTCGACCTTGTCGATCCGGGCCAGCGTCGGCCCCGACCGGGACGACAGCCGCACGATATCCCCCGCCCCCAGCGCCAACTTCGATGGCGGCAGGGCAAAGCGCATTGTGTCGCGCGCCACCCGCGCCTCGGCCAGCCAGCGCTCTGCGGTCTGGCGGCCCTCGGCCCGGGTCAGCGCCATCTGTAGGCCAGTCTCGGAAACCGCGTGGGTGCGCTCGTCCGGCAAGACTGTCTCTTCCGAGACCACCTGATGATCCGCATCCGCAAGGACAAAGCCGACGCGCACCCGGCCCGCCATCTCGGCCTCGCCGGCCCGGGTCTCTGCCAGGTCGCCTTCTATGTCCTCGGTCACGGCAAGCTCGGCCCGGTCGAGGTCCACGGCATTGCGCCCGCTGCGCATCCGAAAGACCAGCACACCGTCGCGTTCGATCGCGTCGAACCCATGCGTCAGCATCAGCGGCTGAAGAGAGCGCCGCGCATCCTGCACGTCGGTCACCACATAGCCGCGCACGAAGCCGTGCAGCTGGCTGGTGTCAATGTCGTTCAATCCCACGCGATGGCAGATCTCGGTCACCACAGAGGCCAGCGTCCGCCCCGACACCCGCCCGTTCAGCCAATGGCCGCGCCGGTAGTTGCCGCCGTCCGACCACAGGGCGCCCAACCCCGGAAACCATGGATAGGGCCGCGCGTCCCAGGCCCAGACGAAGGCGCGGCTCATGTCCAGCATCGGGCCGCCGTAGACCTCGGACAGCGGGTTGTGCGTGGGCTCGCCCCAATAGCCCAGCATGGCGCGCAGGTACTGGCGCTGGATGGTCTCGTCCCGCATCCCGTTGGAATAACGGGGCAAAGTCGATTCCGAGGACTTGGGATCGAGGAACTTGTTCGGCTGGTTGGTGCCCTTGTCGATAGCCGCGCAGCCAAGTTCGGTGAACCAGACCGGCTTGCTCTGCGGCTCCCAATCCGTCGGCGCCTCCTGCCGGAGGCCGCCGATGCGTTCATGGTGGCGGTTCGCCCACCAGTTGCGGATGTCCTTGTAGCGCCAGACCCATGGCTCGTCATGAGCACCGTCGGTGATCGGTTCGCGGCGCTGCGCCGCGCGGGCTTCGGGCGACGGATAGTACCAGTCGTAGCCTTCGCCGCCCTCGATATTGGCGCGCAGGTAGTCGATATTGTGTACCGCGCCCCACCCGGCATCCGCATGGCCGTCGCCATCGCGCCAGTCGGACAGCGGCATGTAGTTGTCGATGCCCACGAAATCGATGGTATCGTCGGCCCAAAGCGGATCGAGGTGGAAGTACAGGTCGCCCGATCCGTCCTGCGGGTGATAACCGAAATACTCTGTCCAGTCGGCGGCATAGCCGATTTTCACCTCCGGTCCGAGGATCGCCCGGCACTCCGCCGCAAGGTCGCGCAGGGCCGCCACGGCGGCAAAGCCCCCCGCCCCCCGGATCTGGGTCAAGCCGCGCATCTCTGACCCGATGCAGAAGGAATCCACACCGCCCGCGACCGCGCAAAGGGCCGCCTGATGCAGGATGAAGCGCCGGTAGCGCCATTCGTCCGGGCCGCTGTAGCCGACGCTGACGGAACCGATCGTGAAATCGCTGGCCGATGCCGTGCCGAAGAAGGCCGCAACTTCCGCATCCGCCTGCGCGGTCCGGTCCGGAGAGCCCTCGCGACCCGGCGCCGCGCTCAGGGAAATGCGACCGCGCCACGGCAAAACCGGCTGATCCGTGGCCCCGCTCCACGGGTCAGTCAGCCCGTTGCCCGCCATCTGGTCCATCAGGATGAAGGGATAGTAAAGAACCGCCAGCCCCTGCGCCTGCATCCGCCGGATCGCCTGGATCACCGAGGCATCGGCGGGCGTCCCGCCATAGACCGGCCGCTCGCCGTCGCGCGGCACAAGCCCGGCCTCTGCGCGAGAAAGCCCGCTGACGCTCCACGGCATGGTGGCGCCATCGTGCTCCGCCTGCTCGACCTTGGGACGGATCGTGCAATCGCCGCAGCGCAGGTCGTCGCCGAACCAGCTGACGATCAGGGAGGCCGCCCCGCAGAGCGGCGCCTCTTCCGTCAACTGCGCGAGCGAGGTGTTGAAATCCGGCTCTTCCGAAGGCGTGTTGATATTGGCCACCTTCGGACCCGAGGTCTGGTGGACGGCCCGAACCTCCGAGCCATGGGTCTGAAGCCCCTCCGTTGGCGGCGGCGCCTCCGGGTCGACCATGTAACTCATGTAAACCGGCTCCGTCGCAAGCGCATATTCGCCGGTGCCGGGGATCATCGCCACGCCCTTAAGCAGCGCGGGCAGGTCGCCCTCGCCCATATCGGGGCGCGTGACCTCGAAGCTGAACTGCGGCACGCGGTTTCCGAAGGCCTCAAGGTTCAGATCCTCGAAGACCACATAGGCCGTGCCGCGATAGGCAGGCACAGCGCCAATGCCCTCGACCGCCTCGATCGTCGGATCCGGTGCCTGATCGCGGGTGCCCTTATAGACCCGCATGTTCAGATCGCGGACCGCGACCTCTGCACCGTCGGCCCAGACCCGCTGGACGCTGGTGATCTCGCCCTCGCACAGGGCGATGGCAAGGCTCACGGAATAGCTGTACTGCCGCACCTTGGGCTGTTTCGGCGCCCCCTTGCCGCCGCCGCCTCCGCCGCTTTCATCGACATGCTCGGTGAATTCGGACGCCCAGATGACATGCCCGCCAAGGCGCATCCGCCCGTAGACCTGCGAGATCGGTGCGCCTTCGCCGGCGCCCGACAGGCGGAAGCGCTCAATGCGCCCGGTCTCGACCGCCTCAGAGCCCTGCCCCATCAGCCGCTGGTCGAGGCTGCGCCCGATGGTGGCCCCGATGAACCGTCCGACCGCCGTCATCGACAGACCAAGGACAGAGCCGCCCAGCGAACTGCCAAGGGCCGCACCCGCGGCGGAAAGAAGGATCGTCGCCATTGCTCATTCTCCGGTTGGAAAGGCGAAACGGGCCACCACCCGCCGCGCCCAGGGCGCGCTCAGCGCGCTTTCGATAACGCCATGCCCGGTGTAAGCATGGACAAAGCTCGGAACCGCATCGCAGCGCGCCTGAATGCCGACGTGCTTGGCCACCGACCCCTCGCGCATGCGGAACAGCAGGACGTCGCCCGGCGCCGCCCGTTCCAGCGGTCTTGCGACCAGATGCGCCAGCGCGGCGCGCCACAGACGCTCGTCCCCCTGCGGCTCTGACCAGTCCATGCTGTAGGCCGGGATGACCTCCGGCTCCGGCCCCAGAACCTCGCGCCAGACACCGCGCAGCAGCCCCAGACAATCGCAGCCCGCCCCCCGCAGGCTGGCCTGATGCACGTAGGGCGTGCCGATCCAGCCGCGCGCGACGGCGACGACCGCGCTCATCGCCGACTCCCGCCGCCCAGAGCCTTGGCCTGCGCGGGGTGGACCGCGATCCAGTCCTCTTCCGGCACGTCCGGGAAACCCTGAAAGTTCAGCACATTGCCGAACTTGTAGCGGCAGGTCTGGAAACGCTTGTCGCATCCCGCCGTGATACGGACCACGTCACCGGCGGTCGGCGTCGCGCGCAGCGGCTCCCAGATCTCGATGACACGGTCGCCCTCCGCGCGGGTGCGGTCGCGTTTGATCGCCGCGGCAAGGCCCTGCGCCGCGCCGCTCAGAACCTCCAGCCGCCCGCGCTGGAACCAGCCCGCGTCGAAGCCCGCCAGAGGACCCGCCAGAAAGGCGCGGTTGTCCTCGATCCCCAGCAGCGGTCCTTCGAAAACGTATCCCGGCGCGCTCAGGTCCACGCCGCAGGCGCCATCCCCCAAGACCGCCGAACAGGGGCGCTGGTAGACCCGACCCACCGGACGGTTCAGCGCCTCCGTCAGTCCGCGCAGTTCCGCGTGGAAGGCACCGGCGCCCCGGCGGATCTCGCCGATCCTGCCGCGAAACATCACGCGCCGGGCCTCCACATCGGCCCAGTTCACCAGCCATGCCGTCACCTCGGCGTCGTCGAAGCGTCCCGCCGCGATACCCTCTTCGCGGATCGCGGCATCGGTCAGCGCCCCCATGGCCTCGGTATTGTCCACCGACAGGCCCGTGGCCTGCTGAAGTGCCTTCGCCGTCAGCCCCGCGTTTGCCCGGAACGTCATGCCGCCGAAACTCAGCGGACAGTCGTGATCGGTAAAGCCGTAGCGGACACCATCCGTCCGGGTCACGGACCAGGCGCGCGCGACGGTTCCGATCCCGGTCCCGAGATGCCTGTGCAATGCCTCCTGTCCCATCAGACCCGCACCTCCACCACCGGCACGTCCGGAACCTGCCCGGCCCGGAAGCTGGCGACAGAGACGTTGATCCGATCGGTGTCGAACCGCACCGGCACGTCGAACTCGAAGCCCGCCGTGACCGCCACGCTTTCGGGTGGCGGCTCGTTGAAGGTGATCACCCCGGTCGTCAGGTCGATCTCGAAGTGGACGCCCTCGCGCATCGGCGTGTTCTGCACCGCCGCCGTGACCGTCCCGGACACCGGCTTGGTGATCGGACGCGCGTATGAGACGCTGCCAGAGCGATAGGTCTTGATCAGTTGAAAGGCACGGGTGGCGCCATCGCCCCGGGCGATCACCTGGTCCCCGTCATCAATCCTGGCCGAGGGTTTGCACGACTTGAAGTCGGCCCAGTCCTTCCAGCGAAACCCGTACAATTGACCGCTGCGCGCCTCGAAGAAGTCGATCAGCGCGGCGACATCGTCGAGCGACCGCAGCCCCAGCCCGGCATCGTAGCGCCGCCGGGAATGCTGCCAGGGCGTATTGCGCTCTTCGAAGCCGCTTGTCAGCGTCACGATATCCGTGCGCCGCTCGGGACCGCCGAAGGAGCCAAAGCTCAGGTCGGCGGGAAATCTCACGTCATGGAACGCCATCTGATGCCTCCTGTCAGCGGTTGCGGGCGCCACGGCCAAGCGCCTGGCTCATGCGGGCGGCGATCTGGCTCTGGCTGCGCTCGAACGACCGCGCGTCGGGCGTCTGGATATTCATCACCACGATCACCGGCTGGCCGCCGCCCGCCGCCCGCACGCCCAGCTTGCCGTCGGCGCCACGGGTCAGGGGCATGATCGCCTCGGGACCCGCCTCGCCCATCAGCCCGGTGCCGCCCCGCATCGGGAAAGTGACCGGACCACTGACCACACCGCCATTGGCGAAGGGCATAACCCGGCCCTGCGTGAAGGCCCCGCCATCCGCAAAGGGAGAAAACTGGCCGAACAGCGCCGAGACGCCCTGCGACAGCATCCCGCCGACATGGCCCGCCACCGGCTTCACCGCCGCCTTCCAGGCTGCGTCGATCATCGACTGGGCAACAGTCTGTAAGGCGTCCGACAGTTTCATACCGTCCAGCACCACCCCGTCGATGGCTCGCGCCACGCCGCGGCTCAGGACGCTCTCCAGCTTCGACGCGCCCCGACCCGTGGCCGAAAAGGTCTCGTGGATGCGCCGCATCTCGGCGTCGAACTGCGCCGCCATCCCGGCAGCCCCGCCCAGCGAGCTTTCCAGCGCGTCGATCTGCGCGTCGAGGTCGTCCAAGGTGTCGATGTCGCTCATGGCTCATCTCCGTTTCTGTCCCGGCGGTCCGGAAAGACCGCCATCAACTCATCCAGCCGCGCCCGGCCCATGGGCGCGGCGCCGCGTTCCTCTCCCAGCATCAGCCGCAGTTCCGCCGGGGTCAGGTCCCAGAACTCCCGGGGGTTCAGGCCCAGCCCGCGCATCCCGGCGCGCATCAGGACCGGCCAGTCAAAGCCCGCCATCAGCGCCCGCCGCATCACCCGGCAGCATGAAGGCCCGCGCCAACAGCTCTGCCGCCGCCCGCGCCGCCACCATCGGCCCGCCCTCGATCTCGACGCACAGAAGATCGCGCGCCGTGCCCTGCCAGCCGCCACCCCGCAGGCCCGCCACGATCAGCGCCAGCACGTCCCGCGTGCCGAACCCGCCGCCCTCGAAGCGCTGCACCAGATCGACCAACGTGCCGCTGTCCAGCGTCTCTTCCAGTTCGGCCAAGGCGCCCAGCGTCAGGCGCATCACCCGGCGCTGACCGTCGAGGGTCAGCGCCACATCCCCGCGCCACGGATTGGCCATCACGCGACCGGCTGTGCCGTGAACTGCAGCGCCCCCGCCGAGGCCAGCGCGACCTCGTAGGTCGCCTCGCCATTGTGCGAGCCCGCATAGTCCAGAGAGGTCACCTGAAAGCGCCCCTCAACCGTGCCGAAATCCGGGATGATCACCTGGAACTCCGGCGTCTCGCCGTCGAAGAACACCTGCCGGGCACGCGCGTCGCTGCCCGCGTCGCGGAACACGCCCGAGCCGCTGATCGAGGCCGATTTGACGCCGGCGCCTGCCAGCAACTCGCGCCATCCACCCTGGCTTTCAAGCGTGGTCACGTCTACCTGCTCGGCGTTGAAACTGATGCGCGTGGCCCGCAGCCCCGCCATCGTCTCGAACATCCCGTCGCCGGTCAGGTCGACCTTGACCAGAAGATCCTTGCCGTTCTGAGCACCCATTGTCTCACTCCACTCGTTCGGGTTTCAGTGCGCCGCGCCTCGGGCGGGCGGTTTCGATGCCCGGCGCCGTCACGCCGGGCCGGTATCCTCAAGGCGGGCCCGGAAGGTCAGGTCGATCCGCCTCAGGCCGCCGCTCTCGCGCGTGGCCCTTGCCTTGCGAAACCAAAGGCCCACCAACCGCCCGCGGCCCAGCGTCAGCGCGCCGTCGTGCAGCGCATCGCTGACGGCGCCAGCCGCCGCCTTGGCCGCGTGGAACCCGCTGTCCGAGGTCACCACCGAGACGACGAATTCATGCAGCGCGCCCGGCCCGCTTCCGTCCCCGGCCTCAGTCACCTTCTCGGGACCGAGCGCGACATACAGCGGCGGCACCGTGCCACCGGGCAGGGCATCGTAGATCGCATCGCCCACCAGTGCCCCAAGTGGCGCATCGCCCTGCAAGGCGGCATAGACCGCCGCCTGCAACGAAGCCGACATGGCATAGCTCATGGCAGGACCTCCTCTTCGCATTCACAGATCAGATACAGACCGTCCGGCTCCATCTCCGTCACCGCTTCGATCCGAAACAGACGCTGACCCATGCGGAACCTCTGTCCGGCGCCCGGGCGCCCCGAAGCCCCCTGCGGCGCGCCCCGAACGATGATCCTGAACCCGGCGCGGGACACGGCCCCGGTCTCTCCGCTGGCCATCCGCGCGCTGCGCGGGCGTATCGCCGCCCAAAGCGTTCCCAGACTCTGCCACTGGACCCGCGCGCCCCCGGCACCGTCCTCGGTGCGCTGTTGCGCCTCCAGCTCCAGCCGCCGGTTCAGCGTGACCCGGCTCATCCGTTCAGCCCCATGCGGACAGGGCGATAGCGCGAGATCAGGCTGGTGACACCGAAGGGCATGCAGCCCTCGCTCAGGGCCGTTTCGTCCCGGTATTCATAGTAATGCGCGGCCAGCAGCATGACGGCCTGCTTCAGATCATCGGGAACCGCAATGAAGTCCTCGCCATAGCCCGCCTCGAAACGCAGCTCGATAGAGCCACCACGCGGCACAGCGGGCAAAGCGGCGCGCATCGGCCGCAGCGCCGGATCGAAGGCATCGGGCTTCAGGCGGTATTCGGCCGGATCGACCACCCTGGCCTGCCCGTAGACATCGACGAGGGCGACCTCGGTGACCGAACGGACCGGCGCCATCGGCAGCCGTTGGCTTTCCGGGTTCTGCCAGTCGTCCATCGACAGAAGAAAGCTTCGCACGATCAACGCCTTGCTGGTCCGCGCCTCGATGGCCGCAAACGCCGCCCGCAGGAAAGAGAGCATCACGCCATCTTGAAGGTCACCCCCGGCAAAGCCTGTCCCCATCCGAAGGTGCTCTTTCAGGGCGTCGACCGGAAGCGCCGCATCGGACACCGGGGTTTCTTCCACCAACATCATGTCTTTTCTCCGAAATCCTGACCCATGCTCCGGCAGGCCGGAGGCGCGACGCCCGTGGCTGCACCGGCAAAGGGGTCACTGGCGCCGGACCCGCGCGCCCGGGGTGACGGACGGGCCCTCCGGCCCGCCCTCGGTTCGGCCCGTCAGGCTCAGACAGCGCAGCGCAGCAGCTTGATCGCGGCAAAATCGCTGACATCGCCGCCCACGCGCTTGGTGGCGTAGAACAGCACATGCGGCTTGGCGCTGAAGGGGTCGCGCAGCACACGCACGTCGGGCCGCTCGGCGATGGTGTACCCGGCAGAGAAGTCGCCGAAGGCAACCGGGAAGGCATCGGCGCCCGCATCCGGCATGTCCTCGGCGATCAGCACCGCGTAGCCCAGAAGACGCGCCGGCTCGCCCGCCGCGAAACCGTCGGCCCACAGGTGCCGCCCGTCGGCATCCTTCAGCTTGCGCAGGGCTCCGGCGGTCTTCGAGTTCATCACGAAGGTCGCCCCGGCACGGTACTGGGCGCCCAGCGCGTAGACCAGGTCGATCAGCGCGTCGCCGTCACCCAGATCCGCCGCCGCGCCGGTTGTCACATAGCCAAGGCTGCCCCAGCTCCAGGAGCCATTGGCGACGGTGGTGTGATCCAGAAACCCCCGGGGCTTGTCGATGCCGTCCCCCTCGACAAAGGCCGCAGCCTCGGCGCGCAGGAACTTGTCCGCGATGCGGCCCGCCAACCAGCCCTCGACGTCGAAGGCGCTGTCGTCCAGCAGACGCTGGCTGACCTTCGGCATGGCGTTCAATTCGTAGAGCGGGATCGAGATCCGCTCGATCGTCGGCGTGCCGGTCTCGGCGGTGGCCGCCGCCTCGTCCGCCCAGCCCGCGCCGGTGTCGTTCTGGTCGATCAGCACGTCGAACGAAGAGGCCTCGACATTCACCACGCTCGCCACCGCCCGGATCGACGCGGTCGAGGCCAGCGTCGACTTGATCATCTCCGCCGTCTCGGGATCGACGAGGTAGCCGCCGTCCGAATTGATAAAGGTGTTCATCGACTTGCCGTCCAGCGTCAGCCCGCGCAGCCCGTCGTCATCGCCGCTGCGCAGATAGGCGTTAAAGGCCTTCTTGTGGGGGGCCTCGACCTCGACATAGGTCGACAGCGCCGGGCGGCCCCGCAGGGCGGATTTGTGATCCAGCATGGTCAGTCGCTCTTCCTGTTTCTGAAGCTTGTCTTGAAGATCGGCCTGCAAGGCCTTGAAATCCCCGATCAGTCCCGCCATCGCGGCACTCACTCGAGAGACCGGAGACACATCTTCCCCGGTCCGAGACTTGGTCTCGGCTGTGCTCATGGTCTTACTTTCCCTCTTGAGGGGCGCGCGTCAGCCGCCCGCCAGGTTCAGGCGCATGTCTTCCAAGGCATCCGCCAATTGGCGCAGGTCGTGCTCGGCAAGGATGTCCCGCTTCGATGCGACCCGCGCACTGGGCAACATCGGGAAGGTCACCAGCGACACCTCCCACAGCTCCAGTTCCGCCAAGAGCCTCTGGCCCTTGTCATTCTTCGTGGCCTTCACCGTGCGATAGCCGATCGACAGCCCGTCGATGGCCCCCGCCGCGATCAGCGCCGCCGCCTCGCGACCCTTCTCGACAGTGTCGAGGATACGGCCCCTGACGTAGAGACCGCGCGCGTCCTCGCACACCTCGTCCCAGACGCCGATGGGCAGGGCCGGGTCGTGCTGCCACAGCATCTTGACCGCCCGCCCCTCTTCCGCGAGCCGCTTCAGGGATCGCGCATAGGCCCCCTTGCCCACGATATCGTTACCCTGATCGGCGGTCCCGAAATGCGAGGCATAGCCCTCGATCTTGGTGCCTTCGTGGACGGTGACCGCTTCGCCGAACCGGCAGAACTTGTGCTCCAGATCCATGTCTGTCCCTTTCGCTGGTCCCGGGCGCCGGTTTCTTCCAAAGAAACCGGCCCGGAATTTTCGGAAAATTCCGCCCCCGCTCAGGGCGCCGCGTTCAGGAAGCCCTGAAAGGCCTCCGCCAGGATCACCCCGGCAACCCCGTAGACCGTCAGCCAAAGCCGCCGTTCCAGCCGCTCCATCAGCATCTCCAGCCGCCGGAACCGCTGGTCCAGCGCATCGAACTGCAACTTGCTGAGCCGCTCGTGCGCCTCCAGCCGCAGCCCCGGCGCGCAGGCAAAGGCCTCGGACCTGGGGCGCATCTCACTCACCCTCGCCCTCCCCGGCCAGCGCGGGCAGGCCCAGCATCCGGCGCTTCTCTGCCGCGGTCAGGAAATCGGCAGCGACAACGCGATTCCACTGCGCGTCCCGCTCCGCGGCCAGCGCCGGCACCTGATCGAGGTCGGGCTTCAGCACAACCGCGTCCCCGGTGAACTGCGACAGCCAGCGCCCGATGCTTGCCGTGACCTTAGAGGCCAGCGGCAGAACCGTCTGGCGGTAGAAGGCCCGGTGCGCCTCGGCATAGTTGGCGTAGGTCGCCTCGCCGGGGATACCCAGCAGCATCGGCGGCACCCCGAAGGCCACCGCGATCTCGCGCGCCGCCGCTTCCTTGGTCTTCTGGAACTCCATGTCCGAGGGCGAGAACCCCATGGGCTTCCAGTCCAGCCCGCCTTCCAGCAGCATCGGCCTCCCGGCATTGCGCGCGCCCTGATGATGCGCCTCCATCTCGGCGGTCAGCCGGTCGTATTGCTCCGGGCTCAGGTGCCCCTGTCCCTCGGCCCCTGTCCATACAATCGCCCCCGAAGGCCGCGCAGCATTGTCCAGCAGGCCCTTCGACCAGCGCGAGGCGCTGTTGTGCACGTCCACCGCCTGCGCCGCCGCCTGCAGGGGCGACAGCCCGTAATGGTCGTCCTGCGGGTGAAACGCCTTGACGTGGCAGATCGAAGACACCGGTCCCGTGACGTTGAACCGATGCTTGCGCGTCCCCACGGCGTATTCGTAGGCCACCGGCCAGCCATCCGCGCCGGGCACCACCGACATGCGATCCGACCGCAGCACATGCAGCTCAAGCGGCAGGCCCGCATCGCCCGCGACCGCCTCGATATAGCCGTCGCCCGACAGCAGGATCTGTCCGAAGAGCGCCTCCATCAGGTCGGCCCGCCCCTGCGCCGGGTTCGGCGCCGCCAACAGGGCCAGCACCGGATGCGACTCGTAGCGCGTCGCCTCGTCCTGCAGCACCAGCGGCAGCGCCGCCGCGGCCTCGGCGATCAGCTTGACCGCGCGAAAACCCACCGGATTGCCCGCAAAAGCCTGCCTCGTCAGCGAAACCGTATCGCGCGGGCTCCAGGCGACGCGACCACCGGTCATATGCGCGACCACGCGCCCGGTGGCCGAGGCCTTGACCTGCGGAGCCCCGGTCTGCGCACCCTCGACAGGGCCGGTCCGTCGCAGAAAGTCGAATAGCATCCGTTGCGCTCCTTTGCCTTCGCGCCCGGGAACACCGGGTCGCAGACCGCCCCCCGGAAAAGCGCCTGCACGCCCCCGGTCCGCCGGTCCCTCGTCCTTGATCGCCTGCTTGCGAAGGCTGGCCTCCGCGTCTGAAAGGCACCCTAGGCCGGCCTGGTTAACGGCCCTTCACCCGACCGTGCGCAGCTTTGGCAACTGCTCGGTGCGACCGCGCTCCAGCATCGCCTCGGTCAGCCCCCAGACCAGCGCATCGACCCGGTCCGGACTGCCCGCGCCCTCGAAACCCGCCTGTGTCATCAGGCACATCTGCGCCTCCAGCGCCTCCAGCCCCGGCCCGTGACTGACCCGCCCCTGCTCGTACAAAGCCGCCACCGGCTCTGCCCGCGCGCTTTTGGACCGCGTGGCATGGACCTTGCGCACCGGCAGCATCGGGTCGACCTGCCGCAGCACCGTTTCGACCATGGCCCCGCCCTGGTTGACCTCGGCAACCACGCGTTCAGCCTCCCAGCGCCGCGCGGCCTGCACCACCGCCTCGGCCCAGCCCATGGGCGAAGCGCCCTGCACGCTGGCATCCTCCAGCACGTAGCCGCGCCACTCGTGCGGCTTGCCCTCGGTCACGACGCCCACGACGACGATCCCGCATTCGTCCGAGGTCTTGCCCGCACCCGCCGGAGGATCGACCGCCACGACAATCCGCGACAACGCCGGCACCCGGCCAAAACGATGGTCGTCGAAGAGCTCGCGCCGCCAGAGCGCACCGTCGACCTGCTCCAGCAGCACCCCGTCCAGTTCCTGCAACCCCAGCGAGGTCCCGGCGTATCGCGCCCGCACCTCTTCAAGAAACGACGGCGCCAGATTGGCGGCGTTCACCTCTGTCGCGGCCCGCGTCACCGCCGTCGAAGGCAGCGCCAGCAGGTCCACGAGGATCTTCACGGTGCGCGGCGTGGTCGTGACGCAGACGCGCGGATGCGCGCCCAGCCGCAACCCAAATTGCAGCATGTCCCAGGTGTCCCCGGCCTTCTTCCACTTGGCCAGCTCGTCCACCCAGGCGCCATCAAACTGCGGCCCGCGCAGCGTCTCGGGATCACTGGCGGAATACAGCATCGCCTCGGCGCCGTTCGGCCAGACGAGGCAGCGCCGCGTGGCCTGCCAGACCGGCCGCCGGTCGGGTGGCGAACAGGCCATGATACCGCTGTCGCCGAAGACCATGACCTCGCGCGCCTGATCGAAGGTCTCGCCGATGATCGCCAGCCGCCTGCAGGCGCCCGGGTCCAGCGGCCGTGCCCCCTCGACCATCGACCGCACCCACTCGGCCCCGGCCCGGGTCTTGCCCGCGCCCCGTCCGCCAAGGATCACCCAGGTCCGCCAGTCTCCCTCGGGGGGCAACTGATGGTCATGCGCCCAGAACTCGAAGAGGTAGGGAAGCGCGATGCGCTCCCCCGGGGACAGCTCACTCAGGAACCTCCTCTGCTCCGCAGCAGGGGCGGATGCGAGCAAGGCGGCACCCGATCTCAAAGCGTGCCGCGTCAAGGTCGAGCCCGTAGGCATCTGTGATTGCAAGGTCTTTTCTTCGGATCGCATCGATCTCCGCCTCCGTTTCGCGAATGGCCTTCAGCCAGTACTTCAGTTCCGACAGGGGCTTGCTGGCCTCTGCCTTGCGGTCCACCTCTCCGCTGCGCAGCCGGGCCTGAATGTCCCGGATGTCCTCCGTCAGGTCGCGCAGGGTCTCTTCGATCTCGGCGCGCTTCTCTTCCAGACGGTCGATCTGCTGCTCGGCGGTCAGAAGAACCTGCCGCCGTTCCATCGTGCTGCTCATGTCTCGATACCTTTGTTGCCTGTATGAGGTGCCGGTCTGCCCGGACGGGCTGCGGTCTTGTGACGGGGGCCTGCTGCCCCTCTGCGCCGCCGGACCCGTCCTTTCCGGCACGGTCAGGACAATGCTCCGGCAATCCTTACGAGCCCTGATCCCCGCGCGCGCAGCGGCCCGACGCCGTTAACCGCCGCGTCCGTCGCGTTAAGCCCTGCGGAAGGTGCCTTGCCGCTCCCTCAGGGCTCTGGCACATCTTGGCGCGAAAAGGAGCCCGCCCATGCCGCAACTGTCGACCCGCATCACCTCGCTCAACGAAGGCGGCTCGGACGGGTGGGAGGTCTTCTACCGCGCCCGGGCCCTTGTCGCCGCAGGCGAGCAGGTGACAGAGTTGACCATCGGGGAACACGATATCCGCACCGACAGCGCCGTTCTGGATGCGATGAATACCTCCGCGCAGGGCGGCCATACGGGCTATGCCATGGTGCCGGGCATCGCGCCCCTGCGCGCGGAAATCGCCGCCCGCGTCACCGCCCGCACCGGCGTGCCCACCAGTGCCGCGAACGTACTGATCACCCCCGGCGGGCAGGCCGCGCTCTTTGCCGCGCATCTGGCGGTTCTCGACCCCGGCGACACGGCGCTCTACATCGATCCCTTCTATGCGACCTATCCCGGCACCATCCGCGCGGCCTCGGGTGTGGCGGTGCCGGTCCGGACCCGCGCCGCAAACGCCTTCCTGCCCTCGGCGCAGGCCATCGAGGAACTGGCCTTCGAACACGAAGCCCGCAGCCTGCTGATCAACACGCCCAACAACCCGACCGGCACGGTCTATCCCGCCGAATGCCTGCAAGCCATCGCCGCCGCCTGCCAGCACCGCGACCTCTGGCTGATCTCGGACGAGGTCTACGACACGCAGGTCTGGGAAGGCGCGCATCTCTCGCCGCGTGCCCTGCCGGGCATGGCGGAGCGCACGCTGGTCGTGGGGTCCATGTCCAAAAGCCACGCCATGACCGGCTCCCGCATTGGCTGGATCGTCGCACCGGAACCGGTGATCCAGCGCCTGATCGACCTCGCGACGAACACCACCTACGGTGTCCCCGGCTTCATCCAGGACGCGGCACTCTTCGCCCTGCGCGCCGGAGACGGTCCCGAGGCGGCGGTCTCCGCGCCCTTCCTGCGCCGCCGGGCCCGTGTGCTCGAGGAACTGGCGCGGCACGAGTCCGTGACCGCGATCCCCTCGCAGGGCGCCATGTACCTGATGCTGGATATCCGCCGCACCGGCCTGTCAGGCCGTGCCTTCGCCGAGGCGCTTCTGGACGCGCGCCGCATCGCGGTGATGCCCGGCGAAAGCTTCGGCCAGTCCGCCGCGGGGCACATCCGCGTCGCCCTGACCGTCGACGATGACAGCCTTGTCCGGGCGATCCGCAGCCTCTGCACCTTCGCGCGGGAATACGCCAACGCCGCGTGACGCCCCCCGCCACGCACGCCCGCCCCGGCCAAACCGCCTCTTCGACGCACACGACCCCGATCAGGCCTGCTGGTGTCCCCCCTCATGCCCGGGCCAACCTGCCCGCTTGGCCCCGGAACAAACCGCCGGGAACCGCCTTGTGCTTCGTCGCGGTTCGAATACCCTGCCCGACACCTGACCCGCCAATCTGCAAGCGAAGGCCGACATCATGCCCCAGAACCCCGGCGCCGCCTTCCGTGCCCTGCACCGCCCCGGCGATCCCTTCATCCTCGCGAACGCATGGGACCGGGGGTCGGCGCGCATGCTCGAAGCCCTTGGCGCACAGGCCATTGCCACATCCTCGGCGGCCCATGCCTTTACCATGGGCCGCCCGGACGGCGGCAGCCTGACGCGCGACGAGGCGCTGGCCCACGCGCAGGATCTGGTGTCCGTCGTGGCCGTGCCGGTCTCCGGCGATTTCGAGAACGGCTTCGGCGACGATCCCGAGACCTGTGCCGAAACCGTCCGCCTTGCCGCCGAGGCCGGGCTTGCGGGCATCTCGATCGAGGACACCGCCCTGCCATCGCAATCGCCCTACGACGCCGGGCTGGCCGCCGAACGCATCCGCGCCGCTGCCGCCGCCGCCCGCGCGCTGCCCGGGGACTTCGTGCTCTGCGCCCGCGCCGACGGCATCATGACCGGCGCCTACGACGAGGCCGAGGCAATCCGCCGCCTGAAGGCCTTCGAGGCCGCCGGGGCGGATTGCGTATACGCACCCGTGCCACCGGACATGGACAGCCTGAAACGCCTCTGCGCGGCCACCGCCCTGCCGTTCAACGCCCTGATCGCCGGAGACATGACCCGGCAGACCCGGGCGACGCTGGCGGCGGCGGGCGTGGCGCGGATCTCTCTCGGCTCCACCCTGGCCCGGGCAACCCATCGCGTGATCGCCGAGGCCGCCCGCGCGATGTTCGACGCGGGCGACTTCTCGCCGCTCGCCCGAACCGCCAGCGGCGCCGAGATCGACGCGCTGCTGGCCCGCAACGGCTGACCCGGATGCCCACGCCGATCCGCAGCATCCGCAACCTCGGTCCCGCTATCGAGACGGCACTGACAGAGGCGGGCATCGCCGATGCCGAGACCCTGCGCAGCCTTGGCGCACACGAAGCCTACCGTGCCCTTCTCCTGCACGGCACCCCGCCCCATTTCATCGGCTACTACGTGCTGCACATGGCGCTTCAGGGGCGCCCCTGGAACGATTGCAAGGGGCAGGAAAAAGAGGACCTCCGCCGCGCCTTCGACGCCCTGAAGAAAGACTGCGCCGGGTCCGCCCGGGTCTCCGAAAGCCGCCTCGACGCGGCCCTTGCCGAAATCGGCGTTATCCCCAGAACCGCGCTCTCGACCCGCGCCGCAAAGCGATAACCCCTGACAGCGCCCGCCCTGCCCCGGTCACGCGGGCCCTTTTCAACCGCGCTCAGAACTCCGCCAGCCGCTTCTGCGGACCGTAAAGCACCCAGATTGGCAAATACATCTGGCCCGCTTCCACGCCATCGTGGTTGATCGTCAGCGACAGGGTGCGTCCGTCCGTGACCTCGGCCTCGCAGGTCGTCTCGAACAAGGCAGAGTAGCGCAGCCGCCACGCCGTCTCTCCGGTTTTCTCCACCGCGTCCGTATCGCCGTCGAGATCCCAGTCGTTCCGGGCGAAATCGAACCGGGGATCGTCCTTCAGCCAGCGCGTCGCCGCCTTGCAGGCCACCACCAGCCCGTCCGGGGAGACCGCCGGGGCCGCCGCCGTGATCACGCCGATGTCCCAGACCCCGGCCTGCTCCACGGTCTCGATCCAGAGATAATCCTCTCCCTTGTGCTTCAGCATTTCCGCCAGCAGAGACCGTGGAAAGCGGTTCACGGTCGAGGAATGCGGCACCGTGTCGAGGTCCCCGGCGATCCGCGCGATGGCCTCCACCGCGACGCCGAAGGCCGCCTTGACCGATCCGGCATCATAGTCGCCGTCCGCCACCTCCAGCGCCGGTGCGTGAAAGCCGATCCGCGCAGCGGGGTGCATGTGCCGCATGTTGAAAAGATACTCGTACCAGCCGAAGGACCCGCCCATGAAGGCGACCGCACAGGCCGACAGACAATCCGCACCCGCCGGCACCACCGTCGACACCGGGTAGCGCCCGAAAAGCTCCGCCAGGCGCACGCCCTCGTCCAGAGAGCCGCCGGGACTGTCGAGGCAGATCACCGCGCTCAGCTCGTCATGGGTGCGCGGGAACCGCTCTTCCAGCAGCGCCTGAAGCCGGGCCGCGTCACCGGCCGCGATCTCGCCCCGCAGCTGGAAGGTACAGGCGCCGCGCGCCGCAAGCGCGTAATCCGCCTCCGCCGCGTTCAACTGGGTGATCTCTGCCGCATCGACCCCCTGCGAGACCGCAACGATCAGGGCAAGACCCGCGCCCCGCGCTTTCCACGACCGCATTCCATCCTCCCCGCTTGCCGCAGGGTCAGCCTGCCCCGCCGCCGCTGTCCCGGTCAAGCCGTGCGGCGCGCATCTGTCGGATCTCGACGCGCAGTTCGGCCTCCCACGTCGGGCGCGTCTCGCGCACGAGGCGCACGTATTCCGCGTTCTCGTGCAGCGGCACGCCGACCCGGAAGGCATCCGCCGTGTGCCGCGTCAGCCCCTTGTCGCGCGCGTCGAAGCGCTCGACGATCTCCTGCGCCCCGGCCCTGTCGAGCCCCAGCGCCTCGAAGGCCGAGCGCCCCATGCGCAGCGTGCAGTCATAGGCCTCGCGGATGATGTCGCGGCATCCCACCGCCCACAGCTCGTAGACATGGTCGCGGTCAAGCGCCCGGGCGATCACATGCACGCCCGGGTGTTGTGCATCCAGGCGGCAAGGGTCGTAGAGGATGGACAGCCCCGCCTCGGCATCCGGCAACAAAAAACGCCGCCCCGGCAGGGGCGGCGTCTGTCACGTCCGGTTGGGTCAAACGGCCCGCGGTATCGGCCTCAGCCGACCAGTTCGAGACCCGAGAAGAAATAGGCGATTTCTTCCTTGGCGGTGTCCGGCGCGTCCGATCCGTGGACCGAGTTTTCGCCGACCGATTCCGCGAACTCGGCGCGGATGGTGCCCGGTGCCGCATCGGCGGGGTTGGTCGCGCCCATGACTTCGCGGTTCTTCAGGATGGCGCCTTCGCCCTCCAGAACCTGCGCCACGATCGGGGCCGAGGCCATGAACTCGCACAGTTCGTCATAGAAGGGACGCGACGCGTGCACCTTGTAGAACTCGCCCGCCTGCGCCTTGGTCAGATGAATGCGCTTCTGCGCGATGATGCGCAGGCCAGCGTCTTCGAACTTGGCATTGATCTTGCCGGTCAGGTTGCGGCGGGTTGCGTCGGGCTTGATGATCGAGAAGGTGCGCTCGAGGGCCATGATAGTCTCCAATATGAGGGCCGGAACACCCCGGCCGAATTCTGCGCCGCCGCCTAGCACGGGTCGGCGCACAAGAAAAGCCCGCAACGCCGCTCCCGCCGCTCCCGGCACACTGACAGCCCCCTTCTTTGGTCTTGAAAAAAGCTCGGGGGGCGCTCCGCGCGCCGGGGCAGAGCCCCCTCCCCATCGCCTGATCCGAGACCACCGATGCCGGGGCCGGCGGGCGGGCGCATTTGCGTCAGCAAACAGTCCCGCCCCCGGACACAGCACCAGCATCCCGCTTGTACCGGCTCCCCGCGACGGTCCCACACAGGCAATCCTGCTCGACCCGCCGCCGCGGCGGCGCCACCTGCCCCGTCCGGCGCGATACTCCCGCTGGACACGCCGGTCTCCGGCCCCACTGGCCCCTCCCGAAACCCTCTGCTAAAGCGCGCCTCATGTTGCGCATCCAGTCCATAGGCTACTCGGTCGAGGGCCGCCCTCTCTTCGAAGAGGCCTCCGCCACCATCCCCACCGGCCACAAGGTCGGACTCGTGGGTCCAAACGGCGCGGGCAAGACCACCCTCTTCCGCATCATCCGCGGAGAGCTCACGCTCGACACCGGCAGCATCGACCTGCCGACCCGTGCCCGTATCGGCGGCGTCAGTCAGGAGGTGCCGTCGTCCGAGACCGCCATCCTCGACACGGTGCTCGCCGCCGACGAGGAACGCGCCACCCTGATGGCCGAGGCCGAAACCGCCGAGGGCCACCGCATGGCCGAGGTCCAGACCCGGCTCGCCGACATCGACGCATGGTCGGCAGAGGCCCGCGCCGCCACCATCCTGCGCGGTCTGGGCTTCGAGCCCGAGGAACACGCAAACCCCTGCTCCGCCTATTCGGGCGGCTGGCGGATGCGCGTGGCGCTGGCCGGCGTGCTCTTCGCCCAGCCCGACCTGCTGCTGCTGGACGAACCGACCAACTACCTCGACCTCGAAGGCGCGCTCTGGCTCGAATCCTACCTTGCCAAGTACCCGCATACGGTCATCGTCATCTCCCACGACCGCGGCCTCCTGAACCGCGCGGTGGGCAGTATCCTGCACCTCGAAGACCGCAAACTGACCTATTACGGCACGCCCTACGACGGCTTCGTGAAGCTGCGCGCCGAGAAGCGCGCCCAGCAGGCCGCCACGGCGAAGAAGCAGCAGGACCGCCGCGACCACCTGCAAAGCTTCGTAGACCGCTTCCGCGCCAAGGCCTCCAAGGCCAAACAGGCGCAGGCCCGCCTGAAGATGATCGAACGCATGGACATGGTCACCGCCCCGGAAGAGGCGGCCAAGCGCGTCTTCACCTTCCCGCAGCCCGACGAACTCTCGCCCCCGATCATCAACATCGACGGTGGTTCCACGGGTTATGACGGCAAGGCGGTCCTGCACCGCCTGAACCTGCGCATCGACCAAGACGACCGCATCGCGCTTCTGGGCAAGAACGGTCAGGGCAAATCCACCCTCTCCAAGCTGCTGGCCGACCGGCTGCCGCTGCTCGAAGGCCACATGAACCGCTCGTCCAAGCTGCGGATCGGCTACTTCGCCCAGCATCAGGTAGACGAGCTGCACCTCGACGAAACGCCGCTTCAGCACCTGCAACGCGAACGCCCCGACACGCCGCCCGCCAAGCTGCGCGCCCGCCTCGCCGGGTTCGGCCTTCAGGCCGCGCAGGCCGACACCGAGGTCGCGCGCCTCTCGGGCGGGCAGAAGGCGCGCCTTTCGCTGCTTCTGGCCACGCTGGACGCGCCGCATATCCTGATCCTCGACGAACCGACCAACCACCTCGATATCGAAAGCCGCGAAGCGCTGATGGAGGCGCTGACCGCCTATAACGGCGCGGTGATCCTCGTCAGCCACGACATGCACCTGCTGTCCATGGTGGCCGACCGGCTCTGGCTGGTCTCCAACGGCACGGTCAAGCCCTACGAGGACGACCTCGACGCCTATCGCGCCCTGCTTCTGTCCCGCGACGCGCCCGCGAAACCGGCCAAGCCCGTGGAAAAGCCCAAGCGCCCCTCCCGCGACCGCATCCTCGAGCTGCGCGCCGAGGTGCGTAAATGCGAGGGCCGCGTCGAGAAGCTCGAAGAGATGCGCGAAAAGCTGGCCAAGAAACTGGCGGACCCGGCACTCTACGAAGACGGTCGCGCCAACGAACTCGCGACGTGGAACAAGAAATACGCCGAGGTCATGGACGGGCTGCACAAGGCCGAAGGCCTCTGGATGGCGGCACAGGAACACCTCGACAAGGCCGAAACCGCCTGACCCCGGCAGGCAGGACAAGGGGCAGCGCCGCTGGCAGACCCGGGCCGAAAGGGCATCGACAGCGGGCGCAGCCCGCGCCCTTCCTTCGCCCGACAGACCCGCACTGCCCCCCTGACACGCGGGCGTCAGCCCCGAACCGCATGGCCCAGCCTGCGCCGCCACTCAGTGGCCCTTGGTCCGGCCCGCATCGATGCCCTGCCTCACGGTGAGACAATACGGCCACAGCGCCGGAAGCATTGCGCGGGCACCAAACCTGTTCTAGCCATTCAGGATGGATCAGACCTTCCTCATCGGCGCCTTCGCGACGCTCTTCGTGGTGATCGACCCTGTGGGCCTCGCGCCCATCTTCATCGCGCTGACCGCCGACACCGATGATCGACACCGCCGGGCGGTGGCGCTGCGGGCGGTGCTGATCGCGGGCAGCCTGCTGACGCTCTTCGCCTTCTTCGGAGAAGCGGTGCTGGGGTTCATCGGCATCTCGATGCCCGCCTTCCGCATCGCCGGCGGCATCCTGCTGTTCCTCACCGCGCTCGACATGCTGTTCCAGCGCCGCACCAAGCGCCGCGAGGATCAGGCCGACGAAGAGGACTTCCCCGACCCCTCGGTCTTTCCCATCGCCATCCCGCTGATCGCCGGACCCGGCGCCATCGCCACGATGATCCTGCTGGCGGGCCGGGCCGAGGGCGCGCTCGGCATGGCCGCCGTGCTTGGAGTCATGGCCGCCGTCCTCATGCTGGCCCTGCTGCTGTTTCTCTCCGCCGGCGTGATCGAACGCGGCCTCGGGCGGACCGGCATCAATGTCGTCACACGCCTTCTGGGCATGCTGCTCGCCGCGCTCTCCGTCCAGTTCGTTCTGGACGGGTTGCGCGACTTCGGGCTGGCAGGCGGCACCTGAGCGGCCCGCCGCCCCTGACATTCCGCCGCCCGAGGCCTATATCTGACGGGACCTGCGAGGAGAGCGCCCATGTCCGGAGACCAGATCGGCAACCTGATCTACCTCAGCGTTCTGGGTGCGGCGCTTCTGACCTGGCTGCTGGTCAGGGGTAGGCTGAACCTGAACAAGATGGCCCAGCACATGGCGGCCTGGGCGCTGATCTTCTTCGGCACAGTGGCCGCCATCGGCCTGTGGGAGGATGTGCGCGGCACCGTGCTGCCACGGCAATCGGTCTTCGGAGAAGAGGGCCGCATCGAACTGCCTCGCGCCGAGGACGGCCACTACTACATCACCCTGGAGGTCAATGGCACGCCGACCCGCTTCGTCGTGGACACCGGCGCCTCCGCCGTGGTTCTGACGGCACAGGACGCGCAAAGGGCCGGACTGGCGACCGGGGACCTGGTGTTCCTCTCCAGCGCCATGACCGCGAACGGATCGGTCCGAACCGCGCCGGTCACGCTGGACAGCGTGGCGCTCGGACCCATCATCGACAGCCGGATGCCCGCCTACGTGAACGGCGGCGAGATGGATACCTCGCTGCTGGGCATGACCTACCTAGACCGCTTCGCCCGGGTGGAGATCGCCAACGGCCGGATGATCCTGCAACGCTGACACCAGCGCCGTTTTCTTCCAAAGAAAACGGCCCGGAAACTTTGAAAGTTTCCGGGTCCCGCTCAGGTCTCGGCCTTCTTCTCCCAGCGCCCCGATTCTTCCGACCAGTATTGCGCCGCGCAGCCCGCCTTCTTCAGCGCCGACCACTGCCCGCGCGCCACCTGCAGGGCGCTTTCGTCGTGGCCGTCGAACAGCACGCAGACCCGCTCCAGCCGGTCGACCTCCTCGGACAGCAGCCGCGCCCCGTCGACGGTCATCAGGCAGGCCGGATCGTTCGCGGCCTCCTGCGCCTCGGTGCACAGAAGCACCGGCTGATCCGCGTCATGCGGCCCGCCCGCCAGCCCGTGCGGCAGGAACCCTTCCTCGGGGCCCTGCCAGAGCGCCTCGTCCAGCCAGGCCATCCGCCCCGGCTCGGTGCCGCGCACCGCAACCCGCCAGCCTGCCTGTGCCGAACGCTCCAGCAGCACGCGGAGCGTCTCCTGCATGGGACGCCGCGTCAGGTGATAGAAATAGGCCGCGCCCAAGGGCCTCAGTCCTGCTCGAAGCGGTCGCGCACCAGCCGGTCCAGCGCCATGACGCCCCAGCCCGTGGCGCCCTTGGGCGACAGGGTGGTCTCGGCAGAAACCTGCGCCACACCCGCGATATCCAGGTGGATCCACGGCGTGCCGTCCTTAACGAAACGCTGCAGGAACTGCGCCGCGGTGATCGCGCCCGCGGGCCGCCCGCCGACGTTCTTGATGTCCGCCTTCTGCGACTTCAGCTGGTCGTCATAGGCCTTGCCCAGCGGCAGACGCCACGCGCCCTCGCCCTCGGCCTCGGCGGCGGCAAGGAAATCCCCCGCCAGCCCGTCGTCGTTCGAGAAGACGCCCGCGTTCTCATGCCCCAGCGCGATGATGCAGGCACCGGTCAGGGTGGCGAGGTCGATCATCGCCGCCGGTTCCTCCGACAGCTGCGCGTGCCACATCACGTCCGCCAGCACCAAACGCCCCTCGGCATCGGTGTTGATCACCTCGATGGTATCGCCCTTCATCGAGGTCACGATGTCGCCGGGCCGCTGCGCACGGTCGCTGGGCATGTTCTCGACAAGGCCCACCATGCCGACCACATGCGCCCTGGCCTTTCGCAGCGCCAGCGTCTTCATCACGCCCGAGACCACGCCCGCGCCGCCCATGTCCATGGTCATGTCTTCCATGCCCGCGGCGGGTTTCAGGCTGATGCCGCCGGTATCGAAGACCACGCCCTTGCCGATCAGCGCCAGCGGCGCGCCCTCGGCGCCCTTCCAGCGCATCACCACGACCTTGGAGGGCATGGCCGAACCCATGCCGACACCCAGCAAGGCGCCCATGCCCATCTCGGCCAGCCGGTCCTCTTCCAGCACCTCGACCTCCAGCCCCGTCTCGCGCAGCGCCTCCAGCCGCGCGGCGAACTCCTCGGTGCCCAGCACGTTGGTCGGCTCCGACACCAGGTCACGGGTGAAGAAGACCCCCTCGGCCACGGCGCGCGCAGTGGCATAGGCCTCGCCCGCCTCCTCCGCGCCCTTGCACATGACGACCGAAGCCGCCGGACCCTCGGCAGGCTCGGACTTGCGCGCGGTGAAGGCATAGCCCTTCAGCGCCAGCCCCAGCGCGATCTGCGCGGGCCGCCGCGTGCCTTCCGCCAGCAGCGTCACGCCCGCCTTGCCGGCGGCCTTGGCCAGTGCCGCGCCCGCCTTGCGCGCCTCGGCGACCGAAGGCCTGCGCGGCAGCTTCACGATATCGACACCCTCGGCCGACATACCCGCAGGCCATGCCAGCGACAGCACCGCGCCGACCTCCAGCTTTTCCCAGGCAGCGCTCTCGACCGCACGGGCCACGGCGCCTTTGGTCAGACGGCTCAGACGCCGCGCTGCGGGGCTCAGCGTGCCCTCCGCCGGAACCAGCACCGCCACGCGGCCCGCGGCCCCGGCCAGCGCCTCGATATCCACATCGGCAAAGGTGATCTCACGCAGGTCGGTCATGGGGGCTCTCCATATGCTTGTTCGTGCCAAGAGGTAACGCGCGCCCCGGACAATGGCCAGAGCCCCAAGACCACCCGGCCCCGCCCGACGCTCCCCCGGTCTTCTTCTGTCCAAAAATATCCCGGGGGAGGCCGCAGGCCGGGGGCAGCGCCCCCTGCCCCCCCAACAAGATGCGCCCTCGCCACATCTTTATCCCCCCGGTGCGATCCGCTAGTCTCGTCCCGATCCGCATGGTCTGGGGGGACCGCCGTTTGCAGAGATTCGACAGATACGTCCTGTCGCAACTGATGGTATTGTTCGGCTTCTTCGCCCTGGTCCTGGTCTCCGTCTACTGGGTGAACCGGGCGGTGATCCTGTTCGACCGTCTGGTGTCCGACGGCCATACCGCAGGCGTCGTGCTGGAATTCACGGCGCTCTCCCTACCCGCCGTGATCGCGCTGGTACTGCCGATGGCGGGGTTCGCCGCCGCCGTCTACGTCACCAACCGTCTGTCCGGCGATTCAGAGCTGACCGTGGTCAAGGCCACCGGCTTCTCGCCCTGGCGGCTGGCGCGGCCGGTGCTGGCCTTCGGGCTAATCCTCGGGCTGATCCTGTCGATCCTGACCCACGTACTGGTGCCCAAAAGCATCGAGCAGCTGCGCCTGCGCGAGCAGGAAATCGCCGGGTCGATCTCGGCCCGGCTGCTGCGCGAAGGCGCCTTCCTGCATCCCACACGCGGCGTCACCTTCTACATCCGCGCCATCACCACCGAGGGAGAGCTGCAGGACGTCTTCCTCACCGACGCCCGGCAGGCGGATCGCGAGACCACCTATACGGCGGAACGCGCCTACCTGCTGCGCGACGACGACGGACCGAAACTGGTGATGCTCTCGGGCATGGCGCAGACCGTCGACCGCGAGACCGGCAGCCTGTCGACGACGAATTTCGCCGACCTGACCTATGACATCTCGGGGCTGATCACGACCGGCCCCGCCAAACGCCGCCGGGTCGAGTACATCGGCACGCCAGAGCTTCTGATGCGCACACATCAGGTCGCCGAAGAGATCGGCGACACCCCCGGCGAAGTCCTCGAAGAGGCGCACATGCGCTTCCAGCTGCCGCTTCTGGCGCTGATCGCGCCGCTGATCGGCTTTTCCACGCTGATCGCAGGCGGCTTCTCGCGCTTCGGGGTGACGAAGCAGATCGTTCTCGCCATCTTCCTGCTGGTGCTGGTGAAACTGGTGGAAAGCGGCGTGACGGGACAGGTGAAGGACAATGGTGCGCTCTGGCCGCTGATCTACCTGCCCAGCCTCTTCGGAGCCGCCATCGCCACGGTCTTTCTCTGGCACGCGGGCCGCAGCGGCAGACCGGCGCGGCGCCACGCCCCGGCAGAAGGCAGCGCCGCATGACCCTGCATCTCTACTTCGCGCGGCGGTTCCTGCTGCTTTTCCTCGGCATCCTCACCGTCTTCGCGCTGTTCCAGGGCCTGCTGGACCTGATCGAAGAGGTTGGACGCTACGACAATGTGGGCTTCGGACAGGTGCTGCACCTGGTGCTGCTGAAGCTGCCCGAAGGCCTGTACGAGATTGTCCCGCTGGTGATGATCCTCGCGACCATCGCGATGTTCCTTGGCCTCGCGCGGTCGTCGGAACTGGTCGTGACCCGGGCGGCGGGGCGGTCCGGGCTGGTGGCCCTCGCCTCGCCCGCGCTGGTATCCTTCCTTCTGGGCCTGCTGGTCGTGGCGGTGATGAACCCCATCGTGGCTGCGACCTCCAAGCATTACGTCGACCTGCGCGAAGCCTACCAGACCGGCAATGCCGCGGCGCTGTCGATCGGCCCGGAAGGGCTGTGGCTGCGGCAGGGTGGGCCAGAGGGTCAGGCGGTGATCCATGCCGCCCGCACCAACCCCGAGGCCACGCGGCTCTTCGACGTCTCGATTGTCGCCTATGCCCCGGCAGGCGGCCCAAAGACCCGCATCCTCGCGGAAGAGGCAGAGCTTCAGGGCGGCGAATGGATTCTGACCGATGCCAAGGCCTGGCCGCTTGCGGCGGGCCTCAACCCCGAACTCGGGGCGCAGGAGCACGAGACCCTCGCGATTTCCTCGACCCTGACGCAGGAAAGCATTCGCGACCGCTTCGGCAAACCTTCTGCGGTGGCCATCTGGGACCTGCCCGCCTTCATCGCCGACCTCGACGATTCCGGCTTTTCCGCCCGGCGGCACATCGTCTGGCTGAACATGGAAATGGCGCGCCCGCTGTTCCTTGTGGCGATGACGCTGATCGGCGCCGCCTTCACCATGAGACCCACCCGGCTGGGGCGCACGGGGCTGGCCGTTCTGTCGGCGGTTCTGCTTGGCTTCGGTCTTTATTACGTGCGAAACTTCGCCCAGATCATGGGGGAGAACGGCCAGTTGGCACCACAAATCGCGGCCTGGGTGCCACCGGTGGCCTCTGTCCTGCTCGCGCTGGGGCTTGTACTGCACATGGAGGACGGATGACGCGCCCGACCCGCCGCCTTGCGGCTCTTTTGTCGTTTTGCCTCGCGCTGGTCGCCGCGCCTGCCATGGCCCAGCCGACCGACGATGCCGGTGACGGCCCCGCCCTTCTGGTCGCCGACGATCTCTTCGTCGAGGGCGAGGACAGGCTGGTGGCCACCGGAAACGTCGAGGCCCTGCAAGGCGGGTATCGCCTGATCGCCACCCGGATCACCTATGATGGCAGCGCCGACCAGCTGATCATCGAGGGCCCGATCCGCGTGCTGGACGAGGCGGGCAACCTTGTGACCGCCGACCGCGCCGAAATGGATCAGGCGCTGGAAAACGGCATCCTGACGGGCGCGCGCATGGTGCTGGACCAGCAGCTTCAGCTGGCCTCGGTCGAGGCCCGCCGGGTCGAAGGCCGCTACACGCAGCTCAGCCGCGTCGTCGCCACCTCGTGTCAGGTCTGCGGGCCGAACGGCGTGCCGCTCTGGCAGATCCGCGCCACGAGGGTCGTGCACGACCAGCAGGCACAGCAGCTTTACTTCGACAATGCGACCTTCCACATCGGGCGGGTGCCGGTCTTCTACTTCCCGCGCATCCGCCTGCCCGACCCGACGCTGGCGCGCGCACGCGGTTTCCTGGTGCCGACCTTCCGCTCCACCACGCTGCTGGGGCTTGGCGTGAAAGTGCCCTATTTCATCCCCATCGGCGACCATCAGGACATAACCCTGATCCCCTACCTGTCGCCCAAGACCCGCACGATGGAATTCCGCTACCGTCGCGCCTTCCGCTACGGCGACCTGACGCTGACCGGCGGGCTGTCGCGGGATACGCTGCAACCCGAGGAGTTGCGCGGCTACCTCTTCGCCGAGGGACGCTTCGACCTGCCGGACGACTTCGAGCTGGAATTCGACCTGGCCGCGGTCAGCGACGAATCCTACCTCAACGACTATGGCATCAGTTCCAAAGACCGGCTGGCCAGTTCCGTCGCCGCGACCCGGGTCAAACGGGATGTCTTCATGCAGGCCAGCATCGTCAACTACCAGACGCTGCGCGACTCCGAAAGCAACGACACGCAGCCGCGGATCATGCTGGACTACTTCGTCGAGCGGCGCTTCTTCCCCGCCGCCATCGGGGGCGAACTTCGGCTGTCCGCAGAAACCCACGGCCACCTGCGCCGGTCGAAACTGGACGTCGACGGGCCGGATGACGACGACGAGGTCGACGGTCGCGACGTGGCGCGGCTGAACGCCGAACTCAGCTGGCGCGACCGCTGGACCGTCGGGCCGGGTCTGCGCATGGGGGTGACCGGGCATCTCTGGGCCGACCGTTTCATCACCGAACAGGACGCGACCTCGGACCGCGATGTCGCCAGCCTGACGCCGGGCGCCGCGGTGGAACTGCGCTGGCCGCTGCAACGGCGCGGCTTCGACGGCGGGCGGACCCTGCTGGAGCCGGTGGTCCAGCTTGGCTGGGTCGGCGGAGAGCGCAAGGCCAACCCCAACGATGAAAGCACCCGCGTCGAATTCGACGAGGCCAACCTGCTGTCGCTGTCGCGCTTCCCGGCCCCCGATCGCAGAGAGCGCGGCACGACGCTGGCGGCGGGCCTGCGCTGGATGCACCAGGCCCCGGCGGGATGGACAGCGGCCCTGACCTTCGGTCAGGTCTGGCGCTCGGAAGAGGACTCCGAATTCTCGCTGTCCTCCGGTCTCAGCCGCGAAACCGTGTCGGATCTGCTGATCGCCGGGCGCTTCTCGGCGCCCTTCGGGCTGACCATCAGCGCCCGGGGCCTGCTGGACAAGGATGCCCGGTTCAACAAGGCAGAGGCGCTAGCCAGCTGGTCCAACAGCCGTCTCGACCTGAACGCCTCCTACCTGCTTCTGGTCCGGGACAACGACGAGGACCGCGCCAGCGGGCAGTCGGAATGGACCTTCGACAGCACCTATCAGGTCAGCCGCCACTGGGCGGCCTCGACCGAGGCGCGCTACGACCTTGCCGACCGGCGGCTTGACCGCCTTGGCCTCGGCCTGCAATACCGCAATGAATGCATCGAGGTCGGGTTCGCGGCGCGGCGCAACTATGCGTCCGCCTCGAACCTCGAACCCTCGACCGATTTCGATCTGACCGTCGCGCTGAAAGGCTTCAGCACCGGCGGCAGTGCCAAGGAGTACCGACGCACATGCGCCTTCTGACCCGTCTCCTCGCCCCGGCCGCGCTGGCCATGGCAGCCGTCCTCGCCCAGCCGCAGGCGGCGCCCGCGCAGGGCCTCTTCGCGCCCGCGATCATCGTCAACGATCAGGTCATCACCGGCTATGAACTGGAGCAGCGGCAGCGCATGCTGTCGGTGCTGCGGGCGCCGGGCGACGTCACCAAGCTGGCCCGCGAACAGTTGATCGACGACCGCCTGCGGATGCAGGCCGCCCGCGCCAACGGCGTGGTCGTGGAGGAAGAGGCCGTCGCCGCCGGGATGGAGGAATTCGCAGGCCGCGCCAACCTGTCGCGCGCCGAGTTCACGCAGGCGCTGGCCGCCTCCGGTGTCGCCGAGGAAACTTTCCGCGACTTCGTCAGCGCCGGCGTGGCATGGCGCGAGGTCGTGCGCGTCCGCTTCGCCTCGCGCGCCGCCATCGACGAGGCAGAGATCGACCGCGCCATTTCCCGGCAGGGCGGCGGCAGCAGCGTGCGCGTTCTGCTGTCAGAGATCATCATGCCGATGCCCCCGCAGCAGGAAACGACGGTCCGCGACCGCGCCAACCGCATCGCGCAGCTGCGCTCGACCTCGGCCTTCTCGGAACAGGCGCGGCGCTTCTCGGCCACCGCTTCGCGCGGCAACGGCGGGCGCCTGCCCTGGCAGGACCTGACAGAGCTGCCGCCGCCGCTGCAACCGCTCGTTCTGGGTCTCGCGCCCGGAGAGGTCACCGACCCGATCCCGCTGCCAGGCGCCATCGCGCTGTTCCAGCTGCGCGACATCGAGGAAGGCGCCTATACCGCGCCCGAGGTTTCGGCCATCGAATATGCCGCCTACTACATGGCGGGCGGGCGTTCGGCAGAGACACTGGCCAGGGCGCGGGTGCTTGCGGGCAAGGTCGACCGCTGCGACGATCTCTATGGCGTGGCCAAGGGTCAGCCGGCCAGCGTTCTGGACCGGGGCACCCTGCCCATCGACCAGATCCCCACGGATATCGCCTACGAACTGTCCAAGCTCGACCCCGGAGAGGTTTCCACGGCGCTGACACGGGCGAACGGCCAGACGCTGGTCTTCCTGATGCTCTGCGGGCGCACCAGCGCCATCGCCGAAGAAGCCGACCGCGAGCGGATCACCGTGGGCCTGCGCAACCAGCGCCTGACCGCGCTGGCGGACGGCTACCTCGCACAGCTGCGCGCAGACGCCCGCATCATCGACCAATGACGACATCCGGCGCGCGCCGCGCCATCGCGCTCAGCTGCGGCGAACCGGCAGGCATCGGCCCCGAACTGGCCGAGGCCGCATGGCAGGGGCTGGGCGCCTCGGTGCCCTTCTTCTGGATCGGCAACCCGGCGCATCTCCCGGGCACCGTCCCGCATGTGGTCCTGACCGACCCGGAAGAGGCCGTCGCCCTCTCCGCCTCTGCCCTGCCCGTCCTGCCGCTGGACATGCCCGGCGCCCGCGTGCCCGGCACGCCGGTCGCCAGCCATGCGGCGGGTGTGGTCGAGGCCATTGCGCGCGGCGTCGCTCTGGTGACCGGGGGGCGGGCGGCGGCGCTCTGCACCCTGCCGATCCACAAGAAGGCGCTGGCGGATGGCTGCGGCTTTGCCTACCCGGGCCATACGGAATACCTCGCCCATCTCGCGGGCGCCGAGGAGGTGGTGATGATGCTGGCCTCCGACCGGCTGCGGGTGGTGCCTGCCACGATCCATATCCCGCTGTCGGACGTCCCCGCCGCGCTGACGCCCGCCCTGCTGGAAAAGCGCCTGCGCATCACCCACCGCGCCCTGCAAGAACAATTCGGCATCGCCGCGCCCCGCATCGCCGTGGCCGGGCTGAACCCGCACGCGGGCGAAGGCGGGCGCATGGGCCACGAGGACGCGACGGTGATCGCCCCGGTTCTCGACCGCCTGCGCGCCGAGGGCATGGACCTACGCGGCCCCCTGCCCGCCGACACCATGTTCCACGACCGCGCCCGCGCCGGATACGACGCGGCGGTCTGCATGTACCACGATCAGGCCCTGATCCCGATCAAGACGCTGGATTTCGACGAGGGCGTGAACGTGACGCTGGGCCTGCCCTTCGTCCGCACCTCGCCCGACCACGGCACCGCCTTCGACATCGCGGGCAAGGGTCTGGCGAACCCCTCTTCCACCATGGCCGCCCTGCGGCTGGCCGCGCGGATGACGTCATGAGCGTCGAAACCCTGCCGCCCCTGCGCGAGGTCATCGCCAAGCACCAGCTTTCGGCCCGCAAGGCGCTGGGACAGAACTTCCTGCTGGATCTGACGCTGACCGCCCGCATCGCCCGCATTCCCGGCGACCTCTCGGGCATGGACGTGCTGGAAGTCGGCCCCGGCCCCGGCGGCCTGACGCGCGGGCTGCTGTCGGAGGGCGCGCGCCGCGTGCTGGCCATCGAGAAGGACCCGCGCTGCCTGCCGGCGCTGGCCGAGATCGCCGAGGCCGCCCCGGGCCGCCTGCAAGTCATCGAGGGCGACGCGCTCGAGGTCGACGCGCTGGCGCATCTGACGCCGCCCATCGCGATCTGCGCCAACCTGCCCTACAACGTCGGCACCGAACTCTTGATCCGCTGGCTGACGCCGCCCGAATGGCCGCCCTTCTGGTCCTCGCTCACGCTGATGTTCCAGAAAGAGGTGGCAGAGCGCATCACCGCAGAGCCGGGGTCGAAGGCCTATGGCCGCCTCGCGATCCTGTCGCAGTGGCGCGCGGCCCCGCGCATCGCGCTGACCCTGCCGCCCGGCGCCTTTACCCCGCCGCCGAAGGTGTCCTCGGCGGTGGTCCACCTGACCGCCCTGCCCGAGCCGCGCTTTCCCGCCCAGCCGAAGCTGCTGGAGCGCGTGGTCGCCGCCGCCTTCAACCAGCGGCGCAAGATGCTGCGGGCGGCGCTGAAGGGCCTCGCGCCCGACATCGAGGACCGGCTGCATACGGCGGGCATCGCCCCCACCGAGCGCGCCGAGCGCGTCCCGCTGGAGGCCTTCTGCGCCCTCGCCCGGACCTTCGAATAGCACCATAGACCGCTTCCCAGAACGCGAAGCGCCGCCACGGTTTCCCGGGCGGCGCCTTTCGATTCGGTCTGCGGTGTTACTCTGCCGCAGCGTCCGGGGTCTGCGGCGTCTCGGTGGCGGGCGCGTCCGAAGCCTCGGCCTTGGGCTGGCGCGGCTTGCGCGGGGCGCGCGGCTTCCTCGGCTTGGGGGCGGGCTTGGGCGCCTCGTCCTTCGTCTCTTCGGCGGGCCTGGTCTCGGCCCGCGACTCCGGCGTTTCGACAAGGCCAGGGCCGTCGTCGTCCCCGCCAACCACGTCTAAGATGTCCGGCTGCGGCGCGTCCGAGGGGTCCACGGCGGGTTTCTGGCGGCGGCGCGAAGGCTGACGCTCGCCCTTTTCCTTCGTCTCGGGGGCGCTGGTGCTCGCCTCGGGCTGGTCGCCGTCGTCAGAGCGCTGGTCGCCATCGTTCTGGTCGCGCTGCTGACCGCGATCCCGGTCCCGCTGGGCCTGCCGTTCGCGGTTCTCGCGCTCTTGCTGCTCGCGCCGCTGGTCCTGCTCGCGCTGTGCTTCGCTCAGCATGCGCAGGTAATGCTCCGCGTGCTGCTGGAAGTTCTCGGTCGCGACCCTGTCATTACCCAGCGAGGCATCGCGGGCCAACTGGTTGTACTTGTCGATAATCTGCTGCGGCGTACCGCGCACCTTGCCCTCGGGGCCGCTGCTGTCGAACACGCGGTTGACGACATTGCCCAATGAGTTGCGGTTACGGTTGTTCTTGTTCCGCGAGCGGGATTTGGATGAACGCATGTTTTCTGGTATCCAGCCTTTTTTCTTCGGCTTGGTGAGCGGCTGCGCCACAAGGGCGCCAAATTTCGTTCCGTCACCGTGATGTATGGCTTGGCGTCGGCCGGATCGGCGTGTTGCCCATCGACTGCCCGACTGACAGTGAATATGCACACGGACATGCCTCAGACAAGCCCAAATCCGTTTCGAAACCGTTGAAACAGGCGTTTTGACGCAGGAAATCGCCGGTTTCCCACAGGTTTTTCGCCCCCGCGCGCGGTTTCAGCGCGGCGCAACCCCGGTGACAACCCGATCACGCCCGTCGATATCGGGCACCACCCGCACCTTGCGCAGGCCCGCCTGCGCAAACAGCTGCGAGACCGCCATGCCCTGCGCCGCGCCGATTTCGACCACCAGGCGGCCCCCCGGCGCCAGCCAGGACGAATAGCCCTCGAGGATGGCGTGATAGGCGGTCAGCCCGTCCGCCTCGTCCGTCAGGGCCAGCCGGGGCTCGTGATCGCGCACCTCCGGCGTCAGGAAGGGCATCTCGTTCACCGCGATATAGGGCGGGTTCGACACGATCAGGTCGAAGCTCTCGGTCGAGCCCCGCAGCGGCTCGTACCAACTGCCCTCTTCCAGCGCGGCCCGCGGCTCCAGCCCCAGCGCGTTGCGGTTCCAGAAGGCCACGTTCAGCGCCTCGGCGCTGAGGTCCGTGCCGATGCCCACCGCTGTCTCGCGCTCGGACAAAAGCGTCAGCAGGATGCAGCCCGACCCGGTGCCCAGGTCCAGCACCGTGGAAAAGGGCTGCGCCAGTGCCACCTCGATCAGCGTCTCGGTCTCGGGGCGCGGGTCCAGAACCTCGGGGGTGACGAGGAAGTCGCGCCCGTAGAACATCCGCCGTCCGACCAGATGGCTGACCGGCACATGATCGGCGCGCCGCTCGATGAGGGTCAGGTAGACGAGCTCCTGCTCGGGATCGACCGGTTCCGGCAGGACCAGCGTCAGGCGCCCTGGCGGGACCTTCAGCACATGCGACAGCAGCCGCCGGGCATCGCGGCCAGGATCGGGGATGTCCTCGCCCGCCAGCCGCGCCGTGCCCTGCGCCAGAAGGTCAGAGCCGCGCATCGCCACCTGCCCCGCGCAAATTCCATCCATGGAATTTGGCAAATTTCTTCGAAGAAATTTTCGCCGCCCGGGTCACAGCTGCATCTCCGCCAGCTGTGCCGCCTGATGTTCGGCCGTCAGCGCATCGACGATCTCGTCGAGGTCGCCCTGAAGGATCTGTTCCAGCCGGTAGAGCGTCAGCCCGATGCGGTGATCGGTCATGCGCCCCTGCGGAAAATTATAGGTGCGGATGCGCTCGGACCGGTCGCCGGACCCGACCTGCGCCTTGCGGTCGGCAGAGCGCGCCGTATCGGCCTTCTGCCGCTCCATGTCGAAGAGCCGCGCGCGCAGCACCTGCATGGCAATCTCGCGGTTGCGGTGCTGCGACTTCTCGGATGAGGTCACCACGATCCCCGAGGGGATATGGGTGATCCGGACCGCGGAATCGGTGGTGTTGACGTGCTGCCCGCCCGCGCCGCTGGAGCGCATGGTGTCGATGCGGATCTCGTTCGGATCGATGCGGATATCGAGTTCTTCGGCCTCGGGCAGCACGGCCACGGTGGCGGCAGAGGTGTGGATGCGCCCGCCGCTTTCGGTCTCGGGCACCCGCTGGACCCGGTGCACGCCGCTTTCGAACTTCAGACGGGCAAAGACGTTCTCTCCGACGATCCGCACCACAAGGTCGCGCACGCCGCCCAGTTCCGACAGCTGCTCTTCCACGACCTCCCAGCGCCAGCCGCGCGCCTCGGCGTAGCGCTGATACATCCGCGCCAGATCCGAGGCGAACAGCGCCGCCTCGTCACCGCCGGTGCCGGGCCGGATCTCCAGCATCGCGGGGCGCGCGTCGGCGGCGTCCTTCGGCAGAAGCGCCAGCTGCACCGCGTGTTCGGCCTCGGGCAGACGGGCGCGCAGCTGCGGCAGCTCTTCCTCGGCCAGCGCCTTCATCTCGGGGTCGGCCAGCATCGCCTCGGCCTCGGCGATGTCCTCCCGCAGGCGCTCCCATTCAGAGATCTGCGCCACCACGGGCTTCAGCTCGGCGTATTCACGCCCCAGCGCGGCAATGTCGCCCTCGCCTGTGGACATGCGCGCCTCGACATATCCGAGGCGCTCCTTGATCTGTTGCAAACGGTCTGTCGGGATCATGAGGTTCCATCGCGCATGGGCGCGGGGCCGTCAAGCGTCCTCGGCGGCAGCCTCGCGCGCGCGCAGGGCCTCCAGCCAGCTTTCGACACGTTCGTGGTTCACGCCCATGTCGGACTGGCCAAAGCGGGCCCGGGCATAAAGCTCGATGACCCCATCCTCGGCCTTGACGGTCGTGTAGTCGGGGAAGCCCATCCACTTCGACCGGGTGACATAGGTGATCTGCGCATCCTCCGGTGTGCCCACCAGCACGTCGGTCCGCGGCGTGGCAAGGATGATCGCGTTCAGCGCCTGAAGCGTCTCCGCCCCGCCCGGGATCCGGCGCCGCACGCCGTTGGACAGGTCCTGATCCGCCGTGACTTGCGGATCGACGTTCCAGACCGCGGGGTCCGAGGGCGCAAGCCTGATCCAGGCCAGGCCGCCGAGGACGATCGCGAGGATGAGGAAGAAGACCATGCGCACGGAATATCCTGTCTGGCTGACTGCGGTTCCGGGGCAGGAATGCCACGAATCGCCGCGGTTGTGAAAGGCACCCTTGCGGGCGGGCCCGGGTTTCCCGTCCCGCCCCGCAGGCGCATGCCCAGAGAGGTGAGCGGTATCAACCGCTTATTCAAGACGTGTCCCGGAGGAGCCGGAGCCAGAGGCGCCGGACCCCGGGCAGACGGGCGGGATTTCGCCGATCCGCGCCGCACAGGCAACGGTGCGCCCCTGGCCTGCGGCGGGCGTCTCAGCGCCGGGTCGAGGCCCAGATGCTCAGCAATTCGGTCGCGACATGGGCCGCCGCAATGGCCGTGGCGCCGGTGGTGTCGAAGGGCGGGGAGACCTCGACCACGTCGCCACCAACCATGTTCACGCCCGCCAGACGCCGCAGCATCACCGCCGCCTGATGGCTGGTCAGCCCGCCCCAGACCGGCGTGCCGGTGCCGGGCGCGAAGGCCGGGTCCAGCGCGTCGATGTCGAAGGTGATGTAGCAGGCGGCGCGCCCGACGATCTGATGCACCTGCTCGGCGATCCGCTCGGGCCCGGCGGCATGGACCTCCCCCGCGTCGAGGATATGAAAGCCCATGGTATCGGGGTTGTCGGTGCGGATGCCGATCTGAACCGACCGTTCAGGCACCACGATCCCCTCTTTTGCCGCCGTATAGAGGAAAGTACCGTGATCCAAGCGGCCCGGGTCGTCGTCCGCCCATGTGTCGGTATGGGCATCGAACTGGATCACCGAAAGCGGCCCGTGGACCGCGGCATGGGCCCTCAGCGCCCCGAGGGTGACAGAGTGATCGCCCCCCAGTGCCACGCAGGCCGCACCCGCGTCGAGGATGCCACGGACGTGTTCCTCGATCCGTGCCGGCACCTCCGAGGGCATGGCATAGTCGAATGCCATGTCGCCGTAATCGGCGATGGCGAAGTCCGAAAGCACGTCGAAATCCCAGCCAAAGGGCTTGTCCATGGTCTGCAACAGCGAGGCCTCGCGGATCGCCCGCGGCCCCAGCCGCGTGCCGGGCCGGTTGGTCACCGCCTGGTCGAAGGGCAGCCCGGTCACGGCGATGTCCACGCCGGTCAGGTCCTTCGTGTACTTGCGGCGCAGGAAGGATGCGGCCCCGGCAAAGACATTCTCGAAGGACGGCCCTTTCAGGTCGTCGCGGGTGAAGGCGTGGTCAATCTGGCGCTTGGCGTCTTCGAGGGACATGAGCGTAGGGCCTTTTCCGGGTGACGGGTTGAGTGGGTGGGCGGCGCCCGGAAAAGGCCCCGCCCGGCAGTGCTCTGGTGCAAGCGTTACAAAGGCAGGGCCTTCTCGACAAGCCGCGCGAAGAAGCTGGCGCCGATGGGCGCGATGCGGTCGTTGAAGTCGTATTGCGGATGATGGCAGGACGGCGTGTCGCCCTGCCCGAGGAACAGGTAGGCGCCGGGGCGCGCCTGCAGCATATAGGCGAAATCCTCGCCCGGCATGATCGGCGGTGTATCGGCATCCACCTTGTCGGCGCCCAGGACCTCTCGCGCGACCGCGCAGGCGAAGGCCGCCTGATCCGGATGGTTGATCGTCGGCGGGTAGCCTTCGACGTAGTCCAGCACCGCGCTCTGACCAAAGCTTCTGGCCTGGAACTCGACGACCTCCGCCATGCGGGCCTTGACGCCCTGCTGCACGGCCTTGTCGTAATACCGCACCGTGCCGTTCAGGACGGCACTCTCGGGCACGATGTTCATGGCGCTGCCGGTGTGGATCTGCGTCACGCTCAGGATCACCCGGTCCAGCGCATCGACGTTGCGCGACAGGATCGTTTGCAGCGCCATGACGGTCGAGGCCGCGGCCACGACCGGATCGCGGGTCGCATGGGGTTGCGCACCGTGTCCGCCGACGCCGGTGATGGTGACGGTGAACTCGTCCACCCCCGCCAGCAGCGGACCGGGATTGGTGTTCAGCGTGCCCTCTGGCAGGCCCGGGGAATTGTGGATGCCATAGACCTCCTCGATGGCGAAGCGGTCCATGATGCCCTCTTCGACCATAATCCGCCCGCCGCCTTCGTTTTCTTCGGCGGGCTGGAAGATCAGCGCCACGCGGCCCTTGAAGTTGCGCGTTTCGGCCAGGTATTTCGCGGCGCCCAGCAGCATCGTGGTATGGCCGTCGTGCCCGCAGGTATGGGCCAGCCCGGGCACGGTCGAGGCATGGTCGGTGCCCGAAAGATCCTCCATCGGCAGAGCGTCCATGTCGGCGCGCAGGCCGATGGTGCGCCCCGCTTCGCGCCCCTCAATGATCGCCACCACGCCCGAGCGCGCGATACCCTGATGAATCTCGGTGATGCCGAAGTCCTTCAGCCTGTCGACGATGAAGGCTGCGGTCCGGAAGCAGTCGAGGCCCAGTTCCGGATTGCGGTGCAGGTGGTGGCGCCAGCCGGTCATCTCTTCGGCGCTGGCGGCAATGGAATTCACGATGGCCATGGGGATCTCCTTTGTCGCCTGCAGCCTCTGCGGATAAGCGGGTCTGCGCAAGCCCCGGAACACGTCGCGCCCGCCCCCACGGAGCGCCTGCGGCGCGCATTCACTCTTGGGGACTGCGTCCCCAAACCCCAGATGGGGCTCCGCCCCATACCCCGAGGTATTTTCAAGACCAAAGAAGAGGGGGTCTGTCACTCGCAACCAGCCTTTCCGGTGCGAACCGTCATCGGATCGCGCCGGTCCCTTGCTGGACTCCGCCCGCGGTATCGGAGAGGACCGTGACAACGCCACACATGAGGACACGTCCATGACCGAATCCGATCGACTGGTTCACGACCCCAATGGTGGCCTGCCCCGTCTGGTCGAGATCATGCGACGCCTGCGCGATCCCGACACCGGCTGTCCATGGGACATCGAGCAGGACTTCGCCAGCATCGCCCCCTACACCATCGAGGAAGCCTACGAGGTCGCCGACGCCATCGACCGGCAGGCCTGGGACGACTTGAAGGGGGAGTTGGGCGACCTGCTGTTCCAGTCGGTTTTTCACGCACAGATGGCGACCGAGCGGGGGTTGTTCGACATCTCGGATGTCGCCGACACCATGTCCGACAAGATGGTGGCGCGGCACCCGCATGTCTTCGGTGGGGAGAGCCGCGACAAGTCTCCGGAGCAGCAGACCCGAGACTGGGAAACGATCAAGGCCGCAGAGCGCGCCCGCAAAGCCGAGACCGGCGTTCTGGACGGCGTGGCGCTGGGGCTGCCTGCGCTGATGCGCGCTGTCAAACTGCAGAATCGCGCCGCCCGGGTGGGTTTTGACTGGCCCGGCACCGACGAAGTCATGGACAAGCTGCACGAAGAAATGGACGAGTTGCGGCAGGCCCCGGATGCGGATGAGCGGTTCGAGGAATTCGGCGACCTGCTCTTCGTCATGGCCAACCTCGCCCGTCATCTGGAGATCGACCCCGAGGCCGCGCTTCGCGCCGCAAACGCCAAATTCACGCGCCGGTTCAAATACATAGAAGACGCACTCGATGCCGAGGGCAAGCATCCGAAGGACAGTTCCCTGGCAGAGATGGATGCGCTTTGGGACGCCGCCAAGGCCGAGGAAAAGCGCCGCTAGGGTCAGTTGCACCACGGCCGCCACCCCGACCCTTTTCTGAGAGATTTACTCAGCCATTGACCAGAGTGTTTTACTCAGATTAATTGCGCGCGACAGACAAGAGGACACGAGAGGAGATCCCATGTTCCTGCGCGCCACCACCGCCCTCACCCTGACGGCCCTTGCCGTTCCGGCCTTCGCCGAGGGAGAGGTTAATCTCTACTCCTACCGCCAGCCCGAGCTTCTGGCACCGCTGACCGAGGCCTTCACCGAGGCGACCGGCATCGCGGTCAACGTTGCCCACCTCGAAGACGGCATGGTCGAGCGGCTTCAGGCCGAGGGCAGCCGCTCACCGGCCGACCTGGTCTTTACCGTCGATATCTCGCGCCTCTTTGCCGTGGTCGACGCCGGGCTGACCCAGTCGGTCGAAAGCGAAACCCTCAGCCAAAACGTGCCCGCGCAGTACCACGACCCCGACGGTCACTGGTGGGGCCTGACCACCCGGGCGCGCATCGTCTATGCCTCGAAAGAGCGTGTCGACCCGGCGGAGGTGACATCCTACGAGGATCTCGCCGATCCGAAGTGGCAGGGCCGCATCTGCACGCGCTCGGGCACGCATCCCTACAATGTCGCGCTGGTCTCGGCGGTTCTGCATCACCACGGCGAGGAAGCCACCAAGACATGGCTGGAGGGCGTGAAAGCCAACCTCGCCCGCAAACCGCAGGGCAACGACCGCGCGCAGGTCAAGGCGATCTGGGCCGGTGAATGCGATATCTCACTCGGCAACACCTACTACATGGGCAAGATGCTGGAGGACGAGGAGCAGAAGGAATGGGCCGACAGCGTCAACGTCCTGTTCCCGACCTTCGAAGCGGGCGGCACCCATGTGAACATCTCGGGTGTGGCGATGACGGCCAATGCGCCGAACCGCGAGAACGCGCTGAAGATGATGGAATTCCTGTCCTCGCCCGAGGCACAGGAGATCTACGCCGAAGCGAACTACGAATACCCGATCGCACCCGGCTCCGAGGCCATCGACCTGGTGAAGAGCTGGGGCAGCTTCGAGGCTGACGAGACCAACCTGATGACCCTGGCAGAGCTGCGCGGCCAGGCGCTGCGGCTGATCGAAGAGGTCGATTTCGACGGCTGATCACAGCCGCGCACCCGCGCGACGCCGACAGACGAAACGCCCCCGCATGACCCTGCGGGGGCGTTTTGCGTTGCAGGGCCCATGGGTCCGTCCGCGCACCGCCCTTCTTCGGTCTGGAAATACCTCGGAGAGCGCGCAAGGCAGCGCCTCTCGCACGGCCGCACAGCGGTTGTCCACACCCACAGCCTGCGCAAAAGAAAACGGCGCCCGATGGGCGCCGTCCTCACACTCAGCCGCTTGTGGGCTTACTGGGCTTCCGAGATGAACTTCACCGCGTCGCCGAAGGTCTGGATGGTCTCGGCCGCGTCGTCCGGGATCTCGATGCCGAACTCTTCCTCGAAGGCCATGACCAGCTCGACGGTGTCGAGCGAGTCGGCGCCGAGGTCGTCGATGAACGAAGCGTTCTCGGTCACCTTCTCTTCTTCGACGCTCAGGTGCTCGACCACAATCTTCTTCACGCGATCTGCGATATCGCTCATGTTATTCCCTCACAGTTCATTCGGACCTGCGGTCCGGTTCGCCCTGCCCCACGGCGTGGCTTTCAGTGCCCGTTCCCGGGCGGCTCGATCTCCCGGCGTGCCGGGGGCTGACAAGGGCCGCCGGTTCGCGGCCCCGCCCGTAAATCTTGGGCGCCTATAGCACAGGCGACAGGGATGGCAAATGCTTTCCCTGCCGGCCTCCGCCCCGGCGTCCGCCCGTCCTATATCATGGCCATGCCGCCGTTCACATGCAATGTCGAACCGGTCACATAGGCCGCCTCGGGACTGGAAAGATAGAGAACCGCAGCGGCGATCTCTTCCGCTTCGCCCATGCGCCCGGCGGGGATCTGCGTCAGGATCGCCGACTTCTGCTCATCGTTGAGCTTGTCGGTCATCGCGGTGCGGACAAAGCCCGGCGCGACGGCATTCACCGTGACCCCGCGCGTCGCGACCTCGTAGGCCAGCGACTTCGACATGCCCACCAGCCCCGCCTTGGCGGCGGCATAATTGCCCTGCCCGGGATTGCCCGTGGTGCCCACGACCGAGGTGATATTGACGATCCGGCCCCAGCGCGCCTTCATCATGCCGCGCAGGACGCCCTTGCACAGCCGGAACGAGGCGGTGAGATTGACCTCGAGCACCTGCGCCCATTCCTCTTCGGACATGCGCATGAACAGGTTGTCGCGGGTGATCCCGGCGTTGTTCACCAGGATATCGACGGCGCCCATGGCCTCGGCGGCCTGCTTGGGCAGCGCGGTCACCGCCTCGGCATCGCCAAGGTTGCAGGGCAGCACATGGGCCCGCTCGCCCAGCCCGGCGGCCAGCGCCTCCAGCGGCTCGGTGCGGGTTCCGGACAGACCCACAGTGGCCCCTGCACCGTGCAGCGCCTTGGCGATCTCTCCGCCGATGCCGCCGGACGCGCCGGTGATCAGCGCAGCCTTCCCTGTCAGATCAAACATTTCGCTCTCCTTACCGCGGTGCGAATTCCGTCACGGAATTCGCACCGTTTTCTTTGCAAGAAAACGGCCCCCCGCGGGGCCGCTATCCTGTGTCATGCCGTCAGGCTCCGGGCCGCAGCCGTCACGTCGGCGGCCGTGCCGACCGCCTGCACCGAAGCCTCCTTGTGGATTCGGCGCACCATGCCCGACAGCGCCTTGCCGGCGCCGATTTCCCAGAACTCGGTCACCCCCTGCCCGACCATGAAGGCCACCGACTCGCGCCAGCGCACCGCGCCGCAGACCTGCTCGACCAACAGAGAGCGGATCGTCGCCTCGTCCGTTACCCGGTCGGCGGTCACATTGGCCACCAGGGGCACCGCGGGCGCCGCGATATGCACGTCGTCCAGCGCTTCGGCCATGACGCGGGCCGCCGGGGCCATCAGCGCGCAGTGGAAGGGCGCGCTGACCGGCAGCATCAGCGCCCGCTTGGCCCCGGCCTCCTTGGCCAGCGCCGCCGCGCGTTCCACCGCCGCCTTCGCGCCGGAAATCACCACCTGCGCCGGGTCGTTGTCATTGGCCGCCGCAAGCACCTCGCCCTCTGCGGCCTCGGCCACCAGTTTGCGCACCGCTGCAAGGTCGAGCCCCAGAACCGCCGCCATGGCGCCCTCGCCCACCGGCACCGCCTCTTGCATGGCCTTGCCGCGCAGCCGCAGAAGCCGGGCCGCATCCGCCAGGGTCAGGCTGCCCGCCGCCGTCAGGGCCGAGTATTCGCCCAGCGAGTGCCCCGCCACGAAGGCAGCCGCCCCGATCGTCACGCCCTCGGCCTCGAGCGCGCGCATCGCCGCCAGCGAGGTCGCCATAAGCGCGGGCTGCGCGTTCTGCGTCAGGGTCAGGGTCTCGGCGTCGCCTTCCCAGATCAGGGCAGAAAGGCTTTCGCCCAATGCCTCGTCGACCTCGTCAAAGACCGCACGCGCGGCGGGGTAGGCCTCGGCCAGATCGCGGCCCATGCCGATGGCCTGTGCCCCCTGTCCGGGGAAGATGAATGCGCGGCTCATGACCCTCTCCTTGCGTAACGCCGATCTTGTTGGAGACAAGCCCTTACAAGGCGGACGGCGCTTCCGCAATCTTCGCCTGAGCCGGACGGTCACGTGATCCCTGCGTGCAACGCGCCCGGCGAGCCGCCTGTCAGGGCGCGGTACGACGGGTCACGCGCCTGCGGGCGTTCCGCCTGTCACGGCACGAAACGCGGCTCGGGCGCCCGCCCGGGATCGCCGCGAGGGACACCGGGGAGACAGCGTATCTCAGGGGCGCGACGGTCCCTTCCCGAAGACAAAGCCGGAGCCGGATCGGCCTCTCGGTCCGCGTCCGACGACCACGAAACACATCCCCGCGATCAGCATGACCAGAGAGACGCCCAGTTTCATCAGCGACAGCATCGGCATCCCGGCCGAGACCGGCACAAGCCACAGCCCGAAGGCCGCCAGCGTCAGGGCGCCGCCCAGCACCGTCAGAAGGACACGCACCAGAAAATTCGGGGCGCGGTGGGAATCGGCCCGGGGCGCCCGGTCTGTCTGGGGTGCGGTTGCGGTCATGGTCTCTCCTGCAGGGTCCTGGCGGTCGTGCCCGCAGTGTCCCGGCACAAGTGGACAGCAATGCGGCGCCTTCCGGGAATTGCTGCGGCGCCGCAGCGAACCCTTGCGAAACCCGCTTATCCGTGTATATGGGGCCTTCCTCTCGCAAGACGTATTCATCCCGCGCAGTCTCTCGTGGGCAGGGAGCGAGAGGCCAAGGCCCCTGCCCTTTGAAATGCGCCATGACAGAAATGGAGTGCACATGCCGCTTTACGAGCATGTCTTTATCTCGCGTCAGGACCTGTCCAACGCGCAGGCCGAAGGTCTCGTCGAACACTTCTCGACCGTCCTCTCCGACAACGGCGGCAAGGTCGTCGAGTCCGAGTACTGGGGCGTCAAGACCATGGCCTACAAGATCAACAAGAACCGCAAGGGCCACTACGCCTTCCTTCGGACCGACGCCTCCTCGGACGCGGTTCAGGAGATGGAGCGCCTGATGCGCCTGCACGACGACGTGATGCGCGTCCTGACCATCAAGGTCGACGAACACGCCGAAGGTCCGTCGATCCAGATGCAGAAGCGCGACGAGCGCGGTGACCGTGGCGACCGCCGCGAGCGCCGTCCCCGCGACTGATCCCGAAACAAGGAGTTAAACCATGGCTGCAAAACCGTTTTTCCGCCGCCGCAAGGTCTGCCCCTTCTCGGGAGACAATGCGCCCAAGATCGACTACAAGGACACCAAGCTGCTGCAGCGTTACGTGTCCGAGCGCGGCAAGATCGTGCCGTCGCGCATCACCGCCGTCTCGGCCAAGAAGCAGCGTGAGCTGGCCCGTGCCATCAAGCGCGCCCGCTTCCTCGCCCTGCTGCCCTACGCCGTGAAGTAAGGAGAGAGCGACATGCAAGTTATCCTTCTCGAACGCGTGGCCAAGCTGGGCCAGATGGGCGACGTCGTCTCCGTCAAGCCGGGCTATGCGCGCAACTACCTGCTGCTGCAGGGCAAGGCGCTGACCGCCTCGAAAGAGAACATCGCCTCCTTCGAAGAGCAGAAAGCCCAGCTCGAGGCGCGCAACCTCGAAACCAAGGCAGAAGCCGAGAAACTGGCAGAGCGTCTCGACGGCCAGAAGTTCGTCGTGATTCGCCAGGCGTCCGACGGCGGCAACCTCTACGGCTCCGTCACCACCCGTGACGCATCCGAAGTGGCCACCGCCGAGGGCTTCTCGATCGACCGCAAGCAGGTCCTGATCCGTCAGCCGATCAAGGAACTGGGTCTGCACGACATCGAGGTGCACCTGCACCCCGAAGTCATGTGCGTGGTCACGCTGAACGTCGCACGCTCGCCCGAAGAGGCCGAGCTTCAGGAAGCCGGCAAGTCCATCCAGGACCTGGCCGCCGAGGAAGAGGCAGCCGCCGAATTCGAGGTCAGCCAGCTGTTCGACGACATGGGCGGCGCCGCCAATGACGACTTCGGCGACGATGCCCCGGCACCGCGTGCCGAAGAGGGCTCCGAGGACCCGCGCGACGAGGTGTAATCCCTCGCCGCACAGGCACCCGAACATTGAACCGCGCCGCACCCCGGCGCGGTTTTTTATTTTAATATCAATTCATTGACACCTTTTCAGCCGCGCAAGGAAACCGTCACGCAACCGTCGCCCAGCCGTTACACTTCGCCCCCAGTTTCGCGCCCGAGGCCCGCCGATTCCCGGCAGGCCGACCGATTTGCAAGCCAGAGAGGCCAGCCATGAAAAAGAGCGATCTCATCGACCTGTCCTGGGACGAGTTCGACGAACTGCGCGACCCCCGCCCTGCCGGAAACGATTTCGACGCCGTCGTAGACCGCGCCATCTCGCGCCGCGGTTTCCTGGGCGGTGTGCTGGCCTTCGGCTCTGGCGCCGTGGCCATGGGCGCGGGCGTCTTCGGCTCGGCCACCTCGGCCCGCGCGCAGGCCGCCGGTTTCGCCTTCACCCCCATCGACATCGCCACCGACTTCGACATCCACGTCCCCGAAGGCTATGCGTGGAAGCCGCTGGTGCGCTGGGGCGACGCCCTGTGGTCCGAGGCAGAGGGCGCCTTCTCGCCCGAGACCGGCGTGTCGGTCGAGATGTCGGACAAGGTCTTCGGCGAGAACACCGACGGCATGGAGCTGTTCGAGGTGGACGGCAAGCAGCTGATCGCCGTGAACTCCGAGTACGTGAACCCCAAGATCAACCTGCCCGCCGACAGCGAAGGCATGCCCAAGAACGCCGACGAGGTCGTGCTGCTGAAGAACCTGCAGGGCGTGACCGTGATGGAAGTGGCCGATCAGGGCGAAGGCTATGCCGTCGTCGTCGACAGCCCCTACAACCGCCGCATCACCCATGAGACCCAGATGACCATGGACGGCCCCGCCGCCGGGTCTGATCTGGTCAAGACCAATGCCGACCCCGAGGGCATGTCGCCCAAGGGCACCATGAACAACTGCGGCTCGGGCCGGACGCTCTGGGGCACCTACCTGACCTGCGAAGAGAACTTCAACGGCTACTTCGGCGCCACCGGCGAGTTCACCCTGACCGAGGGCTTCGAGCGCTACGGCATCGGCGGCGAAGGCCGCTACGCCTATGAAAAGTTCGACGAGCGCTATGACCTGTCGAAAGAGCCGATGGAGCCCAACCGCCACGGCTGGATCACAGAGATCGACCCGGCGAACCCGGACAGCACCCCGGTCAAGCACAGCGCTCTGGGCCGCTTCAAGCACGAGAACGCCGCGATGACGCAGGCCGCCGACGGCCGCGTCGTGGTCTACATGGGCGACGACGAGCGCGGCGAGTTCATCTATCGCTACGTCTCGAACGGCGTCTGGACCGAGGGTGGCTCTACCGACGGTCTGCTGTCGGACGGCACGCTGTATGTGGCCAAGTTCAACGACGACATGACCGGCGAATGGCTGGCCCTGACGCCCGAGACCACCGGCATGGAACTGGCCGAGCTTCTGGTGCACGCCCGCATGGCAGGCTCGAAGGTCGGCGCCACCACCATGGACCGTCCCGAGTGGATCGCCGTGAACCCGCTGAAGTCCGAAGCCTACTGCGCGCTCACCAACAACTCCAAGCGCGGCAGCGAAGGCATGCCGGTCAACGCGGCCAACCCGCGCGAAACCAACGACTACGGCCAGATCGTGCGCTGGCGCCCCGAGGGCGAGGACCACGGCGCCGAGACCTTCGCCTGGGACCTCTATGTCATGGCCGGCAACCCGGCGGTCTACGACAACGCCTACGGCGGGTCCGACAACGTCACCCCCGGCAACATGTTCAACTCGCCGGACGGCATGGCCTTCGACACGCAGGGTATGCTCTGGATCCAGACCGACGGCGACGACAGCAACGAAGGCGATTTCGCCGGTCAGGGCAACAACCAGATGCTGGTGGGCAACACGGAAACCGGCGACATCGCCCGCTTCCTGACCGCGCCCAACGGCGCCGAAGTCACCGGACTGTGCTGGTCGGCGGACAAGAAGGTGGCCTTCGTGGGCATCCAGCACCCGGGCGGCTCGTGGCCGGACGGTGACGGCATCCCGCGCTCTTCGGTGATCTCGGTCTGGCGCGAGGACGGTCAGGCCATCGGCTAAGCCGTAAGCCAACCCGAAACAGGGCCGTGCAGCACCCGCTGCGCGGCCTTATTCCTGTTCGGCTGGCAGATGCGCCAGTCGCGGGAGCTTTATGCGCCACGGTTCAAAAATCGTTCCTGTTAGGAATCTGCTTACTCTCTTGCCTTAGCACTGTGCCCAATCGCAACAGTGCCAGAAGGGCAGATCTGACGATGAAACTGTTTTCCCGAAGCAGGGCTCACGCCGGAATCGAAACCGATCCTGATGCGGCGCTGCTGCGGATGGTGCAGGAAACACAGGCAGTCATCCACTTCAGGCCCGATGGGACGATCCTGACAGCCAACGAGAACTTTCTTGCGGCTCTGGGCTATACGCTGGACGAGGTATTGGGGAAGAATCACGCGATCTTCGTCGACGAAGACTATCGTCAGACAGCCGCGTACCGGGACTTCTGGACGGATCTCGCCGGTGGCAAGGCTTTCACCTCGCAATTTGCCCGCATCACGAAATCGGGGGAAACAATCTGGATTCAGGCAACCTATGCGCCGGTCCGCAATGCCGAAGGCGTGGTGGAACGGGTCGTGAAGGTCGCCAGCGACGTCACGGCCCGGCGCGTCGCCATATCAACCATCACCGAGGGACTGGAAGAGTTGAAGACAGGCAACCTCGCGCATCGTATCCCGTCGTGCGACGTCGAGGACATCCAGGTGATGGTCGAGGCATTCAATGCCGCCGCAACCCAACTGGCCACTCTGGTCAGCAACGTCAAGACGGTCTCCGGCGCCATCGAGGCTTCTGGAAGCGAGATCCGCGGTTCGGCCGAAAACCTCTCGAACCGGACGGAAACCCAGGCCGCGACACTGGAACAGACCGCCGCCGCCGTCGAGGAACTGACCGCCAATGCCGCCTCTGCTGCCGAGAACGCGAAACGTGCGGACCAGACGGCAGAGAACACCCGCAGCGCGGCAAAGGACGGCGGCCGCGTGGTCGAAGACGTGATCCAGGCCATGGGCCGGATCGAGAAGTCCTCGGACCAGATCTCGCAGATCATCTCGGTCATCGACGACATCGCCTTCCAGACCAACCTGCTGTCGCTCAACGCCGGGGTCGAGGCCGCGCGCGCCGGCGATGCCGGGCGTGGCTTTGCCGTCGTCGCATCGGAGGTGCGGGCACTGGCCCAGCGATCCGCAGAGTCCGCACGGGAAATCAAGGCCCTGATCACCGAAAGCGGGGAGCACGTAAGCACCGGGGCGGATCTTGTTCAGCGCGCCAGCCAGGAGCTTTCGACGATCTTCGACGGCGTCGGTATGATCACCGACAGCGTGCGCCAGATTTCCAGCGGGCTGCACGAACAATCCACCACCCTGTCGGAAATAAACTCCGCCTTTGCCGACCTCGACCGGGTGACGCAGAGCAACGCCGCCATGGCACTGCAAACCGTCGACCTCGTGAAGGCGCTGACCCAGAACAGCCAGACCCTGTCGCGCGACGTCTCTACCTTTGTCACCGACGGCGTCACGACCGGCGGGCAGTGGCAGATCTCCGCTTCGCGCCGGACCGCGATTGCGCAATAAGGTGACCGGCCCTGCCACCGCGCCACGACGCCGCTGCCACCCGTCCCGCGCAACACTGTCCCGGCGCAAACCACGCCAGCAATCCGGGGGCGTCAACCCGCCCGGCCCGCCAACGCAAAAGGCCGCCCGAGGGGGCGGCCTTTCGTTGTGTCTATGGTCATCGCGACGCCCGCACTCGCACGGCGGGACCGTGCGACCGGGGTGACCCGCTTATTCCTCGTCCAGGGCCTCGACAGCGGTCTGAAGCTCTTCCTTCGAGATTTCCTTCTCGGTCACCTGCGCCTGCTCGGCGATCAGGTCGATGACCTTGTCCTCGAAGATCGGCGCGCGCAGCTGCTGCTGCATGCCCGGGTTCTGGCGGACGTATTCGAAGAACTGACGCTCCTGACCCGGGTACTGGCGGGCCTGGCTCATGATCGCCTGGGTCATTTCGGCCTCGGTCACTTCGACCTCTGCCTTCTGGCCCAGCTCGGCCAGCAGCAGGCCAAGACGCACGCGGCGCTCGGCCAGCGTCTTGTGCTCGTCCGTGGCTTCGATCTCGCCGTGGTCGTGGCCCTGAACCTCGGGGTTCTCCTCGTGCCACAGCTGATGCGCAATCTGCTTGGCCTCGGCCTCGACCAGCGAGGGCGGCAGGTCGAAGGACACCATGCCGTCCAGCTTGTCCAGCATCCCGCGCTTCATCACCTGACGTGCGGCACCGGCATACTCGGCTTCCAGACGCTCACGGATCTGGCCCTTCAGCGCATCGAGATCCTCGGCACCGAATTTCTTCGCCAGCTCGTCGTCGATCTCGGCGGCCTTGGGCGCCTTGACCTCTTTGACGGTCACGTCAAAGACCGCGTCCTTGCCCGCCAGGTTCTCGGCGCCGTATTCCTCGGGGAACTTGACCTCGACGGCCTTCTCGTCACCGGCCTTCACACCGACCAGCTGCTCTTCGAAGCCGGGGATGAAGGAACCGGAGCCCAGCGCCAGCGGGTAGTCCTCTGCCGCGCCGCCTTCGAAGGCCTCGCCATCGACCTTGCCGACGAAGTCGATCACAACCTGATCGCCGTCCTCGGACGCGCCGTCCTTGGCCTCGAACTCCTGCGCGGTCTTGGCCAGCGACTCCAGCGCCTCGTCGACGTCCGCGTCAGCGGCTTTCACCACCAGCTTCTCTACCTCGATCGCGGTCAGGTCCAGCTCGGGCACCTCGGGCAGCGCCTCGTAGGTCATCTCGACCTTGACGTCATCGCCTTCTTTCCAGTCCTCGTTGGTCATCTTGACCTCGGGCTGAAGCGCCGGGCGGTCGCCGCTGTCCTCGAAATGCTTGTTCATGGCGCCGTCGATGGCTTCCTGCATCGACTCGCCCATCAGACGCTGGCCGAACTGCTTCTTCAGCAGCGGCAGAGGCACCTTGCCCTTGCGAAAGCCCTTCAGCTCGATGTCGGGCTGGGCTTCTTTCAGTTTCTCGGTGACCTTCTCTTCAAGCTCTGCTGCCGTCACCGTGATGGCGTAGCCGCGCTTGAGGCCTTCGTTCAGCGTCTCAGTGACCTGCATGTTCATCCCTCAGAATTGCGGAGCGCCCCGGAAGGCGGGGCGCAGAAGTACGAATTTGGCATCTTCTATTGCCCGAACGGGCCTTGTGCAAGCGGGTTTCGCCCCGCTTGCAAGGCCCTTCGGAGCCGGTGTCAGAACCGCATGGTGGCGGAAATCCGCAGCGAGCGGCCGGGCTCGTAAAGCGGCTCTACCTCACCCGCGAATTCCTGCCCGTAGGTCGCGCGGGCCGCATAGGTCTCGTCGAAGAGGTTGTTAACCTCGGCCCGAAAAACGAGATTGTCCATGTTCTTCGGCGTATACTCGGCAAAGACGTTGGCGACCGTGTAGCCGGGGATCTTCGGCCCGCGCCCGCCGGTGGTGCTGTCATAGGTGCGCGCGTTCTCCAGCACATGCTCGACGTCGCCGCCGACGCGCAGGCCCAGATCGCGGAAGCTGTGCACCGCCGAGAGGGTCACCACCTCGCCCAGCGGCATGGTCAGGTAATTGCCGCTGTAGGAATCGGCGGCGCGCCCGTCTAGGTCGCTTTCGATATTGGCGTAGCCCAGCCGGACGAACCCGTCCTGCCAGCCATAGGCGACGCCCAGCTCATAGCCACGGGTGTCCAAGTCGGTGGTCAGCGCCGGGCCGCCGCCGTAGCTGGCGGTGCGGGCATTGTCGATGTTGGTCTCGAAGAGCTTGGCGTTGAAGGTCCAGGCCCCCGCCTGCGCGCGCATCGCGACAAAGGCATTGTCGGCGGTCACCGGATCGAAGCCGCCCGAGGGATAGGTCCAGCCGGAGTTCATGATGAAGTTCTCGGCAAGGTCGATGCCGCCCCAGATGTGCGAGTAGCCGCCCGAGACGGTGACCGCATCGGTGACGTCATATTCGACCGCAAGGTTGCCGGAGACGCCGTCCTCCTTATGGGTCGAGCCATCGACGCCGGTCAGTTCCCGCCAGTCGGCGCGCGCGCCGAAGGACAGGCGCAGCCCGTCCAGCGGCTCCAGCCGGGCCTGTGCGAAGACGCCAACGTTGCGCAGCTTTTCCTCGGGGTTCTCGTTCCACGCCGGGTTGGTGTGGGACACATAGTCCATCTCGCCCTCGTCGCGGAAGAAATCGACACCGGCGACGACCGTTCCGCTGGCCACGGCAAAGGTGTTCTGGAACACGCCCGACAGGCTTTGCGTCCGGCCAAAGGTGCGCTGCGCGTCTTCGGGCAGCTCGATCTCGGTGCGCGCGAAGGACAGTTGCACCTTGGGGTCCCACCAGCCCTCGGGCGTCTCGTCGGTGTAGGTCAGCACCGCGTTGCGGCGGTCGAGTTCGTAGGTCCGGGTATCGGGCACAGGCCTGCCGCCGATGATCCGGCCGATGTTGCCGCGATAGGGGCGCGCCTCGTCGTCGCGCACGACCTCGTAAGAAAACTCCAGCCGGTCGCCGCTGGGCGCCTGATAGGCCAGCTTGGCCAGCCCACTGTCGAGGTTGGTGCCGGACCCGATGATGTCGTCGCCGTCGCCGTCCTGCCGGGTGTCGCCCTCGGCGTGCTTGAGGTAGAGCAGCGCCTCGAAGCCGTTCCTGCGCCCGTAGACGGCGCTGCCCGCGCTGCCGGTGCCCCCGTTGGAGTCGTATTCGAGGTTCACCAGCCCGCCGCTGTTGTCGCCCTCGGCCAGCAGGTCGGCCACATCGACGGTCTCGAAGGCGATGGTGCCCGCCAGCGCCCCCGGCCCCGCGTCTGCCGGAGAGACGCCGGGGTCCACCCGCACCGACTTCAGCAGCGCCGGGTCGATCAGGTTGGTCGCCGCGTGGTGGAAGACCTTGTTGTTCTGGCGCGCGCCGTCGATGGTCACGCCCAGCCGGGTTTCCTCGACGCCGTTCACGTAGACCTTCTGCGAGGCCGGAATCGAGCTGCCAACAGAGATCGTCGGGACAGAAGCGAACAGCTCTTGCAGGTCGACCGGGTTCTTGCGCTCGATGTCGCTGGCCGAGATCGTCTTGTCGTTGATCGCGCTGCCGTCGAGGGGCACGCCGTCCTCTTCGCCGAGGTTGTCGCCGAAGACCTGCGGGCCGCCTTCCAGCGTCAAGGTGCCAAGGAAGATCGCATTCGATTCGAAGGGGACATCCTGGGCAAACGCCGGGCTTGTGGCCGCGGTGGAAAGCGCCAGGGCTTTCAGGAGCGCATCGCGCATTGGGGCTGACCTCATCAGTCTGGACAAGAAGATGGGTCGCTTGCGTCCGCGGACATGGCTGCCTGATAGCGGCGCACACTACAGACCGGGGCTGCCGGGCAACAGCACAGGCCGCCGTGAAGCCAGCGACTGTGTCCGGTGCGCAACGCCAGAGCCTGCACGCGTAAAGCAACCGGCCGCCCCCTGCGGGACGGCCGGTCGTGTTATGCCGCAGGGGGCAGGATCAGACGATCAGGATATCGTCAAAGCTCAGGTCCGCCCGGTTGGTCAGCTGGGCCACGGCGATGGCATCCAGCGCGCCCGAGCCGTCCGCGTCGTAGTAAAGCGTCCCGTCACCGGAGTCGTAGATCATCCGCTGGTCGGCGGTCTGCGCCACGCCGTCCTGCGCGACAAGGAACTGGCTTTCCAGAAGCGCCCCCGCCGTCAGCGTGTCGAAGATCGCGCCGTCCAGCAGGATGTTGTCGGTTCCGGCGGTGAAGTCGAGGATGCGGTCCACGTTCGAGGCTGCGGGCGCGGTGTCGAAGAGGAAGCTGTCCGCCCCGGCCATGCCGCGCAGGACGTCCTTGCCCTCGCCGCCAGAGATCGTGTCGTCGCCGTCGTAGCCATAGAGGTAATTGCGGCCCGCACCGCCGATCAGCAGGTCGCCGTGGTCCGAACCATAGACGTTCTCGATATTCGAGATCACATCGCCTTCGGCCTCGCCCCCCGCGCCGCTGCCGGTGCGCAGGTTCACGGAAACGCCCGCGTCCGAGTCGTGATACAGCAGCGTATCGACCCCGGCGCCGCCGTCCAGCGTATCGGCTCCCTCGCCGCCGCGCAGCGTGTCCTTGCCCGCGCCGCCGTAGATCGCGTCGTCGCCATCGTTGCCGATGATATCATTGGCGCCCGCGTCGCCGGTCAGCACATCGCCGTGGTCCGACCCCTGGATGTTCTCGAAGTTCGAAACCACGTCGCCCTCGGCATCGCCGCCGCTGCCGACCGTTCCGGGCTCGAGGCTGATGGTCACCCCTTCGCGCGACCCGAGGTAGCGCAGCCAGTCGCTGCCATCGCCGCCATCCAGCGTGTCGGCCCCGGCACCGCCGCGGATCACGTCGTCGCCGCCCATGCCGTTGATCACATCCGCCCCGCCGTAACCGAAGAGCGTGTTGGCGGAGGCGTCGCCGGTCAGCACGTCGGCGGCATTGGTGGCGTAGATGTGCTCGAAACCCGAGATCACGTCGCCCTCGGCATCGCCGCCAGAGGCCGTCCCGGCGCCAAGGTCGATGCGGACACCGGCCTGCGAGCCGTAATAGTACAGCACATCCTCACCGGCGCCGCCATCGAGCGTATCGGCGCCCGCGCCGCCCGAAACGGTGTCGCAGCCGTCGCCGCCCTCGATCAGGTCGTTTCCGTCGCGCCCTTGCAGCGAGTCGTCGCCGCCGAGCCCGTAGATTCCGTTCATTCCGCCGTCGCCGGACAGGTTGTCGTCACCCTCGGTCCCGACGATGTCGTCCCGCCTGTCGTCGAGGTTGATCGAAACGCTGCCCAGCAACTCTACCGTGCTGCCCTGCCCGACGCGGATGCTCAGCGCCCCGGCGCCCGCGCCAAAGGCATCCTGATCGCAAAGATAGGACAGCGCGTCCGCGGCGTCGTCAAGGTAACGCTCCAGGTGCTTGACCTTGCCGGTCAGCGTTACGGTGCCGGTGCCGGACCCGGTGATGTCGATCGGCCCATAACGGTCGGCAAACAGCGCGCCGGAACTGACCTCGAAGGTCAGGGTGATGACATCGTTCTTGTCGCCGAGGCTGCCCAGATCCAGATCCGAAAGATCCAGCGTCCCACGCTGGTCTTCTACGAAGCGCAGGGTCTCGGGCAGTTGGTCGGCGAACCCGTTGCCGGTGCCGGTGTCACCGCCACTTCCGCCGGAGCCCCAGCCGAAAATGTCCCAGAACCAATAAGAGCCGTTCCAAATCCACATGTGCCTGTTCTCACTGTCTTGGCGGGTCCGGTGCAGGCTGGATACCAAAGGCGCCGTCGCCCGTTTCGGCGCTCGGCAGGACCCAGGACCGACCGACCGGCCTGTTTGCTTCTAGCCGACTGTTAACCCTGAAATTGTGGTCAGCTTTTGCCGGGAAATCGGGCATTTTGCGGCCCTCTCCGCTGAGAGCCTCTGCGGATTCCGCAAAGAATCAATGTAAATTCAATACATTAAGCACGATTTCACCTTGCCACATTTCGATTGTCCCCAACCTGGAAGCAGTTCGTTTCCACAGCCGCAAATCTTTCAGGTTTCGTGCAAATTTTCGCCACTTTTACCTTCCATTAATGATTGCAAGAACCAATAAAAAGGTAGGGCAGATGGTCTCGACAACGCTTCAGGAAACGCGCCTCAACCGGGACGCAAGGGTCACGCGGCTACAGCTTGTCGCCGATAACGAAACGATCAAATCCACCTCGGAACGGGTGGCGGTGATCGGCCTTGGCTACGTCGGCCTGCCGCTGGCGGTGCGCCTGGCCCGCCGCTTCGAAGAGGTCGCGGGTTTCGACATCTCGACCCGCCGCGTGGCAGAGATCAAGAACGGCATCGACGGCTCGAACGAGGTCGACGCCCTGACGCTGCGCACCTGCGGGCTGAAGGCCAGCGCCGACCGCCGCAGCATCGCCAAGGCCTCTTTCTACATCGTGACCGTGCCGACGCCGATCAACGCCTCGAACCAGCCCGACCTCGGGCCGCTGATCTCGGCCTGCGAGACGGTCGGCCCCTGCCTGGGCAAGGGCGACGTGGTGGTCTTCGAATCCACCGTCTACCCGGGCGCCACCGAAGAAATCTGCGCGCCGATCCTCGAACGCCTGTCGGGCCTGACCTGCGGCACCGACTTCGGGCTGGGCTACAGCCCCGAACGCATCAACCCCGGCGACAAGGTCAACACCGTCGCCAACGTGGTCAAGGTGATCTCGGGCGACAGCGCCGAGACGCTGGAGCGCATCCGCAGCCTGTATGCCTCGGTCATCGACGCGGGCCTGCACGCCGCCCCCAGCATCAAGGTGGCCGAGGCCGCGAAGGTGCTGGAAAACACCCAGCGCGACGTGAACATCGCCCTGATGAACGAGATGTCGATGATCTGCGACAAGATCGGCGTGAACACCCATGACGTGATCGAGGCCGCCTCGACCAAGTGGAACTTCGTCAGGATGACCCCCGGTCTTGTCGGCGGGCACTGCATCGGCGTCGATCCCTATTACCTCGCCGCGCTGGCGGAACGGCTGGGCCACAACCCGCAGCTGATCATGGCCGGGCGCCGCACCAATGAAAGCATGGTGCGCCATGTGGCCGACGCGGCGCTGCGCTTCCTGATCAAGCAGGGCGGCGACCTTGCGGGCAAGCGCGTGGGCATCTGCGGCATCACCTTCAAGGAAGACGTGCCGGACCTGCGCAACTCGAAGACGCTGGAACTGATCGAGGTGCTGCGCGACTATGGCCTGCAACCGGTCATGCACGACCCGCAATGCGACGCCGCCGAGGCCGCGCATTACGGCATCGAACTGGCGGACAATGCCGATTTCAACGATCTCGACATGATGATCCTGGCCACCGCGCACCGCGAATACATCGAGGACAAGGGCTTTTTCGGGCGCATCCGCGAGGGTGGCGTGCTGATGGACGTCAAGGCGGTCTTCCGCAAGGCGCCCCTGCCCGGCACACTGACCTACTGGTCGCTCTGATCGCGGAAAGGGGGCCGGGACCATGTATACCGTGACGCCGATCGGATCCTGCCGGATCACCACGCCGCTGCGGATGGGGCAGGCCACCCACGGGGTGCGCCTGAACCTGACGCGCAGCTACGGCTACTGCCATTCCCCCGCCGAGGCGGTGCAGATGGCGCGGTTCCTGCGTGGCGAGGCCGAGATCCCCGCCGACCTCTGGCCGCTGGTCTGCCGCTCTCACGACCGCGAGACGCTGGGTGCACAGCCGCCCGAGATGTCGGACCTCTACGTGGTCGAGATCGCCTCGGCCAAGGAGCTGACCGTCGACGGCGTGTCGATCCAGTTGAACTACCTGCGCTCGGCCTTCCCCGAGTTCCTGTCGGACACCACCCGCGCCGCCGCCTTCTGGGACCTGGCCGATGCCGGGGACGAGGCCGCCACCGCCGCCTTCCTCGACAGCACGTGGTCCGCCACTGCCGAACAACGCGCGCAGTCGCGGCTGCTGGCCCGCATCCGCCGCAGCCTGGTGACCCGCGACAGCCTGCGCGCCGACCTTCAGACGCTGGCGGCGCTGCTGCCGGACCTGCTGGTGGTGACGCATGTGAACGCGGTGAAACCGGACGGCCTGCCGATCCGCTCGCGCGCCGGGCTGATCGAGATGGTCGCCGAGGAATGCGCGGCGCTGGGTCTGCCCTGCTGCAACCCGACGGAGCTGATGGTGGAATTCGGCCAGCCCCGCGCCATCGAGGACGACAGCACCAGCCTTGCCCATTTCACCGAAGCCTTCGCCCGCGCGCTGATGGCCGAGTGGATGCGCACCGCCATCGCGCCACGCACCGAGGCGCTGACCGCGACCCGGCCCGAGCCCTTTGTCGCGCAGGTCGAGGCGGCGATAGAACGCGGCGACCTGAACGACGCCTGCACGCGGCTGGCCCGGGTCTCTGACCGCTTCCCCGCCGCCCGCGCCGCGCTGGACGCGCTTCGGGCCGACAGGGCCCTGGCACGGGCCGATCTGGGCGACGCCGGAGCCGATCCCTTGGCGTGGATGCGCCGCGCCGCCGCGCTGGGGTGCTTCGACAAGGCCGCCGACCTGCTGGACCGGAACGACGACCTGCCCTGCGATCTGCTTACCGATCTTGCCCTTGCGGCCCATGAGGCCGGGGCCGTGCCGCAGGCCGCGCGCCTTGCCTGCGCCGCCCTGCGCCAGACACCGCAGGCGCGCCGCCCCGCCGCCGTTCTGGCCGCGCTGGTGCAGGACCACGCACTGTCCCTTGCGGACCGTCTGGACCCGGCGCTGATCGCCCGGGTGCAAGAGGCCCTGACGCCCGAGGGCATCGCCCGCGCCCTGCGGCGCCCCGCGCCCTGCCTGCCCACGCTGATCGCGGCGGATCTGCCCGGCGCCACCATGGCCCGGATCGCCGGGCTGGCCGGTGTCGCCGCCGCACCCGCCGTCGCCCACTGGCGCAAGGCGCAGGGGCCGGGACGCATCCGCGACGCCGCGCTGAACGCGGTGATCGAGACATGGCTGGCCGAGGCGCTGGCGCTGGACACCGCCCGGGAGCGCACCGAAGCGCTGGCCCGGCTGGCGCAGACCGATCCGCGCAACGCCGCCCTGCGCCGTGCCCTGCGCGCGGCGCGCACCGATCTGGTGACCCGCATTCGCGGGCTGGGCAAGGCGGGCGACCTGCCGGCGCTGGAGGCTCTGGGCGCCGAGGTGACCGCCCTGCCCGATGCCCGCGCAGAGTTCGACCTCTGGCGCGCGCGGCTGCTGCTGGCTCTGGGCCGCGCCGCCGAGGCCGCCGAGGCCGGGCTTGCCGCCACCAGCGCGATGCCGGACCGGCTGACGCTGTGGGTGCTGGTCATGCGCGCGGCCCGCCGCGCCCGCGACGAAGCTCTTGCCCTAAAGGCCGCAGGCCGCGTCCTGTCGCTTGCGGATGACAACCCCCGACTGGCAGCCGAAGCCCACAGGCTTCGCGACGCCCTTCCGGCCTGCGCGTGACACCATGACCTCTCTGGCGGAAAAACTGGATTTCTCGCACAGCGCGCCGCCGCTGCCCCCCGGCGCGTCGCGGCAGATCTTCGACCTGGCCCGGGGCGTATCCTCGCCCGCCATGGCCGAAGAGGTTCTGACGCAGCTGGAACCGCTGCTGGACCGGTTCCGCGCCGACCGCCACCTTGCGCTGGCCTCGGGCCTTCTGATGGAACGCCTGCGCAGCGAAAAGGACATGCGCGCGGTCTGGAGCGCCCTGCAAGAGCGGTTCCCCCAGGACCCGCTGGCGCTGCGCATGCTGATGCGCTGGCTGCGCCGCGACGGCCGCGTGGACGAGGGCCTTGCCCGCATCGCGCGGCATTACCCGGATTGCTGGCGGGCGCTGCCGCAGGCGCGCATCGCCCTGCCCGGCCTGATCGAGCTGAAGGCCTGGGCCGAACTGGATCAGCTTTGGTCGACGCTCTCGGTCCTGCACCCCACCGACCGCGCCATCCGCATGGACTATATCAAGGCGCTGGCCGAACAATCGCGTTTCCCCGAGGCCGCCAAAGTGGCAGATGCAGTGCACGGGCGGGACCGCATGGGCGCGGCCTCGCAGGATCTGCTGGCGCGGGTCGAGGCACAGGCAGAATTGATGGGGCGCTACAACTTGGAGCAATCGGCAGCGGCCATCGACGCCATCTTCGCCCGCGCGCCCACGCGGCGCCCGCTGAACCGTGCGCGGCGGATGGTCTTCTTCTCCGGCCAGCTGGGCACCGGCGGCGCAGAGCGCCAGATGACCCGCATCGCCTGCGCCTTCCTCGACCGTGCCGCGCTGGCGGGCGACCCGCTGCCCGAGGTCTGGGTCAAGCACGCCAACCCCGCCACAGGCGCCGATTTCTATCGTCCGATGCTGGCCGAGGCCGGTGTGCCGACCCGCGTCTTTTCCGAAGAAGACGAGATCGCCGTCGAGGCGCTGGACGGCCTGACCCCGGACCTGCGCGACCTGCTGTCGCTGCTGGCCCCGGACGTCAAGCGCCACACCTGCCAGTTGCTTCAAGCCTTCCGCGCGCACCGCACAGAGGTCGCCTATCTCTGGCAGGACGGCGGCATCGTGCAATCGGCCATCGCCGCCGTGCTGGCGGGCGTGCCGCGCATCGTGACCTCTTTCCGGGGGCTGCCGCCGAACCTGCGGCCCAACTTCTGGCGCGAGGAATTGCCGGTGCTCTACAAGGCGCTGGCGGCCATGCCGCATGTCACCTTCACCGCCAACAGCCAGAAGGCGGCCACCGCCTACGAGGACTGGCTGGACCTTGCCCCCGGCACCGTGCGGGTCATCCCCAATGCCGTGAAGGTCATGCCGCCCGAGGGCGACGACGAGGACCGCGCCGCCTGGTTCGACATCCTCGAACGCTCTGCCCCCTGCACCCGCACCGTGGTCGGGGTCTTCCGCTTCGACGAGAACAAGCGCCCGCTGCGCTGGATCGAGGCCGCCGCCCGCTACCTTGCGAACCGCGACGACACCCGCTTTGTCATGCTGGGGTCGGGCGCGCTGTTTCCAGACGCACAGGCGAAGATAGCCGAACTGGGCCTTCAGGACCGCGTCTTCGCGCTGGGGATCCGCAGCAAGGTGGGGTTCTATATGCACCGCGCCGACCTGCTGATGCACCTCGCCGCGATGGAGGGCCTGCCCAATGTGCTGATCGAGGCGCAGCTGGTCGGCACCCCGGTTCTGGCCACCCCCGCCGGCGGCACCGACGAGGTGGTGGAACAGGGCGTCACCGGCACCATCCTGTCGGATGCCGAAACCCTGCCCGAAGAGGAACTCGACACCCGTCTGGCCCAGATGCTGGACGACCCCGACCGGCTGGCGCGCTATGGCGCTTTGGCCATGGCGCACTCTATTGATCGCTTCTCGGTCGAGACAATCCTTGACCGGACCGCCGAACTCTTCGAAAATCCGCGCTGACAAGGGCGCAAAGCCCCCCACAACCGGCGCAAAGCCGGACAGCAAGACGAGCAGGCCGTAGACATGACCACCGTTTTCGTAACCGGCACCGCCGGATTCATCGGCTTTCATCTGGCCCGGCACCTGCTGGACGAGGGCTTTGACGTGGTCGGATACGACGGCATGACCGACTACTACGACGTCTCGCTGAAAGAGGAACGCCACCGCATCCTGTCCGAGAACCCGCGCTTTCGCTGCGTGATCGGCATGCTGGAGGACATGGAGACCCTGTCGAAGGCCGTCGCCGGGGCCGACCCGCAGGTGATCGTCCACCTCGCCGCGCAGGCGGGTGTGCGCTACAGTCTCGAAAACCCGCGCGCCTATGTGGACAGCAACCTCGTCGGCACCTTCAACCTGATGGAATGCGCGCGCGAACGGGCGGTCGACCACCTGCTGATGGCCTCGACCTCTTCGGTCTACGGCGGCAATACCGAGATGCCCTTCGACGAGACCCAGAAGACCGACCTGCCGCTGACGCTTTACGCCGCCACCAAGAAGGCCAACGAGGCCATGGCGCACAGCTATGCCCACCTGTGGAAGCTGCCGACGACCATGTTCCGCTTCTTCACGGTCTACGGCCCCTACGGACGGCCCGACCTCGCGCTGTTCAAGTTCGTGCGCGCCGCGCTCGCCGGGGAAAGCATCGATGTCTACAACCACGGCAAGATGTTCCGCGACTTCACCTATGTCGGTGACCTCGTTCACGCCATCCGGCTGCTGGTCGACACGCCGCCGCCGCTGGTCGAGGGTCGCGGGGCGCCGATCCCCAAGGACAGCCTGTCGCCGGTGGCGCCCTTCCGCACCCTGAACATCGGCAACGGCGCCTCTGTCGCGCTCTTGGATTTCATCACCGAGACCGAGAAGGCCCTTGGCATGACCATCGAGAAGAACATGATGGAGATGCAGAAGGGCGATGTCCCCGCCACATGGGCCGACACCGACCTTCTGGAGGCGCTGACCGGCTACCGCCCGAACACCCCCGTCGCCAAGGGCATCGGGCAATTCGTCGAGTGGTATCGCGGATACTACAGGATCTGACCGGTTGGCCGAGGCCCTCCATATCGTGCCTCCGGGCGGACCGGGCCGGGTCCTTGCCCTGCTCGACCGCGAACGGCGGACCCGCTTTGCCGGTGGCGCGCTTGGATACCTCTGGGCCTATATCAACCCGGTGGTCTGGATCGCCCTGATCGTCGGACTGTTCGTCTACCTCGACCGCCGCCCGCCCATCGACGCGGGGCTGGAAATCTTCGTGGCCACCGGCATCCTGCCCTACGTGGCCTTTCGCCAGACGGTCACCGCGCTGTCGCGCATACTGCCCGCCCATCGCCACATGCGCACCCTGCCCGGCGTCGACACCAACACGATCCTCTGGGCGGGGATGCTGCTGGAGGCGATCAATCTCGCGGTCTCGGCCCTGCTGATCTTCGGCGGCGTGACCCTGATCTTCGGTGCCGCGCTGCCCGCCTCGCTGCCGGGCGTGCTCTGGGCCTTTGCGGTGGCCTGGGCACTGGGGGCGGGCGTGGGCCGCTTCACCGCCATCGCGGGCCAGCTGTCGCAGACCTTCGCGCGCACCGTGCCGCTGGCGCTGCGGCCCTTCTTCTGGCTGTCGGGGGTCTTCTACGTCGCCGCCGAACTGCCCGCCGGGGTGCGCGACCTGATGTGGTACAGCCCCTTCCTGCATGTCACCGAACTGCTGCGCGAGGGCTATTTCCTCGGCTTCGACAGCCCCATGGCCGATGCCCGCTATCCGCTGCTGATCGGCGCCGGGTTCTACCTTGCTTCGCTGCCGCTGGAACGCTTCGCCACGAACCGCCGCCTGCTGCGGGGGATGTCGTGATCGAGGTCCGCGACATGACCCTGATGACGCCGGGCCTGCGGCACCGCCGGGTGATCCTGTCGGGCGCCTCGTTCCGGGTTGCGCCCGGCGACCGGCTGGGCATCCTCGCCGCGCCGGGCAGCGGCAAGAGCACGCTGGCCCGTGTCCTGTCCGGCATCGACCGGCCCGATGACGGCAGCGTCCGGCGGCAGGGCCGCGTCAGCTGGCCCATCGGCTTCGCGGGCTTCCTGCACCCGGAACTGACCGTCGCCGAGAACCTCGCGACCCTGGCCCGCCTCGTCGGCCTGTCCGCGCGCGACGTGGCCGGCTTCTGCACCGAATTCACCGGCATCGCCGGTCTGGCCGGGCGGCGCATGAAGACGCTGACGCCGACGCAACGCGCGACGCTGGCCTATGCCTGCGCGCTCTGCGTGCCCGGCCCCGCGACATGGATCGCCGACGAGGTGATCTCGGTCGGAGAGCCGCACCACCGCAGGCTTTGCGACCGGATCCTTGCCGAGCGGCTGGACGAGGGCGCGCTGGTCTTCCTGTCGCGCAACGCGCGCCAGCTGAAGATCTGGTGCGACCGTTTCATGGTGCTGATCGCGGGACGGCTGGTGCCCTGCGACGATCTCGACGTGGCGCAGCAGGCGCTTGAACTCGAAGCCGCCAGCCGACTGGCAGAAGGACGAGGTGCGGCATGACACAAACGGCCAAGACCGACGAGGACCGCATCGCGGCATGGCGCGAACAACGCGCCGCCATCGCCGCCGCCGACAAGGCCGCCCGGCTGGGACGCTCCGCCACGGCAGAGGACGCCCCCGGCCCGGCACCCGCACCGCAGGACGCCGGGGCGCCACAGGCCGAACGCGCCGCCACCCCGGACAGCACAACGGACAAGCCGCCCGCCGCGCCGGAGGGGACGGCACAGGCCCCGGCGACCGAAGCGGACCGGAACACAGCGCCCGCCGGGACGGCGCAGGCCTCGGCGCCCAAGGCGACCGAAGCGGACCAGGACGCCGCGCCCGAAGCCTCGGCCACCAAGGGGCATGCCGCAAGCGCCGCCTCCGACAATGCACCGGGGGCAAGAACCGCCCCCGCCCCGGCAGCACCCGAGGCGCAGGCCTTCCTCGATGCCGCCCGGGCCGGGGCCGCACGGACCCTCCCGCCAGAGCCGCGCGGCCCCCGGTTCCGTCTTGTCGGCGCGCTTGCCCTGCTGCCGGTCCTGCTGACCGGGCTTTATCTTGGCGTCATCGCCACACCGCTTTACGAGGCGCGCTCGGTCATCGCCATCACCCGTCCGGGCGACGCGGGCAACAGCGTGCAGGCGGGCCTTCTGGGCGGCGAGAAACCGGTCAACCTGCAAGACGTCTTCCGCGCCGCCACCTTCATTAAAAGCCGCGCCCTGATGCAGGATCTCGAAGCGCAGACCGGCTTTGTCACCGAGGTCAGCGGCCCCGCCGTCGACCCGCTGCGCCGCCTGCGCGACATCCCCGCCCTGTCGGTCACCCGGCACGGGCGTTTCGACCGCTACGTCGAAACCTCGGTCGACGTGCAAAGCGGGCTGCTGACGCTTTATGTCCGCGCCCCCGACCCGGACCGCGCCATCGCCGTCTCCGAGGCGGTGCTTACCAGTGCCGAGGCGCAGGTCGCGCGGCTGGGTCAGGCACTGTTCGACCAGCGCCGCGCCGATGCCGCCCTGATGCGCGAAAGCGCAGAGGCACAGGTGCGCGAGGCACAGGCCCGGCTTCTGACCCTGCAAATGCGCTATCAGGACGTCGATCCGCGCCAGCGGGTCGAGAACATCTACGCCCGCATCCGGGGGCTGGAGGAAGAGGCCTACCGCACAAGGACCGAGATCCAGAAGGCGCAGATCGCCGGGGTCGGCGAGAACCGCCAGACCGCCAATCTGGAGGCCCTGGCCCTGCAACTGGACGCCCAGATCCGCACCGAGCGCGAGCAGCTGGTGGCGCCGGAGGGTACCTCGGCGACGCCCCTGAACACCATGCTGGCAGAATACGACGATGCGGCGCTGGAGCTGGAGCTGGCGCGCGAAGCGGTCCGCGAGGCGATCGAGGCCGAGATCGCCGCCAACCGCGAAGCCGCGCTGAACCGCAGCATCTTCCAGGTGGTCGTGCAGCCGGACACGGACGACATTCCGGCCTATCCCCGCAGCTTCGGCACGATCCTCACGGTTCTGATCGCCAGCATCGGCCTGCTGGCGGTGATCCTGTCGGGCCGTGGCGCCACAGCGGGCGCGCGGCGGCCCTGACCCGATCCGCATGGCCCTGCCGGGGCCGTGCAACCCGGGAACGGCGCGCTTGCAGTCCGCCCCGGTCCATCCGGGCGCGCCTGGCCGTACGACCGTTGCAAGACCTGCGACAACAGCCCCTCGGGCCTCCGTCCCTACCCGGGCGGCGCGGGTGGCGTTGAACTCGGGCAGCAACCTGATAGGCTGCAGGACACCCGGGGGTGTCCCGACAAGGGGCTGAGATATCGCTGGCGCTTCGGTCCCAGGGTCGTTGGGCAGCGCGGTGACCCTTTGAACCTGATCCGGATCATGCCGGCGAAGGGACAGGATCGCACCGCCCTCTTGCCCTTGCCGGCCCCAGCATGACGAGGCCGCCTTGCCCGCATCATCGACAGCCCCACGCCCGATTGCGGCGACCATCGCCGCCGTCATCCGCGACAGGCAGGTGCTTCTGGTGCGCCGCGCAAACCCGCCCGACGCGGGGCTCTGGGGCTTTCCGGGCGGAAAGATCGACGAGGGAGAAACCCTGTTCGTGGCCGCGATCCGGGAACTGGCCGAGGAAACCGGCGTCGCCGCCGAACCGCTGCGCGTGGTTACCGCCGTCGATGCCTTCGACCGCGACGAGACAGGCGTCCTGCGCCGGCACTTCATCCTGATCGCCGTGCTGTGCCGCTGGACCGCCGGAGAGCCGGTTGCGGCGGACGACGCACTGGACGCGCGCTGGGTCGATCTGGACGCGCTGCAAGACACCGGCCTCGCCCTCAGCCTCGACGTGGCCGAGGTCGCGGAACAGGCCGCCGCGCTGATGTCGCGGATGCCGTCCGGATCGCCAAAACCCTGACCGTCACGGGCACCGGCCCCGCAACCGGCCGCGCCCGAGAGCCCCCGCCTGTCCGCGTCATGCCCGCCAGAGGGAGGACACCCGGGGGCTTGCCCCGGATGCCGGTCGTGCGCTTTGCCTGCCCCAGCACCCGGGCGTCTGGCCGCGCACGGGTCCGACACCGCGAGGCGCCCGCGACCCACAGAACAGGGGCCTCAGGGTTCCCGGCCACGGCACTGGCGATGCAGGGCGTGACGCAGAGGACCGTCAAAGGCCCTCCGCTGCCCGGCTCAGGCCTTGTCCTCCACCGGCAGATACAGCCTGCCGCCCTCGCGGAACTTCTCGGCCATGCGCGCCATGCCGTCCTTCTGCGCCTCGGCACGGATGTCGTGGCTGATCCGCATCGAGCAGAACTTCGGCCCGCACATGGAACAGAAATGCGCGACCTTGTGGGCTTCTTTCGGCAGGGTCTCGTCATGCATGGACCGCGCGGTTTCGGGATCGAGCGAGAGGTTGAACTGATCCTCCCAGCGGAACTCGAACCGCGCGCGGCTCAGGGCATCGTCGCGGATCTGCGCCGCCGGGTGGCCCTTGGCCAGATCCGCCGCATGGGCAGCGATCTTGTAGGTGATGACGCCCACCTTCACATCGTCGCGGTCGGGCAGGCCGAGGTGCTCCTTGGGCGTCACGTAGCACAGCATCGCCGTGCCGAACCAGCTGATCATCGCCGCGCCGATGCCGCTGGTGATATGGTCGTAGCCCGGCGCGATATCGGTGGTCAGCGGCCCGAGCGTGTAGAACGGCGCCTCGCCACAGACCTCCAGTTGCTTGTCCATATTGGCCTTGATCTTGTGCATGGGCACATGGCCCGGCCCCTCGATCATCACCTGACAGTCCTTGGCCCAGGCGATCTGCGTCAGCTCGCCCAGCGTCTCCAGCTCGGCGAACTGCGCCTGATCGTTGGCGTCGGCGATGGAGCCCGGGCGCAGCCCGTCGCCCAGCGAGAACGACACGTCATAGGCCCGCGCGATGTCGCAGATCTCGTCGAAATGTTCATAGAGGAAGCTTTCGCGGTGATGGTGCAGGCACCACTTGGCCATGATGGAACCGCCGCGCGACACGATGCCCGTCACCCGGTTCACCGTCATCGGGATCATGTGCAGCCGCACCCCTGCGTGGATGGTGAAGTAATCCACCCCCTGCTCGGCCTGTTCGATCAGCGTGTCGCGATAGACCTCCCAGGTCAGATCCTCGGCAATATCGCCGACCTTTTCCAGCGCCTGATAGAGCGGCACAGTGCCGATGGGCACGGGGCTGTTGCGGATGATCCAGTCGCGAATGTTGTGGATGTTGCGCCCCGTGGACAGGTCCATGACGGTATCGGCGCCCCAGCGAGTGGCCCAGACCATCTTTTCAACTTCCTCGGCCATCGAAGACGTCACCGCCGAATTGCCGATATTGGCGTTGATCTTCACGAGGAAGTTGCGCCCGATGGCCATGGGCTCGGCCTCGGGATGGTTGATATTGGCGGGGATGATCGCACGGCCCTGCGCGATCTCGTCCCGGACGAACTCGGGCGTGATGAAATCGGGGATCGCCGCGCCGAAGCTTTCGCCGTCGCGGGCAAGGGCCTCGGCCTGCGCCTTGCGACCGAGGTTTTCCCGGATTGCGACGAATTCCATCTCGGGCGTGACGATCCCGGCGCGGGCATAGGCCATCTGTGTCACGGCCCGGCCCTGCGTGGCGCGGCGCGGGGCGTGGCGCAGCGGGAATTCCGGCACCAGCCGGGTGCCCTCGGCAAAGCCGTTGTCGGCGGGGGTGATGGCGCGCCCCGGGTAGGTCTGGGTATCGCCGCGCGCCGCGATCCAGCCCGCGCGCAGGCGCGGCAGGCCCCGGTCGATGGCGATCTCGGCCTCCGGGTCGGTGTAGGGGCCGGAACTGTCGTAGACGGTGACGGGCGGCTCGCCCGCCGTGGGATGCAGGTCGATCTCGCGCATGGGCACCCGGATGTCGGGGTGTCTTTGCCCCGCGTGCCAGACGCGGCGCGAGGCGGGCAGCGGGCCCGTGGTGACGGTTGGGGTCAGGTCTTTCATCGGTCAGAGCCTCCAGTGCTCAATGCGTTGGAGACCCAGTTCCGCGTCGAATGGGATTGCCGGGACGGATTGCGCCGCCACGTATCCCGTGATCGACGCCCGCGCGGCCAGTGCACCATCCCTACGCCAGTGTGAACTGGATCAGGTTCATCGGGTCACTGCGCTGCGCGGATTTGGCGTCCGGCCAGCAGTATCTCAGCCTCTTGTCGAGACCCCCCGGGTGAGTGGCGGCAAGCTGCGGGACAAATGCAGCCTTGTCAACATCCCGGGCAGACGCCCCTCTCCGCCGCCCTAAATCTGGCGTTGCGAACCAGGTGTCGACAAGCAGCGCGGTGTAAGTTATCTATAATTCATGAAACACGCCCCCTCAGAGACACAGTCCGCACGCATCGCCCGCATTCTTGCCGACCGCATCATCTCGGGCGAACTGCCGCCCGGCGCGCGGCTGCGGCAGGATCATGTCGCCGTGGAATTCGGCGCCAGCCACGTCCCGGTGCGCGAGGCCTTCCGGGCGTTGCAGACCCAGGGACTGGCCGAGAGCGAACCAAGGCGCGGCTTTCGCGTCACCGAGTTCGACGTGGCCGAACTGCGCGAGGTTGCCGAGATGCGGTCGAGCCTCGAAAGCCTCGCCCTGCGCCACGCCGCGCCCAATATGACGCGCGCTATTCTTCAGGAAGCCGAAGAGGTTACGCGCCACGGCGACAGCGCCAGCACGGTCCGCGACTGGGAGGCGGCGAACCGCCATTTCCACCGGCTGATCCTGTCGCCCTGCCGGATGCCACGGCTGCTGCGGACCATCGACGACCTGCAGGCGGCCAGCGCCCGCTTCCTCTTTGCCGCCTGGCGACGCGACTGGGAGGCCCGCACCGATCACGACCACCGCGCCATTCTCGACGCCCTGCGCAAGGGCCAGACCGACCTTGCCTGCGCCACGCTGGCGCGCCATGTCGGCTGGATCGGCAAGCGCAAAACAGCGGTGAAAAATGCCGACGCCCGAGAGACTTACGAGATTCCCGGATAATTATCTATAAACCTGATTGCCAGAACCGCCCCCAATCCTCGTATTTATAGATAGACTTGACAGCTATCTTCGGAGGACAGACCCTTGGCATTTCTCACCCCTTCTCTGACCCGTCCTGCGGCGCTGGGACGCGGCTTCGCGCTGGCGCTTGGCGGCGCGGCGCTGATCACGCTTGGCGCAAAGATCCAGATCCCCTTCTGGCCGGTGCCGATGACCATGCACACGCTGGCGGTGTTCTTCCTCGCCGCCGCGCTGGGGCCAAGGCTGGGCCTCGCGGCGGTGGCGACCTACCTGACGGCGGGCGCCCTGGGGATGCCGGTCTTCTCGGGCACGCCGGAACGCGGCATCGGGCTGGCCTATATGGCCGGGCCTACCGGCGGCTATCTTGCGGGCTACCTGCTGGGCGCGCCCCTGACCGGCAGGCTGGCGCAGGGGCGCGGGCTGATCGGGCGCTTCCTTGCGATGCTGGCGGGCCTGACGGTGGTCTATGCCTGCGGCCTCGCCTGGCTTGCCGGTTTCGTCCCGGCGTCCTCCGTGCTGGCAGCAGGACTCACGCCCTTCATCCTCGGCGATCTGGTCAAGCTGGCGCTGGCCTCGGGGCTGATCAGCGCGCTTGTGCGCCTCAGGGCCCGCGCAGAATGATCCGGACCGACTGGACCATGGCGGAGGCCAGGGCGATCCACGCCCTGCCCTTCGCCGACCTGATGCACCGCGCCCAGACCCTGCACCGCGCGCATTTCGACCCCAATGCGATCGAGACCGCCAGCCTCCTCAGCATCAAGACCGGCGGCTGCCCCGAGGATTGCGGCTATTGCTCGCAATCGGCCTTTCACGACACCGGGGTGAAGGCGACCAAGCTGATGGAGACCGACGCGGTTCTGGCCGCGGCCAGACGCGCCAAGGCTTCCGGTGCGCAGAGGTTCTGCATGGGGGCCGCCTGGCGCAGCCCCAAGGACCGCGACATGGACAAGCTCTGCGACATGGTGCGGGGCGTGTCCGAGCTGGGGCTGGAAACCTGCATGACGCTGGGGATGCTGTCGCCCGAACAGGTCGCGCGGCTAAAGGCGGCGGGCCTGGATTTCTACAACCACAACATCGACACCTCGCCCGAGTATTACGCGCAGATCGCCACCACCCGGACGATGGAGGACCGCCTCGACACGGTCGAACAGGTCCGCAAGGGCGGCATCAAGGTCTGCTGCGGCGGCATCTTGGGCATGGGCGAGGCCGAAGAGGACCGCATCGCCATGCTGGTGACGCTGGCGACGCTCCCCGCGCATCCCGACAGCGTGCCGGTGAACCTGTGGAACGAGATCGAGAGCGTGCCGGTTCAGGCGCGGGCCCAGGCCGTCGATCCCTTCGCGCTGGTGCGCATCGTTGCGCTGGCCCGCATCCTGATGCCGGCCTCGGTCGTGCGCCTGTCGGCCGGGCGCACGGGGATGAGCGACGAGGTGCAGGCGCTGTGCTTTCTTGCCGGGGCGAACTCGATCTTCGTGGGCGACCAGCTGCTGACCACCGGCAACCCGGCGGCCTGGAAGGACCACGATCTTCTGACCCGGCTTGGCATGCACATCGCCCCCGCACAGGCCCGGCCCCGGGTCGCGGCGGAATAGGCTCAGCCCGGAACGCTTCGGGCGAGGATCTCCACCGCCCGGGCGATCTGCCCCTCGTCCAGCGCCGCATAGCCCAGCCGGAAGGCCTGCGGCGCCGGGCCCTCCAGCGCGAAGCGCGTACCTGGCAGCAGCGCCAGACCCGCCTGCCCCGCGGCTTTGGCCCAGGCCTCAGCCGACACCCCCTCGCAGTGCAGCCACAGCGCAAGGCCCCCGGCGGGCAGGTCGAAGGTGACGTGCCCCGCCAGATGCTCCCCCAGCAGCCCCGCCAGCAGATCCCGCCGCGCCCGGTAGACCCGCCGCGCCTTGCGGGCGTGACGCCCCAGATCTCCCTCCCGGATCAGTTCCGCCAGCGCCGCCTCCATCGGCGCGTCGCCCTGCCGGTCGATGGCCGCCCGCGCCTCGACCATGCGGGTCAACAACGGCTCTGGCGCCAGCGCATAGCCCAGCCGGATGCCGGGCGAGAGCAGCTTGGACAGCGAACCCACGTAGATCAGCGGCAGACCCTCGGGCGCGCGGGCGGCCAGCGGCAGCACCGGACGACCCTCGAAGCGGTACTCGTGGTCGTAATCGTCCTCGATCAGCGTCAGCCCGTGGCGCTGCGCCAGCTCCAGCAGTTGCAACCGCCGCGCCGCGCCCATGGTCACCGTGGTCGGATACTGGTGATGCGGCGTGACACAGACCGCCCGGATGCGCCGGTCGCGGGCCAGCGCCGCCTCCAGCGCATCGATCCTGAGGCCGCCGCCATCCACCGGCACACCCCGCACCTCGGCCCCCGCCGCGCGGAACGCCTCCCATGCCAGCGGATAGCCCGGCTCCTCGACCGCGATCACCTCGCCCGGAGACAGCGCCGCCCGCACGGCCAGAAACAGCGCCATCTGGCTGCCCCGCGCGATCAGCAGCCGCGACGGGTCCGCCACCACGCCCCGGTCCGTGGCGAGATAGCCTGCCAGCGCATCGCGCAGCGACGCCGTGCCCCGCGCATCGCCGTAGTCCGCCCCGGCGCGAAAGGCGGGCGACAAGAGCGCCCGGCGAAAGGCCCGGGCCAGTGCCTTGTCGGGCACCAGCTTGGGGTCGGGCGCGCCATCGGTGAAGGCCAGCGCCGCGCGCGGCGCCACCCGGTCCACCGGCGCGGGCACGGGCCTGCGCGCCAGCATCCCCTGCGGCAGATCCTGCGCGACAAAGGTGCCCCGCGCCGGTTCGGCCCGCAGCCAGCCCTGGGTCAGCAGCTCCTGATAGGCGGCGTCCACCGTATTGCGATGCACCCCCAGCGCGCGGGCCAGCGCCCGCGTGCCCGGTAACCGCGCCCCGGGCCGCAGCCGCCCCCGGGTGATGTCGCGGGTGATCGCCTCGGCAATGGCAAGGAACAGCGGGCCGCCGTGGCCCGGCTCTATCTCGAGGGCGAGTGGTTCACGCATGTCCAGAACCGGCCTATCCATATCTTTCATACTGGCACTTCCAGATAGGCCAGTGATTTGCCAAGGACGGGAAAAACGCAAGAGGCCACGATGACAGTCTTTCCGATCACCCTACTGACCGGCCCGGCCGCCCCGCTTGCCGGCAGCGAGGCCCGCAGCGGCATCGTCAAGACCCGCGTGGCGCGCCCGCTGGCGCTGGGTCCCGAGGGTTTCGAGGGTGACGAACAGGCCGACAGGCGGGTGCATGGCGGCATCGAGAAGGCCGTACACCATTATCCGCAGGACCATTACGCCGCGTGGCGCGCGGATCTTGGCGCGCTGCCGCCGCTGGCCGCCCCCGGCGGGTTCGGCGAGAATATCGCGACCGCCGGGCTCACCGAAGCCGAGGTTGCCGTGGGCGATACCTTCCGGCTGGGCAGCGCGCTGGTGCAGGTCTCGCAGGGGCGGCAACCCTGCTGGAAGCTCAACCACCGCTTCGGCCTGCCCGACATGGCGCGGCGGGTGCAGGCGACCGGGCGCACCGGGTGGTATTACCGCGTGCTCCGGCCCGGCACCGTCGCCCCCGGCGACCGGCTGGAGCTGATCGACCGGCTGGCGCCGGACTGGACCCTGCGGCGGCTCTGGCATGCGCTTTACATCGACAGGATGAACCTTGGCGAACTCGAAGGCATCGCCGCGCTCGACGTGCTGGCCGAGAGCTGGCGCAAATATGCTGTCCGCAGGCTGGACAGCCGCCGGGTCGAGGACTGGAGCGCAAGACTGGACGGCACGGCATGACCCCGCCCCCCTTCGTGATCTCGATCCAGAGCCAGGTGGTCCTTGGCCATGTGGGCAATTCCGCGGCGCTTTTCCCGATGCAGGCGGCGGGGCTGGAGGTGGCGGCGATCCCCACTGTCGTCTTCTCGAACACCCCCGACTATCCGACGCTGCGCGGCCGCGCCCTGCCGCCCGATTTCTTCTCCGACCTGCTGCAGGGCGCCCGCGAACGTGGCCTGCCCGAGCGCGCGGATTACATCCTCACGGGCTATATCGGCTCGCTCGACGTGGCCCAGATGGTGGCGGATTTCGTGGCCGAGGCGAAAGCCGCGAACCCGTGCCTGCGCTACATCTGCGACCCGGTGATGGGCGACACAGGTCCCGGGCTCTATGTGCCAGAAGCCATCGCCGGCGTAATGCGCGACCGGCTGCTGCCGATGGCTGATCTCGCCACGCCGAACCCGTTCGAACTGGCCTGGCTCACCGGGCAGCAGATCCGCACGCTGACCGACCTTCAGGCTGCGCGCGAAGCGCTGCACATCGCACCCGAAGCGCATCTGGTCGCCACCGGCTGCGTGCTCGACGACACCGGACCCGACCAGATCGAAACCGTGCTCCTCGGGCCCGAGGGCCTCAGCCGCCACCCGACTGAGCGTCTGCCGATCGCCCTGCCCGGCACCGGCGATCTTTTTGCCGGGTTGGTGGTCGCGAGCATCGGGCGAGGCCTTGCCCTGCCCCGCGCCATCGAGACGGCCCAATCCCTGACTGCCCGGGCGCTCTGTCACGCAAAGGCGCTTGGCGCGGGCGAGGTGGTGCTGAGCGAGCCCCAGTTCCGCCGGGCCTTGCTTGCACCTGGGTCTGGTTGAGGCCGGGTGACGCGGACATCGTCGCCTGATCGGCCCGCCCGTATAATGACCACCCGGCGCTCTCGCGTCGGCCCTCAATCCACTGAAGCACTGGCGCCCTGCCTGCCACGTCCGACTTTACCCAACGATCTCGCGAGCCTTCCGAACCGCACCTGTTCTCTGACAACCCTTTTCGCAGTGAAGCCGGAAGAGACAGGGAGAGGCTGCAAGAAGCCGGACAGGCCAACGAAACAAGACTAATTCAGCGCCTGTTTTGAAAGTCGGATGCCGTGAGCCGTTTGTCATGCAGCAGGCCCGAAAACGGGGCTTTATGTGTCGCAGGGGCTGGTACTGAAAATTCAGATGTCAGAACGAAAACGCGTTGTGCCGAACGGCATCGGCAAGGGGGCGGTTGCGGCTGACGCCGTGAAGCTGAACAACCAGCCGACATTCGCTGCCGCGGGCTCCTGGGTGCTGAGCGACACGGGCGGGGCGTCCTCAGCCGAGATCACCCGTGGGCTGTGCAAAGCGGCCCAGGTGCGACCATCCACACGCTCACCGGACAGGGACAGCCGGATCACCCGCGCGGCGTCACGGCACAACCGCTCGATGCCGCGATCACGCTTCTCCCAATAGGTGGCATGAGCGGCCATGTCGCTGGCAACCTGTGCTGGGGGCGGCCATCAGCGTTTGCCCCGCTTCCGCGTGATCTTCCGAGCATTGCGCTGAGCCTTTCGGGCGCGGGGCTTTTTCGGGTCGGCGCGCTTCACATCCTTCCGGGCGGCGACGCCACGGATGGGACCGGATACCACCGGTCGTAGAGATCATCGAGAAAGAACAGCATCAGCAGCGTTCCCAGTAGCCGTCGCGCAGCCAGCCGTGCCACTTGCAGAGCTGTAAATTGACGGACGGTGACAGTGAGGGCTGCGGCTGCGGGGCCGCTCGGCAAACTGGATGCCCCTATCGGTCAGGATCGTGTAGGTCCGGTAGGGAACAGCTTCCAGCAGGGACTCCAGGAACCCCCACGCCGTCCGCCTGTTGGCAACAGCAGAACGTGCAGCAACGCGACCTTCAGTTCTTTCTGCTTCGTCAGGGGAGTGTGACGCCGTATGCGGGGATCAGCCAGCCCTGCGTCGCCGTCCGGTGTGGGACGTGACGGGGGCTGTGAAAGTCGATGCTGAACAGGGCCGCATCCCCATCAGCCCACGATAATACCGCATCATCGTCCACCGCCCTGCGCAATGGCCGACACCAGCGGATCGGCATCGTCTGGGGCCGAGGCAACGAGTGTTCTCCTGTCGTAGATGTGTACTCGGGGTCATCGGCCCCGGTCCACATGACATAGCCATTGGCGTCGATTCGGGCGGCCTGCGCAATCGGCCCTTGGGGCAAATAATGTTCTTATTTCATACATTAATGCACACTTCCTAAAGATCATGATTGACCAAAAATATCTACATATCATTGTTTTAAAATGATTTCTGATGAATTCAGATAAGCAGACGCCGTTGACAAATCATGAAAATGTATACTAACTTGCATCGGCGCGAGCGCGGACACAGGAGACCGCGCCGACCGTGACAACAGGGAGGAAGAGATGCACAGAGGATTGACTGGACGTGGCTGGATGGCGGGCACCGCCCTTGGCGCGATGATCGCAGCCGGCGCCGTGAGCGCGCAGGAGCTGGGGGAGCCGGTCCCCGAAATGACCGTGGTCTACTACGCGTCCGACATGGGACCGGAGTTCGAACAATCGGCCCGGGCCCTGGCCGACGACTGGGCGAAGCTTGGCCTGGACCTGCAACTGGTCCCGGTTCAGTTCTCGACCTTCGTGTCGCAGTACATTGTCGGCGGGCAGCTTGAAGACATGGCCGTCTTCTCTGTCGGGGCCGACCCCGACCGTGTCGATCCGACCTATTGGGTTTACGACGTCGCCGCCTGCGGGCTGCGCCGGAACGGCTCGAAATGGTGCGACGAAGGCTATAGCGAACGCGCCGCCAAGCAGCGCACCCTTGTGGACCGCGCAGAGCGCGTCGAGGCCGTCCATGCCCTGCAGGCCGAATTCACCGAGGCGATGCCCTTCTTCCCGGTGATCAACCGGATCTACGGCATCGTCTACAACTCCGACAAATGGGAAAACGTGACCAGCCCCGAGCCGGTCGCCGCCCACGAAGAGATGGTGAACCCCTGGCTCAAGGCCCGCCCGCTGACCGACGATCGCTGGCTCGACTGGGCCTATTTCGAGGATGTCAGCACCTACAACCCGCTGGTGGAAGAAAGCGCCGTGGGCTGGGTCCGCTTCATCTTCGACACCTTCGCCAAGAACAACTCGGAAGGCGAAACCGTGCCCTGGGCCGCGGCCGAGTGGACCTGGGTGGACGACACGACGCTCGAAGTCACCCTGCGCGACGGCATGACCTTCCATGACGGCGAGGCCGTGACGGCGGATGACGCGGTCTATACCATCAACACCGTCGTCGACCTCGCGCCGCCCGCCGTGTCCTCGCGGACCTCGAACATCACGAGCGCCGAGAAGATCGACGACCTGACCTTCCGCATCAACCTGAAGGCCCCGGACGCGGCCTTCGAGATCACCGTCCTGACCTACATGTTCATCCTGCCCGAACATATCTGGTCGGCCTACGACGGCGACCTGCTGGAATGGGACATCGTCGCCGACGACGCGGTGATCGGCTCTGGCCCCTTCCAGTTCCAGACATGGCGCCCGAACGAGGTGCACGAACTGGCGACCTATGCCGAGCACTGGGAAGCGCCCGAGTACGACGGTCTGCGCCGGCTTGCCCTTGGCCAGGCCGATGCCATCCGCTCTGCGATGCTCGACGGCACCGGCGATATCGCCACGACGGTTCTGCCGGTTGCGACGATGTCCGATCTGGCCGCGCAGAACGACAATCTCGAGTTCATCGAAGTGCCGTCCCATGCGACGCTCTACGTCTGGATGAACAACGAGAAAGCGCCCTTCGACGACCTGGCCTTCCGCCGCGCCGTGCGCATGGCCAGCGACAAGAACCGGGTCATGATCGAGGGCTGGCAGGGCTTCGCCATCCCCGCCTCGGAAGGGCCGGTTCCGCGTGCCCTCGGCCAGTGGTACAACGCCGAGATCGAGCCGGTCGCCTTCGATGTCGAGGCCGCGCGCGCCGTTCTGGAGGAAGCCGGTTACGGCTGGGACTCCTCGGGCAAGCTGCACCTGCCCGCCAACTGAGCCCTTTCGCTCAGGAGCGGCCCCCTGTCCGGGGGCCGCTCGTCTCTCCGCGTCCTCCGCAGCCTTAAAACGCGAGACCCCATGCGCTCTTATATCATACGCCGCCTTCTCCAATCCGTCGTGGTCATCTTCGCCGTCACGACAATCATGTTCCTGATGTTCCGCATCGTCCCCTCTGACCCGACAGCGATGATGGTCGAGCGCGGGATGTCCGAAGAAGCGCGGCAGGCGCTGCTGGAACGCTGGGGCCTGACCGGGTCGCTCTGGGACCAGTACCTGCACTACATGGGCAACCTGCTGGTCGGCGATTTCGGCAACAGCTTCTTCTACCGCCAGCCGGTCTGGGACGTGATCCTGCCGCGCATCTACAACACCCTCTGGATCGCCGTTCCGGGGCTTTTGCTGGGCGCGCTCATCGGGGCCGGGCTGGGCATGGTCGTCGGCTGGTCACGCCGGGGCGGCACCGTCGAACGGACGGGCATCCTGCTGGCCACGGTGATCCGCGGCACCCCCAGCTTCATCCTCGGGATCGTCCTGCTGGCGATCTTTTCCAGCTGGCTTGGCTGGCTGCCCGGCTTCGGCATGGGCGACACCAATGGCAAAGAGGGTCTGGCGCGGTTCCTGCAATGGGAATTCCTGATCCACCTGACGCTGCCGGTTCTGGCCGTCGTCATCTACTTCCTGCCGGAAAACCTGCTTCTCATGCGCTCTGGCGTGGTCGAGAACCGGCACGAGGATTACGTTGAACTGGTCCGCGCCAAGGGCGTCTCGAACGCCCGGGTCGCCTGGCACGCGGGGCGCAACTCGCTGCTGCCGCTGATCACATGGCTGTTCCCGGCGCTGGCCGAGACGATCGCCGGGATCGTGGTGATCGAGATCGTCTTCAGCTGGCCCGGCATCGGCCGCGAGCTGGTGCTTGCCGTGACCCGGCAGGACTATCCGCTGGCACAGGCTGCGTTCTTCCTGCTGGCCGTGATGATCGTTCTCGCCAACCTTGCCGCAGACCTGACCTACGGCAAACTCGACCCGCGCGTCGTCTACCGCTGAGGGCATAAATCAATGACCGACATGACCGCAAATCCAAGGCGCCAGCGTTTCGCGTGGTTCCTTGACCCCTTCGCCGCCGTTGCGCGCGACCGTTTCGCCCTGGGCGGGCTGATCGTCCTGGGCCTGTTCTTCGTGATCGCGCTCTTCGCGCCAATGATCGCCACCCATGATCCCTTCGCATCCGCGATGACCGAAAGCGGGCGGCTCAACCGCCTCGCCCGCCCCTCTGCCGATCATCTTCTGGGCACGACCACCTTCGGCCACGACGTGTTTTCCCAGTTCATCCTGGGCTTCCGCGTGGCGCTGCTGGTGGGCCTGCTGGGCGCTTTCGCCGTCGGCGTGATCTCGACCTTGTTCGGGGTGATCTCGGGCTATTTCGGCGGATGGATCGACGACCTGCTGATGCGGATCACCGACATCGCCCTGTCGATCCCGACCCTGCCCTTCGCCATCGTGGCGGTCGGGCTTCTGGGGCCGAGCGTGAACAACATCATCCTCGTGATCGTCCTGCTGTTCTGGCGCAACGGTGCCCGGATCATCCGCGCCGCCGTTCTGACCGAACGCGAAAGGGTCTATGTCCGCTGGGCACGGGCCGCCGGGGCCTCGCACCTGCATGTCATCGTCAAGCACATCCTGCCGAACGTGTTCCGTGTGGTCTTCCTGTGGGTCACCATGTCGGTCGCCTTCGCCGTGCTGACCGAGGCAAGCCTCAGCTTCATCGGCCTTGGCGATCCGTCGACGACCAGCTGGGGGCAGATGCTCAACACCGCCTTCGCCAGCGGCAACCTGCGCAGCGCCTGGTGGTGGGTCGTGCCGCCCTCGCTGGCGCTGGTGACGCTGATCTCGGCGCTCTACCTCGTGGGGCGGGCTTTCGAGGAATACAACAACCCACGGCTGAGGGCGAAGCGATGAGCACGATGCAGGAGACCGATTTCGACCGCAGGCTGAACGGCAAGGCGCCCGTGGAACTGTCGGTGCGCGATCTTCGGGTGGCCTACAGCACCCTGCGCGGCCCCTTCCACGCCATCGACGGCGTGACCTTCGATGTCAAACCCGGCTCTGTCCTGGGTCTGGTGGGCGAATCCGGCTGCGGCAAAAGCACCGTCGTGAAGGCGCTGATGCGCCTGCTGCCGGAGGACGCGGAGGTCACGGGCGAGGTTCTGCTGGACGGGCGCAACCTCTTGACCCTGTCGCAGGCCGACTTGCGCGACGTGCGCTGGAACAAGCTGGCGCTGGTGACCCAGAGCGCGATGAACTCGCTGGACCCGGTGCTGTGCATCGGCGACCAGATAGTGGAATCGATCCGTGCCCACGAGAAGGTCAGCCGGGACGTGGCATGGAAGCGGGCAGAGACGCTCTTCGACCTTGTCGGCCTGCCCGCGGCGCGGCTGCGGGAATATCCGCACCAGTTCTCGGGCGGGATGCGCCAGCGGGCGGTGATCGCCATGGCGCTCAGCCTGAACGCCGGGCTGCTGTTGGCGGACGAACCGACCACGGCCCTTGATCCGATCATGCAGGACCAGATCATGGCGCGGCTGCGCCGGGTTCAGGAAATGCTGAACCGGTCGATGATCCTTGTGACCCACGACATTGGACTGGTGGCCGAGAACTGCAACACCGTGGCGGTGATGTACGCGGGCAAGGTGGTCGAGACCGGGCCGGTCGAAGAGGTTCTCGTGACGCCCGAGCACCCCTATACCATCGGGCTGTACAACGCCTTTCCGCGCATTCTGGGCGAGACGGAAGAACGGCCGCCGCTGATTTCCATCGCTGGCGGGCTGCCCAACCTGCTGAAGCCGCCGAAGGGCTGCCGGTTCAGGGACCGCTGCCCCTTCGCCACCGAAATCTGCGGCCATGAGGAACCGCCGCTGGCGGAAACCGCGCCGGGCCGCCGGGCGGCCTGCCACCACGCCGGACGCGCGGCGGAGTTCAGAACGCTGGCCACCCGGCCCGAAACATGGACAGCCGCTGCAGGAGGGTCCCAATGAGAAATCACCAGCTGGGCGAAACCGTGATCGAAGCGGTCGGCCTGAAAACGCACTTCAAACTGGGCGGCGGCATCATTGCCGCCCTCTCGGGTCAGCCTGCCAAGACGGCGAAGGCCCTGGACGGGGTGGATATCGAAATCCGCTCCGGCGAGGTTCTGGGCCTTGTCGGGGAAAGCGGCTGCGGCAAGTCCACCCTCGGCATGACACTGGTGCGCATGCACGAGCCGACCGAGGGCGACGTGAAGTTCAAGGGCGCCTCGATCACGCAGATCCGTGGCTCTGAGCTCAAGACCTTCCGCGCGGGCGCGCAGATCATCTTTCAGGACCCCTACAGCTCGCTCAACCCGCGGCTGACCATCGGCGAGATCGTCAGCGAACCGCTGCACATCCACCGTCAGGGAACCCCGGACGAGCAGCGCGCCAAGGTGCGCGAGGCCCTGTCCCACGTGCGCCTGCCCCCCGAAGAGTTCGAGCACCGCTATCCGGCCGACCTGTCCGGCGGCCAGCGGCAGCGGGTCGCCATCGCGCGGGCGCTCGTGCTCGACCCCGACTTCATCGTCTGCGACGAACCCGTCTCGATGCTGGACGTCTCGGTTCAGGCGGGCGTCCTGCGCATCCTCGACGAGCTGTCCCGGGATCTGGGGCTGGCGGTGCTTTACATCTCGCACGATATCGCGACCGTCGGGTACATCTGCGACAGGATCGCGGTCATGTATCTGGGCCGCGTCGTCGAACAGGGGCCGGTGCGCGAGGTCATGCGCCGCCCGCAGCACCCCTATACGCAGAACCTGATCCGCGCGATTCCCAATTCCGACCCGCTGGTGCGGCGGGAACGGGTGGTTCTGGAAGGCGACGTGCCGACGCCCATCGACACCCTGCCCGGCTGCCGGTTCGCCTCGCGCTGCCGCCACGTGGAACCAGTCTGCCGCGAACAGGAACCCGACCTGCTTGCCGCCGGGGACAAGTCGCTGGCCCGCTGCCACCTTTACGGCGTGCTGGCCGACAAGCCCGGGGCAGAACCCGCGCCCGCGGCAACCCCCGGAGAGGCCTCATGAGCAGCGCGCGGCAGGAGGCCTACGAGGGCATCCGGAACCTCATCATTTCCGGCGAGATCGTCGCCGGTGACCCGATGCCCGAAGAGATGCTGGCCGAACGGCTGAACACCAGCCGCACCCCGGTGCGCGACGCCCTGCACCAGCTGGAAACCGAGGGCGTGGTCATGCGCCGCCCCAACCGCCGGGCCTATCTGGCGGACGTCAACCCGATGACCGTGGTTCAGATCTTCGAGGTGCGCGCCCGGCTGGAACCGCTGGCGGCGCGACTGGCGGCAAACCATGTCGATCCGGGGTTTGTCGAGGATCTGCAACACCTCATCGACAAAATGACAGCCGTGTCGCAGCCGGACACCATCGACCGGCGCCTCTATCGCAAGTTCAACGAGGTCTTCCACTGGCGGATCCTGCAACAGTCGAACAGCAGCGCGGTGGCCACGGCGGTGCGGCAGGTCGCGCGGCACCGCATCACCAGCCCGACCTTCCAGGACTGGACGGTGGAGGAACTGGAGCGCAGCCAGAACCACCACCGCGAATTGCTGGACGCCTTCCTTGTCGGCGACGGAGACTGGGCGGATGCCGTGATGACCACCCATCTTCTGGCCGCGAAATCCATCTATACCCGCGCAACGCTTGGGACGGAGAACAAGCCGTGACCGGCTCGCGGAGGCTGACAACGGAGGCACGCGGTCTGTGATGGTCCTGCATGGCTATTGGCGCTCGTCCGCGTCCTATCGCGTCCGCATCGCGCTGGCCCTCAAAGGGGTGGACTACGACGCCCGCAGCTGGGACCTGCGCCACGGCGCGCAGTTCGGCGCCGATTTCATGGCGCTGAACCCCCTGTCCAGCGTGCCCGTGCTGCAAACCGAACAGGGGCCCCTGACCCAGTCCATGGCCATCATGGAATGGCTGGAGACGGAAGTGCCGGACCCCACCCTGCTCTCCGCCGACCCGATGACCGCCGCCCGCATCCGGGCCGCCGCACAGATCATCGCCTCGGACGTGCACCCGCTGAACAACCTCGCGGTGCTGAAGCGGCTGCGCGGCATGGGCCATGGCGAGGCCGATCTGCGCGACTGGATGCAGCACTGGATGGGCCGCGGGCTGGCCGCCTTCCAGAGCATGCTGCCAAACAGCGGCAACTTCTGCTTTGGCGACAGGCCTTCGCTGGCCGATGTCTGCCTGATCCCGCAGCTTTACAACGCGCGCCGGTGGGCGCTGGACCTCGCGCCGTTGCAGCGGCTCGTCGCCATCGAAACGGCCTGTCTGGCCCATCCCGCCTTCCGCGCCGCACACCCCGACAACCAGACCGATGCCTTTGAGGAGACAACGACATGACCGACCTGATCCGCTCTTGGGTAGAGAGCGCAAATGCCGAGACGGCTGAATTCCCGCTCAACAACCTGCCCTACGGCGTGTTCGCGCGCGACGGCAAGCCGGGCCGCTGCTGTACCGCGATCGGCACGCATGTGCTGGACCTCCACGGTCTGGAAGAGGCCGGCGTCCTCGATTTCGGCGGCACCCTCCGGTCCGGCGACTGGTCGGCCTTCATGGCCCTCGGCAAACCGGAATGGGACCGGCTGCGCGGCTGGCTTCTGACCGCGCTGGCAGAGGGCGCCGGGGCGGAAAGCACCCTGTCGCCGCATCTGCAGGCGCTGTCCGACGTGCAGCTTCTGATGCCCTTCACGGTCACGGAGTTCACCGATTTCTACGCATCCCGGCATCATGCCTCCAACGTGGGCCGGGTCCTGCGGGGCACCAATGGCGAGGTACCGCCGAACTGGCTGCACATCCCCATCGGCTACAACGGCCGCGCCTCTTCCGTCGCTGTCTCGGGCACCGATGTGCGGCGGCCCATGGGCCAGCTGAAGGCCAAGGACGAGGCCATGCCGCGTTTCGGCCCCTCTGAACGGTTCGACTTCGAGCTGGAATTCGGCGCCATCGTCGGCCAGCCCTCGGACGGCATGATCGACGTGGCAACCGCCTTCGAGAACATCTTCGGCTATGTGCTTCTGAACGACTGGTCGGCGCGCGATATTCAGGCCTGGGAATTCCAGCCGCTCGGCCCGTTCCAGTCCAAGGCCGCCGCGACCACGATCAGCCCGTGGATCGTGACCGCCGCCGCGCTGGAGCCATTCCGCTGCGCCGCCGCAGAGCGCGAAGTGCCGCTGCTCGACTACCTTCAGGAAAACGGCCCGATGCTCTACGACGTGGAACTGGAGGTGGCGCTGGCGCCGCCCTCCGGCGAAGAGACCGTCGTCACCCGGTCGAACTACAAGCACATGTATTACTCCGCCGCCCAGCAGCTGACCCATCACACCACCTCGGGCTGCCCGATGCGGGTCGGCGACCTGCTTGGGTCGGGCACCATCTCGGGGCCGGAAAAGCTGTCACGGGGCTGCCTGATCGAGCTGACCTGGAACGGACAGGAGCCGCTACAACTGTCGTCGGGCGAGACCCGCGCCTACATCGAGGACGGCGATACGGTCACGATACGCGGCCATGCGCAGGGCAACGGCTTCCGGGTCGGTTTCGGCGCCTGTTCCAACCGGATCGTGCCCAGCCGGGGCTGACGCCGCCCGGCCTGCCGCGCCGCAGGCGCGCGGATCAAGACACGGCAGGGGCGCGCCCGCCCCTGCCCGCCTACCCCCGCGCCCGGGCGCGCAGGATGTCGCAGAACTCCAGCGCCGCCGGTTCCAGCGGCTCCTTGCGGCGGGTCACAAGGCCGAAGCCCGACAGCCGGATCTCGGGGCGGATGTCCAGCACCGTGAACAGGCCCGCCCGCAGATGCGCCAGCACCACCGCCTGCGGCAGCAGCGCGACGGCGTCGGATTCCTGCACGAGGTTGAGGATCAGCAGGATCGACGAGCATTCTATCGTTTCGCGCGGTCGGCGCAGGCCCGCGCGGTCGAAGGCCGCGTCCAGCGCCTGCCGCGACGGATTGCTGACCGGTTGCAGGACCCAGGCGCAGTCCTGAAGATCCTCCAGCCGATGCGCTCCGGTGGCCTGCCTGTGACCGGCACGGGCCACGACCACCAGCCGCTCTTCGGCCAGCGGTTCGAAGGCGAAAACCGTCCGGTGCCGCTCGGCGCTGAAGCGTCCCACCGCCAGATCCAGCCGCCCGGCCTCCAGTTCCGACAGGATGCCGTCGCTGGTCTCCCCGTGCAGCGCCACGGACAGCTGCGGGCGGCGGCCCTTGATCTCTGCCACCGCACGGGCAACCAGATCGGGCGCCGCGCCGGTGATCGCACCGACCGCCAGCGTGCCGTAGCCCCCGGCGCGCCGGGCCGAGAACTCTTCGGAAAACCGTTGCAGGCGGGACAGCTGCGCCCGCGCATTGTCGACCGCGAACTGGCCAAGCGGGGTCAGGATCATGCCCCGCGGGCCGCGTTCGAACAATGTCGCCTGAAAGACGTCCTCGACATCGCGCAACATCTTCGAGGCCGTGGACTGCGTCATGTTCAGCGCGTCCGCCGCGCTGTGCGTGGTGCCGTGATCCGCCAGGGCGACGATCAGCGACAGGTGCCGTACCTTGAGGCTGGCGGTAAAGTCCCTGTCCAGCGTGCTTCCCCCTCGTCAAGCGATCGCGTTTCGCGATTGCAGAACCGGATTTATTCATTGGAACGTTATCACTGCGCTGGATAGCGTCAACAGCGGAGGAGGCTCCGGGGGGATCAAGGACAGCATCGACAGCTCGAAACCGCGCAGGCGCGCGGGCTTTGTTGTCGGCTCTCCCGGGGGTTTCACGGTCCGGGCCTGGCGCCCGGCCAAACCGCTGAAGACCACAAGGAGGACATTTATGCAATTTGCCAAGACCGCCACAGCCGCCGCGCTTTTGCTGGCCGCCGCCACCGGCGCCGCCTGGGCCGAGTATCCCGAGCGCCCGATCCAGCTGATCGTGCCCTGGGGCGCGGGCGGCGGCACCGACGCCGTGGGCCGCCTGCTGGGCGCCGAGATCCAAAAGGAACTGGGCGTGCCGGTCAATGTCGTGAACCGCACCGGCGGCTCGGGCGTGGTGGGCCACAGCGCCATCGCCAATGCCGAAGCCGACGGCTACACCATCGGCATCATGACCATCGAGATCGACATGATGCACTGGCAGGGCCTGACGGAACTGACCTACGAGGACTTCGACATCCTCGCCATCGTCAACGCCGATCCGGGCGGCGTCATGGTCTCTGCCGATTCCGGCTTCGACAGCGTCGAGGCGCTGCTGGAAAGCATCAAGAGCGAGCCTGCGGGCACCTACAAGGCGTCGGGCACCGGCCAGGGCGGCATCTGGCACGTCGGCCTCGCCGGATGGCTGCTGTCCGAGGATCTGGCCCCCGACCACGTGACCTTCGTGCCCAGCCAGGGCGCGGCGCCGGGCCTGACCGACATGGTCGCGGGCGGTGTGGACATCATCCCCTCGTCGCTGGCCGAGGGCCGCTCGATGATCGACGCCGGCCGCGTGACGGCGCTGGCCAGCATGTCGGCGGAACGGCAAGAGGCCTTCCCGGACGTGCCGACGCTGGCGGAATCCACCGGGTCGGACTGGACCGTGGCGGTCTGGCGCTCTGTCGCCGCGCCCGCCGGCCTGCCGGACGAGGTCAAGACCAAGCTCATGGACGCGATCGAGACCGCCTATAACTCGGACGAGTACCAGACCTTCATGCAGGATCGCGGCTTTGGCCTGCGGTGGGCGCGCGGCGATGACGCGCGCGACATCGTGGCCGCCGACGACGCCGCCTTCGGCGAAGTCATGAAGCAGGCCGGTCTGGCCGCCGAATAAGGCCCGACAGGCGAACGGGGGCCGGGGGATCTCGTTTCCTCCGGCCCCTTCCCGTCTCCGGCACCCAAACACGAGGACAGCAGAATGCGCGTCACCGACCTGACCCTTGGGCTTCTGACCCTGCTGGGCGGCATTGCGATCTACATTTCCGCATGGGGCTTCAAGGCGATCCCCGGACAGGCCTACGGCGCGGGCACCATGCCGCGCGCCATCGCGCTGGTGACGGCGCTGACCGGCCTTTTCATCATCGTCAAGGCCGTCATCGCGGGCGAGCGCCTGCCCGGCCTGAAACTGGCCGAGTGGACCGCCAGCACGGCGGCGCTGGCCCGCATGGCCGCGGTACTGGTGCTGATCCTCGCCTATATCCTGCTGTCGCCGGTGCTGGGTTTCCTGCCCACGGCCTTCGCGGTCATGGTCCTTGCGATGCTGGTGCTGCGCGTGCGGCTGGTCATCGCCCTGCCGGTCTCGCTGGTGGCCGTGGTGGCGATCCAGCAGGCCTTCGGCAAGCTGCTTCTGGTGCCCCTGCCCCGCAGCTCTTTCCTGTCCTTCCTGTGGTGAGCCATCCATGTCCGTAGTCCTCGACGCCGCCGGGCTTGTCTTTCAGCCCTCCGTCCTGCTGGTGATCCTTGCCGCCGCCGCCTTCGGCATGTTCGTCGGCGCCATTCCCGGCCTGACCGCGACCATGGCCACCGCGCTGCTGGTGCCCGTCACCTTCTTCATGGAGCCGGTGCCCGCCATCGCCGCCATCGTCACCGCCACCGCCATGGCGATCTTCGCGGGCGACATCCCGGGCACCTTGCTGCGCATGCCCGGCACACCGGCCTCGGCCGCCTATGTGCAGGACGCCTATGCGCTCACCAAACAGGGCAGGCCAGAGTCCGCCCTTGGGGCCTCTCTGGTCTTCTCGTCGCTGGGCGGCATCTTCGGCACGCTGGTGCTGATCACCGCCTCGCCGGTGCTGGCCGAAGTGGCGCTGAAATTCTCGTCCTTCGAATACTTCTGGCTTGTGGTGCTGGGCCTGTCCTGCGCGGTCTTCATCTCGCCCGGCTCACCGGCGCGCGGGCTGATTTCCCTGTTCATCGGCCTTTTCGCGGCCACCGTGGGGCTGGAAAACCCGGCGGGCGAGCCGCGCTATACCTTCGGCAATGTCGAGCTGATGGGCGGCGTGCAGTTCATCCCGGCGATGATCGGCCTCTTCGCCGTCTCCGAGGTCATCCGCGCCTTCATCCACCGCGGCAGCGACGAGAAACCGCCGCCCACGGGCCAGCGCGGCATCTTCCGCGAACAGATCGGCAACATGGCGCGCTACCCGGTGCAGGCGCTGCGCGGCAGCGCCCTTGGCACCGCCATCGGCGCCCTGCCCGGCGCGGGCGCCGACATCGCCGCATGGATCAGCTACGCCGTGTCCAAGAAGTTCTCGAAGACGCCCGAGAAGTTCGGCAAGGGCCATGTCGAGGGGCTGGTCGAGGCCGGATCGTCGAACAACGGCGCCATGTCCGGCGCATGGATCCCGGCGCTGGTCTTCGGCATCCCGGGCGATTCCATCACCGCCATCGTCATCGGCGTGCTTTACATCAAGGGCATCAACCCCGGCCCGATGGTCTTCATCACCCAGCCGCAGATGATCTACGCGGTCTTCATCGTCTTCCTGATCGCCAACCTGATCATGCTGCCGCTGGGCTGGATGGCGATCAAGGGCGCCCGGCAGGTGCTGTCGATCCCGCAGCGGGTGCTGATGCCGATTATCCTGATGTTCTGCATGGTCGGCTCTTTCGCCATCAACAACTCGGTCTTCGGGATCTGGCTGATGTTCGTTTTCGGCATCATCGGCTTCCTGATGGAGGAGAACGACATCCCCATCGCCCCCGCGATCCTCGGCCTTGTGCTGGGGCCGATGCTGGAACAGAACTTCGTCACCTCGATGATCAAGTCCGACGGCAGCTTCCTCGCCTTCTTCGAGCGCCCGATTGCCGCGGGGCTTGGCCTGTTCACCATTGCCGTCTGGATGATCCCGGTGGTGATGCTGCTGTTGCGCCGCCGCAGGGCCGGTGCGGCGGCCTGACCCGAAACCCCTGACCGAAAAGACCAACGACCATGACCAAACCCGACCTTCTGCTTGTCGCCGATCTGGCCCCGCGCGTGGTGGACCAGCTTGACCAGGATTTCACCCTGCACCGCTATTGCGACGCCACGGACAAGGGCGCCTTCCTGAAGGCCCTGCCCGAGGGTCTGCGCTTTGTCGCCACCGGCGGCGGCACCGGCTGCTCGCGCGAAATCATCGAGGCCCTGCCCGCGCTGGAAATCATCTCGTCCTTCGGGGTGGGCTATGACGCCGTCGACGTCGAGGCGGCGAAGGAACACGGCGTGCGCGTGACCAACACGCCCGACGTGCTGAACGACTGCGTGGCCGAGGTGACCATGGCGCTGATGCTGGCACTGGCGCACCGCGTGCCGGAAAGCCACGACTACGTCCGCGCGGGCCGGTGGGAGAGCGAGGGCGCCATGCCGCTCACCGCCGAACTGACCGGTGCCACGGTGGGCATCATCGGGCTGGGCCGTATCGGGAAGGCCATCGCGCGGCTGGCGCAGGCCTTTTCCATGCGCGTCGTCTATCACGGCCGCTCCGAACAGGCCCACCAGCCCTTCCAGTACTACGACAACCCCGTGGACATGGCCCGCGACGTCGACTGGCTGGTGGTGATCGCGCCCAGCACGCCGCAGACCCGCGGCATCGTCAGCCGCGAGGTGCTGGAGGCTCTGGGCGCCGAGGGCCGTCTGGTCAATGTCGCGCGCGGCGATCTGGTGGACGAAGAGGCCCTGATCGAGGCGCTGTCGACCGGCAGCATCGCCGGGGCGGCGCTGGATGTCTTCGCGCAGGAACCGCATGTGCCCGAGGCGCTGCGCATGCAGGACAATGTCGTCCTGCTGCCCCATATCGGCAGCGCCACGCACAAGACGCGGGCCGCGATGGGCGATCTCGTGGTGAAGAACCTGCGTGCCCACCTGCGCGGGAACCCCGTGCTGACCCCGGTGGTCTGATCCGGTGATCCGCCCGGCGTCGCTGCCGGGCGGCAAGGCCCCTTGCCTTCTTCGACCGGCGGCAGACCCGCCCCCTCACGCCACCGGTCCGGTCCCATGCAGCGGGTCATCGCTCGGCGATAGCCCGCCGGTCGGTCAGGGAACAGACCGCTACCCCTGACTGTTGCACCCGAGGCCCGGTTGCATCCAGCACCCATATGATGTTGTGGTCCAAGCCCGGGTTGGGTAAGCAAACGACCATTCGCCAAGGAAAAGCGACACATCTATGAAAATGCGCGACACGTTCCTCAAGCCGATGCACCCGGAAGGGCGGCGGTTTGTGGCTATCTTTGCGGCTGTCACAGCGGTGCTCTTCCTGCTTTCTTCCGTGCTGGGATGGCTGGGCGTCGGACTGACGATCTGGTGCTACTACTTCTTCCGTGACCCGGCCCGAGCGACCCCGATCCGCGAGGGCCTGATCGTCAGTCCCGCCGATGGCGTGGTGTCGCTGATCGAGAAGGCCGTGCCGCCGTCGGAACTGGGCATGACCGATCAGCCGCTGACCCGCGTCAGCGTGTTCATGAGCGTCTTCAACTGCCACGTGAACCGCGCCCCCGTAGCGGGCCGGATCTCGGCCATCGCCTATCGGCCCGGCAAGTTTTTCAATGCCTCTCTGGACAAGGCCAGCGCCGACAACGAGCGCAACAGCCTGTGCATCGCCATGGCGGACGGGCGGCAGATCGCCGTGGTCCAGATCGCGGGGCTGGTCGCGCGGCGGATCGTCTGCTTTTCCGCGCAGGGCGACAGCCTGGCAACCGGCGAACGGTTTGGCCTGATCCGCTTCGGCTCGCGGCTGGACGTCTATCTGCCGGATGGCGTGCCGCCGCTGGTCTCTTTGGGGCAGACCATGGTCGCGGGCGAGACGGTCCTTGCGGATCTGACCTCGGACGAGCCCGCACGCGTTGCGCGAACAGATTGACGCATGCCTGACACCACGCCCGACAAGAAGCGGAAAATCAACGTCCTGCAGCTGTTGCCGAACCTGGTGACCATCTCGGCCATTTGCGCCGGCCTGTCCGCCATACGCTTTGGCTACGAAGGCGATTTCGAACTGGCCGTGCGCCTGGTTCTGGTGGCCTGCCTTCTGGACGGTCTGGACGGGCGGATCGCGCGCCTGACAAAAAGCGAGTCGCCCATCGGTGCGGAACTGGATTCCCTCGCGGATTTCCTGAACTTCGGCGTGGCCCCTGCCCTGATCATCTACCAATGGGCGCTGCAGGACTTTCAAAGCCTCGGCTGGATCGCTGTCCTGAGCTATTCCATTTGCTGCGTCCTGCGGCTGGCCCGGTTCAACGTCGACAGCCGGCTGGAGAAGGAAGGCCCCGGATCGGATTACTTTGTCGGCGTCCCTTCGCCGGCGGGCGCCGTCCTCGTGATGCTGCCCATGTTTATCTCGTTCCTCTTCTCCGATCTTCCCTTGCCCGCGCCCGCCCTCATCGCGGGCCATGTCTTTCTGGTCGGCCTTCTGATGATCAGCCGCGTCCCGACCTATGCCTTCAAGCAGCTGACAATCGACCGAGGAAACGCCAAGTTTTTCCTTCTGGGCGCGGGGCTCATGGCCGCAGCATTACTGACATATCTCTGGGCTACCCTGGCGCTGATGACATGTGCCTACATCTGCAGCCTGATCTGGGCGTTCCGGTCCGCCCGCAAATCACGCAACCCAAAGGACTAACGAGATGGAACTCAGCGCAATCAAGACCTCTTACGCGCGGTGGGCGCCCGTCTACGACCTGACTTTCGGCGCGATCACAAATGCCGGACGGCGCGCGGCGGTCGATTACATCAATGGACAAAGCGGAACGAGCGTTCTGGAAGTCGGTGTCGGGACCGGCCTTGCGCTGCGCAACTACCGTCCGGACCTGTCCGTGACGGGTATCGATTTCAGCGAAGATATGCTGGGCAAGGCGCGGGAAAAGGTCGAGCGCCACGCGCTGGGGCATGTCCGCCACCTCCGACAGATGGATGCGCGGTCCCTCGATTTCCCGGACAATCACTTCGATTCTGTCGCCGCGATGCACATCATCTCGGTTGTGCCGGAACCCGAGCGCGTGATGGCCGAGATTGCGCGGGTCTGCAAACCCGGCGGCAAGGTCGTCATCACCAATCATTTCGCGCAGGAGACTGGCACGCTGGCGCGGATCGAACGGTTCTTTGCGCCCTTCGCGAACCTGCTGGGCTGGCATTCGGATTTCGACATTGCCACCGTGTTGCAACAGCCGGACCTCGAAGTTGCAGAGACGAGGCCGCTGCCCCCCATCGGCATGATGACCTTCCTTGTGCTGCAAAAGGCGGAACGCTGATCCGCCGGGAACAGGACCGGACAGACCATCGGCAGGAAGGCCCGCAGGCCCCGACAAGGCCTCTATCCCTCGACAGGCAGCCTCCACGTGCCCTTGACGGGCAGCGCGACGGCGCTTTGCATCGGCTGCGCGCGGCGTCATCAGGCGGCACGCACCGGCCGGTGCGTGCCCGGGCCCCTGCGGACCCGGGACATGTCTTCGGGGGCCGCACGCAACCGAGCGGTCCGTCCGGGACGCCCCTACTCCGCCTTTTTCAGGGCCGTGTGGAAACGCCCCTCGACCGGAAGGCAATTGCCCCTGTCGGTCTCGGCAAAGAAGCCGTCCTTGCGGCACTGGACTCGCCCGTTTTTTTTGTGGAGAGCGTTTATCTCACTTCGCGGGCCTTGCGCTCGCAGATGACGGGGCTCTGGAAGCCGAGCGATGAATGCCGTCTGACTGGGTTCAGAACCCGTCGATATATCTGGCGATGGGCTTGTCAGCCTGCTGACGGGATTGCCCGGCGACAGGCCATGCATGCTCACTGTCGGTCGTGCGCTTGAAACGGCGCTTGCGGCGAGCGACCAGCGTGTTCTCTTTCGTCCGCTGCCCGTCAGGCGATTGCAAAGCAATCTGCCGAGAGGGGGCGCGCTGTTCGGTGCCGCCCAGTCTGATGGCCCTTCATCCAAAAGATCGCGATGCATGCGGGGTCTGCTGTTCTCTGACACACCTTTCTGCAGTGAAGCCGGAAGAGTCCGGGAGAGGCTGGAAGAAGCCGGATGGGCCAATGAAACAAGGACAATAAGCGCCTGCTTAAGACGTCGGACGCCATGAGCCCTTTGTCATGCAGTAGAGCCGAAAACGGGGCTTGATGGGTCGTCGCGGCTGGCACTGCAAATCCAGATGTCAGAACGAAAACGCGTTGTCCATAAAGGGTTTGGGGCAATATTCGGACGCAGCGAAGGTGCAACTGAAAAATGGGAACATGCAACTGAGGCCGCATGTTCTGATTTTCAGTTGCATGTTCGAGAAAATCGCGCCGAAACAAAGCGTTGAGGGTCTCGCGCGGCGCGTCGATCACAAGCCGAACATGCAAACGATTTTCGAGGCGGAGCTCAGTTCTCCGCTGTGCATTTCACCCATCCGACACTGTCAAAGCCGGAGATACACCACCCACCGGAGATCAGTTGGCTTTCAAAGGTCTCTTGCCGGTCGCAAGATGCTGGGACATCCAGCTGCATGGAGCACAGGAACTCAGCGGAGCTGTGACCTTTGATCGCCTCAACAAGACTAGGCTTTGCCTGACCCAGATCACGGGTGCGTTGGAAGTGGGTCTCGCATAGATCAAGTGTTACCTGCCGGTCGAAGGGGGTTGAGCCGATGCGCGCAACCTGGACGCTGCGCGCACCAGACATGGGTTCATTGGCGATCATGACTAAGAAGGGCGCCGCATTACTATAACCTCGAGTCCGGTCATGCGATCTGACCTCTCCGCAAATGTAAGTAATAGAGGTATCTGAGGTGAGGTCAGGGGCCGAGAACACGTCCGACAATTCCATGCTTTCAGGCTCGAGCATTTGCTCCCGTAGCGCCGTAGAAAGCAGGTCGAAGTCCCTACCTTCTGTCAGCGTCAGGATTTCTCCACGAACGGGTGTTGTTGCCAGGACCGTGGCGGCGGTCAAGAAGATGGTTTTCATGATTAATCCTGACTAGTGTGCCCCCACCAAAGCACCTTCCCGATAATCGAAACGTCTTTGGGGTGACAGAGTTCTGGCGGGAAATCTGGGTTGTCCGAGATGAGCATGACTTGCTCCTCAGATGGCCTCTCGATTCGCTTTAGACGAGCTGCTCCATCTTCAAGTAGCGCGTACACAGGGCTTCGTCTTCGACCGGTGGCGCTTGATCTGATCGGAACCTCTTTGCGTGTGGTATCGATTAGCACCAGGTCCTTATCCCAGATCGTCGGTTGCATGCTGTCACCTTTCGCCCGCGCTAGTACCGCGTCGCTGGGCGAGACACCGAGCCGTCTCAGCCAGTCGCGCCGGAACGCAAGAAAGCCCAGTATCAAGTCGTTGTGGTTCGAATGACCATCACCGGCTGACAGATGTGCATCGAACAAGGCAACGGTCGCGAACTCTTCTTGGCTGACCTGCTTCGAAGGCGACGAATCTTCCCTAGGCGGACCGATATAGAACTCCAATCCGAGCGCCTTGCAGAGTTTGCTGATCCTATCCAAGCTCGGCGATGCTCCGCGCTTAAGATCCTGAACAGCAGTTAGTTTCCCGTTTCCAAAGGCTTGCTGCGATAGCGCGGCCATTGAAAGGCCAAGCTCGGCCCTTCGTTCCTCCACGAGCTGCATGAACTGCTGTTGTTCCATGGTGGAAAAATGCACTAACCGCGCCGCCGTTGCAAATTCAGTTTCGTGACAATCAAAAAAATCCTTGCGTCACCCTAACAGTGGATTTATCCATTTAGTAAATAGTGCAAATATCCATTGCGCGAGGACGAGCAAATGACCACGGAAGACCTTGTCACGTTGGCGGAGCGTTACGCGCTGCACGTCGACCGTTCCGAGCAGACGATTTCGAACTGGATCACCGGCACGCACGCACGGCTGTTCACGCGATTGCGTGCCGGGCTGGGCTGCAATGCGAAGACGCTGACGAAGGCGTTTCAATGGTTCTCGGACAACTGGCCCGACGACCTCGCCTGGCCTTCGGACATTCCCCGCCCCTCGAAATCGAAGAAGGAGGCCGCGTGATGTCCCAACCCGCTCAACCTCTCGCCGTGTTCCTGAATGCCCGTCGCGCATCGCGCGCCCGCGGCCGTTTCCAGGCGCGTTCCTGGTGGATCCTGCCAGCGTCCTTTGTGGGCGTGTGGATCTGGGTCGTGATCTTCAAGCTGATCGGGGTGCTGTGATGGCGCGTTCCCATAACAGCGATGCAGAGTACCCTGCTACGAAAGGCAAGTCCTCGTGGACGCGTGGCCCGCGAGATTGCGGGCGGGTTTCAGATGAAGCCGTCGAACTTAGTGTTTCGGGCGGGGGCCACCATGATGCCACTTCCGCGCCCGTCGTCCATGTAGACGATCCCGTCACAGTTTCCACATCTGAAGGTGTTGTGCCCAGCAAGCTGCAGGAAAGATATGATCTTTTTCTCGTAGCACTCTGCGCACACGCAGTGAATGGGATCGCCGGCGGCATGCGATGCCTTCAGTTCGCGAACGAGCGAGCCCTGTTCCGTGCGTTTCAGCGCATATCGATCAGCATTGGCCGTAAAGCGGTCGATGCGACGCTGTTCCTCTCGCAGCTCCAGCATCGCGCCCTGCATCGCCAGTTGCTCAGACTGCAGCGCGATCAATCGTTCCAGAAGATCGGAAACGAGGCGGTCAGTAGCCTCGGTGTCGGGATTGGGCTTTGCGAGGAGCGCTCGGAGGTTCTGAGTAACCTCCGTGGCCGTCTTGGTCATGCCAGCGAGGTTGCTGCCGGCACCGATGAGGGCAGTGATGGTAGATAAGGTCATTCGAACAGTCCTTGTGTTGGCTGTTAACGCAGGGGCTCAGGTGGCGGGGAGTGCTGGATACACTTCCCGTCACCGCCAAACCCAAACTGGATTGATTCGCGACGAAAAGGCCGGGTGGACCAGTTTAGGGGGTGCTGGTGTCGCGCAGTCCGGGTTTAGCGCCACGGCCTGCGGTGGCTATCATATCCCGAGATTGCCTAGGACCTCTGCGACTTTCGCCTTCAGGTCGCCAGAGCGGCTTTGCGCTGCATCTGAGGCGCGATCTGAGATGGATGCGCGCTGCTCGAGCGACAATTCTTCGAGCAACGCGCGCATCACTATCAACATGGCCGCTTCGTCGCGGAAGCCTTCTAGGCGGATGTGGTTGGTTTCTCCCACGAGCTTCTCAAGCCATTTCCGCTCCATGTCAGCGAGGCGCTGTTGCATCGTCGCGTCTACACTCATTTCGAACCATCCTTTTCTGGTTTCGTCAGAAGGGGGTGCAGGTGCCGGAGGGCGGGCCAAGGCCCTCCGGTTCCGCAAGTCAATCGTGAGTCTGATCACACCTTATCTGGTGTGCGCTCTGCCACCTATACCCAACATGCGTCTCCGCCGGGCGGCTGCCACCGCCCGCGTGAGCCTGCCAGGCCGTGCGTCGATCCTGCTCGCCCGTGCGGCCTGGTACCGGCCTTCCTTTTCGACACTTCATCCTCGGAGGTTTCCATGCTGATCAGCCAGGACCATGTGATCCGGCGCGCCCGCGAGGTCGGGGCGATGCTGCCCGATGATCAGCGGATCGCGCTGGGGCTGACACTGATCCGGATGGCGGAGCAGCCGGCGAGTTTTGCGGCGGTCCTGCAGGCGGAGCGCCTGACGGGAAACCATGCCCGGCTGCTGCTCAAGGAAGCGCTGCGGCTTGAGGAAGAGGTGCCCGAGGCCCCCTTTGTTCATGTGACGGTCGACACCACTCACGGATCTGACCACGACCGTCACCGCCGGGCGGCTGCGCGCCCCGCCCGGAACCCCGGATCGCGCGGGGTTCCTCCCCTCCGCGCGATCCGGGATCGTCTGATCGCTTTTGAACGGCGCCTTGAAGACAGCCTTTGGGGCGATGCAATCGCATGCGTCGGCGCCTGGGTCACCTTCTTGGTGGTCCTGATCGCGGTGGGCCTGCTGGCATGAGCGCGCGACGGACAATTCGGGGTCAGCTTCCAGCCGACCTCTCCGGGATCGTCTCCTTGTGCTGTGACCATAAGGGGTCGCTAGGTGCTGGCGGGTGCTCTGAACACCCGTCAGCGCCGCCATTATACCATGGGTCGCGGCATTGGCATAGCGCGACTCAAGATATGGGGGTGCGCGCTAATGGCTGAACCGAGACTGATGAAGCGCACGCGGGTGCGTGTGGACGAAGTGGACGCCTCCCGGCGCCTGCGCGATGTGAGCAAGGCCGGCGTCGAAAGCCTGGTCGCCTCGATCCGCGAGACCGGGGTCATGAAGGACGCGATCCACATTCGCCAGAAGAAGGACGGTTCGCTGGTGCTGATCGCGGGCGGTCATCGTCTCGCAGCGGCGAAGGCGCTGGGGTGGGAGGAGGTCGAGGCCAAGGTCTGGACCGATGTCACCGACGACTGGGCCCGGCTCATGGAGATCGACGACAATCTTGCCGGCGCCGAGATGAATGCCCTGGATACAGCTGTCTTCCTCGCGGAACGCAAGCGGGTCTACGAGAAGATGCATCCGGAAATGAAGCTTGGTGGATTTCGCGGCAATCAGCATACCGGAAATCTGGTCAACGACATCGTGTCGTTCACCACATCCACCGCCGAAAAGTTCGGCCTGTCCAAGCGTCAGGTGGAGCGGATCATCGCCGCGGGCAGCGCGCTCGAGACCGATGAAGTGCGCCTTTTGCGGCAGGCGCCGCGCCCGGTGACGCTGAAGGACCTCGCGGAGATCTCGAAGATCGGCGAGATGGCAGAGCGCCGGCAGGTGGTCTTGAGGCTGCACGGCGGCAATGCGCGCTCGGCCTCCGAGGCGCGCAAATCGCTGGCCCGGGAAGAAGGCAAGGTCACGCAACTGCCCGTGTCGGACGACGACAAGGCCCTTAATGCCCTCACCACGGTTTGGCTGCGCAGCTCCATGCGGGTGCGCCGCCGCTTCCTGGACACCTATGGCGAAGACGTGCTGCGTCTGGTGGAGAGCGGCCGCGAGGACGTGGCATGAGCGCTTTGACCCCGGATAAGGTCTGGTGGACGGCCGCCGAGATCGCGGACGCTGACCTGCCGCACCTGCCCGATACCCGCCAGGGGGTCGATGCGCAGGCCAAGCGCGACGGTTGGCGCGATCACCCCGAACACGCGCGCAAGCGCAAGGGGCGTGGCGGCGGCTGGGAGTATCATTGGCAGATCTTCCCGACACAGGCCCAACGCGCCCTCCTGGCGCAGGCCGGGTCCGAGCCGTCGTGCACGGATCGCCCCGATCGGGACGAGGCCTGGGCCTGGTTCGACCAGCAGCCCGAGAAGACCAAGGCGAAGGCACGCGACCGGCTCCGGATCCTGCAGGAGGTCGAGGCCCTCGTGGCGTTGACGTCGAAGTTCCTCGCGGTCGAGATGATCGCCGAGAAGCGCAATTGCAGTACGCGGACGGTCTGGAACTACTTCGGGCTCGTCGACGGCGTCGCGGTCGAGGACCGTCTGGCCTACCTGGCACCCCGGCATGGCGAAAGCGGCAAGAAGGCGAAATCCGCCGTTGCGGCGGTGGAGTTCTACGATTGGCTCCGCGCGGATTACCTGCGCCTCGGGCCGCACAGCTTCACCAGTTCCTACCGCCGGGTCGTGAAGGCCTGCAAGCGGCACGGCCATGCCGTCCTGACCGAGCGCACGGCGCGGCGGTGGATGAACGACAACGTGCCGCTTGTGTCTCAGATCTTCGCACGGCAGGGCGAAGCGGGGCTGGCGAAGTGTTTCCCGCCCCAGATCCGCGACCGGTCGACGTTGACCGCGCTCGAGGGCGTGAACGCGGACTGCCACAAGATCGACGTGTTCGTCGCCTGGCCGGGGATCGAGAAGCCCGTCCGCCCGCAGATCGTGGCCTTTCAGGACCTTTATTCCAACAAGATCCTGTCGTGGCGCGTCGACCTCGATCCGAACAAGGTCGCGGTCATGGCGGCTTTCGGCGAACTGGTGGAGCGCTGGGGCATCCCGAAGCATTGCCTCTTCGACAACGGTCGAGAGTTTGCCAACAAGTGGCTGACCGGCGGCGCTCCGACCCGCTTCCGGTTCAAGGTCCGGGAAGACGACGCGCTCGGCGTTCTGCCGTTGATGGGGATCCTCCTGCACTGGGCGCGGCCCGGTCACGGGCAGGCCAAGCCGATCGAACGCGGGTTCCGGGATTTCGCGGACGATATCGCGCTCGATCCGCGGTTTGCCGGCGCCTACGTCGGCAAGAAGCCCGACGCCAAGCCCGAGGATTACGGATCACGGGCCATCCCGCTGGAGACCTTCCTGCGGGTGCTGGACGAAGGCATCCGGGAGCATAATGCGCGCGACGGGCGTCTCAGCCCCACCGCGAAGGGGCGCAGCTTCGACGACACCTTTGCCGAGAGCTATGCCGACAGCCCTGTCCGCAAGGCCACGGCTGAGCAGCAGCGCCTCTGGCTGATGGGCCAGGAGGTGCGCAAGCTGCACAAGACCCACGGCCAGATGACCCTGCACAAGAACGTCTACTGGGCCGACTGGATGAATGAACACGCTGGTCAGAGGGTGGTCGCGCGCTTCAACCCCGAGAACCTTCACGAGGGCAGCTATGTCTACACCCTGACCGGCGAATACCTTGGGTACGCAGAGTGCCGGGAAAAGGTCGGGTTCTTCGACATGGTCGGGGCGAAACTGGATGCCCGGATCCAACGTCGGCGCCGCAAGGCGGAGAAGGAACTGCTCGAGGCGATGCGGCCAGTATCGGTGCAGGACTTCGCCGCCGTTCTGGATGAGATCCCCGCGCCGCAGACCGCGCTGGTCGAGGCGAAGGTGGTCGAGATGGCCCCGGCCCGACACCGCAAGCCTCTTGTGACGCGCCCGACGCCTGTGCCGGACACCTCGGCCGATGACCGGATTGCTGTCTTCCAGGCGGAGTTCGGGAAGCGGCGCGCGGAGCCGAAGGCCGCCGCAGAGACCGCGACGGACCGGTTCCGCCGTGCGCTGGAGATCGAGAAGCGGTCCGAGGCCGGTGAGGCGATCTCGAAGGAAGATGCAGAATTCTGGGAGCGCATGCGGCGTCTCCCTGAATACCGAGCCATGCGCCTGAACTACGAAAGGTTCGGCCAGTCGCTGATCGGTTGAGGAAACCCGGGTGCCGCCGGGGGCAAGGTCAAACCCCTCGGCGGCGGTCGGTACAAGCAAGGAGAGAATGATGGACGGAGCAGGAATGGTCAACACGGTGACGAGCGTAATGCCGCTGCGCAACGTGATGCTTCTGACGGAGCTGATCGAGCGCGTGCGCCAGCGCGACCCGGATCTGCCGGGCATGGCGTGTTTCTCGGGGCCCAGCGGTCTCGGCAAGACGGTCGCGGCGGCGTGGAACGCCAACGAGTACGATTGTTACCACGTCGAGGTGAAGGAGAGCTGGTCGCGCAAGAAGTTCGTGGCCAAGATCGTCGAGAGCATGGGCATGCCGCCCTCGGGCACGATCGGCGATATGGTCGACCAGATCGGCGAGGAGCTGGCGAAATCGCGCCGCCCTCTGCTGCTGGACGAGGCGCATCTTCTCGCCAAGCCGGGTCTGATCGGGATCGTGCGCGACATCTACGAAAGCTCGATCGGCGGGACGGTGATCCTGATCGGCGAGGAGATGTTGCCGCAGACGCTGGCGCGCTGGGAGCGTGTGCATAACCGCATGCTGGACTGGGTTCAGGCCCAGCCCTGCGATCTCCGCGAGATGTCCTTGCTGGCACAGCTGAAATGCCCGGGGCTCGAAATCGACCGGGAGGTACTCGAACACCTGCTGGAGCTTTCGCAGGCCCGCGCACGGCGCATCGTGGTGAACCTGAACGTCCTGTCCGAGAACATGATGCGGGCAGGCAAGACCACGGTCGCGAAATCCGACATCAAGGACATCCGCTTCTTCACCGGAGAGGCCCCGCGCCCGAGGGGGAACATCTGATGGTCAAGGCAGGGAAAAGCGGGCGCAGACCCGCCGATGCAGGCACCCCCGGTCGCCAGGAGATCTGGACGGCGATGCGCGGGCTGGGTCGGCCGTTTACGACGACGGATCTTGTCGAGGCCACGGGGGCCGCCCGCAAGACCGTTCACGACTATCTCGGCTGCCTTGCCGCCGCCAAATACGTCACGCACGAGCCCGCGGCGGTGCGCGGACAGGCGGCGACCTACAGCCTGATCCGGGACACCGGCCATCACGCACCCCGCCTGCGGGCCGATGGCTCCGAGGTCACGCAGGGCGTCGCCACGGATCAGATGTGGCGGAGCATGCGCATCCTCAAGAAGTTCTCGTTCCGCGACCTGACGGAAACCGCGACGGTGGACATTACCGAGGGGGCCGCACGAGCTTATTGCAAGATGCTGCTCTCCACGGGGTATCTGCGCGTCTTGAAGAAGGCGGACCCCGTGAAGGGGCGCATCGCGCAATACGCCCTGATCCGCGACAGCGGTCCTCGTCCTCCCAAGGTGCAGCGCGTCAAGCAGGTGTTCGATCCGAACACCGGCGCGGTCTACATGCCGGGAAGCCAGGCATGAGCGGCCCTTTGGAGACCGCCCGCGCGGCCTGGGGGCAGGATCTGCCTGACTGGGTGGAACGGTTGGCAGTCGAATGCGCGGCGTCCAGCCAGAACAGGGTGGCGGCGCGGCTGAGGCGCTCTCCCTCCATGGTCTCGGGCGTCCTGCGCAACCGTTACAAGGGCGACATGACCGCGATCGAGGATCTCGTCCGCGGGGTCTTCGAGCGGCAGCGCGTCGCGTGCCCGGTTCTGGGCGAGATCCGCCGCGACGTCTGCCGCGACTGGCGCGCGAAGAGCCAGACCTACTCGAACGTCAACAGCACCCGCCAGCGCATGTTCCGCGCCTGCAACGCGTGCCCCCGCAACCGAAAGGACCAGGACTGATGCCTGACCGTTTCACCGAACCCGAAATGCTGGCCCTGTGCGGCTCGGCGATGGCCAAGATCGACACGCGCGGCCGGCGCGGAACCGAGATGGTCACGCATGACGAGATCGAGGCGCTGGCGGCCTACGTGGAATGCACCGGCGGCGGACCGGCCTGCCAGGAGGCGTTTCATGCCCGGCTCGGCGACGTCCAGGCCGCAGCCCGCGCGGTCGGAGGTGCGGCATGAGCATGTCGATTACTATTTCCGAAGATCAGGTTGCGGAGGCAATCTGGCACGGAGAGCTGAGCTTTTCCGACATCTTGGGGCATCTGGCCACCGAACGCACAAGCGACGGCGAGGAGGAACGTTTCCTTGTCGACTTGGCCGAGGCCGGAAAGGCCCTGTCGGACAGAAAGCGCCTGTCCCAACCCCTCCGGACCTTCGGCGCGGCGCTCGATGCGCTCGCGACCGATCACCAGGAGCACCTGCTCAAAGGAGAAACATCATGAGCGCCCATTCGACCGTGTTCGAACCCGCACCCGTCCCGGATGGCCGGGTAGAGGTTCACGGAAAGACCTACATGCAGGACGCCAAGGGCAATTTGACCCCGCTCGAACTGATCAAGCCGCAGCACCTGCTCGAGGACGAGACGGTCCGCAAGGTCATGGGCTTCGCCCTGGCGCTGAGCGACCAGGTGCGCCGCTTCAAGGCCCACACCTATGAGGATCTCGGCTCCTTCGACGAGTTGCTGGCGCAGCAGTATGGCCTGACCAAGGGCGGGCCGAAGGGTAACCGCACCTACCAGACGCACGACGGGCTGATGAAAGTCGAGGTGCGGGTCAACGATCTGCTCGATTTCGGCCCCGAGCTGCAAACCGCCAAGACGCTTCTGGACGAATGCCTGAACGAGTGGTCCGAGGACAGCCGGCCCGAAATCCGGGCGCTGATCACCAGCACTTTCAATACCGACAAGGAAGGCCAGGTGAACCGGGCGCTGCTGTTCACCCTCCTGCGCCTCGATGTCGAGGATGCACGCTGGAACCGGGCCATGGATGCGATCCGCGAGGCGATCCGGGTGGTGGGGTCGAAGACCTACTACCGGATTCTGATGCGTGAGCACACCGAGGCCCCCTGGACGGCCGTCACCATCGATTTGGCGAAAGCCTGACCCACGACCCCGGCCGGGCGGTCTGGCCGGGACATACCCCAACCCATGGAGAACCCCATGACCACTGTCACGAAAACCGACCTGATTAAGGACGTCGCTGCGAAGCTGAACCACAGCCAGGCGGCCGTGAAGGACATCACCGAAGCGCTGATCGCCGAAATCCAGAAGCGCTGCGCCGCCGGCGACAAGATCAGCCTCAAGGGCTTCGGCAGCTTCGTCGAGAAGCAGTCCGCTGCCCGGACGGGCCGCAATCCCCGCACCGGCGAACCGATCGAGATCGCGGCCTCGAGCCGCCTGACCTTCAAGGCCGCGAAGGCGCCCAAGTAAGCGAAACGCCCCTCGGGGCGTCGTCCTGGTGTGGTTGCCAGGGCCTGACGAGCAGCCGGAGAAGTTCATGAACGGATACGAACTGCGCGACCTCGATGACGGCACCGTCGAACTGGTCGAGATAAAGCCCACCGTCATCGCGATCTTCCGTGATCGTGATCATGCGGAGCGGTATTTCGGGGTCTTGTCCCGCCGCGAAGAGCCCGCGGCGCGGGTACCTGACGCCGCTTCCGCAACGGTGGCCATCAAGGTCGCAGCCGTTGCTCAGACCGCCGAGCCCACCGACGAGGAGTGGGTGCAGGCTTTCCAGGCCATCCAGAACGGCGATGAGATGAAGAAGATCGCAGGCCTGCTCGGTGTCGAGTTCAATCGCCTGCGCGGGAAATACGCGGCATGGACGCGCCTGCAGAACAGGCTGCGTGACCTTCCCGCACCTCGGCCCTTTGATCCGGTTCCGGTCGTCACCAGGCAGCCCGCGACCACAATCGTTCCCATCGCCACCGGGGATCCCGACGCTGAAAACTGCAGGCTCTGCGACCGGCTGTTCCGGGCTGGTGACGCCACCGACGGGCTCTGCTCGCGCTGCCGTCATGAGATGGAGCGGCAATCATGACTGTTCGCAGCCTCCAGCGCATGATTCACGTGGGTTGCCGTGATCTCGGGCTGGACCAGGACACGCGCCGCGACCTTCAGCTGGCGGTGACCGGCAAGGCCAGCATGTCGGACATGGATGAGCCGGATCTGGAACGGATGATTGATGCCCTTAAAAAACGTGGGTTCAAGCCTTTCGGCACGAAATCCGGACGCCGCGGGAGGCCATTGGCACCCCGCGGTGATCTGCGCTTCGTGCATGTCCTCTGGAAGCTTCTCGGTGACGCCGGCGCGCTGAAGCGGCCCGGACGTGACGGGTTGAACGCCTTCATTCGGTCCCGCTTCGAGAACGCATGGGACAGCGTGCCAATCGACGTCGATGCACTGTCCGATCCGGCACAGATCAACGCCGTGATCCGGGCGCTAAAGGATATGTGCCGCCGATCTGGAGTGACCTTCGAATGAAGAGCGCCGACGCCTGGATCGACGAGCTCGAGCGCGATCTCGGGCAACCGGCCGCGTTGCGGCTGCTGGCCAATGCCGGGGGACAGCGCAGAGATATCCCGAAGAATGCCGCAGGATCGCGCCTGGCATCAGAGGTCGGCGAGCCGGTCGTCGCCTGGCTGGCGGGTCGGTTCGGTGGCAGCGCCCTCGATATCCCCAGTTTCCATGCCAGACAGGCGCAGGATCGCGCCTCGGAACTTCGTGCCGCCATCCTCGACGCGGGTCTTGAACACCCGACGCGGTCAGCCAACGACATCGCCACAGAGTTTGGCGTTACAGCCGCATGGGTTCACAAGCTCCGGGTCCGCATGCGCGAGGAACTGGGGATTAGTGCACAGCTCGACCTTTTCGACCGCTAGGACCGGAGCGATATCAGCACCGTTGCGCGCCGCCCGTACACATGGCAGCTTCTCGGCGTGCTTCGGGTCGATCATCCAGCCCAGTCTGATCTGACACCCTCCAAACCACATCCCCGGGCACTTTCTCGCGCGCGCATGGCACCTCTCGGACAACACCGGAGGCAGACATGCGCATCGTGGATCACAAGCTCGAAGGGGCACCTTTCCTGGCGGCTCATTTCACCGGCGGGGTGATCACCCCGGAAATCGTCGTCCTGCACGATACCGCCGGGCGCCTGGAGCGGGGCAATTCGGCGCGCTACCTGGCCTCTGCGAACACCGGGAAGGCCTCGGTCCATTTCGTGGTCGAACGCGACGGCGCGATCTACCAGCTGGTGGACACCAATCGACGGGCCAACCACGCCGGAACGTCCTCTTTCAACGGTCGCCCCTGGTGCAATAGCTTCTCGATCGGGATCGAGATCGTGAACCCGGGTAAGATGACGTCCGTCCGCGGCTTCACCGGACGCGGGCGCGCCTGGTACGGACAGGTTTTCGACGAAGCGCAGGGCTATGAACTCGAGACCCTCTCGACCCCGGATCACGGGTCTGGCGTCTGGATGGCCTATACCGAGCCACAGCTTGAGGCGACGATCCAGCTTTTGGAGGCCCTCTTCGATGGGGTGCCGACGCTCCGGGACATCACCACGCACTGGTATGTCAGCCCCGGCCGCAAGGTCGATACCAACCCGCTGTTCCCGCTTGACCATATCCGTGCCCGGATCCTCGGTCGCGACGATCCTGCCGACGCCGAGGCCGAAAACGGCTCCGAGCCGGTGGACGGTGAGATGGTGCAGGTCGACACATTGGGTGGCAACCTGAACCACCGCCGCTGGCCAAGCTTCAACCCCAACGTCATCGGCACGATCCCGGACGGCACGGTGCTGCCTGTCCTGCGCACCGGGACATTCGGCGGCCGCGACTGGCTCTGCGTGCTCTGGGATGGCCGCGAGGGCTGGATCGTCGCGCGCTACGCAGCCCATCTCGCCAATCCGGACCTCTGATCAGCTCCATGCCGGAGCTGTTCGCCCCGGCCCGTCCCCTTCCCCCAGGTAGCCCCGGGCCGGGGCGCCCAATCGAAAGGAAACACCGTGAACGCCCTTTTCACCGCCCTTGAACCCGCCATTGTCGAGATTGCCGGCCTTTTCGTGGCAGGGCTGATCGCATGGGCCGCGAATACCGCCCGCCAGCGGTTCGGCCTCGAGATCGAGGAGAAGCACCGGGATGCCCTGCATTCGGCCATCATGTCCGGCGTGCAGTCGGCGCTGGCACGGGGCCTTTCCGGGCAGGCGGCCGCCACCCACGCGCTCGAGTACATCCACGACAGCGTGCCAGACGCGGTCAAACGCCTGAAACCTGCCCCGCGGGTTCTCGGTTCCCTGATCGATGGCGCGCTTCGCCGGGAGGATCTCTTCATCTCGTTCGGATCCATTCAGGGCGACAAGCCCGAGGACCCCGCCGCCTGATGCCTGACCTGAGCTACCTGCGCGATCTGTTCGCCATCCTGGCATTTCCGGTCTCCATCCTGGCCGGGATCTACACGTTTTTCGGCAACCGCCAGAAGCACGTCGACGAGAAGATCGTCGCCGTGGATGAGCGTTGTGACCGTCACGAACGGCGGTTGTCCCGGCTCGAGACCACTGTCGACGGATTGCCCGGCAAGCAGGATCTCCATGCGATTGAACTGCACATGGCAAGCATGAAGGGCGATCTCGAACGCATCGACGCCACCTTGGTCGGCAGCCGCGAGTCGATGACCAGGTTGCTGACCGTGACCGATCGCCTCGAAAACTACCTGCTGAACAACCGGAGCTGACGATGAGCTACGCGGAAGAACTGCGCGAACACGCCCGGATCGCGATCCTGCGCATGCTGGAGGACGCGCCGCGCTATACCTCCAACGTGTCGATGATGACCGATCTGCTGCAGCGCTATGGGATCGGCTACACCCGCGACCAAGTGGTTGCCGAAGTCCATTGGCTCGTCGAGCAGGGGCTCGTGACGAAGGAAGACCTGTCCGGCTTCATTGTTGCCACGGCCACCGTCCGCGGCGTCGAAGTCGCCCAGGGCATCGTGAGGCATCCCGGCATCCAGCCGCGCCGGCCGGGGTCTTAAGCCATGCCGCCGCCCAAGAAACTGGATCGGATCCCCGAGGATGATCGCGCCTGGCTTATCGAGGAGCTGCGTGCAAACGGTTATGGAAGCATCCTTGCGATCACCGATGAGCTGAACATCCGTCTGGAACGTGCCGGGCATCCGGACAGCGTCAGCAAGTCCGCCGTGGGGGACTTCTCCAAGGCGCTGAAGGATCAGCGCGAGGCCTTCGCAGTGGCGGATGCGCTCATGCAGAGCATGGACGTCAAGGACGAGGGTAAGGTCCAGGCGGGCCTTTATCAGATGATTTCGGCGACGGCGATGCATGCGATTATGCACGTCCGGGACGAAGGCGGCCAGCTGAGTGCGGACGAAAGCGCCAAGTACGCGCGCATGATGAAGGATCTCATGGCCAGCTCCGGCATGCGTGAAAAGCTTCTGGAAGGCGAACGGGTTCGGATTGCCCGCGAGGCGCGCGAGGCGGCCCAGGCGGAAATGGATGAGGCGCTGGAGGCGACCGCGACCGAGGCCGGCCTCGATGCCGAGATGCTGAGCCGCCTGCGCAAGGGCGTTCTGGGGCTGCGCTCATGACCCGGACGGAGGAACAGGTCTGCGCGATCCTCCTGGTGGGGGATCACAACTGGCGGCAAGGGCCGTTTTGGCCGGCGCTCTGCGCCTTCGTCCTCGGGCGCCGGGAGGTCATGAACACCTACCTCGGCGACCGCGCGACCGTTGCTTGGTGGCGCGACCAGCCGTTCCTGATCCGTATCAGGAGCACACGATGAACGGCCCGCAGGCTATCGTCGCGGGCAAGCTGCTGGCGCAGGGCTTCTCGGCCCATGAGATTGCCGAGGTGCTGGGCGTGAAAGAGGACGCGGTACGCGCTTTGCCGGGCGGAGGTGCGAAAGCCGATGCGGGCGATCCGCTGCGTGCCCTTGTCTATCTCGATCGAAACCTGCACCGGGCCGACCGTCACCCGGGCTCGATATGGATCTCGGAGGCCGGGCCGGGCGAGCTGGGCGCGTTGTGGTTTTTCTGCCCCTGCGGCTGCGTGATGCTGAACCGCATCACGGTCGGCCACCGGTTCAAGCCGAAGAGCCGCGGACCGTCATGGAACTGGAACGGCAGCCGGTCTGAACCCTCACTGACACCGTCCGTCAACCAGCAGCTTTGCAAATGGCACGGCTGGCTGCGCGACGGCTACTGGGAACGCTGCTGATGCTGTTCTTTCTCGATGACCTCTACGACCGGTGGTATCCGATCCGCATCCGTGGCGTCGCCGCCCGGAAGGATGTGAAGCGCGCCGACCCGAAAAAGGCCCGCGCCCGCAAGGCCCAACGCAACGCCCGGAAGATCACGCGGCAGCGGGGAAAGCGCTGATGGCCACCCCAGCACAGGTTGCCAACGACATGGCCGCCCATGCCGCCTATTGGGAGAAGCGTGATCGCCGCATCGAGCGGTTGTGCCGTGATGCTGCGCGGGTGATCCGACTGTACCTGTCCGGTGAGCGTGTCGATCGTCGCACCTGGGCCGGTTTGCACATGCGGCTCCTGTCGTGTGCGCGCGATGAAAGCAGCGTGAAGGGGTATCCTGATTTCACCCGTGCCAGGCTGACGCTGGAAGCTTTGCGGCAGAGGTGCGGTCCATGACCCAACCCGTCCTCTCCCGCGATCCCGATCAGCTGCCTGCGGACCTGCCACGCGGCGCGGCGATCCCGCCGGATCTCGATCCGCTGGCCGATGGCATCCTGATGGAACACCAGAAGGGCTGGCTGGACGATCACAGCCCGCTCAAGGTCTGCGAGAAGGGGCGGCGGACGGGGATTACCTTCGCCGAGATGCTGGACGCCACGCTGGTCGCCGCCGCGAGCCGCTCTGCCGGGGGCATGAACTACTTCTACATCGGCGACACGAAGGAGAAGGGGCGCGAGGCCATCGGCTATGTCGCCCACTTCGCCAAGGTGGTCGCGGGTGAGCTGGGGCAGGTCGAGGAGTTCCTCTTCGAGGATCAGCAGCCCGACGGTTCCACCAAGCACATCGCCGCCTACCGCGTGCGCTTCGCCAGCGGCTTCCGGGTCGAGGCGCTGTCGTCGAACCCCGCCAATATCCGTGGCCTTCAGGGCCGGGTCTGTATCGACGAGGCGGCTTTCCACAAGGATGTGCGCGAAGTCATCGACGCCGTGAACGCCATGCTGATCTGGGGCGGTTCGGTCCGGATCATCAGCACCCACAACGGGCACCTCAACCCCTTCAATGAGGTGATCCGAGAGGCCCGGGCCGGCAAGAACGGCTATTCCGTGCACCGCTACACCTTCGGCGACGCGGTCGAGAACGGGCTCTTCCGCCGCGTCTGCCTGATGAAAGGCGAGGAGTGGAGCCAGGAGGCACAGGATGCCTGGGAGGCGGTCATCCGGACGTCCTACGGCGCCCGCACCGCCGCCATGCGGCAGGAGCTGGACGCCGTGCCCTCCGAAATGGCCGGCGCCGCGCTGACCCGCGTGCAGATCGAGGCCCGCATGGTCGAGGGTATCCCCTTCGAGGTCTGGCACCAGCCGGACGAGTTCAAGAATGCGGCCGAAGAGATCCGCACCGCCCAGACGAAGCTCTGGTGCGAGAAGACGCTGGACCCGGTGCTCAAGCTGCTCGATCCGCGCCGCGAACATGCCATGGGCGAGGACTTCGCCCGATCGGGGGACGCCACCGATATTGTCATCCTTGAGATCGGGGAGGATCTGCGGCGTCGCGCCAAGCTGGTGGTTGAATTGCGCAACATCCCCTTCGGGCAGCAGAAGCAGGTGCTGTTCCACATCTGCGATGCGCTGCCCCGGTTCCGGAAGGGCGCGGTGGATAAGGGCGGCAACGGGGCTTACCTCGCCGAGGAGGCGACCATGCGCTATGGCAGCGTCATCGAGGAGGTCAGCTTCAGCCGCGAGTGGTACGCCTCGGAAATGCCGCCTTACATCGAGGCCTTCGCCGACGGCTCCATCGAGCTGCCGGCTCATCCCGACATCCTTGCCGATCACCAGGCGCTGCAGTTCGTCGACGGGATCATCCGGATCCCGAAGAACTTCCGCTTCAAGGGCTCGGACGGGCTGGACCGCCACGGCGACAGTGCGGTGGCCGGCGCGCTGGCCTGGTACGCCAGCCGGCAGACTGGAACGGAATACAATTATCAAGGTGCGGATGGCACACGTTCTCGCTTCGCACCACAGCCTGAAAACGACGAAGACCTGGCCGATGGACGCTGGGGACGCAGCAGAGGAGCCTGGTGATGGCACTGGTGGATCAGTTCGGACGTCCGATGCAACGCGTGGCCGAAGGCAAGCTGCTCGAGCGGCAGGCCGTGGCATCGCTGGGATCTGTGCGGCAGGTGTTCTCGGGGCATCCGGCGGACGGTCTGACGCCGCCACGCCTGGCCGCCATCCTGCGTGCGGCCGAGATGGGTGATGCGACAGCCTATCTGGAACTTGCCGAACAGATGGAAGAGAAGGACCTGCATTACTCGGCCGTGCTTGGGGTCAGGAAGCGCGCCATCCGCTCGCTCGAGCTGCACGTCGACCCCGGCGACGAAACCGACGGCGCCGCCGAACTGGCAGAGGTCACGCGCAAGGTCCTGCATTCAGCCGCGGTGCGGACGACGCTCATCGACATCATGGACGCCATCGGCAAGAGCTACTCGGTCAGCGAGATTGTCTGGGAACGCGTCGGGGGTCAGTTGACCATCGCGGATCTCGAATGGGTCGATCCGCGTTGGTTCGAGTTCGACCAGGAAAACGGCCGCCATCTCTATCTGCGCGACAACGACGGCCCGCAGCCCTTGCGGCCGGACAGCTACGTCATCCACATGGCCAAGGCGAAGTCCGGGCTTCCGATCCGAGGTGGTCTCGCGCGCCTGGCGGCATGGGCCTGGCTCTTCAAGAACTACACCATCAAGGACTGGCACATCTTCTGCGAGGCCTACGGGCATCCGCTGCGGCTGGGCAAATACGACTCCGCGGCCACGGCGCAGGACCGGCAAACGCTGCTGCGCGCCGTTCGCCAGATCGGCGTCGACATGGCTGCGATCATCCCCCAGTCGATGGAGGTCGACATTGTCAGCGCCTCGGCCGCAGGATCGGAAAAGCTCTACGAGGGCAACACCCGCTGGTGGGACGAGCAGCTTTCCAAGGGTGTGCTGGGTCAGGTCGCGACCACGGATGCCATCGCCGGCGGACATGCGGTCGGCAAGATCCACGAGGCGGTGCGTGACGACATCCGGGACGCCGACGCCGAACAGCTCGCGGCGACGCTTCAGCGGGACATCGCGGGCGCCCTGCGGCGCGTGCTCTTCCGGGCAGATCGCTCGGTACCCCTGCCGAACGTGCGTTTCGAGATGGAAGACGCTGTCGATACGGCGGCGCTGTTGAGCCTCATCGAAAAGCGGCCGCCGGGTTTGCGCATCGCAACCGCCGACGTGTACAGGGCCTTCAACCTGCGCAGGCCCGACGATGACGAAGAGGTGCTGGCAGACGCAACACCTCTGCCGACCGCGCCGCCTGCTGCCCCCGGCGCGCGGATTGCTGCCTCGCAGGTCGACGATACGTCTCCCAGGGACAGCATCGACGCCCTGGTCGACGAACTGATTTCCGAGGGCGATCTCGAGGAAGCGATGCAAGGCGAGATCGGGCCGCTGCTGGAGGCGCTGGCTGGCGCGCAGTCTCTGGAGGACGTGCGGGATATTCTCGACGCCTTCGCCGATGAACCGACAACCGGGGCGGTCCGTCAGCTGTTGACGCGATCGACCTATGCAGCGCGGCTTGCTGGCGAACTGGGCGCGGAGACCACGCGGTGATCGAGCTCGAACCGCTGCCGCCGCTCGAGGCCATCGAGTTCTGGCGCTCCAAGGGCCTGGCTCCGCAGTTGAACCGGTTCGACTACCGGGATCACTGGCTGGAGGAGCATGCGCGCGATTTCGTTGTCGCCAAGGCCATGCGTGACGACGTGCTCGAGACGATCCGCGCCGAATTCGACAGGGCTCTGTCAGAGGGCCGAACGCTGGCGGAGTTCCAGCAGGAGCTGAAGCCCGCCCTGGTCAAGGCTGGCTGGTGGGGGCGCGCCCTGATGGATGATCCCCTGACCGGGGAGACGAAAGAGGTTCAGCTCGGCTCCATGCGGCGCCTGCGGACCATCTTCGATACCAACATGCGCACGGCCCACGCGGCAGGCCACTGGGCTCGTATCCAGCGCACGAAGAAGGCCTTTCCTTACCTTCAGTATATCCAGATCGAACGCCCCTCGAAGCGGCACGACCACGAACGGTTTCACGACAAGATCTGGCACGTCGACGATCCGATCTGGCGCCGGATCTATCCGCCCAACGGGTATTTCTGCGGGTGCTATGTGATCCAGCGGACCGAAGGTTGGATGGCGCGCAACGGTCGCAGCGTCTCGGATCCGGTCGATCTCGACGAACGCGCCTGGACGAACCGCAGGACCGGCGAAGTGCAGCAGGTGCCGAAAGGTGTGCATCCGGGCTTCGACAGCAATCCCGGAGCCGCCTGGCTGGACCTGAAGGATCGCGTCGCCGAGGTGATGCCCGAGGCGGATCCGGAAGAGAGGGTCCGGACTACCGGTCTGGCCCAGGGGCTCATGCTCCGCCAGTCGGGCCTTCGCCGCGAAAGCCTGATCGTGACCGACGGGGCGGACCGAATGGTTCTCCGGGATGTGAGCGCGGACGCCCCTGATCGGGTTTCCGTCGATTTGGCAGCCATGGGAATGTCCGAAGGGCGTGTCGATGTGATGCACAGCCATGCAACCGAAACGCCGCTCTCGATGGAGGACCTTCGGATCCTCGGCAATCACCGTGCCGGATCAGTTCTGGCAGTGTCACCCGGCGGCTCGGTCTGGCGGGCTCGCCCAGCCAAGGAGCCGATCGGCAACCATCCCGGCGAGTTTGTCAGGCGCGCGCTTCCAATGCTCGAGGAGCAAGCCTCGGATCTCGATCCGGTCGACCGCGATCATGTCACGCGGCATGCGCTTGCGCTTTACCTTGAGCGACGGGGCGCGATCCTCTACGGTTTCAGCGTGACCGGTCGGATGCGTGATCTCTTTTCGCGACTCGCCTCCCTGATAGAAAGGCTGTCCATGTGAAGATCCTGATGCGTCCCGAACTGAGCTTGTTTGACGTTGAGGGCTGGCGGGCACGTCTGGACGACCTGAGCGCAGAGTCGAAGAATGTCGCGGGTCACGACATCGGTCTTTCCTATGCCGAGGCCATTGTCGGTCAACTGGAAGAAATGGCCGCCCAGAAGGCCGCAGAGGGGCGCTGACCCGCTCCGGGGCCAACGCCCCGTGAAATCCCGAGGCGGGCCTTTTTGAACGCGCTCCGGCGTTTTTAAATACCCTCCCGTACCAATCGCTCCACGCACTGTCAGGCTGGAGTGGGCGCATACCCCCGAAACCGCATCCCCGGGCACTTCATCGCCGGGGCGTGGCAAAGCAGGGTCATGCAAAAGCTGACCCGTCACACCTGCGCCATCATGGCCCTTCCGTCCGAGCTGACCGACACGGTCGAGCTGATCCCCGTCGGGTCGTTCCGCCTGGCGGACAAGCGTGGCCGCCAGTTGATGACCTTCGACCCGGTGACGGCGTCCAGGGTCATCGAGACGAGCTTCTCCCTGGCCACCGGGAACGTCCTGCCCATCGACTTCGACCATCGGTCGCTCGGTCCGCAGGGCGCTGCCGACAGCCGGGCCGCCGGCTGGATCACCGCCATGCGGGTGGAAGGTGACCGTGTCCTCGCATCGGTCGAGTGGACGGAAGATGGCCGTCGGGCACTGGAGGGCCGCAGCTACCGCTTCCTGTCACCTGTCTTCAAGACCCGGCCCGACGGCTCCGTCGCGCTGATCGAGGGGGCGGGCCTGGTGAACAACCCGGCCCTTCCCGAACTTCGCCAAATCGCATCGAAGGAAAACGACCTCATGGATCCGATCGAGCAGATCGCGGAGCTTCTGGGCCTCGACGCCCAGAAGCCCGACACCATCGTGGAGCGCGTCGAAGCGCTCTGCGCCACCGAAACCCAGATGGCTTCCATTGCCGAGGCGGCCGGCGCCAGTGGCGATGCCCTGGTGACACAGGTCTGTGCCCGCTTTGCCGGGGGCGACGACGTGGATCCGGGCAAGTATGTGCCGCTGGCCGCCTTCACGGACCTGCAGCGCCAGTTCGCCTCACTGCAGTCCGAGATCGGCAAAGACAAGGTCGAGGCTGCACTCGAGGCGGCGCGGGAAGCCGGCAAGCTGACGCCCGCAATGGAAGACTGGGCCACCCAGTATGCCTCTTCCGACCTCGAAGGGTTCGAACGCTGGGCGGCGTCCGCCGTGCCGACCGTCAACCTCGGCCCGCGCCGCCTCTCGGGCCAGACCCCGCCGGTCAAGACCGACAGGCTCGACGACACCGAGCGTCAGGTGGCTTCGATGATGGGTCTGTCCGACGAGGCTTTCCTCGCCACCCGTAACGCTGGACGGAAGGAGGCCTGACATGACCGCGCTCGCAAAGAACACCCCCCGCACCCGCGTCGGCAACGGCCAGCGCTTCGTCGATCCAGTGGCGGCCGCAACCCGCCTCTTTGCCGGGGCCATGGTCGCGCTCGACGCCTCGGGCAACGCGATCCCTGCGATCCCGGCCGCGACCGCGATGCGCGGCGTCTCCATCGAAGAGGCCGACAACAGCGATGGTGCCGCCGGCGACGTCTCGGTGCCGATCGAGCGCGGGCCGTTCCTCGTCGCCAACGACGGCACGCTCGATCGCACCGACATCGGATCGGATGTCTACGTGATCGACGACAACACCGTCGGCGCCGCGGGTACGCTCGTCGCCGGCAAATGCCTCGACGTGAACGACCTTGGCGTCGTCGTCGAAATCCTCTGAGGAGCCACTTCCATGGATGTCACCATCGCGGGCCTCGGGGCCCTCAACATCGCCTTCAACACGGCCTTCAACGAACGCCTGACCGGGGTGGAAACCACCTACGGCCGGATCGCGATGACCGTGAACTCGACCACGCGCCACCAGACCTACCCCAAACTCTCGGAGCTGGGGCCGATGCGCGAATGGGTCGGCGAGCGCTACATCGAGCGCCTGGAAACCGACGGCTTCAGCATCACCAACCGCAAGTTCGAAAAGACCGTCGCCGTCCAGGTCGACGACATCGCCGACGACCAGATTGGCATCTATTCCCCGATCGTCAGCGACATGGGCCAGACCGCCGCCGAGCTGCCCGACGATCTGGTCTGGGAGCAGCTTGAGAAGGGCTTCACGACAGAACACTACGACGGCCAGATGTTCTTCGACACCGATCATCCCGTCGAGAACGCGGCCGGTGTCGAGCAGTCGGTCTCGAACTTCCAGGGCGGTGCCGGCGCGGCCTGGTACCTGATCGACGACACACGCGCCATCAAGCCGTTGATCTTCCAGGACCGCGAGAAGGCCAAGATCGTGCCCAAGACCTCGCTCACCGACGACAATGTCTTCGACCGCGACGAATTCGTCTGGGGTGCCAAGCGCCGCTGTGCGGCTGGTTTCGGGGCCTGGCAGCTGGTCTATGCCTCGCGCCAGGCGCTGACCCCGGAGAACTACGCCGGTGCCCGTGCCGCCATGATCGCTGCCCGCGGTCACCGTGGCCGCAAGCTGAACCTGCGCCCGAAGCTCCTGGTGGTCTCGGCCGCCAACGAGGGCGCGGCGCGCGAGATCCTGATGGCCGAACGCACGGCGGCCGGTGCCACCAACATGTGGCGCAACACCGCCGAGCTGATGGTCGAGGGCCGTCTGACCCTCTGACCCGCAGTGGTCAGTTTTCTGAGGGGCCGGTGCGTCCGGCCCCGACGGTAAGCTGACAGGAGAGACCTGACATGACCAAGACAGAAGAACGGATCGCGCTCGAGGCAGAGGCCACGGCGCTCGGCGAGGACTTCGCCTGGAACATCTCCGACGACAAGCTCCGCGCGCGCATTGCCGAGGCAAAGGAACAGAACGCGGCGCAGAAAGTCGCGGGCACGGCTGACGCCGATGAGGATACCGAGGGGGCGAAGGAGGTCGCGGAGACGGCCCAGGGCCCCGACAGGGCGCCTGCGGATGACGCGCAGGCCCCGGCTGACGGCGGGGCAGAAGCGCCCGTCGTCAGCACGTCCCTTCCCGAAGGCATGGCGCCTGCTCTGACCGAGGACGGTCCCTTTGTCACGATCATCTGCCTGCGCCCCGAGGGTCGCCGCCGGGCCGGACGCCGCTGGGCCGAAGGCGAGACCGTGGTGCCGATGCGCGACCTGTCGGACTTCGATCTGGCGGTTCTCAGCGCCGACCCGATGTTTCGCGTGACCCTGCCGGCGGCGGACAAGGCCTGATCCATGACCTACGCCAGCGTCGACCAGCTCAAATCCGTTATTCCCGACAACGATCTCGCATTGCTCACCAGCTTTGACGGGGCCGGTGCGTCGTCGGATGCGCGGATCGGGCAGGCGCTGGCGGACGCGAGCGCCGAGATCAATACCTACATCGCCAAGGTGGTCAAACTTCCCCTGGTGGAACCGCCGCACATCCTGACCGTGCTATGCCGGGATCTGGCGATGCACCGGCTCTACACCAACCTCGGCCACAACGCCGAGCTCTATGACCGGCTGCGCAAGGACGCTGTCGCCACGCTGAAAGCCATTGCACGGGGCGAGACCTCGATAGGCGACGACGGCGATGGCGAAAGCGCCCTGACCTCACCCGGGGTGGCGATGACCGACGGGCCGGAACGTCAGTTCACCCGTGACCGTCTGAAAGGCTTCTGAAATGGCCGTCACCCTGAAGGTCGGTTTCGACGACGTCGCGCCCCAGGCCGCCCTGGCGCGCGCCACCTACGGCGCGCTCGACATGTCCGAGCTGATGGACGTTATCGGCGCGGTCCTGGTCAACGGTGCCGTCGAGCGCATCTCGACCACCAACGTCAGCCCCGAGGGCGCTCCCTGGCCGAAAAGCCTGCGCGCCCAGCTTGGTGGTGCCGACGAGGGCGAGCCCGGTGCCGGCAATGCCGGCCCGACGCTGCACGATAGCGGGCGGCTCATGCGTTCCATCACCTCCCTGGCCGAACCCGCCCGGGTCTCGGTCGGGTCGAACCTTATCTATGCCGGTGTCCACCAGACCGGTGCGACGATCCGGCCCAAGGCCGCCAAGGCTCTGTTTTTCTCCCTCGCCAATGGCGACAAGGTCGTTGCCAATTCGGTCAAGATCCCGGCGCGTCCCTACCTTGGGATCTCGCAGGACGAGCGGGCGGACATCGAGGAGGCCTCGCTCCAGCACTTTGCGGACCTGCTCGATCAGGAGTTGCCGCGATGATCCAGCTCGATCCGATCCTCGTGCGTGACCGCCTTAAGACCCGGGTGGGCGCCTTCCGTTTCGTCGGTTTGGCTGCGGACCTCGGACGGGTCGGCCTGCGCAGCCTGCAGTACCCCTCCGCCTTCGTGGTGCTCCTGGGCGAGACCGCAGGCGAAACCCGGTACCTGACCGAAGACATGGTCGACCAGGTGGTGACCGCGCGGATCGGCGTGATCATGGCCGTGCGCGACCTCGCCGACGTCACCGGCGCGGCCGCCGCCACCAGTCTGGCACCTCTGCGCGAAGCCGTCCTGCTTTCGCTCGGATCCTTCGTTCCCGAATCCGGCGGCAACGCCTTCCGCTTCGCCAGGGGCGCGCTGCAGAGCGGTATCGACGCCGATGGCAGCCTGTTCTGGCAGGACGACTACACCCTGCGCTTCGACCGGCGCATCGAAACCTCATGAGGAGCTGACCCATGGCGACCTACAAGCAACGCATGATCCGCGAAGTGATCGAGACCGTCTCCGGCACCCCAGAGGTCACCGCGGCAGCCGACGCGATCCTCTGCCGGGAGGTGACCCTCAACATGCTCGACGCCGATTATACCGAGCAGGACTTCCTGACCGGCGTCGAGGGGGCGCAGTCCGAGGACCTGTCCAACATCCGCTCCGGCGCGAACTACCAGGTCGAAGCGGCTCCCGGTTCCCTGACCACCGTGCCGGCATACGATCACCTGCTCTTGTCCTCTGGCATGGCCAAGGCCGACGACGCGGGTGACACGGTCTACTCGCCGCTGGCCGTGGGCGCCGCCATCCCGTCCTGCACCATGCAGATGCGCAACGGTGCCCTGATGCAGACGGTCTCCGGGGTGCGCGGATCCTTCGGCTTCAACGCCGCGGTGAACAGTCGCCCCTACTTCACCTTTACCCGGCAGGGCCGCTACCAGGCGCCCGTGGCCTTCGTTGCGGAAGCGCACAGCTTCGACGACTGGCCCCGTGCGCTGGAGTGCTCGCCGGAGAACATGTTCGCCTTCACCCTCGGCGGTACCAAGCTCTGCGCGACGGCCTTCAGCTTCACCGACGGCCGCCAGCCGCGCGTTAATCGCTACATGAACTGCGACGACGCCACCCTGACGCCGCGCAGCTTCACCGGTTCGATGACCGTCAAACACCCGAACCTCGCGACGAAGGACCTGCTGACCATGGTCCGCGAGGTGACCACCGAGCCGCTGATCTTCACGCTGGGGACCGAAGCCGGCTCGATCCTGACGATCACCGGCCCGAAGGTTCAGATCAAGGCGCCGGCCGAACAGGAAATCGACGGCGATCTCGGGCTGCGGCTGGACCTGCGGTTCCTGCCCGCCACGACCGACGACGAAATCGAGATCCGCTTCAGCTGAGGATACGCCCATGTTTGTTTTCGACCCCGACTACACCTTCGAATGGCCGGTCAAGGTCCGTTACCCGGCTGCCGGCGGCGACGAGGTGCGGGAATTCACCGGCACCTTCCGGCTGCCAGAGGACGAGCTGGAGGTCTACGCCGGACGGGACACCGGACCCGGTTCGATCAAGGAAATCATCGCGGCGGTCCGCGACCGCCTCTCGGCCTATTGGGTCGGCTGGTCGGGGATCGAGGTCCGGGGCGGCGGCGAGCTCGCCTTCAGCGAAGAGAACCGCACGCGCCTGCTGAAGCAGCGGCCGGTGCGCGAGGCGGTGGACCGGGCGCTGACCGAGGCCGTGCTGGGGATCCGGGAAAAAAACTGACGGCGGCCGCGCGCGCGATCTACGGCGGCGCGGCCATTTCGGATGAGCTGGTCGAGGACCTGATGGCCGAGACCGGCGCGGATCGAACCGAGGCCCGCGATATGGCCGTGCGGATGGCTGGTGAAGAGGACCCAAGGGGCCTGGTCCTGCCGGAGCATGAGCGCGATCTCGTGCGTCTCGCCCTGGCCACGGTCGGCAAATGGCGCACCGCCCCGCGTGGTCTTGGTGGCGCCCGCCTTCTTGGCTTCGACCTGGCGGAAATCGACGTGGCCGCGCGCTGGATGGGCATCACGCCCGACGCGCGGCTCCTGGACGGGATCGGGATCATCGAGCGCGCCGCGCTCAAGCTTTTGGAGAAACCATGACAGAGATGCGCTCCAGGCTGGTTGTCGAAGCCGATGCCTCTGCCATCGTGCGCGAGACCAAGCGCACCTCCGAAAGCCTCGACGAGATCTCCCGCGAGGCGGAGAAGACCGCAACCGCGCTTCGCAAGATCGAGGAGCAGGGTCGCGGCGCCACGGCGATGCAGCAGCGGCTGAACGAGACCTTCAGCGATTTCGGCGCCAACAGCCGCTCCGCCCAGGCCAGCGCGGCAGCCTTCCAGGAGGCCTTCAAGGCCCGGGACGCCTATCGCGCGCTGGAAGAGAGCATCGACCCGCTGATCCGGGCGGAGCGCGAACTGGCGGCGGCGCAGGAGGTCGTTGATCGCGCCATTGCCAAGGGGGCCACCACCAAGGCCGAGGCGGCGCGCCAGCTTCAGACGCTTTATGACCGCTACGAGGCGGTCGTTTCTGCCCAGACCCGGGTCGCGGCCGGGCCGGCGACGGGATCGGCGCGGGAGAGCGCGGCTGTCTTCGAGCAGGCCTTCCGGGCGCGCGAGGCCTACCGGGCCCTGGAAGAGAGCATCAACCCGTTAATCCGGGCGGAGCGCGAGCTGGCCTCTGCGCAGAAGGTGGTGAACCAGGCGGTTGCGGCCGGGGTGACCTCACAGGAAGAAGCGGCGCGGCAGTTGCTGGTCCTTCAGGGCCGTTACGACGCCGTCGCTGCGGCCCAGGCGCGCGGCGCGCGCGGTGCCCGGGGCGGGATGATCCAGGGCGGTGTCCAGAACGCCGCCTTCCAGGCGCAGGACATTGCGGTCCAGCTGCAGATGGGCACGGCGGCCTCGATCGTCATGGCCCAGCAGCTGCCCCAGCTTCTGGGTGGCTTTGGCATGCTGGGCGCCGTCATGGGCGCTGTTGTCGCCGTGGGTGTTCCGCTGGCGTCGATGTGGCTGGCCAACGGCGAGGCCACAGGCACACTGGATGAAAGTCTCAGCCGCCTGGACGCATCTTTGAAAGGCGTCTCGGATAAGTTGAAGCTCCTGCGGGACAACGATCTCGAGATGACCTTCGGGTCCATGGCCGGGGATATCCGCGGCATGACCGGCGCGCTCCTTGAGCTGGAGCGCGTTGCAGAACAGAGAGCATTGCGTGCCAGCCTCGACCAGATGATTGAGGATAGCATCGGTCCGGGCAACTTTCAGCGCGGTGTGTCTCGCGTAACATCTCTCATGGCACCGGGATTGAGCGAGCAACGTGCCAACGAGCAGGTTTCAAGCGACAATTATGGTGCAATGACCCGTGGTCTTGGGCCGAGCTTTGAAGAGTTCCAGGCTTGGCGCAAAGAAATCGACCGGCTCGCAGCTTCGGGCGATGTCGCGGCCGTAACTGCTGAAGTTGATGCACTTGTCGAGGCGTTCTCAGGCGACTCCTCTGCTTCGGCTCTGCGGGAAGACTTTGTGCAGTTGCTGCTCCGTATCGGACAGGTCGCCCGCGAGACTGCCAAGCTTGAGGCGGAGTTAAACGGTTCCGCCTTGGCTGAGCGCCAAAACAAGGCCATTTCGGAAATCGTCTCGGGCTATGAGCAACAGGCGGCCCTCGCGGCGGTCATCGGAAAGCACGAGGAGGGCAGCGCCGAGGCGGTAGCCGTGCGCAACCGGCTGGCTCGGGAAGCGCTGGTTATCCGGCTTCAGCAGTTGGACGTCGAAGAGGACAGCGAACGGGCCCGGACCGCGCTGGCGGCGCTCGATGCGGCGCAGGCGGCCGAGGCCGGGCGGGTGGCACAGGATCGTGCCCGTTCCATCGCCGAGACCGTCACGGGTCTGAACCATGAACTGGGCATCGCCCGCGCGATCGTCGATCACGGTCAAGACGCCGTCGAGGTCGAGCGGTTGCGGGCCGAACAAGCAGCCGAGACCCTGCGCCTCCGCCTCGAGGACCTTGGTGCCACCGACGACCAGATCGCTCGCGCCGTTGAGTTGTTGAACCTGACCCGGCAGGCCGAACGCGAGAACGTGCGCAACCGCGCCGAGCGTGATGCCCGCCATTCGCTTCAGGCGATGCAGTACGAGGAGGAAATCCAGGCGGCCATCCTGACACACGGCCGCGAGAGCCTGATCGTCAAGCGACTTCAGATCGACGCGGCCCGCGAGGCCTACGCCGTGTCGCTGGCGGAAAAGCAGATCTCCGAAGAGACGCGCGATGCCCTCATGGCGCAGTGGGAGGCCGTCAACGGTCTGGCATCTGCGGACCCCTTCGGCTCGATGGCCGCGGCCAAGGGCATCCTCGACGCCCAGGCCCAGTCCATCGCGCAGCTCCGGCTGGAGCAGGCCCTGATCGGCCAGTCGGAGGAAACGCGCAGCCGGGTGCTGGCGCTCTACCAAGCCGAGCTGGAGATCCGGCGCCAGGGTATCGACGCCAACAGCGCCCTTGCCGGTCAGATCCGGCAGGGTGCGCGCGAGCAGGCCGATCTCGCGGCCGAGGTCGGTCGGCAGGCCGATGCCTGGAACAAGGTCCAGCGTGCGGGCGAGAGCGCGATCGACGGGATGATCGACGCGGCGCTCGAAGCCGATCTGCCCGGCGTTTTCGAGGCCATGGCCGAAGAGATCACCGGGATCCTGAATGAACTCGCCATCCGCAACCCCCTGAAGAACGCGCTTCTGGGTGGTGACCTGCCCACGCTGGACGACGCGGGCGGGCTACAGGGCATCTGGGCGCGGCTGACCGGTCAGGTTCCGGCCATCGATCCTGCGGCAGCGGCCGCGCAGGCCGCCGCGCAATCTGTCGCCTCGATGCAGGTGACGGCCGCCAATGTCATGATCTCGGGGGCCGGGGTCGCACAGTTCTCTGCCGGGGCCTTTGGTGGCGCCTTCGGCGTGCCGGGTGCGGCCAATGTGAACGGCGCCCGGACGCCCGGCGGTCCGGGGACGTTCTTTTCGCAACCGATCGACGACTGGCTGCACTACGCCAACCAGGGCGCGATCCGGTCGAAACCGATCAGCGACCGGCTGCAGCAGGCCATGTCCTTCCTTGGCGAGATGGGTATCTCGATGGAGGTCTTTTCCGGTGGGCAGGCGGCAATCGGCAGCGGCGGGCCGCGTACCGGTTCCACCCGGCACGATCACGGCGATGCGGCCGACGTCTTCTTCAGCCGCAGCGGACAGCGGCTGGACTGGCGAAACGCCGGCGATATCCCCGTGCTTCAGGAGATCGTTGCCCGGGCGCGGCTCAACGGTCTGACCGGCTTTGGTGCCGGCCCGGGATACATGCAGCCCGGCTCCATGCACATCGGCTTTGGTTCCCCCGCCGTCTGGGGCGCTGGGGGCTCGGGCGGCAACGCACCCGATTGGCTGCGGCAGGCATGGGCAAGCCCCGACCAGTTCGTGCAACCCATGCAGAAGGCCGCGAGGAGCGTCACCGCGCTCTCGGATGCCAGCGGCGCGGCCGCGGGTGATTTGGGAACGCTGGGGACAGGCTTTGACGCCTTCGGCCAGATGCTCTCGGGGCTGGGGACCGGGAGCGGTTCCGGCGGTGGTGGCGGCGGCCTGCTCTGGCAGATCGCGTCCGGGATCGCCGGGAGCATGGGCATTCCCGGGTTCTCCTCTGGCGGATGGACCGGCGGCAGCGATCCCAGCCGCGTTGCCGGACTGGTGCACGAAGAGGAATACGTCTTCGACGCGGCGTCGACCGCGCGGATCGGCGTGGCGAACCTCGAAGCCATCCGGAACGGCCGCATGCCCGGCTACGCTTCGGGCGGCTACGTCAGCCCGGCCGCAGGCTACTCGTTCCTGACCGAGGGCCGTGAACAGGCTAACCAGTCTCCGGAACGGTTCGGCGAGGTTCCGGTCATCATCAATGACTACGCCGGCGTCCAGAAACAGGTGGAATACCAGCCCGACGGCCGGGGCGGGCGTCAGATGCTGATCACTCTGGGCGAGCAGATGGCCGCCGCCAGCTCCCAGCCCGGCAACCCCATGTCCAAGCTGATGGCACAGCGCGGGGCGGGCAAGAAGGCGATCAGGCGATGACGGTGTCTCTTGTCTGGCCGGCAGAACTCGATCCGCCGGAGCGCGATGGCTGGGGCGCCAGTTGGGCCGACCCGCGCGAGCACCGGCAGGCCGAACGTGGCCCGTCGCGCTACGGCCGTCGTGTTTCGGCTGTCTCACGCCATGTCTCTCTCTCGATTGTCTGCACCCGCGCCCAGAAGGGCGTTTTCGACCGCTTCTTCGAACAGGACACCCGGATGGGCAGTCTGCTGTTCCGGATGCCCGATCCGGCGACAGACGGCTGGCCGCTCCTGACCGAGACCTTCGAACCGCTGCTGACCGAAACGGGCCAGCCCCTGCTCGATACCCATCTTTGGCTCTGTCTCTTCGCCAAGGAGATGCCCAGCGAAACCGTGGTCGAGCAGGTCAAGTTCCGCATTGCCTTCAGCGTGGAGGTCCTTCCCGAATGAGACGCTTGCCCCTGAACGTCCGCGAAGCACTCGAGGCGGAAGGATCGACCGAGATCCCCGTCGTTCTGATCGAGATCGATCACGACGCGCTCGAGGTGCCGATCCGCCTGTCGACCGACAATGCGGACCTGATCGAGACCACCGAGGAAGGTCAGGTCCGGGGCACGCGCAGCCGCTGGCGCGGCGCCGATCCTCTCACCCAGCCCTACCTGCACCTGCTGGCTTCGGTTGTGCAGCCTTCTGCCCAGGAACAGGCGCCAGAGGCGGGCACCCTGGTCCTGGAAAACCTCCATCCGCAGATGGCGGAGTTGATCCTGAGCTACTCAGACATCGCGACCATCAGCCTCGCCGCGGTCATGGCCGATGTTCCGGACATTCCGATGTCCCAGTCTCTGGGGCTGGAGATCACCTCGGCCGTGATCAGCGGCAGCGATATCACCATCACCTACACCTACGAGAACCGGGAGAATGAGCCATGGCCCGTTGGACGCATGAGCCGGTCGCAGTTTCCGGGTCTGCACGAATGACCCGCTCCGCGATCTCCCGCACCTGGCCGAACGATTTCACCGGCCTGCCGCACCTCGAAGGCGGTCGGAGCCGCTCCGGCTGCGACTGCCTCGGGCTTGCCCGCGTCATCTATGCCGAAATGCTGGGCATCGCGTTGCCCGACTACCAGGGGGGCGTCTGTCCGGAAGAGCACGCGGAGATCGACGCGCGGATCGTCGGCGAAGCCGTCAGTCCCTATTGGAGGCAGATTGCACGCGGGCACGAACGTGCCTTCGACCTGGTCGTGTTCCGGCGTGGCGCCTGGCTGCGTCACATCGGGGTCGTGGTCGAGCCCGGCCTGATGATCCATGCGGCGCCCCCGGGCGACAGCGCCCTGTGCCGCTACGATCGCGGCGCCTGGAGCGGTCGCTTCGCTGGCCTGCATCGCCATGTCCGCATGGAGGGGCGAGGATGACGGAATTGCTGCCCGTACACATCGCACCGGTCTTGGCGCTGGAGGGAGACCATGTCGGCCTCGAGCTTCCCTCGGATCTGACGGTCGCGGAGATCATTGCCCGGGCCATGCCCGGCTTGTCCGACAGTGCGCAGGACCGCCTGCGGGTTATCCTGGTCACCTCGCGCGGCATGCAGACCGTCCCGCGCGATCTGTGGCCGGTGGCGCGGCCCCGGCCGGGCGTGCGCGTGGTGCTTCGGCTCGTGCCAGGAGACGGGGCGATGAGATCGGTCCTGCAGATCGTGGTGGCGGTGGCGGCCGTCGCACTGTCGGCTGCTTTCGCACCGGCGCTGGCAGGTGCGATCGGGATCAGCACGAAGGCCGCCGCCGGTTTCATCACGCTGGGCACAACCGCCATCGGCAACCTGCTGATCCAGTCGATGTTTCCGCCGCCCGAGCCCAGGGACCGGGACGGACCGGACAACCGATACTCCATCGGGGCGGTCCGCAACGAGTTGCGACCGGACGGCGTGATCCCCGAGATCATGGGCACGGTCCGCTACACGCCTCCGCTCGCCACGTCGAGCTGGTCCGAGATCGTCGGCGACGACCAGATCGTGCACTACGCGGTCAATTTCGGCGGCGGTCATGTCGAGCTCAGCGATATCCGCCTCGGTGACACACCGATCGACACATACGACGAAATCGAAACCGAACTGCATGTCGACAGGCCCGCATCCGACCAGATGGGCATCACACCCATGCAGGTCTTCGAGAAAGCCGTCGGGGCAGAACTCAAGCGACCGTATCCGACGGACGATGCCGGCAACAGGATCGACGGCGAACCCATCGCCACGCCCATCGTGCGCCGGACCGGCAAGGATGCCGCGGGCGTGGGCCTGATCTTCTACTTCCCGAATGGTCTCGTCCGCTACACGAAGGAAGGCGATCCGCGGCCGAACGGGATCGAGGTGCGGATCCGGCAGCGGCAATCGTCTCTCGATGAGTGGGAAGAGGTCGAGACCGTCAGCTTCCGTGCAGAGAAGGAAGAGGCCTTCTTCCGGCAGGTGGTCTGGGACCTTCCCTACAGGGGGCGCTGGCAGATCGAGGTCACCAAGATGGATGGCCCGCCACGCGAGCGTTACATCGAGAACTGCACCTGGTCCGCTATCCAGACCCTGCGTCCCGAGGCGCCGATTGCTTACCCCGGGCGGATCACCAAACTTGCCCTGCGCGCCCGGGCCACGGCCCAGTTCAACGGCCAGATCGACCAGCTCTCCGCGCTGTGCCAGCGTATCATTCCCGACTGGGACGCCGCGACCGAAACATGGATTCCGCGCGCCACCTCCAATCCGGCAAGCCACTTCCGGGCTGCCTTGCAATCGACGGCCCTGGCCGAAGCAGAGCCAGACAGTGGGATCGATCTCGAGCGGCTCCAGTATTGGCATGCCTTCTGTGCCCGAAAGGATCTGAAGTTCGACTTCGCCTTCGAGGACGACGGGCTGAACCTGCGCAACGTCCTGGACATGATTGCGGCCGCGGGCCGGGCCACGCCGCGTCGGACGTCAGGGCGCTGGGACGTGGTCATCGATGAGCCGCGGGAACTGGTGGCGGGGCACATCAACCTCCGCAACGCGCGGGAGCTGACCACGACACGCAGCTATCTGAAGCTGCCCCATGCGTTCCGCGTGCCTTTCCTCGACGCCACCAACGACTACCGGCCCGATGAGCGGCTGGTTCGGCGCCCTGGTTATGAGGGACCGATCACCCTGACCGAGCTTCTGGAGATGCCGGGCAAGACCGACCCTGCCGAGGTCGCGCGCGAAGCCACGCGTCGTTTCTACGAGTTGCAGTTCCGACCGGATGTCCACCAGGCCATGCAGGATCACGAGGCCATGCCCATCGAACGCGGCGACCTCGTCATGTTCTCGAACCCGATCCTGTCGGAGACACAGGGCGCGGGACGCGTGCGCCGCGTGGACGGCGGGCTCGTGCTTTTGGATGAACCGGTGCTCATGACCGCGGGAGAGCACTATGTCATCCGCTTTCTGGTCTCGGGTGCACCCGACGCCATGGGGTTCGCCGACGCGGCCTCCGTGGTGCGCCAGGTCCGGACCTCTCCCGGTGAGACGCGCCTTCTGGAGGTTCTGGGTCCGGGCGACATGCCCGAGGTCGGTCAATTGGTCCAGTTCGGCCTGGCGGCGGCCGACAGCTTTCCCGTCAAGGTCCAGGCGATCGAGATGGGCGAGCATTTCTCGACCATGGTGCGCATGGTCGCCCATGCGCCCGAGATCGACACGCTGACCGATGCCTATGTCGCGCCGCCATGGACCGGCCGGGTCGGCGCGGATGTCGGCCTGGTCTTCCAGGCGCCTTCTCCCCCGAGGTTTACGGGGATCGAAAGCGCCATCGATGCCGGTCGCGGTTACGACGACATGATCGTCGCACCGACCGAAGAGCGCCCGGTTTCGATCAGGCTCACAGGCGGCTACAGCGGCGGCGTTCTGCTGACCGGGTTTCAGCTCTTCCATCGGCTTGTTGCGCGTCCGGAACCTGCCGATCCGATTACCCTTCCGACGCCCTGGGAACTCGTGGCGATCAGCGCGGCCGCCGGCGGCACGACACTGGAGGGGTATCTCCATGGTGACGGGATCGAGATCTATGCCACGGCGATTGCCCTGGGCGGCGCGGTCAGTCCCCCGACCCCCGTGGTGGCCGTGATCGCAGGCGCGCAGGATCCGGATTTTCCGAGCGATCTGAGCGCGGAGGGGATCACCGCCGTCGGGCAACTCGGGCATGCTGTCCTGACCGTACCGGTGCCGTCCGGATCGACCGACGGGCTTCAGATCTATCGGGTTCCGGCGGGGGGTGCCCTCGACCGCGACGAACATGCCTTGGGTGCACCGGTTCCCGTGACCGCCGGCAACACGGCGACGATCACCGATGGCGACGCCACGCGCAGCGATCTGGTCACCGACGGAGACCTCGACGATGCGGGTGCCTGGACGGCCGATGGCGGCTGGACCGTGAGCAGCGGTGCCGCGACCCATGCACCCGGTGGCGCCAGCGTGCTGAGCCAGGCACTGGCGACCTCGGCCGGGATCATCTGCCGCGGCCAGGTGACCCTCTCCGGACGGACTGCCGGCTCGGTCACCCTGCGCCTTGCCGGCGGTACGCCCGTCGCGACGGCCGCGATCTCGTCTAACGGGCAGACGCTCTTCAGCCTGACCACGCTGTCGCAGTCCACCGACATCGAGATCGAGGCCACGCCTGACTTCGACGGCGCCGTGGAGAGCGTGACGCTGATCCGCGAGACCGCCTCCTGCGCGGTCCAGGGGGCCTGGGACTATTATGCCGAACCGCGCGCGGGCGCCATCGCCGGAGCGATGGCGGGTCCGGCTTCGGCCGTAATCATCTGAAAAGGACGCCATCATATGAACGGCACTCGCATCACGGACAAGGACAGGCTGGCCCTCGTCGAGGACATGGTCGGCATCGGCGACGGCAAGGTCGGACGCGTCGCGATCGACACGCTTGGAACCCAACTGGTGGCAGGCGGACCTGTTGCGGCTGAGTTTAGCCAGGTGCGCAGCGAGATCACGTCCGGCCTGGTTTTCGCCGCGACCTGGAACGACCTCTCGGCGCTGACCGCTACGGTGGACGGCGCGGGCGCGGAAGTGCCGGACACCGACAGCGGCACGCACCCGGCGGCCAGCGCGACAGGCTACGACGGGGCAGCGGTCGAGAACGCCGGGCGCTATTCGTGGAACAACGGTTGGGGCCGTTGGGTGCGCATCGGCGGCACAGGCCTGGCCGCCAAAGCAAACACCGCCGATCTGGCGCAGGTCGCTATGTCCGGCGCTTACGGCGACCTGTCTGACAGGCCGACGCTCGGCACGGCGGCGGCGACGGCAGCGACGGACTATGCCACCGCGGCGCAGGGAGGGAAGGCCGACACGGCCCTGCAACCCGCCGACGTGGGAACCGCTGCAGCGGAGGATGTCGAGGCCTTCGCGACCGCCGCGCAGGGCACGAAGGCGGACAGCGCGGTGCAGCCCGCCGACCTGGCGGTGGTGGCGACCTCGGGCGCCTATGCCGACCTGACCGGCAAGCCCGCACTCGGCACGGCGGCGGCGACGGCCGCGACGGACTATGCCACCGCGGCGCAAGGCGGGAAGGCCGACAGCGCCATCCAGCCGGGCAACGCCGCGCTCTCGAATGCCCGTGAATGGACGGGGGAGACAGTCTCGCAGGCAGAGGCCGAGGCAGGGACGGCCACCGACCGCCGCGCATGGTCGGCCGTTCGCGTGAAACAGGCCATTGCCGCCTGGTGGCTCGCGTCCTCGGCCAAAGCGGCATTGGATGCGGTGATCGCCGGCGTCGCGGCCAATACCTCCGCGCTCGCGGTCCTGGATGCGCGGGTCGATCACATCGCGATTTCGGATGTCACGCGGCCGGGCGATGCACCGGAGCAGTTTTCCTCAGCCTTGAGTGGCGAGCCCGAAGCCCGTCCAGCGATCTCACAAGGTGCGACGTCGCTGGACGATGACCTCGGAAAAGTTTGGGGGCTGCCCGGGGCGGGCATCATCGCGCCCAGACGAGCCTATGCGCTCGAGAACAACCGGGTCTATCGCCTGCGCGTGGCCTACAAGCGTCTGGTTGACAGCAACGACCCGAGCGGCGACGCAGTTCAGCTGAAGCTCCGGAACCTGAACAAGGGCAAGGCCACGGTCAGCACGGTGGTTCTGGCGTCGCAAGCCAATCCGGTCGCCGCCGACGGCGTCGTGATGGCCTCGATCATCGTCAGTAAGGACGCGGGCGTAGAGGGCGTCGAAGCCGTCCCGCCGTCGACGGCGCGTTACTGCACCCCTTATATCGAAACCTTCGGCGACACCCCCACCACGGGGGTCGGGTTCTTCGAGTGGGAGGACGTCACGGATATCGTCCTGGGCGGTGCAGACGTCTCCGATCTGAGAGATGATCTTTCGGCGGAAGAGCAGGCCCGGATCGCAGCTGACAATGCGGCCTCTGCGGCACAGGCCGCCCACGGAGCCCGCTCGGACAACCCGCACAACGTGACCAAGGCGCAGGTCGGTCTCGGCAGTGCCGACGACACGGCCGATGCGGAAAAGCCTGTGAGCGGACCCCAGCAGGCTGCTTTCGATGCCGAGGCGACAGCACGTGAAAATCGTGACGATGCGCTGCAGCAGGAGATCGAGGCCGAAGCGACCACCCGCGAACTCGGGCTTCAGTTCCTTGAGCGCAACGGCGAGCAGTTGCTGGCGTTCACCGACGCGTCGGGCAACGTGGCGGGCTACCTTGGTCAGGACGCTATCCTGCGGGTCGTTCAGGACCGCCTGCGGATGCCGGAGGGCGAGCTGCTGACCACTGAGCGCAACGGCGCGCCGGAAATGATCCTGTCGGATGAGGATGGCAATCTTATCTGGCGGTCCGGTGGGTCGGCTTCACTGGATGAATTGCGGGCCGAAGCGACCACCCGCGAACTCGGGCTTCAGTTCCTTGAGCGCAACGGCGAGCAGTTGCTGGCGTTCACCGACGCGTCGGGCAACGTGGCGGGCTACCTTGGTCAGGACGCTATCCTGCGGGTCGTTCAGGACCGCCTGCGGATGCCGGAGGGCGAGCTGCTGACCACTGAGCGCAACGGGGCGCCGGAGATACTGCTGCTCGACGGGGACAACAATATTCACTGGCGGTCCGGCGTGCCGGTGGTTGCGGATGTGGCCGCCACTCTGCCTGATCCGACCATCTGGGGGCGTGAACTGCTCCGCCAGACCCACCTCTCTCTAGCGAAACTGGCCGACCTCACAGAGGGGCAGATCGAGATCGTTGTAGCCGGTGACAGTTGGACCGCTGGCACCGTGGATAGCGGAGCGTGGTTCGGTCGTATCGCCGCCCGGCTATTCGACGCCTATGGAGATGGCGGCGGCGGATGGTGCAGTTGGTCCTATTGGGGGGCCTATGACGGACCGTACACCCACGGGGGTTCTCAGCCGACCGGGTTGCGCGGCAACATGCGGCCCTCTCTCTATCCCGTCTCTCTCGACGGCGCGTGGCAGCGCGCGTTAACGGGGTCTCCTACGCCGGATGGCGGCTATGTAGAAAGCGGAACGGCTGGAGACAGCCTACGTGTCTCCGTCCCGGCAGAACCGGATCACACGGCATTGCGACTGTGCTGGCTCGGAACCAGCAACGGAGTGGTGCGCTGGCGCCTCGATGGTGGGTCTTGGACGACGCTGAACGTTCAGGGTGGCGTCGGTGTGCCGGGCCATGAGGATATTCCCGTAACCCCCGGAGCCCACCTTCTCGAGATCGAGGTCGTAAGCGGCACGGTCCGCCTGAGTGGCGTTGTCGCAATGTCCGACGCTCCGGGGGTGCGCATCCACAAGATGGGTGCCAGTGGCTCGCAGACCTACCAGTGGAACAGTCCCGATGAGGACCGTCAGCGCGATGCTTGGCAGATGCTTGGACCCGTTCGGCTGTGGGTCAATCTCGACGGCACCAACTCGCAGGGCGCGAACCGCGCTGTCGCCACTTGGGCGGACGATCAGCGGGAACTTGTTCGCCGTATTCGCGCCGCTTTCGACGTACCGGATGTTGTTCTGTGTGTCAGCGCCGAGAACCAGCAGGACCGGGCGATCCCGATGACCGAATACCAGCGCGCCGCACTTCGGATCGCAACGGACCTCTGCACCGCCTTCATCAACATGCAGGCGGCTTTCGGCGATCCCACCAATCCGGGCGAATACGCATCGGACGGTCCTCTGCCGCTCATGAAGGTCGATGGCATACACGCCAACGACGACGGCCACTGGTCCATGGCCGCGCTCGCCTATCCCGTTCTTACCCACTGAAAAAGGAGAACCCTCCAATGACCGCAACACTTCTCAAGATCACCGGCACGTTCGGCGCAACGCAGTTCGGAAAATTGTCTCGCGATCCCGTTCTCGATGGCGCGAAAGGCGGCGCGCTGTTCGGCTTCGACGTTTCGTTCCCCTGGTCGTTTCCGCACGAGGATGTACCTGCGGACGGCGCGCTCGTGCGCGATCTGGCCGAACGCGCCAACGGCGGTTTTTACCGCCCCGAGAGTCAAGCCGAAATCATCGCTCTCGCCGGGGGCGGGATCGACCTGTACGACCTCACTGCTGACGGTTGCGTGGTGCGCGGTCCTGCGGGGTGCCTTGCACCACTTGAGGGCGATCAGGAGTATCTGATCCTTGGCTGGGCGAAATTGCCGAGCGCCGAGGACTGGAACGGGGGTTCGGTCGTCTCGCCGATCTTTACCTGTTCTGGAGCCAACTCGTACAGCAGCGACACCGATTTGGTGACTGTTGCGCAGAGCAACACTCCGAGGCTGTACTGCTCTCGACAGCTGTCGGTCGGCAGCCAGCAATCCCCGTCGCTCGGTATCACGGACCTGGCCCCGTATTATGGCGCAGTGACCCAATGGGCCTTCTGGCGCACTGCCGATGAGTGCGGCATGCGTATGAAATCGGCCAACGGCGATGAGACCGTCACGGGCGCCGCAGGGGCCGTGAACTCCGGCAGTTTCGCAACGCTGTCCCCACAATGGGGGGTGCCGGAAGCATTCAACCAGCACGGGCAAGGAACTGGCTCGGCTCCCGAACACGAGGCCGCCGGGCACCGCCTGTATCGCGGCTACATCGAAAATCTCGCCGCCTCGGGCCGCGACCCCGTCGCCGTTCTCGATGAGGACTGGGACTTCGTCACCGGGCTCGAACGATATAGCTGACGCAACAGGCATTCATTGCGAACTCGCCTGCTGCAACTTTCTCTGTCAAACACTGCAAAATTTCGTGTCACGCCACACCCTTCAACCCAAATCGCGCTGCTGCAAAATTCTGTGTCAAACACTGCAAAATTTCGTGTCACGCCACATCTGCCATAGATCCCGTTCGACAACGCAAAGGTGGTACGTATGTGCGCGAGATGGATCATGTCCTGCCGTTGCCGGAGGCTGGCGGGGCGCCGTCATCGACAAGATCAACGTCAACGAAAACAACGTGAAAACTCTGTAGATCAAAGAGACATGAAATCTGCGGCACTGAGCCATGCGTCCGGAAATACCGGTCTTGCCGTAGTGCCCATTTTTGCTCGGGAATGGCGGAGGCTCAGGGATTCGAACCCTGGGGACGCTCTCACGCCCAACGGTTTTCAAGACCGCCGCAATCGACCACTCTGCCAAACCTCCGGTCCCGCCGCGATACCCCCGCCAAAGCGATTCTGGAAGCACCGATCGGAAAATCCGCACCACCGCCGCGTTGCAGGCTTCCCCTGAGACTCCGAATTGGCTACTCTACCGCCGAAGACGGGCCGCCAGAGCCCCGACCAGAGGCATAAGACGACCGGGACAACCCGGCGTGACGCGGCGACATCGGTCGCCACGGCAAAGGCGAGAGGCAAGAGATGAGCGGTTTTTCGGCACATATCGGCAGGACTCTGCGTGTATCGGTTGGGGGCATGGCGCTGCTTGGCCTGACCGCCTGCGCCGAGGGCCAGATGCCCGGCTTCCTCAAATCCAAAGGCGATGGCGACGTCGTCTCGCGGGCCAGCACCACCGGCGGCGCGAAACGCACCTCTGAACGCGATGTCGAGGCGCCGGATATCTTCCAGGCCACCGAGGCGGGCCTCTGGGACGGACGGCCCTCGCTGGGCGGGGTCTGGGTGGCACATCCCGACGTCAAGGAACCCGAGCGAGCGATCATCCGAAACGAACAGAACGGACAGTTCGTCATCGGCGCGCTGTTCAAGCGCGAACGGCAAAGCCCCGGCCCGCGGCTTCAGATCTCGTCCGATGCCGCCGCGGCGCTTGGCGTGCTGGCCGGTCAGCCGTCGAACCTGAATGTCGTCGCGCTGCGCCGCGAAGAGGTGGCAGAGGCCGCCCCCGAACCCACGCCGGTGATCAACGCCGCCGGTGAGACAGAAGCCATGCCTGCCGCCCCCGGCGTGACCGAGGGCACGCTGGACCCGGTCGCCACCTCGGCTGCCGCCGCCCTCGATGCCACCGCCCTGCCCCCGGCCTCTGCACAGGGCGACACGCCGCAGCCCACCCTGGCCGCTGCTGTCCCGGCGCCCAAGCCGAAGCCCGCCGCAAAGCCTGCCAGCGCCGCCAGCAGCCTGAAGAAGCCCTATATCCAGATCGGCATCTTCTCGGTCAAACAGAACGCCGAGAACACCGCCACATCGATGCGGCAGTCCGGCATGGTGCCCACGGTCAAGACCCATAACAGCCAGGGCAAGGAATTCTGGCGCGTGGTCGTCGGCCCGGCGCAGACCAGGGGCGAGATGGATACCCTGCTGAAGACCATCAAGAACAACGGCTTCACCGACGCCTACGCCGTCAGCAACTGATGCCCCGCTCTGCGTGCAGGGCACAAAACCGCGCATCGGGATGACAGGCTCTCGCATATCGGGGATAACCGGGGCACAGCCCCCCGGGGTCCGTTCGACTCGGCCCTTTCCGGGCGGCGGACGGCCCCCGGTATCGTTTGGGCCGGACCCGCGCCACAGGAGACAGACCATGAGCCAACTCTCCCGCTTTCTTGCCAGCGCCGCGACCCTCGCGCTGATCGCCACACAGGCCCCGGCCTTCGACACCACCGCGCGCGCGGCCTTTGTCCTTGATCAGAAGACCGGCACGGTGCTTCTGACCAAGAACGCCGACGAAGCGCTGCCCCCCGCCTCGACCTCGAAGCTGATGACGCTCTACGTCGCCTTCGAGGCGATCCGGGACGGGCGTCTGCAGCTGGACGAACGGCTGCCGGTGTCGCAGCACGCGCAAAGCTATGGCGGTTCGACCATGTTTCTCGACACCACGGACCGGGTCCGGGTCGAGGATCTCTTGCGCGGGATCATCGTCCTGTCGGGCAACGACGCCTGCGCGGTTCTGGCCGAGGCCCTGTCGCCCGACGGCACCGAAAGCGGCTTTGCGCGGATGATGACCCAGCGCGCGCAGCAGATCGGCATGACCTCTTCGACCTTCAAGAACGCCTCTGGCTGGCCCGCCGAGGGGCACGTGATGTCGATGCGCGATCTTGTCCTTCTGGCCGATCGCATCATCACCGACTTCCCGGAATTCTACCCGATGTTCGCCGAGCAGAAGTTCGAGTTCGACGGCCGCGCGCCGTCCAACGTCAACAACCGCAATCCGTTGCTGGGGCTCGGGATCGGCGCCGACGGGCTGAAGACCGGCCACACAGAAGAAGCGGGCTACGGCCTTGTGGGCTCTGCCAAGAGCGGCGACCGCCGGGTGATCTTCGCCATCACCGGCCTGCCCACAAGCGGCGAGCGTGCCGAACAATCCGAGCAGATCGTCAACTGGGCCTTCCGCCAGTTTGCCGAAAAGACCATCGTGACCAAGGGCGCGACCATCGCCAGCGCCGAGGTCTGGATGGGGGCCACCGACCGCGTGGACCTGGTCGCGGAAGAGGATGTGACCATGCTGCTTCCGACGCTGTCCGCCAACGGGCTGGAGGCCGAGGTGGTTTATACCGGCCCGATCGAGGCGCCGGTGCGGCAGGGCCAGAAGCTGGCGGAACTGATCATCCGCCCCGAGGGCCTGCCCGAGCGCCGCGTGCAGCTGGTCGCCGCGGGCAATGTCGAGGCCGGCGGCTTCGTCGACCGGATGCTGACGGTCAGCCGGGTGCTGGCCAAGCGTTACTCGGAGCAGCCGCAGGAGTCGATGTGAGCGGCAAGGGCCTGTTCGTCAGCTTCGAAGGCATCGACGGCTCGGGAAAGTCCACGCAGGCGCGCCTGCTGGCCGAGGCCCTGCGCGCCGAGGGCCGTGACGTGCTGCTGACCCGCGAACCGGGCGGCAGCCCGGGCGCCGAGGAAATTCGCGCGCTGGTCCTGCAGGGCGACCCCGACCGCTGGTCGGCGGAAACCGAACTGCTTCTGTTCACCGCGGCCCGCCGCGATCATCTGGAACGCACCATCCGCCCGGCGCTGGCCGAGGGCCGCGTGGTGATCTGCGACCGCTTCGCCGACTCGTCGCGCATGTATCAGGGCCGCGACGGGCGCCGCGCGCAGGTCGACGCGCTGCATGACCTGATGATCGGGATAGAACCGGACGTGACGCTGCTGATCGACATGGACCCCGAGGCCGGCCTGTCCCGCGCCAAGGCCCGGGCCACCGCCGAGGAACGCTTCGAGGATTTCGGGCTGTCCCTGCAACTGGCGATGCGCGCGGGCTTTCTTGCCTTGTCGCGCGAGTTTCCCGCGCGCTTCCGTGTGATCGAGGGCAATCAGGCCAAGGAGGCTGTCGCCGCCGATGTGCGCGCCGCGCTGGAGCCGGTGCTGTGAGCGATCCCGAAGACCTTCCCGAACCGGATCGCGCGCCGGGCGCCCCGCATCCGCGTTTCTGCCCGCAGGTTCTGGGGCAGGAGCGCGCCGAAGCCGGTTTCCTCACCGCCTTCAACGCCGGACGCCTGCACCACGGCTGGCTGCTGACCGGGCCGCGCGGCGTCGGCAAGGCCTCTTTCGCCTGGACCATCGCGCGCTTCCTGCTGGCCACGCCCCCGGACGAGGGCGACGGCCTGTTCGGCGCCCCGCCCCCACCCGAAAGCCTGCGCATCGACGACGAGCACCCGGTCGCGCGGCGTCTGCGTGCCCTGTCGGAACCCGGGCTGTGCCTGATCCGGCGCGGCGGTCTGGGGACCACCGAGTCCGAGCGCGAGAAAAACTACAGGGACGGCAGGTTCTCTGCCGGTATCCGCGTGGACGAGATCCGCAAGCTGGCGGACTTCATTCACATGTCGTCGACCGATGGCGGGCGGCGCGTGGTGATCGTCGATGCCGCCGACGATCTGAACCCAAACGCCGCCAACGCGATCCTGAAGATGCTGGAAGAGCCGCCCGCCCGCACGACGCTTCTGCTGATCTCGCACCAGCCTTCGGGGCTGCTGCCGACGATCCGCTCGCGCTGCCGCGAGTTGCGGCTGGCGCCCCTGGCGCCGGAGGATCTTGGCGCGGCCCTGCATCAGGCCGGGGTCAGCCTGGACCCCGAGAGCGCGGCGGCTCTTGCGGTGCTGTCCGATGGCTCTGTCGGGGCGGCAATCCGGCTGATCAGCCTCGACGGGCTGGCGCTCTACCGCGACATCCTCGGCCTGCTGGGCAGCCTGCCCGCGATGGATCGCGGGCGCCTGCTGCGACTGGCCGAAAGCTGCGCCGGGCGGGGCAAGGAAGAGCGCCTTGCCCTCTTGCTGGGGCTCACCGACCTCGCGACCGCCCGCCTTGCCCGCACGGGGGTTCTGGGCTCTGCCGGAGCCGAGATAGAGCGCGGCGAGACAGAGCTTCTGCGCCGCCTGTCACCGGACGCGGGTGCCGCCCGCCGCTGGGCCGATGCCGGACAGAAGGCCTCGGACCGCGCCCGGCACGCGCTGTCCGTCAACGTCGAGCCTGCGGCTCTGGTCACCGACCTTTACCTGCAACTGGCGAAGGCCGGTTGAAAGCGGGCCCCGGCGCCGCGCGGTGGCGCGCGGACACCGGCAGGCCCGCCCCCTCAGACAAGCCCGCCCACGATCATCCGGTCCGCAAGCCGGGCGTAGGCGTCCGCCATGGCACCCGAGCCTGTCGCCACCGGCACACCGCCGTCGCCGCCCAGCCGGGTGTCGAGGTCGATCGGCAGTTGCGCGAGCAGCGGCACACCCAGCGCCTCGGCCTCGGCCACCACGCCGCCATGGCCGAAGATGTGGCTGTCCTTGCCGCAATGCGGACAGGTGAAGACCGCCATATTCTCGATCAGCCCCAGAACGGGCGTCTTCAGCGTCCGGAAGGCATCCAGAGCTTTGCGTGCATCGATCAGGGACACATCCTGTGGCGTCGAGACAACGATGGCGCCCGCAACCTCGCTTTTCTGACAGAGGCTCATCTGGATATCGCCGGTGCCCGGCGGCAGGTCGACGATCAGGACGTCCAGCTGGCCCCAGTCCACCTGCATCAGCATCTGTTGCAGCGCCCCCATCAGCATCGGCCCGCGCCAGACCACCGCCTTGCCCTCTTCCAGCATCGAGCCAATGGACATGACCGTGACCCCATGCGCCTTGAGCGGCACGATGGTCTTGCCGTCCGGGCTGGCGGGGCGCTGCGTCAACCCGAACATGCGCGGCTGCGACGGCCCGTAGATATCGGCATCCAGCAGCCCGACGGATTTGCCCGCCCGGGCAAGGGCCACCGCAAGGTTCGACGAGACGGTGGACTTGCCGACACCGCCCTTGCCCGACCCGACCGCGAGGATCGTTTTCACGCCCGCCGGGCGCATCGGCCCTTCCTGTGGCGTGGCGTGGCCGCCCATCTTCAGCGCGGGCGGCTTGCGCTCTTGCGTGGGCGCACTGAGCACGGCGCTGGCGCGCACTACGCCGGGGGCCTCCAGTGCCACGGCCTCGGCGGCCTTGCGCACCGGCTCCATCAGGCGCGCGACCTCTGCCGATGGCGCTTCGATGACGAAGCGCGCAACCCCCTCTTCGACTGTTAGCGCCCGAATCAAGTCCCGGGACACGAGGTCCCCGCCATCGGGAAGGCTGACGCGCGCCAGTTCCCGCAATACCGATTCTTTCGTTTCCTGCATGCCCAACCCTTTTCAACTTGCTCTTTCAGGTGGTGTTACCCTTGGGGCAACGCAACTCCTATCGCCTTTGGCGCCGCGTAAACCAGCTTAACGTGCTGCCCATAGTCATCTTTTCCATGCAATTGCTGCATGGCGGCATTGCTTGGGAAGGCATTGTGCACGTGCAGCATTTCACCCATCTTGGGAACAACAGAACGAAACACCGCCTGAGGCACGAGACAATGGCACACGCAACACATATCGCAACCGGCAGCCAGAACGGTTTGTTCGCCCGGTTCGCAGCACTGACCGAAGCCTTCCGCGCAAGCAACGCGAAGCGCAAGATCTACAACCAGACCTATCGCGAGCTGGCAAGCCTGTCCGACCGCGACCTGATGGATCTGGGCATGAGCCGGACAGAGATCCGCCGCGTCGCATGGCAGGCTGCTTACGAAGTGTAAGGAAGAGCCGGGTACGATATCCGGCGAAGGGGCGGCCCGGTCGCCCAACGGAATACCGGGCCCCGATGGCCCAGAGACATGTGAAGGCCCCTCTCCTCCTCCCTGGGGTCTAGCATAAGCGGCGGCACCTCTCCTCCTCCCTGGTGTCGCCGCACCCTACAATCGGGCTTCTCTCGCGCAAGCGACTGCCGCCCACGACATGCCGGACCCCTCTCCTCCTCCCTGGGGTTTACGGTATCAGCGACGGTGCCTCTCCTCCTCCCTGGCACCGTCGCAACCTTACAAAGGGTTCCGGCGTTTGCCCGTGAACTCACCGAATGCAGGGTCCCTCTCCTCCTCCCTGGGACCAAGCATAAGCGGCGGCACCTCTCCTCCTCCCTGGTGTCGCCGCACCCTACAACCGGGCTTCTCTCGCGCAAGCGACTGCCGCCCACGACATGCCGGACCCCTCTCCTCCTCCCTGGGGTTTCCGACATCAGCGACGGTGCCTCTCCTCCTCCTTGGCACCGTCGCAACCAGACACCGGCCCCCAACGGGCCAGAGATTGCAGGGCTCCTCTCCTCCTCCCTGGAGCCAGGCATACGCGGCGGCACCTCTCCTCCTCCCTGGTGCCGCCGCACACCATTTCGGTTCGAGCCCCCTCTCCTCCTCCCTGGGGCGCTCGTAAACTTCGGCCCCGCTATGCACCCGCATCGCGGGGCTTTTTTCGGTCGCTGCGAGCCCCGTCTCGCAGCGACCAGTGGGCAAAGCTGTCTTTCCGCAGGAAAGGTCAGCAGCCCACCCCCTCGCAAACCGGACGCCCCCCAGACACAGGCCCCTGCATTTCAGCCAGTGGGCAAAGCTGCCTTTCCACAGAAGAGGTCAGAGCCCCCCTCGCAAACCGGACGCCCCCAGACACAGGCCCCGGCATTCCAGCCAGTGAACAAGGCCGGGGTTCCGCAGAAACCAATGGCGGCTCATCCCCTCGCCAATCCAGCGCCCCCCCAAAAACAAGGCCCGTCTTCTTCCCGGGACCCAAGCCGCCGACTGGCCCGGCGGACCGCCCCCCACTCGCCCGCCCCACCCCAAAGGGTCCGGGTCGGGTGGGCGGGCCGCCTTTGCGCAGCAAACAGGTCCGCCCTGCCCGATCCCGCCGCACCGCACCTGCACACCCGCGCGCCCTTCCCCTCCCGGCCCCCATTCGCTACAGGTCTGGACAAAGCAAAGAGGTCCCGACATGCCCCTGGAAAAGACGTTTAACGCCGCCGAGGCCGAACCCCGCCTCTCCGCCAAGTGGATCGAGAGCGGCGCCTTCCGCGCCGGTGCCAACAAGTCCCGCGACGAGAGCTTCACCATCATGCTCCCGCCGCCCAACGTGACGGGCGCCCTGCACGTCGGTCACGCCTTCAACCACACGCTGATGGACATCCTGACGCGCTGGCACCGGATGCGCGGTTTCGACACGCTCTGGCAGTCCGGGCAGGACCACGCGGGCATCGCAACCCAGCTTCAGGTCGAGAAAAAGCTGAAGGCCGAGCAGGGCCTGCGCCGCACCGACATGACCCGCGCCGACTTCCTGAACCACGTCTGGGACTGGAAGACGCAATACGGCGACACCATCATCCAGCAGATGCACCGGCTGGGCAGTTCGTGTGACTGGGAGCGCAACGCCTTCACCATGTCCGGCGCCCCCGGCGCGCCCGAGGCGGACAGCCAGGGCAACTTCCACGACGCCGTAATCAAGGTCTTCGTCGACATGTACGAAAAGGGCCTGATCTATCGCGGCAAGCGGCTGGTGAACTGGGACCCGCATTTCGAGACGGCTATTTCCGACCTAGAGGTCGAGAACATCGAGACGCCGGGCCACATGTGGCACTTCAAGTACCCGCTCGCGAATGGGGCGACCTACACCTACGTCGAGAAGGACGAGGACGGGACCGTGCTTTTCGAGGAAGAGCGCGACTACATCTCCATCGCCACCACGCGGCCCGAGACCATGCTGGGCGACGGCGCGGTCGCGGTGCATCCCTCGGACGACCGCTACGCCTCCATCGTGGGCCAGCTTTGCGAGATCCCGGTGGGCCCCAAGGAACACCGCCGCCTGATCCCGATCATCACCGACGAATACCCCGATCCGACCTTTGGCTCGGGCGCGGTGAAGATCACCGGCGCGCATGACTTCAACGACTATCAGGTCGCCAAGCGCGGCGGCATCCCGATGTACCGCCTGATGGACATGGCCGGGACCATGCGCGCCGACGGCGCGCCCTATGCCGAGGCCGCCGCCATCGCGATGAAGGTGGCGCAGGGCGAGCAAAGCCTCACCGAGGCAGAGACCGACGCGCTGAACCTCGTGCCCGATCACCTGCGCGGTCTCGACCGCTTCGAGGCGCGCGAGAAGGTCGTGGCCGAGATCACCGCCGAGGGTCTCGCGGTGATGACAGAGGCCACCGACCCGCGCCTCGGCAAGCCGGTCAAGGCGCCGCTTGCACCCGAAGAGGGCGGCGAGGCGCGCACCGAAGAGGACAACCTCGTCCCGCTGGTCGAGGCCAAGCCGATCATGCAGCCCTTCGGCGACCGCTCGAAGGTGGTGATCGAGCCGATGCTGACCGATCAGTGGTTCGTCGACGCCGAGAAGGTCGTGGGCCCCGCGCTCGACGCCGTCCGCTCGGGCCGCATCAAGATCATGCCGGAATCGGGTGAGAAGACCTATTATCACTGGCTCGAGAACATCGAGCCTTGGTGCATCTCGCGCCAGTTGTGGTGGGGCCACCAGATCCCGGTCTGGTACATCCCCGGCGAGGAAGACTGGTACCCGGTCTGCGCCGCGACAGAGGCCGAGGCCATCGAGAAGGCCATGGCGATCTCGCCCGAGGGCACGGAATTCCGCATCGTCGCCGACGCGCAGGAGGCCGCAGAGGTCCTGCAAGCCCTGCGCGAGACCATGGACGTGGCGGACGAGGGCACCATCCGCACCTTCGACGGCCCGATGCAGCTGCCGATGTTCCGCGATGCCGATGTGCTGGATACGTGGTTCTCCTCCGGCCTCTGGCCCATCGGCACGCTCGGCTGGCCCGAGGACACGCCGGAAATGCAGAAGTATTTCCCCACGGACGTGCTCGTCACCGGCTCTGACATCCTGTTCTTCTGGGTCGCCCGGATGATCATGATGCAGCTTGCCGTCGTGGACGAGGTGCCCTTCCACACCGTCTACCTGCACCAGCTCGTCCGCGACGAGAAGGGCAAGAAGATGTCCAAGACCACCGGCAATGTCATCGACCCGCTGGAGGTCGTCGAGGAATACGGCGCCGACGCGCTGCGCTTCAACAACGCGGCCATGGCGTCCATCGGGGGCGTGCTGAAGATGTCGATGGACCGCATCGCGGGCTATCGCAACTTCGGCACCAAGCTCTGGAACGCCTGCCGCTTCGCCGAGATGAACGAGGTCTTCACCGCGCACGAGACCGCCAAGGACCCCGCGTGGGTCGTGCCCGCGCAGCAGACCGTCAACCGCTGGATCGTGGGCGAGACGGCGCGCGTGCGCGAAACCGTCGACCTCGCGCTGGCGGAGTACCGTTTCAACGACGCGGCCAACGCGCTTTATGCCTTTGTCTGGGGCAAGGTCTGCGACTGGTACGTGGAATTCTCCAAACCGCTCTTCGCGGACGAGAACCCCGCCGTGGTGACCGAAACCCGCGCGACCATGGCATGGGTTCTGGACCAGTGCCTGATCATGCTGCACCCCATCATGCCCTTCATCACCGAAGAGCTCTGGGGCACGCTGGGCACGCGCCAGAAGATGCTGGTCCACACCGACTGGCCAACCTATGCCGCCGCCGATGTGGTGGATAGCAAGGCCGAGGCAGAGATGTCCTGGGTGATCGCGCTGATTGAGGGCGTGCGCTCTGCCCGGGCGCAGATGCATGTGCCCGCGGGCCTCTATGTGCCGCTGCTGGTCACGGGTCTGGGCGCCGAGGACCGCGCCGCGTGGGAGCGCAACGAGGCGCTGATCAAGCGCCTCGCGCGGATCGAGAGCCTGTCGGAGGTGGTGGAGTTCCCCAAGGGCTGCGTCACGGTGCCGGTGGGCGGCGCGACCTTCGGGATGCCCTTGGCGGATATCATTGACGTCGCCGCCGAGAAGGCGCGACTGGAGAAGTCCATCGCCAAGCTCGCCAAGGAAATCGGCGGACTGCGCGGGCGGCTGAAGAACCCCAAGTTCGCGGAATCCGCGCCGCCCGAGGTGGTCGAGGAAGCCCGCGACAACCTCGCCGCCCGCGAGATGGAAGAGGCCAAGCTGCAAGAGGCGCTGGCACGTCTGGCGGAACTGGGCTGAGACAGACGCACCCCGCCTTCTGGCGGGGTGCGGTGTGATGGTGGGGCGCTTTTGGGCGGTTGGCGGGCTGGCCGCCTGCGGCTGAGGACCGCGCCGACTGCCGGTAAGTCTTACCTATCCGTTCCAAAGCGCATGCCAATCGGCAATGAGCAAGGACACTGCGATGAACCACCCGGCGCGGAATCAAGGCGAAGCCGCCGCGCATCATGCCAAAGGCATGTCTTCGACATGACGGGCCGCCCCCTGGCCCGGCGATGCGCGGCTTGGTGGTTGGGGAGAGGGTATCCCGAGGTTCGTCGCGCACTCAGGCGACCCCCGATGGTCTGAAGGCATGACAGGAAACAACCGCCGCCCTGACATGTCAGATCGCGGGACCACCAAGACCCAGCGATGCTCGTCTCCGCGGATACAGCGGGCCGTTCTCCCTGATGGCGGGCTGAAGCCCGCCCTACGACGCCTCGCGGCAGACCGCCCTAAGGCGCCAAGGCTACCAATCGCCCCGCCTCAGTCCTGCCAGAACCGCAGGGTGAAGAGGACATAGACCGCCATCAGCTCCAGCCGCCCGGCCAGCATGGCGAAGCACAGGATCCACTTCGCCGTATCCCCCAGCCCCGCGAAATTGCCCGCCGGGCCGATCATGTCGCCCAGCCCCGGCCCCACGTTGGCCAAAGCCGTGGCCGCGCCGGACACCGAAGTGATAAAGTCCAGCCCCGTCAGCGACAGCGCCACCGCGAAAACCCCCAGCGAGACCACGAAGAACACGAAGAAGGTCATCACCGACCGCAGCACGTCCTGCGCCACCGGCCGCCCGTCGTAGCGCGTCACGAAGACCCCGTGCGGCGAGACGATGCGCTTCAGCTGCACCCGCACCGCCGCGAACAGCAGCTGGTAGCGGAAGATCTTGACCGAGCAGGCAGTCGAGCCCGCGCAGCCTCCGATCAGGCCGATGTAGAAGAACATCGTCACCAGCACCGGCCCCCATTGCATGTAGTCGACAGAGGCATAGCCGGTCCCCGAGATGATCGAGGTGATGTTGAACAGCGCCTCGCGCACCGCCTGTTCCGGGTGGTGCGGGAAGATCCACAAAAGCGCCACCGCCGTGCAGACCGTCAGAACGCCGATCACCCAGAGGAACCCCCGCGCCTGTATGTCCTGGAAGACGGCGAAACGGTTGCCTCCGACCATCTGCACGTAGCGCACGAAGGGCAGCGCCGCGAGGATCATGAAAACCGAGGCGATGTATTCCGCCGGCCCCGAGAAGGTCCCGAAAGAGGCGTCGTAATTGGCGAAGCCGCCGGTCGAGACCGTGGTCATCGCATGCACGGTGGCATCGAAGGCATTCATGCCCACGATCAGGTAACAGGCGGTGCAGGCCAGCGTCAGCGAGACATAGATGGTCGAGATCGAAGAGGCGATCTGCGTCGCGCGGGGCAGGATCTTGCCCATGGTGTCGAAGGCCTCGGATCGGAAGATCTGCATCCCCCCGACCCGCAGCTCCGGCAGGAAGACCATGGCCATGACGATCACCCCGATGCCGCCGGACCATTGCAGCAGCCCGCGCCACAGAAGCAGCCCCTTGGGCAGGGTTTCCAGCTGGGTGAAGACCGTCGACCCGGTGGTCGTCATACCCGACATGGCCTCGAAATAGGCGTCGGTGAAACTGGCCTCGGTAGCGCCCAGCACGAAGGGCAGCGCGCCGAAGAAAGGCAGCGCGACCCAGACGCCGGTGGTCAGCAGAAAGGTCTGTTGCAGCGTCAGATGCTCTTTCACGCCATTGGCGCAGGCCAGCGCGATCATGCCGCCGCAGAACATCGTCAGCACGCCGGTTTCCAGAAAGACGTGCCACTCGCCCCGCCCTTCGGCAAGGTCGACGAGCAACGGCAGGAACATCATCGCGCCGAGGATCGCGACCAGCAGGCCGATCACATAGGCGACGGGGCGGATATCGAACATCGGCGGGCGTCCGGTCCGGCTCAGACCTGCAAGGAGAGCGCCCAGCTCAGCGCCTCGTCCGCGTGGTAAGTCTTGTCGGGCGTCACCGCCTCGGGGTCGTCCAGCAGGGCCGCATAGAAATGCGTCTCACCCGGATATGCCTCGGATCGATAATACAGCGGAGAGCCGCAGACCTTGCAAAAGGCCCGGGTCCGGCCCGGGCTGCTGTCGTATTCGCACAGCCGTTCGGACAGCCAGCGCCAGCCCTCGTCCGGGTGCCCCACGAAGGTCGTCACCGGCGAGGCGGTCGCCCGACGGCAGCTTTCGCAATGGCAGTGACCGACCCAATTGTGTGCACCCACCAGTTCGAACCGGCAGGCCCTGCAAAGGCAATGTCCCGTCAACGTCCGCATGGCTGCGCCCCCGTTCCTGATCGCCGCGACCCTACCGCGCAAGCGCGGCATGGGAAAGCGGCAACCGCAGCGGTCACGCGGCGAGAATGTCGCGGAACACGAAGCTGATGATCTCCTCGCGGCGCAGGCCCAGCTCGGCCAGCTGCGCATCCGTAGCGGATTCCAGCACGATGATCTCGCGCAGGCGCCCGCGCCGCAGGGCGTAGGGGTTAAGGCCAAGGCCGATTTCAAGGAAATAGCGGTCGATCTTCTGATGGATGGAGGCATGCCCCATCCCGATCTGGACGTTGTCGCGTGGCATCGTGGAAACCTCTTCAGACGGGTTCGGTTTCCTCCCGCCACCATGCTGCCACGATTCTGGTGAAGGCTCCATGAATGACAACGGCGCCGGATGGCCTCTGGCGCCGCTGCCTGTATTTCAGGCATCAGCCGACGTGAAACAGCGTCTGGAACAGCTTCGGATCAAGGCTCTCAGAGGCAAACAGCGTGCCTTCGGTCAGAACCGATACCGCGTCATGGCTGTGCAGGCTTTCCTGATGGCTGGCAACGATGCGGTAATCGCCGATCCTCTCGTCCTCTTGCAGCTGCTCGGCGAACAGCCGTGCAGCGTCCTCTACGAAGATCGGATTGGCGGCGTTCAGCTCTGCAAAGGCCTGCTCGTCCTCGCGCTTGACCATGACCTGCGTTTCCGTCGGCACCGCGCGGCGGCACATGTCGATCAGGTCTTCGAACCACAGGCACTTGCCGGGGTTCAGCTCTACCGACAGGCGCGCCACGGATCGCTGCGAATGCGGCGTCGCAAGCTGCCCGCGCTCGCGCCGCGCATGTTCGGACAGCTCCAGGGAGCAGGGGCAGGTCGAGGAGTAGACGTAATCGAGGTGCATGACCTTGCGCCGCACACCGTCCACTTCGAACAGTTCCAGCGCGATGTCGTAATACTGGTAGCCCTTCAGCCCCGACCGCAGGCTTTCCACCTTCACCGGAAAGCGGAAGGCCATGTTGATCCGCGCGTCGAAACTGCCAAGGTCGGCCTTATAGTCGTCCAGCGCCGCCTCGATCACCTCGAAGCTGAAGGTCTTGTCCGCATGCACGTAGAAGGACCGCATGATGCGGCTCATGTTGATGCCCTTCTTGTCCGCCTCAAGGCTGACGGTGCCGGTGACGCTGGTTTCCAGCGCAAGATCGCCGCTGTCACGCGAATGGTACTGGATCGGCAGACGGAAGTTCGAGATACCGACGTGCTGGATCGCCCGCTGGGCGCCCCGGATCAGCGAGGACGGCCCGTTCTGAAGATCAGGCAGCGAGGCCTTGTAGACCGGATCGACGGCGAATTCCTCGGGATACTCGCGCGCCAGCGCCGGGTAGCCCGCCGGATCGAAGCCGGCGGTCAGCTGCGTCAGCGCCGAATCCAGCGCGTCGATCTCCTGCCCTTCGGCCTGGGTGGCCCAGCGGCGCAGCACGGCCAGGGCCGCCTCCGCCTCTGCGCGGGTCGGTTCGCCGTCGATCTTCGGTGTATGTATGGTCATGGCCCATGGCCCCCGTCCGTCGTCAGTCACGTTCTAACCTATGGCCTGCCCTGCGCAGGTTCCATTCTCGGTAAGACATACGTGAAATACGACTGATCGGATCAAAGTCCAAGGATTATGCCTCAGACCGCCTCGAGCGCCCCCATGAGATCCGCGATCAGATCCGCCGGATCCTCGATGCCCACCGACAGCCGCACCAGCCCCTCGGAGATCCCCAGCTGCTCTCGCTGCTCGGGAGTCAGGCGGCTGTGCGTGGTGGTTCCGGGATGGGTCACGATCGATTTCGCATCGCCAAGGTTGTTCGAGATGATGACCACTTCAAGCGCGTTCAGGAAGCGGAAGGCCGCCTCTTTCCCGCCCTTAAGGTCCAGCGCGATCATCGTGCCGCCCGCCCCCAGCTGCGCCTGCGCCAGCGCGTGGTCGGGGTGGTCGGGGTGGCCCGGGTAAATCATCTGCGCCAGCTTCGGGTGGCCCTGCAGGGCCTCGGCGATCCGCACCGCGCCCTCTGTCTGGGCGCGCACCCGCAGGCCCAGGGTTTCCAGCCCCTTGAGCATGACCCAGGCGTTGAACGGGCTCATCGAGCCGCCAGTGTGCTTCATGTAGGGCTCGACCACGCCGCGGATATGCTCGCGCTGGCCAAGGATGATGCCGCCAAGGCAGCGCCCCTGCCCGTCCACGTGCTTGGTGGTCGAATAGACCACCAGATCCGCCCCCTGTTCGATGGCCTTCGAATAAACCGGGGTCGAAAAGACATTGTCCACCACGACCAGCGCACCCTGCGCATGGGCCAGCCTGGCCACAGCCGCGATGTCCACCAGCCGCAGGGTCGGGTTGGACATGGATTCGAAGAACACCGCCTTGGTGTCCGGGCGGATCGCCGCCTCCCATGCGGCCAGATCCCCGCCGTCGACGAAGGTGACCTCGACCCCGTAGCGGGTCAGCACCTCTTCGAGGATGTAAAGGCAGGAGCCAAAGAGCGCCCGGGCCGACACCACGTGATCGCCCGCCTTCAGCATGGAACAAAGCGCGCCATTGACCGCCGCCATGCCCGAGGCGCAGGCGAATCCGTCCTCGGCGCCTTCCAGCAGCGCCATGCGCTCCTCGAACATCGCTACGGTCGGGTTGCCGTAGCGCGCATAGATGAATTCGTCGGGACCGGTCTTCTTGAACCGGGCCTCCGCCGCCTCGGCGCTGTCATAGACGAAACCCTGCGTCAGGAAGATCGCCTCGCTGACCTCTCCCCACTGGCTGCGCTTGGTGCCGCCGTGCACCAGTTCGGTCTGTTTGCCTCGTGCCATGCCCTAGATCCTTCGCAACAAAAAAGCCCCATCGCGGTCAAGCGAAAGGGGCCTTTCGTCTGACCTCTTTAGCGGAATGTTTAACGTGGCCCGCAATCCGGTAAACAAAGCGCCACGCTCCCTGCCATAGAGCGGTTAAGGCCGCGTTTCAAGACCGTCACGCGCCTGTAACCGAGGTTTCACAGAGCCGGGTCAGTCTCATCGCCAAGGGGAATGCACCAGATATAGTGGACGGGCACGATGCCAATGCTACGGCTCACGGTAACCGAAAAGGGCGCGGCGCTGCATGAGGCGCGGGCGCCGCTCCTGCCGGTGCTGCGCCACGCCCTGTCGCGCGACCCCGGCCCGGTCACGGTGATGATCCACGGCTACAAGTACCAGCCCGGTCACGCGCTGCACTGCCCGCATGGCTCGATCTTCGCGCGCCGCCCGGCGCTGGGCCAGCCGCGCGTTGTCAGCTGGCCCCGCCACCTTGGCCTGCGCGGCCAGCCCGGCGAGGGGCTGGGGATCTCCTTCGGCTGGCAGGCGCGCGGCTCGATCTGGCAGGCCCACCGGCACGCCGCCGCAGCCGGAGAGGCGCTGGCCGAACTGCTGGCCGATCTTCGCCGTCTCGCCCCCGCGCGCCCGGTCAACCTGATCGCGCATTCGCTGGGCGCCCGCGTCGCGCTGCGCGCCATCGCCAGCGCGGACCCCCGCACCGTCAACCGGGCCATCCTGCTGGCCGCCGCCGAATACGCAGGCACCGCGCGCCGCGCGCTCGAAACCCCCGCTGCCTTGCAGACGCAGGTGCTCAACGTCACCAGCCGCGAGAACGACCTCTTCGACTTCCTCAGCGAAAGGCTGATCGCCCCGGACAGCCCCGGCCCCGACCACATGCTGGGACAGGGCGCGCCGGACCTGCCCAACCTCGTGACCCTGCAACTGGACGACCCCGACAGCCTGCGCGCCCTGCGCCGGGCGGGCTTTCCCATCCGGCCGCCGGAACGCCTTGTCTGCCACTGGTCGCCCTACCTGCGCCCGGGCGTGTTCCCGCTCTACCGCGCGGTCTTTGCCGGGGACATGGCCCTGTCCCGCCTGCGCGCGCTCTTGCCCGCCGAAACAGCGCCGCGCTGGTCGCGCCTGATGCCGCGCCTGCCCGGCCGCACCGCCTCCGGCCCCCTCTCGGCCTGAACGGACCGCCCCGGGGGCCGCCCCCACCTGCTTCTTTGGCCCGCCATATACCTCGGCGGGGCCGAAGGCCGGGGGCGGAGCCCCGCGCGCGCGCCAGAGGTTCACCCCTGCCAGAAACCACCCCCCGGCCCACCCACTGCTGTGAGGGCCGCTGAAAGACGCCGCGATCCCGGCAAGCCGCCCGCGAATCCGCGCCCGTCATGTTGCGTTTCCCGCCCCGCCCCGCGCATCATGGGGTGACTCGCCAACCCAAGGGGACAACACGTGGAATCCTTCCTGCTTCAGGCCTCGATCTTCCTCGGAGCCGCGGTGATCGCGGTGCCGATCGCCGCGCGGCTGGGGCTGGGATCGGTGCTGGGATACCTCATGGCCGGCCTGATCATCGGGCCGGGGCTGGGCCTCGTCGCCCATACCGAGGACATCCAGCATTTCGCCGAGTTCGGCGTGGTCATGATGCTCTTCATCATCGGGCTGGAGCTGGAGCCCCGGGCGCTGTGGGACATGCGCCACCGCCTGATCGGCATGGGGGGCCTACAGGTGGTCATGACCATGCTGGCCATCATGATTGCCGCGATGGTCTTCGGGCTGGTCTGGCAGACGGCGCTGGCGGTGGGCATGATCCTCGCGCTGTCCTCGACCGCCATCGTGCTGCAGACCCTGACCGAGAAGGGCCTGATGGAAACCAACGGCGGCCGTGCGACCTTTTCGGTGCTGCTGACGCAGGATATCGCGGTGATCCCGATGCTGATCGCCCTGCCGCTGCTGGCGACGGGGCCGACGGTGATGCTCTCGCCCGACGGCTCGATCCGGCGCCCCTCGGTGGAACATTCCGACGCGGGCCATGAATCACTGTCGCTGGTGGCCGATCTGCCGGGCTGGGGCGCGGCGCTGGTGACGCTGGGCATGGTCGCGGCGATCATCCTCGCGGGGATCTACGGCGCGCGCCCGCTGTTCCGCTTCATCCATGCCGCGCGCCTGCCCGAGATGTTCACCGCCGTCGCCCTGCTGATCGTCGTGGGCATCGGCTCGCTGATGCTGATGGTGGGCCTCTCGCCCGCGCTCGGCACCTTCCTTGCCGGGGTGGTGCTGGCCAACTCGGAGTTCCGGCACGAGCTGGAATCCGACATCGCGCCCTTCAAGGGCCTGCTGCTGGGGCTTTTCTTCATCACCGTCGGCGCGGGCATCGACGTCGAACGCCTGCTGCAGGAACCCTTCCTGATCCTCGGACTGGCGCTGGGGCTGATCCTGCTGAAGGGCACTGTGCTTTACACGCTGGCGCGCATCTTCGGGTTGCGCAAGCGCGGGCAATGGCTGTTCACCCTTGGCCTCGCGCAGGCCGGCGAGTTCGGCTTCGTGCTGATTTCCTTCGGGTTGCAGCAAAGCGTCCTGACCCAGAACCTCGGCAACCGGCTGCTGCTGGTCGTGGCGCTGTCGATGCTGATCACGCCGCTCTTGTTCCTGCTCTTCGACGCCATCAACCGCCGGATCGCCGCAGCCGCCGGGCCCGATCACAAGCCCGACGTGATCGACGACAGCGGGCCGGTCATCATCGCGGGCATCGGGCGGTTCGGGCAGGTGGTGAACCGGCTGGTGCAGGGCGCGGGCTATCGCACGGTGGTGCTGGACCACGACATGCAGACCATCCAGCTGATGCGCCGCTTCGGCTACAAGGGCTTCTTCGGCGACCCGACCCGCCCGGAGCTGCTGCACGCCGCCGGGATCGAGAAGGCGAGCGTCCTGCTTGCGGCGCTGGACGATCCCAAGGCCACGACGAAGCTGGTGGCCTACGCCCGGCGCGTGCGGCCCGACCTGCATATCATCGCCCGCGCCCGCGACCGGGTGCATGTCTACGCGCTCTACAAGGCCGGGGCCAATGACATCGTGCGCGAGATGTTCGACTCGTCGCTGCGGGCCGGGCGCTACGTGCTGGAGAACGTCGGCATGAGCGAATTCGAGGCCGCCATCGCCGAGGAAACCTTTTACCACCACGACCGCGCGACGGTGCGCGAACTGGCAGAGCTGTGGGATCCTTCCCTGCCCGCCTCAGAGAACCACGCCTATATCGCGCGGGCGAAGGAGCTGGAGAAGTCCCTGGAAACGGCGCTCTTCACCGCATTGGAGGAACGGGCCAAGCAGGACGCGGCCTGAACCGGGAAGGTGCCGTCGTACCCACCTTACACCGCACTTTGAGCCGCGCCATCGCAGGGCCGTGGTTCGGCGATCCACCGTTGCTGGATGGCAGTTTATCCCGGCAAAGCCCGTATGCCCTCCGTCAGGTCGCGCCTGCATTTGCCAAATCGCCGGGCCCCGGGACGGCCCTGCGATGGCGCGGCGGCCTGCGGCCTTGCTTCCGCGCTTGGTGGTGGATCGGACCGCCCCCTCGGACCGCCCGATAAGTTCCTCGCCCTGCCAAATCGCCGGGCCGTCGCACCGAAGGTGCGCCGATCAGATTTGGCCCGCCTTTGGCGGGACGGACGGCCCGTCATGTCGGAGACATGCTTCCGGCATGATGGCGCGGCGGCCTGCGGCCTTGATTCCGCGCATGGTGGTAGATCGGAACGTTCCCTCGGGCGACAGGCCCGACCGCCCGACAAGTTCCCCCTTTGCCGAAGCTCGACCGACGGGTCGCAAGCCATGCGGCGCCGCCCGACACGCTCTTTCCCCCGCCCCCAAACGAAAACGCCCCCGCGGTCTCCCGCGAGGGCGTCTCAAGTCAATCCCAAGCGGATCAGGCGGCGCGCAGGCCCAGCACCTCGTCGACCTGGCGGGCGGCGGCGGCCTCGTCACCGGATACGGCGGCGATCTCGCGGGTCAGACGCTCCAGCGCGGCTTCGTAAAGCTGACGCTCGGAATAGGACTGCTCGCGCTGGTCGTCGGCGCGGTGCAGGTCGCGCACGACCTCTGCGATGGCGATCAGGTCGCCCGAGTTGATCTTCTGCTCGTACTCCTGCGCGCGGCGCGACCACATCGCCTTCTTGACCTTGGCCTTGCCCTTCAGCGTCTTCATCGCCTCGCTCACCACGTCCGGAGAGCTGAGAGAGCGCATACCGATTTCCGATGCCTTGTGCGTCGGCACGCGCAGGGTCATCTTGTCCTTCTCGAAGGAGATCACGAAAAGCTCCAGGCTCAGCCCGGCCACTTCCTGCTCTTCGATCGACACGATCTGGCCGACACCGTGGGCCGGATACACAACAAAATCATTCGGACGGAATTCGGGTTTCTTCGCTTTGGTCATTTGGGTCCTCGCAGCTCGCGCATCGTCAGGCGACAAAAAAGACGATCGGGGATCGCAGCGATTCCCGGTCATCTGTGTTGTTTGTCCCCTGAACTATGCCCCCACTGGCCTACGGGCCGGGGCGGGCGCGCGTGATGTCATCATGTAGAAGAGGAATATAACACAAAAAAGCGCCTCTTCCCAGCATCTCGCCGGAAGAGTAGATTACATCGCTTTTTCAACGACCTGCGCGAATTCTCACCCCCGGCAGGCGCCGTTCAGACGCGAATCAGCCGCCCTCGCCTGGCGCCTCGGAGAAGTACTTCTCCATCTTGCCTTCCTCGCCGTCGCGTTCCTCTGCCTCGGGCATCGGGTCCTTCTTGGAAATGATGACCGGCCAGAGTTCCGAGTACTTGCGGTTGAACTCGACCCACTTCTCCATGTCCGGCTCGGTGTCCGGGCGGATCGCGTCGGCGGGGCATTCGGGCTCGCAGACGCCACAGTCGATGCACTCGTCGGGATGAATCACCAGCGTGTTCTCACCCTCGTAGAAGCAATCCACGGGGCAGACTTCCACGCAATCGGTGTATTTGCAGGCGATGCAGTTCTCGGTGACGACGTATGTCATGGCGCAACTCTCGGTTCTCGGGGTGTTGCTAATCCAGCCCGGCGGATCATTCAACCTCCCCCCGGCGATCAAGATCGAGTTTCCTGCGGTCCCGCTTGGTGGGACGAGAATTGCCTTCCAGACGGCGCACAGGCGGAACATCCATCGCGGTTTTCGGCTCTGGCGGGGACAGGTCTTCGTAAAGCGCCTGCGCCTCGGGGGCCGGGCCGCGCCGCTCGCCCAGTGCGAGGACGCGGATCACGCGAATGTCACGGGCCTGCGGGAAGGTCAGCACGTCGCCCGGAACGACGGCATGGGCCGGTTTCGAGACCGGGTTGCCGTTGACCCGGCAGGAACCGCTGGCCGCCACCTTGGCCGCCAGCGATCTGGTCTTGAAGAAACGCGCCTGCCACAGCCACTTGTCCAGCCGCAGGCGCGTCGCGGGCTCGCTCAAGAGCGGTCCTTCAGCCCCATCAGCGCCGCCGCGAAGGGGTTGTCCGGGTCGATCTGCTTTTCCTTGCGGGGCGGGCGCGACTCGAAGTTCTTCGGTCCGCGATCCCGGTCGCCTTTCGGCCCCTTGCCGCCCTTGCCCTTCGGACCCTTGCCCTTGCCGCCACCGCCGGAGCGGTCGCCACGCTCGCCGCGCGGACGGTCGCCGCCAGCGGCATCCCGGCGGGGCTTGCCGCCGCCGGCACCGCGACGCTGACCGCCGCGGTTGTTGCCGCGGTTGCCACCCCAGGTGAAGGTATAGAAGACCTCGGTCTCGGCGCCCGCAAGCGCCTCGTCCGGCGCGGTGCCGGGCAGGATCTCTTCTTCCGGCGTCTCCGCAACCACCGCCTCGTTCGAGGCCGCGTCCGTCACCTCGGCAGGCTCGGTCGAGACCGGCGCCTCGCCCTCGTCCTCCAGCGCGGCGACGGGTTCCGCCACGTCGGCGGGTGTGGGCGTCTCGCTCGCACCGGGTTCCAATGCGGGCGACGTCTCGGCGGCGACGTCCATCACCGGCGTGTCCTCGGGCAGCTGCGTGGCCGCACCCTCGACCTGTTCGCCGGTCTCGGGCTGAACCACCGCATCGGCGGGCTTCACCTTGGTGCGCTCGCCCTGCTCGGCGCGATAGCCCAGGCCGCCCATCAGGTCGGCGAACTGTTCCAGCGTCATGCCGGTGATCGACAGCATGTCGGCCTTGGCCTCGAAGCCTGCGCGCGAATCCTCGGCCCGCAGCATGTCGGCCAGACGCTCCAGCATGTCGATGCGGATCGAGCGCTGCCCGGCCTTGCGATACCCCGCCAGCGTGTAATGCTGGTCCGGCACGTCCTGCACGTTCGGCACCGTGACCAGACCCGGAGGCGGCGCCTCGGGGAAGATGTCCAGCCCGTTGGCCAGCGACCACAGCACCAGCCGCAGCCGGGTCGGAGCGGGCTTCAGCAGAAGCGGCATGAAGATCGTGTACTGGCCAAACCGCACGCCGTGCTTGCGCAGCGCGCCGCGGGCGTCCTGATCCAGCGCCTTGACGTCATCGGCGACCTCGGCCCGCGGGATCACACCCATTGCCTCGACCAGACGGAAGGCAAAGCCCCGCGCCAGGCCGGTCAGCGCCTCGTCGTCGCGCATCTTGACCAGCGGCTCGAACAGCGCGGCGATCTTGCGGTCCATGAAGTGCTGCAACCGGCGCTCGACCTTCTGCGCCACATCCGGCCCGGCCTCGTCATCGACAAAGGCCACGACGCGCGGCTTCAGCGGGTCGTCGCCCTTGGCCAGCTTGCCGACCGCCTGATCGCCCCACATCAACCCGCCCTGTTCGGTATAGTCGATCTCGGTATCGGGCGCGTTGTAGAAGCGGTCCGCGCGCAGGTGGAAATGCGGCGTCAAAGCCTGCACCGAGGCCTGACGCAAGGTCTTGGCCTCCTGCCCGGTCGCGTCCTTGTCCTGACGGAACCGGAATCCCTCGAGCCGACCGACAAATTGCCCTTCGACGGTGACTTCACCCTGATCGTTTACCTCGGCCAAGAGGGCCTCCTTCTGTTTCAACCGGCGAAGCAGAACGCTGGTCCGCCGGTCTACAAATCTTTGCGTCAGAGCCGCGTGAAGCGCATCCGACAGGCTGTCTTCTACAGCGCGCGTGGCGTCGCGCCAATGGTCTTCGTCCCGAACCCAACCGCGCCTTTGCGCCACATAGGTCCATGTGCGGATATACGCCAGCCGTTTCGACAATGTGTCAATGTCGCCGTCGGTCCGGTCGATCCGCTTCACCTGCCGCGCGAGGAAATCGTCGGGGACGTGCCCCTCCTGATGCAGATGTCCGAAAATAACGCCAAGCAGCGACGCATGTTCCGCGTTCGAAATGCCGCGGAAGTCGGGGATGCGGCAGACATCCCACAAAAGCTTGACCGAGGCCGGGTCCGAGGCCCGCGCCATGACCTCTGTTTCGCCGGACAGCGCCCGGAGCGCCCGCAGGTCGTCGGCCTCGCGCGCCTTGGACAGGCGGTCATCCGCCGGCGACGCGTCCAGCGACGCCTCGAGCGCGGCGATAGAGCCGAAGCGCAGGTCGGCATTGCGCCAGTTCAGCTTCTTCAGCGGCGTGAAGGAATGGCTGGTGATGGCCTCGACCCACTCGTCGGGAATCGGTCCGGCCTCGCCGGTGACGCCGAAAGTGCCGTGGCTCATGCCCCGCCCCGCCCGGCCCGCGATCTGCGCCAGCTCGTTGGGTTGCAGGGGCCGCATCCGCCGCCCGTCGAACTTGGTCAGCGCGGAAAAGGCGACGTGGTCGATATCGAGGTTCAGCCCCATGCCGATGGCATCGGTCGCCACGAGGTAATCCACCTCGCCGTTCTGGTACAATTCCACCTGCGCGTTGCGCGTCCGGGGGCTGAGCGCCCCCATGACCACCGCCGCGCCGCCCTTCTGGCGTTTCAGCAGTTCCGCGATGGCATAGACGTTGTCAATGGAAAACCCGACGATGGCCGTGCGCGCGGGCAGGCGGCTGATCTTCTTCGATCCCGCGTAGACCAGCTGCGACATGCGTTCGCGCCGCACGAATTCCACCCCCGGCACCAGCCCGGCAATCGGCCCGCGCATGGTGTCGGAACCGAGGAACAGCGTCTCATGCGTGCCGCGCATGCGCAGCAGGCGGTCGGTGAAGACATGGCCGCGTTCGGGGTCGGCACAAAGCTGGATCTCGTCGATGGCGACGAAATCGGCGCCCATGCCCTCGGGCATCGCCTCTACGGTGCAGACCCAGTATTGCGTGCGCGGCGGCACGATGCGTTCCTCGCCCGTGACCAGGGCCACGACAGAGGGACCGCGCGCCGCGACGATGCGGTCATAGACCTCGCGCGCGAGCAACCGCAGGGGCAGCCCGATGACGCCGGTCCGATAGCCCAGCATCCGCTCGATCGCGTAGTGGGTCTTGCCTGTATTGGTCGGGCCAAGAACGGCCGCGATCCGAGAATGCTGGGGCATTGCCCGCCTATCCTGCCCCGCTGCCGGGGTATTCCGGGACGCCGACGCTAGAGCGTCACGCCCATGACTTCGCCTTCCAGCCGCTTTATCGCGCCAAGGGTATCCTCGTCGTGCGGCCGCATTTCCAGTACGCGCTGATAGGCGTCATAGGCAAGGGCGTGCCGCCCCACCTGCTCGTTGATCGCGCCGACGCCCTTCAGCGCGGCGAAGTGCTGCGGGTTCAGCGCCAGAACATGCTCCAGCGCATCCATCGCCGGGCCGAACATCTCGGCCTGGTAGAAGGCCAGCGCCAGCCCGTGCCAGCCCTCGGCGAAACCCGGGGCGTGGTCGGTCAGCGCGGTGAAATGCTCCAGCGCGCCCTCGATATTGTCCACCTCCAGCGCGTCGCGGCCGCGTTTCAGCAGCAGGTCCATCGCCGGAGAGCCGCTTTTGGACCATTCGGCCATGATCTGCGATTCCAGACGGCGCGCCGCGCTGTCGTCCTCTGCCTCGGCCAGCCGGGACAACAGCCGCCCTGCGCGGTCCTCCGCCGAGGGCGCCTGCGCTGACGCAGCGTAGGGTAGGGAAAACATGACTACGGCCAGAAATGCCGTGGCGGTAGATTTGAAATCCATGGGACCCGTCCTCATAACCTGTTCGTAATGTAGCCGATGCAGGCTGCATTGCCAGAGCACGTTTTTGAGAGAGACTGAGGAAGACAGATGAGCGACACCGTAAGCGCTGCCGTGACTGCGCTGAATGCCAAGATGGCCGGAGACGGCTTTGACGGCACCGCGAAATTCGTGATCGAGGATGAGGGCAGCCTGATCATCGACGAGAACGGCGCACATGCCGGCGACGAGGCCGCCGACGTGACCCTGACCGCCTCGCAGGACACCTTCGAGGCGATCCTGTCGGGCGATCTGGACCCCACCAGCGCCTTCATGTCCGGCAAGCTGGCGGTCGACGGCGACATGTCCGCCGCCATGCGGCTGGCACAGGTCCTGAGCTGATGACCCTGTCCCCCGCTCCCTTCGACAGCGCCCTCGCCGAGGGTCCGCTGGACAGCCGTGCCTTCTGGGTAACGGCCTCTGACGGGCTGCGCCTGCGCGTGGCCCATTTCCCCGGAGAGGGAGAGCGGGGGACGGTGCTGCTGTTCCCGGGCCGCACCGAATATGTCGAGAAATACGGCCGCACCGCGCGCGTGCTGGCCGAGGCCGGGTATCACACGCTGGCCATCGACTGGCGCGGACAGGGGCTTGCCGACCGGATGCTGGCTGAGCGCCGCACCGGTCACGTGGGCCTCTTCTGCGACTATCAGCGCGACGTGACTGCCATGGCGGCGCTGGCCGACGAGATGGCGCTGCCCGGGCCGCGCCACCTTGTGGGGCATTCCATGGGCGGCTGCATCGGGCTGCGCGCGGCGATGGACGGGCTGGAGGTGGCCTCCTGCGTGTTCACCGGGCCGATGTGGGGCATTCGCATCGCCAACCCGGTCCGCCCCGCCGCATGGGCCGTCAGCCGCCTGTCGAAATCGGTCGGGCTGGGGCATATGTTCGCGCCGGGCACCGGGGTCGACAGCTATGTCGCCTCGGCGGCCTTCGACGGCAACCTGCTGACCACCGACCCGGCGATGTGGGACTACATGCGCCGGCAGGTCATGGCGATCCCGGAACTGCAACTGGGCGGACCCTCGCTGCACTGGCTGCACGAGGCGCTGACGGAGATGCGGGAGCTGAACCGCCGCGCCTCACCCGATCTGCCCTGCGTGACCTTCTGCGGCACGAACGAGCGCATCGTCGATGTCGACCGCATCCGCAACCGGATGGCGCGCTGGCCCGGCGGGCGGCTGGAGATGGTAGAGGGCGGCGAGCACGAAGTCATGATGGAAGCCCCGGCGCTGCGCGACCGGGTGCACGCGGAGATGATCGCGCTGTTCGACTCGACCTCGGAAGAGGTCGCGTTACGCGCCTGACGGGGTGAGAGGCGGCGTCGGAAGGGGCTCTGCCCCCGCTGCTGCGCAGCCCCCCGGGATATTTTTGGACAGAAGAAACGGAAGGGGCGTCCCTGCCTGCCTTGGTCGGCTGGGGCACTGAAGGGCTTGGGGCGGTGTGCGCCTTGCTTCGGCGGCATGGCCTGCCGCGCGTTTGCGGGATTGAAGCCGGGCGGGCGCCGCCTAGCTTCCCGCCATGGCCGATCCCGTTCTGACCTTTACCGAGCGGGGCATCTACTGCCCTGCGGGCGATTTCTACATCGACCCATGGCGCCCCGTGGACCGGGCGCTGATCACCCATGGCCACGCGGATCACGCCCGCCCCGGGCATGGGCGGTACCTTGCAACCGAGGCGGCGCTGCCGGTCATGCGCCACCGGCTGGGCGAGATCGAAGCCGAGGGCATCGGCTACGGCGAGGTGCGGCGCATCGGCGGTGCCGAGGTTTCGTTCCACCCGGCGGGCCACCTGCCCGGCTCTGCCCAGATCCGGGTCGCGGTGGGCGGCGTGGTCTGGGTGGTCTCTGGCGACTACAAGACCGCGCAGGACGGCTTCTGCGAGGCCTTCGAGCCGGTGCCCTGCCAGCATTTCGTGACCGAGTGCACCTTTGGCCTGCCGGTCTTCAACTGGCCCGATCAGACCGAGGTGGCGCGCGAGATCAATGCCTGGTGGGCCGCCAATGCCGCCGAAGGCAAGTTCTCCTTGCTGGGGGCCTATTCGCTTGGCAAGGCGCAGCGGGTCCTGAGCCTGCTGGAGCCCGTCGCCCCGATCCTGACCCATGGCGCGGTTGAAGCCACCAACGCGGTCCTGCGCGAACAGGGCTACGTGCTGCCGCAGACCGTGCGGGTGACGCCCGATCTCGACCTCAAGGCCCATGCGGGCGCGCTGGTGCTGGCGCCGCCCTCGGCGCTTGGCAGCCAGTGGGCGCGGCGATTCCGGCCATCGGCGACGGGTTTTGCCTCTGGCTGGATGATGCTGCGGGGCATACGGCGGCGGCGGGCCATGGACCGGGGCTTTGTGCTGTCGGATCATGCCGACTGGACCGGGCTACACGAGGCCATCGCCGCAACGGGCGCGGAAAACATATATACAACGCATGGTTACACGGACATCTTCGCGCGACACCTGAGTGAAGAGGGCTATGCCGCGCGGGTGGTTCCGACAGAATTCGGCGGTGAAGAGGACGACAGCGCGGAGGATGCCGCGTGAAACGCTTTGCCGCGCTTTTCAACGCCCTCGACCAGACGACGAAAACCTCCGTGAAGACAAGGGCTTTGGCCGAGTATTTCGAGCAGGCGCCGGAGGAGGACAAGCTGTGGTGCGTGGCGCTGTTTTCCGGGCGCCGCCCACGCCGGGCCATCACCACCACGCAGCTGCGCGCCCTGGCGGCAGAGCGCGCGGGTCTGCCGCTGTGGCTGATCGAGGACTGCCACCCCATCGTCGGCGACCTGGCCGAGACCATTGCACTTGTCCTGCCCCCGCCCTCACGCGCATCGGACCACAGTTTGTCCTATTGGATCAACATGCTACGCGCCCTTCACGACCTGCCGCAGGAGGAGCGGAGCACACCGATCCTCGACGCCTGGGACCAGCTGGACGACACCGGGCGCTTCTTGTTCAACAAGCTGATCACCGGCGGCTTCCGCATCGGGGTCAGCCGCAAGCTGATGACCCGCGCGCTGGCCATGGCGACCGGGCAGGACGAGCCGGTACTGGCGCACAAGCTGATGGGCGGCTGGACGCCCGAGACGACCTCCTGGCACGCGCTGATCGAGGCCGAGGACCCGGAGGCCGACGAGAGCCGGCCCTATCCCTTCTACCTTGCCTACCAGCTGGACACCGAGCCCGGGCAGCTGGGGTCCCCGCAGGACTGGCAGGCCGAGTGGAAGTGGGACGGCATTCGCGGCCAGTTGCTGTTGCGCGAGGCCGGGCACCACCTGTGGTCGCGGGGCGAGGAACTGATCACCGACCGCTTCCCCGAGTTCGCCCGCGCCGCGGATTTCCTGCCCGCCGGCACCGTTCTGGATGGTGAAATCGTGGCCTGGGACGGCGCCGCCCCGATGCCCTTCAACGCGCTGCAACCGCGCATCGGGCGCAAGACCGTGCCGAAAAAGCTGCTGAAAGAGGCGCCCGTGGTCCTGCTGGCCTATGACCTGCTGGAACACAGGGGCCGCGACCTGCGCGACCGGCCCATGGCAGAGCGGCGCGCGCATCTCCAGACCCTTCTGGCGCCGCTGCCCGAGGACGCGCCAGTCCGCCTGTCCCCTGCCCTCGCATTCGACGACTGGCAGGCCCTGGCAGCGACCCGCGCAACCGCCCGCGCCCAGCGCGCCGAGGGCCTGATGCTGAAGCGCAGGGACTCGCCCTACCTGTCGGGCCGCAAGAAGGGCGACTGGTGGAAGTGGAAGCTGGACCCGCTGACCGTGGACGCGGTGCTGATCTATGCGCAGCAGGGATCGGGGCGGCGCGCCAACCTGTTCACCGACTTCACCTTCGCGGTGCGCGACGGCAACGGGCTGGTGCCCTTCACCAAGGCCTATTCCGGCCTGACCGACGAAGAGTTCGCCCGGATCACCGCATGGGTGCGGCGCAACACGCTGCAACGCTTCGGCCCGGTGCGGCAGGTCAAGCCAGAGCATGTCTTCGAGATCGCCTTCGAGGGTATCCACGAAAGCCCGCGCCATAAATCCGGCATCGCGCTGCGCTTTCCCCGCATGGCGCGCTGGCGTCACGACAAGGCGGTGGACGAGGCCAATACGCTGGACGACCTGCGCCAGATTCTGAGGCAATACGCCTGAGCGCCTTCCCGCCACAGTTCCGCGCCATCTGCGCGCTGTCCGGTTTTTCGGACTAGGCAATGCTGCGGCTGCATGAAACTCTGCCGTCCGCACTGACGAAAGACCGGACCACCATGACCACCCGCCTGCCCTGCCTTCTGCTCGCCCTCCTGGCCCCCGTCCCCGCCCTTGCGCAGGGGCTTTCCTTCGACGGCACGGTGGGCCTTGGGGCCACCGGCACCGAGGGCACGCGGGGCGTGGGCATGGTCGACGTCACCCTGACGGTGCCGCTGTCACGCCGGATCCCGCTGAGCTTCGAGGCGGGCACCTACATGGTGGTGCTGGAGGGCAAGCGCCCGCATGAAACCTATGCCGCCTTCGCCTGGGACGACCGTTTCCGGTTCGGCGTGGTGCGGCCCGCCTATGACAGCGTCCTGCCCTCGGTCTTCGAGCGCGCGGCGCCCTTCCTTGCCTACGAGCGGATCGAATACGCGCGATCCCATGCCACGGTCGAGGCGATGCGGGCGACCGCCGTGCCCTTCGGCGTCTCGGCGCAGTTCACACAGGGCGCGCTGCGCTGGATGGTCTCGGCCCACAAGGACGACAAGGGCGGCTTCGACGCGGCCTCTGTCGCGGCCTCCTATCAGGGCACGGGCTGGCAGATCGCCGCAGCGGTCGAGAGCGTCCGGGAACACGGCGGCCCCGACCGGGTCGACGCCAAGCTGGGCACGCGGGTCGCGCTTGGACCGCAGGCCGAGGCCGGTCTGACGCTGCTGTCGCCCGACGGCAACGACCGCGACGACGCGCTGGCCTTCGACATGACCTGGACTGCGACGGAGACCCTGAGCTTCATGGCGTTCGGAGAAGCCGTGCGCGGCGGCGGGGACGACGCCTGGGGGCTGGCGGGAGAGTACCGCTTCCGCCCTGACACCAGCGTGATCCTCGCGGGCACGGACGGCGATGCGGCGGGCGCCGCGTGGCACCTGACACTGGCGCACCGCTTCTGACCCTGCCCGCCACGGCCAAAAGGGGGCCGCCAAGCCGACGCATGCCGCGCCTCGGACACAGGGCGCCCCCGATCCTCTGGGGGACCGCCCTCACCTTCTTTGGTCTTCAAAATACCCTTGGGGGTCCGGGGGCAAAGCCCCCGTCTTACACGGCAGGAGAAACGCTAGCCGGGACCGGCCGCCCGCCCGCAAGGCCGGGCGAAGCGCCTCAGCCGCAGCTGCCCTCCAGTCCGACCATGCCGTTGCCGACCCCGGTCACCGTCACGGTGCAGGTCTGGTCGCCGCTCTCGACCTCGACAGACTGACCCGAGGCCACCACGTAGGTCTGAACCCCGTTGATCGCGATCCGGGCCGTGGCATCCGCCTCGTTCAGCGAGGCCACGAAGACCCGCAGGCCGCCCTCCGCAAGCCCGATGGCGTTGCCCGGCTTCACCCCGTCCTCGGGCGCCACGTTCGCGGCCTCTTCCGCCTCGGGCGCTTCGGCGGCTGCATCGCAGTCCGACCCCAGCGTCACGCCCTGCTCTGTCAGCGCCATGACAGAGACCGTACAGGCGCCGCCGTTCAACGCGACCTTGGCAGAGCCGCCGGACCCCAGCGTCACCGCCGTGCCGCCAATGGACAGAACCGCAGAGCCGCCCGCCGGGTCGATGCGCGACACAAAGACCCGCACCTTGCCATCGGCGAAAAGCGCCGTCTGTCCCACGCCCAGCGCATCCGACACGGTGGCCGCGCCCGCCGGGGCCGCCCCCGCCTCGCCCGTGCCACCGGGTGCCGCAGCGGCCACCGCCGCCGCCGCCACCCGGGCGCTTTCCTGCATGCCCTCGCTGACCTGCGCCAGCGCCGCCCTGATCGTCTCGTTCTGGGCCTTGGCAGAGGCCGCGATCTCGTCGCTCAGGGCGCCGCGCAGGCCCTCGACCGCCGCGCCCAGATCCTCGGACAGGGCGGATTGCAGGCCCTCCATGTCCGGCGCATTGGCCGCCAGGCCTTCCTCGATCGCCGTCAGGCGGCTGTCCAGTGCCGCCAGCGCATCGCTGCTGGCCGCCGCCGCCGAGGCGCTGGCCTCTTGCGCCGGTCCCATCGCGCCAGAGACCGCCGCGCTGATGTCCTCCTGGCTTGGGCCGCCGCTGCCCGCGAAAAGACCGATCAGCAGCCCGACGACACCGCCGCCCGCCCCGTAAATCACCGCATTCTTCGCCATATCATTATCCTCCCAGAAAATGTCTTGTTCTGCCCTCATCCTAGCCACGGCGCGGCGCCGCACAGAACCCCTTTCTGCGGAAACAGCGCCAAAAGTATCGGCCCCGCGCTTGCCCTGCCCGCCCCGCGGCCCCTATGTCAGGGGAAACGAGAGAAAGAGGCCGACATGCGCTACACCCCGACCCTCACCCGCGACGCCAATGCCTCTGCCGGGGGCAAGAACCTCGGCGACCTGCCGGAGTGGGACCTGAGCGACCTCTACACCGCCCCCGACGCGCCGGAACTGAAGCGCGACCTCGACTGGCTCGAGGACGCCTGCCGCAGCTTCGCCGCCGATTACGAGGGCAAGCTGGACAGCCTGAGCGCGGGCGAATTCCTGACGCTGGTGCAACGCAACGAGAAGATCGGCGCCATCGCGGGCCGCATCATGTCCTTCGCGGGCCTGCGCTACTACCAGATGACCATGGACGCCGAGCGCGCCAAGTTCCTCTCCGACTGTCAGGAAAAGATCACCAATTACACCACGCCGCTGGTCTTCTTCTCGCTGGAGATCAACCGCCTGCCCGAGGACCACTACGCCGACCTTTTCGCCGCCGATGACGAACTGGCCCGCTACAAGCCCGCCTTCGACCGCCAGCGCGCGATGAAGCCCTACCAGCTGTCCGATGAACTTGAGAAGTTCCTGCACGACCTCGGCGTGGTCGGAGATGCGTGGGAGCGGCTGTTTGACGAGACCATCGCGGGCCTGACATTCGAGGTCGACGGAGAAGAGCTGAACATCGAGTCGACGCTGAACTTCCTGACCGAGCAGGACCGTAGCAAACGCGAGGCCGCCGCCCGCGAACTGGCCCGCGTCTTTGCCGCCAACATCCGCACCTTCGCCCGTGTCCACAACACGCAGGCGAAAGAAAAGGAAGTGCTGGACCGCTGGCGCGGCATGCCCTCGCCGCAGATGGGCCGCCACCTGTCCAACGACGTGGAACCCGAGGTCGTCGAGGCCCTGCGCAACGCGGTGGTCAACGCCTACCCGCGCCTCTCGCACCGCTACTACGAGCTCAAGCGCAAGTGGCTGGGCCTTGACCGCATGCAGGTCTGGGACCGCAACGCGCCCCTGCCGATGGAAGTCACCCGCACCGTGTCGTGGGACGAGGCGCGCGAGACGGTCATGAACGCCTACACGGCCTTCGACCCGCGCATGGGTGAGCTGGCCCAGCCCTTCTTCGACAAGGGCTGGATCGACGCCCCGGTGAAGCCCGGCAAGGCCCCCGGCGCCTTCGCCCACCCCACCGTGACCGACGTGCACCCCTACGTGATGCTGAACTACCTCGGCAAACCGCGCGACGTGATGACGCTGGCGCACGAGTTGGGCCACGGCGTCCACCAGGTGCTGGCCGCCGGTCAAGGCGAGATGCTGTCGTCGACGCCGCTGACGCTGGCCGAGACGGCGAGCGTTTTCGGCGAGATGCTGACCTTCCAGCGCATGCTGGAGAACGCCAAGGACGACAAGGAGCGCAAGGTGCTTCTGGCGGGCAAGGTCGAGGACATGATCAACACGGTCGTGCGCCAGATCGCCTTCTACGACTTCGAGTGCAAGCTGCACGACGCCCGGCGCGGCGGCGAGCTGACGCCCGACGACATCAACGCGCTGTGGATGTCGGTGCAGGCGGAGTCCTTGGGCGAAGCCTTCGACTTCATGGAAGGCTACGAGACCTTCTGGGCCTATATCCCGCACTTCGTGCACTCGCCTTTCTACGTCTACGCCTATGCCTTCGGCGACGGTTTGGTGAACGCCCTCTACGCCGCCTATCAGGAAAGCCCCGAAGGCTTTCAGGACAAGTACTTCGACATGCTGAAGGCGGGCGGGTCCAAGCACCACAAGGCGCTGCTGGAACCCTTCGGGCTGGACGCGACCGACCCGACCTTCTGGGACAAGGGCCTGTCGATGATCGAAGGCTTCATCGACCAGCTGGAAGCCATGGAAGAGTGACCTTCGCCGGGCCGCAAGGCCCGGCATCGCCCCTGGTTGGCACGGCAAGGAGGCACCCGCCCGGCTGGGGCAAGCGGGTCTTCCTGCTCCCCGGTTCGGGCCGTTGGGGCGGGCTGCGCCCCGACCAGGGCGTTCGCAGCGTCCCGCGCCTCCGGCCCGGCTCGGGCGTTCGCGCCGTCCTGCGCCCCTGACCAGGCTTTGGCGATCAGGGCGTCCTGCGCCCCGGCCTCGCTCCGCCCCTACTCCATCGCCAGCCGCGTCTCGACCACGCCCAGAATCTCGACACAGGTGGCGGGGTCGACCGCCGAGGACAGGCTTGGCTTGCGGCAAAGCTCACCCGTAAAAGCCAGTTCGACCTCGCCCATGCTGCCGTGGATATCGAAGCGGACAATCTCGACCTGCGGCGGACGGGACGCCCCCACGCTGGTCCAGTACGGCCCGCCCAGCCCCTCGGGGGTATGCAGGATATCGACCGAAAGCGGCTCTGCCCCGGGACTGTACCAGCCGGCAAAGCGGACCGTGACCGCCATGCCGTCGGCACCCGCGAACCGCGGCACGTCATAGCCCTGTATCTGCAACTCGGCGAGCCATTGGCTTTGCCGGAACCCTGCCGTCACGATTCGCCCGCCCGGCCTGTCCAAGGCATGGATGCGCCATTCATGCGGGACGCCGTCCAGTCGTGCGGTCATCACGCCCAGTTCCTCGGCCCCGCCCGAAGAGGCGGCACCCGACAGCACCACCGCGATACAGGCGAACCGCCGCGCCATTCCGCACCTCCCGTCAGGGCCGAAAGGGGCTCCGGGCATCTGCGCCGCCTCGCTCGAACCGCAGGTCACGCCGCGCCGGTCCTCCGGCTTTACAGGCATCACGCCTCATCGGGTCCGCTCCGTCAATATCCCAAACCGGGACAAGGTGCCCCCGGCGCTGCTCATTCCTGACGCAGCCGCGTCAGGACACCGGTGCGCACCGCCTCGGGGTGGATGATGCCCAGCTGAGCCGGGATCTTCGGAAGCTTCAGCACCCTTGCGATGGCAAAGCGGTTGCGCCCGCCGCCAGAGCGCAGCACCTCTCCGTCCCGGGCGATGTGGACATAGATGCCGTCGTATTCGCGCCGCAGGTGTCCGGGCAACTCGCTGCGCGGGCGCAGCCTGCCGGTTCTCTGCGCCTCTTCATAGACCCGGTCGAGATCCTCGTAGCGGGCCATGATCTCTTCCAGCGTGCGGGCGCCCTCGGAAATCCCCTTCTCGGCGATCTTTTCCAGATGATAGTCCACGATGCCGGTTTCCGCCCAGCTCATCCCCCGGACAAAGTGATCGTGGATGACCCGCGCCGCCCGCGTTTCGGGCAGCGGCGCGCGCGACAGGTCCCAGTCGCCGCCGCGCACCATGCCGCTGTGCCTGCGCCGGAACATAGACTTGCCCACGGTGCCGTCCGTCACATGGATATAGCGCACATCGCAGGGCGCCACGTAGATCCGTTCGTCGCTGCGCGGCGCGCCCGGACCGAAGCGCGCCCGGTTCCAGACGTCGCGCAAGACCTTCTGCGGCACACCGGCGGCAAGCCTGCGCCCTAGCGTCGTTCTGGGTTGATCCGGGTGGGGCATGGCACGTCTTCGATCAGGGAGGCGGGGCGGCAATCCGGCCCCGGGGGGTCTTTGGCCAAGGATCAAATCCGCAGCGGCCTGTCAACGCCACGGGGGCCTGCCCTTTGGCACAGAGGCCAGCGCCCTCAGGGGTGCACGGGCGAAAGCGAGACCACTGCGCGCACCCGCGCAAGGCCTTACTTCAACTGGCTGTCCTTCGATCCGCGCCGGTTGAAGCCCGCTTTCGCGCGGAAAACTCCGTCACGTTCGGAGGCGCAGTCGACGCAAAGCTTCACCCCCGGCAGCGCCACACGCCGCTTTTCGGGGATCTCTTCGCCGCATTCGGCGCATTCGCGAAAGCTTTCGCCCGAAGGCTCCCTGCGCGCCTTCATGCGTTCCAGTTCCTCGGCAATCGAGGCCTCGATCTGTTCGCTGACCGCGCCGTCGCGGCTCCATCCGCCTGCCATGTCCAAACCCTCCAATTCAGTCACCATACGACACTTTGAAACTAAAACGCAGAATGCCACGTATCTGTCTCAAAGAAAGGTCCGATCCATGCTGCGCATCCTGCTTCTTACCCTTCCGCTGGCCACCGCGATCCAGGCGGCGGAACCCTTTACCTTCACCAGCATCGACGGCGGCACGCTGGACCTCGCAGAGTGGCAGGGCCAGCCGGTGCTGGTGGTCAACACCGCCTCGCGCTGCGGCTTCACCCCGCAATACGATGGGTTGCAGACGCTTTATGACAGGTATCGCGACCGCGGCCTTGTGGTCCTTGCGGTGCCCTCGGACGATTTCCGGCAGGAACTCGACAGTACCGAGGCGGTGAAGGACTACTGCGAGACGACCTTCGGCCTGACGCTGCCGATGACCGATATCACCCATGTCCGGGGCAGCGAGGCGCATCCCTTCTACGCCTGGGTCCGGCAGACCGAAGGCTTCGAGCCGGCGTGGAACTTCAACAAGATCCTCATCGGCCCCGACGGCGCGGTGCTTGCGACCTGGGGCGCGACGACGCGGCCCCTGTCCTCCGCCGTCACCGGCGCGGTGGAGGCCGCGCTGGACTAGGTGTTCAGTCCCGGCATCTGGTGGATCGGATCGACGATGAAGCTGTTCGGCTCTGAAGTCCAGATTTTGCAGATGTATTCGTAGGGCGTGAGTCCGCTGAGTGTTTTGAGCCGACGAGC
>JAFKDC010000009.1 GCA_017255395.1 Enemella evansiae | reverse complement strand
GGTGAGGTCGCGGCGCTGTGCCAGCGGTTCCCGGTGTACCCGGGGCTGTAAGGGCCTTTCCGCGTGATGGGTGCGCAAATTCCATGGATGGAATTTGCGCAAGATCGTCGACGATCTTGCGCCCCGCACAGGCAGCGCGCCGGGTGTAAATGGAAAGCCCCCCACGCCGTTTTCTGCGCGGGGGGCTTTGTGTGTTTGAGATGCGCCCGATCAGATGCGGCGCGGTGCTGCCCTCCTCGCCGACAGTACGCGCCCTTGGGTCGGCCCGATCTGCCGCGCGTCGCCCCCCCCTCGCCGTGTTCCGCGCGGGGGGCTGCTTGGCGCTCCGCGATCAGATGTCGAGGGTGTTGTCTTTCTCCCACCTGGAGAAGTGGTTCACGAAGGAGTTCCACTCCTGCCGCTTCATCTTGATGTAGGAGGTGGAGAACGCGTCGCCCATGGCGGTCTTCAGCTCGGGGTCGGCGTCATAGGCGCGGATGGCGTCGAGCATGTTGAGCGGCAGCATGGGCGCGCCGGTGACCTTGTGGCCCTCGGCGTACATGTCGATGTCCCAGCGCTTGCCCGGATCGGCCTTCGAGCGGATGCCCGAGAGACCGGCGGCGATGATCACCGCCTGCAGCAGGTAGGGGTTTGCGGCACCGTCGGGCAGGCGCAGCTCGAAGCGGCCGGGGCCGGGCACGCGCACCATATGGGTGCGGTTGTTGCCGGTCCATGTCACCGAGTTGGGCGCCCATGTGGCGCCCGAGGTGGTGCGCGGCGCATTGATGCGCTTGTAGCTGTTGACGGTGGGGTTGGTGATCGCGGCCAGCGCGCTGGCGTGTTTCATGATGCCGCCGAGGAAGTGCTTGCCGCGCTCGGACAGGCCGAGCTCGCCGGTCTGGCCCTCACCCTTGCCGGCGAAGACGTTTTCCTTCGACGCCTTGCCGGGCGCGTCCCAGACCGAGATATGCGCGTGGCAGCCGTTGCCGGTCAGCCCCTCGATGGGCTTGGGCATGAAGGTGGCGCGGAAGCCGTGCTTTTCGGCGACCGAGCGGGTCATGAACTTGAAGAAGGAATGCTTGTCGGCGGTCTTCAGGACGTCGTCGTAGTCCCAGTTCATCTCGAACTGGCCGTTGGCGTCCTCGTGGTCGTTCTGGTAGGGGCCCCAGCCGAGATCCAGCATGTAATCGCAGATCTCGCGGATCACCTCGTAGCGGCGCATGACGGCCTGCTGGTCGTAGCAGGGCTTCGCGGCGGTGTCGAAGGGGTCGGAGATCTGGTCGCCCTCGGGGGTGAGCAGGAAGAACTCGGCCTCGATGCCGGTCTTGACGTGCAGCCCCTCTTCGGCGGCCTCGGCGATCAGGCGGCGCAGCACGTTGCGCGGCGCCTGGGCCACGTCCTGCCCTTCCATCACGCAGTTGCTGGCGACCCAGGCGACCTCTGGCTTCCAGGGCAGCTGGATCACCGAAGACGGGTCCGGCACCGCCAGCATGTCGGGATGCGCGGGGGTCAGGTCGAGCCAGGTGGCGAATCCCGCGAAGCCGGCACCGTCCTTTTGCATGCCGGCGATGGCCTGCGCCGGGACCAGCTTGGCGCGCTGTCCGCCGAAGAGGTCGGTGTAGGAGATCATGAAGTACTTGACGCCCTTGTCCTTGGCGTAGGCGGCCAGGTCGATGGTCATTTCCGCTGTTTCCCTGTTGTCTTTTCGTTTGTTTTTCACAGAAACGGCGCGGCCCCGTCGAGAGGGCCGCGCCGCCAAAGCTCTGGTCAGTAGCCGCTGCCGGGCTTGCCGGGGTACCAGTCGGTGCCGGCGAGGGGGATCTTGGCCATGGCCGCCGCCTCCATCGTCAGGGCGCAGAGATCCTCGGGTTCGAGGTTGTGCAGGTGGCTCTTGCCGCAGGCCCGCGCGATGGTCTGGGCCTCCAGCGTCATCACCTTGAGGTAGTTGTTGAGCCGCCGCCCGCCCTCGACCGGATCGAAGCGCGCCATCAGCTCGGGGTCCTGCGTGGTGATGCCCGCCGGGTCGCGGCCCTCCTGCCAGTCGTCGTAGGCGCCCGCGGTGGTGCCCAGCTTCTGGTACTCGGCCTCCCACTTCGGATCGTTGTCGCCAAGCGCGATCAGCGCCGCCGTGCCGATGGCCACCGCATCGGCGCCAAGCGCCATGCACTTGGCCACATCGGCGCCGGTGCGGACCCCGCCCGAGACCACCAGCTGCACCTCGCGGTGCATGCCCAGGTCCTGAAGCGCCCGCACGGATTCGCGGATGCAGGCGAGGATCGGCTGGCCGACGTGCTCGATGAAGACATCCTGCGTGGCCGCGGTGCCGCCCTGCATGCCGTCCAGCACCACCACATCCGCGCCCGCCTTGACCGCCAGCGTGGTGTCGAAGTAGGGCCGCGCCCCGCCGACCTTGATGTAGATCGGCACCCGCCAGCCGGTGATCTCGCGCAGCTCGAGGATCTTGATCTCCAGATCGTCCGGCCCGGTCCAGTCCGGGTGACGGCAGGCCGAGCGCTGGTCGATGCCCTTGGGCAGGTTGCGCATCTCGGCCACGCGGTCAGAGATCTTCTGCCCCAGCAGCATGCCGCCGCCGCCGGGCTTGGCGCCCTGGCCCACGACGATCTCGATGGCATCGGCGCGGCGCAGGTCGTCGGGGTTCATGCCGTAGCGCGAGGGCAGGTACTGGTAGACCAGCCGCTTGGAATGGCCGCGCTCTTCCGGGGTCATGCCGCCGTCGCCGGTGGTGGTCGAGGTGCCCGCCAGCGTGGCGCCGCGCCCCAGCGCCTCTTTCGCCGGGCCGGAGAGCGCCCCGAAGGACATGCCCGCGATGGTGATCGGAATATCCAGCTGGATCGGGTTCTTGGCAAAGCGCGTGCCCAGCGTCACCGAGGTGTCGCAGCGCTCGCGGTAGCCTTCCAGCGGATAGCGCGAGATCGAGGCGCCGAGGAACAGCAGGTCGTCGAAGTGCGGCACCTTGCGCTTGGCGCCGCCGCCGCGGATGTCGTAGATGCCCGTCGCCGCGGCCCGCCGGATCTCGGCGTTGATCGACTGCGAGAAGGTCGCCGACTGGATCGGCATGGTGCGCGGCGCGTGTCTTGTATCGTCTTTCATCTGGCGGGCCCCTCAGTAGGCGTTGTCAGGCTTGAAGGTGTAGAGCTGGCGGGCCGAGCCGTAGCGCTTGAACTCTTCCGGCTTGGCGTCGCAGCCGCCGCGCTCCAGCAGTTCGGCCAGCAGCGTCAGGTGCTCGGGCCGCATCTCCTTCTCGATGCAGTCGGCGCCCAGCGATTTCACCGAGCCGCGCACGAAGAGCCGCGCCTCGTAAAGCGAATCCCCCAGCGCCTCGCCGGCATCGCCGCAGACCACCAGGTTGCCGGACTGCGCCATGAAGGCCGACATATGGCCGATGTTGCCGTGCACGATGATGTCGATGCCCTTCATCGAGATGCCGCAGCGCGAACTGGCATTGCCCTTGATGACCAGCGTGCCGCCGCGCCCGGTGGCCCCGGCGTACTGGCTGGCGTCACCCTCGACGATGACGGTGCCCGACATCATGTTCTCGGCCACGCCCGGCCCGGCGGAGCCCTGCACATGCACCCTGGCCTGCTTGTTCATGCCGGCGCAGTAATAGCCGGTGGAACCCTTCACGGTCACTTCGATGGGCGCGTCGAGGCCCACGGCAATGGCATGGCTGCCGCGCGGATTGACGACTTCCCAGGCGGTCTGGTTGGTGCTTCCGGCCTGCGCGTGCAGCGTTTCGTTCAGCGAGCGCAGCCCTTCGGCCGCAAGGTCAAATGTCTGCATGTCTCAGTGCTTCCAGAAGTAGACGGTTGCGGGTTCGGGTTCCCAGACGCGGGCATCCTCGATGCCCGGCAGGTTCACCAGCGCGCGGTATTCGCTGCCGAAGGCAACGTATTGATCGGTCTCGGCCATGACGGCGGGCTTGCAGGCGATGGGATCGCGCACCACGCCAAAGCCGTCCTCGGTCCCCACCACGAAGGTGAAGAAGCCGTCGAGATCCTCCAGCGCGCCTTCCAGGGCCTCGCCCAGCGTCGCGCCCTGCTGCATCTTCCAGGTCAGGTAGGCGGCGCCGACCTCGGTGTCGTTCTGGGTCTCGATATGGACCCCGTCGCGGCGCAGCTTGCGGCGCAGCGAGTTGTGGTTCGACAGCGAGCCATTGTGCACAAGGCACTGGTCGGGGCCGGTGTTGAAGGGATGCGCGCCCATGGTGGTCACGGCGGATTCGGTCGCCATGCGGGTATGGCCGATGCCATGGCTGCCCTGCATCTTCGAGACCTCGAAGCGCGCCGCCACGTCCTTGGGCAGGCCGACTTCCTTGTAGATCTCCAGCGTCTCGCCCGAGGACATGACGCGCAGGCCCGGCGCCACCGTGGCCAGCGCCGCGCGCGCCTCGGCGAGCTTCTCGGCGGGCAGATCGAGCACCGCGTGGCTGTCCTTGCGGGTCAGGCCGACCCCGGCGCCGATCGCCGCGCCCAGCTTGTCGGCCAGATCGCCGAAGACCGCGTCACCCTCGTCCGACTGCACCGTCAGCTTCGACCGGCCCTCGGCGGTATTGCCGTAGATGGCGATCCCCGCGCTGTCCGGGCCGCGATCGGTCATGGTGATCAGCATGTCCGTCAAAAGCGCGCCAAGCTGCGGCTCCAGCGCCTTGTCCTTCAGAAAGAGTCCGACAATCCCGCACATTCGCGTTTGCTCCACTTCTTGATTCTGCCCGCGGGCACCTGACGAAAGGCTAACACCCAAGCAATCATCCCGCAACTGATATGAAAAAAGTTTTCCTCACAGTCAATCATGCCCGCCAAATCGCCCAAAAATCCGCCGGTTTCCTCAGCAAACATGAGCAACTCCGCACGCACCGGCGCGGCCCTTTGGCCCGCATGACACAGGCCAGTCGCCTCTGCCCGGCATGGGGCCGGGGGTGTTCAGTGACGAGGGAAGACCGGCGTGCCCTGCGGCGGGCAGAGTTTCACCGTGTTGCAAAACCTTTCCCCGCAGTGGAGAAAAGAGAGGCAAGGATGCGCAGGAGGGGACGATGACCGACGCGGTGCTGAAGATCGGCCTGCTGATTTTCCCGGGCTTCCCGATGGCCTGCCTGACCTCGGTGATCGAGCCGCTGCGCGCGGCGAACGAGATTTCGGGCGGCACCCGCTTTGCATGGGAACTGGTCTCGGACGGCGAATCGCGGGTGATGTCCAGCGCCGGCATCGCCTTCGAGGCGACGCGCCGGCTGAGCGACCTGGACGATTGCGATTACCTGCTTCTGCTTTCCGCCCCGACCAGCAGTTTTCGCGACGACAATGCCGCCGCCGACCTGCGGCGCGCGGCCCGTCACGGCACGGTGCTGGGGGCGATCAGCGGCGGCGTCTTTCCGCTGTTGCGCAGCGGCGCGGTGCGCGGCGGGCCGTTTTCCGTCCATTGGTGCTACGAGGCGGCCTTTCACGTCGAATTCCCCGAGGTCGAGGCCTCGGGCAAGGTCATCGAGATCTCGCCGCGCTGCGTGACCGCCTCGGGGGCGGCGGCGGCCTTCGACCTGGCGCTGTCCCTCGTCGACGGCGCGCTGGGGCCGGAGATCGCGACGGAGGTCGCCTGCTGGTTCCAGCACCCGATGGTGCGCAAGACCGGCGTGGCGCAGGTGATCCCGGTGACCGGCGGCAACCGGCAGGAGGACGTGCCGCCGCTGGTGGCGCGGGCCATCGAGCTGGTCGCGGGCAATCTGGACGATCCGCCGACGGTGGCAGAGATCGCCGAGGCGCTGGACATCACGCCGCGCCATCTGGAACGCAGTTTCAAGAAGGCGGTGGGGCAGAACCCCACGCGCTATTTCCGCCAGATGCGGATGAAGGCGGCGCGGCAGATCGTCATGTATTCCAACGACACGCTGGCCGAGATCGCCGAGGCCGTGGGCTATGCCAGCGCCAAGGTCTTCAACCGGCATTACACCGAGGCCTTCGGCCTGCCCCCGCGCGAGGACAGGCGCCGGATCAACCTGAACCGGGTGCGGGAAAACCTGCCGGTGCCCTCGGTCTGACCGACCGGGCGGCGGCGGCCCCTTGGGCAGAGTGCGACACCGACGGCCCCGGCGTGGCGCGGGCCATCGGTGTTTCAGGTGCGCCGCTTTACAGCGCCGAGTGCATCCCGGTCAGCAGCGCGTGATGCAGCGAGCCCGCCGAAGAGCGCGGCCCGATCACCGAGAAATGCCCCGGGGCCCGGACGACGAGGAAGCAGCCCAGATGCTCGATGGCGGTGCGGATCGCCTCGCCGCCGGTAAAGCGGCGCACGTCGGCGTTGCAGACCCGTTCCAGCACGTCCCCCAGCCGGTCGCCCTTCAGGTCGAAGCGGCACCAGGCGTCGGTCTGTTCGGTCACGCTGGCCACGCCCGAGGCCTTTCCGGCAATCTCGCGGGCCAGGTCCTCCTGCGTGGCGAAGGGGGCTTCGACCATCCACTGGTCCGGTCCCATCCAGAAGGCGGAGGATGAGGCGCGGCCGGGGGCAGGGGCCTCGGCCCCGGTCACCTCGGCCACCAGCGCGGCGGCGGCGGCCTCCTGTCCCAGACGGGCGGCGACAGAGGCCAGCGCCACGTCGGTGACCTCGATCAGGTCTTGGCCGTGGTGGTGATCGCGGCGCGGCTCGTGCCCGCCAAGCGGAGTGATGGCGATGAGGTCATGCACGGAGACGCTCTCCTTCAGGATCGACGAAATGGGCGCTGACAACCTCGACCTCGTGGTCGATGCCGGTCAGCGGCGAGACCAGCCGGACGGTTTCGCCCAGCCGGGTGTCGCCCGACTTGAGATAGCCGATGGCGATGGCATGCCCGAGATTGGGCGAGTAGCAGGCCGAGGTGACATAGCCCTGATCGTGCGCCGCATCGACGGGCGAGCCGCGCGTCATCAGGTGCGCCCCGGCGGGCACCGGTTTGGACGGATCGACCGGCTTGAAGCCCACCAGCTTCAGCGCGTCTTCCTCGTTCAGACCCTCGCGGCGCGACAGCACCGCGCCGATCGAGTCCTTCTTGGAAGAGACCATGCGCCCCATCCCGAGGTTCAGTGCCGTGGTCGTGCCGTTCAGCTCGTTGCCCGCCGCGTGGCCCTTTTCGATCCGCATGACGCCAAGCGCCTCGGTGCCGTAGATCACCGCGTCGAATTCGCGCCCCTCGCGCATCAGGCGGCGGATCAGTGCGTCGCCGTAGCGGGTCGGCACCGCGATCTCATAGGCCAGTTCGCCCGAGAAGGAGATCCGGAACAGCCGGGCGCGCAGGCCGCCGCAGACGGTGATCTCGCCGCAACCCATGTAGGGGAAGCCCTCGTTCGAGATGTCGAACTCCGGGTCGACGACCTTTTGCAGCAGGTTGCGGGCATTGGGACCGGCGACAGAGAACTGGGCCCAGGCCTCGGTGGTGGAAATCAGCTGCACGTCCATGTCCGGGAACAGGCATTGGCGCACGAATTCCATGTGGCGATAGACGCCCACCGCATTGGCGGTGGTGGTGGTGACGACAAAGTGATCCTCGGCCAGACGCGCGGCGGTGCCGTCGTCCATGGCGATCCCGTCCTCGCGCAGCATCAGACCGTAGCGGGTGCGGCCCACGGCCAGCTTGGCGAAGCCGTTGCAGTAGATGCGGTTCAGGAACTCTGCCGCATCGGTGCCCTGCACGTCGATCTTGCCCAGCGTGGTGACGTCGCAGATGCCCACCGACTTGCGGGTCTGAAGCACCTCGCGGTCGACGCTTTCGCGCCAGTGCGTTTCTCCCTTGCGGGGGAACCACTGCGCGCGCAGCCAGTTGCCGACCTCGACAAAGACCGCGCCCTGTTCCTCGGCATAGACGTGGCTGGGGGTCTTGCGGACCGGACGGAAGTCCTTGCCGCGCGACCGGCCTGCCAGCGCGCCCATGGCGACGGGCGTGTAGGGCGGGCGGTAGATCGTGGTGCCGACCTGCGGGATGCCCTTGCCGGCGATCTCGGCCATGATGGCGAGGCCGCCCATGTTCGAGGTCTTGCCCTGATCGGTGGCCATGCCCAGCGTCGTGTAGCGCTTCAGGTGCTCGACGGAAACGAAGTTCTCCTGATGCGCCAGTTTCACGTCCTTGGCGGTGACGTCGTTCTGCTGGTCGATCCATGCGCGCTTGGCGTCGCGGACGTGCCAGAAGGGGGTGATGTTCACCGGCGCGTCCTCGGCCTGCGGCAGGTCGGGGGCGGTGGCGTCATGCCCGAGGTCGGAGGCGATGCGCGCCGCCGCCTCGGCCCCCGAGGTCAGCGCCGCATGGGTCGAGAACAGCCCGCGCGCCGCGCCCGCGACGCTCATGCCGCCGGGCAGGGTCTCGCCCGGCACGAAGGCGGCGATGCCTTCATCCCACAACGGCCGCCCGCGTTGATGGCAGGTCAGGCCAAGGTTGGGGTTCCACCCGCCCGAGACCCCAAGCGCGCCGCAGTCGATCTGCCGCGTGCCGCCAGAGGCCAGCCGGACGGTGACGCCGGTCAGCCCGCGACGGCCTGCGGTATCGATGATCTCGCCTTGCAGCACCTCGTAATCGGCATGGCCCTGACCGGGCCGGGTGTCGATCACGGCGGCGATCTCGACGCCCTTCGCTTTCAGGTCGACCGCCGTGCGGTGGCCGTCGTCGTTGTTGGTGAAGATCGCCACGCGGCGCGCGGGCGCGGCGGCCCAGCGGTTGACATAGGCGCGCAGCGCCCCCGCCAGCATGATGCCGGGGCGGTCGTTGTTCTCGAAGGCGATGGGCCGCTCGATGGCGCCCGCCGTCAGCAGGCTGCGCTTGGCGTAGATGCGCCAGAGGATCTGCCGGGGCTTGCCCGCCTGCGGCACCGCGAGGTGGTCGCTGACCCGCTCGACCGCGCCATAGATGCCGTGGTCGAAGGCGCCCTGCACCGTACAGCGTGGCATGACACGGACATTGGGCAGGGCCTGTAGGTGCGCCACGGTTTCGGCCGCCCAAGCGTGCCCGGCCTGATCGCCAAGGGCAAGGGTCTCGGCGTTCAGCCGCCCGCCGAGGGCGAAATCCTCGTCCGCAAGGATCACCCGCAGCCCGGCGTTGCCAGCGGTCAGGGCCGCCGCCAGCCCGGCTGGACCGGCGCCGACGATCAGCAGGTCGCAGTGCAGGAAGCCCTTGTCGTAGCTGTCGGGATCGTCCTGCAGGCTGAGGCTGCCCAGACCCGCCGCGCGGCGGATCATCGGCTCGTAGAGCTTTTCCCAGAAGGCGGCGGGCCACATGAAGGTCTTGTAGTAGAACCCGGCGGCGAAGAAACTCGACAGCCGGTCGTTCACCGACATCACGTCGAAGGCGAGCGAGGGCCAGCGGTTCTGCGACTTGGCCACCAGCCCGTCGAACAGCTCGGCGGTGGTGGCGCGGGTGTTGGGTTCCTGCCGCGCACCCTCGCGCAGCTCGACGATGGCGTTGGGCTCTTCGGAACCGGCTGTCAGCGGGCCGCGCGGGCGGTGGTACTTGAAGCTGCGGCCCACCAGGCGCACGCCGTTGGCCAAGAGCGCCGATGCCAGCGTGTCGCCCGCGTGGCCGGTCATCTGGCGCCCGTCGAAACGGAACTTGAAGGTCTGCGAACGGTCGATCAGACCGCCCTGAACTCGGTTTTCCTGGGTCATTTCGTGCGTCCTTCCCGGCGGGCCACGTCGCGGGCCAGTTCGACCGAGGCGATCTCATGCGTCAGCGTGTTGCGGGTGACGACCAGCCAAGAGCGGTCGCCCTGTTCGTGGAACCACAGCTCGCGGTGTTCGCCCGCGGGGTTGTCGCGCAGGTAGCCGTAGTCGACGAATTTCTCCAGAGCATCCTCGGCCATGCCGTCGGGGCGGTGGATCAGCGCGGCATCGCCCTTGTAGACGAATTCCGAGGCGTCGCGTGGCCCGAGGAGGGGGTGGTCGATGATCATGTCCGGGTCTCCTCAGTGCAGGTTGGGCTGGTTGCCCATGCCCTTTTCGTCGATCATCCGCCCACGGGCGAAACGGTCGAAGTGATAGGCCGTGGCGGTTTCATGCGGTCTGTCGGTGGCCAGCAGATGCGCATAGGCAAAGCCGCTCGCGGGCGTCGCCTTGAAGCCGCCGTAGCACCAGCCGCCGTTGAAATAGAGCCCGTCGATATGGGTGCGGTCGATGATCGGAGAGCCGTCCATCGACATGTCCATGACGCCGCCCCACATCCGCAGAAGCCGCGCGCGCCCCAGCATCGGGAAGATCGCCATGCCGCCCTCGGCCACGTCCTCGACCACCGGCAGGTTGCCGCGCTGCGCGTAGGAATTGTAGCCGTCGAGGTCGCCGCCGAACACCAGCCCGCCCTTGTCGGACTGGCTGCAATAGAAGTGCCCGGCGCCAAAGGTGATGACCCCCGGCAGCACCGGCTTCAGCCCCTCGGAAACGAAGGCCTGCAACACGTGGCTTTCGATGGGCAGGCGCATGCCCGCCTTTTCCATCACCCGCGAGGACGACCCCGCCACGCAAGAGGCAACCTTCTTCGCGCCGATATAGCCGCGCGAGGTCTCGACCCCCAGCACCCGGCCACCCTCGATGCGGAAGCCGGTGACCTCGCAGTTCTGGATGATGTCGACGCCATGGGTATCGGCGCCGCGCGCATAGCCCCAGGCCACCGCGTCGTGGCGCACGGTGCCGCCGCGGTGCTGCGCCAGCCCGCCCTTGATCGGAAAGCGCGCGTCCTCGGTGTTGAGGAAGGGATAGCGTTCCTTGATCTGCGCGGTGGTCAGCAGGTCGGCGTCGGCGCCGTTCAGCATCATCGCGTTGCCGCGCCGGATAAAGGCGTCGCGCTGCGCGTCGGAGTGGATCAGGTTCAGGATGCCGCGCTGGCTGACCATGGCGTTGTAGTTCAGTTCCCGTTCGAGCCCCTCCCAGAGCTTCAGCGAGAACTCATAGAAGGGTTCGTTCCCGTCCAGCAGGTAGTTCGACCGGATGATAGTCGTGTTCCGGCCCACGTTCCCGCCGCCGATCCAGCCCTTTTCCAGCACCGCGATGCGGGACTGCTTGAAGTGCTTGGCAAGGTAGTAGGCCGTCGCCAGCCCGTGCCCGCCGCCCCCGATGATGATGGTATCGTAGTCCGCCTTGGGCGTGGCGTCCCGCCATGCGGGGCCCCAGCCACGGTGGCCCGTCAGGGCCTCTTTGATGACTTTCCAGCCAGAATAACGCATCTGATCCGACTCCTTTGCGACCAGTATCGCCGGATCAAAAGGTTTTGGAACGTCCGCTTCGGACCAAACCGGTCACAAATCGGACTCGGGGTGCAGGTTTCCGCATTCCTTTCCGTGACCGCCGGTTTTGTGCGATCCGGGGTGACCGGAGCGCCAGCCCCCTCATTGAAAGCAGGAGCCTTCTTCCGGCGCAGATCAGCGCCGGGCCGGGATGTTCCGGTATCCCGGCTGGCCCCCGAAGCGTTTTGGCGGGTGCAGCCGGTCGCGTTCCGGCTGCGCCGTCGGGCGGTCAGCGCGGGCGCACGCCGTTCAGGAAGATGCGGATTGCGCGGTCGCGGCGGGCGGCCTGCGCTTCGGGATCGCGGGGCAGGAGATCGGGGTTCAGAAGCGCCGGGATGGCATTGCCCACCACCATGTCGACCAGCAGTTCGGCCGCGCCCTCGATCTCGGCGGGATCGAGCGCCACCTCGCCCGCCGCGACCGCCCGCTCCAGTTCCGCACACAGCAGCACCGCAACCTGCCCGGGACCCGACCGCGACAGGCTGCGGCCCATCTCGGGGTAGGTGCGCGCCCCGGCGATCACCGCGCGCAGCATCTCGATTACCACGGCGGGCGGCTCTTTCTTGGGATTGAAGGTCAGAAGGATGCGCAGCCGGTCCTCCAGCGAGGCGGCCCGATCGTCCGGTCCAAGCGGGCGGAACAGCGCGCAGCTCATGCGTTCCAGACCGGCGCCCAGCAATTCCTCGCGGCTGCTGTAAAGGGTGTAAAGCGTGCGCTTCGACATGCCCGCGCGGCGGGCGATCTCGGCCATGGTCACCGCGTCCGGGCCATGTTCGTGCAACAGCGCGATGGCGGAATCCAGCACCAGCGCCTCGCGCGCGGTCTGGCACATCTGCACAGGCCGTCCGCGCCTGCGCACCGATGGCTTCTGTTCTGTCCGGGACTCCGGTGAAATTTGCGACATCCCTGCCACCTCCACAGTAGAAACCCGGATGAAATCGCCGGGGTTCCCGCGACGCATCTTTACAAAACGGTTCAGTTCCGTAAATGCCTCATGGCAAGCACCGATGCCAGCCCAAACCGTCCTTCCGGAGTCCGTGATGCCCCAGTCTTCCCCCCGTTCGCTGCTGCTTGCCATTCTTCTGGCGCTGGTCGCGGTCCCGGTCCTTGCGCAGCAGGGCGGCGAGCGGCCGCCGCAGCCGGTCACCGTCGTCACGCTGGAGGCCCGCGACATCACCCTGACCGCCGCGCTGCCGGGGCGGGTGGCCGCCTCTGGCGTGGCCGAGGTGCGCCCCCAGGTCAGCGGCATCGTGATCGAGCGGCTGTTCGAAGAGGGCAAGCCGGTCAAGAACGGCGCCGCGCTGTACCAGATCGACGCCGCCACCTACGAGGCCGCCAAGGCCGCCGCCGAGGCCGGGCTGGCGCAGGCCGAGGCGCAGCTGCGCGCGGCGCAGCGCGAGGAAGAACGCCAGCAGGAATTGCGCGACCGTAACGTCAGCAGTCAACAGGTGCTGGACGACGCCACCGCCGCGCGCGACGTGGCCCAGGCTGCGGTGAAGGTGGCCGAGGCGCAGGTTCTGGCGGCAAGCATCGACCTTGAGCGCACCACCATCCGCGCGCCCATCGCGGGGACCGTGGGCCTCAGCCAGACCACGCAGGGCGCGCTGGTGACATCCGGCCAGGCCAACGCGCTGACGGTGATCCGCCAGCTTGACCCGGTCTATGTGGACGTGACGCAATCCGCCTCCGAGATCCTGAAATGGCGCCGTTCGGGCCAGCAGGTAGCCGAGGAAGCGGGCGCCGAGGTCTTTCTGCGCCTTGCCGACGGCGAGACCTACGAACACGCGGGCATCCTTGCCGCCGCCGAACCGCATGTAAACGAGCAGACCGGCGTGATCGTGCTGCGGCTGGAATTCCCGAACCCCGACGAATTCCTGCTGCCCGGCATGTACGTGCAGGTGGAAATGCCGCAGGCGGTGGTCGAGGGCGCGATCCTCGCCCCGCAAGAGGGCGTGACCCGCGACCGCCGGGGCCGCCCCGTTGCCATGGTGGTGAACGCCGAGAACGTGGTCGAGACGCGCGAGCTGACCGTGCAGCGCGACCAGGGCAGCGACTGGGTCGTGACCGGCGGCCTGTCCGCCGGGGACCGGATCATCGTGGAGGGCCTGCAAAAGGTCTCTCCGGGCATGACGGTCGCCCCCGAAGAGCGCGCACTGGCGATGAACGCCACCACATCCGCAGACTGACCCCAAGGCACGGAGCACAGCATGGCCCGCTTTTTCATCGACCGGCCCGTTTTCGCCTGGGTGATCTCGATCCTGATCATGGGGGTCGGGCTGCTGTCGGTCTTTACCCTGCCGGTGGCGCAATATCCGCAGATCGCCCCGCCCTCGGTCAGCATCAACGCCTCTTATCCCGGCGCTTCGGCCGAGACGGTGGCCAATACCGTCACCCAGATCATCGAACAGCAGATGACCGGCCTGGACGGCATGCGCTATATGTCGTCCTCCTCGACCTCGGCGGGCACGGCCAGCGTGACGCTGACCTTCGAATCCGGCGTCGACCCGGACGTGGCGCAGGTGCAGGTGCAGAACAAGCTGGCGCAGGCCACGCCGCTGCTGCCCGAGACGGTGCAGCGGCTGGGGGTGCGGGTGCAGAAGGCCTCGTCCTCCTTCTTCATGGTGATCGGCCTGATCTCTGAAGACGGACGGATGGACCAGTCCGACCTCTCGGACTACCTGAACTCGAACCTCGTGGACGCCTTCAGCCGGATCGAGGGCGTCGGCGGCGCGCAGGTCTTCGGCGCGCAATACGCCATGCGGATCTGGCTGGATCCGAACAAGATGGCGGCGTTTGAAATGACGCCGTCCGATGTGGTGGCCGCCGTCTCGGCGCAGAACGCGCAGATTTCGGCGGGTGCCTTCGGCACGCTGCCCGCCCCCGAGGGCCAGCAGTTGAACGCCACGATCACCGCGCAGTCGCTGCTGTCGACGCCCGAGGACTTCCGCAACATCGTGCTGCGGTCGGAAACCGATGGCGGCCTGGTGCTGTTGCAGGACGTGGCGCGGGTGGAAATCGGGGCCGAGAACTACGCGGCCATCGCGCTGTACAACGGCCAGCCCGCCTCGGGCATGGCGCTGAACCTCGCCACCGGCGCCAACGCGCTGGACACCGCCGAACGGGTGAAAGAGCGGATCGAGGAATACAGCGAGTTCTTCCCCGAAGGCGTGAAATACGTCATCCCCTACGACACCACGCCCTTCATCGAGATTTCCATCCACGAGGTGCAGAAGACGCTCTTCGAGGCGATCGGCCTCGTGTTCCTCGTCATGCTGCTGTTCCTGCAGAACCTGCGCGCCACGCTGATCCCGACGCTGGCGGTGCCGGTGGTCATCCTCGGCACCTTCGCGATCCTGTCGATGGCGGGTTTCACCATCAACACGCTGACCATGCTGGCCATGGTTCTGGCCATCGGCCTTCTGGTCGACGACGCCATCGTGGTGGTGGAAAACGTCGAGCGCATCATGGAGGAAGAGGGCCTGCCCCCGCGTGAGGCGACCCGCAAGAGCATGGGCCAGATCACCGGCGCGCTGATCGGCATCGCGCTGGTGCTGTCGGCGGTCTTCGTGCCCATGGCCTTCTTCGGCGGCTCGACGGGCGTGATCTACCGGCAGTTCTCGATCACCATCGTCTCGGCCATGGCGCTGTCGGTGCTGGTGGCGCTGACCCTGACGCCCGCGCTTTGCGCGACGCTGCTGAAGCCCAAGCACGGGCCCGCACGCGGCCCCGGTGCGTGGTTCAACAAGGGTTTCGACAAGCTGACCGGCGGCTATGGCGCCACCGTTGGGGCGGTGATCAAACGGCCCTTCCGGGTGCTGATCCTCTATGCGGCCATGGGCTATGGCCTTGTCGTGCTGTTCGAAAACACCCCGACCGGCTTCCTGCCCGCCGAGGACCAGGGCATCCTGATGACGCTGATCCAGGGGCCGACCGGTGCCACGGCAGAGCGTACCCAGCGCGTGGTCGAATCCGTCGAAGACCACTTCACCACCGCCGAGGCCGAGAACGTCGATTCCGTCTTTGGCGTCGTGGGCTTCAGCTTCGCGGGGCAGGGGCAGAACATGGGCCTTGCCTTCGTGCGCCTGAAGGACTGGGAGGAACGCCCCTCGCCCGCGCAGTCGGTGCAGGCGGTGGCGGGCCGCGCCTTTCCGGCCTTCATGGGCATCCGCGACGCGCAGGTCTTCCCGATCGTGCCGCCCTCGGTGATCGAGCTTGGTAACGTCTCGGGCTTCGACTTCTACCTTCAGGCGCTCGGCGGGCAGACCCACGAGCAGCTTCTGGAGGCGCGAAACCAGTTCCTTGGCATGGCGGCGCAAAGCCCGCTGATCGGCTCCGCCCGACCCTCGGGGCTGGAGGACGCGGCGCAGTTCAAGCTGGACATCGACTGGCGCGCGGCGGGCGCGGTAGGCGTGACGCCCGCCAACGTCGGCACCACGCTGAACATCGCCTGGGCCGGGACCTACGTGAACGACTTCAACGACAACGGCCGGATCAAGCGGGTCTATGTGCAGGGCGAGGCCGACAGCCGCGCCACGCCCGCCGACCTGCAAAAGTGGCGGGTCAGGAACGCGACCGGCGAGCTGGTGCCCTTCGCCAATTTCACCACCGAAAGCTGGGAATACGGGCCGCAGGGCCTGACGCGCTACAATGGCATCCCCTCGATGCAGGTACAGGGGTCTCCGGCGCCGGGCGTGTCCACCGGCGAAGCGATTGCCGAGGTCGAGCGCATCGTGGCGCAGCTGCCGCCGGGCTACGGCGTGGCCTGGACCGGCCTGTCTCTGGAAGAGCTGGATTCCGGCGGATCGGCGGGGATGCTCTATGCCCTGTCGCTGGCGGCGATCTTCCTCTGCCTCGCGGCGCTGTACGAAAGCTGGGCGATCCCCTTCTCGGTCATGCTGGCCATGCCCATCGGCGTTCTGGGGACCATGGGCGCGGCCTGGTGGTTCGGCTTCGAGAACGGCGTGTTCTTTCAGGTCGGCCTGCTGACGGTCATCGGCCTGACCGGCAAGAACGCGATCCTGATCGTGGAATTCGCCCGCGAACGCTTTGAGGCGGGGGAAGACCTGTACACGGCGGTGAAAGAGGCGGCCAAGCAGCGCTTCCGCCCGATCATCATGACCTCGCTCGCCTTCTCACTGGGGGTGGTGCCGCTGGTGCTGTCCTCGGGCGCGGGCGCGGGCGCCCGGACGGCGGTCGGCTCTGCCGTGCTGGGCGGAACCATCACCGGCACCGTTCTGGGCGTGATCTTCGTGCCGCTGTTCTTCGTCATCGTGGCGCGGATCTTCAGCCGTAAGCGTGTCGCCGCCCAGAAGGGCGCCCCGGCGCCCGAAAAAGCCTGAGACCGGCGCCCGCGACGATCCTGACAAAAACGAGCAGAACGCCCCCCGACCCCGGGGGGCGTTTCGCGTTTGTGGGCCCGACAACGCGGAAAGCGGGCGCTGGACGCCCCGCAGTTCAACGCCGTGACGCCCCGCGACCCGGCACCGCTCCCCCTGCCGCCCGGACGAGGGCAGGCCCGGGGCGGGGCATCACGTCCGCGTCAGAACGGCCCTTGTGACAGGCGGATCAGGAACAGGCCCCGCCGCGACCACGTTTCCCCGGCAAGACGCAATGCGAAAGGACACGCGATGAAAGACTCACACAGCCCGGACCGCAGTATCACCACCATCAACCCTGCCACCGAAGAGACGCTGGCGACCTATCCGCTGATGAGCGACGCCGAGATGCACGACGCGGTCGAGGCCTGCCACGCCGCCTTCGACGAGTGGCGCATGACCTCGCATGAAGACCGCGCCAAGACCCTGCGCGCCATCGCCAAGGGCCTGCGCGACCGTAAGGAGGATTTCGCCGCCCTGATGACCCGAGAGGTGGGCAAGCGGCTGTCCGACAGCCGTGACGAGATCGAGCTTTGCGCCGCGATCTGCGACTGGACCGCCGAGGAGGGGCCGAAGGTGCTGGCCGACGAAGAGCGCGCGCTTCAGGACGGTCGCCGGGGCATCGTGACCAAGGCACCGGTCGGTGTGATTTACGGCATCCAGCCGTGGAATTTCCCGGCCTATCAAGCTGTGCGCTACACCATCGCCAACCTGATGGCGGGCAATGGCGTCCTGCTGAAGCACGCGTCGAACTGCACCGGCAGCGGGCTGATGCTGCGCGACATTCTTGAGGAGGCCGGCCTGCCCGAGAACCTCTTTACCGTCATGTTGATCGACCACGACCAGTCCGACGCGCTGATCGGGCACTCTCTGGTGCGCGGCGTGACCATGACCGGCAGCGCCGGGTCCGGCAGCAAGATCGCCGCCAAGGCGGGCGAGCACCTCAAGAAGACGGTGATGGAACTGGGATCGAACGACGCCTACCTCGTGCTGGAGGATGCGGACATCGACCTTGCAGTGAAGACCTGCGTCACCGGGCGCCTGTACAACAACGGCCAGACCTGTGTGAACGCGAAACGCTTTATCGTGGCGGACAAGGTCTACGATGCCTTCGTGAAAGGCTACGTCGAGGCCATGAAGGACGTGACGTTGGGCGACCCGGCCGATGCAGACACGGATCTCGGACCAATGGCGCGCAAAGATCTGCGCGACACCCTGCACGATCAGGTGCGCAAAAGCGTGGACAAGGGTGCGACCCTCGAAACCGGCGGCTCGATCCCGGAGGTCACCGGATATTACTACCCGGCCACCGTGCTGACCGACGTCCACCCCGGCCAACCGGCCTATGACGAGGAACTCTTCGGTCCCGTGGCCTCGGTGATCCGGGCACGCGACGACGCGGATGCCATGCGGATCGCCAACGACAGCCGCTTCGGTCTGGGCGGCGGCATCTTCAGCCGCGGCGAGGACCGCGCCATCGCACTGGCGAAGACCCATTTCGACACCGGAATGGTCTTCATCAACCACTTCAACCTTGCCACGCCGGAGATGCCCTTTGGCGGCGTCAAGGACAGCGGCTACGGACGCGAACACGGCGGTTTCGGCATGCTGGAGTTCGTCAATGCCAAGGCCATCGCCCTGCCGGTCTGAGGTCATCGCATTACCTGCGGCGGCCGAGCTTTTCCCCGGCCGCCGTGCAGGTATTGGTGCGCATATTTTTTATCATAAACTTCATTACGGGATTTCGGCTCGCAGCCCGGGCACGTTCTAAGCCAGGTTGCGGCAGCTCCCTGTCTTCCTGACAAGCAAGCATACAACAGACGGCCCGCATCTGCGCGGGTGCAAGCCCTCCGTCAAGAGGATCGCCTGCATCTGACCAGAACGGTTGCAATCGAGGAACCTGCGGGGTCCTTCAGGCACCCCCGGGCGCCCCGCGTCACATTGCGGCGCCCCCGACCTTTCGTCCTTGTCGTCCATCCGGCGCCCCAGAAGGCGTCCCCGCTCATCGCGTCAGGCTCAGACGCTGTCCTTGACGCGGTCCCAGGTGTTCATCAGGTGCCTGGCCATGACCTCGCCCAAGGCATCGCCGTCCCGGCGCAGAAGCGCGTCGGCCATCTGTTCGTGCTCGGCCACGGCGGCGGCCCAGTGAGGTGGGGTGCGGTTGCCGATGAAGCGAATCCGCTTCAGCCGCGCCTGAATGTTGCGCTGCGTGTCGCACAGGATCTCGTTTCCCGACAGTTCGCTCAACCGTGAATGGAAGGCCTGGTTCAGCTTGTAATAAGCCAGCCGCTCACGCTTTTCGTAGAGGTCCAGCATCTCGTGGTGCAACGTCATCAACGAGGTGATCTCGTCGTCGCTGGCCCGCTGGCAAGCCAGCACCCCGGCGAGTTTCTCCAGGTGCCCGAGCACTTCGAGCATCGAGAACACGTCCTGCGCCGTCAGCTTGCGCACCACCGCCCCGCGTGAGGGACGGATGATGACCAGCCCCTCGGCGGCCAGCGTGCGCAGGGCTTCGCGGAACGGCGTGCGCGACACCTCAAGCTGCTCGATCAGCCGCGTCTCGTCGATGCGGCTGCCCGGTTCCAGATAGCCCTCGATGATCAGGTCGCGAATTCGGTTCGCCACCTGATCGTGAAGGGTCTGCTTGCGAATCGCCACAGGGCCGGCCGCCGCGACGCCAAGATGTTCCATGCCTGCACTCCCGGCTGCATTTTTACGGACACTATAGAACTTCTTGCCTTGCACTGCGAGGGCATGCAATGTATTTCGTATACAAAATGAGGAAATACATGATTCACGAACATCGAGTTGCCTTCGCCATCGGCGATGCCGGAGGGATCAGCCCCGAGCTCAGCGCCCGCGTAATCGCCGATGCCGATGCCAATCGCGGGGACATGATCGTCATCGGAGATGCGCGCGTGCTGGCCATGGGCGCGCAGCACGCGGGGCTTGACATCGACCTGCCCACTGTCACCCCCGAAGAGGCGGCGCAGGGGCTGCCGGACGGCACGGTGCTGGTGGACATGGGCAATTGCGACCCGGCCGCGCTGACGCTGGGCGAATCCAGCCGCGTGACCGGCGCGGCGGCGCTGGAGAATTTCGCGGCGGCGCTGCGGCTGGCCAATGCCGGGCTTGCCGGGTCGGTCTTCTTCACGCCGTTCAACAAGCACGGGATGCGGCTGGCCAAGTCCGACTACGTGGACGAGATCGGCTTTATCACCGAAACCATCGACGCCGACCGCGGCGGGCGCGAGTTCAACGTGCTCGACGAGGTCTGGAACGCGCGCGTCACCTCGCATATCCCGCTGCGCGAGGTGGCCGACACTCTGACCACCGACCGCATCTATCAGGCGCTTTGCCTGACGATCGAGACCATGGAAGGCGCCGGGTTCGAACGGCCCCGCATCGGTGTCGCGGCGCTGAACCCCCATGCCGGCGACGGGCGCAATTTCGGGACAGAGGACGAAGACATTCTGCTGCCCGCCGTGCAGCGCGCGCAGAAACAGCAGATGTCCGTGACCGGTCCGGTGCCCTCGGACACCGTCTTCGTGCGGGCGCTGAAGGGTGAATTCGACGCCGTGCTGACCATGTATCACGATCAGGGCCAGATCGCGATGAAACTGATGGGCTTCGACCGTGGCGTGACGCTGATCGCGGGCTACCCCTTCCCCATCGTCACCCCTGCCCACGGCACGGCCTACGACATCGCGGGCAAGGGCCTGGCCGATACCGGCGCGACCTTCAACGCCGTCGCGCTTGGCCGCAAGCTGGCCGGACGCTCGCCGCGGAACAGCGCAGCCGAAGCCCCGACCGATCTGACGGCCCTGTTCCGCGGGCCAATGCGCGAGGACGCACTCAACAGCTGATCACAAGCTGACACTTCGACCGGCGGCACCCGCCGCCACCAACCAGAGGGAGGAAAACCAATGAAATTCAAGAGCGCACTCTTCGGCGCCGCAACGCTGGCCATGATGTCCGGTGCCGCAACGGCACAGGAAGAGATCATCTTCGGCCTCAGCGCGGCCACCGGCTCGCTTCAGCAGCAAACGGCAAGCGAATTTGCCCGCCGCGCCAACGAGAAATTCGGCGACACCGCCGTGGTGAAGGTCTTTGACAGCTCGCAGCTGGGCAAGGACAAGGACATGCTCCAGAAGATCAAGCTGGGCACCATGCACCTGACCCTGCCCTCTTCGACCATGCCCGAGATCGCGCCGGAATTCGCGATCTTCGACCTGCCGTTCCTTGTCGCCGACCGCGAGCATCTGGCGCGCATCGACGAGACCTTCTTCAAGGATGTTCTGGTGCCCGCCGCCGAGGCGCAGGGCTATCGCCCGCTGGCCGTCTGGGAGAACGGCTTTCGCCAGATCACCAACAACGAACGGCCGGTCAACACGCCCGCCGATCTCGAAGGGCTGAAGATTCGCACGCCGAATTCGTCCTGGCGTGTGGCCATGTTCAGCGAATACGGCGCCAACCCGACACCGATGTCCTTTTCCGAGGTCTTCGTGGCGCTTCAGACCGGCGTGATCGACGGGCAGGAAAACCCGCTGACCAATATCGCCGGGGGCAAGCTGAACGAGGTGCAGAAGTACCTGTCGATGTCGGGCCACGTCTATTCCCCGGCCTACCCGACCGTGGGCGTGGCAGCCTTCGAGCGGCTCGACCCGGAAATCCAGCAGGTGCTGACCGAGACCGCGCAGGAAGTCGCGCTCTGGGCCCGCGAGCAGGGCGCCGAGCAGGACGGCGCGCTTCTGGAAAAGCTCAAGGCAAGCGGGATGGAGGTCAATACGGCCGACCGCGCCGCCTTCGTCGAAGCCTCTGCGCCGCTGTATGAAAAATTCGCGGAAGAGGTCGAAGACGGCCAGGCGATGATCGACCAGGTGATGTCGCTGGCCGACGGCGACTCGTGATCTGATCCGATCCAGACGGGGCGCATCGCCGTTGCGATGCGCCCCATTCCCATCCTGACCCCTTGTCCAACCGGGACCGTTCAATGCTCGACCGCGTCATTCATTGGCTCGACCTCTTCCTGCAACTCTTCACCGTCACGCTGATCGTCATCCTTGCCATCATCGTGCTGCTGGCCGTCGGCTTTCGCTATTCGGGCAATTCTCTGATCTGGTACGACGAGGTCGCCGTACTGCTGCTGGCCTGGATCACCTTCACCGGCGCGGCGCTGGCCGTGCTGCGCAATGCGCATCTGGGCTTCAACGGGCTGATGTTCGGCTTGCCCCTGCCCGGGCGCATCGCCCTGTTCTGGCTGGTCGAGGCGATCTTCTTCGCCATCTTCGCCGTCACGCTCTGGGCCGGCTGGACGATCCTCAGCATCTTCGGCAACGAAACCATGACAACATTGCGGTTTGTCCCGCGCAGCGTCGTGCAGGGCATCCTGCCGGTCAGCGCGGCGCTGATCCTCTTGGGCCGTGCCCTCACCCTGCCCGGCCGCATGGCCGAGGTCCGGTCCGGCATCGACCCGGAAACCCTCGAAATTCAGCATGAAATCGCCCGCGCAGAGGCGGAACTGGCGCGCACCCGCGCAGGCACGGAGTCCAACACATGACCGAGGCACTGATCCTTCTGTCGATGTTCCTGATGATCGGCATCGGCGTGCCCATTGCGGTGGCGATCCTCGGGTCCGCGCTGATGGGCGTGTTCATCCTGAACGGGCACCTCGGTTTTCTGAACGCGGCGCTTTCGCTGTACGATGGCGCCACCAGCTTTCCGCTGATCGCCATCCCGCTTTTCATCCTGGCGGGCGCGCTGATGAACACCGGCGGCATCTCGGCCCGGTTGATCACCTTCGTCTCGGCGCTCATCGGCTTCGTGCGCGGCGGGCTGGCCATGGTCAACGTGGGCGTGTCGCTGTTCTTCGCGGAAATCTCGGGCTCGGCCGTGGCCGATGTGGCGGCGACCGGATCGGTGCTGATCCCGGCGATGAAGAAAAAGGGCTATTCGCCCCGCTTCGCCGCGGCGCTGACCTCGTCGACCGCGTCGCTGGCGATCATCATTCCGCCCTCGATCCCGATGATCCTCTACGGCGCGCTGTCGGACACCTCGATCGTGAAGCTCTTCGTGGCGGGCATCGTGCCGGGGCTGCTTGGGGCGTTTCTGCTCATGGCGCTCAGCTATTACTTTGCCGTGCGCTACGACCTGCCCCGCGAGGATGGCTTCAGCCTGTGCCGCCTGTGGACGGCGACCAAAGACGCGATCTGGGCGCTGATCCTGCCGGTCCTCATCCTGGGCGGCATCTTCGGCGGCGTCGTGACCGCGACCGAGGGCGCGGGCCTTGCGGTGCTGGCGGCGCTGCTGATCGGCGGCTTCATCTACCGCGAACTGAGCTTCGGCAAGCTGTACCATGCGCTGGTCGACGGGGTGAACCAGACGGCGGTTGTCATGCTGCTGGTGGCGTCCTCGGCGGTGCTGGGTCTCTACCTGACGGAAACCGAGCTGCCGCAGCGGCTGGCGCAGGGGATCACCGGGATCACCACGAACCCCTTTGCGGTGCTGATGATCATCAACGTCTTCCTGCTGTTCGTGGGCATGGTCCTGCACGGGGCGGCGGCGATCATCCTGACGGTGCCGATCTTCATGCCGCTGGTGAACCAGCTGGGCATCGACCCGATCCAGTTCGGCATCCTGCTGACGCTCAACATCGCGCTTGGTCAGCAGACCCCGCCGGTGGCAAGCGTTCTGGTCACCGCCTGCTCCATCGCCAAGACGGATGTCTGGAGCACGACGCGCACCAACCTGCCCTTCATCGGCGTCCTGGTGCTGGTATTGCTGCTGGTCACCTACGTGCCTGCGGTGTCGCTGTCGCTGGTGGATGTGTTCTATGGTCCGTAACACGCACCGCCGGGTTTCGGGCCGATGAGTGGCCCGAAACCCGCGATCGGCGTCATCGGCGCCGGGATGATGGGCGGCGGCATGGCCGCCTGCCTGCTCCGCGCGGGGCACCGAGTGCGGATCCTGCCGCACCGCAGCCGCAGGGTGATCGACTGCCTGATCGCCGACGGCGCCGAAGAGGCCGGATCGGCTGCCGAACTGGCCGGTTCGGTCGGGGTGATCCTGACCTGCCTGCCCGATGGCCCCGCCATCGAGGCCTGCGCCGACAAGATCCTGCCCACGCTGACAGCGGGCAGGCTGTGGATCGACGCCACGACCTCTGACCCGGCGGTAACCCGACGCGTCGCCGCGCAGGTTGCGGCGCGGGGGGCGGTCTTCGCCGACGCGCCGGTGACCGGCGGCCCGGCGCAGGCCGAGGCCGGTGAACTGGCCTCTCTGGTGGGATGCCCCGCGACGGACTTCGACCGGGTCTCGGCGGTGGTGTCGGCATATTCGCGCATCGTGCGCCGATTTGGCGATGTCGGCGCCGGTCATACCGCCAAGCTGATGAACAACCTCGTCACGCAGGGCACCATGGCGCTTCTGGCCGAGGCCTATACCGGCGCGCGCCGGCTTGGCGTGGACTGGCAGGCGCTCTTCGACGTTATGGGCACCGGGGCCGCCCGGTCCGGTACATTGGAAAAGGCAGTAGGTCCTGCGCTGAAAGGCGATTTCGACGGCAGCCGGTTCACCATCCGCAACGCCGAAAAGGACCTGCGCTACGCGGTTGAAACGCTGGGGACCGATGCCGAACTGGCACGGGCGGCGCACCGCGTTCTGGCACGCTGCGTGGACGCGGGCCGCGGTGAAGAATTCGTCAGCCGGATGTTGCAAGCGCCAGGCAGCTGACCCGGCAAAAACCCATCTCTTCGATGCCAGGCCGCATCGATCAGCGGCCCGTCCGTCAAAAGCAACGCCGGGGTGGCTTGCCCCGGCGTTGCCCGTTTCCGGCCCCGGCCTCTTGCGGCGTGGCCTGTCACGACCAGCCCTGCCCCCGGCTGATCAGCGTTGCCGCTCACAAACCGGCAGGTTCAGGCGCGGCATCAGACGTCGCGGGCTGGCGTCGTCTCCTTGTCCGGATTGTCGGGATGTCCCGCTGTGCAGGATGGCGTCACCATGTCTGCGGCCCGGGCAACCGCCCGAGCGGCACGCAGGACGGCTTGATCAGCCCTGAACCCAGACGGAAATCGTGATCGCTTCTGGCCTGTCCACGAAGCCATCGACATTGACCACGCGCACGCGCATGTGGCGTCCCTCTTCGACCAGCGGCCGCAGACTGGCCTCGTGTTCCGAGCCGACCCGCCCGACCGGGCGCAACCCGCGTCCGACGAAGCGACTGGCCCATGTCCGGGGCCGCGCCAGCATGGCAACATGATCGTCGTCCAGACCGATTTCCAGATCGTCACCGGGACACAGCCGGAAGCGCCCCAGATCGCTGGGGGTCTGCATAAGCTTGCAGGAGTAGATCAACGGATGCATCTGTTCGGCCCTCGATAGCGACGCTCTTTGTGGCGTCCGATTCTATGGCCAGAATACCTGCGTCAACCGCACCCTCCAAACGGGAAAGCGGTCAGCGCGTCACAATTCTGTCGCGCAGCGGTCAGGGCGCCACCCCTGCCCCGGCGTCATGGTGCACCCGGCCGGTCACAAGCACCGGCGCGGGTCGGGCAAGGCACCATAGACCCGCCCGAAAGGCGGGTACCGAGGCTGTGCAACGCGCCCTGCCCCCCTCAAGGCCGCCGTCGGCGGGCGGGTGCCCGCGCGACGAACGCTCCGGCGGGTTACGGCATCAGCTGCCCGCCGTTGACCTCCAGCGTCTGGCCGATGATGTAGCCCGACAGCGCCTCGGAGGCGAGGAAGAGATAGGCGCCGACGCATTCCTCGGCGACCCCGTGGCGGCCCTGCGGGATGGTGGCGCGCATCGCCTCCATCTGGGCCTCGGTCGAGTAGCGTTCGTGGAAGGGCGTGGTGATCACCCCCGGCGCCACCGCGTTGACGCGGATGCCGTCGCCGATCCACTCTTTCGCCATGCCGCGCGTCACGTTCGACACAAAGGCCTTGGACGAGCCGTACAGCCCCGCCCCGCCGCTTGCCCCGTTGCGGGCCGCGATCGAGGTGGTGTTGATGATGAACCCGCCGCCCTGCTTCTTCAGATGCGGCACCGCGGCCCTGGCGGCGACAAGGACGGACCGGGCGTTCAGGTCCATGATGCGGTCGTAATCCTCGTCCGTCGCCTCGGCATAGGGCACGCGCTTGACCATGCCGCCCGCGTTGCTGATCAGCCCGTCCAGCCCGCCAAGCGCCGTGGCCGCCTCTTCGACCGCCGCCGCCAGCGCCGCGCTGTCCGAGGCATCGGCGCGGATCGCGACGGCAAAGCCGCCCGCCGCCTCGATATCGGCGACCACCGCCTCTGCCGCCTCCTTGCTGGCGTTGTAATGCACCGCCACCTTGGCGCCCTGCGCCCCGAAAGCGCGCGCCAGCGCCGCCCCGATGCCCGTCGAGGCCCCGGTGATCAGGACGCGTTTGCCGGCGAGGTCCGGCAGGGTTCCGTATTGTCTGGTCAATTTCTCTCTCCCTTGTCTGCCCGCATGGGCAGGTTTTTAGACGACATGCAGGGAACTGTTGCACGACTGTCCGATTTGCTACCATACTAGAAAACAGTCCGGGACCGTAAACGCCGGACAAGGGAGGAAATCATGAAGACATTGACTGCTGCGGCGACCTGCGCCGCGCTGCTCGCGGGGACGTCCGCCGGTGCAACCGAGCTGGTCGGCGCGGTCCAGTTCGACGAGAACCACGCCTTCACCAAGGCCCTGCGCGAATTCGAACGGGTCGCGGGCGAATGCTCGGGCGGGTCGCTGACCTTCGAGCTTCACCTGAACTCCGAGCTTGGCCTCGAAAAGGATTACTTCGAGAACATGAGCCAGGGCATCGCCGTAGATTACGGCGTCGTCAGCCCCTCGCACATGTCGACCTTCAGCCAGAAGGCGCCGCTGATGGACATGCCCTTCCTGTTCCGGGATCTCGATCACTGGAACGCGGTGATGGAGCAGGACGCGCTGGCGCCGCTGGCCGAGGACGTGCTGGACAAGGCCAACGTGCGGCTGATCGGCTACGCCGGTGGCGGCACGCGCAACCTGATCGTCAACAAGCCCGTCACCACCATGGCGGAACTGGAAGGCCTGCCGATGCGGGTCATGGGCGCCCCGATCCAGACGCGCATCTTCGAGGCCATCAAGGCCGCGCCTTCGGTCATCGCCTATGACGAGGTCTACAACGCCATCCAGACCGGCGTGATCGACGCGGCCGAGAACGAGGCGGCGGGCATCGAACAGATGAAGTTCTACGAGGTCGGCCCCGAGATCGCGCTGACCAAGCACGCGATCACCGTGCGCCCCATCGCCTTCTCGAACGCCACCTTCGAGCGCCTGACCCCCGAGGAACAGGACTGCGTGCTTCAGGCCGGCAAGGCCGGCGGCAAGCTGGGCCGCGACGTCGAAAGCGGTCAGGACAGCGAGAAGCTGAAGGCGATGGAAGAGGCGGGCCTCCTGAAGACCCACGAGTTCACAGAACGCGACATGCTTCTGGAACTCGCCGCGCCGGTCAAGGCCGCCTATGCCGAGGAACTGGGCGCGACCGACGTCCTGCAATCCATCGAAGCCGTCGAATAACGGCGACACCGGCCCCGGCGCGCGACCGCGCCGGGGTGTTTCTTCGTTCAAAATCGAGCAGGACGCGCCATGCGCATGATTCTGGAAGGCTATTACCGCCTTCTGAAGGCCCTTATCACCCTGCTGATGGCGGCGCTGATCGTGCCCGTCACCATGCAGATCCTCAGCCGCTACACCGGCCTCATTCCCCGCTACATCTGGACCGAAGAGATCGCCCGCTTCTGTTTCGTCTGGATCATCCTGATCGGCGCGATGATCGCGGTCCGCGACGGCACCCATTTCGACGTCGACGTGCTACCGCACAGCGCCAATCCCAGGATCGAGTTTGCCTCGAAGCTTTTCGTGAACGTGGCGATCCTTGCCATGGCCCTGTCCTTTCTCTGGTGGGGGCAGGATTTCTTCGTGCTGGGCGCGCGGCAAAGGTCCGAGATCTTCGGCCTGCCGATGTGGATGATCTACGTCGCATGGCCGCTGGCCGGCGGCACATGGGCCGTCTTCGTGATCGAGCGCATCGTCAACGATCTTCGCGCGCTGAAGGAAGGAGAGCTTCATGGGGCCGGCTGAAGTCGCAACACTGCTGTTCGGAACCTTCGGGATCCTCGTTTTCCTGCGCGTGCCGGTGGCCTTCGCGCTCGGCCTTGCGGTGGTGCCGGTCTTCTTCATCGACGACCGCCTGACACCCGTGCTGCTGATGCGCGAAATGTTCAAAAGCTACAACGCCTTCGTCCTGCTGGCGGTGCCCTTCTTCCTGCTGGCGGCGAACCTGATGAACTCCGCCGGGATCACCGACCGGCTGATCCGGCTGGCGCGGGCGCTGGTCGGCCACCTGCCGGGCGGTCTGGGGCATGTGAACGTGGTGGTCTCGATGCTGTTTGCGGGCATCTCGGGGTCGTCGACGGCGGATGCGGCGGGCATCGGCTCGCTGCTGATTCCGCAGATGAAGAAAGAGGGCTACAGTTCGTCCTTCGCGGTGGCGATCACCGCCTGTTCCAGCGTCATGGGGGTGATCATCCCGCCCTCGATCCTGATGGTGGTCTGGGGCGGTCTCATGTCGGTCTCGATCGGCGGGTTGTTCCTTGCGGGCGTGGTGCCCGGGGTGCTGGTGGCGCTGTCGCAGATGATCACCGTCTACCTCTACGCCAAGAAATACGGCTACCCGCTGCACAACCGCTCGACCTTCCGCGAACTCATGAGCGCGACGGCGGGCGCCTCGCTGGCGCTGATGACCCCGATCATCATCGTGGGCGGCATCGTCGGCGGCTTCTTCACGCCCACCGAGGCCTCGGTCGTGGCGGTGCTCTACTCTCTGGTGCTGGGGCTCTTCGTCTACCGCTCGATCACCTTCCGGCAGCTGCCGCATGTACTGTATGACAGCGCCCGCTTCGCGGCGATCACGCTGTTCTGCATCGGCACGGCCTCGGCCTTTGGCTGGTGCCTCGCCTACTTCAAGATCCCCGCCGCGCTGGTCGCCCAGATCGACGCGCTGGGGCTTGGGCTGGTGGGCACCGGGATCATGTGCGCGCTGGCCTTCCTGCTGATCGGCATGTTCATCGACGCGATCCCCGCGATCATCATCCTTGGCACCGTGCTGTTCCCGGTCACGCAGCACGTGGGCATGCACCCGATTCACTTTGCCATCATCGGGGTGCTCAGCCTTGCCTTCGGTCTGGTGACGCCACCCTACGGGCTGTGTCTGCTGATCGCGGCCTCGATCGGGAAGATCCGGCTGGTCGACGCGCTGCGCGACGTGATCGTGATCCTGATGCCCATGGTGGTGGTGCTCCTGATCATCATCCTGCTGCCGGACCTTATCCTCGCCCTGCCCCGCTGGGTGATGCCGGCCTTCATCCAGTAGCGACAGCGGGCCGCGTCCACGAGGGCGCGGCCCGCTGCAACCCTGCACGCCTCACGGATCGGCCGGACCGCAAGACGCCGTCGACTGACGGGCGCCAAGCGCTTCGGCCCCGGCCCTTCAACCGCTGCGCCAGCGGTGCTCGGCCCCCGCCTTCATGACCCCGGTCCCCCACGCATGGGCCGCGCCCCGGACCCGATAGGCACCGCCGCCTTTGCGCGCCCGACCGCCGATGCGGCAGGGGCTGCCGTAACGGCAGGCTTGGTCGGAATCGTACATTCCTGTCACATTTCCATGCAACAGACGCAGCCGACTGTCACAGGGGGTAAGACATGGCCAAGGGTTTTCAGGGAAACGGGTTCAAGATCGGCAAGGGATTCGCGTTCGGCTGGCGCCAGAACGACGTGATCTTCGTCGGCTGGGGCGACGATGACATCGACACCGGCGCGGGCTACGACATCGTGCACGCGGGCTGGGGCAACGACACCGTGCGCCTGGGCGAAAGCGGCCTTGTCTTCGGCGGCTGGGGCGACGACCGGATCTTTGCCGGCACCGGCACGCTCGCCGCCTTCGGCGGTTTTGGCGACGACCAGATCACCCTCGGCGCGGGCAATGACACCGTCGACGGCGGCCACGGCTTCGACACCGCAATCCTGTCCGGGTCGATCACCGATTACACGATCACCGCGCGCGGGCGCGGGCAGATCATCCTCGAATCCGAGCAGGGCGGCCGCGACAGCCTGCGCAAGATCGAGGCGCTGCAATTCGACGACTTCACCTATTACACCGATGGCCGCAACAACGCCGTGCTGGCCGGGGACGATGCCGCCACAACCGATGAGAACGCCGTCCTGACCATCACCGCGACCACCCTGCTCGCCAACGATCAGGACTTCGACGGTGACAGTCTGACGCTGACCGGCGTGGACGCCACCAGCGCGGCGGGCGCCGCGGTCACCTTCGACGGCACGCATGTGACCTACACGCCCGGCACGCTCTTCGACGCGCTGGCCGAGGGCGAGACCGCAGCCGATACCTTTACCTACAGCGTCAGCGACGGTCAGGGCAGCACCGCGTCCGCCACCGTCACCGTCACCGTGACCGGCAGCAACGACGCGCCGGTGCTGAGCCTGCCCGCCACCGCCGAGGTGGCCGAGAACGCCACCGCCGTCGCCACCGCGACAGCCACCGACGCCGAGGGCGGCGCGCTGAGCTACAGCCTGTCGGGCGCCGACGCGGCGCTCTTCACCATTGGCACCGACGGCGCGTTGTCCTTCATCGCCGCCCCCGACTTCGAGACCCCGCTGGATGCGGGCGCCGACAACACCTACGATCTGACCGTGACGGTCGAGGACGCGCAGGCCGCGACCGACAGCGCGGATATCGCCGTGACCGTCACCGACGTGGCCGAGATCGACGCCCGCATCAACGAATTGCATTACGACAACGAGGGCACCGACGAAGGCGAATTCGTCGAGGTTCGCGTGGGCGAGGGCCAGAACGCCGCCGGGCTGTCGGTCGTGCTTTACAATGGCTCGAATGGCTCGGTCTACGACACGCTCAGCCTGCCCGCCGCGCCCGCCAGCACCTCGGACGGGTACGGCTACTACCTGATCGAACTGCCCGCCAACGGGTTGCAGAACGGCGCGCCGGACGGGCTTGCGCTGGTCAACGACGGAACCGTGCTGGAATTCCTGTCCTACGAGGGCACCCTGACCGCCGCCGACGGCCCTGCTGCGGGCCTGACCTCCACCGACATCGGCGTGGCCGAGTCCGGCGCCACCCCCGTCGGCGCCTCGCTGGAGCGGGCCGAGGACGGCGACACATGGTCCGTCGCCGAGACCGACACGCGCGGCCTGAACAACGACAGCGTGCCGCCCTTCCCCGGGCGCATCAACGAATTGCACTACGACAACGCGGGCACCGACGAGGGCGAATTCGTCGAGCTGCGCGTGGCCGCAGGCGCCGACACCTCCGCCACCACGGTCGAGCTCTACAACGGGTCGAACGGCACGCTCTACAACACGCTTTCCCTGCCTTCGACGCCCGCCAGCACCTCGGGCGGCTTCGATTACTACCTGATCGAACTGCCGGTGAACGGCCTTCAGAACGGCGCGCCGGACGGCATCGCACTGGTCAACGACGGCACCGTGGTCGAGTTCCTGTCCTACGAGGGCAGCATGACCGCGACGGACGGCACCGCCGCAGGCCTGACCTCCACCGACATCGGTGTGGCAGAGACCTCTTCGACCCCGGTGGGCGCCTCGCTGGAGCGGGCCGAGGACGGCGATACGTGGTCCGTCGCCGACACCGACACGCGCGGCGCGGCCAATGTCGCCGCGCCCGCACCCTTTGTCGGGCGGATCAACGAATTCCACTATGACAACGACGGCGCGGACGTCGGCGAATTCATCGAGATCCGCGTGGCCGAAGGCACCAGTACCGCAGGCACCACGATCGAGCTGATGAACGGCTCGAACGGGACGGTCTACGACACGTTGAGCCTGCCCGCGACGCCCGCCAGCACCTCTGGCGGCTTCGACTACTACCTGATCGAACTGCCCGCCAACGGGCTTCAGAACGGCGCGCCGGACGGCATCGCGCTGGTCAACGACGGCACGCTGGTCGAGTTTCTGTCCTACGAGGGCAGCTTCACCGCGACAGCGGGCGCGGCGGCGGGCGTCACCTCGACCGATATCGGCGTCTCGGAAAGCGGCGGCACGCCCCTGGGCTTCTCGCTGCAACGGGACGAGGGCGGCGACACATGGGCCGAGCCCGCCGAAGAGACGCGCGGCACGGCCAATGACGTGGCGCCCTCGGGCGGCATTCCCGCGCCCTATGCCTTCGACTTCGAAACGGAATTCTCCGCCGCCGACTGGCAGGCCGTTTCCGTCGACGGCGACGCGGCGAACACCTGGTACACCGCCAGCTTCAGCGGCGACCAGTTCGCCGCCGTTAACGGCTTTGGCGACGACGTCCCGGCGGATGACTGGCTGATCTCTCCGCTGATCGACATCTCGGGCCTTGACAACCCCGTCGCGCGCTTCGCCAACACCAAGAACTTCGACGACACCGGCATCGCCGATCCCGAGGTGACCTTCCTCTATTCCACCGACTACAGCGGCACCGGCGACCCCTCTGCCGCGACCTGGACCGAACTGCCCTTCGACGCCTCGACGGGCGGCTACGCCGAAACCGCCTCGGGCGAGATCGACCTCTCGGGCGTGCCTGCGGGCGACGTGCATTTCGCCTTCCGCTACCAGTCCTCGGGCACCGGCGGCGGCAGCACCTCGCTATGGCAGATCGACGACTTCGAGGTCGGAGAGGCGGACGGAACCCCGCCCCTGCCCACCGAAACCACGCTGATCTCGACCGTTCAGGGCAGCGGCGCGGCCTCTTTCCTTGAAACGCAGGTGGTCACGGTCGAGGCCATCGTCGTGGGCGATTTCCAGGATGGCGCCAACGGCGTCGACGGCGACCTGAACGGCTTCTACCTGCAAGAGGAAGACAGCGACGCGGACGGCGACATCATGACCTCGGAAGGGCTCTTCGTCTTCGAGGGCAATACCTCGCTGATGAACGTGGCCACCGGCGACCGCGTCCGCGTGACCGGAACCGTCGCCGAGTTCTTCGGTGAAACCCAACTGACCGCGATCTCGAATATCGAGATCGTCGACAGCGGCAACACCCTGCCCACGGCGGCGACGATCACCTTCCCCGTGGCGAACCTGACCACGAACTCCGACGGCGCGCTGATCGCCGACATGGAGGCCTACGAGGGCATGCTGGTGACGGTCCCGCAGACCATGACCGTGGCCGACCTCTACACGCTGGGCCGCTTCGGCGACATCGGGCTGAACGCGCAGGGGCTGGTGGAAACCTACACGCAGGCCAACGCGCCGGACGTGGCGGGCTTCAACGCCTTCATCGAAGAGCAGGTGAAGAACACGCTGATCGTCGACGACGGCTCTACCGTGCAGAACCCCTCGGTGATCCCCTTTGAGATCGCCGGAGAGCCGGGTCGCATCGCCGGGGAATTCGACGCCGAAGACGCGCTGAGCGCGGGTGACACGGCCACCGACCTGACCGGCGTGCTGCGCTACGGGCGCGGCTCCGGCGGCTCGGGTGACGAGGTCTACCGCCTGAACCTGACGCAGGACGCGGGCTTCGTCGACACGGCGCCGCGCGACACCGCCGCGCCGGACGTGGGCGGCTCGCTCACCGTGGCCTCTTTCAACGTGCTGAACTTCTTCACCACGCTGGGCGACGAGGGGCTGGGCGCCGGTCCGAACGGCGCCGACACGCGCGGGGCGGACAACGCACAGGAATACCAGCGCCAGCTCGACAAGCTGGTCTCGGCGCTCAGCGCCATGGATGCCGACGTGATCGGCCTGCTGGAACTGGAAAACGAGATCGGCGACCAGAACGGCGACGGGCAGTTCGCCATCGGCGCGCTGGTCGATGCGCTCAACGCCGCCACCCCCGACGCGAATTACGCCTATGTCGATCCCGGCGTGCCCTATGTCGGGTCGGATGCGATCATGGTCGGCATGATCTATGACGCCGACAGCGTGCGCATCGCGCCCGGCACCACGGTCGAGATGCTGACCGATGCCGACCTTGCCGGGCTGGGCGTCGATCCGGGCAACCCGGTCTTCGAAGGCCCGGGCACCAGCCGCGTGCCGCTTGCCGCCACCTTCGAGGAGCTGGCCAGCGGGGAAACCTTCACCGTCGCGGTCAACCACCTGAAGTCCAAGGGCTCTGTCAGCCCCTTCGGCGACAACGCGGGGATCGGGGACGGCACCGGCAACAACAACGAGGCGCGCACGCAGGCCGCCGCCGCCATCGACGCCTGGCTGGATACCGACCCCACCGGGTCGGGCGACAGCGACGTGCTGATCATCGGTGACCTCAACGCCTACGCCAAGGAAGACCCGATCACCCTGCTGGAGGGCGAGGGCTACACCAACCTCGCCGCCGCCTTCCTCGAACCGGACGAGTTCGAACTGTCCTTCGGCTTCCCGGTGGATCTGGACCGGGCGCCGCAGTCCCAGACCTTCGGCGCGCTCGACTACGCGCTGGCCAGCGGGTCGCTTGCGGGACAGGTCACCGGCGCGGCGGAATGGCGGATCAACGCGCTGGAGGCGGAGGTGCTGAACTACAACACCAACTTCCTGCCCGCCGATCAGATCGACGACCTCTATGCCGACGACCCCTACCGGTCGTCGGATCACGACCCGCTGCTGATCGGGCTGGACCTCGGCGACACGCCGCTGGGCTAAGCCAGCCGGGCGGGGCTGCTGCCCCGCCGTCAGGACAAGGCAAAGGCGGATCGGTCCATCGCCGATCCGCCTTTTTCCGTTCCCTCGGTCGCTCTCGGTAGCCGCGAAGACCCGCGCCCGATCCCCCGGGACGTATCGGCACCGATTGCCGCCGCCGCACCATCCCCTGCCCAGGGCCATGCGACCGGCTTCGGTGCGCCTTGAAAGGCGGGCCCGGACTTGCGCCCCGGCCCGCCGCGTCACAGACCCAGCGCCCTACGCCGCCGTGTCGCCCAGGTGGTCACCAGGTGGTCGACCATCAGGCCCATGAAGGCCACGGCCAGTCCCAGCACCAGCCCCTTGCCGACATCGCTTGACGACAGGGCGCGCTGCATCTCCTGCCCCAGATCCTGCGTGCCGATGAAGGCCGCGATGATCACCATGAACAGCGAGAACATCACCGACTGATTCACACCCACCATGATGGTCGGCAGGGCCAGCGGCAGGCGCACCGACCACAGGGTCTGGCGCCGGGTCGCGCCGGACATGTCCGCGGCCTCGATCTGGGCCCCGGGCACGCCGCGCAGGCCCTCGATGGTGTAGCGCACCAGCGGCACCGCCGCGAACAGCACCACCGCGCCCACCACCGCCACGTCGTTCACGCCGAAGAGCATGATCACCGGGATCAGGTAGATGAAGCTGGGAAAGGTCTGAAGCGTGTCGCAGATCAGCAGGACGCCACGGGCGCGGCTCTCGCTGCGGGCCGCCCAGATGCCCAGCGGAAAGCCCATCAGCGTGGCAAGGAAGACCGCGAAGGTGACCGTGTAGACGGTGATCATCGCCCGATCCCACCAGCCCGACAGGGCAATCAGTCCGAAATAGGCGACGCAGATCAGGGCCGACCGCTTGCCGCCGATGGCCCAGCCGACGGCGGCGAGGAACATCAGCACCGCCGAGAAGGGCAGCCAGAGCATCCCGTCGCGCAGCGGGATCAGCACCCAGACGATCAGGAACCAGCGCAGCCATTGCGTCACCGGGTCAAGCGTGGCGATCAGCCAGTTCATCGCCGCATCCAGCGGCCCGGCGAGGCTCAGCGCCTCGCGGCGGCCGACCTCGTGCAGGATCGGGAAGACCAGCGACAGCGCCCAGAACAGCGCCACCAGCCCCGCCCAGATCAGCACCAGCCGGTGCCGCACGGCCCATGGCGTGCCCTTTTCCATGTGCACGGGCTGCCGGGTGGCCCAGGCCTTGGTGCAGCGGTCCAGCAGCACGGCCAGCAGCACGATGGTGATGCCGATCTCGATGGACCGCCCGATCTTCAGCGCCTGAAGCAGTTGCAGCAGCTTCTGCCCAAGGCCCGGCATGCCGATGAAGCTGGCCAGAACCACCATGGCAAGGCACTGCATGATGACCTGGTTCACGCCCACCAGAAGCTCTGTCCGCGCCGTGGGCAGGCGGACGTTGAGCAAAAGCTGCCAGCGCGTGGCCCCGGCCATGTGGCCCGCCTCGATCACCTCTTCGGGCACCTTCTGCAACCCCAGCAGCGTCATGCGGATCATCGGCGGGACCGAGAAGATGATCGTCACGATGGCCCCGGCCTTCGGCCCGACCCCGATGAAGACCACCACGGGGATCATATAGGCGAAATGCGGCAGCGACTGCGCGACGTTCAAGAGCGGCGCAAGGACGCGGCGGAAGCCCTCGCTCTTCCACGCCAGCGTGCCCAGCACGAGGCCGGTCAGGATCGACACCGGCGCGGCGACGGCGATGACCGAAAGCGTCTCCATCGCCCATTGCCACTGGCCCAGCACGGCGATCCAGACGAAGGTCAGCCCGCCGAAGGCCGCCAGCCGGGGACCGCCAAGCGCCTGCCCCACCATGGCGGCAGAGACGGCGATGACCGTCCAGGGGATCGGCCCCAGACGCGGCCAGCGGTTCTTGCCGTAAAGCAGGTTGGCGGTGACATCCAGCAGCCACTCCAGCCCCTCGGCGAAGGCGCGGGTGACATGGATCAGGCCAAGATCGTCCCGCACGAAGGCGAAGACGGCGTTGATCCAGTCGGCGAAGGGCAGCACCATCCACTCGGGCGGGCGGATCAGCGCCTCGGGCAGGGCCAGCTTGCCGATGGCAAGGCACAGCGCCGCCGCCAGCAGGATCTGCGCGACACGGGTCCGGGTCATCGGGCGCAGGGCGGGGGGTGTGATGGTGGCGACGCTCATTCGCGCGCCCCCAGCAGCACGTCCAGCGCCGCCTGACGGTCGAGCGCGCCCATGACCGCCCCGTCGGACCCGGCCACCGGCAGGATCGCGCGGTCGTCGTTGACCAGAAGCCGCGCCAGTTGCGAGATCGTGCGGCTGCCGTCGATCGGCATGCCGGTCAGGGCATGGCCGTTGACCGGCTTCGCCAGCGCGCTGGCATGGACCACGCGGGCCTTCTCGATATCCTCGATGAACTTGGCGACATAGGGGGTCGCGGGCTCCATCACGATACGGTCGGGGCGGTCGCATTGCTCGACCGCGCCGTCCTTCATGATGGCAATGCGGTCGGCAAGGCGCAGCGCCTCGTCGAAGTCATGGGTGATGAAGACGATGGTCTTGCCCAGCATGTCCTGCAGGCGCAGGAACTCGTCCTGCATCTCGCGCCGGATCAGCGGGTCAAGCGCCGAGAAGGGCTCGTCGAGGAACCAGATATCGGGCTCGATGGCAAGGCTGCGGGCGATGCCGACGCGCTGCTGCTGGCCGCCGGACAATTCGCGCGGGAAGTAATCCTCGCGCCCGCCCAGACCCACCAGCTCGATCACCTCCAGCGCGCGGGCGCGGCGGGTGTGGATGTCCTGCCCGCGCATCTCCAGCGGGAAAGCGACATTGTCCAGAACGGTGCGGTGCGGCAGCAGGCCGAAGCTTTGAAAGACCATGCCCATCTTGTTGCGGCGCAGGTCGATCAGCCCGCGTTCCGACAGGTCGCCGATGACCTGCCCCTCGACCTCGACGGCGCCGCCGGTGATCTCGATCAGCCGCGACATGCAGCGCACCAGCGTCGATTTGCCGGACCCCGACAGGCCCATGATCACCAGCATCTCGCCCTGCGCGATATCCAGTGAGACGTTGCGCACGGCGGGCACGTAGCCGTCCGCGCGGATCGTGTCGAACCCGGTTCCGGGGTCGAGCCCGGCGAGATAGGTCTCTGGCCGGGGGCCGAAGAGTTTCCAGACATTGCGGCAGGAGATCACTGGCGTGGAGGCGGGCATCGCGAACCTTTCGATGGCAGGGGGGCGCCCCGGACACAGGCCCGGGGCGCGAAGACGGGGTGGAAAGCGCGGCGCTCAGGCGCCGCCGTCCACCCAGGGCTTCCAGACGGATTCGTTCTGCTCCAGCCATTCGGCGGCAGCGTCTTCCGGCTCCAGTTCGTCGATGTCGACCAGCTTCGCCATCTCGGCGATCTGCGGGTTGGTAAAGCTGATGCGGGTCAGCGTGGCATAGGCGGCGGGCCATTTCTCTTCCATGCCGTCCCATGCCGCCTTCTTCAGGTAGCCGTTGGCGGGATTGCCGCAGTCATAGGTCATGTCGGGGTTCGGGCCGACGGCGGGATCGTCCTTGCAGCCCTCGGTGTATTCCGGGAATTCGACGAATTCGCCGGGATAGAGCGCCTCGACGAAGTTCGGCGTCCAGTTGAAGATCACCACCGGGCGCTTCTCGCGCTCTGCCGCGCCGACCTCGGCCCAAAGCGCCGAGGCAGAGCCCGCGTTGACCACGACAAAATCCATGTCCAGCGCGTCGACCCGTTCCTGATCGTGCTTCAGCCAGTCCACGGGACCGCCCAGAAAGCGGCCCTTCTCGCCGGTCTCGGGCGTGGCGAAGGCGGCGGCGCAGGCGTTCAGCGCCTCCCAGTCGGGCAGGCCGGGGCAGGCTTCCTTGGTCCACAGCGGATACCACCAGTCCTCGCGGGTGATGGCGTCGTGGTCGCCGGCGTCGTGCAGACCGCCCTTTTCCATCGCCGTCTCGAAGGCCGGGCCGAAGGCGCCTTCCCAGACCTCCATTTCCAGTGTCACATCGCCAAGGCGCACGGATTCGTAGACCGCCTGACTGTCGGTCGAGACGTATTCGACGCTGTTGCCCATGGATTCGAAGATCTGGCCGACGACGTGGCTCATGACGATCTGGCTGGACCAGTTGTGGATCGGGATAACGATGGGATCGGAACTGTCCTCGGCATATGTGGCAGAGACGGAGGCCAGCGTCAGCGCGGTGGCCGACAGCAAGAGTTTGGTGCTCATGGAGTTTCCCTGTTCTGAAGATCGACTATTGGCATCGCACCGGGTCCGGCTGCCCGGATCTTCGGCACGCGCATCCCGATTCTTAGGCAGCGGATGTGAACAGGTCAGGCCCGGTGCATGAACGGGCTGGGCTGGAATGTTAAAATTTGTTAACAGGAAAGTAACTTTCCCCTTGGTGAGACCATGGCGCATATCCTCGTGATCGAAGACGAACCGGTGTCCCGGGCCGCGCTGGCAAGCTATCTGGCCGCGCAGGGCTACAGGGTTTCGGAAGCGGACAGCGCACAGGAGGCCGAGCGCATCCTGTCGGAACAGGTCGTCGACCTGATGCTGGTGGACATCAACCTGCCGGGCAAGGACGGGCTGCGGATCACCCGGGAACAGCGCGCGCTGTCGGATATCGGCATCATCCTCGTCACCGGGCGCGACGACGAAGTCGACCGCATCGTCGGGCTGGAGATCGGCGCCGACGACTACGTCTGCAAGCCCTTCAACCGGCGCGAGTTGCTGGCGCGGATCAAGAACCTGCTCTACCGCACCGGGCAGGCGGGCCATGCGGCGCGGCAGGTCCACCGCTTCGAGGGCTTTTGTTTCGACACGCGCTCGCGGCGGCTGGAAGATGCCAAGGGCGAGACGGTGCCGCTGACCCGGGCCGAGTTCGAGGTGCTGCACCATCTGGTGTCCTGCGCCGGGCAGGTGGTGACGCGGGACGTGCTGATGGGGCGGATGACGCATCGGCAGTACGGCGCCAACCCGCGCACGGTGGACGTGCTGATCCGCCGCCTGCGCGCCAAGCTGGAAAGCGACCCCGCCAACCCCGCGATCATCTGCACCGTGCACGGCGAGGGCTACGCCTTTACACCGCACGTCTCGTGACAGGCGGCGCCCCCAGCGCCTCTTGCATCGCGGCCTGCATCGCCTCGGTGATCCCGGCCATCTGCGCCACCAGCGCGGCGGTGTCCTCTGCCCCGGTCTCGATCCGTTCCAGCAGGGCGCGGGCGTCGGCCTGATCGTAATTGCCCACGGTGCCCTTCATCCGGTGGGCGACATCGCGCAGCGCCTCCGCCTGCCCCGCCTCCAGCGCCGCCTCAAGGGCCCATTGTTCCTGTTCGACACGCTCGATGAAAAGCCGGGCAATCCGCTCGCTGCCCTCGGCGCCGAAATCCGCCCGGTCCCGCGCCAGCGCGGAGCGCATCACGGCGACCCGCGCATGGGCGGCGGAAACCGGCATCCGGGGCGAGGGAAAGACCTGCCCGCGCGCACCCCGGCTGACCGCCTCCAGCGCCCGGGCCAGCCGTTCCGGCGCCACCGGCTTGGCCACGAAACCGGACATGCCCGCATCCAGATGCCCGGCGATCTGGTCTTCCATGACATGCGCCGACAGGCCGATGACCGGCAGCGCCGCGATCCGTGGGTCGGGATTGGCGCGGATGCGCCGGGTCGCCTCCAGCCCGTCGATGCCGGGCAGTTTCACATCCATCAGGACCACGTCGAAATCCTGCCGCGCCAGCAGCTCCAGCGCGGTCTCGGCGTCGGACACGCAAAGACAGCCGTGGCCCATCCGCTCCAGATAGCCCTGCGCCACCATCTGGTTGATGTCGTTGTCCTCGACCACCAGCACCGACAGCGGCACCGCGGCGGGCGCCATGGGTTCCGCGTCCTCGACCCCGGCAAGGGCTGCGGCCTCGCCCTCGGCCAGGTCGAGGGTCAGCGCGAAGACCGACCCCACGCCCTTGGTGCTTTCCAGCGTCAGCGAGGCACCAAGCGCATCGGCAAAGCGCTTGCTGATCGCAAGGCCCAGCCCGGTGCCGCCGTAGCGGGCACTGGTGGTGGTGTCCTCCTGCTCGAAGGCCTCGAAAATCCGCGCCTTGGCCGCCTCGGAGACGCCACGCCCGGTGTCGCTGATCTCGAAGGTGACGCGGTGCAGCGCCGGGCCAAGCGCCGTTGCGCGCAGGCGCAGCACCACCTCGCCCCGGTCGGTGAACTTCAGCGCGTTGGACAGCAGGTTGAACAGGATCTGCCGCAGCTTGGCCACGTCGCCCTGCAGCACGTCGACCAGATCGTCGGGGCAGTCCAGCAACAGGCGCAGCCCCTTGGCCTCGGCCCCCGGACGGATCAGCGCCAGCACGTCCCGGGCCAGCGTATGCAGCGAGAAGGGCAGCGCCACCAGCTCCAGCCCGCCATGCTGCATCTTCGAATAATCGAGGATGTCGTTCAGGATCTGCAACAGGTTCTGCCCCGAGGCGCGGGCCGCCTTGGCCCGCTCGGCCTGCCGGGACGACAGCGGGTCCTCGGACAGCGCATGCATCAGCCCCAGCATCCCGTTCAGCGGTGTGCGGATCTCGTGGCTCATCATGGCAAGGAACTCGGACTTGGCGCGGTCCGCATCCTCGGCCTTGTCGCGGGCCTCGCGCAGGGCGGCGGCCTCCAGCTGCAACTGCTCGGTCTGCTCGGCGACGCGGCGCTCCAGATTGGTGCGATGGTCCAGAAGCTCGCGTTCCGTGGCATCGCGCTGCGCCTCCAGCGCGCGCTTGGCGATGGCCTGCAGGCGGAAGCTTTCGGTCGCCGCCTCCATGCGGGCGATCTCATCCGTGCCGCGCGCCTGGATCGGCCGGTCCAGACGGCCCTCGGCCAGCGCCATCATGTCCTGATGCAGCCGGTCGAGCGGCCGGGTGATGCGCCCGCGCACGATGAACCACAGCACCGCGAGCGCCAGGAAGAAGCCCGCGATCGCCGCCGCGCTGCTGCGCAGCTGCGCGCGGCCCATGTCGCGGGCGACCGTCTCGGCAGAGCCCACGGCAAGGCGCTGCAACTGGTCGGCCACGCTGGCCGATTCCTCGGTCAGATGGGTGGCGGCCTCCTGCAGGGTCAGCTTCAGCGCCCCGATCCCGGCCCGGGTGTCGAGTATGGCGCCCTGAAGCGCGAAAAGGCTGGCGGCAGGGGATGTCACCGATTGCAGTTCCATCAGCGTGTCCTGCGCCAGTTGCAGGCGCGCCGGGTCGCGGATCGCGGCCACGCGGCGCGAAACGATGTGAAGCTCGGACAGGAAGGCGGTTTCGATGCCCGCCAGTTCGGCGGCGTCCTCGGCATCCTCGATGCGGTTGATCAGCAGCCCGACCTCGGCGGTGCGGGACCGCAATTCATACATCAGCCCCATCTGGAACAGGTCCACCTCCAGCAGCTTGTCCAGCGCCTCCAGCCCCCTGTCGCTGCCAAGCGGCGCGCCGGTATCGCCGTACAGGCTGGAGATCACCGCCGTCGCGCCCATCTCGGCATTGGCGACCAGCGTGTCGGACATATCCAGCAGCGTGTTGGCCGCCGTCAGCGCGCGGCTGGACCGTTCCTGCAACAGCCGGTCGGCGGCAATGCGGCGGGCGACCAGCCGGTTCAGCTCGGCCAGCGACTGATCGACCCGGGACACGGTGGCCCCCAGCGCCGCGATATCGGCGCCGCGCTGCGCGTCCAGCCGTTGCAGGCGGCGTGTCAGCGCGTCGACCTGATCCCTCAGGTCGTGGAACAGGGCTTCGCGGTCGCGCTGGTCGGTCATCTCTGCCAATTGCGGCGCGATGGCGACGATCAGCGTGCTTTCCTCGGCGATGCCGCGCACGTCGTCCATGGCCGGGATGGTCTGGCGGATCACGTCCGACTGGCGGATGGCAAGGCTGCGCAGCTCGACAAGGCCCAGCAGCCCGGCCAGCGTCGGCAGCCCGGCGATCAGAATGAACGCAAGCAGCAGTTTGCCCCGCAGGCCCGGCTGTCTCATGGCATCGCGGTCCGTTCCCTGTGGTCCCTCAGGGACTATGCGGCCAAACCCGTTGCCGCCAAAGGGAAATGCTGCGAGAATCCCGCGATGCGCCCGTTTCGTCACGTCTTCCTGCTGGCAGCCCTGGCTGCCGCGCCTGCCGGGGCCTGGCAGATCGAGGTGCCGCGCGCCGGAGAGGCCGAAGGCGCGCCCGGCGAGGTCATGACCTACACGCCACTGGAAACCGCCTCGCGCGACTGGACGCTCTGCGTCGCCTATCCGCACCTCAAGGATTCCTACTGGCTCAGCGTCAACCACGGCATGGTCGAAGAGGCCCGCCGCCTTGGCGTGTCCTTCCGGCTGGTCGAGGCCGGGGGCTATCCCAACCTCGAGCGGCAGCGCCAGCAGGTGCTGGACTGCGTGGCCGAGGGCGCCGATGCGCTGATCCTTGGCGCGGTGTCCTTCGACGGCATGACGCCCACGGTCGAGCAGGTCGCGCAACACATCCCGGTGATCGCCGCCGTCAACGACATCGCGGGCGCGGGCGTCACCGCCAAGGTCGGGGTGTCATGGACCCGCATGGGCGCCGTCGCCGGAGAGGTCGTGGCCAGCCGCCACCCCGCCGGCACCGCGCCGGTCAAACTCGCGTGGTTCCCCGGCCCCGAGGGCGCGGGCTGGGTGCGCTTTGTCGAGGCGGGCTTTCGGCAGGCGATCGAGGGCAGCGCGGTCGAGATCGCGGTGACCAAATATGGCGACACCGGGCGCGAGATCCAGGTGACCCTCGTCGAAGAGGCGCTGGATGCCGAACCGGACCTTGCCTATCTCGTCGGCGCCGCCCCCGCCGCCGAGGTCGCGGTGTCGCTGTTGCGGACGCGCGGGGCAGAGGGCCGGGTGCAGATCGTTTCGGACTACATGACCCACGCGATCTACCGGGGCATCTACCGGGGCAAGATCCTTGCCGCGCCGACGGATTTCCCGGTCCTGCAGGGCCGCATGGCCATCGAATTCGCGGTGCGCGCGCTGGAAGGCTCTCTGGTCCATACAGACGCCGGGCCGCAGATCCGGGCCATCCGCGCCGAAGACCTGTCCCGCGCGCAACTGGCAGAGACGCTGGCCCCGGCGAGTTTCGTGCCGGTGTTCAAGTTTCCGCAATAGCGCGAGGGCGCCCCGCCGGGTCTTTTGCCCGCGCCCCGACACCAAAGGGACCGATGCCGCAGCAGGCTTTGAGGCGCGGTCGCGGCCTGTCGCCTGAACTGTCGCGCAAGTGCCTTCGCCATCCATGGCAGGCAGCGGCCGGGCGGGCGTCAGTCCGGGCGGTAGAAGCCCGACTTCACATCGGCGAATTGCAGGGCGCCGCCGAGGCGCTGGTTGATCTCGGCTTTCTCGGCCTCGGACCAGTCTACCGACAGCACGATCTCGACCGGCGACAGCAGGATGCCGTCGTTCATGCGCGCGACGTGGTCCTTGACGTGCGGGCTGGCGAAATGCGCCTCGAGCGCCGCGAGATCAGAGAACACCTCCAGCCAGCGGTAAGTCACGCGGTCCCCGGCGCGGGCATGCACCGTCAGTGCGTGCACCAGCATCCCCGGTTCGGTTTCCTTCACCTTGTCGTCGATGGCCTGACTGGCAGCTTCGTAATCCGCCACGCGGTCGGGGTGGACATGTTCGAAGGCTTCCAGCGCGATGATGCGGTCGGTGGTGGCGGTCATGGATCAGTCCTCGCGGATGGCGGCGCCGTCGCTGGCGCGGAAGAAATGCAGCTTGGCCGGGTCGAAGCGGATGGCCACGCGATCGCCGGGGCGGGTCGCGGTGTCGGCCTGCGCCTGCCCGGTGAACTTGCGCGCGCCCACTTGCCCGATCACCAGCGTGTGCGGCCCGAGCGGTTCGATATCCAACACCTCGACGGTGACGCCGATGCCGCCCTCGCCTTCGGTGGTATGCTCTGGCCGGATGCCCAGAAGCACCTCTTGCCCGGCATGGGGCGCCAGAGCGGCGGCGCGGTCGTCGGGAATGTCGAAGGACAACCCCTCGACGCTGGTGAACCGCAGGGCCTGGCCCGCGCCCTCGATCCGGCCCTCCAGCATGTTCATGCTGGGCGCACCGATGAACTCGGCGACGAAGGCATTGGCGGGGCGTTCGTACAGGGTGATCGGGTCGGCGGCCTGTTCGATCACGCCGTCGCGCAGCACCACCACGCGGTCTGCCATGGTCATGGCCTCGACCTGATCGTGGGTCACGTAGACCATCGTCGTCTTGAGGCGCCGGTGCAGCTGCTTGATCTCGACCCGCATCTCGACGCGCAGCTTGGCGTCGAGGTTGGACAGCGGCTCGTCGAAGAGGAACACGTCCGGGTCGCGCACGATGGCCCGCCCGATGGCGACGCGCTGGCGCTGGCCGCCGGACAGGGCGGCGGGCTTGCGGTCGAGGTAGTCGGTCAGGTTCAGGATGCGCGCGGCGTTCTCGACGGCCTCGGCGGCCTCGGCCTTGGGGGTGCCGCGCACCTTCATGCCATAGCCGATGTTCTCGCGCACCGACATGTGGGGATACAAAGCGTAGCTCTGGAACACCATGGCGCAGTTGCGCAGGCCGGGGCGCAGGTGCGTCACCTCGCGCGCGCCGATGTGCATGGCGCCGCTGGTCACGCTTTCCAGTCCCGCGATCATGCGCAGCGTGGTGGACTTGCCGCAGCCCGAAGGCCCGACGAGCACCACGAACTCTCCCTCGCGGATTTCCAGATCCATCGGCGGGATCACCTGCGCCGCGCCGTAGGATTTCGTCACGCCGGTCAGCGTTATCTTTGCCATTGCGGATGTCTCTTGTCTGGGGACGGGACGGCCCGCACATGGGGCCGCCCCGAAGGTCAATGGATCACTGAGCCGGCAGGCCCATCGAGGCGCGGTAGGCCGCAAGCTGGCTGTCGCGGCCGAACTGTTCGGTCAGGTCGTTCCAGCCGGCGGCGACGGTATCCAGCGCCTCCTGCGGGGTGACTTCACCGGCCAGCGCACGCGAAAGCTCGATCTCGAGGATCTCGGTGTACGAGAAGTACCCCGGCAGGCGCATGTCGAGCGCGACATTGTCCGCCGTCACCGCCTCACGCTGGGCGTCCAGATACTCCTGCGCCTCGCGGTCGGAGAAGAGCGTGGACCAGCGCTCCATGTCGGTGGTGTGCGAGATCCGGTAGGGGTTCACGCCGGTGCCCCCGGTGACGGTCGCCGCACCCGAGACCTCTGGCGAGGACAGCGTCGCGATGAAGTCCCATGCCGCTTCCTGCTGCTGCGAGGACTGCGGAACCGCCGCCTGCCAGCCGCCGAAGGCCATGAACGAGGTGTCGACGGGTTCGTCGAAGGTGTCCCACTCGCCGGTCTTGTAGTTGTAGACCTCTGCCGAGGACGGCAGCAGGCCCGAGCCCACGTTGCCCGCGACGGTCGATTGCTCGGGATCGGCGGCGATCACGCCGGTGTCGCCCCAGCCGATGGACTGCGCCACCTGACCGCCCGCGAAGGCCGCGTTGACCTCGCCGAAGGAGAAGTTCAGCGCCGAGGGCGGTGCCAGCTTGGAGGCGCGGATATATTCCTCCAGCCCGCGGACCCATGCCGGGTTGTTGACCTGCGCGTCCATCGTCTCGGGGTCGAAGAACATGGCGCCGGGCAGGTCCGGGTGGCTGGCATAGGCCGCGACGTGGCTGAACAGGAACCAGAACTGCTGGCCGCCCCGGCGGAAGGCCTCGGCGGTGCCATAGACGCCTTCGACGTTGTCCTGGAAGAACTCGGCGATGTCGAGGTACTCGGTCCAGGTCTTCGGCACGGCCAGCTCATAGCCGTATGCCTCCTGGAAGGCGGCCTTGTTATCCTCGTCCTCGAAGAGGTCGATGCGGTAGCTGTAGGTGTGCACGTCGCCGTCCATGGTCTGCGACAGGACCTTGTCGTTCCAGACCATCAGCTGTTCGCGGTAGACCGGCGCGATGTCTTCCCAGACCTCGCCTTCCTGGAACTTGGCGGGCATCTCGGTCAGGAAGGGCGTGAAGTCCGGCGCCCAAGCGGGGGCGAAGGCGATCACGTCGAAGGACGAGTCGCCCTGCGACAGGGTGGTGACGATCTTGGGGTACAGCTCGGACCACGGGAATTCGACGACCTTGACGGTGCCGCAGGTCTTCTTGGACCACTCTTCGCCCGCCAGTTGCAGCGCCGAGGCGATGTAGGGGCCGGTCTGGGTGGTGGCGGTGATCTCCACCCCGGTGAAGTCGGGCGAGCAGGCCAGAGCCGCGCCCGTGGACAGGGCCAATACGCCCGCCGACAGCTTCAGTGATTTCAACATTCTTATTTCCTCCCGTTTGTGCCCCTCCTCCGGGGCGTCTTGTAAACCTATTTGACCGCGCCGCTCAGCAGGCCCGACCGCATGAGCCGCCCGAGCAGTCCCGCGACGATCACCATGGGGATGATCGCCACCAGCGCGGCGGCGGAAATCGCCCACCATTCGTCGCCCCTCTGGCTGTTCTGACCGGCGATCAGGACCGGCAGGGTCTGCCATTCCGAGTTGGTCAGGAAGAGCGCGAAGAGGAACTCGTTCCATGTGAAGGCAAGGGTAATGACGAAGGTCGCAATCAGCCCGGGGCGGCACATTGGCAGCACGATCCCGAAGAAAATCCGCCATTGCGGCACGTTGTCGACCATGGCGGCCTCTTCGACCTCCAGCGGCAGGGCGGCGATGAAATCGCGCATCAGCCAGACGACAATGGGCAGCGAGAAGGCGATATAGGCCAGCGTCAGGCCGAGGTAGGTGTCGGTCAGCTTGAAGCCCATCTTGCCCATCTCGGAATAGAGCAGGAACAGCGCGAAGGCGACGACGATGGGCGGAAAGAGCCGCTGGCTGACGAACCAGAAGACGATGTCGTCGTTGCCCAGCACCTTGCCCGGCAAGCGAAAGCGGTTGGCGAAGACCGACAGCGCCAGCGCCCCGGTGAAGGCGAGGATAGAGGCGGTCGCGGGCGGCAGGCCGAACCAGTCCCGGCCCGCGAGAAAGCCGCCCATGGCCACGACGAAGAAGATCACGCCCGACAGCAGCCGCACCCGGAAGGGGAAGCGCACCAGCGCATAGGCCGCCATGGCGCCCAGGAGCGTGGCGAAGACCGAGGACGAGACCGCGACGATCGCCGAGGACCAGAAGTTCGAATAGAATTGCCCCCGGATGCCGGACAGCAGCTCTCGCCACGCCTTCAGGGTCGGCTGGAAGTCGACGAAGGGCAGATAGGTCGGCCCGCCCACCACATCGGGCGGGGTCTTCAGCGAGGTGATGGCCACCCAGTAGAGCGGGAAGAGGGTGAAGGCGAACCACGCGCAACACAGTGCAAAGGCCACCCAGGCGCGCGGGCCGCGCAGATTGCGGACGCTCATTTGTACTTCTCCAGCCAGGGTTTCAGCAGGGCGAGGTAGACGAGGCTGAGGATCAGCACGACCGCAAGGAAGAGGAAGGACAGCGCCGAGGTGTAGCCAAGGTTGAACTTCTTGAACCCCTCCTGATACGCGAAGAGCGTCAGCGTTTCCGTGGACACGCCCGGCCCCCCGCCGGTCATGACGAAGACCGTGTCGATGATCTTGAAGCTCTCGACGATGCGGATGAAGATCACCGCCGCCGAAATGGGCAGCATCATCGGGAAGGTGATGCCCCAGAACTGCTGCCACGGGCTGGCGTTCTCCAGCTCTGCCGCCTCGTAGACGTCATCGGGCAGGCCCTGAAGACCGGCGAGCAGCAGCAGGATCACGAAGGGCGTCCACTGCCAGATTTCCACCGCGATCAGCGATCCCAGCGCCCAGTTGGCGTCGGTCAGGTAGGGCAGGTTCGGAAAGCCGAAGAAGGTCGCGACCTGATTGAGCGGTCCCATGGTCGGGTTGAAGATCTGCCGCGCGACCAGCGCCACGGCGACCGGCGCCACCAGCATCGGCATCAAAAAGGTGACGCGGAAGAACTCCGTCCCCTTCACGCGCTTGGCCAGCGCCAGCGCGATGGCAAAGCCGATGACGAATTGCAGCGCGACGGACGTGAAGGCGATGATCGAGGTGGTCTTGACCGTCGTCCAGAAGCGCGGATTGGTCAGCAGGTCGGTGTAGTTGTCGGTGCCCACGAAGCGTGCGGGCATCGGCGGCACCAGCCGCAGGCTCATGAAGCTGTTGGCCAGCGAGTAGATCAGCGGGAAGATCGCAACCGCCAGCACGACTAGGAAGGCCGGCCAGAGGAAGAAGTGTTTGACCGGATCGTCGCGGTTCATGCGGTCTCTCCCATGAGGGCGTCGATCTCGTCGCGCGTCGGCATGGCGGGCGCGGTGCCGCGCCTTGTGACGGCGATCCCCGCCGTGGCGCAGCCCATGCGCACCGCATCCTCTGTGCCCCGACCCTCGGACAGGGCGGTGGCAAAGCCGCCGATGAAGGCGTCGCCGGCCCCTGCCGTGTCGATGACGGTGGCATTGGTCGTGGCGGGCACCAGCGTGCTGATCCCCTGCCCGTGGATGTAGACACCTTTCGAGCCCATGGTGATCAGCGCCGTGCCGACGCCGCGCTCGGTGAAGATCTCTCCGGCGCGCTTCGCCTCGGCCTCGGACGCGATGTCGAAGCCGACGATGGCCGCCGCCTCGCTCTCGTTAGGGACGAAGTAGTCGCAGGCGGCATAGCAGGCGTCGTCGAAGGGGTTCGCGGGCGCCGGGTTGAAGACGGTGGTCACACCCGCCGCCTTGGCCATCTGCAAGGCGGCCAGCGCCGCCTCTGCGGGCTGTTCAAGCTGCGTGACGAAGACCTTTGCACCTTCGATCACGTCCCGCTGCGCCTCGACATCAGCGGCAGAGATGGTGCCCGCCGCGCCGGGATAGACGATGATCGCGTTCTCGCCGGTCTCGTCGTTGACAAAGATGAAGGCCGCGCCCGAGGGCATATCCTCCATGACCTCGACCTTGGGCGTCACGCCCGCCTCTTCGTAGATCTGCAACGCCATCTTGCCGAAGGGATCGTCGCCGATCTTCGAGATGAAGCTGACCTTTGCGCCCGCGCGCCCCGCCGCCACCGCCTGATTGCTGCCCTTGCCACCCGGTCCCAGCGAAAAGCCAGAGCCCATGATGGTTTCGCCGCTCGCTGGCATGCGTGCCGCCAGATAGGCGGTGTCGGCGACGTAGATCCCGAGGATCGCGATGCCCGTCTGCTCTGCCATGTTGTCCTCCCCCCGTGTCGCGCCGCCCCTCCCCGGGCGGCGCTGGCTTTATTCCCCGTAGGGCACCCATATGTTCTTGATCTGCGTGGCCTCCCGGATGAAGACCTCGCCCTCCGCCTCGGCGCTGGTCCAGTCCCATGCGCGGCCATGGTCGGTGAAGACCCGCTTGAGGTTGCCCGTCGACAACCGCTCAACCTCTGCCGAGAGCGCGGGCGTGGTGAAGGCCCAGAGCACGTCGACGTCGTTGTGCTTCGCCAGTTCGCGGGCCAGTGCCTCGGTGCTGCCGGTGACGATGTTCAGCACGCCGCCGGGCAAGTCCGATGTCTCCAGCACCTGGTAGAAGTCGGTGGCGGACAGCGGATGCGCCTCGGACGCCACGGCGACCACGCGGTTGCCGGTGGCGATCAGCGGCGCCACCGCGGAGACGAAGCCCAGAAGCGGGCTTTCCTCGGGGCAGATCACGCCCGCGACGCCGATGGGTTCCGGCACCGCCAGCGCGAGCCCCTTCATCGGCGGCATGTGCACCGTGCCCTCGACCTTGTCCGCCCAAGCGCCATAGCTGAACAGGCGCGAAACGGCGGCCATGACCTCTGCCCGCGCCTTGTCGGGTTTGACGCCGGTCTGCGCGGTGATCCGTTCGGCGAATTCATCGGCGCGGGCCGACAGGTTCTCGCCCATGTAATACAGCACCTGCGCGCGGTTGTGCTGGGTCTTCGATCCCCAGCTTTTCGCGCCGCGCGCCGCCTCGACGGCGTTGCGGATGTCCTTGCGGTTGCCCTCGCCGACCTCGCCCAACACGCTGCCCTTGGCGCCCACCACGGGACGCGCGTTGCCACCGTCGGGCCGCGCCTGCTTGCCGCCGATGTAGAACTTCGCCGTCCGGTCCACCGGGTCGAGGCTGAAGCCCTTGGCCGCCACGGGGGCCGTGGCCTTGCGCTCGGATGCCTTGGACAGGCCACGCGGCTTGAGGTAGTCATAGCACCCCTCGCGCCCGCCCTCGCGGCCGAAACCGCTTTCCTTGACGCCGCCGAAACCGACGCCCGCGTCCATCACGTTGGTGCAGTTGACCCAGACGATGCCCGCCTGAACCGATGCGGCTAGGTCGAGCGCGAGGTTGATGTTCTCGCTCCAGATGCTGGCGGCAAGGCCGTAACGGGTGTGGTTGGCCAGTTGCACCGCCTCTTCCGGCGTGCGGAAGGTCATCGACACGGCGACGGGGCCGAAGATTTCCTCGGTCGCGGCCTCGCAGGTGGCGGGCACGTCGCGCAAGAGCGTCGGCGGGTAGAAACTGCCCGTCGCGGGCACCGCGCCCGACTGCACCAGCGTGGCGCCCGCCGCGACGGCGCGGTCCACCATCCCTGCGATGCGATCACGCTGCGCGCCGTCGATCACCGCGGACAGGTCGATGGTCTTGTCGAGCGAACCGCCGATGCGCAGCGTCTTCATCCGCTCCGCCAGCCGCGCGTGGAAGGTGTCCGAGACCCCCTCCTGCACCAGCAGCCGAGACCCGGCGCAGCAGACCTGCCCCTGATTGAACCAGATGGCGTCGACGACACCCTCGACCGCCGCGTCGATGTCGGCATCCTCGCAAACGATGAAAGGCGACTTGCCGCCCAGTTCCAGCGTCAGGCTCTTGCCCTGTCCCGCCGTCGCCTCGCGGATGCGGCGCCCGACCTCTGTCGAACCGGTGAAGGCCACCTTGTCGGCGCCCTCATGCGCGGCGATCAGGGCGCCGGTCTCACCGTCGCCGGTGACGATGTTCAGGACACCGGCGGGCAGCCCCGCCGCCTGCGCCAGCTCCGCAAACAGCAGCGCGGTCAGCGGCGTCGCCTCGGCGGGCTTCAGCACCACCGCGTTTCCCAGCGCCAGGGCGGGCGCCAGTTTCCACGCCAGCATCAGGAAGGGGAAGTTCCACGGGATCACCTGCCCCACGACGCCCACGGGATCGTAGCCCGCGAACTGGCTGTCCTGCAACTGCGCCCAGCCCGCGTGGTGGTAGAAGTGGCGCGCCGCCAGGGGGATATCGATATCGCGCGTCTCACGGATCGACTTGCCGTTGTCCAGCGCCTCGACCACCGCGATCAGGCGGGAATTGCGCTGGATGATCCGCGCAAGCGCGTAAAGCTTCAGCGCGCGTTCATGACCCGGCAGCGCGGCCCAGCCCTTTTGCGCGCGGCGCGCCGCCTTGAAGGCCGCATCCACATCCGCCGTCGTCCCCTGAGAGACCTGCGCCAGCGCCTTGCCGGTCGCGGGCTCGGCGGTGTCAAAGCCCTCGGCGGGCTTGGTGAAAGCGCCGTCGATGAAATGGCCGAAGCGCGCGTCATGCGAGGAAAGCCATGCGCGCGCGGCGCTGTCGTCCTCTGTGCTGGGGGCGTAATCCATGCTGTCGAAGAAGCTCGCGACTGTCATTGGGTCATCCGATCGGGTGGCGTTGCGCGGCGCTGTAGGCGCCGGTCACGCGGTGTTCGAGTTGCCGCTCGATATCGCCCAGAAGCGACGAGGCACCGAAGCGGAAGAGGTCCGGCTGCACCCAGTCGAGGCCCAGTTCCTCTTTCATCAGCGCAAGGTAAACGAGGGCATCCTTGGCCTTCGAGACGCCGCCCGCGGGTTTGTAGCCGACCTTGACGCCGGTCATCTCACGGTACTGGCGGATCGCCCGGACCATGGTCAGGGACACCGGCAGCGTGGCGTTCACGCCCTCCTTGCCGGTCGAGGTCTTGATGAAATCGGCGCCCGCCATCATGCAGACAAGGCTGGCGCGGGCGACATTGCGCAGGGTCTTGAGGTCGCCGGTGGCGAGGATCGCCTTGACGTGCGCATCGCCGCAGGCGGCGCGGTAGTCGCGCATCTCGTCATACAGCGCCTGCCAGTTACCGGTCAGCACATGTTCGCGCGTGATGACGATGTCGATCTCCTGCGCGCCATCGGCGACGGAGGCTTCAATCTCGGCCAGCTTGGTGTGATGCGGCGCCAGACCCGCCGGAAAGCCGGTCGAGACGGCGGCGACCGGGATGCCGGTGCCCTTCAGCGCCTCGACGGCGGTCGCGACGAAGCGGTGGTAGACGCAGACCGCGCCGGTGGTGATCCGGCGATCCGCCATGCCAAGCGCGTCCAGCAGGTCGGCGCGGATCGGCTGCGCGGCCTTGGCACACAGACGCCGCACGCGGCCCTCGGTGTCGTCGCCGTTCAGCGTGGTCAGGTCGATGCAGGTCACCGCCTTCAGCAGCCACGCGCTTTGCGCATCGCCCTTGACGGCACGGCGGCCCGGCAGGCTGGCGGCGCGTCGGTTGCTGGCCTCTGTGTTGACCTGCACCGCCCGCACGGCGCCCAGATCCAGCGCCATGCCCACGTTACGCGGATGCGCCACCGGCGTCGAGGCCGGCAGGGTGGTCACCTCTGTCTTCACGATCATCCCTCCGTCGGTCGCCACCGTCACGCCTGCCGCGAATCCGATGGCATCCTTTTCGCAAGGATGCGGCAATCGTGTTGCCCCCGCAACCCCATTTTGTTACGATCATAACATTACCAGCATCAGGGTGGGCAGAATGAACCAGAGCGAGACGCGCGGGATGCCCGCAAGCCGGAAAGAGGCCCGGGTTCTGTGGCTGCGGGACGCGGTGATGCGCGACGGGCCGCTGCATGTCCGCGACGCCGCCGAAAGCCTCGACGTCTCGGAAATGACCGTGCGCCGCGACGTGCGGGAAAACCCCGAAATGCTGCAATTCCTCGGCGGGCATATCGTTCTGACACAGGATGCCGCGCGCCGCGCGCCCTATGACCTGTCGGATGCGGCAGAGATCAACCAGGATGCCAAGCGCGCCGCCTGCCATGCCTGCCTGCCGCTTCTGGAAGACGAGGCGACCGTCTTCGTGGATTGCGGCACCACCCTGCCCCACCTCGTCCACGCCATCCCCGCCGAGATGAAGCTGACCGTGATATGTTACGCTTTGAACATTGCCGACATGGCGGTGCGCAAACCGAACATAAAGCTCGTCCTGCTGGGCGGCGTCTACCACCCCGCCACCGCCTCTTTCTATCCGGCGGAAGAGGATGGCACGCTGGACGCCTACGCGGTCAATCTTGCGCTGATGTCGGCGGCGGGGGTCGACGCCCGTCTGGGCGTGACCTGCATCACCTTCCGCGAGGCGGGGCTGAAGCGGCTGGCCATGGGCCGGGCGGCGCGCAGCGTGCTGGTCACCGACCGCTCCAAACTCGGCACCGTGCGCCCGGCCCGCTTTGCCGCGCTGGACGATTTCTCTGCCGTGGCCACCGAAGAGGGGCTGATCGCGCCCGCCGACCTTGCCTTCGGACCGCCGGGATAGACCCCGGGCCCGCCATCGCTAGCGGCAGATGCGCCGCACGCTGTCCTGCACCGTGGCGATATAGGCCTCGATGCCGATGCCCCGGCGCCGGTACTTGGTGCGCTTGACGTACCAGTCCTGCAAAAGCGGCTTCACCAGCGCCGGCACGATCGGTGACAGGTCGGCCCGGAACTGCCCCGTCGCCACCGCGCGCTCGATGATCGCGGCGATATAGCCTTCGGTCATGGCCTCGCTGTCGGTGGCCATGCGGCGCAGGTCGCGGGGAAAGCTCTTTGCCTCCATGAAGGCAAAGGTGAACCACGGCAGCATCTCTTCGGTCAGCCGGATATGCGCGTCGATCAGCCAGTCGAGATGCGCAACCGGATCCTCGGCGATGCCCTCCGGCGGCTGTGCCAGCGTCTCTTCGACCGCCCGCGTCACCGCCTGAAGGATCATCCGCAACAGCGTGCTCTTGCTGTCGAAATAGGCATAGAGCCCGCCCATGGACACCCCCGCCTCCTGCGAGAGCGCGCGCAGGGACATGGCGTGGAACCCGCGTTCCGCCGACAGCCTCAGCGCCGCGCCAAGGATGGTCTGCAACCGCCGCACCGCCAGCGCCTCTTTCCGGACGGAAATGGTGGCGGCATTGGCCTCCAATATGGACCGGCAGAGCGTTTCGGAGGGCATCTGGGGCATGGGCGGCGGGTCTTCCGGCAGGGTTGCGGCGCAGAATATCGAGCGGGCGCTCGATTGACAACCGCGCCGCGACGCCGCTATTTTTCGAGCGAGCGTTCGGTTTTTCGACCATGGGAGGGGACGGGATGACAGAGCAGCAATGGCCCGGCATCGCGGGGGCAGAGGCGCTTGTCACCGGCGCCTCGTCCGGCCTCGGGGAACACTTCGCGCAGCTTCTGGGCGGGCTGGGCGCGCGGGTCACGCTGGCGGCGCGCCGCACCGACCGTTTGCAGGCGACCTGCGCGGCGATCCGCGACGCGGGCGGTCAGGCAGAGGCACTGGCGCTGGACGTGGGCGAGGCCGCGCAGGTGGCACAGGCGCTGAAGGGCCGCCGCTTCGATATCGTCATCAACAACGCGGGCGTCGCCCATTCCGCCTCTGCCCTCGACCACGGACCCGAGGACATCGACCACGTCATCGACGTCAACCTCAAGGGCGCCTTCCACGTCGCGAAGGCCACCGCGCAGGTCATGATCGACGCAGGGACGCCCGGCAGCATCGTCAATGTCGCCTCGATCCTCGCGCATCGCGTGGCGGGCCACACCTCGGCCTATGCCGCGTCCAAGGGCGGGCTATTGCAACTGACCCGCGCGCTGGCGCTGGAATGGGCGCGGCACGGCATCCGCGTCAACGCGCTGTGTCCCGGCTATATCGAGACCGACATCAACCGCGATTTCTTTGCCTCGGAGGCGGGTCAGGCGTTGATCCGCCGTGTGCCGCAGCGCCGGATCGGGCAGGCGCACGACCTCGACGGCGCGCTTCTGTTGCTGGCCTCGGACCTCGGGCGCTTCATGACCGGCGCCGACATTGCCGTCGACGGCGGCCACCTCGTGTCCTCGCTATAGGAGAGCCCCATGGATTTCACCATTTCCCCCCGGATCGAGGACTACCGCGCCCGCATCGCCCGCTTCGTCGAGGACGAGATCCTGCCGGTCGAGGCGGATCGCGCCAATTGGGACGCCTATGACAATATCGCCCGCGCGCCTTTGGAGGCTCTGCGCGCCAAGGCGCAGGATCAGGGCCTCTGGTGCCTGCAACTGCCACCCGAACACGGCGGTCAGGGGCTGGGCACCATGGGCATGGCGGTCTGCTACGAGGAAATGAACCGCTCGATCTTCGGCCCCGTGGTCTTCAACTCGGCGGCGCCGGACGACGGTAACATGATGATCCTCGCCAAGGCCGGTACGCCAGAGCAGCGCGCCCGCTGGCTGGCGCCTGTGGTCTCCGGGAAGGTGTCTTCGTCCTTCGCCATGACCGAACCGGCGCCGGGCGGCGGCTCGGACCCGGGCATGATCCAGACTCGGGCGGAACGGACAAAGACCGGCTGGCGCATCACCGGGCGCAAGTGGTTCATCACCGGGGCCGAGGATGCCAGCCATTTCATCCTGATGGCCCGCACCTCGGACGACCCGCGCCGGGGGCTGACCGCCTTCCTGCACGACCGTGACGACGCCGGATGGCGGATCGAGCGGCGCATCGGCATCATGGGCCCCGAGGAACACGGCGGCCATTGCGAGCTGGTCTACGACGGCATGGACCTGCCCGCCGACCGCGTTCTGCTGGAGGAAGGGCGCGGGCTGAAGGTCACGCAGATGCGTCTTGGCGTGGCGCGGCTGACCCATTGCATGCGCTGGCTGGGGCTGGCCAGGCGCTGCGTCGAGATCGCCACAGAGTATGCCGCGCGGCGCGAAGGCTTTGGCGTCCGACTGGCGGATCGTGAGAGCATTCAGGTCAAGCTGGGCGCGCTGGCCATGGGCATCGAGACCGGGCGCCTTCTGGTGATGAAGGCCGCGTGGGAGCTGGACATGGGGCGGTTTGCAAAAAAGGAGGTCTCGATGGCGAAGATCCACGTCGCCAACCTGCTGCATCAGGCCGCCGACACCGGCATCCAGATCAACGGCGCGCGCGGCTATTCCACCGATACGGTGCTCGAATGGGTCTACCGCTACGCCCGGCAGGCGCGGCTGGTGGATGGCGCCGACGAGGTGCACCAGATGGTGCTGAACCGGCATCTGGGCGACGAGGGGCGCGGCTTCTGGCGCTGGGACGTGGCCGATGCGTGATCCCGGCAAGGCCCGCCCCGGGTGGCCGCAGGGGGCACGGGCATGAGTGATCCCGACACCGCCGCCCTGACCGGCTGGCTGCAACGCCACATCCCCGGCGGTCCCGCGCTGGCGTTGCAGCGCATCAGCGGCGGGCAGTCCAACCCCACATGGTTCGTCGACTGGGGCGACCGGCGGCTGGTGCTGCGCGCCAAGCCCCAAGGCCCGATCCTGCCCGGCGCCCATGCCATCGAACGCGAGTTCCGCGTACAGCAGGCCCTTGGCCCGACAGCCGTCCCGGTGCCGCGGGTGCTGGCGCTGGAAGAGGACGCCAGCGTGCTGGGCGTGCCCTTCTACGTGATGGAGCGGATCGCGGGCCGGGTCTTCCCGGACTGCACCCTGCCGGGGCTGCAACCGGACGAGCGGCGCGAGATCTACCTCGACATGGCCCGCACATTGGCGCGGCTGCACACGGTACGGCCCCAGAGCGTGGGCCTTGGCGACTACGGCAAACCCGGCAACTACTTCGAGCGCCAGATCGCGCGCTGGTCGCGGCAGTACCATGACAGCGACGGCCAGCGGATCGACGCGCTGGACCGCCTGATCCCGTGGTTGCAGGAAAACCTGCCCGAGGACGACGGCGCGGTGTCCATCGCGCATGGCGACTTCCGGCTGGGCAACCTGATCTTCGCCCCCGATGCGCCCCGCGTCGCCGCCGTGCTGGACTGGGAACTGTCGACGCTGGGCCACCCGCTGGCCGACCTGGGCTTTTGCGTGATCCCATGGCACGCCACGCCAGAGGAATACGGCGGCATCCGGGGCACCGGCTGGGACGCGGGCGGCATCCCCACCCGCGAGGCCTTCGTGGCGGAATACTTCGCGCATTCCGACCTGAAAGCCCCGCTGCTGCCCTTCCACGTAGCCTTTGCCATGTTCCGCTTCGCGGTGATCTTCCACGGCATCGCCGACCGCGCCCGCCACGGCAGCGCCGCCTCCTCTGAGGCGGCCTCGCTGGGTCCGCTGGCCAACCGCTTCGCGATCCGCGCGGCAGAGGTGGCGGGAATCTGACAGGCGGTCCGGCGACAAAGGCCGCTTTCAAACAGCGCGGTCCCGCGCAAGGGACAGCCGCGCACTGGAGAATCGGTCGTTGACGAGCGGCAACCCAACGCGCCCCCCGACGGGCGCTTCCAAAGGCCCGTTCCGCCACGCTGACCCAAGCCTCCGTGCGCGGGTCAGGCGATGGTCAGGCGGCGCCCATGCCCTCGATCGAGCCAAACAGCCGGGTCAGGTGGCAAAGCGCCGCGCCGGTCGCTTCGGCCATCGCGGGCAGGGTCAGCCATTCCAATGCCCAGGCCGCGCCCGACCGCTCCTGTTCGTGCACCATGGCCTGCGCCAGAAGACCCTGCTGCGCGGCCACGAAGCGCGCCAGCGCGATCATCGCTTCGGCCAGAACCGGGTTCTGCTTGTGCGGCATGGCGGAAGAGCCCCCTGCCCCGGACAGGCGAAGCTCGTCCACCCCCTGCTGCGCCATCAGCGCCACGTCCTGCCCGATCTTGCCAGCGGTGCCCGCCACCAGCGTCAGCCAGTGGCCCATCGCCACCGGCCCGCTGCGGTCGCTGTGCCAGACCGGCGCGGGCGCAAGGCCAAGCAGGCGCGCGACCTCTTCGGCCACCGCCGCGCCCTGCCCCTCGGGCAGATCGCGACGCCCCACGGCACCGCCGACCTGCACCCGCCCGATCTCTTCCCGAAGCGGCGCCAGCCGCGCCCGGTGATCGGCCAGCGGTCGGCGCCATGCGTCCAGCCGCAGGGCAACCGTGGCGGGCAGCGCCGCCTGCATCCGCGTGCGGGCCATCATCGGCGCCGGGCCAAAGCGGACGGCCAGATCCTCCAGCTGCGTCAGCGCGGTCGCCAGCCGCGCCTCCAGCGCCTCGGTCACGGCGATCAGCGTCAGCGCCATGGCGCTGTCGATCACGTCCTGACTGGTGGCGCCGCTGTGGATGGCCTTGGCCGGGCCTGCGTCCAGCCCCTGCCGCAGGGCCTTGACCAGCGCCGGAACCGGCAACCCGTCCCTGTCGCTGCCCTGCGCCAGCACGGCCACCGCGCCGGGGTCGAAGGCCGCGATGGCCGCAAGCGCCGCCGCCGCCTCGTCCTCGGGCACCGCGCCGACCCTGGCCAGCGCCCGGGTCCATGCGGTTTCGAAAGCGAGCATGCGCCGGGCAAAGGCGGTTGCGGAGAACTCCGCGGCGAGGGTCGGGTCCGAGAACTGGCCTCCGAAGAGGCCCGAGGCGGTCAGGGCATTTGTCATGGATCTCTCACTTGCAGGCGCGGCGGGCGGCATCCGCCGGATCGCGGGCCTTGTAACGCGCGACCGCCGGCAATGCCCAGTGTTTCCGTCTTCCCTGGCAGCCCTGCCAAGCGATGCATGAACCGGCGGCGGCACCCTGTTCTCCGACCGCCTGCAAGGCGGCACGCATATCTCTCGCCCAGGGGCGTCGCACCCTACCCTTCTATGCGGATATGCCGGACGGCGGGATCGACACCCCGATAGGCCGAGAGCAGCAGGCTCATGTGATGGGTCGCCACGTAGTCCGCGACAAAGCGGCTGGGTGCGCTCAGCACCACCTGCCCGCCCTCGCGCTCGGCTTCGGACAACTGGCCGAACCAGGCGGTGGCCAGGGCCGGGGCCTCGTGGCGCAGCCGGTCCAGCACCTGCGCCCATGCGCCCTCGGCCGGGGCGCTGCGCGCGCGCGGCTGAAAGGGGATCACCTTGGGGTCGGGCGCGGCCTCCCCTGCCCCGCCGTGGCGGTCCTGCATCCGGGTCTCGAAGTCGGGACCGATGGTGGCCCAATGCGGCGCGGTTTCTGTCAGCATGGCGTCGAGGTTCAGCGCATAGACCGCGACCCGGCCTTTCGCGGCGGGCCGCTTGACCTCGATCCAGCCATGGCTGCGCAGCTTTGCCATCTCGCGCTTGACCGTGCGTTCGTCCACCGACCACAGCCGCGCGATCTCGGCCCGGCCGATGGACAGCTCGTTGCGCTGCCAGTTGTAGCGCGTGGTCAGCAGCACGATGACCCGCAGGATCAGCCGTTGCCGGTGCTTGTCCGCACTCAGCGCCTGCACCCCCAGTGCCGAGAGGATGTCGTATTTCAGGACCGCGGCATTGCGCCCGGCCGGTTTCGCCACGTGCATGACTTGCTCCGCCTCTGCCCGATGCCATGGGAGGTCCCCGGCCCGGTGCCGATGCCCGGTTTCCCAGCGCTTCACAACGCTTTTCCGAGCTTGCAGGCAATTTGCGTCCAAAGTTTCGATTCTGTCAAGGCGCGGCGCTGACAGCCGGGATGAGCGCTCCCTTCCCTTCTCCTTTTCGAAAAGAAAAAGGTGAAGATATTGGTGAAGGGGGACGTCCTGCCTGTCCCCCTATTGCGCCGCGATGTCCCCCCAAGGGGCTGTTTAGGAGGCCGGGTGTCCCCCTATATCTGGTGGGCCCGCCGGGGTTTTGGGCGGGCCTGCGGCACAGCGGCGGCGAATCGGCCCGCCTGTCCCCGGCCAGCCCCCCGGCCCTTGTTTCCTTACCCACGGGTAAGACGGGTCCGGGCACGAGAGACATGATAATAGGTTTTGCCAGTTTGGCAAATTCAGCGTAAATGGAGAAAGACGCGGAAAAGACGTCCTACGAGGCAGATATGTACACACACGAAGACCTGGGCACGCTGCAAGGCCGCGCCCTCAAGCTGCAGGGGTGGATCCGGCAGCAGACCTTCTCTCCGGGGCTGGAAAAGAAGCTGCGCCGCTTTTCCTCCTGGGAAGTGGCCGAGCTGATCTTCCGGATCAACCAGTCGACCTTTCGCGGCAAGCTGGCCGCCGATCCCTCGTTGCCCACCGGCGAGGTCGAGGAAGAGGGCCGTCAGCGCTGGTTCTCGCTGGAAGAGATCAACGAGCTGCGCCGCCGGCTGAAGATCAACAAGCGCAGCCTGATGCCGCACCGGCCCGCGGGCCGCCGCGCGGTGCGCGCGGCGGTGGCGAACTTCAAGGGCGGCGCAGGCAAGTCGACCGTGGCGCTGCACTTCGCCCATGCGGCGGCGCTGGACGGTTACCGGGTGCTGGTCGTGGACTTCGACCCGCAGGCGACCCTGTCGCATTCCATGGGGCTGACCGACGTCTCGGAGGAACACACGGTCTGGGGCATCATGGCCCGCGACCTGATCCGCGAGACAGAGCGCATGAACACCGGTCCGGTGGGAGCCGAATCCGGGGCCGCACTGCCCCGCCGCCACCTGCCCTCGGCGATCACCGAGCTGGGTCTTGGCGACCTGCGCCTTGGCGATTTCATCAAACCCACCTCCTGGCCCACCATCGACGCCATCCCCTCTTGCGCGAACGCCGCCTTCGTCGAATTCGCCAGCGCGCAGTATCGGCACCTGAACCCCGACTGGTCCTTCTTCGCGGCGGTCTCGCGCTACCTGGATCAGATCCCCGACGACAGCTACGACCTGATCCTCTTCGACTGCCCGCCCGCCATCGGGTACCAGTCGATGAACGCGGTCTTCGCCGCCGACGTGCTGTATATCCCCTCGGGGCCGGGGTACTGGGAATACGATTCCACCACCTCTTTCATCGGCCAGCTGTCCGAGGCGCTGGGGGATCTGTCGGCGGGATTCGACGGCGTCTTACCCGCGGGTAAGATCGCCCTGCCCAAGGCCTTCATGGACATCCGCTTCCTGCTGACCCGGTTCGAGCCGGGCAACGACCTGCACCGTGCCATGCAGGATGCCTTCCGCAAGGTCTGGGGCGAGCATGTCACCGAGAACCCGGTCGAGATGACCCGCGCGGTCGAACAGTCGGGGCGATTCCTGAATTCGGTCTACGAAATGGATTACCGGGATATGACCAGAGAGACCTGGCGCCGCGCCCGGTCTACATTCGATTCCGCCTATGAGGAATTCCGCCAGACCCTGCATAATGCATGGGCGCAGATGGAGGCCGACCAATGAGCCGGAAACGCCGGATGTTCGACATCGACATTCCCGAAATGAACGAGATGGAGGTGCGCAAGACGCCGGACCGCGCCCTGCGGCGCGGGCCCATGGCCTCGGCGATTTCCGAGAACGCCAGTTCCCTGCGCGACCGCAAAGAGGCAGAGGAAGGCATCCGCGCCGAGAACGACCGGCTTGCGCAGGAATTCGTGCGGCTCAAGCGCGACGGGCTGGTGACCGACCGCATCCCGCTGGATTCGGTGGTCACCGACATGCTGTTGCGCGACCGCAAGCCCGGTGCCGATGAAGAGCTGGACGAGCTGAAGCTGTCGATCCGCGAGATCGGTCTGTCGAACCCGATCCGGGTCGAGGCGCGGCCCGATGGCCGTTACGAGCTGATCCAGGGCATGCGGCGGCTTCTGGCCTTTCGCGCGCTGCTGGAAGACACCGGCGACGCGGCCTTTGCCAGCATCCCCGCCGGAATCGTGCCTGCGGGCGGCAAGCTTGAAACCAGCTATCGCCGGATGGTGGACGAGAACCTCGTGCGGAAGGATATCTCTTTCGCCGAGATGGCGGCGCTGGCGCGGGCCTATGCCGCCGACCCGGTCAACGAATGCCCCGAGGTATCGGATGCGGTGGCGGTGCTGTTCAAATCCGCCACCTATACCAAGCGCAGCTATATCCGCGCCTTCGCCGAACTTCTGATGCGGCTGGACAAGGTGCTGGCGCATCCGCAGGCGATCCCGCGCAATCTGGGCGTCGACCTGAAGCGGATGATGGACCGGGACGAGACGCTGGTCGCCCGCGTCGCGACCGCGCTTCGGGCGGAACCGGATCGGGACGCCGCGCGCGAGGTCGAGGTCCTGCGCGGGTTCACCGAGGGGGCAGGGGACTTACCCACGGGTAAGACGGCCCCCGCCGCCGCGCGTCCGCGCAAGGCCAAGACGACCTTTCAGGTTTCGACCGGCGCCGGTGTGGCGCGCTGCAATGCCTCGCACGGGCGGCTGGAATTGCAGGACGACCGGGACTTCTCGGCCATCGACCGCGCGCGGTTGCAGCAGGCCATCGCGGCCTTTTACGCGGCTCTGGAGACCTGAGACCGGAAGGCCCGACGCCGGGGCCTTGCGGCCTTTGCGTCGGGCTGTCCCGGGGGCTGGCCCCGGGATCGGCGGGGGTTTCGACCGGCGAGACCCATGCGGGGGGCGGGGCATTGTCCCCGGTTCGGGCCGTGTCCTCCGCGATTGCGGATTTTCCGCTGGATTACCGCGTGTTGCGGTCTTAGCTTCCGGGATCATGGACAAACCGGACGTCATCCTCTCATTGCTGCCCACCCGCCTGAAACAGGCGCGGCAGGCGCAGGGCCTTTCGCTGGAGGCCGTGGCCAAGCTGTCGGGGGTTTCCCGCAGCATGGTCAGTCAGATCGAGCGCGGCGAATCCTCGCCCACGGTCTCGACGCTGTGGAACCTGACCCGCGCGCTTCAGGTGGATTTTGCCGGATTGCTGGAGGACCAGCCCGGCAGCCAGATCGAGGTGCTGCGGGCGCCGGAGGTGCCGACCATCGAGAATCGCGGCGCGGGCTGTACCATAAGGATCCTGTCGCCGCCCGAAGACGCCGGGCATCACGAGGTCTACGAGCTGCGCTTTGCCGAGGGCGGGGTGCTGGATTCCGCGCCCCATGCACGTGGTACGCAGGAAAACCTGACGGTGATCGAGGGCGCGTTGACGGTGGTCAGCGGCGAGGCCATGGACCGGTTGGATACCGGCGAAACCGCCCGATATGCCGCCGATGTCCCGCACAGCCTGCGGGCCGAAGGGCTGGCGCGGGCCTTTCTGGTCGTGAAGGGCGGCTGAGCGGCGGGCGGTCGAAAAACGGGGTTGTGACAATTTAGCGGACAGAAATCCGCTAAGATGTAATCCATGATTGCGGACGCGGGTCCGTTATGGTAGACGTGGGCCCGTACCATAGAGGAGTCGCCCATGTCCGACCGTTTCATTGCCGATCTGCAAACCACGCTTGCCGGGATCGAGGCCGATGGCCTGATGAAGCGCGAGCGCATGATCACCTCGGCGCAGGGCGCCGAAATCGCCGTTGGCGGGCGCGAGGTGATCAACCTTTGCGCCAACAACTACCTGGGGCTGGCCGATCACCCGGACCTGATCCGGGCCGCGCGCGAGGTGATGGACGACAAGGGCTTTGGCATGGCCTCTGTCCGGTTCATCTGCGGCACGCAGGATCTGCACCGCAGGCTTGAACAGAAGCTTGCGGCCTTCCTGAAGAAGGACGACTCGATCCTGTTCGCCGCCTGTTTCGACGCCAATGGCGGGCTGTTCGAGCCGCTTCTGGGGCCGGAGGACGCGATTGTCTCGGACAGCCTCAACCATGCCTCGATCATCGACGGCATCCGGTTGTGCAAGGCGCAGCGCTACCGCTATGCCAACAACGACATGGGCGATCTCGAAGCCAAGCTGAAAGCGGCGCGCGAGGGCGGCGCCCGGCATGTGATGATCGCCACCGACGGCGTCTTCTCGATGGATGGCTACCTTGCGAACCTGCCCGAGATCACGCGGCTGGCCAAGGCCTACGAGGCGGTTGTCATGGTCGATGACTGCCACGCCACGGGCTTCATGGGGCCGAGGGGCGCCGGGACGCCGGATCACTTCGGGGTGGATGTGGACATCCTGACCGGGACGCTGGGCAAGGCGCTTGGCGGAGCCCTGGGCGGGTATATCGCCGGTCCGCAGCCGGTGATCGACCTGCTGCGCCAGCGCGCGCGGCCCTATCTGTTCTCGAACGCACTGCCGCCGTCCATCGTGGCCGCCGGGCTGGAGGCCATTCGCCTGGTGGAAGAGGGGGGCGGGTTGCGCAGGCGATTGGTCGAGAATGCCGCTTACTGGCGCAAGGGGCTGGCGGATCTGGGATTCGACCTGCTGCCGGGCGAGCATCCCATCGTGCCGGTGATGCTGGGCGAGGCGCCGCTGGCGCAGAAGATGGCCGCCGGGCTGTTCGAAGAGGGGGTCTATGTCTCGGGCTTCTTCTACCCGGTGGTGCCGCATGGGCAGGCCCGCATCCGCACGCAGATGAACGCCGCCCTGACCCGCGACCAGCTTGACCGTGCGCTGGCCGCCTTCGCCAAGGTTGGCCGCGCTCTGGGAGTGATCCAATGACCCTGCCCAACACGATGAAAGCGCTGGAAAAATCGCACCCCGAAGAGGGGCTGTGGATGGTGCAGGCGCCGGTGCCCGAGATCGGCCCGGACGAGGTGCTGATCCGCGTCAATGCCACCGGCATCTGCGGCACCGATATCCATATCTGGAACTGGGACGACTGGGCGCGGGCCACGGTGCCGGTGCCGATGATCACCGGCCACGAGTTCGCCGGCGAGATCGTCGAGATCGGGCGCAACGTGACCGGGCTGGAGATCGGCCAGCGCTGTTCCGGCGAGGGGCATGTGGTGGGGACCGAAAGCCGCCAGAGCCGGTCGGGCAAGTTCCATCTGGATCCGGGCACGCGCGGCATCGGGGTGAACGTGCAGGGCGCCTTTGCGGAATACCTGAAGCTGCCGGCCTTCAACGTGGTGCCGCTGCCGGACGACATTTCCGACGAGATCGGCGCGATCCTCGACCCGCTGGGCAACGCGGTGCACACGGCGCTGAGCTTCGATCTGCTGGGCGAGGATGTGCTGATCACGGGGGCGGGGCCCATCGGCATCATGGCGGCGGCGGTGGCGCGCCATGCCGGGGCGCGCCATGTGGTCATCACCGACATCAACCCGGACCGCCTGACGCTGGCGCAACAGGTCTGCCGCAATGTCCGCACGGTGGACGTGACCCGCGAGGACCTGCGCGACGTGATCCACGAACTGGGCATGAAGCAGGGATTCGATGTCGGGCTGGAGATGTCCGGCAGCCAGCAGGCGCTGGACCAGATGGTCGAAAGCCTGATCATGGGCGGCAAGATCGCCTTGCTGGGGATCCCGCCGGGCAAGTCGCCGGTGGACTGGTCGCGCATCGTGTTCAAGGCGATCACCATCAAGGGGGTCTACGGGCGCGAGATGTTCGAAACCTGGTACAAGATGATCGCCATGTTGCAGAACGGGCTGGATGTCAGCCGGGTGATCACGCACCGGATGGGCGTGGATGCCTACCGTGACGGCTTTGCCGCGATGAAATCCGGCCAGTCCGGCAAGGTCGTGCTGACCTGGCGCTGAGCGGGGCAGGGGGCGTTTCCCGGTCGCCGGACGGCGGTGGGGACGCGCCCGGATACGGCCCGATACCGGCGACGCGGGCGGCGCCCCTACCGCAGGGGAATCGGGCGCTGCTCTTCGATCGCCTCCATCGCGAAATAGGAGGTCACGGTTTCCAGCTCGATGTTCTCGATCAGCCGCTTGTAGACGTCGTCGTAGCCGGCCATGTCCCTGGCCACGATCTTCAGCAGGTAGTCGTATTCGCCGCCGATGCGGAAGAAGTCGATGACCTCGGGGATGGCCGAGACATGTTTGCGGAACAGCCGCAGCCACTCTGCGGAATGGTGCCGCGTCTTGATCAGCGAGAACACCACGAAGCCGCCGCCCAGGCTTTCGCGGTCGATCACCACGGTGCGGTTGCGGATCGCGCCCGAGGCCTCGAGCGCCTTGAGCCTGCGCCAGCAGGCGTTCTGCGACAGCCCGACCTTCTCGGCCAGCGCCCGCTGGGGCAGGCCCGCGTCGCGCTGCAGTTCTTCGAGGATTCGAAAGTCAAAATGATCTGGTTTATGCTTCATTCTTCGATCATATGACACAAAAAGACGAAATCAACGGCAAACAACTGTGAAGATTTTTGCAAAACTTGCGTCATACTCGATCCGGTCAAATCAGGGGATGACATGACTGCGCTCGACGATTTCAAGGCCGCGCTGCAAGGCGCCGACGTTCACGACCGGATCCGCGAGGGGCTGATCGGCGAGGATGCGCAGATCGACGGGCCGTTCGGGGCGCGGCCGTTGATCTATGCCGATTACGTGGCCTCGGGGCGGGCTCTGGCACAGGTCGAGGATTTCATCCGCGACCGCGTGCTGCCCTATTACGCCAATACCCACACGCAGGCCTCTTTCTGCGGCGAGTACATGACCAAGCTGCGCGAGGCGGCGCGGGCCGAGATCGCCCGGCTGACCGGCGCCACCGCGGGCATGAGCGTGGTGTTCACCGGGTCGGGCTCTACCGCCGGGCTCAACCGCATCGCGGGGCTGCTGGATCTGGCGGCGCTGGTCCGGCAGGGGCAGCGCGTGGTGGTGCTGACCGGCCCCTATGAGCATCATTCCAACATCCTGCCCTGGCGCGAGACCGGGGCCGAGGTGATCGAGATCGCCGAGGCGGCGACCGGCGGCGTCGACATGGCCGAGCTGGAGCGCGCCCTGAACGCGGCGCAGGGCGCGGCGCGGATCGTCGGCACCTTTTCGGCGGCGTCCAACGTGACCGGCATCCTGACCGATGTGGACGCGGTGACGCGGATGCTGCGCGCGCATGGCGCGCTGTCGGTCTGGGACTACGGCTGTGCCGGTCCCTATTGCGCGATGGACATGAAGGCGGGCACCGATGCGCAGAAGGATGCCATCGTGTTCTCGGTGCACAAGTTTCCCGGCGGTCCCGGTTCCAGTGGCGTCGCGGTGATCCGCGACGGGATCGCCCTCCGTGCCACGCCGACCCTCCCCGGTGGCGGCACGGTCAGTTTCGTATCGCCCTGGGGGCATGTCTATTCCGGCAGCCTCGCGGCGCGGGAAGAGGGCGGCACCCCGAATGTGACCGGCGATATCCGCGCCGCGCTGGCCATGCTGGTCAAGGAGGCGCTGGGGCAGAGCTGGCTGGACAGCCGGCAGGCCGAGCTGCGGGCGCGGGCGCTGAAGGTCTGGGCGGACAACGACCGGATCGAGCTGCTGGGCATTCCCGGCGCCGAGGCGCTGCCGATCTTTTCCTTCCGGGTGCGGGACGGGCAGGGGGCGCTGGTGCATCACCAGTTCTTCACCCGCCTGCTCAGCGACCTGACCGGGGTGCAGGCGCGCGGCGGCTGTGCCTGCGCCGGGCCCTATGGTCACCGGCTGCTGGGGCTGGGCCGCGCCGAATCGGATGCCACGATCGCGGCGCTGGAACAGGGCGAGGAAACCGCCAAGCCCGGCTGGGTGCGGCTGAACCTTTCCGCCCTGATGAGCGACGAGAAGGTGGATGCGATCATTGCGGCTGTGGACAATCTGGCGCGGATCGCCCCAGACTACGCCGCTCAGTACCGCGTCGATACCAGTACCGCCCGGTTCAACGCCAACGGCCTCTCTCAGGATACGCTCGTTTCATGACCGCAACCCGGATCAGCCCGATTGCCAATCCCGTCTTCCGGACGCTTTTTGCCGCGCAGGTCTGTTCGCTGCTGGCGATCGGCCTGATGACCGTGGCGATGTCGCTGGCGGCTTACCGCATCGGCGGCACGGCGGCGGCGGGGCAGATCCTGGGCTTTCTGCTTGCGGTGAAGATGGTGGCCTATGTGGGCATCTCGCCGCTGGCCGAGGCGCTTTTCGCCGGGCGCTCGCGCAAGCGGGTGATGGTCGGGCTGGATATCGCGCGCATGGCGCTGTTGCTGCCGATGGCCTTTGCCACCGAGACCTGGCAGATCGCGGCGCTGGCGCTGGTCTTCTTTGCGGTCTCGTCCGGCTTTACGCCGATCTTCCAGTCGGTGATCCCGGACGTGCTGCCCGAAGAGCGCGCCTATAGCCGCGCGCTGGTCTGGTCGCGCATCGCCTATACGCTGGAATCCGTGCTTTCGCCGGTGATCGCCGCCATGGTGCTGCAAGTGGTTGCGGCCGAGTTCCTGTTCTGGGTCGCGGCGCTGGCCTTTTCCGGGTCCATCGCGGCGCTGCTGGTCACGCGCTTCCCCGCCGGGGCGGGCGCGCCGCGCCGGGGGCCGTTCCTGGCCCGGGCGCTGACGGGGCTGTCGATCTATCGCCGGACTCCGCGGCTGCGCGGCCTGTTCCTGTTGAATTTTGCCCTGTCGCTGAGCATGGCCTGGGTGCTGGTCAACTCGGTGGTGCTGGCCGGTGCGCAGCTCGGCGATGCCGAGCGGCATTACCCGGTGCTGATGGCCTTCTACGGGCTGGGCGCCGCGACCGGCGCGGTGCTGGTGCCGCGGCTGATCGAGGCGCTGGACGAGCGCCGCGTGATGGCTATGGGGGCGCTGCTGCACGCGGTGCTGGGATTGGGTATCGCGCTGCCGCTGGCCTATGCCGGGTACATGGGGCTGTGGGTCGGCTTCGGCCTGGCCGCCTCGCTGGTGCTGACGCCGGGCGGGCTGGTGATCGCGCGCTCTGCCGGGGCAGGGGACCGCGCCTCGGTCTTCGCGGCGCAGTTCTCGCTGTCGCATGCGGGCTGGCTGGTGGCCTACCCGCTGGCGGGCGAGCTGGGCGCGCGCGTCGGGCTGGCACCGGCGCTGCTGATCCTGTCGGCGCTGACGGTCGGCGTGGCGGCGCTGGCGCTGCGGGTCTGGCCCGCAAGCGATCCGCTGACCCGCGAACACGACCATCCCGAATTGCCGGGTGACCACCCGCACCTGCGCGAGACCCCCGCGCATGGGCCGCGCCAGCGCCATGCCCATGCCTTCCATATCGACGATCTCCACCCGGACTGGTCCGCCAGCCGGCCCGCCTGAGCGTGCCGCGACCGGACAGCAGAGTTACAGGAAAGACGACATGACACATGACACCGCTTCCCCGATCGATGGCCAGGGCCTGCCCGTGCTGGAGGCGCGGCTGCGCGAGGATCTGAAATTCCTCTGCTGGCCGGGCAAGGACTGGGTGCCCGCCCGCGAGGGGGTCAGCGACGTTGTGATCATCGGCGGCGGCATGTGCGGCATGGTGGCCTGGATGGCGCTGAAGACCGGCGGCATCCACAACATGCGGGTGCTGGACCGCAGCCCCGAGGGGCTGGAAGGCCCCTGGCTGACCTATGCGCGGATGGAGACGCTGCGCTCTCCCAAGGAGCTGACCGGCCCGGCCTACGGCCATGGCGCGCTGAGCTTCCAGGCGTGGTATCGCGCGCAGTTCGGCACCGCCGACTGGGACAAGCTGGACAAGATCCCGCGGCCGATGTGGATGGAATACCTGAAGTGGTATCGCAGGGTGCTGGCGATCCCGACCGAGAACGGCGTGTCCGTCGACCGGGTCGAGCCCGAGGGTGACCTGCTGCGCCTGCACCTGTCGGGCGCGGCCGAGCAGTCGATCCTGACCCGCAAGCTGGTCTTTGCCACCGGGCGGGACGGCACCGGCCGCCCGAATATTCCGGGGTTCGTGCAGGGGCTGGACCGGTCCTTCTGGGCGCATAGCGCCGACGAGATCGATTTCGACCGGCTCAAGGGCAAGCGCGTGGCGGTCGTGGGGGTTGGCGCCTCTGCCGTGGACAATGCCGCCGAGGCGCTGGAGCATGGTGCCGCCGAGGTCCGCCACCTGATCCGCCGCAAGGAGATGCCCACCGTCAACAAGATGATGGGGATCGGCTCTTTCGGCTTCACCGCCGGTTATGCCAGCCTGCCCGACGAATGGCGCTGGCGCTTCATGCAGTATTCCTTTGCCACCCAGACGCCGCCGCCGCATGGCTCGACCAACCGGGTCAGCCGCCACCCCAATGCGCATTTCCATTTCGGCAAGGCGGTGGAAAGCACCGTCGAGCGGGATGGCGCGGTGCGGGTCGGCTTTGCCGATGGCACGGCCTACGAGGCGGATTTCGTGATCCTGGGCACCGGCTTTACCATCGACCCGCTGTCGCGGACCGAGTTCGGCGAGGCGGCGGGCGATATCCTGCTGTGGCGGGACGTCTATACCCCGCCGGCGGACGAGCCGTCGCGCGACCTGGGGCTGTTTCCCTATCTGAACGAGGACTTCACCTTCCGCGAGAAGGTGCCCGGGCGGGCGCCGTGGCTGGCCAATGTCTATTGTTTCAACTACGGGGCTTCGGCCAGCCTGGGCAAGGTCAGCGGCGACATCCCGGGGATCTCCGAGGGGGCGGGATGGATGGCGCGCGCGGTTGCGTCGAAGCTTTATGCCGAGGACGTGGCCGAGCACTGGCAGGCGATGCTGGCCTACGACAAGCCGGAACTGGATGGCAGCGAATGGGTGCCGTCGGAACTGGTCTGCGCGGACAAGAAGGGGAAGGTGGCCTGATGGCTTTGGATACGACAGCATTGAAAAGCGCCGGGGTGGGCGCGGGCCGCGCGCCCGGGGCCGCCATCGAGGGGCGCGCGAGCATCTTCGAAATGACCCAGGAGGCCGAAGCGGCAGTGTTGCGACCGCAGGATTGCGGGCCCTGGTCGCATGCGCTGCGCGCGGCGCTGGCGGCGCGCATCGCGGTGCTGAACGGCGAAGAGGCACTGGCCGGGCAATACGCGGCGGATGCGGGCGACTATGCCGCGCTGGCCGACCCCTCTGAGGACGGAGCAGGGCAGGGGCTGGCGCCGGTCGTGGCCTTCATGGACAAGGTGGCCGCCGATACCCGCAATGTCGCGGCGCCCGATATCTCGGGCCTGCAGGCGGCGGGGATTGCCGATGCCGATATCGTGCGGCTGTGCGAACTGAACGCGTTCCTGGCCTATCAGCTGCGGGTGATTGCCGGGCTGCGCCTGATGAAGGAGGTCTACGCATGACCAAGGTGATCACGAAATTCACCCGCAACGTGCCGCATTGGCAGCCGCGCGTGAAGCCGGTGGACCTGAAAGAGGCCAGCGCAGAGCAGCTGGACGCGCTGAAGGTCACGCCCTCGAACACCAAGGTGTCGGAATACGTGCTGACGCTGGCGCATGATGTCGAAAGCCTGAAGGTGCGTTCGCCGCTGTTCAACGGCATCATGTACGACAAGGGCGGGATGAGCCGGGCCGAGCGGGAGCTGGGTGCGCTGGGGGCCTCGATGGTCAACCATTGCATCTATTGCGCCGCCGTCCATGCGGCGCGGCATGCGCAGCTTGAGAAATCCACCGAAGTGACGGACAAGCTGTTCCGCGACGGCCCCCGGGCGGACCTTGGTCCGCGCGACCGTGCGATCTTTGACTTTGCCGTGGCTTTGTCCGAAACGCCGTCGCAGGCCGGGCCGGACCACATGGCGGCGCTGAAGGACGCGGGGCTGGACGAGGCGGAGGTTCTGGACCTGATCCTGTCGGCCTCGTTGTTCGGCTGGGCGAACCGCCTGATGCATGTGCTGGGCGATCCGGTACGGCTGCCGGAAACGGCTTCCTGAGTTAAATTCCGCCATAACGGATTGCAATCTGCTATAATGGTGTAGAATACGGAGGACGACTCATAGCGAATCAGGGGGGAAATGTGAGCAAGACGGTAGGATTGGCGGGCGCGGGCTCGATCGCGTTCGGAACGGCGGCGGTGCTGCACGAGGCGGGTCACGACCCGATGCTGTGGTCGCCGTCGGGCGCTGGCACGGCAGAGCTGGCCGAGGGGGCGGCGCTGCGCGCCACCGGTGCGGTGGAGACCACGCTGACCCCGCGGATTGCCGACAGCGCGGCCACTCTGGCGCGCGAGAACGATGTGCTGATCATCGCGCTGCCCGGCTATGGCCACAAAACCGTGCTGGACGCGCTGGCGCCGCATATCGAGGACCGGCACCACGTGATCGTGTCCTCCCATGCCTCGCTTGGGGCGGTCTACCTGATGCAGCTTCTGGCGGCGCGCGGCATCGTCGCGCCGATCACCGCATGGGGCACGACGATCTGCACCGGGCGGCGGCAATCGGGCACCGAGGTCAAGGTGAACACCGTGCGCAGCCGGGTCGACCTGTGCACCGTGCCGGAAGACCGCTCTGCCGATGCGCTGGCGCTGTGCCAGGCGCTGTTCGGCGATCGCTTCCAGCCGCGCGACGGGCTGCTGGCGATCTCGTTGTCCAACCTCAACCCGCAGAACCACATGGGCATCGCCCTTGGCAATATCACCCGGATGGAGCGCGGCGAAACCTGGTCCCAGGGCCAGAACGTCACGCCCAAGGTGGGCCGCCTGCTGGAAGAGCTGGACCGCGAACGGCTGGAGATCGCGCAGGCGCTGGGGCTGGAGGTGCGGACGATCTTCGAACATTTCCACCTGTCCTTCCACGTGCCGGTCGCCTCGATTTCCGAGATGAACCAGCAGATGCACGCGCAGGGCAACGGCGGCACGGGTCCGGCCACCGCCGACAGCCGCTATGTTACCGAAGACGTGCCCTACGGGCTGGTGCTGACCGCCGCGCTTGGCCGTCTGGCGGGCCATCCCGCGCCGCTGCACGAGGCCGGTATCCGGATCTTTTCCGCCATGTACGGGCGGGATTTCGAGGCCGAGAACCAGATCCTCGCGGCGCTGGACCTGGACCGGTTCAGCCTGGACGAGCTGAAGACGGCCGCGAAGACCGGGCTTTTGCGTCAGCCTGCCAGCGCGTGAGGCGCTGGCGTAATAACCAAGAAGACCCCTCACCGGGGCGATAAGAAGAACCACCACAAGTCCAACAAGGAGACCACACCATGTCGAAACTGATCTTCAACCGCCGCCGCTTTCTTGGCACCGCCGCCGCCACCGGCGCGGCGCTGGCCTCGCCCGTCTACCTGCGCCATGCCTCGGCGCAGTCCGGCGGCGAAGTGAACATCTGGACCTACAACGACTTCGTCCCCGAGGCTTTCCGCAAGCAGTTCGAGGCCGACACCGGCATCAAGGTCAACGTCCGCCTGGTCGACGACCAGGGCAAGCAGTTCAACCTGCTGGCCGCCGAACAGCCGAACCCGACGGTCGACATCATGACCGTCGCCGGGCACCGGTTCCTGCAATTCATCGAAAGCGACCTGCTGGCGCCGATGGACACGGACCGGCTGACCAACTGGGGCAAGATCAACCCGACCTTCTCGGAAGGCGACTGGGCGACGATCAACGGCAACAAGTGGGGCGTGCCGATCCTGTCCGGCATGGAAGTGCTGTCCTACAACACCGAGCTTGTCAGCGAGGAAGAGGCGCAGACCTGGGACACGCTGTTCAGCGAGAAGTACAAGGGCCAAACCGCCTATATCATCCAGGACATGCTGTCGATCGTGATGCTGATGAAGGGCTATGACGGCAACTTCATCGAGTATGCCAACGATCACGAACGCGCGGCCGAGATCATGGCCGAGGTGCAGCAGTTCATGATCGATAAGAAGCCGCTGGTGCGGAAGTACTATGACGGCGGCGCCGAATTCCAGCAGATGATGGTCAACCAGGACATCGCCCTGGGCCATTCGTGGAACGGCCCGGCGGCGGCGCTGATCAACGACGGCTTCCCGCTGGGGATGAGCATCCCGCGCGAGGGCTCTTACGGCTTTGTCTACACGTTCAACATCGCCAACAACGCGCCGAACGCCGACAACGCCTATACCTTCCTCGACGCGCTGCTGTCCTCGCCGGAAATCGGTGCGGCCATGACCAAGGCCTCGGGCTTCATCTCGACCTACAAGGACGTGGCGCCGCACCTGACCGAGCTGGAGCAGAAATCCACCTCTTTCCCGGAAGAACAGCTGGCCAACCTGCAATTCTTCCGCGCCGAGCAGAACGAGCTGAAATACGGCCTGATGGACCCGGCGGTCGAGGCGATCAAGGCCGCCTGAACCCCATCCTCAATGACCCTGTTCCTGTCCCGCCGCGCGCGGGGCAGGGGCACAGGCACACTCGAAAGACGACCGCATGACGTATGACGCCTCCGCACAGCAGGACGAGCGAGCCATGACAGAAGAGACTTCGGGCCGCACATTTTGGGGCCGCCTGGCCGCATGGGGACCCTATCACGCGCTGATGCGGCTGACCACGGCCTCGCCCCGGCGCCAGTTCTTGATCCTCGCCGCTTTCCCGATCCTCTGGGTGCTGACCCAGCACCTTGGCCCGATGTTGCAGATGATGCGCGTGTCGCTGACCGATGCATACCCGGTCGCACCGGGTGTCGAGCAGAGCTTCACGCTGGACAACTACGCCCGCTTCTTCGGGGACAGCATCTTCTGGATGCCGTTCTTCCGCACGCTGATCTTTGCCGGCGTGTTCACCTTCTGCACGCTGATCATCACCTATCCCGTGGCCTACTTCCTGGCGCGGCATGTCAGCCGCAAGAACCAGATGCTGTTCCTGCTGCTGCTGCTGATCCCGTTCTGGGTGGGCGAGATCGTGCGCACCTATGCGATCATGATCCTGCTGGGCAATACCGGCGCCGTGAACCTGGTGTTGAAAACGCTGGGCCTGATCGACCGGCCGATCCCCTTCATGTACACCAGTTTCTCGATGGGGCTCGGGATCGTCTACCTGACCGCGCTTTACATGCTGCTGCCGCTGTACTCGGCACTGGAGAAGCTGCCCAAGAGCATGAACGAGGCCGCCGCCGATCTGGGCGCGGGCGCCTGGACCCGGTTCCGCCGCGTGTCCCTGCCGCTGACCATAGAAGGCATCTCGTCGGGGTGCACGCTGGTGTTCCTGATCTCGACCGGCTTTTACGCCACGCCGGTCCTGCTTGGCGGACCCTCGACCACGGTCTTTGCCGAAACCATCGCAGGCTTCTTCCACGTGGCGGGGGATGAATGGCCCACCGGGGCGGCCTTTGCCACGATCATGTTCGCGGCGGCGCTGATCCTCACGGCGACCTTCCAGAAGCTGATGAGCGCGCTGCGCAAGGGAGAGAAGAAATGAACGACCGTCCCGAGCTGTTCCGCGGCAACCGGATCTTTCTTGCCTGCGTCTACTGGGCCTTTGTCCTCTATGTCTTCGTGCCGCTGATCCTGATGGTGGTGATGGGCTTCAAGGACAGCAAGTTCATCGGTTTCCCGATCCGGTCCTGGACACTGGACTGGTACACAGGGGTCTTCGCCGATGCCGAAGTCCTGTCGACCTTCGGCTATTCCGTCGCCATCGCGGTGCTGTCGACGCTGATCTCGATCTTCGTCGGCACCTGGATCGCGGTGCTGCTGGAAGGGCGCAAGTTCTGGGGCCGCACCGCCGTCTTCGGCATGACCGTGCTGCCGGCGCTGGTGCCGGGCATCATCTCGGCCATTGCCTTCCGCATCTACGCCCGCTGGCTGGGGATCGAGCCCGGCATGGGCGCGATCGTCTGGGCCCATGCGGTGCATAACGTGCCCTTCGTGGTGCTGGTGGTCATGGCGCGGCTGTCGACGCTGCCCAAGAGCCAGATCGAGGCCGCGCGCGACCTGGGGGCCGATCCGCTGATCTCGTTCATCCGGATCACGCTGCCCTATCTGGTGCCCGCGATCCTCGGTGCCTCGATCTTCTGCCTGCTGCTGTCCTTCGACGATTTCGTGCGCTCTTTCTTCCTGGGCGGTTACGAACCGACGCTGCCGGTGCTGATCTTTGCCAAGCTTCGTTCCGGGATGAGCCCCGAAATCAACGCCATCGCGACCGTTGCGCTGATCCTGACCGCCGCCATCGGCATCTGGGCCGAGCGCTTCACCCGCCGCATGAACAAGGAAACCTGAGCCATGACCGACCAGACACCGCTTGTCCGCCTCGAAGGTCTGTCCAAGCATTTCGGCAATACCGTCGCGCTGGACAAACTGACGCTGGACATCGCGCAGGGCGAGTTCGTCACCTTCCTCGGCCCGTCGGGCTGCGGCAAGTCCACCACGCTGCGTATCCTCGGCGGGTTCGAGCGTCCGACCTCGGGGCGGGTGATCCTCGACGGCGAGGACGTGACCAACCAGCCGCCGGAGAAGCGCCATGTGAACATGGTCTTCCAGGACTACGCGCTGTTCCCGCATATGACCGTGGCGCAGAACGTGGCCTTCGGGCTGGAACTGAAGGGCATGGGCAAATCCGCGATCAAGCGCCGCTCTGAAGAGATCATGTCCTTCCTGGAGCTGGACTCCTACGCGTCGCGCTACCCGGTGCAGCTTTCGGGCGGGCAGCGGCAGCGGGTTGCGCTGGCGCGCGCCCTGGCGCCCGACCCGGCGCTCTTGCTGCTGGACGAACCGCTGGGGGCGCTGGACGCCAAGCTGCGCGGCCAGGTCCAGCAGGAACTGAAGTCGATTCAGCGCCGCACCAACAAGACCTTCTTCTTCGTCACCCATGACCAGGAAGAGGCGCTGACCATGTCCGACCGCATCGTGGTCATGAACAAGGGCAAGGTCGAGCAGGACGGCACCCCGGAAGAGCTGTACTTCCGCCCGGCCAGCCGCTTCGTGGCCGAGTTCATCGGCGAGACCAACCTGTTGTCGGGCTGGATGCGCGGCACCGAGGGCGACAAGGTGGTGATGGACTGGGAGGGCACGACCCTTCTGGGCAAGGCGCCGGCGGGTCTGCCCACCACGGGCGAGCCGATCACCGCCTCGGTCCGGCTGGAAAAGCTGGGCTTCAGCGCCGAACGTCCGCAGACCGCGAACGCGGTGCAGGGGCGCGTGGTGGGCAAGACCTTCCTTGGCAGCCGCATGGCGATGCAGATCGCCGTGGGCGAGGGAGACGCGATGCTGAAGGCCTACGTCGACGCGGAAACCGGCCAGTCGGTCGGCACCGATCCGGTCTGGATCGGTTGGGAAGCGGACAACATGGCGGTCCTGAACAACTGACCCAAATGCCGACCGCCCCGGTGACGGGGCGGTTGCGGTACAGATCCGGCGGCGGGTCCTGTTGCGCAGGCAGGCCCCGCCGGATGCCGTACGACGCAGCTCCGGCGGGCGGGGCGCGGTCCGTCACAGGCGACACCGGGCATCGGTGGGCCGGTGCCGGATATGCCGGTCCCGCGCCATTCGGACAGGGCAGGCTAGGCAGGCATAATCCGCTTCGAACCGTCGCCCCGGCAAGGTCCCCCGACACCCGGGGAGGCTGTCGGAGAACTGGCGCCTGCGACCCACGCCTGCCCCCCAATTCCCAATGGCTCGCGCCGCCGGGCAACGGGCAGGCACGGGCGTCTCCACCACCCCAGGCCCATCGCCACCGTTGACGCGCGCGGGGCAGGGCTGTACGAGCCGAGCACCCATAGAAGGAGACTGATGCGCTGAGGTCCTGATTTTTCCGCTTTTTGCGGCATCGACCGGCCCCCCTGTGTGCCGACCCTTTCGTGCATCACATTCTATGGAGTTCTCATGGAGAACCAGCACATCGCGATCCGGCCGTATGACGCGGCGACGGATCTTAAAAACCTGTCCGCCATCTGGCTGGACGCATCGCTCATGGCCCATCCGTTCATCGGCAAGCCAAGGCTGCTGGAGCAGCAGAAGCTGATCGAGGCGGAGTACCTGCCGAACTCGGAGACATGGGTCGCCTGCCACGGGGACAGCCCCCTGGGCTTTATCAGTCTTCTGGGCGATTTCGTCGGCGGGCTTTTCATTGCGCCGGACCGGCAGGGGCAGGGCATCGGCCGCAGGCTGATCGCCCATGCGCTGGCGCAGAAGGGCGCGCTCTCGCTTGAAGTCTACACCCGGAACGAACAGGCCATGCGGTTCTATACCGCGCTGGGGTTCCGCGAAACCGCGCGCCGGGCCGTGGATGATTTCGGTTATCCCTATGAAAACGCGGCGCTGCATCTGAAAGCGTGACCCCTTGGCCGGGCAGGACAGACTTGCCCGGTCACCCCCGCAGGCGCGCCGGTGCCTGTCCGGCAGCGGTCCCGGTGCCCAAGGGCGTTTCTTGCCCGATCCGCAGAGCGCGCCGTGCTGCTGCCTGTCCCAGAGCCGTGCCGAACGGCCGACGCCCAGCCCTGCCGGTCTTGGGCGAAAAGTCATCGCCCGGACGCCCTGTCCTTCCGCGATGTGGGCGGGCGCCGGATGTGCGAGGAACAGCCGCCGCCGAGGCTTATCCCTCGGGGCTGCCAAGCACACCGATGGCGGCAAAGATCGCCAGCACCACCATCCATTGACGCGGCTTCAGCCTTTCGCCCAGAAACAGCGCCGCAAGCACGATGGTGATCACTCCGAAGGTCGAGGCCCCGACCGCCGCGAACTCTGGCCGGTCGGTGCGCCCCGCGCCGATCACCGACCCCAGCGCAACCGCATCCAGCGCCCCCATCAGCGCAAGCAGCGGCAGGTGTCGCCGCTCCGGGCGCAGGGGCGCGCGCAGGGCCAGCGCCACGGCCAGAACCGCCGCCAGCGCCACGGCGCGGGTGGGCGCCAGAAGCGCAAGTTCCCCACCCGTGGCGGTCGCCGCCTGCCCCACGGCAAAGGTCGCCGCGAAACCCATGCCCGCAAGCACCGACCAGAAGATGGCAGGCCCGCCGCCGCCAGAGCCATGGCCCTCGGGGTCGGACTGCGACAGCAGCGCGATGCCCCCGACGATGACCGCGACCATGCCCCATTGCAGCGCCGTGACGGGCGTGCCCGAGAGGCTGGCCCAGCCGACCGAAAGGATCGGGTAGGCGCCGATCACCGGCGCCACCAGCCGCACCGGACCGATGGAGAAGGCCTTGTAGAGCGCCACACCGCCAAGCGCGAAGAACAGCCCCGACAGCAGCGCCAGCGGCAGCGATCCGCCGCCCGCGCCCTGCTGCCAGGCCACCGCGCTGACCGGGGTCGCCAGCACCAGTCCGAAACCCAGCACCCAGACCAGCGAGGCGAAGATGCCGTTGTTCTGGCTGACATAGCGGACGCAGACATCATGGGCCCCCCAGGCGAGGGCGGCGGCAAGGCCGAGGGTGATGGCGATCATGCGGGACGGCGCTCCTGTATGGCTTTGCGGGGCGATCGGGCCGGGCGACGGGTCCCCGTGCGGGTTGCTGTTGCCGGATCGGGCGGATCGAAGTATTCTTATGGTTAAATTAATGTTCCTACGATGCAAACATTTTTGGCAGCAAAGGTGATGGCATGCGCGACACTGGCACTTCCCCCATGGCGCCGGGCGGACCCTGTCCCGGCCATTTCGCAGGGTCACGAAGCGGGCCAAAGCCCCCGTCGCGCCGCGCATGCCCGGGGGCATGCGGCCTCGGACTTGATCCGGGTCAAGGCACGTTCCGCATCACCCGGGTAGCGAGGCAGGCATGAAAACGGCACTGGACCAGATCGGCGGAGAGGAGCGGCTGCACGCGCTTGTCACCGCCTTCTATGACCGGATGGAAACCGACCCCGAGGTCTATCCGCTGCTGCGGCTGCATTTTCGGGGCCACGGGATGGCGCATACCAGGCAGGCGCAGATGGAATTCCTGTCCGGTTTCCTGGGCGGTCGCGCCTATTACCGCGAACGCAACGGCCACATGAACCTGCGCGAGATCCATGCGCATGTGCCGATCCGGCAGGCGGATGCGGAGCTGTGGCTGAAGACCTTCGACGCGGCGCTGGCGGATTGCGGGATGGAGGGTCCGGCGGTCGAGAAGCTGCGCGCCACCCTGCGGCGGGCCGCGCATATGCTGGTGAACGACCTTCCCGACTGGCGCGAACAGGCCTCCTGAAAAATACCGGGTCCGCGTGATGGGTGCGCAAATTCCATGGATGGAATTTGGTCAGGATCGTGGACGATCTTGACCTGCGGGCGGCAGCGGTTGGTGTCAATGGAAAGCCCCCCTCGCAGGTTTCTGCGAGGGGGGCTTTGTCGGGAAGGCGACCCGGGGTCAGATGTCGAGGGTGTTGTCTTTCTCCCACCTGGAGAAGTGGTTCACGAAGGAGTTCCACTCCTGCCGTTTCATCTTGATGTAGGAGGTGGAGAACGCGTCGCCCATGGCGGTCTTCAGCTCGGGGTCGGCGTCATAGGCGCGGATGGCGTCGAGCATGTTGAGCGGCAGCATGGGCGCGCCGGTGACCTTGTGGCCCTCGGCGTACATGTCGATGTCCCAGCGCTTGCCCGGATCGGCCTTCGAGCGGATGCCCGAGAGACCGGCGGCGATGATCACCGCCTGCAGCAGGTAGGGGTTTGCGGCACCGTCGGGCAGGCGCAGCTCGAAGCGGCCGGGGCCGGGCACGCGCACCATATGGGTGCGGTTGTTGCCGGTCCATGTCACCGAGTTGGGCGCCCATGTGGCGCCCGAGGTGGTGCGCGGCGCATTGATGCGCTTGTAGCTGTTGACGGTGGGGTTGGTGATCGCGGCCAGCGCGCTGGCGTGTTTCATGATGCCGCCGAGGAAGTGCTTGCCGCGCTCGGACAGGCCGAGCTCGCCGGTCTGGCCCTCACCCTTGCCGGCGAAGACGTTTTCCTTCGACGCCTTGCCGGGCGCGTCCCAGACCGAGATATGCGCGTGGCAGCCGTTGCCGGTCAGCCCCTCGATGGGCTTGGGCATGAAGGTGGCGCGGAAGCCGTGCTTTTCGGCGACCGAGCGGGTCATGAACTTGAAGAAGGAATGCTTGTCGGCGGTCTTCAGGACGTCGTCGTAGTCCCAGTTCATCTCGAACTGGCCGTTGGCGTCCTCGTGGTCGTTCTGGTAGGGGCCCCAGCCGAGATCCAGCATGTAATCGCAGATCTCGCGGATCACCTCGTAGCGGCGCATGACGGCCTGCTGGTCGTAGCAGGGCTTCGCGGCGGTGTCGAAGGGGTCGGAGATCTGGTCGCCCTCGGGGGTGAGCAGGAAGAACTCGGCCTCGATGCCGGTCTTGACGTGCAGCCCCTCTTCGGCGGCCTCGGCGATCAGGCGGCGCAGCACGTTGCGCGGCGCCTGGGCCACGTCCTGCCCTTCCATCACGCAGTTGCTGGCGACCCAGGCGACCTCTGGCTTCCAGGGCAGCTGGATCACCGAAGACGGGTCCGGCACCGCCAGCATGTCGGGATGCGCGGGGGTCAGGTCGAGCCAGGTGGCGAATCCCGCGAAGCCGGCACCGTCCTTTTGCATGCCGGCGATGGCCTGCGCCGGGACCAGCTTGGCGCGCTGTCCGCCGAAGAGGTCGGTGTAGGAGATCATGAAGTACTTGACGCCCTTGTCCTTGGCGTAGGCGGCCAGGTCGATGGTCATTTCCGCTGTTTCCCTGTTGTCTTTTCGTTTGTTTTTCACAGAAACGGCGCGGCCCCGTCGAGAGGGCCGCGCCGCCAAAGCTCTGGTCAGTAGCCGCTGCCGGGCTTGCCGGGGTACCAGTCGGTGCCGGCGAGGGGGATCTTGGCCATGGCCGCCGCCTCCATCGTCAGGGCGCAGAGATCCTCGGGTTCGAGGTTGTGCAGGTGGCTCTTGCCGCAGGCCCGCGCGATGGTCTGGGCCTCCAGCGTCATCACCTTGAGGTAGTTGTTGAGCCGCCGCCCGCCCTCGACCGGATCGAAGCGCGCCATCAGCTCGGGGTCCTGCGTGGTGATGCCCGCCGGGTCGCGGCCCTCCTGCCAGTCGTCGTAGGCGCCCGCGGTGGTGCCCAGCTTCTGGTACTCGGCCTCCCACTTCGGATCGTTGTCGCCAAGCGCGATCAGCGCCGCCGTGCCGATGGCCACCGCATCGGCGCCAAGCGCCATGCACTTGGCCACATCGGCGCCGGTGCGGACCCCGCCCGAGACCACCAGCTGCACCTCGCGGTGCATGCCCAGGTCCTGAAGCGCCCGCACGGATTCGCGGATGCAGGCGAGGATCGGCTGGCCGACGTGCTCGATGAAGACATCCTGCGTGGCCGCGGTGCCGCCCTGCATGCCGTCCAGCACCACCACATCCGCGCCCGCCTTGACCGCCAGCGTGGTGTCGAAGTAGGGCCGCGCCCCGCCGACCTTGATGTAGATCGGCACCCGCCAGCCGGTGATCTCGCGCAGCTCGAGGATCTTGATCTCCAGATCGTCCGGCCCGGTCCAGTCCGGGTGACGGCAGGCCGAGCGCTGGTCGATGCCCTTGGGCAGGTTGCGCATCTCGGCCACGCGGTCAGAGATCTTCTGCCCCAGCAGCATGCCGCCGCCGCCGGGCTTGGCGCCCTGGCCCACGACGATCTCGATGGCATCGGCGCGGCGCAGGTCGTCGGGGTTCATGCCGTAGCGCGAGGGCAGGTACTGGTAGACCAGCCGCTTGGAATGGCCGCGCTCTTCCGGGGTCATGCCGCCGTCGCCGGTGGTGGTCGAGGTGCCCGCCAGCGTGGCGCCGCGCCCCAGCGCCTCTTTCGCCGGGCCGGAGAGCGCCCCGAAGGACATGCCCGCGATGGTGATCGGAATATCCAGCTGGATCGGGTTCTTGGCAAAGCGCGTGCCCAGCGTCACCGAGGTGTCGCAGCGCTCGCGGTAGCCTTCCAGCGGATAGCGCGAGATCGAGGCGCCGAGGAACAGCAGGTCGTCGAAGTGCGGCACCTTGCGCTTGGCGCCGCCGCCGCGGATGTCGTAGATGCCCGTCGCCGCGGCCCGCCGGATCTCGGCGTTGATCGACTGCGAGAAGGTCGCCGACTGGATCGGCATGGTGCGCGGCGCGTGTCTTGTATCGTCTTTCATCTGGCGGGCCCCTCAGTAGGCGTTGTCAGGCTTGAAGGTGTAGAGCTGGCGGGCCGAGCCGTAGCGCTTGAACTCTTCCGGCTTGGCGTCGCAGCCGCCGCGCTCCAGCAGTTCGGCCAGCAGCGTCAGGTGCTCGGGCCGCATCTCCTTCTCGATGCAGTCGGCGCCCAGCGATTTCACCGAGCCGCGCACGAAGAGCCGCGCCTCGTAAAGCGAATCCCCCAGCGCCTCGCCGGCATCGCCGCAGACCACCAGGTTGCCGGACTGCGCCATGAAGGCCGACATATGGCCGATGTTGCCGTGCACGATGATGTCGATGCCCTTCATCGAGATGCCGCAGCGCGAACTGGCATTGCCCTTGATGACCAGCGTGCCGCCGCGCCCGGTGGCCCCGGCGTACTGGCTGGCGTCACCCTCGACGATGACGGTGCCCGACATCATGTTCTCGGCCACGCCCGGCCCGGCGGAGCCCTGCACATGCACCCTGGCCTGCTTGTTCATGCCGGCGCAGTAATAGCCGGTGGAACCCTTCACGGTCACTTCGATGGGCGCGTCGAGGCCCACGGCAATGGCATGGCTGCCGCGCGGATTGACGACTTCCCAGGCGGTCTGGTTGGTGCTTCCGGCCTGCGCGTGCAGCGTTTCGTTCAGCGAGCGCAGCCCTTCGGCCGCAAGGTCAAATGTCTGCATGTCTCAGTGCTTCCAGAAGTAGACGGTTGCGGGTTCGGGTTCCCAGACGCGGGCATCCTCGATGCCCGGCAGGTTCACCAGCGCGCGGTATTCGCTGCCGAAGGCAACGTATTGATCGGTCTCGGCCATGACGGCGGGCTTGCAGGCGATGGGATCGCGCACCACGCCAAAGCCGTCCTCGGTCCCCACCACGAAGGTGAAGAAGCCGTCGAGATCCTCCAGCGCGCCTTCCAGGGCCTCGCCCAGCGTCGCGCCCTGCTGCATCTTCCAGGTCAGGTAGGCGGCGCCGACCTCGGTGTCGTTCTGGGTCTCGATATGGACCCCGTCGCGGCGCAGCTTGCGGCGCAGCGAGTTGTGGTTCGACAGCGAGCCATTGTGCACAAGGCACTGGTCGGGGCCGGTGTTGAAGGGATGCGCGCCCATGGTGGTCACGGCGGATTCGGTCGCCATGCGGGTATGGCCGATGCCATGGCTGCCCTGCATCTTCGAGACCTCGAAGCGCGCCGCCACGTCCTTGGGCAGGCCGACTTCCTTGTAGATCTCCAGCGTCTCGCCCGAGGACATGACGCGCAGGCCCGGCGCCACCGTGGCCAGCGCCGCGCGCGCCTCGGCGAGCTTCTCGGCGGGCAGATCGAGCACCGCGTGGCTGTCCTTGCGGGTCAGGCCGACCCCGGCGCCGATCGCCGCGCCCAGCTTGTCGGCCAGATCGCCGAAGACCGCGTCACCCTCGTCCGACTGCACCGTCAGCTTCGACCGGCCCTCGGCGGTATTGCCGTAGATGGCGATCCCCGCGCTGTCCGGGCCGCGATCGGTCATGGTGATCAGCATGTCCGTCAAAAGCGCGCCAAGCTGCGGCTCCAGCGCCTTGTCCTTCAGAAAGAGTCCGACAATCCCGCACATTCGCGTTTGCTCCACTTCTTGATTCTGCCCGCGGGCACCTGACGAAAGGCTAACACCCAAGCAATCATCCCGCAACTGATATGAAAAAAGTTTTCCTCACAGTCAATCGGCGCGGGCAGTACAAACCGCCCGCGCCCGCGTCTTCATCAATAACGGTCAATCGTCTGGCGGATCTTCTCGGCCTCGCCCATCCGGCGCGCCTTCTCCAGGTGCGCACCTTCGCGCAGGAACTGCACACGGTGCCACCCGAGCCAGAAAATCACGCCGACAACCGTCATCGGGATCTCCCAGCCCTGTAACGGATAAACCGCCCCGACTTCCGCAAGATCGACGGCCCAGCTCTCGTATCCAATCGTAGACATCTGCGTTGCTCCTTACTCTGCAGGGGTGGTTCTGGAGGCCAGGTAGGCCTTGTCCGCTTCGATAATGTCGGCCTTCGCGTCCTCGTAGGCATGGTGTTCCGCGTAATCGAGGCCCTGCAGTTCCACCTCTTCGGGGATGCGCAGGACACCTGCTGCGGCCTGCAGCTTTGCCACCGCGAAGCCGGGCAGGAAGCCCAGCACGAAGAACATGATCACCGCGCCCAGCGTGTTGCCCAGCGGGTTGATCGTGGCGTAGCCCTCGAAGGGTGAGGAGGGCGCGCCCCACAGGACGAAGCCCGCGATAATCAGACCGACGACACCGGAATAGCCGTGCACCGCAACAGCCCCCACCGCGTCGTCCAGCTTGAACCGCCGTTCGACCCAGAAGTGCAGCTTGTAGACGATCACGACACCCACGGCGCCGATCAGCATGGCCTGGATCGGGTGGTAGAGGTCATTGCCCGCCGAGGCGGTGATGATCCCGGCCAGCCCGCCCGAGAAGGTCCAGAAGGCATCGCCCTTCGACACCACATAGGCCGCCATCAGCCCCCCCGAGAGCGACATCAGGAAGTTGAAGGTGATCGCCGAGAGCGAGGTGGGCGCGAGGTAGATGTTCGTCGCCGTCCAGGTGGTGCCGGTGATCTCGCCGCCAATGGCCTCGGGAGAAATGACCGGGACGTTGCAGGCCGCGTAGAAACCCCAGAAGCCGGTGTAGATCAGGAAGATCCCGATGCACAGCATCCAGGGGTTATGCGGGGGAATGTCGCGCGGCGTGCCGTCCTTGGCGAACTTGCCGATGCGCGGGCCCAGCACCATGATGACCCCCAGCGCGTAACCGCCGGCGATGGCGTGGATCACGCCCGAGGCATAGGCGTCGTGGTAGCCAAGGTACTTGACCATCCAGCCGCCGTAGTGCCAGCCCCATGCGGCGTCGATGATCCACCAGACAGAGCCGATCAGCACCGCGTGCACCCAGAGCGCCGAGGACCGGATGCGCTCGATCACCGAACCCGAGACGATCGAGGCCGCGGTCCACGAGAACAGCAGGAAGGCCGCCCAGAAGACGCCGGTGATGCGGTCCGAAAGGTTGGTGCCCATGGTCTGCGACCACGGCAGGTTGGCGTCGCCCATCTCGTGATCGAGGCCGCCGAAGAAGGGGAACATCGGAAAGGCCCAGTAAATCCACCAGCCGAAGAAGAAGAAGGTGACCGTGACCAGCGGAATCACCATGACGTTCTTCATGAGTGTGTGCATGTGGTTGCGCCGTCGGCTCGCGCCGACCTCGTACATGCAAAAACCCACGTGTATCAAAAACATAAAGACCACGGTCACCCAGTAGTAGAACTCGGTGAACACGGTCGTCAGCGCGTTCAGGTTGCCATCGATCGTTTTCCTCCCTGATGGAAATTTCATTATTGGTAAAAAATGTTTCTTACAGGCGCGGAAAATCGGGGACGTGTCAACATTTTTCTAAATTCAAGAGGGCAGGGTGCCGCATGTCGAAAAAAGCGGCAGGCCACATGAAAACTTTCCCATTAGGAAAAAAATCTGAACGAAAGTATTGATTTTTGCGGCGACTCGGGTCTGAATACCGGGCAAACTAACACCAATGGGAGGCGCGTTATGGCCATCATCTACAGAACTTCGGCGCTTGCTCCGCGCCACGCGGAGATCGGCGGAGAACTTGAGGACTGGAACGGCATGGGCACCGCGTGGTTCTACGACCACTCGGACGAGCGGGCCGTGGCCGACTATGAGGCCGTGCGCACCAAGGCCGGGCTGATGGATGTCTCGGGGCTCAAGAAGATCCACCTGACCGGCCCGCATGCGGCCGCCGTGATCGACCGCGCCACGACGCGCAACGTCGACAAGCTGATGCCGGGCCGCGCGGTCTATGCTTGCATGCTGAACGACGACGGCAAGTTCATCGACGACTGCGTGATCTACCGCATCTCGGTGAACCACTGGATGGTCGTGCATGGCACCGGCACCGGCAATGAATCGATTGCCATGGCGGCCCATGGCAAGAACGTCGCGGTGATCTTCGACGACGACCTGCACGACATGTCGCTGCAGGGCCCGACCGCCGTCGACTTCCTTGCCAAGCACGTGCCTGGCATCCGCGATCTGGCCTACTTCGGCATCGTTCAGACCAAGCTGTTCGGCTACCCGGTGATGATCTCGCGCACCGGCTACACCGGCGAACGCGGCTACGAGATCTTCTGCGAGGCGCGCCACGCCATCGCCCTGTGGGACAACATCCTGAAGGACGGCACCGACGAGGGCATCCGCCCGGTGCAGTTCTCGACGCTCGACCTGCTGCGGACCGAAAGCTACCTGCTGTTCTATCCCGGCGACAACTCGGAAACCTATCCGTTCAAGGACGAGCCCTGCGGCGACACCCTGTGGGAACTGGGGCTGGAGTTCACCGTCTCGCCGGGCAAGACCGGCTTCCGCGGCGCAGAAAACCACTATGCCGCCGAGGGCAAGGAGCGCTTCAAGATCTACGGCGTCATGCTGGAGGGCACGACGCCCGCCGACATGGGCGCGCCGATTCTGAAGGACGGCGAAACCGTGGGCGTCGTGACCTACGGCATGTACTCCAAGCTCAACGGCTACAATGTCGGTATCGCCCGGATGCCCGTGGACTGCGCCGTGCCGGGGACGAAGCTGACCGTGCGCAACGAGGATGGCACCGAGATCGCCTGCACCGCCGAGGAAATGCCCTTCTACGACAAGGACAAGTCGATCCGCACCGCAAAGGGCTGATCGTTGGCAGGGGGCGTCCTTCACGGGGCGCCCCTTTCCATATCCATGGTCCGCCCCCCCCGGGGGCAGTCGCAGCAGCAAGATGGAGCAGCCACCGCGATGTCAAAGTTCCAGTTTCCAGAAAGCATCCAGAGCCGCCCGGTCTACGGCACCCTCGCGCCGCGCCCGGGCAAGGGCCACCTGATGATCGCCGACGCCGAGGGCGCCGAGGCGCTTCTCGATCTCGCCGCGCAGGACGCGGGCCTGATGACCAAAGCCCATGTGATCTATATACCCAAAGGCACCGATTTCGCGGACCGCCTGCGTGCGCTGAACCCCGCGCAATTCTACGAGGGGCCCAGCTACGAGGCCTCGGTCCCGCGCATCCGCCGGGTGCTGTCGGACGCGCATATGGGGTTGCAGGTCTACCTTGCCGGAACCGAGGGACTGATGGGGCAGGCCATGAACGAGGCCACCGCCGCAGGCATCCCGCATACCGCCATCCAGACCGAACACCGCGGCTCTGTCGCGCGTCGGATGCAATGCGTGCATTGCAAGGGCATCACCGAGGACGTCATGACCGATCCCTTCACCTGTTCCCACTGCGGGCTGAACCTGTTCGTGCGCGACCACTACTCGCGCCGCATCGCCGCCTTTCAGGGCGTCTGCATCGACGCCGAAGACCCGGGCAATGTTCCCCCGGCGGTGAGGCTGTACTCATGAGCGCCGCGCCCCAGAAAGCCCGCGCCGGCGCCGAGCGCATTGCCGTCACCGTCTCTGCGGTGGTGCCGCTGAACGAGCTTGTGACGCGGTTCGAGTTCACCCGCGCCGACGGCGAAGCCTTTCCGCCCTTCTCCGCGGGCGCGCATACGGTGATCGAGATGAAGGACGGCGACCGTACCCGCCTGAATCCCTATTCGCTGATGTCCGACCCCGCCGACCCCACGACCTACGCGATCTCGGTGCGCCGCGACGACGCCGGTCGGGGCGGGTCGCTGTTCATGCACCGGAACGTCAAGGTCGGCGATACGATGACGCTGAGCTACCCGGTCAACCTGTTCGCGCTGGACATGCGGGCGCGCAAGCACGTCTTTCTGGCGGGCGGCATCGGCATCACGCCCTTCATGGCGATGATCGCGCAGCTCGACCGCATGGGCGGGCAGTGGGAACTGCACTACGCCACCCGCAGCGCCGCGCTGGCCTCTTACGCCGAGGAGCTGACCGCCCGCTACCCGGCGCGCGTGCATGTCTATTACGACGATCAGGGGCAGGCGCTGCCGCTGGCGGATCTTCTCGACGGTCAACCGCTGGGCACCCATGTCTATGTCTGCGGCCCGGCAGGCATGATCGACTGGGTCCACAGCACCGCCACCGCCCATGGCTGGCCCGAAGAGGCCGTGCACTCCGAGGAATTCCTCGCGCCGCAGCCCGGCAAGCCCTTCGAGGTGCGGCTCTGCCGCTCGGATATCACCATCCAGGTGGGTGAACACGAAAGCCTGCTGGAAGCGATGGAGCGTTGCGGCGTCGACGCGCCCTTCCTCTGCCGGGGCGGGGCCTGCGGCCAATGCGAAACCGACGTGATCGAGGCGGACGGCGAATTTGTCCACCGCGACCACTGGCTGGAGGAGGAAGACCACGCCTCCGGCAAGAAGATCATGCCCTGCGTCAGCCGCTTCGTCGGCAAGACGCTGGTTCTGGACCGGTAAGGAGCAGCGACATGACGATCCAGTTCAACGAAGAGACCTTCCGCGACGACTATTCTTTCCGCAATTCCGCTTGGGCGATCAAACGCTTCCCCTTCCCGTTCCACGAGGACAGTTACATGTACTCGGTCAACATGGAACAGCACCGGGGCGGACCCGAGGGCTCGATCTACGAGAAACGCTTCGACGTCGACGAGCATTACCTGTCCGAGATGCAGGACCGCGCGCTGGTGCTGGCCGAAGACCCGCTGCGCTGCCAGTCTCTGCCGCATATGACGCTGGCGGGCTGGGACACGCTGGAACTCATCATGGTGTCGAAGTCCGAGGACTACCCCGACCTCTTCGAGCTGCACCGCGATGGCGACCGCTGGCGCTGGGTCAACAAGCCCATGGGCATCGACCACAGCTTTACCTTCCTCGACGAGACCACGCTGCCCTGCGGCCCGCTGGAATACATCACCCGCCAGACACAGGGCGATTTCGCCGTGCTCGACCAGCGCGACGAGATGCTGTGGATGGACGCGGGCATGGTGACGACGCAGGCCGACTGGAGCCTCGATTTCGACATCGGCATGAACTTCTTCGAATGGCATGCCCCGGTGCCGCTGGCGCATGAGATGGGCATCTTCAAGCGCGCCCTGAAGTTCCTGCTGAACGTCCAGCAGGGCGCCCCCGCGCGGCGGCTGAACTGGACCATGACGGTGAACCCGCGGCTGGATACCAGCCCCGAGAACTACCACAAATGGGGCATCCAGAAGACCACCCTGACGCCCGAGAACATCGGCGCCAAGCAGCACCTGCGGGTCGAGTTGCAGACCTTCTTCCGGCTGCCGCGCTCGAATGCGCTGCTCTTCCCGATCCGCTGCTACCTGATCGCCTTCCAGGACATCGTGACGGTACCGAAATGGGGTCGCCGCCTGCACCGCGTCCTGAGCGACCTGCCCGACGAGCTGGCGACCTACAAGGGCTTCATCGATAACCGTCCGATGATGCTGGACTACCTGTCGCAATACGACGACGGCCTGCCCACCAGCCCCGGCATCTGGCCGGATCTGGACAGCGAACCGCCGCTGCAACGCTGACATCCGCAGGGGACCCGGAAACTTCCAAAGTTTCCGGGCCGGTTTCTTTCGAAGAAACCGGCGCCCCTCAGGTGCGTTGCGGGTAACAGATGATCGACAGGTAACGGATCGGGAAGCGGATCAGCTCTTCCGGTCCGTGCGGCGCGTCGGCGTCGAAGAACAGCGTGTCGCCCGGCTCCAGCCGGTAGGTTTCCGTGCCATGGCGGTAGCCGACGCAGCCCTCCAGCATGTAGATCGTCTCGATCCCGTCGTGCTGGAAGGTCTTGAAGGTGTCGGATTCGTTGTTCAGCACGATCAGGTAGGGCTCTACGATCACGCCGCTGGAATTCGCGCCGATATGCCCCAGCAGATTGTACTGATGCCCGGCGCGGGTGCCCGCCCGCTCGATCTCGACCCCTTCGCCCGCCTTGGTGTGCACCGCCTCGCGCCGTTCTTCGAAGCCCTTGAAAAAGGCCGTCATCGGCACCGACAGGGCATTCGCAAGGGTCTGCAGGGTGGTCAGAGAGGGCGAGGTATTGCCGTTCTCGATCTTCGACAGCATCCCGATCGACAGGTTGGTCAGGGCAGACAGCTCTGCCACGGTGATGTTTTGCTTCTTCCGGTAGGCGCGGACTTCACGGCCTATGGCGACTTCAAGAACCTTCTCGCGTTCCTCGCGAATGCTGTGGGGGTCCTGGATGAGCTTGGTCATAGCCTTGGGGGTGTCAATTTTCATGCCTGCATATCCCTCGATGAAATCACTGTATAGGCTAACGTCCACGCTTCTTACTTTTAGCGGAATTTCACTGCATTGCAAAAAAGCTTTCCTGTGGTTAAAAATTTGGTCTGATTGGTTCAATTGGTTCTGGCGTCGGAAGGAGAGGCCGACCTTTGCCCCCAAAATCGTAGCGTGCCTCGCCGCCCCTGCGCATGCGCCGCCGGGAGCGACGAACGAAGGCACCGGCGGACCTGCGCGTGGCGGCCCCTCGACCAGCGGCGCAGAGCCCCTGTCTCGTGTTTCCGACAGGCCGGACCGGCCTTTGTCCTGGCAGGAAAACACCCCGGAAGGACCGGCGGCCCCATGCCGCTGCCAGCCTTGTCGACGCACGGCTGGGGCGGGATGCGTTCGGCGCAACCGCGCTGTTCGCGGCATTGCTCAGGCAGGTCGGCGCCACCGGCGGCGCACCGCTGACATTGGTTCGAAGTGGTTCACTTCGCCGTGCGCGCGGCCTCGGGACGTTGATTCCACGAAATAATTTTTCTCGTGAAATGATCGGAATCTGCGCCGGGAGGGGCGTGAACTGTGTTCACGGATCACTGTTCGCGCCGCATCCGCGATGACCGGCGGACCGCCCGGCCGGTAGTGCGGCGGGATTCGTCTGTGCTGTCATCAGCAGGGGCGTGGGCCGGATCGCGATCCTGTCCGCATCTGTCCAAGGCACGACGCCCCCCGCACAGGAGTGCGGGGGGCGTCGCGGAGGCAAAGGGGTTCCGGGGCGCTTTCGGGCGCGCCCCCGGGAGCCGGATCAGTTCTGGAGGTAAGCCGCCATGCTGTCGTCCAGCGCGTCCTTCCAAGGGGTGTGGTGCACCGGGGCCATGGTTCCGGTCATCACCGACTTATAGCGGTTGTTGCGGAAGCCCATGATGTCCTCGGCCTTGTGCTTCTTCCACTGGAAGAAGGCCTCGCAGGCGCCGTCGATGTCGAAGCTGGGATAGTCGGTCTCTGCCACCAGTTCCTGGATGTAATCGGCCTGGTAGCGGATCGCGTATTTCACGTCGTCGTCCACTTCCTCGCGCTCTTCGCGTTCCTTCACATCGGCCAGCATCTGCTCCTTGCTGACGCCCGAGAGGTCGATCTTGCCCATGATCGCGTCGCGCACCCACCAGGCCTGCGCGTCGAACATGTTGAAGGTGAACCACTGGTCCTGCATGCCGAGGTAGAAGAGCTTGGGGTTGTTGACGAAGGCAACGCCCTTGTAGAGGTCCGCCGTCGCCAGGCGGTTGGCCGTCTTCAGGCGCAGGTCGTCGGGCAGGAAGTTGAAGAAGTGCTTGTACCCGGTGCACAGGATGATCGCCTGCACCTCTTTGGTGGTGCCGTCCGAGAAGTAGACGGTGTTCCCGCTGACTTTCTCCATCGCCGGCTTCTCTTCCCAGTTGTCGGGCCATTTGAAGCCCATGGGCGCCGAGCGGTAACACGAGGTGATCGACTTGGCGCCGTATTTCCAGCACTGTGAGCCGATGTCCTCGGCAGAGTAGGACGAGCCGACGACAAGGATGTCCTTGCCCGAGAATTCGCGGGCGTCGCGGAAGTCATGCGCATGCACGAGGCGGCCGTTGAACGATTCGAAGCCTTCGTAGTAGGGCACGTTCGGCGTCGAGAAGTGGCCGGATGCGCAGATCACGTGGTCGAAGTCTTCCGAATAGACGTGGTCCTTGGTGTGATCGTGCACCGTGACCGTGAACTGGCCGGTGGCCTCGTCGAAGCTGACCCAGCGCACGGCGGTGTTGAAGCGGATCAGGTCGCGGACCCCGGCTTTCTGCACGCGGCCTTCGATGTAGTCGAACAGCACGGCGCGCGGCGGGTAAGAGGCGATCTGCTTGCCGAAATGCTCTTCGAAAGAGTAATCGGCGAATTCCAGGCCCTCTTTCGGGCCGTTGGACCACAGGTAGCGGTACATCGAGCAGTGAACAGGTTCGCCGTTCTCATCCAGCCCCGTGCGCCAGGTGTAGTTCCACAACCCGCCCCAGTTGTCCTGCTTTTCGAAGCAGACAATGTCGGGGATTTCCTCGCCTTTTGCCGCAGCCGACTGGAACGCGCGAAGTTGGGCAAGACCGGACGGTCCGGCCCCGATGATAGCAACCCGCTTCTTGGTCATTTCTGTCTCCCATGCTGAAGAGGACTTTATTGGTACTTATTGGTTGTACCAAATGTCACCTCTGCGCCGCCGTTCTGTCAAATACTTTTTTCACGGAGGCAAACAAATTTACCCTCGGGTGAATAATACCCGTCTTGTAAAAAGGCACTCGAATGGTAGAGATTGGTATGCTGGGATCAAGTTTCGCACAGACCATCGCCGTAACCTCGCTGTTTCCCAACGATCGCGTCGGGATGACAGAGCCGGTCAATGTCGGCTTTCTGGCCCCCCTGAGCGGCCCGGTCAGCTCGTGGGGTCTTCCGGGCCTTTACGGCTGCGAGCTTTGGGCCGAGTGGCTGAACAGGGCAGGGGGCATCCTGATCGGAGGGCGCCGCTATCCGCTTCGGATCATCCCCTTCGACTGCGGTTACGACCCGCAGCGCGCGATGGAAGGCGCCCGGCATCTGGTGCTGACCGAAGGGGTCAGCCTGCTGATGATGCTGGGCGGCGACACCTATACGCCGCTGCGATCCTTCCTCAACCAGAGGCGCGTGCTGACCTCGACCCTGCTGCCCAGCGACCTGTCGCCGGACACGCGATACCTGATCGCGCCCTCCGAGGTGCATCCGGTTTTCAACGTCACCGCGGTCGACTGGCTGGCCGAGAACGAACCGCAGCGCCGCCGGATCGCCCTGTGCAGCCAGCGAGATGCGCTGGGGCTGCCGTCGACGGCGACCTATCGCGCCGCCTTCGAGGCGGCGGGCCTGCCGGTGGTCAAGGACATCCTCTACGATCCGGAACAGACCGACGTGGCCGCCATCGTCGACCCCATGCTGGCCCAGAAGCCGGACGTCCTGTGCTGGTGCACCAGCTACACGCCAATGGTGCATGCCATGACGGAATACGCCTATGAGGCCGGTTTCGACGGGCGCATCCTGTCCTGCACCTTCGACAACTACCCGCGCTGCGTGGCGCGGACGTCGCGCGCCTTCATGGAAGGTACGCTGTTCCAGTTCCCCGACTTCGACGACCCCAAGCTGGCGCGCAAGGCGTTCTTCTTCAACCGCCCCAAGGAGTTCTACCGGGAATACAACACCCGCTACCCCGACACCTGGAGCGCGGTCAGCTGGGAGTATGTGGCGATTCTCGAAATCTGGCACGCGGCGGTGGAAAAGGTCGCCTCGGTCTCGCCGGTTTCGGTCCTGACCACCATGAAGCAGATGGAGCCGGTAACCCATGCCTTCGGCCCCGCGCGCTGGTGGGGCGAGCAGGTCTTCGGCATCGACAATGCGCTGATCGGCGACTGGCCGGTGGTGCGGCTGGTGGACGGCAAGGCGCAGATCGCCGAGTTCCGTTCGGTCCCGGACTGGCTGAAGCAGCACGAGTCCTTGCTGCGCAGGCACCTGCAGTCCATGGGGCAACTGTGGCAACAGCGCGCAGAGGCCGGCAGCGTGCAGACCACCGGCCTGCTGACCCGCGAAGCCGGAGACTGACAGGCCCCGCGCGCTGCGCCCTGACGGATGGGGCCGCCCCTGGCCATCGGCGGCCTGCGGTCACGGCTGCGCCAGAGGCCGGGCGGGGCCGGACAACCCGGTCATCGCAGGCGGCGCCCCGTGTCAGGCTGTCCGCGGGCTTAACGCTCGTGCAGGAACAACATCTGTTCTTCGACCAGATGCAGCTTGGTGATCTCGACCGCCGCCTCGACGTCCCGCGTGGCAATCGCGTTGAACAGCGAGTTGAACCGGGCCTGATAGGCCTGAATGCGTCCGGGCGTCAGGTGCTTGCGCATCAGTGCGGTGCGAAAGCTCTGCCGGCAGACCTCGATGGTCAGCTCGTAGCAGGCTTCGAGCAGGGGGTTGCGCGTGGCCCGCGCGATGGATCGGTAGAACTCTTCCTCACCCCTGATGAACTCGTTGAGGTCGGTGCGCACCGCCTCTATCCGGACCACGACCCGGGCCAGCTCTTCAAGATCCTTGGGTGTCATGTTCATCACCGCAAGGCGGGTCATCTCGGGCTCGATGATCGAACGCACGATCAGGTGGTCCAGCGGACTTGTCCGCTCTCCGATGGAACCCTGCTGCGGGGCTTCGGATCGGTGGGAATGGTAGGTGACAAAGCTGCCGCTGCCCTGCCGCCGCCGGACCATGTCACGGCTTTCGAGCACATCCAGCGCCTCGCGCACGGTGTTGCGCGACACCCCCAGCTCCGAGGCCAGCGCCCGCTCGCTCGGCAGGCGGGAATCCGGCGGATACTCCCCGGACTGGATGCGGACAAGGAGCCGGTCCACCACGATACGGACCGTTTCCCCGATACTGCTCGGGGCGGCAGAGGCATTGAGTCTGGTCTGGTTCATCGGTGTTTCCGTCACGGCGATCCCGGCGCGTCTTGCGCCCCGTGGCAGGACGTCCACCCCGTATTACGCGACAAGCGGCGCGGGATACAAGAAGGCCCCGGCGCGATGCCGGGGCCTGTCATGAGGCTTTGCGGTCAGCTGCGCGCCAGCCCGTCGGGCGTTCTGGCTGCCGCCGGGGCATCATGGGGACGCCCGGTCGAGCCCGCACCCGGCGCGCTGTCCGCATGGGTGTAGACGTCCGGTTCCAGATCCCAGTACAGCTTGTCCAGACCGTCGATCTGATCGTCCTCGTCGACACGCAGTCCAACGGTCGCCTTCAGGATCACCGACAGGACCAGGGCGGTGACGACGCCGGTCCCGACGCAGGTCACGATCCCGGCAAGCTGCATCAGCAGGGAAATCTCGCCATGCTGGAAGGCATAGGCGCCTTCCTCGATGCCCAGATAACCGCCGCGCGGGGTGCCCGCCTTGAAGATGCCAAGGAAGATCAGACCCAGCGTTCCCGACCCAAGGAACAGCGGGAACAGCTTGTGCTCGTCGATGCCGCGCTTCAGCGTGAACTCATAGACCGCGTAGGCGGCAAGCGGCGCGACGAGCCCCAGCAGCAGCGCCTGCCACGGCAGGTAGACGTCAAAGCCCGAGGCCCCGGCCACGTAGCCCGCAAGCGGCCCGAGCAGGGTGTAGGCGTAGTTCTTCGAGGCATAGGCAAGGATCAGCCCGGTGATCGCGCCACCGGCCCAGACCAGCGCATAGTTGTTCAGCGCGACGCCGACACTGGTTTCGGCCATGGTCACGCTGACCGCCATGGCTTCGGGGTCGAAGAAGAACAGGCAGGACAGGATCACCGTCGGCAGACCGGCGAAGATCATCAGCAGGCCCGGTGCGCAAAGGCCGATGCTGGGCGCCAGATAGGCCGACACGCGCGCATGCGGTTCCATCATGCCGGGGCGCTTGCCCAGCATCGGGGTGAAAACCAGCAGCATACCGGCCGGGAACATGTAGACGAAACCCACGCCGAAGAAATCGTGGAAGCCCAGGTTGGTCAGCGGCCCGACCGAACCCCATGTCACAAGGCTGAGCGCCGAGGAGACGACGGCGGCAACCACGCAGGTGATGTAATAGGCTGCGGGCTTCATGCGCTCGGCCACCGAGAAATGCAGCAGGACGTTGATGATACCCGCAAAGACCGCGAGGAAGAAAACGAAGATCTGGAAGGTGTTCAGGCCGGGAAAGATCGCCGGATCGACCCGGTGGGCAAGGCTGTTGGTCATGGCTCCGCCGATCCACCAGTCCTTGATGGAATCCATCAGCGTACCTTCGACCATGATGTAGTACTGCGCGGCCCAGAAACCGAAACCGATTACGTAATAAGTGGCGAAGCCGAGGAAGAACCCCAGTGTCTTTTCGATGGTGGAATTGAACAGGTTCTTCCGCCGGGTGGTGCCCGCGTCAATCAACAGCAGTCCGACCACAACGAAGATCGCGCCCACGGTCCCCGATGCGTACAGCAGGTTCTGCACGAGTTGGCTGAGCGTCACCTGTTCCGCATAGATGGTGCTAATATCCAGTGACATTACGTCATCCCTCTTGGTTCTGGTTCTTCTGGGGACACGTGCCAACGCGAAGGCGGGCCAGGGGTCCTGCAAAAGACCAATGTTGGTGTATATTGGACCAATTTGGACCGCTTAGGCCTGTTCGGTCGCGGGTATGATGCAGGAAGAAGGCCTGTGGACCAAAGAGTTTTCTTCATGGGGGGAAATTTTTTTGCCGCACGTGCATGTTTCAGAAGCACTTCCTTTAAGGGCGGAAAAAGGGCTTTCGAGTTTTAGCGGTTGTTTTTCAGTGCGTTGCTCCCTACGGGCCGTCATGACAGGCATCCCATATCTGTGCTCAGGTCTCTTCGCCTCCGGCTATCGGACAGGGCCAGGCGGGGGCCGGTGGTTCGCGGCCTGGTCCGTTTCATTAGACCAATAGGCGCGAATCTTCGCCCGAAACCGGCACGAAGCTCTGCGCCTTGGGGGACACCCAGCGGCTTTTCCAGACAGGGAGACAGTCCGATCCTGCCGATCCTTCGGTTCAAGCAGGCGCTGCACCCGCCCGCGCCTCGACATCAGCGGGTTGCAACATTGGCGCGGTCAGGCGCTTACTCAAAATCGCGACGCGGCAGAGGTCACCCCCCACACAGAAGATACTTGTAATCAATCTTATGTAAAGACTACTGGATGCGCGGCTATGACAGAAACCGTGTTGGCAGGTCCTGTGACCGGATCACCGCGCGAAACGCTCCGCCGCTCTTGGCATGGCCCGCACGGCTCGCGCCAAAGACCTTCCCCAGAAAAAAGAAGGCCTGCCCATCGATGGCAATGTGCCGCAAGGCCCGGGAGGGCTGATCGATACAGCCGTCCCGCAATGCCTATGTAACCCGGTGCAGATACGGCGCGCGGTCTTCCGACAGAGGCAGAAATGGCCGCCTCTGATCCTGAGGCGGCCACTTCGAAGTCAAGGATCAGTCGAAGCTCTGGAGTATCCCGCGCCCGACGAGATTGATGTCGTCGGGGTTGATCAGGTCCTTTCCTGTCCAGCCGGACAGGTCGTACTCGCCCATGCACTGCGACACGAAACCCTGCATATTGGCGAGATCGCCGCTGGCTGTCGCGTGCAGCAGCGTCTCGATGCGGATATTCTCGTAGTTGCCCGCGTAGTTGCGTTCGTAGAGTTCATGCCGCCCGCCGAACTCGGTGCCAATGGCATCCCAAAGCAGCTTCAGAAGCTTGACCCGGTCGATGGCCGCATAGCCGTTCGAGCCGCGCACGAAACGGTCGAGATAGGGCCGGATCGCGTCGCTTTCGAAATCGGCGGCCGACGAGGGCAGATAGATCAGCCCAGAGGCGACATGGCGCTCGATCAGTTCCTTGATCCGGCCATAGGCCATGGGCGCGAAGACCCGGTAGGCGAGGCCGGCGTTGGCGTTGGGCAGGTTGAAGCCCTCCGTGCCCTCCCACGGAACCGGGGATTTCACCATGGCGTCGGACAGGCTGTGGAACAGGTTGCGCCAGGCCAGCACCTCGCCGACCGCCGTTTGCACGCCGCGGAAATCCTTCGACCCGGTCGCCGCGACCGCCATCGAGAACAGGCCCGCGATGAAATCCAGCTTGACCGAGAGCCGCGTCAACCCGTGCAGGGTAAAGCGCGGCACAAAGCCGGAGGCCGGGAAGAACTGGTTGATCTTGTCGGTGTCGCCGTAGACGAAGATGTTCTCCCAGGGCACCAGCACCTTGTCGAAGACAAGGATCGAGTCGTTTTCGTCCATGCGGGACGACAGCGGGTAGTCGAACGGCGATCCGGTGGCGGCGGCATTGAACTCGTAAGACGACCGGGCGATCAGCTTGACCCCTTCGGCATCCATCGGCGCGGTGAAGATCAGCGCGAATTCCTTGTCCTTCACCGGAATGCCGTAGTGGGCGATGAAGTTGTAATGCGTCAGCGCCGAGCCCGTCGCCACCACCTTGGCCCCCGAGACGATCAGACCGGCGTCGGTTTCCTTCTCGACATGCATGAAGACATCGCGGACCTCCTCGATCGCGCGGTCGCGGTCGATCGGCGGGTTGACGATCGCGTGGTTCCAGTAGTCCAGCCGGTTCTGGGTCTTGTTGTACCAGTTGACCGCGTTCCCGGCATATTCGCCGTAAAAGCCGCTGTTGGCGCCCAGCGTGCCGAGGAAGGCCGCCTTGTAGTCGGGCGACCGGCCCATCCAGCCGTAAGAGACCTTTTGCAGGTCGGCCACGGCGTCCCGGCTCTTGATCAGGTCCTCGCTGGTCTTAGAGCCCAGGAAGAACGGGTGCGTGACATTGCCGGACCCGTTGTCCGCCTGCACACCGATCACGTCCTTGCGTTCGTGGAACCTGTCGTACCAGCGCGCCACCATGCGGGCGGAATTGCGAAAGGCCGGGTGCTTGGTCACATCCTTCACGCGTTCGCCGTAGATGTAGATCTCGCGGCTGTCCTGGATGCTTTCCAGGAACTCCTGTCCGGTGAAAGCCTCGGTCTTGGAACCGGGTGCGGCGTCTTTGGGCATGGTCGTTCTCCTCCGATGAAGCACCGGAACGGCCTGAATGGCGCCCGGCAAGATGGTCGTCATCCTGCGTCCGGCACCGCCCGTGCCGCTAGGTATGACAGCATACCAATCCGGGTATCGCGTCCTGCGGCCCGGCGCGGCTAGGGTCAGGTCGACCGGCAGACCGGAGGAGGAGGCCGCCATGTTTGACCAACCCGACCTGACGCATTGGCACCGCGACGTGCCCCCGCTTGGCGCAAGCGTCGTGACCCTGGGCGCCTTTGACGGTGTGCATTCCGGCCATCAGGCACTGATCAACGGCGCGGTGAAAAGCGCCCGCGCCCTGGGCCTGCCCTCGGTGGTCTGCACCTTCGATCCGCCGCCCAAGGTCTTCTTTGGCCGGGCCGCGCAGCTTTGCCCCCTGTCGGTGAAGCTCTCCCGCATCTCGGCGCTCGGCCCCGATCACGTGGTGGTGCTGTCCTTCGACGAGGCGCTGCGCGGCCTGTCACCGGAGGCTTTCATGGCGCGGCTGACCCGCTTGCAGCCGCAAGAGATCCGGGTCGGGGGCGATTTCCGCTTTGGCGCAAAACAGGCCGGCGACGTGTCCCTGCTGGCGCGCCGCTTCAACGTCCATGTCCAGTCGCCGGTGCGCTGCGCCGAAGGCGAAGTGATCTCCTCGACCCGGATTCGCGGCCTGCTGGAGCAGGGCCTCACCGCCGCCGCCGCAACGCTTCTGCGCCCCGGCTTCAGCCCGGAGACCCCCGCATGACCCAGCCTGACCCGCGCCAGCTTCGCGATGCCTGCGGCCTGTTCGGCACCGGCGTCAATGTCATCGCGACGCGCCCCGAGGGCGGCGATCACGGCATGACCGCGAATGCCTTCATGTCGATCTCGCTCGATCCGCCACTGATCTCGATTTCCATCGGCGCGCGGGCGAAGATCCTGCCGCACCTGCAAGAGACCGGGCGCTTTTCGGTCAGCACCCTGGCCGAAGGCGCGGAGGCCCTGGCCTGGCACTTCGCGGGACGGCCTGCGGAAGGCCTGCCGAACCCCTTCGTGGATCTCGACAACCTGCCGGTGATCCGTGGCGCGCTGGCCGCCTATGCCTGCGACGTGGTGAACGAGGTGCAGGCGGGCGATCACACAATCTTCATCGGTCAGGTGCGCCAGTTGGTCACCGATCCCGGTGCGCGGCCGCTGATCTTCTACAAGGGCCGTTTCGGCGCCATCGCCGGGCAGGCGCCCGCCCCGGAACTCTGTGATCCGATCGCCGAGGCGATCTGGTAGCCCGAACATCAAAAGAACACACCAAGGAGGAGCCCCATGCGAAACATTACACTCGATAACATCACCGAAGCCGTCACCGGCGCGATGAAGCCCGACATCCCCGAGCGCAACCGCGAGATCATGACCGCCGCGCTGAAACATTTCCACGCCTTCGCCAAGGAGGTGAACCTGACCCATGGCGAATGGCTGGAAGGCTGCGAATGGATGCGCCGCGCGGGCGACATCTCCAGCGCCGCGCGCAACGAGTTCATCCTGATCAGCGACATTCTCGGGCTCGAGGTGCTTGTCGACATGCTGGACAACAAGGTGACGGACGGCGAAAGCGAAAGCACCGTTCTGGGGCCGTTCTACCGGGAAAACCCGCCGGTTCTGCCCAAGGGCGCCAGCATCATCCAGAAGGGGTTCGACAACCAGAAGACGCTGCGCGTTTCGGGCCGTGTCGTGGATACCGCGGGCACCCCCATCGAGGGCGTGCAGATCGACGTCTGGGAGGACGCGCCGAACGGGCTTTACGAACAGCAGGACCCGGATCAGCCGGACTTCAACCTGCGCGGCCGGTTCCTGACCGACGCGGAGGGCTCTTACGAGTTCGTCGGCCTGCGCCCCGAGCCCTACCCGATCCCCTATGACGGCGCCGCCGGTGAATTGCTGAACTACATGGGCCATCACCCGATGCGCCCCGGGCACATCCACTTCATGATCTCCAAGCCCGGCTACAAGCCGCTGATCAGCCAGATCTACGACAGCGAGACCGAGTACCTCGACAATGACGCGGTCTTTGCCGTCAAGGAAAGCCTGATCGGCGAGATGAAGCCCGCCCCGGAAGGCGCCGATACCGACCTTGTCATGAGCTTCGACTTCCGGCTGAGGCCCGAGGCCGGGGCCCGGGCCGTGGCTGCCGAGTAACCCCTCCCCTCCCCCTGCGGGCGCCCTTCGGGGCGTTCGCCCTGTCATCCGAAGGAGACGCCCATGGCGCATAATGCCGCCGAACTCATCGAAACGCCGATCCTTGACGGTGACCTCCTGCGCCAGACCGCGATCCGTGAGATCCGCGCCCAGATCGTGACGCTTCCCAGCGTCCGCGCGCATCGGTTGTCGAATACCGAATTCTCTCATCGGGAGTTCGTGCTGGTGCGCGTGCGGCTGGCCAACGGGATCGAGGGGATCGGCGAGGCGGCGGTGCTGGGCGGACCGCGTTGGGCCGAGGAATCGGTGGAGTCCATTCAGGCGGCGGTGACCCGCTACCTTGCCCCCGCCCTGCTGGACTGCCCCGCCGCCCGGCCCGCCGAGGCGGCGCTGCGCATGGCCAAGGCGGCCTTTCGCAACAACGCGGCCAAGGGCGCGGTCGAAACGGCGATCTACGACGCGCTCGCGCAGACGCTGGACGTGCCCCTGACCCTGCTTTTTGGCGGCGCGCTGCGCGACCGCGTGCCGGTGCTCTGGGCGCTGGCCTCGGGCGATGCCGAGCAGGAGGTCGAAGAGGCCCGCGCCAAGCTGGCCGCCCGGGAACACCGTGACTTCAAGATCAAGCTGGGCTTCGCAAGCCCCGAGGACGACCTGCGCCGCCTGCGGAAACTGCGCGACGAGGTACCGGAGATGCGCCGCCTGATCGTCGACGTGAACCAGGCCTGGAGCGAGGCCGATTGCCGCCGCTTCCTGCCCGCCCTGCAGGAACTGCGGGTCGACCTGATCGAACAGCCGCTGCCCGGCGACGATTTCGAGGGCATGGCGCGGGTCGCGGCGCAAAGCCCGATCCCGCTGATGGTCGACGAGGCCGCCTTCACCCACCGCGAGATCACCCGCGCCGGAACCATGGGCTGCGGCAGCGTCTATTCGCTGAAACTGGTCAAGAGCGGCGGGCTAAGGGCGCTGACACAGGCGGCACGGGTCGCGGAAAGCAGTGGCATGGAGCTGTACGGCGGCTGCCTTCTGGAAGGCTCGATCGGGGCGGCGGCGCATCTGGCGGTCTTTGCCACCCTGCCCCGCCTGCCCTGGGGATGCGAGCATTTCGGCCCGCGCCTGCATGTCTCGGAGATCGTGAAAGACCCGCTTGTGATCGAGGATTTCCACCTGTGCGTGCCGCAGGGGCCAGGCCTCGGCGTGCATCTCGACGAAGACCGTTTGCGCGATGCCCTGCGACCCTCGTAGGGCTTGTCCGGCGCCGGCGGAGCGCGGAAGATGACCGAGGGGGGAACGACGATGGATTTCAGGCGGTTGAGCTATTTCGTGGCCGTGGCCGAAGAGCTGCATTTCGGCCGCGCCGCGACGCGCCTTGGCATCGCCCAGCCGCCTCTCAGCCGACAAATCGCGCAGCTCGAGGCCGGGCTGGGCGTGCTGCTGTTCGACCGCTCGCGCAGCCAGATCCGCCGCACCCAGGCCGGGGATGCCCTGCTCAAGCACGGGCGCAATATCCTCGATCAGGTCGAGCGCGCCGAAAGAGAGGTGCGCCGCATCGGAGAAGGCGCGGCGGGCCGCCTGCGCATCGCCTTTGTCGGCACCGCCAGCCACGGCGTCCTGCCCGAGTTGATCCGCGAGTTCCGCAATGCCTATCCCGACATCGAACTGGCGCTGTCGGCGATGAACAATGCCGAGCTGAAGACCGCCCTGATCGCGCGCCACATCGACGTGGCCATTGCCCGCCCGGCCCTGGAAGACGAAGAGATACGCTGTTTTCCGCTGCACGAGGAACCGCTGATCCTTGCCGTTCCGGTCGAATCCGATCTGGCGCGCGCCGAACGGCTTCGTCTAGCCGACCTGAAGCGCGAGACCTTCGTGCTCTACCCGCGCCGTCCGCGTCCCAGCTTTGCGGACAACATTCTCGACCTGTGCAAGAAGGAAGGCTTCATCCCCGCCAAGGAGGTTCTGGCGCAGGACTTCCAGACCGCGATTTCGCTGGTCTCGGTCGGCGTGGGACTCGCGCTGGTGCCGCGCTCGGTATCATTGTCGCCGCGTCACGGCGTGGTCTACCGTGACTACGACGGGCATAATCCGGGCACGACGATCTCCCTTGCCATGAGGCAGGACAACCAGGGGGTGCACTCGCAGAACTTTGCGTCTCTGGCGAAGAACTTTGCCCGCAGGTTGAAGAAGGGCGACCGGTGATCGCCGGGACGGAACCTCTCCATCCCGGCGCTGCCTGTTTATGCACTCTCAGGCGGTGACCGCCTGCGGCAGGCCGAGTATGGCGCGGGTCTGGGCCGGGGTGGCCACCGGTCGCCCGTGCCGGGCACAGAGCCCCGCCGCACGCGACACCAGCGCCGCGTTGGAGGGCGCCAGCGTGGTCCGGTCCAGCCGCACGTTGTCTTCCAGACCTGTGCGCACATGCCCCCCGGCCCGGATCGCCCAGTCGTTCAGCTCGATCTGGTGCCGTCCGATCCCGGCAGCGCACCACGGCGCATCCGGGCCGAACAGGCGGTGCATCGTCTGCACGTAATAGTCAAAGACCGCCCGGTCGGCTGGCATGGCGTTCTGCACACCCATGACGAACTGCACATAGGGCCGGTCGCGCAGGCGACCGTCCTGCCACATGCGATGCGCCATCAGGATATGCGACAGGTCGAAGGCCTCGATTTCGGGGCGCACCCCATGTGCGGCCATCTCTGCCGCCAGCCAGTCGACCAGCGCAGGCGGGTTCTGATAGACCCGGGCGGGGAAATTATTCGAACCGACCGACAGCGAGGCCATGTCCGGCCTCAGCGACACCATCCCGCCCCGCTCTTTGCCCGCCCCCGACCGGCCACCGGTCGAGAACTGGATCAGGATGTCCGGGCAATGTCTGCGCAGGCCTTCCAGAAGGCGCGCGAAACGCTCGGGGTCGGAACTTGGGCTGCCGTCGGGATTGCGCACATGGGCGTGCACGATGCTGGCGCCCGCCTCATGGGCCGCTTGCGTGCTTTCCACCTGTTCTTCGACCGAGACAGGCACCGCCGGATTGTCGGATTTCTGCGGCAGCGAGCCTGTGATGGCCACGCAGATAATACAGGGGCTGGTCATGCGGCCACCCCCTGCCCCGCCCTCATCCTCGCAAGGGCGTCGATAAAGAAGGGCCGGAACCCCTCGGGATGCTCACTCATCGGGAAATGGCCCAGTTCATCCATGACCGCGCAGGTCGCCCCCGGGATCGCCGCGGCGGTGCGTTCCGTGTCTGCCGGTGTGCAGGTCAGGTCATAGGCGCCCACCAGCAGATGCACCGGGGTCCGGGTCGTGTCGATCCGGTCCAGCCGTCCGATCAGGCTGTCGTCGCGGGTGTAAAAGCTCAGGTCGCCGCGAAAGACACCGGGGCCGCTGGCCATGAACATCCACAGCGTCGCCCAGCGATCACGCTCTGGCGCATGGGGCGAGATATTCGCCGAGACCAGCGCCGCCCCCATCTGCCCGCCATGCGCATCGGGCCGGTCGAACCAGTCGATGTCGTACCATGCGGGCTGGAAATCCGAGGCTTCGATGGCGATGAACCCGGAAAACCGATCCGGGTGCAGCGCCGCCAGCTGCAAGGCGATCCGTCCCCCCATCGAGCAACCGGCGAGGACAGGCCGCTCCAGCCCGAGCGCCTCGCAGACCGCAAGAACCGTGGCGATATAGGTCTCGGTGGTCAGCAGGTACTCTTCGCGCTCGAAGCCCTCGGGCGGCAGCGACTTGCCGTGCCAGGGCAGGTCGAAGGCGATAAGCCGGTGGCCTTCGGTCACGGCGGCATCGTTCATCAGGTGCCGCCATTGCCGGGTATCCGCGCCCGCCGTGTGCAGGCACAGGACCGGGCGGCCCGTGCCCGCCTCTTCGAAATAGATCCGCTGCCTGCGGCCTTCGATCTCGACCGTCGCGTAGCGCCCGGTGATGGGTTCGATGCTCATGCCCGTGCCTCCCCACGCCCGAGGGCGAGAAATTCCTTGAAGAACCGCAGGTTCTTGACAAGGCTCAGGATGTCGCCGTCGATGCGCGCCCGCTCAATCTTGACCAGGCCGAAGAGGTCATGGAACCCGGGTGCGGGACGTGCCGTCCAGAAAGCCCGCAGCGCCTCGGCATCGGTCCTTATGGCGAAGCGCCAGGCGATCTTGCGGCTGGGTCCGGTTTCCACGCGGGCCAGTGCGCCCTTCTCGAAATGCAGGTAGTATTCCGCCTCGTCCACCTGCAGCAGGACCGTTTCCGAGAAGAGCCGCCCAAGCCTGACAAGATGCGGGGTCCGGCCCAGCTCTTGCCGCATCGCTTCGATTGTTTCGAGCACATCAAACTCCCTGATTGGTCCGGCAGCATGATCGCTTCCCGAGGCGCCCCCGACAATGCTGCGCCCGGTATCGCGCGATACCGTGGCGATTGCCTTTCGCGGACCGGGGCGCGGTCTTGGCGATGAAGGCACCCGGGGACCGCCGGGGGTCGTTCGGCCCACGCCGCCCCTTGGCCCGCAGGGCTCGCAAGGCTTGCCGCCTGCCCCGGTGTCCGGTTCAGGCGCAGGTCTACGGGACCGTCCGTTCACAGTGTCGGGGGCGGCCCCAAGGTCCGAGCCCCTGCCGCTCTCAGCCCCCCTTTGCACGGCCCATGGCGACGCGCCGCTTTTGGCCGAGGGCGTTTGACAGGGTCGCGGCGGCTTGCTAGCTAAAGCCCGAACCGTTGGGGTGCCTTGCAAAAGGCTGAGAGGCGCGGCTGCGCTAACCCATCGAACCTGATCCGGGCAATTCCGGCGGAGGGAACGGTCTTTGCGCAAGCTGGCAGTTTTCACACGCGGTGCCCCTTTGTAAGAGGCAGCTGCCATGGCGCATATCGCACTGACGATCGCGGGGTCCGACAGCGGCGGCGGGGCCGGCATTCAGGCCGACCTGAAGGCGATGTCGGCGCTTGGGGTCTACGGCGCCTCGGTCCTCACCGCCGTCACCGCGCAGAACACCCGGGCCGTCACCGCCGTGCACGGCATCCCGGTAGAGGTGATTGCGGCGCAGATCGCGGCGGTGCTGGACGATCTCGATGTCCGGGCGATCAAGATCGGCATGCTGGCCCTGCCAGAAATCATTCACTGCGTGGCCGAAGGGCTGAAGGGCTACGCCGGTCCGGTGGTGCTGGACCCGGTGATGATCGCCAAATCGGGCGACGCGCTCTTGTCGCCCGAGGCGGTCGCGACCCTGACACAGACCCTGTTGCCCCGCGCGCATCTGCTGACCCCCAACCTGCCCGAGGCGGCCCGCCTGCTGGACAGCGCGGTCGCGCGGGACCGGGACGAGATGATCGCGCAGGGGCGCGCGCTGTGCGGGCTGGGCGCGCAGGCGGTGCTGATGAAGGGAGGCCATGCCGAGGGCGCTCTCTGCCGCGATATTCTGGTCGCGCCGGATGGCGTGCTGGCCGAATACACCGCGCCGCGCATCCACACCGGGAACACCCATGGCACGGGCTGCACCCTGTCGTCTGCGATTGCCGCCGGTCTGGCCAAGGGGCTGGCGCTGACAGAGGCCGTGCAAGAGGCGCATGGCTATCTGCAAGCGGCCATTGCCAGCGCAGACGGGCTGGGCGTCGGCTCCGGCCACGGGCCGGTGCATCACTTCCACCCCTTCTGGCCCGCATCGGACAGCCTGTGAAAACATGGTCGGTCATAGGGGCGGGCGTCGCGGGGCTGACCGTGGCGACCGAACTGGCCCTGCGCGGCGAGAAGGTCCAGATCTTCGACCCCGCCGGGCCGCCCGGTCCGCATGGCTGCTCGTGGTGGGCGGGTGGCATGCTTGCGCCGTGGTGCGAATACGAGAACGCCGAAGAGCCGGTCCTGCGGCTGGGGCAGAGGGCCATCGACTGGTGGGCCGACAGGGTCGGGGTGCAGCGCCGGGGCACCCTTGTCGTGGCCGCGCGCCGCGACCTGCCCGACCTGCGCCGCTTTGCCCGGCGCACCGAGGGGTTCACCGAGGTCGGCCCCGAGATCGCCACGCTGGAGCCGGACTTGCCGGGCTTCGCGCAGGGCCTCTTCTTCGAGGACGAGGCGCATCTTGACCCGCGCGCGGCGCTGGAGGCCCTGTTCACGGCGCTGCGCGCGCAGGGCGTGGCTTTCCACAAGCGGGCGGCGCCGGAGGGCCTGACAAACGTGATCGATTGCCGGGGCCTCGCGGCGCGTGATCACCTGACCGACCTGCGCGGGGTCAAGGGCGAGATGCTGGTCATCCGCTGCTCCGGTGTGACGCTGACCCGCCCGGTCCGGCTGCTGCACCCCCGGATCCCGCTTTACGTCGTGCCCCGGGGCGACGGCATCTACATGCTGGGCGCGACGATGATCGAGAGCGAGGACAGAGGCCGCATCACCGCCCGCTCGATGCTGGAACTGCTGAGCGCCGCCTACGCGCTGAACCCCGCCTTCGGCGAGGCCGAGGTGCTGGAAACCGGCGTCGACCTGCGCCCCGCCTTTCCCGACAACCTGCCGCGCATCCGCCGCCGGGGCGGCACGATCTTTGCCAATGGCCTCTACCGCCATGGCTACCTGCTGGCGCCCGCGCTGGCGCAGGGCGTCGCGGATCTTGCGCTGAACGACACACATTCGGAGTTGGTCGATGAAGATAGTGCTTAACGGAACACCGCGGGAGGTCGCGGCGGAAACGCTCGCCGATCTTCTGAGCGAATGCGGAATGTCCGGGCGCGTCGCCACGGCGGTGAACGAGGCCTTCGTGCCCGCCGCCCTGCGCGCCGCGACGCCGCTGCACGACGGCGACCGCATCGAGGTCGTCGCGCCGATGCAGGGGGGCTGAGCATGAAAGAGTTCTACGGCACAGAGCTGCCCAACCCCCTGATGCTGGGCACGGCGCAATATCCCAGCCCCGCGATTCTGGCGCAGGCGTTTCGGGAAAGCGGCGCGGGGGTCGCCACCGTCTCGCTGCGCCGCGAGGGGGCGGGCGGCAGCGGGCAGGCCTTCTGGCAGATGATCCGTGACCTCGGCGTGCCTGTGCTGCCCAACACGGCGGGATGCCACACGGTCAAGGAGGCGGTGACCACGGCGCAGATGGCGCGAGAGGTCTTTGACACGCCGTGGATCAAGCTGGAACTGATCGGCCACACGGACAGCCTGCAACCGGACGTCTTCCAGCTGGTCGAAGCGGCCCGCATCCTGACGGAGGACGGCTTTCAGGTGTTCCCCTACACCACCGAAGACCTGATCGTCGCGGAACGGCTGCTGGCCGCCGGGTGCGAGGTGCTGATGCCTTGGGGCGCACCCATCGGGTCCGGCCGGGGGCTCAACAACGAGTACGCCCTGCGCGCCATGCGGGCCGAGTTTCCCGAGGTTCCGCTGGTCATCGACGCGGGCATCGGCCTGCCCAGCCACGCCGCCCGGGCGATGGAACTGGGTTTCGACGCCGTGCTGCTGAACACCGCCGTGGCCCGCGCGGGCGACCCCGTGGCCATGGCCGTCGCGATGATGCGCGCGGTCGAGGCGGGGCAACTGGCGCACCGGGCCGACCCCATCGACGCGCGGGACATGGCCGAGGCCTCGACCCCCGTGATCGGAAAGGCCTTCCTGTCATGACGCTCGACCGCTTCTACCCGATATTCGACAGCGCCGACTGGCTGCGGCGGATGCTGCCTCTCGGGATCAAACTCCTCCAATTGCGCATCAAGGACGCCCCGCCCGAGACCCTCCGCCGCGAGATCGCCCTTTCGCGCGACCTCTGCCGCCAGCACGGCGCGGTTCTTGTGGTCAACGACCACTGGCAGGCGGCGCTGGATCTGGGCTGCGACTGGATCCATCTGGGGCAGGAGGATCTGGACGTCGCCGACCTGCACGCCATCCGCAAGGCCGGACTAAAACTTGGGGTCTCGACCCATGACGACGACGAGCTTGAGCGCGTGCTGGCCATGGCGCCCGACTACGTGGCGCTAGGGCCGGTCTATCCGACCATCCTGAAGAAGATGAAATGGCACCAGCAGGGCCTGCCGAAGGTCACCGAGTGGAAGGCCCGCGTGGGGGACACGCCGCTTGTCGGGATCGGCGGCATGTCGGTCGAGCGCGCGCCGGGAGTTTTCGATGCCGGGGCGGACATCGTCTCTGTCGTCACCGACATCACCCTGAACGCAGACCCCGAGGCCCGGGTGCGCGCATGGCTGGCGGTCACGCGATGAACCGATACGCACGGCAGACGATCCTTCCGCAGGTGGGCGAGACCGGGCAGCAGCGGCTGGCCCGCGCCCGCGTGCTGGTGGTGGGCGCTGGCGGCTTGGCCGCCTACGCGCTGCCGCTTCTGGCGGGGGCGGGCGTCGGCCATGTCACCGTGGTCGACGACGATACGGTCTCGCTGTCGAACCTGCACCGGCAGACGCTGTTCACCGAAGACGATTGCGGGCAGCCGAAGGCCGAGGTGGCCGCGAACCGGTGCCGCGCCCTCAACGCGCAGATCACCGTCGAGACGCGGTGCTGTCGCGTGACCCCGGCCAATGCGCCCGGGATGATCGCCCCGGTCGATCTGGTGCTGGATTGCGCCGACAGCTACGCCGTCAGCTACCTGCTCAGCGACCTCTGCCTTGCCCGCAAGACGCCGCTGATCAGCGCCTCGGTGCTTGGGCTGGGCGGCTATGTGGGCGGGTTCTGCGGCGGCGCCCCCTCGCTGCGCGCGGTCTTCCCCGATGCGCCGGACAGCGGCGCAAGTTGCGCCAGCGCGGGTGTGCTGGGGCCGGTGGTGGGCGTCATCGGCGCCATGCAGGCGCAGATGGCGCTCGCCGTGCTGCTGGGGCTGGCCCCCACACCGCTGGGCCAGTTGGTCAACCTCGACGCGCAGACGCTGGCCACATCGGGCTTCCGCTTCGACGCGGCGCCCGAACCCGAGACGGGCTTCGCCTTCGTCGCCGCCTCTGACCTGACGGCAGACGACCTGATCGTCGAGCTGCGCGGCCCCGATGAGGCACCGGTGCCGCTGCACCCGGCGGCCCGGCGCCTGGACCCGGACCAGATCACCGACACCGGCGCGCGCCGCCTTGCCCTGTGCTGCGGCACGGGCCTGCGCGCGTGGCGCGCCGCCGAAACCCTCCACCGGACATGGCCGGGCGAGATCGTGCTCGTCTCGGCCTCTGCTTGCTAAAAGGACACCGACCCATGAAACGCCTTCTGCTCCCTGCGGCCCTGCTGCTGGCCGCCTCTCCTGCGCTGGCGCAGGACAAGATGACCGTGCTGCTGGACTGGTTCGTGAACCCCGATCACGGCCCCATCATCATCGCCGAGGAAAACGGCTATTTCGCCGACGCGGGCCTTGAGGTCGAGGTGATCCCGCCCGCCGATCCCTCTGCCCCGCCGCGCCTCGTGGCCGCCGGTCAGGCGGATCTGGCGGTGTCCTACCAGCCGCAACTGCACCTTCAGATCCATGAGGGCCTGCCGCTGAAGCGGGTCGGCACCCTGGTCGCGACCCCGCTGAACTGCCTGCTGGTGCTGGCGGACGGGCCGATCGGCACACCGGCAGACCTGAAAGGAAAAAAGGTCGGCTTTTCGGTCGGAGGCGTCGAAGAGGCGGTCCTGTCCACGGTTCTGGGCAAACACGGCGTCGCGCCCGATGACGTCGAGATGATCAACGTGAACTTCTCGCTCTCGCCCGCGCTGATGTCGGGGCAGGTCGATGCGGTGATCGGCGCCTTCCGCAACTTCGAGCTGAACCAAATGGAGATCGAAGGCGTCGAAGGCCGCTGCTTCTACATCGAGGAAGAAGGCGTGCCCTCCTACGACGAATTGATCTATGTCGCCAACCCCGACCGCATGGACGCCGACCGGATCGCGCGCTTCCTAGAGGCGACGGAACGCGCCACGCAGTTCATCGTGAACCACCCCGAGAAAAGCTGGGAAATCTTCGCCGCCACCTCGGCAGAGCTTCAGGACGAGTTGAACGAAAAGGCGTGGATGGACACCCTGCCCCGCCTTGCCCTTCGCCCGGCGGCCTTCGACGCGGGCCGCTACGCCCGGTTCGAAGCCTTCCTGAAGGACAACGGCATGATCGACAGCGTGAACCCGGTCGAGGCCATCAGCATCGACGTAACCGCGCAATGAGCGGCTATGGCACGGCCTTCTCGCTGCTGCGGGCGCAGGCCGGGGACGCATGGCGGGACTATACCCGCCATGCCTTCGTCGAGGGTCTGAAGGACGGCACCCTGCCGCGCGCGGCCTTCCTGCACTACCTGCGGCAGGACTACGTCTTCCTGATCCACTTCTCCCGCGCATGGGCGCTGGCCGTCGTGAAGTCTGAGACGCATACCGAAATGCTGGCCGCCGTCGCCACGCTGAACGCGCTGGTGACCGACGAGTTGAAGCTGCATATCGGCATCTGCGAGGCGGCGGGCCTGTCGCAGGCCGAGGTCTTCGCGACGAAAGAGCGGCCCGAGAACCTCGCCTATACGCGCTTCGTGCTCGAAGCCGGGTACAGCGGCGACCTGCTGGACCTGCTGGTCGCGCTGGCACCCTGCGTGATGGGCTATGGCGAGATCGGCACGCGACTGGCGGCCGAGACGACCTCGGACAGCTACGCCGATTGGATCGCCACCTATGCCGGCGCCGAGTATCAAGAGGCCTGCCGGGCCGCGGGCACCCTGCTGGACGCGGCGCTGATCCACCGTCTGGGCGCCGATTACGCATCCTCTCCGCGATGGGACCGGCTGTGCCGGACCTTCCGCACGGCAACGGAACTGGAAGCCGGTTTCTGGCAGATGGGTCTGACGCCGTGACAACGGCCCCCGGCATTACCCTGCAGGGGCATGCCTCGATCAGGGGCGCGCCGCTCTTTGCGTCCCTGACCTTGTCCCTGCCCGCCGGGGAATGGACCTGCCTGCTGGGCGGATCGGGCGTGGGCAAGTCCACCCTGCTGCGCCTGATCGCGGGGTTGGACACCGGGGCCTGTTTCGAGGGCACGATCAGCGCCAGCGACGCAGGCGCCGTGGCGGCGCGCACGGCCTACATGGCGCAGGACGACCTGCTGTTGCCCTGGGCCACGGTGCGCCGGAACGTCCAGCTGGGCGCCCGCCTGCGCAAAGAGCCGCCGGACCATGCCCGCACGGCCCGCATCCTGCACCGCGTCGGCCTGAGCGATCATGCCGACAAGAAGCCCCCCGCCCTGTCCGGCGGCCAGCGCCAGCGGGTCGCCCTTGCCCGCACGCTGATGGAGGACAAACCCATCGTCCTGCTGGACGAGCCCTTCTCGGCGCTCGACGCCCAGACCCGGGCCGCGATGCAGGAACTGGCCGTCGAGGTCTTGCGCGGCAAGACCGTGCTGATCGTGACCCACGACCCCGCCGAGGCGGCGCGTCTGGGGCAATCCATCCGCGTGCTCAGCCATGCGGGCCTGAGGGCCCTGCCCCACCCCGCCTCTGACGTCCCGCGACCCTTCGACGATCTGGAAACCCTTGCATGTCAGGCCGCGCTCCTGTCCGAGCTGCGCGAAGGCGCGCCATGAAGGCCCTTCCCGCTGTCGTCGCCACCCTCTTCGCCCTCGCGCTCTGGCAAGCCATCGTCACCGTCACCGGGTTGCCGAAGTTCATCCTGCCCGGCCCCCTTCAGGTGGCGGAAACTTGGTGGCACAACCGCGCCCTGATCGCGGAACACACGCTGGTGACCGCGCTCGAGGTGATCCTCGGGCTGGGGATCGGCGCGGCGCTGGGAATCGCCACGGCCCTGCATCTGGCCGCCTCGCGCACGGCGCGGGTGCTTGTGCGTCCGATCCTTGTCTTCACACAGGCGCTGCCGGTCTTCGCGCTTGCGCCCATCCTGACGCTTTGGCTGGGGTTCGGGCTGTGGTCCAAGGTCTTCATGGCGGTGCTGATCATCTATTTCCCCGTCACATCCGCCTTTTTCGACGGCTTGATGCGCACGCCCAAGGGATATCTCGACCTGGCGCGCACGATGCAGGCCAGCCCCTCGCGCATCCTCTGGCACATCCGCGTTCCCGCGGCCCTTCCGTCGCTGGCCTCGGGCCTGCGACTGGCCGCCGTCTATGCGCCCATAGGCGCCGTGATCGGGGAATGGGTCGGCGCGTCGCGGGGCCTTGGCTACATGATGCTGCTGGCGAATGGCCGCGCCAAGACCGACCTCATGTTCGCGGCAATGCTGACGCTGGGGCTTTTCGCCATCCTGTTGCATGTCGTGATCGTCCGGCTGACAAGACCGCTTGTGCCGGAAGAATCCGAAGGCGCCCGAACCCGTCAGACCCCGCCTGCCTTCGGACCCTGACACCCGCCGGACGGCCCTGCCCCGCGCGTGACGGCATCTGTGGTGAAATCGTGGTGATCGAGTTGCGCCATGCCGACCGGCCGTGGCCGCAGGCGACAGGCTGACCGGCAAGCCCCCTGCTGGACAAGGCCGGCCCGGAGGCGAAACCCTCCGCAGGGCGCGACACGCCCGGCAGCGGCCCAGCAGCGGGTCAGCCGCGCGCCAGGTCCATCGCGTTCAGTTTCTCGACCCGACGGCGGCAATCGGGGTCGGTCGAGAACTCGGCGGTCAGGAAAGAGCGCACCAGATCCGCCGCCAGCCAGGGCCCGATGATCTGGGCGCCGATGCACATCACGTTGACGTCGTCATGTTCGACGCATTGATGCGCGGAATGGGCGTCGTGGCAGACAGAGGCACGGATGCCCGGCACTTTGTTCGCGGCGATCACCGCGCCGACGCCGGTGCCGCAGACCAGCAAACCGCGCTCTGCCTCGCCGTTCAGGATCTTGTCGCAGAGCGCCCGCGCGACGTCGGGAAAGTCCACCGGGTCCGGGTTGAAGGACCCCACGTCCGTGACCTCGTGCCCCTCGGCGCGGATGGTCTCGATCACCCCCGCCTTCATCGGGAAGCCCGCGTGATCCGATCCGATAACGATTTTCATGTCAGTCTCCGTGTTGAGAAGTCACCGCAACATGCGCGGCAGCCAGAGGACGAGGTCCTCGGCGAAGGTGATGATGCCGAGGCACAGAAGCAGCGGCACATAGAAGGGCAAGAGCGCCACCAGCAGTTGCCGCAGGCTGACCTTGGCGATCGACGACACAAGGAACAGCGACAGGCCCATGGGCGGCGTCAGCAGCCCCAGCATCAGGTTGAAGATCACGATGATGCCCAGATGCACCGGGTCGATGCCGGCGGCCACCAGCGGCGGCGCGATGATCGGCACCACCAGAAGCGTCGCCGTCGTCGAGTCGAGGAACATGCCCGCGACAAAGAAGATCAGGTTCGCGATCAGCAACAGGACAATGGGGCTGGAGGCGAATTGCAGGATGAACTTGGCGAAATCCTGCGGGATCTGTTCCACCGCGAGGATCCAGCCGAACATGGATGCCGCCGCGACGATGATCAGGATCGCGCTGGTCGACAGCGCCGTGTTGACCGTCGCGGTCCACAGATGCGCCCATGTCAGTTCGCGGTAGAAGAAGAGCGCGATGAGGATGACATAGACCGCCGTGACGCTGGCCGCCTCTGTCGGCGTGAACCATCCCAGCATCATGCCCGCGATCATCAGCACCGGCGCCAGCATGGCGGGCAGCGCGGGCCAGAGCGCGGTAAAGACCTCGCCCACTGTGGGCCAGCGTTCGGCGCGCGGCATGTCCTGAACCAGCGCGATGGCGAAGGCGGTCAGCATCAGAAGCGCGATGCAGATCAGCGCCGGGACGATGCCCGCGATCAAAAGCTGGATGATCGAGACGCTGGTGACAGAGCCATAGACGATCAGCGGGATCGAGGGCGGAAAGATCGGGCCGACCACAGCCGAGGCCGCCGTGACCGCCCCCGCGAAGGGGCCGGAAAAGCCGCGCTTTTTCATGGCGTCGATCTCGATCCGGCCAAGGCCGCCGATATCGGCCAGCGCGGCGCCGGACATGCCCGAGAAGATCAGGCTGGAGAAGATGTTGACCTGCGCCAGCCCGCCCGGCACCCGGCCCACCAGCGTATCGGCGAACTTGAAGATGCGGTCGGTCACGCCGGACAGGTTCATCAGGTTGCCGACGAAGATGAAGACCGGCACCGCGACCAGCGGAAAGCTGTCGAGCGCATAGGTCACCCGCTGCGCCAGCATGCCCGGCGGCAGGCCCTCCATGAAGACATAGAGGATCGAGGGCAGCAGGATCGCATAGACCACCCGCACGCCCAGCATGAAGAGGATCAGGAAGAGGAAGATCAGAACGAGACCCATGTCACACTTCCCCCGTCTTCAGCTGGATCACGAAGCGGCGCGCGTGGTAGATGGCGGCCCCCGCGAAGCCCAGACCGGCGGCGCCGAGGAACAGCCAGAAGGGGATGCCCAGCGTCGGCGTCGCGTTGCGCATGTTGCCGGAAATGTTCTGCACGGTGATCACCGCCATGGTCACGGAAATGCCCAGTCCGATCAGCGTGTTGATCATCGCCAGCAGGCGCGGGGCCGGGCTTGGCAGGGCGTCGCGGATTTCCGTCATGCCGATGTTCTCGCGCGCCGCCACCACCAGCGGGTAGGACACGAAGACAGAGGCGATCAGCAGAACGCGGGTCAGTTCCTCGGCGCCGATCATGGCGCTGCCAAAGACGCCGCGCATGATGACCTGCGCAAAGGGCGTCACCACGAGGGCCGCCACCAGAAGCACGCAGAGGATTTGCAGGGGTCGGGTCATATCACCTCCGGTCGGGTGCAGGCCGGGGCGTGATGCCCGGCCCGCACGGGGTCGTCATTCCACGGCAGAGATCTGCGCGATGTAGCTTTCGTACTCGGGGAAGTCCGCGGTGATCTGCGGCAGCACCTTGTCGCGGAAGGCCGCGAGGTCGAGACCGTTTTCCTCGGTGGTGAAGACCATGCCCTTGCCCTCGAGCTCGGTGATCAGGTCGGCCTCGGAGGCCTGCGCCCATTCCAGCGACTGCTGCGCCTTGTCGTCGAGCACCTTGGTGATCGCCGCGCGCTGCTCTTCGGTCAGGCCCTGCCACGCGTTCTCGTTCACGAAGACTGCCAGCACGGACTGCATGTGGCCGGTCATCGCGACATGGCTCTGCACCTCGTGCAGCGCGTTGGCCGAGATCATGGTCAACGGGTTTTCCTGACCCACCACGAGGCCGGTCATCAGCGCGGTCGGCAGTTCGCTGACCTCGACCGGGGTCGGCGTGGCGCCCATGCCCTTGATCATCGAGATCCACAGGTCCAGCGGCACGGCGCGGAAGGGTTTGCCGGTCATGTCGTCGGGCGACTTGATCTCGAAGTTGGACGAGATGTGGCGCGCGCCGCGATAGATGCGGCCGATCACGCGGACACCGCCCTCTTCGACCAGCCGCTCGTTCAGCGCGATCAGCGCCTCGGAGGTGGCCGGGTCGGTCGCGGCCAGCGCATGGGCGCCGTCACGGTAGATGAAGGGCGCGTTGAAGACCGCGATCTCGGGCACGATGCGGGCCAGCGAGGCGAAATCGTGGTGCCCCATGTGGATCGAGCCCAGCTTCACCCCGTCGACCATCTCGGCCACGTTGCCAAGCTGGCTGGCCGGGAAGACGTTGATGGTCACTTCGCCGTCGGTGGCGGTGCCGATCTCTTCGGCGGCCTCGGCGGCGAAACGGGTCTGGAAATCGCCCTCGGCGCCGACGTGGGCATAGCGCAGATCGGCGGCGGTGGCCTGGGTGCCAAGCAAGCCGATAGCGGCGGCGGCCATCAGCCGCCGGGTGGATGCGTGAAACATTCTCTCCTCCGGTTTTTGTGTCGTCAGGTCGTGTGCGGTACCCGAAAGTCCTTGCGTTCGTACTCGGATATCAGGCTTTGGCGACGCAACTCGTCGCCGATGGCGAAATGCTCCCGCAGCCGTTGATCGGCCTTGTCGGGATCCTTCCCCACGATTGACAGAAACACATCGCGATGCGCCTCCACCAAATCCTGCATGATCGGGCCGCTGCGATAGGTCCGGCGGCGCTCGACATGGCTTTGTTTCAACAGGTCCGCCAAGGCGCCGTGCAACACGATCAAAGAGCGCGAATGGCTGGCGGCGACAACCGCCTGATGGAACATGAAATCGGCATGGCCGCCCTTCTCGGGGTCGTCCAGCGTGTGCAGCAATACGTTCAACCACTGGCTGATGCGGGCGAGATCGCGTTCGTTGGCGCGCGAACAGGCCAGCCGGATGGCCTGGCATTCGATGGCGATGCGGGCCTGAAGGACGTCGTCCAGTACGTCCTGTTCCTGCGACAGGCAGAAGGTAAAGAAATCCGACATCAGCCCGATGTCGACCTTGCCCACGTAGGCACCGGAGCCGTGGCGTATGTCCAACACGCCCAGCATAGACAGCGAGCGCATGACCTCGCGCAAGAGCGGACGGCCAACGCCAAGATCGCGCGCCAGCTCGCGCTCGGACGGCAGGCGATCGCCCAGCTTCAGCGCACCCTCGCGCAGGCGGGACATGAAATAGGCGATGACGCGATCCGCGCCTTTCCCGGTTTCTGATTCGCTGCTCTCAACGCGGTCCATGCCCGTCCTCCCTGCCTCACAGAATGGTCAAACACTGCGAAGCCGGACAAGCCGGGACATGGATGATGTGCTTCTTTTAGCTACTCGCCCATCGACGGGATATTATTAAATACCTGTTTTATATGACTATTATTCCTTCCACTTTTCTTTAGCCGTACGTGGAATTGGTCGGACCACTTCTGCAAAATGGCACCTGCATCCCTTCTCTGTGCAGCTTGATCCCCAGCGCCCACCCGACCGCCTTCACCTGCGTCATGCCGGGGTGGCGCCCCTCAGCCAACGACTTCAGCCCCTTTCCCTGTTCGGATGTTGCAGGCGCGCGGCAACGCCCATCCGGTTCAGCATGTTGATGGCGCCAATCGCCACCGTAAGGACGGCCAATTCGGCTTCACTGAACTCGGCCCGGACCGCTTCGTAGTCGCCATCCGGCGCGCCCGTCGCGGAAATATGCGTCAGGCTTTCGGTCCAGCGCAGGGCGGCGCGCTCTTTGGTCGTGAAAATCGGCGATTCACGCCAGGCGGCCACAAGATGCAGCTTTTGCGCGGGCACGCCGATTTCCAATGCCTCCTGCGCGTGCATGTCCACGCAGAACGCGCAGCCATTGATCTGCGAGGCGCGCAGCTTCACCAGGTGCAGCAGGGCCGGGTCAAGGCCGCTCTCCCTGATCTGGCCGTCCATCGCGCGAATGGTGCGATAGAGCGCCGGGGCCTCCGCGGCGATGTTCATACGGGGTGTCATGGCCTGTCCTTCCTGCTTGCTGACGAATCATCGATAATTTATATCCATGATTAAGCGGGAACAAGAGGGCGACAGATGCGACGGTTGAGCGACGGGGTAGAGACGGCCCTTCATTGCATGCTGCTGCTGACCGGTCTCGATGAGGGCATGGTGCTGCCGGGCAAGAGCCTTGCCGAGTTTCACGGCGTATCGGAATCCTACCTGCTGAAACACATGAGGGCGCTGGTGGCCCGGCAACTGGTCGAGGCCACGCCCGGCCCGCGCGGCGGCTACCGGCTGGCGCGCGCCCCGGCGAAGATCACCCTGCTCGATATCGTCGAGGCAATCGACGGGTCGGGGCCCGCCTTCACCTGCCGCGAAATCCGCCGCCGCGCGCCCGGCGCAAGCACCGATCCCTGCGCCTACAAGGCCGATTGCTTCATCAAGACCCGCATGTTGTCCGCCGAGGCGGTCTGGCGCGATGCCCTGCGCCGCCAGTCTCTGGCCGATCTCGTGGCGGATGGGGAAAGCATGATCGGCCAGACCAACCGGCAGGCGATTGCCGCCTTCCTCAAGGCCGAACAGCGGTAGCGCCGGACCGGCATCGCCGCATCAGGCCGTCTTGTGATCTTCCGGCGTTTTTCGAACGGGCGTCCGTTTTCAGCCGTCACGCCAGACGCTCGTCCCCGTTCTCGATAGCGATCCGGATCAGGTCGTTCAGGCCCCTGGCGCCCAGCTTCTTCTTCAGCGCGGAACTGGTGTTGGCGGCGGTCTTGTAGCTGACGCCCAGATCCCTGGCGATGCGCGACAGGTCGAGCCCCTCTCCCAGAGCGAAAAGCACCTCGCGCTCACGCCGGGTCAGGCCCGCCAGCGGACAGCCGGAGCTGACGCTTCGCCGGGTCACCAGCTTCATCGCGGTCTCGTGGTCCAGGTAGATCCCGCCCGCGCTGATCGCCGCGATGGCCTCTCGGAACCGGTCGGGCGCGGCGTTCTTGGACAGGAAGCCATGCGCCCCGGCCTCCAGCACGCGGGCGGCAAAGGCCGGGCGGTCGTTCATGGTAAATACAAGGATGCGCATCGCGGGCGCCACCGCGCGCAGGCTGGCGATGCTCTCCAGCCCACCGGCGCCGGGCAACCCGAGGTCCAGAACGGCGAAATCCGGTTGCCGGTCGCGGGCGATGGCGATGCCCTCTTCGGCCGAGGAGGCGGCCAGCACCTCGTCGAACCCCACATCCGTCAGAAGCTGGCGGCAGCCGAGGTGGATCATCGGGTGGTCGTCGATCACCAGCCCGCAGGTCATGCGCGGGTCTTGCGCCGCAACCGGAGCGTCCCGGCTCTTGGTCATGATTCCTCCCGTTTTCCGCTCTGTGACCGGAACGCGGTCAGGCTAGACCGGACCGGCGGAAAAGCGGATACGACTTTATGGCGACGGCGGCAGGACGGTCACGCTCCACGCGCCAGAGGCATTGACCTGCACATGGTAGCGGCCCGGCGTCTCGATCAGAAAGGCGCCGCCCCCTGCCCCGCCCCGGTGCAGGTTCTGGACCACTGCACCCGCCTCGTTCAGCAGGTAGACGACCATGATCACGTCGGAGTTGTCGAAGCGCATCAGGCGCGGTGCCTCGACGGTGAACTCGGGCGTGATGCCGCTGCCCTTGCCGCTGAACCGGTCGCCCTGCCCCACCGGCACAAGACCATCGTAGCAGGCCAGACGCGCGGCATCGGAAACGATCTCGCGGCAGGTCGTCAGACCCGCCGCGAGCGTTTCGGCCCGGCCCTGGGAGGGGGGAATAGGCCAGGCCAGCATGGTGAGGATCACCAGTCGAAGGGACATCCGGTGCAGTTCTCCATATGGGCGCCTTCCCAGATGGCATAGCGGATGTTGTTGCCTTCCATGACCGCCTCGCCAAAGTCCGCGTCGTAGAACTTGGACTCCTGCAGGTTCGAGGCCTTGATGGTCGCGCCGACAAGGCGGATCTTGGGCGCCCAGCTGGCCTCCATCGAGATGGCGGTCAGGTTGGCGCCGTGGAACTTGGCCCCCGCGAGGCGCGAGAAGTCCATGTTGGCGCCGGTGAAGTCGGCGCCGCGCGCCACCATGCCCTGCATGTGCGACTTGGTCAGCGTCGCGCCGCGCAGGTCCGCCCCCGAGAAATCGGCGCCCTTCAGCGTGGCATTGTAGAGGTTGGCCCGCGTCAGCTTGGCCCCGCGCAGATTGGCGCCCATCAGCTGGACGCCGCGCAGGTCGGCATGGCTGAGATCGACGCCGGGACAGTCGGCGCCCGGTTTCAACTCGCAACCGTCGATGACCAGCGGGCCTTCGCGCGGCTCTTCGGTGTCGACGATGATCGGGTAGGTCGTGGCGGCCGCCTGCAATCGCTGGGTGTTGGACTGCTCGGCCTGCGCCGCGCTGGCCAGCGAGAGGGCCGCGACCGCGCCCAGAAGGAACGTCTTCATCTCTGTACTCTCCCTTGGGATCAGGGGGGCGGCCCGAAAGCCGCCCCGTCAGCGGTCTTATTCAGCGCTGGCCAGCAGCTCGTCCGGGATCTCGAAGACCCAGAACGACCCGCCCTGGCTGACCTGCGTGGTCAGCGTCGCCATGTCGCCGCCCCAGAGCGGCACCGCGCCGCCATAGCCCGAGGCGATGCCGAGGTACTGCTTGCCGTCCAGTTCCCAGGTCACGGGCTGCGAGATGATGCCCGAACCGGTGTTGAACTCCCACAACTGCTCGCCGGTCTCGGAGTGGAAGGCCTTGACGTAGCCGTCCGAGGTGCCGGTGAACACGAGGTCGCCCGCCGTGGCCATCACGCCGGCCCAGAGCGGGAATTCCTCGTTGTGCTCCCACTTCTTCTCGCCGGTGGCGGGATCGTAGGCGCGCAGGGTGCCGATATGGTCGTCGAACAGCCGCTTGATGCGGAAGCCCTGACCAAGGTAGGCGGCCCCGGCGTTATAGGTGACGGTCTCGGTCCAGTAGTCCTCGGTCCAGTTGTTGGCGGGCACGTAGAACAGGCCGGTCTTCTGGCTGTAGGCCATCGGGTTCCAGTTCTTGCCGCCCAGGAACGGCGGGGTGACCTGGATCGTGGCGCCCCGGGTCTCGCCCTCGGCAGGCAGCGGCGGGCGCTGGCCCTCGACCTCGATGGGACGCCCGGTTTCAAGGTCGATCCCCTCGGCCCAGGTGATGTCATCCACGAAGGGGAAGGCATTCAGCAGGGCGGTCGGACGGTTGATGCTTTCGCCGTTGCGGTCCGACAGCGCGTCGATGTCGGTCACGTAGAAAAATCCGTTCCGGTCGGCGTGGGCGGCGGCGCGGTGCTGCTCGCCGTCCTTGTCGGTGAAGTCGAAGAGCACCAGCTCGTTGTTGCCCGAGAAGTCCCATGCGTCGTTCGGCGTGTGCTGGTAGAAGCCGATGATCTCGCCGTCGGTCGGGTTCACATAGGCCTGACCAGAGGTATAGAGCGAGTCGAAGTCCTGGAAATTGTCGCCTTCGGAGCGTTCCCAGGTGTTCCAGGGCGCCGGGTTGCCGGTGCCGACGATGATGGTGTTGGTCTCGGGATCGTAGCTGGCCGACTGCCAGGGTGCGCCGCCGCCGTGATACCAGCTTTCCTTCTTGTCGGTGCCCTCTTCGTTCATCGGCCAGGACGGTGCATCCGGGTCGCCGGTGGTGGTGCTGTCGGCGCCTGCCAGCTTGCCCATGTGGCCCTCGACGAAGGGACGCATCCAGATTTCCTCGCCGGTGTCCACGTCACGGGCATAGAGCTTGCCGACAACGCCGAATTCGTCCCCGGACGAGCCGTGGATCAGCATGACGCGACCGCTCTCGGCATCCTTCACGATGGTCGGCGCGCCGGTCATGGTGTAGCCGATCTTGTGGTCGCCGAACTTCTCGCGCCAGACGACCTTGCCGGTGTTCTTGTCCAGCGCGTAGATCGAGGCATCGAGCGTGCCGAAATAGACCTTGTCGCCGTAGATCGCGGCGCCGCGGTTCACCACGTCGCAGCAGGGGCGGATGTCTTCGGGCAGGCGGGCCTCGAACTTCCACAGGCGCTCGCCGGTCTTGGCATCCAGCGCCCACATGCGGGAATACGAGCCGGTGATGTAGATCACGCCGTCATGCACGATGGCCTGCGCCTCTTGCCCGCGCTGCTTTTCATCCCCGAAAGAGAAGGCCCAGGCCGGGCGCATGTGCTGCACGTTCTCGGCGTTGATCTGCGTCAGCGAGGAGTACCGCTGGGCGTTGTTGCCCATGCCGTACATCAGCACGTCCGTCGTGGTTTCGTGGTCGGCCATGATGTCCTCCCACGTCACGTCCGCCAGCGCGGGCGCGCCTGTCAGGGCCAGCAGCGACAGGCTAGCGGCCGTTGTCTTGAGCAGTCCGTTCATCTCTCTCTCCTCCATGAAGATTGCGCGGCGGGTCGGCCCGCCCCGTCGGTCAGGCGTCGCTGATCGTTGTCAGCGCACGCTGTTCGTAATCCGCCCATCGCTGCACGACGGAGCGGTGATATTCCTCGGGCATGGCGCCCAATCCGGCAAAATCGGGCACCGGCCCGGCGGCCATGGCCTCGGCCGGGGTCAGGCCCAGCTCGGCGGCCTGCATCAGGCGGGCATCGGTCGCCTCCAGATAGACGCGGGTCTGCGCCAGCGCGGCGCTGGAGCGGTGAAAGGGCCCGTGACCGGGGATCGTGCCCGAGGGCTGAAGCGCCCGCAGACTGTCGAGGCTGGCCCGCCAGGTGGCTATGTCGGCATCGGGCAGCGTCGGCGCCCGGTCGAGGAACAGCAGGTCGCCCGCGATCAGCGTGCCGGTCTCCGCATCAAGGATCGCAAGGTCCGCCTCTGTGTGCCCCGCCAGCGGCATCAGCGTCAGGGCGCGGCCCGCAAGGCTCTGCGCGCCGGGCTGCACCGGCGACTGCGGCGGCACCGGGGTCGTGCCCGACATCCACGGCCCGAGGATGCTGTAGAGCGCGTCCGAGTAGCCCTGCCCGTTCAGCGCCGCGGCCTGCGCGGTCGGCCCCAGCGACAGGATCGGCGCATCGGCAAAGGCGGCGTTGCCGAACCAGTGGTCCGGGTGGTGGTGAGTGATCAGCGTGGCCGCGACCCCGCCAAGGCGCTGGTCCGCAAAGGCCCGGATCTCGGCGCCCATCAGCGCGGTCGATCCGGTATCGATGACAATGGCCCCCTGCCCCGTCCTCAGCAGCACGGTGTTGGCGATCGCCCCGCCATTGTCGCGGTTCAGGCTGTCCTGCGCGCCCGCGATCAGCCAGACGCCGTCCGCGACCTCTGCCGCCTCGAAGCCGTAGCTGCGCGCGGCGACAGCGGCCAGCGGCAGGGCAAGGCTCGCCGTCCCGGCGATCCCGGCCTTCAGCAAGGCGCGGCGGCGGATCTGGCGGGCGGGGGTCATGCCGCCACCTCTCCGGCAAAGCGGTAGCCCATGGTGTCGCGCGCCCGGATCGTGACCGGGCCAGAGACCTCCTCGGGCAGCAGGAAGGTCAACGCCGGGTTCTCTTCGACCGGCGCGTGCAATTCCAGCCGGGCGATCTGCCCCGCGTCATCCTCCAGCACCATCTCGGTCAGATGGTGCGCGGCAATACCCGGCGCCAACCCGGTGTCCTGCGGGTGACGCAGCCAGACGCGCAATCGCCCGGTGTCGGGCCAAAGCCGCGCCCGCATCTCGCCAAAGCCCTCCTGCCAGTCGGGCTGTCCATGCGCGGCGGCGGGCGCGGTGCAGCCCCCGCCCGTGGCCGACACGTAATGCGCGCCCATCCGCCAGCCGCCCCCGGCGCGCTGGACCGAGGCCCGCAGGGGGCTGCCGGATTCGTACTTCACGCCGAAGCCCAGCAGCGGCCGCGCGCGGCCCGGCCAGAAGGTCAGCACCTGCGGGATCGGGCTGTAGTCGATGGTGACAACGATCCGTTCGACCGCACCCACGCCGGTCGCGTCCAGCGTGAAGGGCACATGCATCGCATCCTCTGCCGCCTCGGGCCCCAGCACCACGACGGCGGCGTCATTGCGCCAGTCCGCCGGGTCGCCCAGCCAGTCCGCCCGGTGCAGCGGCCACATGCCGCTGTCCCACGGATCGGCCTGCCCGGGGGCCGAGTCCTGTCGGACGGGGCCGCCTCCGGGCAAAAGCTGGGTGAGCAGGGCGGACATGGCGCGTCAGTCCCGCAGGATGCCCAGAAGCGCATCCGAAGCGGCGTTCACCCGCGGCGGTTCCGCCCGCAACAGCCAGGCCGCCTCTTCCAGCGCGGTCACCGATCTGGGCGCGCCGGACAGCGCCTCGAAGCTTTCGCCCAGCTCGGTCAGCGCGCCCGCCACGTCGATGGCACCCGAGGCATCCGCCTTCAGCCCGTCGATCCGCTCTTTCAACGCGTGCAGCTCGTCCTGGCGGTCGGCCAGTTCCTGATCGTCGGGGCGCGTCTCGACGTAGGTTCGGATGGCCCAGATCGCTTCCTGGCTGAGGATGTCGGCAAAGGGCGGCATTTTGACCGCACCGTTCTGCTCATAGCCGTTCAGGACCCGGTCGAGATACCACTCGTCGCCCCAGCCGTCGGCCTCGAGAAACCGCAGGTCGGGCGCCAGACCGCCCGAGATCGCCTCGAGCCCGTGGCAGCGCGCGCAGTTGCTGTTAAAGCCCTTCGCGCCGATCTCGACGGCGGTCATCAGCAGGTCTCCGTCCGCCTCGCGCCACGGGTTTTCCAAGGCCATCTCTTCGGGCAGATCGGGCAGGCCGGTGGTGTCCACGGCCTGCGGCGCGGCATCGCCATGAGCCAGCGCGGCCTGTGGCACGGCGAGACCGATGAGGCTTGCAAGGCAGGCGGACAGGATTGGTTTGGACAGCATTGAGGACGACCCCTGTTGGCGGCGGTTGGCAGGGCGGCCCACGACCGGGACGCCACCCTTTCACGTTGCCGGGGGCAGGTCTGACGGTATACTGTCAAAAGGTCTAATGCACTGTTATCATTTGCGTAATGCCAAAAGCTCCCTATCCGATTGCCGTTTTTTCCCGGATCTTTGCCGTGATCCTGTCTGCCTCACCCGCGCTGGCCGAGGCGCCGCTGTTCGATCCTTTCAGCGGCTACCGGATGGCGCAGTACCGCGCCCCGATCCCCGCCCCGCCAGAGGGCATTCCCGCCCTGTCGACCGCCCGGGTGCAGGCCCTTGCGGCGCAGGGCGCGACGCTGCTGGACGTCCACCCGCTGCGGACCTTCGAGATCGCCGCAAACGGCACCTGGCTTCACCCCGAGCGCCATGAAAGCCTGCCCGGAGCGCTCTGGTTGCCGGTCGTCGGCTGGGGCACGACAGAGGCCTGGGCCGACGCCTACCTGCATGCGGCGCTGGAGGAGCACGCCAGCCGCGATGCCCCGGTCATCGTCTTTTGCCAGCTCGATTGCTGGCTCAGCTGGAACGCCGTCCAGAGGGTCCGGGCGCTTGGCTACGACGCCCGGTGGTATCCCGGCGGCGTGGACGACTGGCAGGCAGAGGGGCTGCCTCTGGTGCCCCTAGACCCCCTGCCCCTGCAGAACTAGGCCCCGCCGCCCGGGATATTAGGGCATCCGATACCGGGAACAGACGGCATGACCAGAACCAATGTCCCATCGGCACGGCGCCCCTTTTCAGGATAGCGTGACCCCTGCGAACCGCGACCAAGGGAGGAGACCATGCACCGCATCCGGCTTGCAGCGCGCGTCCTGCTGGTGATCGCCGCGGTGCATCTGGTCGTCATGGCGGGCGCTGGCGCCGTCCTCTTGCTGAACGCCCGCACCGCGATCGCGCGTGAGGTCCTTGCGGCACAGGACAGCGCCGCGATCCTGATTCGGGACGTCGTGGCGCATCGGGTGGCGGAGCCGGGCAGAGTCCTGGTGGACCTGCGCGGCGCCATCCTCCGACCCCGACACGTTCGCATCCGCTATCGGCCGTCGGACGAAGGCCCCGCCGTGCCACTCCTGTTACCGGCAGGACAAGGGGCCGGGGAAGAAACGGTGCCGGATTGGTTCCTGAACTGGGTCGCGCCGGATATCGGCCCGGTCACCGTTCCGGTCGCTGGCCCTGACACAGAGCCCCGCGGCATGATCGAAATCGCGGCCAGCCCCGGGGACGAAGCCGCCGAGGTATGGGAGGATGTCGCGGCGCTCTTTCTGGTCTGGAGCCTCGCCACGCTTGCGCTGCTGCTGCTGTCGGGGATGTTTGTGCGGCGGGCGCTAGACCCGCTGCGCCAGCTCGAAACCGTGCTGATGCGCCTGCAGTCGGGCGACTACGGCAGCCGGGCGGCGGCCATCGGCACACCCGACCTGCGGCCCATCGGCGACCGGATCGACCGGCTGGCCGCGTCCCTGCAACGCGCCGAGGCAGACCGAAAGACCCTGTCGGCAAAACTGCTGGCCCTGCGTGAAGACGAACGCCGCGCGCTGGCCCGTGACCTGCACGACGAAATGGGCCCCTGCCTCTTCGGGTTGAGCGTCATGGCAGAGGGCCTGCGCGCCGACCCGGCCTCGGCACCAGAGCGAGCCGCCGGGATCGAGCGGCTCGTCACCGACATGCGCCGGATCAACAGGCGGGTTCTGGATACGCTGCGGCCCTCGACCATCGGACAGCTGCCCCTGCGCGACGTGCTGACGGACCTTGTCGGTGACCACGCCGACGCGCACCCGGATGTCCGTTTCGACCTTGTCTGCCCGGCCCCCCTGCCCCGGACCGGCGACATGGCGGATGGCACGCTTTACCGGGTGCTTCAGGAGGCCCTGACAAACGCCCTGCGCCACAGCCAGCCCCGTCATATCCGCATCACGCTGACGGCCACGCAAACCGGCGGCCTGCGCCTGAGCGTCGAGGACGACGGCCATGGCCCACGCGCCGGCTGGACCGAGGGGCGCGGCCTGATGGGCATGCGCGAACGGATCGACGCGCTGGACGGCACGCTCCGCCTCGACCAGTCGGAAATCCTGGGCGGCGCCCGCCTTGTGGTGGTGCTGCCGATGGCCAGCCCTACCGCACCGTAGCGCGGGGATGGCAGGCCCCTGTCCCATGATCAAAAGTGTCTCCGACCCGGTTCCATCACCGGCAGCCGGGGGCTGCGCCCGGTTGCGCTTTCCACGCCCTCAGCACCCCTCCTTGCCGCGGGGCCTCTGCAAAGGCGCCACCTCATGGCCGACCCAAAGCGTCGGCGGCGAGCCTTTCCTGTAGCAGCGTAACATACTGCCGGGCGGTCATGCCCACATACGCGCCAAGCCCGGCAGCGGTCTGGTTGACGAAGGACAGGATGCCGGTTTCGAGCACCGACTGCGCATTGCCGATGCGCGCGCTGGTGACCGAGACCGAGGCGCCGGGCTTGCCGTGATCGTCCAGAGCCATCACGCGGCGGACCCCGATCCCCTCCTTGCCAAACCCCGCGTCGCACAGCAGCACACCCCGGGCGTCGCCGTTCATCAGGATCCGGCTGTCCGTGGGAAGCAACGCCCCATGCGAACCGGTGACCATGATCGACCCGGCGTCCTCTGGCGTCAGCAGCGCCAGCGAGTCGATCACGACGATGCCGGGGCGACCGTTTCCCCCCGCGATCTGGGCACGGCTCTCGGCCTTCGCCGGAACCGCGTAGCCGAAGGCCTTCGCGGATCGCATATACCCGGCACAGTCCTGCGTGCTTTGGCCCACCCTGCAACCGATCCGTGCTGCCGCCGCGTTGACGTAAGAGATGACGCCGGTGTCGTGGTGGTCCTGCCCGTCCCCGATCCGCGCCGAAAGATGCGAGGTCGCCGCAGCCGGGACCCCCAGCTTGCCGAAATAGCCGATCGCGTGGATGCCCTCGGACTCTTTCCCCACCCCGGCATCGTTGAAGATCACCGCCCTGACCTGCGCGCGGGCGGCGCAATAGGCGGCGTATTCCCCGCCATGGGACGCCGCCACCACAACCTGCCCGGCATGGCCGGGGCCCAGCTTGGTCACGGTATCCAGCCATTGGATGCTGTCCTCGGTCATGGTTGTCCTCTTGTCTCTTGCGACCGCCTTCGGCGCAGGGGGCTGGCCGTGCTGCTATACCCGTCACGACGCCCGGGCGATCACCCGCCGCCTGCCGCTTGCATCCCGAAAGGTCACACCGAGATTTCGATCCGCCGCAATCCGGGAAAAGACAGCTGCGCCGTTCCGGTCAGCAGTTTCAGGTGATGTGTCTGCACATATTGCGCAAGGAACCGCGTGGGGGCGCGCAGCATCAGGACCCCGGTCTCGTAGCCCGCCATCGACAGGGCCGAAAACCAGCTGCGGTGCAGGGCCGGTTCCAGCGCCGCAAGCCGTGACAGGGTGAGGGCCCAGGGATCGGCCGGACCGGCCGCAGGCGGCTGCGCCACCGCTGTCCCGGCGCGCGCCTCGGACGTGGCGAAGTCCACGTGCACGACCTTTTCCGGGATCGGCTTGGGCGCCTGCTGTGTCATACGCTCCAAATAATCCGGCCCGACGCGATCCCAGACCGGGGCACTCAACCGATGAATTTCTGCGATGTTCAGCCGATAGGCCGCCACCCTGCCCCGCACCCCGGGCCTCAGTTGCAGCAGGATCGAGGCGGCGGTCAGCCTCTTGATCTCACGCTTGACCGTGCGTTCATCCACGGACCAAAGCCGCGCCATTTCCCGCTGACCGACGGTCAGCTCGTCACGGCTCCAGTTGTATCGGGCGGTGACCAGTGCCACGAGTCGCAGCATCGAGGTCTGAAACCCCGGTGTTCCGTTCAACCCGGCAACCGACATCGCTGTCAGCAGGTCGTATTTCTGAGAGCCGGCCTGCGGGCCGGTGAAACGCCGAGCGTCCATGACTGCCACCTCTTGTGCCGAGACCGTCTCTGCGTCCGATTCCCGTTCTGTCCTCAGTGTTCACTAATCCCGTTTTTTGTCAACAACGGGTTAAGTACGGGAGCGTCGATGCAATTTCTAAAAAAGAAGAAAAAATCGGTATATAGGATATGGGGGACACGCTGGTGACACCTTAATAGCCCGCCAGTGTCACCCTATATCCTGCGGATCGCCTTCGGCTGTCACCCTAACCGTTGCAGTAGCCCCACGAAAATCCCGTAATCCGGCCCCTGCTTGCGAAAAATAGCAGTTCTGTGGTTTCTGCGTTTTGCGCTTTCGCGAAATCCGGTTATTCAGGGGCAAATACCACATAACGCGAGCGAGGTCATGCGAGATCATTCCAACCTACAAGCCATGAACGAACGCAGCCTTGCCCAGCAGGCGGCAGTTCGGAAGGCGACCTTTTCCCCGGCCGAGGAGAAATCCCTCCGGCCCTTCTCGATCTGGGAAATCAGCCAGTTCATGTTTCATGTCCCCGCCGATACGCTGCGCAAGAAGCTGGCCGATGACCCCTCGCTGCCGCAGGGATCGACAGAGGAGGACGGGCGTCAGCGCTGGTTCTCGCTGGCAGAGATCAACGAGTTGCGCCGCCGTATCCGCTTCCGGGGCAAGACTTTGCTGCCGCATCGTCCGGCGGGCCGGGCGATGCGCGTGGCGGTGTCGAACTTCAAGGGCGGCGTGGGAAAGACCGTGGTCGCCCAGCATCTGGCCAATGCCGCCGCGCTGGATGGCTACCGGGTGCTTGTGGTCGATTTCGATCCGCAGGCCACGTTGACCCATTCGATGGGGCTGGTCGAGGTCAAGGAATGGAACACCGTCTGGGGCATCATGTGCCGCGATCTCTGCCGCGAGGCCGACCGCATCGCTGCCGCCTATGACGATCCGGCGGATTGCCCCTACCCCGCCGCTGACGAACTGCCCGAAGACGTCCAGTCCATCGGCGCCCAGCGGGTTCAGGACTTCATCCAGAAAACCGCCTGGCCCACCATCGATATCATTCCCTCCTGCGCCAACGCCGCTTTCGTCGAATTCGCCAGCGCCCAGTACCGCGCGATGCACAAGGCCTGGAGCTTTTTCGGCTGCGTTGCGCGCTATCTGGACGAACTGCCGGAAGACCAGTTCGATCTGATCATCTTCGACTGTCCGCCCGCCATTGGCTACCAGTCGCTGAACGCGGCCTTCGCGGCGGATATCCTCTATATCCCCTCGGGCCCCGGCTACTGGGAATACGACAGCACCACAAGCTTCCTGGGCCAGCTGGGCGACGCGCTAGAGGATATCTCGGAAGGCTATGCGCGGATTGCGCAGGATGCAGGGATCACCCTGCCCAAGCAATTCGACGACATCCGGTTGCTGATGACCCGGTTCGAGGCCTCCAACCCCTTGCATGTCGCGATGATGGAAGCCTTTCGCAATGTGTTCGGCGCCGATGTCTGTCGCAATGCGATCGAGATGACCCGGGCGGTCGAGCAATCCGGGCGTTTCCAGATGTCGGTCTACGAGCAGGATTATCGACAAATGACGCGCGAAACATGGAAGCGCGCGCGACAAAGCTTCGACACGACCTACGAAGAATTCAAGGAAGTGGTGCTGGGCGCCTGGATGCGTCGCGACAAGAAAGAGGAGGTTAACACATGAGCAGGAACAAGTTCGGGTTCGGCCCCATCGACGCGCCAGAGACTCCTAAGCGCAAACGCAACCCCGGTCCGATGGGGACCGCGGTCCGCGAAGCGGCCGGATCGCTTGCGGAAAGCACCGAAAGCCTCGTCGAGCAACGGCGTCAGAACGCGGCCGACGCCAAGGCGTGGCGGCGCGCGCAGGATGAGGGGCGGGTTCTGGTCGAGCTTCCGGTCGGCGAGATCCGTACCGATGCCCTGCCACGCGACCGGCTGGATCTGGAGGCGGTGGCCACCTCTGACGAGATGGAGGAACTGAAGGCTTCTATACGGGAGCGCGGCCAGAAAGAGCCGATCGAAGTTTTTCAGGTGGATGGTGGCTACCAGTTGAAGAAGGGCTGGCGCCGTTTGACGGCCTTGCGCCAGCTGCATAAGGAAACCGGCGACGACCGTTTTGCGCGGGCGGTTGCACGGGTCGACGAGGGGCAAAGCAGCCGGATCGACCTTTACATCGACATGGTCGAAGAGAACGTCATCCGCGAAGACCTGAGTTTTGCCGAGATGGCGCAGGTCGCGATCATCGCCGCGCAGGAGGAAGAGCAGGGTGCCCGGGATCTGGTCAGCCGTATCTATGCCTCGTTGCACAAGATGAAACGCAGCTACATTCGCAGCTTCGTGCATCTGCTGGAAGAGCTGGGCGAGGCGCTGAAGTTCCCGAAAGCCGTGCCTCGCAACCTTGGCGTGGATGTCGTGCGGCGGTTGCAGGCGGCGCCCGGTCTTGCCGAGGCTTTGCGCGGCGATCTGTTCGCCGCAGAGTCCGCAGAGGACCAACTGGCCATCCTGCGCCGTTTTTCAGAGGGCGAGACCCGTGTTGCCGTGACTCCGAAGTCGCAGAAGAGCGTGAAGTACGAGTTCCACGTCGGCAAGAGCAAGGTCACCGCGCGCAAGGGAGAGTGCCGCATCCTCTCCGAGGTGGATTTTTCTTCTGTCGACCGCGCCAAACTTCAGCGCGCTGTAGAGGCTTTCGAAGCCGCATTGGAGCAGTAACCCGTGGGTTACGCGCGCCGACCGTAACCCACGGGTTACGCGCGCTGTCCCGCCACGAGGTTGCCGACGGGGCAGTTGTCAAAGGGGCAGGGTGGTCATCAAGGCGTAGATCTGCGTGCAACAGATCTACCGATGATCAGGATCGGCAACGCTTCAGTGGCGATCAGCGGTGGTCTGACGGGTGGGCCCGCGACCCAACGGCATCGATGTACCAAGGGGCGTTTGCTGTAATCCACAGGAGGGAGCGGTTGTATCGGAGGTTGCCATACGGGCCCGCGGCATCGAAAGCCGGATAGATGTCAGCACCCGATTGCGCGACAAGATCAGCTTCGAAAGATGCTCTCGCGCGTGGGGCGGTTATACATGTTGCGCAAAGGCTGTAAGGGATTCATCTTTTGAATTCAGTGCGGTAGACGGAATTCAGAAGCAGACCGTCATCACCTGCCCACAGAACCGGAGCCTGGCCAGCCCATAACGAAGCGCTCAAGCGCTGCGGTTCGCTGACGATCTGGTTCGAGCCCGAGACGAGCCGGGATGTCGCGCTGTCGGGCAGGGGTTGCCATAAGCCTATTGTTGCGAGTGATTTTCAGTTGCAAACTATCGTGGCCGTGATAGCCATATTGCGACTCGCTCGCAAATTCAGGGCGGATCGAGAGTTGAGCTGACAATTTCAGAGGAACTTCCATGACGACGACGATGACAGGCCTGATGGGGGCGGTGGCACTGACCGCTCTGACCGCCGGTGGTGCGATGGCGCAGGACGGCAAAATGAAGGTCGTCACCACCTTCACGGTCTTGGCGGATATGGCGAGCCACGTCGCCGGCGATGCGGCCGAGGTCGTTTCCATTACCAAACCGGGGGCCGAGATCCATGGCTACGAGCCGACCCCGCAGGATATCGTGCGCGCGCACGGTGCCGACCTGATCCTGTGGAACGGCATGAACCTCGAACTCTGGTTCGAGCAGTTCCTGACGAATCTGGGCGACATTCCTTCGGTGACGCTGACCGACGGGATCGAGCCGATCCCGATTGCCTCCGGTGCCTATGAGGGCAAGCCCAACCCCCATGCCTGGATGGGGCTCGACAACGCGATTGTCTATATCGACAACATTGCAGAAGCTCTGGCCGCGCAGGACCCCGAGAACGCCGACACCTACAAGGCCAATGCCGAGACCTACAAGGATGAGCTGCGTGCCACGCTCGAACCGCTGCGTGCGCAGGTCTTGCAGATCCCCGAGGCGCAACGCTGGCTTGTCACCTGCGAAGGGGCCTTCAGCTATCTTGCCCGTGATTTCGGGATGAAGGAGCTGTACCTCTGGCCGATGAACGCGGACCAGATGGGCACGCCTCAACAGGTGAGAGCCGTCATCGACGGTGTGACGGACAACGATATCCCCGTGGTCTTCTGCGAAAGCACGGTCAACACCGCCCCGGCCGAACAGGTCGCGCGCGAGACCGGCGCACATTACGGCGGCGTGCTTTACGTCGACAGCCTGTCCGAGCCCGACGGCCCGGTGCCAAGCTACCTCGATTTGCTGACGGTGACGTCGCAGACGGTGGCAGACGGGCTTGCCACAGGCATGAACTGAGCTTTTCTTGACTTACGGGATCCCCGCCGGATGGCTCTGCATTCGGAGGGATTTCCCGTTCCGGGTGCCGCCCCTCCGGCAGGGAGACAGCAGTGAAAGATAGTACCGACATGGAAAAATCTGCGGCGACAGCGAAGAAGGCGGGTGGCGGCATTGCCGCGCGGGACGTCACTGTCACCTATCGCAACGGCCACACCGCCCTGCGCAACGCCAGCTTCGAGATCCCGCGGGGGACGGTCACGGCGCTGGTAGGTGTGAACGGGGCGGGCAAGTCGACGCTGTTCAAGGCGATCATGGGCTTTGTCCCGGTGGCCATGGGCGACATTCAACTGCTGGGCCTGTCGGTAAAGGAGGCTCTGAAGCGCAACCTCGTCTCTTACGTTCCGCAGTCCGAAGAGGTCGACTGGTCCTTCCCGGTGCTGGTGGAAGACGTCGTGATGATGGGCCGCTACGGGCACATGGGTTTCCTGCGCCGCCCGTCGAAGGACGATCACGCGGCGGTCGAGGCGGCGCTTGGCCGCGTCAATATGCTGGATTTCCGCCACCGCCAGATCGGCGAGCTGTCCGGCGGGCAGAAGAAGCGCGTCTTCCTCGCGCGTGCGCTGGCGCAGGACGGGCAGGTCATCCTTCTGGATGAGCCCTTCACAGGCGTCGACGTAAAGACGGAAGAGCAGATCGTCGCGCTTCTGCGGGCGCTCAAGGAAGAGGGGCGGGTGATGCTGGTCTCGACCCACAACCTTGGGTCCGTGCCGGAATTCTGCGATCGCACCGTGCTGGTCAAGGGCACCGTGCTTGCCTATGGGCCGACCGAAACAACCTTCACGCGGCACAATCTCGAAGAGGCCTTCGGGGGCGTCTTGCGGCATTTCACCCTTGGCGGCACCGATCTGCATGACGACGACGACGACCGTCATCTGTCGATCTACACCGACGACGAGCGCCCGCTGGTGCATTACGGCGACCGCGTCCACAAGGTGGGGGGGGGGGGATGACCGCCTTGCTGGAACCCTTCACCTACGGCTACATGACCAATGCCATGTGGGTGTCCGCCCTTGTGGGCGGCGTCTGCGCCTTCCTGTCCTCCTACCTGATGCTCAAGGGCTGGTCGCTGATCGGTGACGCGCTTTCGCACTCGGTGGTGCCCGGTGTCGCGGGCGCCTATATCCTCGGTCTGCCCTTTGCATTGGGCGCCTTCATCTCCGGCGGGCTGGCGGCGGGGGCCATGCTGTTCCTGTCGGATCGGTCCGGGCTGAAGGTGGATGTGATCATCGGCATCATCTTCACCTCGTTCTTCGGGTTGGGGCTGTTCATGGCCTCGGTCAACCCGATGTCGGTCTCGATCCAGACGATCACCATGGGCAACATCCTTGCCATCACCCCCGAGGATACAGTGCAGCTGGCCATCATCGGCTTTGTGTCGCTGGCGGTCCTGCTGCTGAAGTGGAAGGACCTCATGGTCACCTTCTTCGACGAAAGCCACGCACGCTCGATCGGGCTGCGGCCCGGGCTGCTCAAGGCGGTGTTCTTCGTGCTGCTCTCGGCCTCGGTGGTGGCGGCGATGCAGACCGTGGGTGCGTTTCTGGTGATTGCCATGGTGGTGACGCCGGGCGCGACCGCCTACCTGCTTTGCGATCGCTTCCCGCGACTGATCCTGACCTCTGTGGCGATCGGCGCGGTCACCAGTTTCCTGGGCGCCTACATCAGCTATTTCCTGGACGGGGCCACCGGAGGCGTGATCGTGGTCCTGCAGACGGCGATTTTCCTCGTCACATTCGTCTTCGCGCCGAAACACGGGGTTCTGGCAGCGAAGGCCAAGGCACGGGCCGCGCTGAGAGGGGAGGCGGCGTGATGCTGGAGACCCTTCTTCTGCCGTTTCAGTTCGGCTTCATGCAAAACGCGTTCTGGATCGCGATCATCGTCTCGGTGCCGACCGCGCTGCTGTCCTGCTTCCTCGTTCTCAAGGGCTGGGCGCTGATGGGGGATGCGGTCAGCCACGCGGTTCTGCCGGGCATCGTGCTGGCCTATATCCTCGGGCTGCCGCTGATCCTCGGTGCCTTCGCCGCGGGGATGCTGACGGCGGTGGCGACCGGCTACCTGGCCGAGAACAGCCGGGTGAAGCAGGATACGGTCATGGGTGTGGTGTTCTCGGGCATGTTCGGGCTGGGGATCGTGATGTATGTCGCGTTGCAGACCAACGTGCACCTCGACCATATCCTGTTCGGCAACATGCTGGGGGTCGGGACGCAGGACCTGTGGACGGCGGGCATCATCTCGGTGGTCGTGACCCTGGTCCTGGTGCTGAAGTGGAAGGACTTCATGCTGCACGCCTTCGATCCGGCGCAGGCCAAGGTCTCTGGCTTGCCGGTGGGGCTGCTGCATTACGGGCTACTGGCGATCCTGTCGCTGACCATCGTGGCGACGCTGTCGGCGACCGGCCTGATCCTTGCCGTCGGGCTGCTGATCGCGCCGGGGGCGATTGCCTTTCTGACCGCGCGCAGCCTGAAACGCATGCTGCCGGTCGCGGTCGTGGTCTGCATGCTCTCCATGCTGGGGGGCGTCTATCTCAGCTTCCATATCGACAGCGCGCCGGCGCCGACCATCGTTCTGATGCTGACCGTGCTGTTCATCGCGGCCTTTGTGCGCCGGTCGATCCAGGTCCGACGCGCTTCGGCCACCCTGTGAAAACCGGGCTGTCTGGAGTCCGGCGCAGAGCGTCGGGCCACAGCCCGGATTGCCGGGCTCGACACTGACAATCGTTGCCTGGCTGATCCCGGTCTTGCGGCAGATCTTGGCTGCTGGCGTGCCTTGCTTCGGGATGAAGGCCTTTGCGCTTTCGTGAGCGTCGATGCCTCTCTGTGCCTTTCCCGGAGGGGAAGGTCTGGCCGAAGACTCCGGCTTCAGACGGGCCGGTTTTCGGGGGCCAGAGCGCCCAGCGAAGGATGAGGCCCCTTGGTCCGCGCCCATGTCGCGCCGCTCAGTCGCCCAGCGGTTGCGGCCCCGTCCGGCCATGATAGGCGGTCAGCGACGAGCGCAGCCGCCGCAGCCGGTCGGCGCTGTCCTCGGGGGTTGTGCGCGCAACCGCCAGGGCCAGCGCATCGAGCAGCAGCAGGTAGGCGAAACGCGAGGCGGTGGGCTTATAGATGTCCTGCTCTTCCGGGAGGTCGAAGCACAGCGCGATCTCGGAGGCGGCCGCCAGGGGAGAGCCGTCGCGGGTGATGCAGACCGTCGTCGCGCCATAGCTTCGGGCCACACGCAGCGCGGCGATGACCTCGGCGGCGTGGCCGCTGTTCGAGAAGGCCAGCAGCACATCGCCGGGATGCATCGCGGCGGCGCGCATCTGCATGAGGTAGGGATCGCTGGTGGCCACCGCAATCCGGCCCAGCCGGAAAAAGCGGTTCGCGGCTTCCTCGGCAGTCATGCTGGACCCGCCGCCGACCCCGATGGCCAGCAGCGACCGGCAACCCGCAATCGCGGCCCGCGCCCGTTCGAAGGTGTCGGCGTCGATCTGAGCTTCCAGCGTCGCCATGCTGCGCAGCGCCGCATCCTGAACCTGCTGCACCACCTCGACGCCGCCGGTCGCGCCGGGCGCCACGGGTGGATCGAGATACTGGCGCGACACCGCGAGGTTCTGCGCCAGAACCATCTTGAAATCGCGGAACCCGTCGCAGCCCAGCGTCCGACAGAAGCGCACCACCGTCGGGGTCGAGACCTCGGCCAGCGCGGCAAGATCGGCGATGGTCATCTGGGTGACCTCCTCGAGATTGGCCTTCACCACTTCGGCAACCCGCTGTTCACGCGCGGCGAAATGGCGATCCATGTCGCTGAGCGCGGTGATCACGTCATTGGGGGCGGCAGCGCGGGGGGCATTCGGCGGGGGCGTCATGGGGTGATTCTGCACATCCAGCGGTGAAAATGGAGCCTTAGTTGTGCCTTGAGGTAAGAACACAGTCTGTATCTACCTGAAAATTATGACAATTTAAAGAAAAATGTACCTTAGTTACAAAATATGAAGACGAATTACGATTCTTTGCTACAGTGACCGGGAGACGGAAGAGGGAGACCCAGATGGAAACGCCAATCGCACGGGCCAGTGCCAGGCTCAACCGGGCCGTGGAGTTGATCGTCGCCGCATTGATGGTGGCGCTGGTGCTCGATGTCTGGCTCGGGGTGATCGACCGCTATCACTTCCACTGGCAGTTGCCCTGGCCCGAAACGCTGGCGCGCTACCTGATGATCTGGGCCGCGATGCTGGCCGTTTCCAGCGGCATCGCCCGGCGCGAGCATATCGGCCTGACCACCGTCATCGACCGTCTGCCCTTCGGCCTGCGCCGGACGCTGCTGATGATCAGCGACGTGCTGGCGCTGGCGCTCTTCGCCTACCTGCTTTGGTTCGGCATCGGCTTCGCCACCGGCGGCGCGAACATGCAGGCGATGATCTTCGGCGTCTCCATGGCGCCCTTCTACGCGGCCATCCCCGTCTCTGCCGCGATCTGCTGCGTGCAGCTCATCCTTGTCATCCTGCGCGACAAGGGCCGCCAGGGCGAACCCGCAACCGTGGAGATGCCGAAATGACCGTCGCGCTGGTTTTCGTCCTGCTGCTGATCATCGGCACGCCCATCGGCTTTTCCGTCGGTATCGCCGGGGTCGTGGGGCTGATCTCGATGGGGGGCGAGCGCTTCCTTGCGGTGGCCCCGGGCAAGGTCTTCGCCGGGCTCGACGCCTTCCCCTTCCTCGCCATGCCGTTTTTCATCCTGGCGGGCGAGATCATGAACCACATCGGAATCACCGACCGGCTGATCAAGCTGGCCGAGGTGCTGGTGGGCCGGTTCCGGGGCGGTCTGGCGCATGCCAATATGCTGGCCTCGGTGTTTTTTGCCGGGCTGACCGGTTCGGCCACCGCCGACGCCGCCGCCTTCGGCCGCACGCTGGTTCCCGCCATGGAGCGCGCCGGGTACAAGCGCGACTATGCCTGTGCCGTGACCGCGGCGGGGTCCATCATCGGGCCGACCATTCCGCCCTCGGGCCTGATGGTGGTCTATGGCTCGCTGATGGGCGTGTCGATTTCCGGCCTCTTCGCGGCGGGCATCCTGCCGGGCCTTGCGATCTGCGTCATCTGCATGGCGGTCATCGCCCTTGGCGGCAAGCGCGAGAACCTGCCCGTGGCAGAGCGCGGCGCGACGCTGGGCGAGATCTGGCGCACCTTCGTGTCCTCCCTGACCGCGCTGGCCATGCCCGCGATCATCCTCGGTGGCATCCTCGGCGGTATCGTCACACCAACCGAGGCGGCGGCGATCGCCGTGGCCTACGCGCTTTTCATCGGGGCCTTCGTGTACCGCAGGCTGACCTTCGGGGCGCTGCTGGAAATGCTCATCAGCACCGCGCGCATCACGGGCGTGATTTTCGTCATCATCGCCTTTGCCGGTATCCTCGGCTGGTGGATGAGCTTCGAGCGCATCCCGCAGGCCATCGCCGAGGCGGTCCTCGCGACCTCTGAAGAGCCCTGGGTGGTGACGCTGATCATCATCGCGGTGCTGCTGGTGATCGGCATGGTGATGGACATCACCGCCATCCTGATCCTGCTTGCCCCGGTGCTGGTGCCGCTGACCGAGACCATCGGGCTGGATCCAATCCACGCCGGAATCATCTTCATCTTGTCGCTCAACATCTCGCTGATGACACCGCCGGTGGGGGCCTGCCTCTTCGTGCTGTCCTCGGTGACGGGCGAGAAGATCGAGCGGATCACCGTCAAGCTCATGCCCTTCCTGCTGGCCGAGCTCGGCGTGCTGATCGTCTACGCCTACTGGGAGGACGCGGCGCTGCTGCTGCCCCGCCTGCTGGGCTTCACCAACTGAGAATCCAACAAGGAGGAAAAACCAATGAAAACAATGTTGAAAACCCTGTGCCTCGGCACCGCGCTTGTATCCGGGACGGCCCAGGCGGAAACCATCGGCTTCGGCCATGACAACAAGGCGGACCCGTTCGAGAACCCGGCCCATGCCTGCACCGCCGTCTTCGCCAATGTGGTCGCCGCCGACACCAATGGCGAGTACGAGGTCGAGGTCTTCCCCTCGAACCAGCTCGGTTCCGCGTCCGAGCATGTGCAGATGGTGCGCGACGGCGTGATCCAGATGACGCTGGCCTCGACCGGCGCGATGGCGGGCTACTACCCGCGCATCGACGTGCTGAACCTGCCGTTTGCCTTTCGCAACAACGCCAGCACCTACAAGGTCTTCGATGGTCCCTTCGGCAAGGCGCTGGCCGAGGACATGGAGGCAGAGCTGGGCGACGTGGTGGTGCTGGGCTTCCCGGACACCGGCGGGTTCTTCGCCGTGACGAACTCGCAGCGCGAGATCGCCACGCTGGCGGATTTCGACGGCATCCGCGTGCGCACCATGACGCTGCCCTCGCACCAGAAGATCATGCAGGCGCTGGGGGCCGAGGCCTATCCGCTGGCCTGGGGCGAGGTCTATTCCGGTCTTCAGACCGGCGTGATCGACGGCCAGATGAACCCGGTGCCGACCATCTCCTTCGCCAAGTTCCCGGAGGTGCAGAAGTACCTGACGCTGACCAACCACCTGTTTTCGCCCTACACGCTGCTGATCAACCGCGACTTTTACGAGGGCATGTCGCCCGAGGCGCAGGCCACGCTGCATGACGCGGCAGAGGAATGCGTCACCGCCTCGCGCGGGCTGTCGCGGATCATCGAGGCCTCGGACCGCGGCCTTGCCGGGCTGATGGACCAGATGGAAGTGACCGCGCTGTCCGCCGAGGACCGCGCCGCGATGGTCGAAGCGACGCAGCCCGCCTTCGAGGCCTATGCCGCCGAGACCCTCGACGAGGGCGCGCTGACGCTGCTCGACCTGTTCAAGACCGAGGTCCAGGCGGCCAACGATTCCGCCTACCTCGACTGACCCCCTCGCGCGGGGCTGTGACGGCCCCGCGCACCCTCTCTGGAAAGGCTCCTACCCATGCGCGTCTTCTGCGCCTCCGTCGGCTTCGAGGCCAACACCTTCTCCCCGCTCCGCACCGACTTCAACGACTTCGCGCAAAGCTTCTACGCGCCGCCCGGGCAGCATCCCGAGACCCCGACCCTGTGCAGCGCCGTCTTTCCCGCGTTGCGCCGTCGCGCCCGTGCGGGCGAGATCGCGCTGATCGAGGGCACCGCCACCTGGGCGGAACCCGGCGGGCTGTGCAACGCCGCGACATGGGCGCGGCTGCGGGACGAGATCCTCGGCCAGCTTCGCGAGGCGCTGCCGGTCGACGCCGTGGTGCTGGGCCTGCATGGCGCGATGATCGCGGAAGGCACCGTGGATTGCGAAGGCGCGCTGATCGCCGCTGTGCGCGAGATGGTCGGGCCGGACGTGAAGATCGGCGTCAGCTTCGACCCGCACAGCCACCTCAGCGCGGCGCGCACCGACAACGCCGACGTGGTCATCGCCTTCAAGGAATTCCCCCACACCGATTTCGTCGAGACCGGCGAGGCGGTGGTAGAGCTGACCCTGCGCGCGGCGCGGGGCGAGGTGACGCCACAGGTTTCGGTCTATGACGTGCGGATGATGGATGTGCTGCCGACCTCGATCCAGCCGATGCGCGGTTTCGTCGATGAGATGATGGCGCTGGAAGGCACGGGGCGCGTGCTGGCGGTGTCAGCCATTCACGGCTTCATGGCCGGGGATTCCCCCGATCTGGGCGCCAAGATCGTCGTGGTGACGGACAACGACAGGGCAGGGGGCGACGCGCTGGCCGAACGGCTGGGGCGGCGGCTTTTCGGGATGCGCGGCCAGACCCGGCCCGAGTTCCTGACGCTGGCGCAGGGTATCGAGCGCGCCACCGCGCTGGCCTCGAAGGACCGCAGCGGCCCGGTGGTCGTGGCCGATATCTGGGATAACCCGGGCGGTGGCACCGCGGGCGATTCAACCATTGTCCTGAAGGGCTTCCTCGACGCGGGCGTGACCAATTGCGCCTTCGGCACGATCTGGGACCCCATGGCCGTGCGCCTGTGCCACGCGGCGGGGACGGGCGCGACGCTCGACCTGCGCTTCGGCGGCAAGACCTCGGCCACTGCGGGCGATCCGATCGACGCGACCGTCGAGGTGGTGCAGGTGCAGAAGGACGCGGTGCAGAGCTTCGGCACCTCGGTGGTGCCGCTGGGCGATATCGCGGTGATCCGGGTGCAGGGTATCGAGGTGGTGCTCAACAGCAACCGCTCGCAAGCCTTCTCGCCGGATCTGTTCGGCAACGCGGGTGTCGATCCGATGAGCAAGGACATTCTTGTCATCAAGTCGACAAACCACTTCTACGGTGCCTTCGCGCCCATCGCATCGGATGTTCTTTATGTCGCGGTCGACGGGCCTTACCCGAACGATCCCGCGACGAACCCCTACACGCGCCTCACCCGCCCGCTCTGGCCGCGGGTCGAGAACCCTCACGCGGTGAGCGAACCGGCGCTGTGAATGCCTGCCAGCCTTTCCGACAGCCGCGCCGCGTGCTGGATAAGGCTGGCTTTCAGCGCCGCGTGGCGCGCGCGGGCCTCTTCGCGCGGGGCCACGAGGCAGAGCGTTGCGACGCAGGCCCCGCCCTCGCCGGTGACGGCGGCGGCAAAGCAATGAGTGTAGCTGTCCGAGGGGCTGTCGAAGGAAAAGAACCCCTCGCTGGCGGCGGCGCGCAACTCCAGCAGGAACTGCGCCGGGGACAGCGTCTCGCCGCCCGGCTGGCGGAAGTCCTCGGGCGGGATCAGCGCCAGGATCTCGTGGTCGGTCAGGTGTTGCAGCAGCAGTCGCCCCGAGGCGGTCCATGGGATCGGCGTCGGTTCACCCACGTCGCCGCTGATCCGGAAGGCGCGGTCCGCCTCGCGCATCAGCAGGACGGTGTACTTGCGCCCGTCGATCACGCAAAGCTGCGAGGTCTCGCCGGTCTGCGCGGTCAGCGCGTCCAGAATCGGCTGCGCCTCACGCGCCAGGTCGAAGCCCGCAAGGTAGCTGCGCCCCCAGAAATGCGTCTTGCGCCCGAGGTAGAGCATGCCCCTGGCGTCCGCTTCGAGCAGGCCGAGCCCGGTCATCGTGGCGCAAAGCTCGTAGACCGACGACCGCGGCGCGCCGATGGCGCGGGCGATCTCGGCCGGGGGCATGGGGCGACTGGCCCGCGCCAGCAGGTCACAGATCTCGACCGCGCGGTCGAGCCCGCGTGCGCGTTTGCGTTCCATGTCTCGCCCCTCGTGCATGGGCCGCGCGAAATCCCCGCGCGGCCCGTCGGGAAATTACGCTTTCCTGAAAGCGATGCAATCCACCTCGACCTTGCAGTCGACGACCATGGCCGACTGCACACAGGCGCGGGCGGGCGGGTTGTCGCCGAAGTATTGTTCGAACACGCCGTTGAAGCTCCAGAAATCGCGCGGATCGTCCAGCCACACGCCGACGCGCATGATGTCGGCGGCGGTGTAGCCCGCGTCGGTGACGATCTTCAGCATGTTCTGGATCGCGATATGCGACTGCTCGACGATGCCGTGGCCGGCGACTTCGCCGTCCTTCATCGGGGTCTGGCCCGACACATAGAGCCAGCCGTCCGCCTCGGTTGCCTTGGCGAAGGGCAGGGCCTTCTGTCCGTTCCCCTTTGCGTCGCCGACGCCGTGCCGCTTGATGGTCATGTTTGGTCTCCTTGGTCCGTCTGTGCATGCGGGGTAGCCGGGATTTGCCGAGTTGTCCATTATAGCGTAACACATTTCGGATTTCTTGCGTCTTGTCCGGGAAGTCCTCTCTTGAAGCGCCGTCGTTCCAGAAATACGACCGTTATAACGAACATCTACAGGAGTCGCCCATGACCACCCCCCTCGACGCAACCCTGCGCGGCTTTCCCACCGGCGGCAGCGCCGATGAGGCGACCGACGGCACCCATTTCCCGGCGGACGGCGCCTTGCAGCTGCCGATGATCACCCTCGACGGTCCGGGCTTCGACGCGAACACGCGGCTGATGATGGATCACGTGGCAGGTCACGGCGCAAAGCTTGCACCCCATGCCAAGACCCCGATGGCGCCGCTGCTGGCGCAGCGCCTGCTGGACGCGGGCGCCTGGGGGACCACGGTGGCCGATATCCGGCAGGCGGCGGTTCTGCTCGACGCAGGGATCACGCGGCTGATCCTCGCCAATGGCATCGGCGGCGCGGCGGCGGCGCGGCGTCTCGCGGCGCTTCTGAAGGGCTACCCGGGCGCCGAATTTCACATCTTTGTCGATAGCGTCGAGACCTACGAGGCGCTTTGCGCCGCATGGGACGAGACGCTGCCGCCGCTTGGTCTGCTGGTCGAGATCGGCACCGACCGCGGCGGGATTCGCCGCGACGAGGAGGCACTGGCGCTGGCGCGGCGCATCCTGTCCGAGGGCAGGCTGGGCCTGTCCGGGCTTGCTGCCTACGAGGGCGCCAGCGCGGTGGCGGACCCCGCCGAAAGCCAGCGCCGCATCGACGCGCTGCTGATCCGCAGCAAGGCGCTGTTCGCGCAGATCCGCGAGGCTACCGGTCCCGACGCGCCGCTGATGCTGTCGATGGGCGGCTCGGCCTGGTTCGACCGGGTGCTGGCGTTGCTGGGCGATCTGGCACGGGCCCCGAACACCGATCTGGTGTTGCGCTCAGGCGCGCTCTACTTCCACGACCACGGCGTCTACGAGCGCGGGCTTGCGGATATGCAGAAGCGCGGCGGTCACCCCGAGGGCGCCTTCATCCCGACCCTGCGGCTCTGGGCCGAGGTGCTCTCGACCCCCGAAGAGGGGCTTGCGATCTGCGGCATGGGTCTGCGCGACGTGGCCATCGATCAGGACCTGCCGGTCGCGCTGCGCCTTTGGCGGGATGGCGCGCCGGTTGCGGATATCGGCGTCACGGTGACGAAGCTGAACGACCAGCACGCTTTCCTGCATCACGCGGGGCTGCGCCCGGGCGATGTGATCGAATTCGGCATCTCGCACCCCTGCACCTGCATCGACCGTTACAGCGTGCTCTGGGAGCTGGATGCAGCGGGCCGCGTGGTCGCCGCCATCAAGACCCGTTTCGGCTGACGGCCCGGCAATCGGACACTGCGTGGCGCCGGGAGAGAATCCCGGCCCCTTTTTCATATTCCCGGGAAGGTGATGTTGACGCGGTGACCATAGACCCCACTCACCCATGACTAATCTGAACTTTCGACCACTCTGGTCCGACGAGGACGCGTGGTGGGGGGGGCGTCATCACGACGCTCGAACTCACCCCCTTGCGGTTCTGGAAGGGCTGACGGTCGGGCCAGACCGGACCGCGCGTCCGGGACCGTTGCGGTATGTCCCTGAGGCTGCGGTGCTGTTCAGGAGAAGCACCGGGTCATTTGTGGTCGCAGCCGATCTGGAAACCGCTGTCGCAATGCGCGATCAGGCGCTCCGTGTCCTTGGCGCTCCAGTTCTCAGGGGCGGTTAGGGCAACCCAGGGCTCGACGTAGTCGCGCCCGAAATAGGAATGGCCGTATCCCGCCGGTGCCGTCGTCGCCAGGGCCATGTCCACCGCCAGCTGAAACTGCGTGACAATCGGCATGAACCGCATTTCGGGCGACACATCCGCTGCTGGCGGCTCGGTCATCCAGACCGGAGGCCGGAACACCGAGGCCGGTTCGTAGAAGACAATCGGGTCGCTGGCGTATTGCAGATAGACAATCCGCATGGCCCCCCAGCCGTCCGGGCCGAGGGCGTTCTGGTAATTGGACGCGAAACGCACCAGCCGCCCGTCGCCGAGAACCGGGGCGACGTAGGGGCTGCCCGCGTTGCGGGAGGCTACCACCGCCCGCCATTTGGCCGAGGGGAACGGCGACCCGACCCAGAGCGCGCCGTCGATGGGATCGTCGAGCAGCGCAAAGAGGTCGGTGCCATACATCGAGGACCAGGCGCCCAGGCTGAGGCCGTGAATATAAAGGCGCGGCCGGCTGTTTTCGGGCAGCGAGCGCCAGTAGCGGTGCACCGCGCCGATGAGCGCCTCGGCCTGGTCGAGACCGGCATCGGTTTCAAGAATCAGCGCAAGCGGGGATTGCAGGTACGAGTATTGCGCGGCCACCGTCGCGACATCGCCGCCATGCATGTATTCGACCGGGTCGAGCGCGCCGGGGTCGAGCCAGCCGGTGCCGGTGGGCAGGGCGACGATCAGAACCTCGCGCTGAAACCCGCCCTGCCTGCGCAGCTCTTCCAGCGCGATCCGGGCGCGGGCCTCGGGGCTTTTGTCTTCGGCAAGCCCGACATAGACGCGGATCGGCTGAAGGGCGGCGCGCCCGGTAAAGGCGGCGATATCGGCGGCCTTCGGACCGGATGCCACGTAGTTGCGGCCCGGCTGACCAAGCGCGCTCCAGTCGACAAGGGAGGCCGCGCCGCCCGTCTCGATGCCCTCCGGGATCGGCGGGGCGGTCTCGAACAGCGCCTGCGCGGTGGTGTAGGATCTGTCCAGCGCACCGATGACCCGGTCGAGCATGCCGTCGCGCGTGACGACAAGCAGCAGCAGCCCGGTGACGGCAAGCCCGGCGACATTCGCGGCCCGTGGCGGCATGTAGCGGTAGAGGCGGGTGCGCACCCGGTCGAACAGCCACTGGACCGCCAGGCCAAGGACAAACAGCAGCACAAAGACGAAGATCGCCAGGGCCAGCATCTGCGGCGTATGCGAGGTTTCCAGCGGCGGCATTTCCATCCGTTCGCGGACGCCGTTTTGCCAGTCGCGCGCCTGCGAAATGCACAGAACAAGCAGGATCAGGAAGGGCAGGACGATGGCGACCCGCAGCCGCATCAACGCGCGTCCGGTCGCCTCGGGCAGCTCCAGCAACCGCCAGATCGACAGCGCCGCGCGTCCGATCAGGTATCCCAGCGCCATGACAACCCCGCCAAGCGCCCCCTGCACGACCCAGCCGCGGGGGATCAGCGTCGGCGTCAGCGACGCGGCAAAGAACAGCAGCCCAAGCGTCAGGGCCAGAATGTAGAAACGGGGCATCTTCATACCGGGCTCTCCTTGGGCAATGGCCGCCAGCCGGTCAGCGCATCCAGCAGCGCGACGGCAAAGGCCGCCGAAAAGGCGCCGGTCAGGGTCAGGGCGATCCGCGTGAAGGCGGCATAGCCGGCATCCTGGGTGCTGAGCGCCCCGGCGATCAGCGCCAGCATCACCGAGAAAGCATATTGATAGACCATGCTGGGATGCGGACCGAACAGCATCTTCTGGCCCAGCCAGAGACCACCCAGGAAAACCAGCCCGAGGATGATCGGCAGATGCGGCGACAGGGTGAACACCATCAGGGCCGCAAGTGCCAGTGCGGCGCCGAAGAGGGTCGCGCGCAGGCGCTGGAAGGCTTCGGAGAACACCGCCCGGCGGGTCGGGAACACCAGGACCATCGCCGCGATCACCGCCATCATCATGTCGGTGGGCTGCATCACGGCGTAAAGCCAGAAGCTGAGCGCAAGCAGGACGGTCGCCCGGATGGCGGCGCCCGTGACGGCATTGCCATGGCCCGGCAGGGGATCGTCGACGTGCTTTTCGGCGGTGCGTGCGGGCACCAGCAGGTAGACCAGCGGTCCGACGACCAGTGCGACAAATGCGGCCTGCACGAAGCCGTCGCGCATGGTCTCTACCGTTGCGCTGCCATGCATCCCCATCACCGACATCAGTACCGTGACGATGACGATCAGCATGCCGGTCTGTGCGCCGGACCGCAGGACCATCAGGAACCCGGCGAAATAGAGCCCCCACATGGCCGTGACATAGGCCAGCGGCATCGGGCGCAGCGTCTCGACCAGCCAGGTCATGATCCAGGGCAGTGCGATCATTGCGGCGACCCCGGCCAAAAGCCTGGCCGGATCGAAGGCGCGGCGCTGTCCCGCGATAAGGCCCATGGGCAGCGCCGCAACGATCGGCGGAAGGGCCGGATCGAGCAGCGGGATCGCGGCATAGGCCAGCGCCCCGGTCAGGCCAAGGCGGAGGCCATAATGCGGGTCGTCATCGACGTTGGGGCGGGGCGTGACATACATGTCAGTGCAGGTAGCTGACCCAGGACCGCAGGCGCTGAAGCCCGCTTGCCAGCAGGGCGATGGCGCCGTTCTCGCTGCCATCGGCAAAGATCACCGCATGTACCTTGCCGCCAACCCGGGTGCTGCGCGGCCAGGCCTCCATCCCGCCGATCAGCTCTATCCGCACCGGGATGCGTCGCGCGGGTTCGAACCAGCGGTTGCTGGGCTGGTTTACCACAAGCCCGTCCTGCACGGTCCGCCCCGGGCTGATGCCCCAGGCGATGCTCTGCACCCGGCCTTCGAAGGTTTTCCCGGGCCGGGCGTCGAAAAGCAGGCGGGCGGGATCGCCCGGGCGCACCGCCTGCAACTGGTTTTCGCGCAGATCGACGGTGATCCAGGCCGCCTCGGCGTCGATGAAGGTCAGCGCCGGATTGCCGGCGCCGACAAACTGCCCCTCGGACAGGGTCACATTGGTGACGACGCCCAGATGCGGGGCGGTGACGGTGGTCGAGGCCAGATCGTATTGCGCCTGTTCCAGCTGTGCCTCGGCGGCGCGAATGGCAGGGTTGTCTTCGCCCTGCGGGCCAAGCTGGGCGCGGGCGCTTGCCAGATTGGCCTCGGCGCTCTGCAACTGGGCCTCGGCCCCGGCAACACTGGCGCGGGCCTGATCTCCCTGTGCCGTGGCCGCGATCCCGCGTTCCTCCAGCCGGAAGGTGCGTTCGGCCTCGGCCCGGGTGTTGTCGAGCGTGGTGCGCGCCTGGGTGACGGCGGCCTGCGCGGCCACGAGCGAGGCGCTGGAGGCGTCGATGTTCTGCAGCGCGGTTTCAAGCTGCGCCTCGGCCTGGCGCACGGCGAGCTCGAAGGGGCGGGCATCCAGCGACAGCAACGGATCGCCCGCCTGCACGACCGCGTCATCCTCGACATGGACCGCCACCACCTCGCCCGAAACGCGCGGTGCGATCTGCACCACCTGCGCCGATACCATCCCGCGCGAGGACGACGGGGCCAGCCGATCTGTCATCGCGTAGAGCACCACCAGCGCAACCAGCACGAGGACAGTGACGACAGCCACCCGCCGGGCGGACCGTTGGCTTTGCTGCTCTCCGATATCATGGGTCATCCGGACTCACTTCCTTTGCCGCTCGGCGGTCACCGCCACGATCAGGCCCTTGTCAGGCTCGTCTTCCAGCTCCGGGCGCCACACGGCCTGACGCTTCGGGAAGGCCCCGACATGCGCGCGAAATGCAAGTGCATCATGGTCCATGACTTCCCCGCTCGGCCACCCCTCAGAGCGGCATTCCGGGAACAGATTATCCATTTCGGGGAAATTGGCCATGCCCTTCGCCTGCCGAACGGGGATGGGCGCCCGATATGGGTCTGCGGAAAGCAAGAGGGCTCTGCCATGTCCGATTGCAGAGCGTCTTGCCGCTGCCGGGATGCGGCCAAAGGCACTGTCTGGCCCGGCGCGCGGCAAGAAGCGTGCGGCGGCGGAATGCTTGCCATCGCGGCGATGTCCGGCGAGGATGAAACGGCCGCATGGCGATCTGTCGGGCCTCGCGGGCGGCGAAGAGCCACCGGATGCGCGAACCCGGCTCGTCGGGGGCCCACGCGAAGGGGATTGCCTTGAGCACGATCAGGACCGAAGCGCCCGGATCGGTGCTGCACGACGGGATCGACGACCTCAGCTTCAGCTCGGACGATACGATGACTGGGGGTGAGGCCGGTCGTGCCGGCCAAAATTACCCGGCACGCGACGCACCGTGGGGGGTGGGCGATGTCATGGCTCGCGGCGGCGCCCACCCTTCATTGACCGACGGATGGGCTGGGCCTCAGTAGGCGTAGCGCTTGTCCAGGTCGTCGAAGAGATCCTTGCGCACCACACGCTGGCGTTCGAGGAAACCCGCAAGAGGGCCGTCTTCGTCCATCCGGCCCTGATCGCGCAGCTGGGTCAGCGCGGTCTGCATGCCGTATAGCGCCGATTGCAGCGCGACGTTGGCATAAAGGACCAGCGAAAAGCCCATGTCGGTGAATTCGTCCACTGTCAGGATCGGCGTTTTGCCCCCGACCACCAGGTTCACCAGTTGCGGCGTGCCTGGCAGCGCCTTGGGGATGGCGCGCAGGTCGTCCACGGTCTGGGGTGCCTCGACGAAGGTGATGTCGGCGCCGTCCTCGATGAAGGCCGCCGCGCGGTCGAGCGCCTCGGTCATGCCATCGGTGGCCGCCGCGTCGGTGCGGGCCACGATCAGCGTGTTCTCGTCCTGCCGGGAATCCACCGCGGCCTTGATGCGCGCGCGCGCCTCGGCCAGCGGCACCACGTCCTTGCCCGAGAAATGGCCGCAGCGCTTGGGCGTCTTCTGGTCCTCGAGCTGGATCGCCGAGGCGCCCGCCCGTTCCAGCGTGCGCACGGTGTGGCGCACGTTCAGCCCGTTGCCGAAACCGTTGTCCGCATCCACCACGATGGGCAGCTCGGTCGCGTCACGGATGGCGGCGGTGTGTTGCGCGATCTCGGGAAGCGAGACGAAGGCAAGGTCCGGCATCCCGAGGAAGGTATTGGTCAGGCCTGCGCCCGAGAGGTACACCGCCTCGAAACCCAGATCCTCGATCACCCGCGCCGCAAGCGCATTGGCCGCGCCGGGCAGCATCAGGGCACCGCCCGAGGCAATGCGATCCTTGAACCGTTTGTTCACTTCGTGATTCAGCATGGGGTTGCTCGCTTATTCTGTTGTCTTGGAAAGGGGTACGTAGACGCGGCCATCCATGAGCCGCCGCTGGGTGCGCAGGATGCGCGCGGCGGTGATCGTGCCGGTCTGCGGGTCGCGGGTGGCACCGACCGAGACGATGCCCGACGGCGTGCCGATGCGCAGGGTCTGCGGATCGCCGCCCGGCGCGATCTGGCGCTGCACGACCGACCCGTCGACGGCGGCGGCGCAGGCCAGCGCAAGCGCGCCGGTGACGGGCACCGCGCGGTGGGCCTGCCCGGCAGAGATCATGCGGATCTGGAGGTCGTGGCCTGCGGGCGCATGGCGGTTGCCCGACAGATCGTCGTAGGCGGCGGGCGGCGCGACCATGGCGACCTTGGGCGTGGCAATGCGCGCCTTCGCGGCATCGAGGCTGTCGGTCAGGCCCATGGCGACGGAGGCCTGCTGGCGGATCTCTTCCAGCCGCGCCATCAGCGCCCTGTCGGCGTCGATGGCGGCGGGGTGGGCGCCGGTGTCGCCCGAGACATCCGGGGCCGCCACGAAGACCGAGGGGACGGCGGCGTCGATCATCGTCACCGCGACCTCGGAGCCATCCGCCAGCGTCAGCCGGTCGACCCCCTGCCCGCTGGGCAGGGCGCCCCTGCCGTTGGTGTCGGTGGGGTCGAGGAAATCCAGCGCCACCGGCGCGCCGCTGCCATGGACGCCGGGGATGTGCAGATCGCCGCTGACCTCGGCGCGCCCGCCCGATACCGCGAAGCGCGCGGCGATGACCTTGCCGGAATTGGTGTTGTGGATGCGCACGACCGTCTCGCCGTCGCGGGGGCCGCCGACCAGCCCCTCGTCATAGGCAAAGGGCCCCATGGCCGAGCTCATGTTGCCGCAATTGCCGGAGAAATCCACGCTGTCATCGACCACGCCCACCTGCGCGAAGGTGTAGTCGATGTCGGCGTCGGGCCGCGTCGCGGGGCCGATGATGCAGATCTTGGACAGCGACGAGATGCCGCCGCCCATGCCGTCGAGCTGGCGTAGGTTGGGATCGGGCGAGCCGAGCATGGCCGCGAACAGCGCGGGCCAGCGGGTTTCGTCCGCAGGCAAGTCGCGGCGATGCAGCACAAGTGCCTTCGAGGTGCCGCCGCGCATGAAGACGGCGGGGATGGCAAGTTGGGTCACGGGGCGGGCTCCTCCGGGGTTGCGCTCAGCTGCGCCTCTAGCGCGTTCCAGCTGGCAAGGACGTGGCGGCGCATCAGCAGCGCGGCGACCTCGCCGTCACCGGCGGCGATGGCCTCGGCGATGCGGTGATGTTCCGACAGTGCCGCCTGACCGCGCCCGGTGACGTTGCGATGCTTGACGCGCAGCAGCGACAGCTGGGGGTAAAGTTCGCGGGTAAGATAGCGCAGGATGATCGGGTTCCCGGCCATGCGGGCGATGACCATGTGGAAATCGCGGTCGCCGGGGGGTTGCAGGTAGGCGCCCTGCGGATGGGCCGAGATCTCGCCCGCATGGTGCCCCAGCAGGCGGTCGAGCGCCTCTCTTGTCCCGGCCTCGGCATGGTTCGCGGCCAGCCGGGCCGCCTCTGATTCCAGTGCGGCGCGCACCTCGTAAAGCGCGCGGGCGTCGTCGCGGCTCAGCTCGCGCACCCGCGCGCCGCTGTTGGGCACGATGGACACGGTGCCGGATTCGGCCAGATGGCCAAGCGCCGTGCGGACCGGGCCACGGCTGACGTCGAAGCGTTCGGCGATGGCGACCTCGCCCAGGCGGGTGCCCGGAAGAAGCGCGCCGGACAGGATTTCCTCTTGCAGTGCACGGGCGATCCGCTCTGCGGCGATGCCCCGTGCCTCATCCTGTTTTGTTGACAAAATAAGGCCCTCCTCTGCCCGGCCGATGCCATGAATTGTTAGCAATGACCCACCTTAAACGCTGATATTACGGATAAATAGGCGGCAAACTGGCCTGATTGTCAAGAATTCTTAGCGGCTTGACAGTTGGGGTTGGCTGCGCGTAAGTCTTGCCATCGGCAATATTGTAGTACAATAATGCCAGGACATGAGACATTAGGGGAGGATTCGATGAAGCTCACCAAACGCGCTTTTTCCGCGGCCACGCTGGCTGCACTGCTGACCACCGCCGTTTCGCCGCTTGCGGTGTTGGCGGCAGAGAACTGGCCGCCGCGCCAGATTACCTTCGTCGTGGCACTCGGGCCGGGCGGCTCTGCCGACCGCACCGCACGCGCCCTCGCGCAGCGCCTGTCGGACGAGCTTGAGACCCCGATCACCGTCATCAACCAGGAAGGTGGCGGCGGCCACGTCGGGCACACCTACTTCATGAATATGCCCGATGACGGCAGCTATTTCCTTGCGACCTCGATCCACCCCTATGTGTCGAACGCGGTCCTGAACTTCGACGCGACCTACAGCCTCGAGGATTTCGCCTTCATCAATGGCCAGTGGAACGACTTCGACATCTTCGCGGTAAACGCCGAGACCCCCTATGAATCGCTGGCCGATTTCATGGCGGCGGCCAAGGAAAACCCCGGCAGCCTCAGCGTGTCGGTGGTGCCGAACTCCTCCGGCGCGATCAACCTCAGGCTCGCGCTCGAGGCCTTTGGCCTGACCGAGGACGACGTCAACGTGGTGACCTACGAGTCCGGCGGCGCGGCGCGGACCGCCGTTGCGGGCGGGCAGGTCGATATGACCGTGCTTGCCGCCGACGGCACGCTGTCCATCGCCGAATACGTCCGCCCGCTGGCCTATGCAGCGGACGAGCGTTCGGACGACTGGGATGCGCCGACCCTCGACGAGGCACTGCAGGCCTCGGGCCACGATCCGGTGACCACCCTTGCCGGTTCCATGCGCGGCCTCGCGGCACATGCGACCTTCAAGGAAAACCACCCCGAGGCCTTCCAGCAGATGGTCGACGCCTATCAGGCCGTGATGCAGGACGAAGAGTTCGTCGCCAGCCTGCGGGCCCAGGACATGGGCGCGGAATGGCTCGGGCCCGAGCGCACCACCGAGATCATCCTGTCCAACTTCGAGATCCTCAAGCGCTTCGCGGACGAGTGATCCTTTCGGACTGACCAGAAGGGGCGCCGTGGCGCCCCTTCTTCGCAGGCGGTGCGGGCGTTCCTGCCATAGGGCAGGGGGGTTGGACGCGCGCCGCCCGCTTCCCCGCTCGCGCCGCCGCGTGGGCACCCACGACCGACATCCCCAGAACGGCAGCCAAGACCGCAGGAGACCCTCGTGACAGGCAAATTCCAAGCCACCCACGCCGCGCTGATCGGCATCATCCTTGCCGTCTCCGCCTTTATCACGCAAAGCGCGGTCCGCGCGCGGGCCAGCATGGACAACCTGATCGTCGTCGCCCCGGTGGCGGCGGTGATCGCGCTGATCTGCATCGTGCTGATCGTCGCGCCGCTGCTCAAGGTGCGCGATCCCGAGGCAAAGGCCAAGCCTGCGCCCGATACCGCCATCTGGGGCGACATCCTTCTGCTCGCCGGCTTCGCGGCGTTCTGCTACGCGCTGACCCATATCGGCTTCGATCTTGCCACCTTCCTCTTCGTCTGGGGCGGCGTGGTGATGAGCGGGGGCCGGGGCTGGTGGCAGCCGCCGGTCTTCGCCGCGATCTTCACGGCACTGCTGGTCTACGGGTTTGGCAGCCTCTTCCCCTATCCCATGCTGACGCTGGTGCTTTGAGATGATCGATCAATTCGCCCTCTCGCAGGCCTTCGACCTGCTGTTTTCCGGCTTCACGCCGTGGCTCTGGGTCATCCCCGGCCTGCTCATCGGCCTTGTCTTCGGCTCGATCCCCGGCCTTCAGATCTCCATGGCGATGGCGGTGTTCCTGCCGGTCACCTTCGGCATGGATTTCCTTCAGGCCATGCTGTTCCTCACCGCGATCTTCACCGGCGGCGCCTATGGCGGCGGGGTGACGGCGATCCTGATGAACATCCCCGGCTCGTCTTCCTCTATCGCGACCGCCTTCGACGGCTACCCCATGGCCCGGCAGGGTAAGCACAACGAGGCGCTTGGCATCGGGCTTGCGGCCTCGGTCGTGGGGGCCTTCGTGGGCTATATCCTGCTGATGCTGCTGATCCAGCCGCTGGCGGCCTTCGTGCTCAAGATCGGCCCGCTTGAGATGGTGGTGGTCGTGCTCTGGGGGCTGACGCTGATCGCGACGCTGAATGACAGCAAGATGTCCAAGGGGCTGCTGGCCGGGTTCTTCGGCCTGATGCTGAGCCAGATCGGCATGTCGACCACCGGCGTGATGCGCACGCAGGTGGGCATGCCCTACCTTATTGATGGCCTTCCGGTGGTGCCCGCGATGATCGGCATCTTCGCCGCCTCGGAACTGCTGCGTCTGCGCGGCGAGACCTATCTGGTGCGCGACGATGCGCAGCGCGACATCTCTTTCGGGCGTATCCTCAGGGGCGCGGGCGAGACGTTCAAATATCCCGGCGTTCTGATCCGCGGCAGCCTTCTGGGCGCGGTGATCGGGGCGATCCCCGGCGTCGGCTCGTCGGTGGCGAACCTGGTATCCTACGGCGAGGCCAAGCGCACCTCGAAGACCCCCGAGCGCTTCGGCAATGGCGCGCCCGAGGGCGTGGTCGCCGCCGAAAGCGCCAACTCCTCGTCCGAGGGTGGTTCCATGACGGCGCTGCTGGCGCTTGGCATCCCCGGCGGCGCGGCGACGGCGGTGCTGCTGGCGGCGTTCTCCTTCCACAATATCATCGGCGGACCCAGCTTCATCCGCAACCAGACCGACATCGTGTATTCGATCATCCTCGGCAATCTCGGGCAGGTGGTGCTGCTGGCGGTGTTGGGCCTGCTGAGCCTGCGCCTGCTGGGCCTCGTGGTCCGTGTGCCGCTGTCCTACCTGGTGCCCTCGGTTCTCGCCATGTGTGCATGGGGCGGCTACGGCATCACCGGCACTATCGCCGGGCCGCTGACCGTGGCGGGCTTTGCCGCGCTTGGCTGGCTGATGCGCCGCCACGACTACCCGGTGGCGGCGACCGTGATCGGCCTGTTGCTGGGCCGGATGATGGAGGGCGAGCTGGTGCGCACGATGCAGATCTCGCGCGGGAACCCGCTGGGTTACATGCTCGAACGTCCCATCGCGCTGGTGCTCTTTATCGTCATGCTGCTGGTGCTCGTCTGTGCGCCGCTGTTGAGGGCGCTGCGCAAGCGCCGGTTGGCGCGGGTCTGACCTGACCGCATCAACGAGGCCAGGCCCGGCGCTTCACGGACTGATGGCCCTTGCCATCGGTCTCGCTGGCGGCTGCCGGTCTGTCTTCCTGAACCTGTCGCTGTCCCGGGCGCCCGGGGCAGTGTTCGCCAAGGCACTGCTGGCGCAGACCATATCGCTCCGATCGGAACGGCGCGCTCGGTGGCGTGGCTAACTGCTCTCCTCTCAGGGCCTTGCTTTACGAGGCCTTGCCCGGCAGTGCATGGCAAACTCCCTTCATGCGATCACCATCTGTTTTCTGATGGGAGTCGCACTTGAGGGGCGCGCATACCCCAGGATCGCTCCTGCCACCCCGACGGTCCTGCCCTCGGTCGGCGTGAGCCATCCGCCCCGAATGCCGCCCAGCGTCACCACGATGATGATGAAGAACCCGATGGCGCCGACGGGATCGGCATGGGCAAGGCCCTCGCGCCCGGTCGCAAGCCCCGGTTCGAGGGTCGTTGCCGCCGAAAGCGCGCGTTTGGGGCGGCCGTCGGCCCGGGCCGCAGCAGAAACTGGGGCACGAGCGCGCCTAAGAAACCGGGGGCTATTCAAGAGTGCGTGCCGATTGACAGACGTTACGCTGAGGTTGCGAAAAGGCCCCGGGTGTGACGCCCGGGGCCTTTTGCCGTGCGCAAACGCCAAGGGATCAGTCGGCGCGATACCAGTCGGCGATGTTCCAGATCTGGCTGTCCCAGCTGTTCATCCGCACGCCTTCCAGCGTCTTGGCCTTGCCCGACAGGATGCTGCGGTGGATCAGCGGGATGATCGTGTAGGACCCTACCAGCATGTCGTTCATCTCGCGGGCGAGGCGGCCGCGATCCTCCAGCGAGGCGGCGGTGCGGAACTCGGCGATCTTGGCCTCGTAATCATCCGAGCAGAAGCGCTGGATGTTGTTGCCCTGCCACTGCGTCGCCGGGCCCGGGATGTTGGCGCAGCTCCAGTTGCCGAGGAAGGCTTCGGGGTCCTGCCCCTTGGAGTTGTCGGTGTACATCTGCACATCGGCATAGAACTTCTGCCGCGTGTCGGGCGAGCCCGCGTCGCCGCCGAAGAAGACAGAGGCGTCGATGTTGCGCAATTCCGTCTCGACGCCCAGCTCTTCCCACCACGATTTGATCAGCGACTGGCTGTCCTGCCGCACGCCATTGGTCGAGGTCTGGTAGAGGATCGACAGCTTCACGCCGTCCTTGTCGCGGATGCCGTCGCCGTCCGTATCGGTCCAGCCGGCCTCGTCCAGCAGGGCCTTGGCGCCTTCGATGTCCTGCGTCACGCAGCCGTCGAAGGTGTCGGAGGTGTAGAGATCGGGCGCGGGAATGACGGCGCAGCCCGCAACGCCGCTGTCGCCATAGAGCGCCTCGGCGATCACGGTGCGGTCGATGGCCATGGACAGCGCCTGACCGACGCGCGGATCGGTCAGAAAGGGGTGCGCGCCGCCTTCGACGGTCGAGCGCGCGTCGCCCAGATCGGGGTTCGGGTCGGTCTGGTTCAGGAAAAGGAACTCGACCGCGGAGCCGCCCGAGGTGATGACCTCGCCGGGGCCGCCGCTCATGGCGTCGAGGACGTCGGGCGGCAGTTGCAGGTTCCAGGCATAATCGACCTCGCCGGTCTGAAGCACCGCCCGGGCCGAGGAATTCGGATCGCCGCCGCCCTTGATCGTGACGGTGGAAAAGGCGGGCTTGTCCGGGTCGCGGTATTCGGGGTTCATCGCATAGGTGATGATGTCATTGGCGCGGAAATCCTCGACCATGTAGGGGCCGGTGCCGATGGGATAGGTGTTCTGCTCTGTGCATTGCGACACCCGGGCGCCGGTGCAGTCCTTGAACTGCGCCTCTTGCAGGATCGGCGATTCAGAGCTGACGAAGGCCGCGTAGGGGTAGGGCTTCGGCTCGGAGAAGCGGATTTCGACGGTGCGGTCGTCCACGGCCACGACCTCTGTCACGCCCTCGAACTGCTGGAGCGCGGCGCAGCCGCTGGCCTCGTCGGTACAATATTGCCATGTGAAGACCACGTCAGAGGCGGTGACGGGCGTGCCGTCGGACCACATCAGCCCCTCGCGCAGGCGCCATGTGATCGCGGTCAGGTCCTCGGCCACGGCGCCGTTCTCGACCGTGGGGATCTCTTCCGCGAGGATCGGGACCAGCGCGCCGGTCTCGGAAAACCGCGCCAGCGGTTCCAGCACTAGCGAGGCGGCCTCGGTCTCTTTCGCGATGCCGGACAGGTAGGGGTTCATCGAAGAGGCAGCCTGCCAGTAGAGGATGCGCAGCTCTCCGTCGCTGCCGCGCTCGGCGCTGGCCGCAAGCGGCATCAGCGCAAGCGCCGTTCCCAGAAAGGTCGAGAGGGTCTTCATGAAAGGTCTCCTGTCGGTGTCCGGGGCCTTGGCGGCGCCCTGTGGCGGGGTGGGATTCCCCTTTTCGAATGTAATACATGTTGCGAGCGGTTTCGTTATCAGTCAAGATGTAACAAATATTACAAGCAGGGCAGCGGGACGCCGCGATGATTTCTTCACAGGACCTCTCGGCGCTCTTGCGCAACGGCGCGGTTTCGGCGGCAGAGCGCAAGGTCGCCGCCGCGCTGACCGAGAGCTTCCCGACAAGCGCGCTCGGCACGGTCGAGGCGCTGGCCACGCGGGCGGGGGTCAGCGGGCCGACGGTGCTGCGCTACCTCAACAAGCTGGGCTTTCCGCGCTTCGCAGGCTTTCAGGCGGCGGTGATGACAGAGGTGGACCGGCAGCTCGGCTCTCCGGTGGTGCAGATGGCCGCGCCTGCCGAAGAGGCCGCCGGAGAACATCTCTACCGCCGCACGCTTCTGATGCAGGCCGAGGCGCTGCGCCGCGCCGCCGACCGCGCGGTCCCGGCGGAATTCGACCGCATCGTTGACCTGCTGGCGGACCCGAAGCTGTCGGTGAAGGCGCTTGGCGGGCGTTACAGCCGCAATCTCGCGCAGCGCCTTGCGGCGCACCTGGGGCAGGTGCGGGCCGGGGTGTCGCTGATCGACCGGCCGCTTGGCTTCGCCTTCGATCCGCTGGTGGACATCGGGCCGCGCGACGTGCTCGTGGTCTTCGACTACCGTCGCTATCAGGACGATCTGCTGGCCTTCGCCCGCACGGCGAAGGGGCAGGGGGCACGGGTGGTAGTGCTGACCGATCCGTGGCGCTCTCCGGTGGCGGAGCTGGCCGAGGCGGTGCTTGTGGCGCCGGACGAGTCCCCCTCGCCCTTCGGGTCGCGGGTGGTGCCCACGGCGCAGGTCGAGGCGCTGGTGGCGGCGGTCGTGGACCGCGACCGCGACGGCGTGCGCAGGCGGCTGGAACGCATAGAGGCGCTGCGGCGCACGGGGCAGGGCGATGCGTGAGCCCTTCGAGATCCTGAACCCCGAGGGCCGCTTTCCCGGGCTGATCGTGGTGGATCATGCCGGGGTGGCGGTGCCCGAGGGCCACGCGCTGGGGCTGGCGCCGGACTGGTACGGGACACATCACTTCTGCGATCTGGGGGTAGAGCCGCTGGCCCGGATGCTGGCGGCGCGGCTGGACGCGCCGGTGATCCTTGGCACCGTCAGCCGGCTGGTGCTGGACCTCAATCGCTGGATCGCCGACCCGCGGTCCATCGCGACGGCGGTCGAGGGCGTGCCGATCCCCGGCAACGCCCTGACAGAGGCCGGGCGCGAGGCGCGGCGGGACGCGATTTTCTGGCCCTATCACGCGGCGCTCAACCGGCTCTGGCAGCAGGTGCAGGCGCGCCATGCGGACCCGCTGTTCCTTGCGTTGCATACCTGCACGCGGGTGATGGACGGGCTGCGCCGCCCTTGGGACGCGGGCACGATCTGGAACGAATCGCCCGCGCTGTCGCAGGCGCTGCTGGCGGCGCTCGAAGGCTGCGGCACGCTGGGCGACAACCGGCCCTACACCGGGCGCGACGGGGTCTTTACCGTCGACCGCCACACGTGGGGGACGGGGCGGCGCGCCTGCGGGCTGGAGGTCAGCAACGACCTTGTGGAAACCCGCACCGCGCAGGAGGGCTGGGCGGACCGCCTGACCGCTGCCCTGCACCAGACGGCCCGGGTGGAGGCCCGCGCATGATCCATGAATCGCCCTATGTCGACACCGCCCCGCCCGCGCCCGCGAGCACGCCGCTGGAAGGCCGCATCGCGGTCGACGTGGCGCTTGTCGGGGCCGGGTTCAGCGGCACCATCGCGGCGCTGATGCTGGCGCGGCGCGGCGTCTCTGTCGCGCTGATCGAGGCGCAGGAGGTGGGCCACGGCGGATCGGGGCGCAACCACGGGCAATGCATCCCGGTCTTCGGCTATCTCGACGAGGCCATCCTGCCGCCCGAGGGCTTTGCCCTGCTGCGCGATGCCGGGCGGCTGGTCTTTGACACCATCGTGGAACTGGGCATCGCCTGCGAGCCGGTGAAGAAAGGCTGGCTGAACGCGGCCCACGATGCGGCGGGTCTGGAACGCGCCCGCGCGGCCCACGCGAAATACGCGCGTCTGGGAAAGGCGGGGGACTTCCTCGGCCCCGACGCGGTCACGGCGCTCAGCGGCATTCCCGGCTATCTCGGCGGCTGGGTGCATCGCGACGGCGGGCATGTGAACCCGCTGGCCTATGTGCGCGGCCTCGCCGGGGCGGCGCAGGCGGCGGGCGCGGCGCTGCATGTGCGCTCTCCGCTGACGGGGCTGGAGCGGGGGCCGGACGGCTGGCTTTTGCGCACCCCGGGCGGAGAAATCGCCGCCCCCAAGGTCGGGCTGACGGTCAACGCCTATGCCGATGCGGCGATCCCGGCGCGGCTGCGGCAGAGCCTTGTGCACATGCAGTCCTACGCGGTCGCATCGCAGCCGCTGACAGAGGCGCAGCGGGCAGCGGTCCTGCCCGGCGGTGTGACCTTCAGCGACACGCGGCGTGACCCGATGTTCTTCCGCGTCGACGGCTCGGGGCGGATCATCACCGGCGGGCTGGTCGAGCTGCGGCGCGGGCGGATCACCGCGCCGACCGTCGCGCAGGCCGGGCGGCGGCTGGCGCGGCTGTACCCGGCGCTTCAGGGGCTGGGGTTCACGCATCACTGGTCCGGGACCGTGGGCGTCTCGGCGAAACAGAGGCCCGCGATTTTCGAACTGGGGCCTGACCTCTGGGCCTTGGCGGGCTATTCCGGGCGCGGCGTGCCGACCACCGCCGCGCTGGGACGCGCGCTGGCGGCGACGCTGGTGGACCGCGAAGAGGGCGCGCGGCTCTGGCCGCATGACGCGCCCGCGCGCATCCCGGGCGCCGCGCTGATCGGCTTCGGCGTGCAAAGCCTGCGCGGCCCGTGGAACAAGCTGCGCGACTGCATCGGACGGGGCGCGCCGACCGGATCTTCGGCCAAGAACCGCCCGACGCCCTGACCAGACCGGGTCCGCGCCCTGGACCGGATATCAACGGCTCTTTCAGCGTGCTGACGCCGCATCGTCAGGGTCACCCCCTGTCATCCTGAACATCGGAGATTTGTCCCGGATCAAGGGTTTCCGGTTCCGGCAGATGGTCCGCAGCCCACCCGGTGGACGGCCTCAATCGTGGCCGGGGTCATTGCCTCCCGTGGCGGTCCCACGTGAGAGATTCCCCCTGATGAAGAACCGCAACCCGATCGCAATAGCTGGCTGCAAGGTTGAGATCGTGCAGCGAAATCAGCGCCGTGGCACCTGATCGCCGCACGAGAGACAAAAACTCGAGTTGGTGGCGTATATCGAGGTGATTGGTCCGCACATCGGGCACCACGTACTTGGGTCGCTGAGCCAGGGCGCGCGCGCGTTGAACGCGCTGTCTTTCGCCGCCCGAAAAGGCGCCCCCCGCCTTCGCCGGTTCCGCTCTCGAGCCCGTCGGGCAGGCGGGCCGCGATCTCGTCCACGCCCGAGAGACAATGCGTGCCTCGTTCTCAGATGCGGGGCGGTGATGCGCTTTATGTCGGGAACGCGCCTCTGGCGAACTTTTCGAATTGCCTACAGACATTCAATACCCCGCCACACCCGGAGCCGCGCTTTGACGCCGCGGATCAACGCCGCTCACCGCGGGGCGCTGCAAGCCACCGCAACCGGAATCCTCCGGAAGTCCGGTTGCGGTGGGGCGGATCAGAACTGTCGGCTGAGCCCGACGGTAAAGATCCGGCCTTCGCCCCGCGAACATCCGTAGCCGTCATAGCAGACGTTGTCGTACTCCTTGTCCAGCAGGTTGGTGATCCCCAGTTCCAGCTCGAAATCTGCAACCTCATAGCCGATTGCCACATCCACCAGCGTGTGGCCGGGCGTTTCGCGGGTGTTGCTCTGGGTCGCGTAATAGGACGAGACATAGCGCAGACCGCCACCCAGGCTCAGGCCCGGCGCCAGGCTGCCCGCGTCGTAATCCAGCCAGAGCGAGGCCTGGTGGTTGGGCGCAAAGGCGTTTTCGTTGCCGACAAGCGACCGGTCCGAGGATTTGGTGATCTCGGTTTCCAGATAGGTATAGCCGACCACCGCCTGCAGGGTGTCGGACAGCCGGCCGCGCGCCTCGAGCTCGATCCCGCGCGAGCGGATCTCGCCGGCCTGGGTGAAGCTTGACCAGGTGGGGTCGTTCAGGTCGTATTCCTTGACGTTGCTCTTGCGCAGATCGAACAGCGCCGCGCTGAACATCAGGTCCGCGCGCGGGGCATAGCGCAGACCGATTTCCCATTGTTTGCTTTCGGACGGGTCCAGCACGTCGCCGGTGATGGTCTGCCCGACATTCTGGGTGAAGCCTTCGGTATAGCTCAGATATGGGGTCAGGCCGTTGGCCATTTCATGCGTCAGGCCGAACATGGCGGTGGTGGCGGAATTGTCCTGGCTGTCGCTGGTGCCTGTCAGCCGGTTTTCGACCTTGGTGTCGAAGTCGCTGTGGCGCAGCCCCAGGGTCAGTTTTGTGCCCTGACCGAAATCCAGGTGGTTCTGCAGATACAGCCCCTTTTCCACATAGGTGTTCCGCGTGCGCGCCGACAGCGCCGGATCGGCCACCGGGAAGTCGATATTCGGGTCGTTATAAGCAACCGTGTACATGGTGTAATCCAGGTACTGCGTCACGTCATAGGTCGACCGCTGGTAATCGAAACCGGCGATCAGGCTGTTGGTGACGGCGCCGAATTGCCGGGTCCATTCCAGATTGGTATCGACCCCAAGCGTTCGCGCTTCTTCGTCATTGCGGAAGGCATAGTAATACAGCCCGCCCGCATCGGCATAGGAATAGTCGAGCTGCGCGTAATCGGTGGTCTGATGCGCGTAGCGCAGCCGCTGGTTCAGCACCAGGTCGGGCGTAACATTGTGGGTCAGCTCCCAGCCGATGGATTCCTGATCGGTCCGGAAATGGTTATAGTCCGATTGCCGGTAGGCGTAGTCATCGGGCAACGACCCCCATGCGGGATCGATATCCTCGCCATTGACCGGGGCGAAGATCAGCGGTGTCAGCGCATCGCGCTGGACATGGGCCAGCAACGTCAACGAGGTGTCTTCGTTCGGCGCCCAGGCCAGGCTGGCGGCCAGCAGGCTGCGGTCGTTTTCCGATCCCTCGACCTCGGTCTCGCCATCGCGGACCAGGCCGGTGACGCGCGCGGCCAGCGTGCCGTCGGCGTTCACCGCGTCGGACCAGTCGAACCCGACCGCCGCGGTGCCGTTGTTGTCAAAGGTCAGCTTGGTCTCGGCCAGCCGGTTGAAGACCGGCCGCTTGGTCACCAGGTTGACCATCCCGCCCGCGTCGTTCGATCCGTAAAGCACACCGGCCGGTCCGCGCAGCACGTCGATGCGGTCGATCATGTACGGATCGGTGGTGAAGCCCGAGAAATTCAGCGCCTTTTGCGGCAATCCATCCCGATAAAGCGCATAGGGGCCCATATCGAACCCGCGGATCGAAAACTGGTCATACCGGTCGTCCATACCCCAGGTCGATGGCAACACGCCGGGGGCATAGGCAATCGCATCCTCGACCTGGCGCGGTGCGCGCTTTTCCAACTCGGTCGAGGTCACGACCGTGATGGATTGCGGCACTTCGGACAGCGGCACCCCGGATTTCACGCCAGTTTCCGTCGCCGGGGCAAGATACCCGTCGATGGCACCGGAGTAGTCCAGCTTCTGTTGCAGGATGATCGGCGGCAGCACATAGGCATCGTCCGCTCCCTGCGCCTGCGCCACGGCTGGCAGGGAAAGCGCCATGGCAATGGCGGCGGTCTGGCGCAGACGCGCGGACAGCGCCACGCGATACGGGAACGGGAAGAATTGGCAAGACATGAAAGGACGGCCCCTCTTGGCAGAACGATATCGGAACAGGCGGCATTGGCCGCCCCTGCCTGGGGGTACCTGGGTGGGCGCAAAGTACCCCTGCGGTCGATGGTGTCAATCGCGGTTGGGTGCCTCGAGCGCGGCGGCGATGCGCGGGACCAGCCGCGCGGCCACCCAGGGGATCGACAGCGGCGACTGAAAGCTCATGGCGCCCATTTCCTCTTCGTCCGCCCAGACAGAGCGGCCCTCGCGCGCCAGGCGGGTATCGCGATAGGCGGGCAGGCTCGACAGCATGTCGCGCCCGTCGCCTTCGGTCAGCCAAACCGCCACATCCCGGTCGAACAGGTCGATGCGTTCCAGACTGACCGAGAAATTCCCGGCTTCCGTCACCAGCTCGTCGAACCGCGCGGGGATGTGCAGCCCCAGCGATGCCAACATCCGGTTTGACCCATCGCGCGTGCCATAGCCCACAAGCGCCGTGTCCGACAGATAGACCACCGCCGCCTCGGCCCCGGCCAGAACGGGATGGGCGGCGGCAATGTCGGCCAGCCGGGCTTCGACATCGGCGATGACCGCCTCGCCCCGCCCTGTGCGCCCTGTGGCCGCAGCGATCAGGCGCAGCTCGTCTTGCCAGGGCGCGGTCCAATCGGCGTAATCCTTGTGAGGGCCGACCACGGGCGCGATTCTGGACAGGAGGTCATAGGTGGCCCGATCCATCGGCGCAAAGGTCGCGACGATCAGGTCGGGCTTCTGCTGCCAGACCCATTCCAGGTCGATCTCGAACCCCCTTTGAACCGCGGGCTTGGCCCCAAGGGCGCGCCGGGCGTCTTCGGCCCAGCCCCAGGTGGCAAAGGGCCGGGCGCCGAACCATTCATGCACACCCACCGGCGCGATCCCGAGCGCGTAAAGAAAGTCCTGCTCGTGATATCCCACCGAAACGACCCGCTCGGGCGGGGCCGGGATGGTGGTCGTGCCGAAGCGATGGGTGATGGTGACCGGCTCGGCCCAAAGTGGCGCGGCACACAGCAGGGTGACGACAAGGAAAAGACAAGCGCGCATGCGGACAACCTTCGTTCAAGGATGCCTGGCGTGTAGCTTGGCCGGTTCCGTCATTCCGCGATGGCGGGCGGCTGTCAAGCGGCACACTTGCGCGGCGGGCCGCTTTCCGCTACCCGTGCCGGGCAAGCGAAATGCCAGCCCTCCCTCAATTTCTGGTTTGGTATGCCGCAGCGTTTTCCCTATCTTCTTTGTGGCGTTCTGTGCTGTCTGGTGGCGGCGGTCCTGCTTTCGCTACGGATCGGCGCCGCCCCGGTCGAGTTGGAGGCGCTGCGCGCCGATGCGCGCGGAATTCTCAGCAGCCGGACCCTCCGCACGCTTTGCGCCGTTGCCGTCGGGGCTGCGCTGGCCGTGTCGGGACTGCTTTTGCAGACGCTGACGCGCAACCCGCTGGCCGATCCCGGTATCACCGGCATCAATGCGGGGGCGGCGCTAGCGGCGGTTTCGCTGGCCTTTTTCGCGCCGGATGCGACCGGGGCCGCTGCGCTGGCGGCCGCGGCGTTGGGCGCGGGGTTGGCCGGTGGGGGGCTGTGGCTGCTCGCGGGCGGATTTTCGGCCACGGATGACACAGGCATTGCGCTGCGCCTGCCGCTGGCGGGCCTGGCGATCGAGGCGCTGTGCCTGTCGCTGGCCTCGGCGTTGATCCTGATGGATGCCGAGATGCAGGCGCGCTATCTGCGCTGGATCTCGGGCGCGGTTCCGGCCGTGGCGCGGGGTGAGGGGGCGGCGCTGTACGCCATCGCGCTGTGTTTGGCGACGGGGGGCTTTCTGCTGCCGCGGCTCGGGCTGCTGGCGCTGGGGGCACAGACCAGCCACAGCCTGGGGCGCAATCCGGCTTGGACCGCCGCGCTGGTATTGCTGCATGTCACAGTGCTGAGCGGCGCCAGCGTCGCGATCGCCGGGCCGTTTGCCTTTGTCGGGCTGCTGGTGCCGTTCGTCGCCCGCGCCCTGGCGCAGGGGGATCTGTGCCGGGCCTATGTGCTGGCGGTTCCGCTTGGGGCGGCGGGGTTGCTGTTTGCGGATGTGGCGGGCCGGGTGATCGCCCGCCCCGGTGAGGTCGACGCCGGTATCCTGGTGTCGCTTATCGGGGGGCCGTCGCTGATCATCGTCCTGCGCCATGTCCTGTTGCGGGGGGCACAGGCATGAGGGCCACAGCCAGCCTGTCGGTGGCGCTGGCGCTGCTGCTGCTTGTCGCGCTTGCCGGGGGGCGGCAATGGCTGAGCCCGGCCCAGCTTTGGCAGGCGCTGAGCACCCCTGACGATTTCCTGATCTGGGTGCTGCGCGGCCCGCGTGTTCTGACCGCGGCCTGCGCGGGCTCGTGCCTGGGTCTGGCGGGCGCGCTGATGCAGGGGTTGGTGCGCAACCCGCTGGCCACGCCGGATGTGCTGGGGCTGGTGCAGGGGGCGGGCCTGGGCCACATGCTGGCGCTGTCGTTTGGAGCGCCGCTGTTTGCCGGCGAGTTTGCCGGTGCCGTCGCGGTGCTGGCCGTGCTGGGGGTGCTGTCGCGCGGGACGGGGCCGCTGGGGCTGGTGCTCTATGGTATCGGTGTCGGGGCCACGGCCACGGCGGCCACCACCATCCTGCTGCTGCGCGCGCCCGACGGGCAGGCGTCGCAGATGATGCTGTGGCTTTCGGGGTCGCTGGCGCGTTCCGACGCCGATACCGTATTGGCGCTGCTGGCGGTGCTGCTGCCATCGCTTGTGGCGCTGGCCTGGCAGGCCCGGCGGCTGGACACCCTGTGGCTGAGCGCCGATCTGATGCGCGCGCTTGGCGTCGATCTGGCGGCGCTGCGCCTCGGCGTCATGGGCCTTGTCGCGCTGCTAACGGCGGGGGCGACGCTGGCGGTCGGACCGATTGCCTTCCTGGCCTTTGCCGCGGCGCCGCTTGCCCGTGCCGTGACCGGGGCCGCGCCGCCGGCCCTGTTGCCCGCTACGCTGATGGGAGCCTGTCTGTTGACCGGCGCCGACCTGGCCGCTCGGCTCGCCGCGCCGCTGGTCACCCTGCCGACGGGGCTGGTGATGACCCTGCTCGGGGCGCCCTATCTGATCTGGTTCCTTGCCCGCGATACAAAGAGGTTTGCGCCATGACCGAAGCGCTGTTCCAGATCCGCGATCTGTCGCTGTCCCTGGGCACGCAGAAAATCTATGACGGATTTTCCGCCGATATCCCCGATCTGGGGATCACCGGTATCATCGGGCCGAATGGCTGCGGGAAATCGACCCTGTTGCGGTGCCTCGGGGGGCTGATCACGCCGCAAACCGGCCAGATCGCGCTGCGTGACGTTCCGCTTGCATCGCTGTCGCCGACCGACCGGGCCCGCCGCATCGCGATACTGCCGCAAGAGCCGCCCGCCCTGCCCGAGCATTCTGTCGCCGGGCTGGTTGCCAAGGGGCGCACGCCTTGGCGGCGCCCGTTCCTGCCGCCCTCGGCCGCCGACCGCGCTGCCGTGGAGGCCGCGCTTGCGGCTGTCGAGCTGGGCGCGCTGTCGCGGCGCCGGTTGGCGGCGCTGTCCGGTGGCCAGCGGCAGCGGGCCTGGATCGCGATGGCGCTGGCACAGGAAACGGCGGTGATCCTGCTGGACGAGCCGACATCCTATCTCGACCTGCCGCACCAGATCCGGCTGATGCATCTGCTGCGCGAACTGGCGCGCACCAGTGGCCGCCGCATCGTGATGGTGCTGCACGACCTGACGCTGTCCGGACGTTTCTGCGACCACCTTCTGGCGCTCAGGGATGGGGCGCTGGTCGCCTCGGGGCCGCCCGCGCAGGCGATCACGCCCGAAACCGTCCTACGTCTTTACGGGATGAAGGCGGTCGTGCAGCCCGATCCGGTCTTTGGCCACCCGGTGGTATACCCATGTCTTTAGGATCACGCGATGATTGTACCTGACACCACAGACTCTGCCTTGTGGTCCCCCGGCGGCATCCGCTGGTTCGACCTGACCGACAGCGTCACGGGCGATATCCGCCGCGTGTTCCTGTGGACCCCCGACGGGCCCGCGCCAACCGATGGCTGGCCCGCGCTCTGGCTGCTGGATGGCAATGCGGTGATCGCAACGGCGGTGGATGCGATGCGGGCACAGGCGTTCTGGCCGACCGGAACCAACCTTGGATGGGGCGCGCTGATCGGGGTCGGTTATCCCACGCAGGATGCCTATGACAGTTTTCGGCGCAGTTGGGATCTGGGCCCGCCGCCGGGGCGCAGCTATCCGCCCTTTCATCCCGGCGGACCGGTTGTGCGCACCGGCGGCGGGGCCGAGATGGCGCGCTTTCTGTCCGGTGACGTGATGCGGGCGCTGGCGCCCCGTGTCAGGCTCGACCCGGCGCGGCAATCGCTCTTCGGGCATTCCTTTGGCGGCCTTTTCGCGCTGTGGCACATGTTCACCGCGCCCGGCGTCTTTCGCAACGTGATCGCCGCCAGTCCGGCCATCACATGGGAAGGCGGCTTCCTGCTGGAGCATCTGGCGCGGTTCGAAGCGTCCGATCCCGCCCCGCGCGTGCACCTGTCGGCGGGCGAATGGGAGGGGTCGCGGCTGGCTCCGTTCCAGGAGACCGGCCCCGAGCGGGCGGCGCGGCTTTCAGAGAAAGCGCAAACCCGCACCGTTGCCGCCGCACAGGATATGGCCGCCGCGCTGAGCCGCAAGGGGCTTGAGGCGCGGTTCGAACTGTACCCGGACGAAACCCACATGTCCGTCCTGCCCGTGGCGGTGAACCGCGCGCTGCACTGGGCGTTTGCGCTTCGGTGAATCGTGTCTTCTTCATCGGAATCTCCTCGTTCATCCTGCCGAGAAAATTCTACTTCCACATAGCGCTAAAATCCGGGGGATTACCCATCGCGCCCGGTGGGCATTTCTCCTGGTGCGATCTGACCCGGCGTCGGGTGTGCAAGCGCGGACAGCGCCGTGTTTCTGTCGGTCCGGCAATCAGCCGGGCAGGCGCGCCACGGCGATCATCTCGACGCGCATGCCGGCGCGGGCCAGCCGGACGCCGCCGGTTGCGCGGGCGGGCGGGTTCTGGGGGTCGACCCAGGTGTCCCAGACCTCGTTCATCACGCCGATATCGGCGATGTCATCAAGCCAGACCTGAATCGAGATCAGGTCCGCTTTGGAGGCGCCCAGCTCGGCCAGAACAGAGTCGATATTCGCAAGCACCTGACGCGTCTGGGTGGCGACGTCCGCGTCGAGATCGTCGGGCACCTGCCCGGCGAGGTGAATGATATTGTCGGCGACGACGGCTTTGCTCATGCGCGGGCCGGGTTGGAAACGGGTCAGTGTCATGGTGTTTTCCTGTATGACGGGATGCGGGTGGGGTCAGGCCTGCGGCCCGAAGCTCTGATCGAAGAAGTCCAGCCAGTTGCCGCCGAGAATGCGGTCGGTCTCGGGTTCCGAGAAGCCGACCCTGCGCAGGCCAGCCGCAATCCCGCGCAGGCCACGGTTGTCGGCGAACCATTCGGGCTGGTCGGGGAAACCGGCGGCATCGGCAGAGCCTTCGCCGTAGTCGATCTCGCGGGTCCAGCGGCCGACGCGCATCCATTCCACCACGGAATCCGGCTGATCCTGACACAGGTCGCTGCCGATCCCGATGCGCTCGACCCCCATCAGCTCGGCGGTGCGCGCGATCATCGTGCAGAAGTCGTCCAGCGTGCAGGCGCTGCCGCCCTTCAGGTGGTGCGGATAGACCGAGAAGCCCAGCATGCCGCCGCTTTCGGCCAGTGCGCGCAGCACCGTATCGGATTTGTTGCGCCGGGCCGGGTGCCAGCTGGCCGGGTTCGCGTGCGTGATGGCAATGGGGCGGGCGGAATGCTCAATTGCGTCAAGGGTGGAGCGTTCCGACGAGTGGCTCATGTCCACCACCAGTCCGACGCGGTTCATCTCGGCCACGACCTGTCGGCCCATGCGGGTCAGGCCGGGGTCTTCGGCCTCGTAGCAGCCGGTCGCCAGCAGGGACTGATTGTTGTAGGTCAGCTGCATGAAGCGTGTGCCGAGCCGGTGCAGCACCTCTACAAGACCGATGTCCGCCTCGATCGGGGCAGGGGTCTGGAAGCCGAAGAAGATCGCGGTGCGGCCCGTTTCGCGCGCCCGGCGCACATCGTCGCCGGTAAAGCCCTGCATGATCAGGTCGGAATGGCGCTGAAACCGCAGGTTCCAATCCGCGATGTTCCGCACGGTTTCGCGGAAATCCTCGTGGTAGGCGATGGTGACATGGACGGCGTCGACGCCGCCTTCGCGCATCTGGCGAAAGATCTTTTCCGACCAGTTCGCGTATTGCAGGCAATCGATAAGGTAGCTGGACATCCGGACGTCCCCTGAAGCTGTTCGTGAGTTTCCGAACTATTGCCTCGTGGCGGGGCTTCAGTCACATTCAAACGGCTTAACCGCATTAAAGGAATGCTGAAGTATGGCCATCAAGATCGAGATGCTGCGGAATTTTGTCGCCGTGGCCGAGCTGGGCAATCTGAACGATGCGGCTGAGCGGCTTGGCCGCACCGCCTCGGCGGTCTCCATGTCGCTCAAGCAGCTGGAGGATCATCTGGGCGCGCCGCTGTTCGAGACGGATCGGAAGAACCGCCTGACCGCTCTGGGCCAGTTCACCTTTGCAGAAGGGCGCCGCGAGGTCGAGAATTTCAACCGGTGCATCGAATCCATCAGCGCCTACGCACAGGCGCGGGTGGGCACTGTTCGGATCGGGGCGGTGCCCTCGGTCACCGCTGTGCTCTTGCCGCCGGTCGTTCAGGCGTTTCGCGCCGAGCGGCCCGATGTCATCATCCACATCCGCGACATGGACTCGACCACCGTGCTTCGCGAGGTCGAAATGCAGCGCATCGACATCGGGATCGCGTCAGGCCGGGGCAGCCTGTCGTCGATCACAACGCGGCCGCTGTTTTCTGACAGGTTCGGGGTGGTCTGCTGCGCGGGTCACCCGCTGCGGGATCTGACGCAACCGCTGCAATGGGATGACCTTCGGCCCTATACGCTGATCTCGAACGCGACCGGCGCACAGATCGCCAGCCCCGAATTCCGGGCGATGGATGAGGCCGCGCACCTGCGCATCCGCAATACCGGCTCGGTTCTGGGGATGGTGCGGGCGGATGTCGGGATCACGGTCCTGCCGAAGCTGACGCTGGATGGGCAGGCGCATGATCTGCTGTTCCTGCCGCTTGCCGATCCGGCCGCGACGCGTCAGGTGAGCATTCTCACCCGAAGCCAGGCCGAATTGCCGCCGGTCTCGCAGATGTTCGAACGCGCGATCTTCGACGGCGTGGAGAGACGGGGGCGCAGCCATCCGGATGACTTCAAAATAGTTGAAGTGTGCGCCACTACTTCTTGATTGATTGGAATCCCGGCTCATGCGGAATTAACACATCACGAAGCCGGCGCGTCCGGCAGACACCAAGGAGGGAGAAATCGCATGACCACCGACATCACCAGACGAACGCTTCTGCGCGGTACCGCCGCAGCGGCCTTTGCCCTGTCCGCCCCCCGGTTCGCGCTGGCACAGGCGCCTGATTTCCTGACGATTGGCGGCGGCCCCTCGGGCGGTGTGTTCGGGATCGTCGGGACGGCGGTCGCCAGCCAGCTGTCCGCGATCTTCCCCGAGACCATCATCGACGTGCAGCCCGGCGGTTCGGGGCCGAACCTGCTGCGCGTGCGCGACGGCAAGGCCGATCTGGGGATCACCTCGGCCAACAACGCGCTCGACGCCTGGAACGGCCGTGATCCGGCTACGCCCGAAGCGCCGGTTCAGAATGCACGCGGCCTGATGACCATCATGCAAAGCGCGATCCAGATCTGGGTCGATGCGCGGTCCGACATCCAGTCGCTCGAGGATCTGCGCGGCAAGCAGGTCAGCGCGGGCCAGCCCGGCCAGACCTCCTGGCTGACCTTCGAGAACCTGCTTGCGGCGGCCGGAATGACCATTGCCGATATCGAAGCCGATGGCGGCAAACTGCACCCGCTCAGCTGGTCGGAATCGCATGAGGCGCTGAGCAACGGCCAGCTTGACGCGGTGATGTGGCTGTCGCTCTGGCCGCACCCGACGGTGCTGCAGAACGAAACCGTGCGCCCGATGCGCGCGCTGTCCTTCGATCCGGCGGTGCTGGAGAAATTCGTGGCCGATCACGGCGCCGGGTTCGAGCCGGTCACGCTGCCCGCGGGCCTGTTCGGCGGTCAGGAAGAGCCGGCGCAGACGCTGGGCACCAACACGATCCTGTTCGCGGGCGCAGAGATGCCCGACGAGACGGCCTATGCCATCGTCAAGCAGCTGTGGGAGAACCGTGAAGAGCTTTACACGGCGCATTCGCTGCTGCGCTACATGACCCCCGAAACCGTCGGTCAGGGCATGGTCGTTCCGGTGCATCCGGGGGCGCGGAAATACTTCGAGGAGCAGGGGATCGCGATCTCCGATTCCAAGCTCGAGGCCTGAGGACCGCACAGATGACCACCGCAACCGAAACCGGTCGCGCGCCCCTGCGGGGCCGCGCAATCACCGTTCTTGCTCTGGCGATGACGGCCTTCCACCTGCTTGCGGCCTCGCCGCTGTGGCTTGCGCCCAACCTGCTGCTCAGATCGATGCACATTCTGTTCGCGGTGGTCATTGTCTTCCTGCTTCAACCGATGCCCCGCCGCAGGCTGGGGCATCTGGTCGACTTCGGCCTGATCGCCCTGTCCGTGGTGACGCTGGGCTATGCCGCGCTTCATCACAGTGCCATCGTCGTGCGCCCGCCCTGGACGCTGGATGCCTCGGCGACAGAGCTGTTCGTCGCCATCGGCGCGATCGTGGTGATCCTGGAGGCCACCCGCCGCAGTCTTGGCATGGCAATCGTGTGGCTCTGCCTGATTTTCATCGTCTATGCCTTCGTCGGCCCCGAACTGCGCCACGTCAGCTGGTTGCGCCCGCTGGCCCATGGCGGCGTCGGGATCAGCGAATTCGTCGACCAGATGTATTTCAGCTTCGAGGGCCTGTTCGGCACCGCGCTTGGCGTGTCGGCGGAATACATCTTTCTCTTCGTGATGTTCGGCGCTGTGCTGCAAGTGGCCGGTGGCGGCGATTTCTTCATCACCATCACCCGTGCCATGACCGGTCAAAGCCGGGGCGGCCCGGCAAAGATCGCCGTCATCGCCAGCGGCCTGATGGGCATGATGTCGGGCAGCGCCGTTGCGAATGTCGCAACCACCGGTTCGCTGACCATCCCGATGATGCTGAAGCTCGGCTATCCGCGCCGTTTCGCCGGGGCAATCGAGGCCATCGCCTCGACCGGGGGGCAGATCACGCCGCCGATCATGGGGGCCGCGGCCTTCCTGATGGCGGGCATTCTGGGCATCGGCTATCTCGAGGTGGCCGCCGCCGCGCTCATCCCGGCGCTGCTGTTCTACGTGGCCTTGCTGCTTGCGGTGCATCTGGCATCCGTCAAGCTGAACCTGCAGCCGCTGGCGGCTGCCGAGGCCGGATCGACACGCGCGGTGCTCATGGGGGGCTGGACCTTCCTGATCCCGGTCGTGATCCTGGTCGCGCTGCTGATGCAGGGCTATTCGGCAAGCTTCAGCGCCTTCTTCGGCGTGGTCGCGGCCCTCGTGACGCCCTATCTGCGGCGCTCGACCTTCGTGCATTGGCGTCAGCATGTTGCGGGCATCCGGCTGGGTGTCGAAGGCGCCGCAACCGTCGCGGCGGCCTGTGCCTCTGCCGGGATCATCGTGGGGGTCGTGCAGATCTCGGGGCTTGGCTTCAAGTTCAGCGCCGTGGTCACCAGCTTCTCGGGTGGCTCGCTGGATATCGCGCTGCTGCTGGCCATGATCGCCGCCTTTATCTTCGGCATGGGGATGCCCACGACGGCGGCCTATATCGTGCAGGCCACGCTGGTGGCGCCGGCGCTGGTGAAGCTGGGGGCCGATCCGCTGGCCGCGCATATGTTCGTGTTCTACTACGCCGTGCTGGGGCAGATCACGCCGCCCCTGGCCGTCGCGGCCTATGCGGCTGCCCCGATCGCGGGCGAGCGTCCGTCCCGCGTGGGCTGGACGGCCTTCCTGATCGGCCTGCCAATATACATCATCCCCTTCATGTTCGTGTCGAACTCGGTGCTCCTGACGCCGGACTTCAGCCTCGACCTGGTCTATTCGCTGCTGCGCGCGGTGCTGGCGGTTGCCGTGCTGTCCGCCGTGGTGATCGGCTGGCTCTTTGGCGCGGCGCTGGGATGGGTGACGCGGGGGCTGCTTGTTCTGGCCGCCGTCCTGATGATCCACCCCGAGCTCGTCTCTTCGGCGGTGGGCCTGGCGATCCTGGTCGGCATCTATCTGCTGCAACGTAGCAAGTCTGTGAAAAATCGCGAGGTTACCCCCTGATGAACGAAGCTTTCGAACTGCCCGCACCGATCGGCACGAACTACGAATACATCCTGGCCTCGCGCCATGACCGCCTTGTGATGGTGGCGGGACAGATCGCCAAGGTCGGGGACAACGCGCTTCACGCAACGGGACGCTGCGGTGAGGACGTCGACCTCGAAACGGCCTGCAAGAACGCCGAGATCGCCGCCGGGCAGGTGCTTGCATGGCTGTCGGAGCAATGCCAGCCGGGCGAAAGGATCGAGCGGATCCTGCGGATGACCGCCCATGTCGCGGTCGGGGATCAACCCTTCGATATCTCGACCGTCGCCGATGCGGCCTCGCGACTGTTCATTTCGGCGCTTGGCGAAGCGGGGCGCCACCCCCGCTCGGTCATCGGCGTCAGCCGCCTTCCGCGCAACGCGCCCGTGTTGCTGGAGGTTACCGCGGTATTGGGCCCGCTGGATCGCGGCTAGGGGACGCGGCGATTTCCGGGCCGGGCGGCGGATGCTCAGACAGTCGACATGGCGGTTCAGGCGGTCCCGTCCTGCCCGGAAGAAGGCCCGCGCCCAAAGGCGGCCGCTGGTGGTCCCGCGGCCTTCGAGGGGCGGCCGGCATCGGAGCAGAGGATCAGAATGCGCAGGACAGCCGACGCGCAAGCAGAAGCCTGCAAGTGACGGGAAAGTTGGTGGCTACGCCTGCCTCTCGGCACGGCATCCCAGCGCATCTCGGGGTCGAAGCGGATCGTCAGCGAGCCACGGCGCTTGAGGCTTCATTGTAGGCTGGCCATTTCCTCGTCTTTTAGGTCAGGGGTGTGGGTCTGCTGATGCATCCCGGCGATCACTCTGGATTCACCGGATGAATCCCTCACAGGATTTGTGCAACAGCGCCGTGTGAAGATAGAAAGCGCCCCGGATTGACCGCTTTGAAGGCGCTTTTCCGGTGCCTCAGAACGCCCCAAATGGCCCCGATAAATGGGGTCGGTTCGTCTTGGGATTTTTCCATCATCAAGGAAAGGTCAGGCCCGGTTTTGGACAGGTCTCAGGCGGCCCCGGATCAGGCGGTTACAAGCGGTTCAATGTCCGACACATCGACAGTCTTTCGGGCAGCGGCCATGTCAAAATTAGCCTGCATGTTGATCCAAAATTCAGGGGTTGTCCCAAGAGCCTTGGACAGTCGCAGAGCGGTGTCAGGGGTCACGGCGGTTTGTTCCTTTACCAGTCGTTCTATGCGCGTGCGCGGCACGCCGATCACTTTGGCCAGGCCAATCGCGGATACCCCAAGCGGCTCGAGAAATTCATGCTTGAGGATTTCGCCGGGGTGGCAGGGGTCGGTCATAAGTCCCATAGCATCTCCTTTCAGTGATAGTCCGTAAACTCAACATCAGCGGGACCGCTTTCGGTCCAGACGAAACAGAAGCGCCATTGGTCATTCACCCGGATCGAGTGTTGCCCCTTCCGGTCGCCTTGCAGCGCCTCAAGCCGGTTGGCCGGTGGCACGCGCAAAGCCTCAAGTTTGTTCGCCGCATCGAGCATGGTCAGCTTTCGGCGGGCAACCTTCATGATACCGGCGGGGAAGCCTTTATCGGCTTTGTTCGCCAGTATGTCCTGGATCAGCCTGCCCTTGGTGCTTTGAATCATTTCGTGTGTATCATGTCAGGATACATGCGTCAAGGTGTGATACATGTGGTTTCCCTGAATGCAGGAACAGAATGCACCCTGTTTTGGGCGTGTTCTCAGGGACTTGTCCGCCAGCCTCGCCTACATCGTGGTCCTTCGACTTCTCAGAGGGCTTGGCCCGTCAGCGTATCTTGGTGCAGGTTGGTGTATTGGGACGGCACGGGGCGGCACGTGGCATGCGGCGACCGTATCCAATATGCTGACATTGGGCCGTGTCCCGCATGGTGACGTCAGAGGATGAAATCCCCATCCGCGAAGCGCAGCACCTCGGCGTGGCCGATGATGTCGTGCCCGTCTCCGCCGACGTTGTCGATCACATCCGTGCGGATGCCGTCCTGCGTGATCGTATAATCGGCCCGGTTGCCGGAATAGACGATCACGTCTGTTCCCAGCCCCGCGAGGATGTAGTCGTCCCCGCCGTTGCCCACCAGCGTGTCGTCACCAAGGTTGCCCTCAAGCCTGTTCGCACCATGATCGCCCCAGATGAAATCGTCATGGACAGACCCACTGACGTTCTCGATCCCGCTGATCCGGTCGCCCTGCGCATCACCGCCCCAGCCGCGACCGCGCAAGAGCGACACTGACACGCCCTCGCCCGAGCCGATGTAGTCAAGCGTGTCCACGGACCCACCGCCGTCGATTGTATCGCGTGCCCCGCCCGAGCCAAAGATCACATCGCGACCACCAAGGCCGCGCATCCTGTCATTGCCGTCCGAACCATGCAACGTATCGGCAAAACTGGTTCCGGTGATACCCTCGACACCATCCATCAGGATCGAGAACGCATCACTGCCCGCCGCCCGCGCCAGCCCGGTGGCAAGGTTCACCTCGACGCCGGTGTCGTGTCTAGAGAAGGACATCATGTCATTCCCGGCCCCGCCCTGGATCGTCAGCACACCGGGCCAGAGACCCGCAGGCAGGGTCAGCCAATCGGAGCCGGAGGTGAATTCAAGGCTGGGAAGTTCGGTCAGGGTGACGGAATAGATGCCTTGGGAGGCTCCATTGTCGAAACGGTGTTCGGGGGCGACGTAGAAGGTTGTGGCGGTCCCGGACGAAAACGTCAGCCCCTGATGCAATCCGACCCCGTCAAGCCAGTATGACATCTTAACGCTGTTCCCCTCAGCGTCCCAAAGCTCGATATCGGAGTTCTGATTGGTGAGGTAGGTCTGATAGATGCCCGTGTGCATCTCGGCGAGATAGACCTTTCCCGGCTCAGCCGCGACCTCGAACCAGTCCTGATCCTGGCCCGAGTTGGATTCCGCATAAAGTGTCTGATTGACTGCAATCGGTGTCGAGGTGGCCCGGCCATCGCCGTCCAGAAGGTCCGGCAGATCGTCAACTTCTAGGCTCAGACGTTGATGCTTGACCTCAGGCACAAGTTCCACGGCGGTGAGGCGGTAGGTGCCGATGGGGTCCGCGCCTAGCGTGTCTCGGAATTCGGTCCCCTGTGCGGATATTAAATGAACTCCACTGGTTGAGGGCGCATGAATCAGGAAGGTATCGGACGCGGTATCGATCCCACTTCCGGACGATCCGCTAACTAGAACAGACTCACCATCGAATAGATCCAAATCAGCATACTGCAGCGTATAGGGCTCTGTCGCCCGTCCCAAGATTTCAAAGAAATAGAGTGTGCTCGCCTGCAATTCTATCCTGAACCAATCCTGATCGCCGATGGTTTCGATTTCTCCGAAAGCGACCCCTCCCAACGCCAAGGTCTCAGTCGTGCTGCTGTCACCAGGTATTGTATCTGCCATCTCTCACTTCCTTTTCATTTTCGTTGCCGCCACCTGTCGAAGATCAGGCAAAAACAAAATCATCCTGTATCAAAATCGTTGCGCCGCCCGAGACCGTATTTTCAATCGTGATCGTATTGCCGCCATAGTCGATCACCGAACTTGTACCTGAAACAGACATCGCGCCTTGCACATCTGGCCAACACTCCAATGCGGCAATACCGATGATCGCGAGGTCAGAGTCCCCTGCGCACCGAAATCCAATGGAATTGGGGCAGTTCCGCCGCCCAAGGCCGTTGCCGATTCCGGTGAACCCGTCCAGCCTGATCTCGTCATTGAGTTCATCGAAGTCTCCGATGGTATCATCCCCCATCGAGGCCTGAAACTCGAAGCGGTCGCTCCCGACACCACCATAAAGTGTATCGTTTGCCTGTCCACTGATCAGCGTGTCGTTGCAGCGCCGCCGCCCGGATAGTCCCCGTTGGCCTGATACGCGCTGCTCACAGCGCCCTGCCCGGATTCGATTCTGTCATTGCCGTCCTGACCGAAAAGGGAATCCCTGTCCGCAGTCGTGTAGTCGTTTTCACCCGTCACCGTGTCATTGCCTGATCCACCAGATGCCGGCACTGAACACCTAGGGTGTTTTTGTTGCCGCCTGAAGGTCCGGACTCTGGCGGGCCTCGGCCGGTGTTCTGCCTCTGCTTCTGCCTTGCCGGAGAAGATCCCGGACATGCCCGCAGGCGGCTGTCATTTTCAGGTGTTGATCAGGGGCTGGTGCAGGCGGGCTTGCTATAGGCCCGGCGGCTGTCAGTGCGCCATGCATGGACTCGGGCGCTGCCGTCGCTTTGCGCGCGGCGCTGGAGCTCTTTCGTTTGCCAGTCAGTCTGTGCTGCCTCGATATCGTTGGTGGCAGGATGTCCGGTTGTCAGGGGCCACATCGCCGTTGGGGGGGGCGGGGTCAAAGCGCAGGCGCCAGGGGGCGTGGCAGAGAAACGGGCGCGCATCGCTCTTGTTGATTAAATATATACCTATTTTCGCTGGCGCGCCGTCAGGCAAGAGCTAGGGGCAGGCGCCGATACGCCAGTGTTCACTGAAGGGAAGTGGCGGAAACAACGCAGAATTTTTCAGGCGGTATCGGGTTTGCGGCGCGGCAGCAGCGCAGCGGGCGCGAAGTATATACTTAGGGCCGCCATCAACGTATCAGGATTACAAAACCGCCTTGATAACCTATGACGGAACAGGGGCGGCATCAGGAGGGAAGACGAGGAACAGGATGGCAAGAGACAAACCAGAAACGCTGCATGGCCGAATCCTCGACGAATTTTCCCGCAAGATCGTCGATGGCACATGGCCGCCGGGTTATCTTTTGCCGAAAGAAACCGAGTTGGCCGACCAATATGGCGTGTCGCGGATGACGATGAACAAGGTGCTGACCCGTCTCGCCTCCGACGGCTTCGTGATCCGTCGCAAGCGCAGCGGCACGGTCGTGGCACAGCCGCGCGCGGAATCCGCGGTGCTCGCGATCAACAATATCGGCGAAGAGGTGGCGGCACTCGGGCGGCGGTACAAATGGGCGCTGCTGTCGTGCGAGAGCCGCGCGAGCAATGCGCAGGATCGCCGGTTGTTGAGCCTGAACGAAGACGAGGCGCAGGACAATTCGCTGTTCCTGCAGGGGCTGCATTTTTCGAACGACGAGCCCTTTTGCCTCGAGACGCGGGTGATCAACACCAGGATGGTGCCGGACGCGCTGGCGGTCGATTTCGAGCAGAATGTGCCGGGTTCCTGGTTGCTGAACACGATGCCATGGACCAAGGCGCGCCATCATGTGCGCGCGATCAATGTCTCGGGACGGGATGCGACGCTGTTGGAGTTGCCCGTCGGTGCGGCCTGTCTTGAAGTGCTGCGCCGCACGCAGATCGAGGCCCATTGGGTGACCTGCGCAAGGCTGCTTTATCCTGGTGAGGCACACCAGCTGATCGCCGAATTCGACGGCAAGGTCGGGGTCTGATCTCAGCCCCCGCGCCGGATCGTCAGAACCAGCGTGCCCTCGGGCACGGTGGTGGCATCAAGCGGAAGCTCTTGCAGGTCGTGTCGGGTCAGCCCCAGCGCGGGGTGATCTTCAAGGGCAAAGAGATAGGCGGCCAGCAGGCCGTCGTCCGCGACCTGTTCGCCGCTTTGATAGACTGCGCCCCGCAGCGGCACGCGCACCATCAGGTTCAGATCGAGCAGCGGCGCGCCCGGCACATGGGCGTGACAGGGCACCGCCCCAGAAAAGCCATGCGGCACGCCATCGGGATGGCAGGTGAGGCTCTCTCCGGTCTCGAAGCCAAGGCGCATCGCGCCGCCTTCGAGCACGGTCAACACGCGATCGATGCCGGGAAACACGGAAAACGGGCCGGACTGGCCGACTTTTGCGGTGCTGATCCGCCAGTCGAAATCGTCGAACCCAGCGCCTTCGGGCCAACAGAGGATTTCAGCGGTCTCGCCGCCGCCGTTTTTCCAGGGGGTGAAGCGCCGCTCCACCCCCCGATAGATGCGGCTCATGCGCCGAGGATGCGCGGCAGGCGCAACCCGTGTGTCTTCGCGCAGTCGATCGCCTCTTCATAGCCCGCATCGGCGTGACGCCAGACACCAGAGGCCGGATCGTTCCAGAGCACGCGCTCGAGACGTTTCGCGGCTTCGGGGCTGCCGTCGGCGCAGATCACCACGCCCGAGTGTTGCGAGAAGCCCATGCCAACGCCGCCGCCGTGATGGATCGACACCCAGGTCGCGCCCGAGGCGGTATTGGTCAGCGCATTGAGCAGCGGCCAGTCGGACACCGCGTCCGAGCCGTCTTTCATCGCTTCTGTCTCGCGGTTGGGCGAGGCGACAGAGCCGCTGTCGAGGTGGTCGCGCCCGATCACGACCGGGGCTTTCAACGCGCCGCTGGCGACCATTTCGTTGAACTTGAGGCCGGCGCGGTGACGGTCGCCCAGGCCGATCCAGCAGATCCGCGCCGGAAGGCCCTGAAAGGCGATACGATCCCGCGCCATATCGAGCCAGCGGTGCAGGTGCTCGTTTTCGGGGAAAAGCTCTTTCATGGCCTGATCGGTCTTGTAGATGTCTTCAGGATCACCCGAGAGCGCCGCCCAGCGGAACGGCCCGATGCCTTTGCAGAACAGCGGCCGGATATAGGCGGGCACGAAACCGGGGAAGGCAAAGGCGTTCCCGAGCCCTTCTTCCTGCGCCATCTGGCGGATGTTGTTGCCGTAGTCGAGGGTTGGCACACCGGCGTTCCAGAAGCCGACCATCGCTTCGACGTGATCCTTCATCGAGGCTCGGGCGGCGCGGTTCACCGCCTCGGGATCGTTTTCCTGCTTCTCGCGCCATTCGGCGACGCCCCAGCCTTTCGGCAGGTAGCCGTGGTACGGGTCATGCGCCGAGGTCTGGTCGGTCACGATGTCGGGGCGGCCGTTCGGAAGGGCCTCGCCCGCCTGCATCCGGCGCAGGATCTCGGGGAAGATATCGGCGGCATTGCCGATGAGCGCCACGGATTTCGCCTCGCCCGCCTTGGTCCATCGGTCGATCATTGCCAGCGCCTTGTCGAGATCGTGGGTCTTCTCGTCGCAATAGCGGGTGCGGATGCGGAAATCGGCGCGGGTTTCGTCGCATTCCACGGCAAGACAGCAGGCCCCCGCCATGACCGCGGCAAGAGGCTGGGCGCCGCCCATGCCGCCCAGACCGCCGGTGAGGAGCCATTTGCCGGTGAGATTGCCGTCGTAATGCTGGCGGCCCGCTTCGGCGAAGGTCTCGTAGGTGCCTTGCACGATGCCCTGCGCGCCGATGTAGATCCATGATCCGGCGGTCATCTGACCGTACATCATCAGGCCCTTTTTATCGAGCGCGTTGAAGTGTTCCCAATTGGCCCAGTTCGGCACGAGGTTCGAGTTGGCGATCAACACGCGCGGCGCATCCGCATGGGTCCTGACGATGGCAATCGGCTTGCCGGACTGCACGAGCAGCGTCTCATCGGCTTCGAGGTCCTTCAGCGCGGCAACGATGGCGTCGAAGTCCTCCCAGGTGCGGGCAGCGCGCCCGATGCCGCCATAGACCACCAGCTCATGCGGGTTCTCGGCCACATCCGGGTGCAGGTTGTTCATCAGCATGCGCAGCGGGGCCTCGGTGAGCCAGCTCTTGGCGTTCAGCTCGGTGCCGGTGGGCGGGAAGACATCGCGATGATTGTGACGGGAATTGCTCATCTTTTCGGGCCTTTCAATGCTGGGACGCGGGTCCGGCGACCTCTGCCGCGGCCTGCAGGATACGGGTGAGGATGTCGGCAAGCTGCGGGCGCAGGATCGCGCATTTCGCCTCGCTCAGGGCGAAGGGGGGCTCTTCGGTGTCGAGATGAGAGGCCTGCGCCAGTTCCATCTGGATCGCGTGGAGGCCGGTTTCCGGGTGGCCGTAATGGCGCGTGGTCCATCCGCCGCGGAAGCGACCGTTCAGGACCTCTGTCCGCCCCGTCGCCTGCGTGCCCGCATGGGCGGCGGCCTCGATCAGCGCGTCGCAGGTGCGCCCGTCATCGGTGCCGATGTTGAAATCGGGCAGGGTGCCCTCGAAGAGCCACGGGACGACCGAGCGGATCGAGTGGCAGTCGTAAAGCACCGCATAGCCATGGATCGCCTTGACCCGTTCCAGTTCGGCGGCCAGCGCCGCGTGATAGGGCGCGTGAAAGGCCGCCGCGCGTCGCGCGATCTCGTCCGGGTCGGGGGCAGAGCCCTCGCGCCAGATCGGCACATTGTCAAAGGTCGTCTCGGGGACAAGGCCGGTCGTTGTCTGGCCGGGATAGAGCGAGTGGCCGGACGGATCGCGATTGGCGTCGATGACATAGCGGTGGAACGTGGCCTGCACCATGGTCGCACCGGGGATCAGCCCCGCGTAGAGCTTTTCGATATGCCAGTCGGTGTCGCGCAGGGCCTGGCCCTCGTCATTGAGCTTGGCGTGAATGTCCTCGGGCACATGGGTGCCGGTGTGAGGAAAGCCCAGGACGAGCGGGCTGTCGCCGCGTGTGATCAGAACCGGGTCCATCAGAAGACCTCCGGCAGCAGATCATAGACCGGACGCGCGAGCTGGCCGGAATGGACCAGCTCCGCCGCCGTCTCGAGATCGGGCGCCATGAAACGGTCGTCGGCGATGGCGGGGACGTCCTCGCGCAGTCGCGCAATCGCGGCGCAGAGCGGGGCGGAGGTGGTCAGCGGCCCGCGCAGCTCGACGCCCTGCGCGCCGGTCAGCGCTTCGATGCCGACGATGTGGAACAGGTTCTGCGTCATCTGCAGAAGGCGGCGTGCGCCGTGGCAGGCCATCGACACATGGTCTTCCTGGTTGGCCGAGGTCGGGGTCGAGTCCACGGATGCCGGATGGGAAAGCTGTTTGTTCTCGCTCATCAGCGCCGCGGAGGTCACCTCGGCGATCATCAGGCCCGAGTTCAGCCCGGGTTTCGGCGAGAGGAAGGCCGGCAGGCCAAAGCTCAGCGCGGGATCGACCAGCATCGCGATCCGGCGTTGCGAGATTGCGCCGATCTCGGCCACCGCAAGGGCGATCATATCGGCTGTGAAAGCCACAGGTTCGGCATGGAAGTTGCCGCCCGAGACCACTGTGCCGTCCGAAAGGACAAGCGGGTTGTCGGTGGCGGCGTTGGCCTCGGTCTCCAGCGTGCTGGCCGCCTGGCGCAAGAGGTCTAGACAGGCGCCGGAGACCTGCGGATGGCAGCGCAGGCAATAGGGGTCCTGGACGCGTTCGTCGTTCTCGGCATGGCTGGCGCGGATCTGCGACTGGGCCAGAAGGTCGCGCAGGGTCTTTGCCACCTCAATCTGACCGCGATGGCCGCGCAGGGTGTGGATTTCCTCGGAAAAGGGCGCGGTCGAGCCCATCGCCGCATCGGTCGACAGGGCGCCCGTGACGATCGAGGCTTGCAGGGCGCGTTCAGCACGGAACAGACCGGCAAGGGCCAGCGCGGTCGAGACCTGTGTGCCGTTGATCAACGCAAGACCTTCCTTGGCCGACAGCGTGACCGGCGACAGCCCGGCGCGCGACAGGGCCTCGCCTGCGGCAAGGCGCTGACCCCCGTAGAAGGCCTCACCCTCGCCGATCATGGCAGAGGTCATATGCGACAGGGGGGCAAGATCGCCGGAGGCGCCCACAGAGCCCTTCTCGGGAATGACCGGAATGACGCCTGCGCTCAGCATGGCCTGCATCAGGTCGACGATGTCACGACGGATGCCAGAGGCCCCGCGGCCCAGCGACATGAGTTTCAGCACCATGATCAGGCGCACGACCCCGGGTGCGAGCGGCGCGCCGACGCCACAGCAATGGCTGAGGATCAGGTTGCGCTGAAGCGTTGCGACCTCGGCGCCGTCTATGCGGATCGAGGCGAGTTTGCCAAAGCCGGTATTGACGCCGTAGACGGGCGCGTTGCCCGCGGCCACCTCTGCGATGCGCGCCGCGGCCCGGGCGATGCCGGGGTAGGCCGCTTCGGAGAGCATCACATCGGTCGCATTCCAGTAGATGTCGGCAAGGGTGCGCAGCGACACCTGCCCGGGGATGAGCGTTTCAGCCATGAACGACGGCTCCTTTGAAGATGCGCGTGTGAAGCGGGTGATGGCCGAGACGGCCGACAAGCTGGGCGGGACGGTCGACGTTCCAGATCGCCAGATCCGCCGCCGCGCCGGGGGCGATGACGCCGATCTCGCCCGCGCGGCCAAGCGCCCGAGCGGCATGGAGCGTGACGGCATCGAGGCATTCGCGCACGGTCAAGCCGAAGAGCACCGCCCCCATGTTCATCGTGGTCAGAAGCGAGGAAAGCGGCGAGGTGCCCGGATTGCAATCGGTGGCCAGCGCCATCGGCACATTGGCCCGGCGCAGCGCTGCGACGGGCGGCTTCCGGGTTTCGTTGAGCATGTAATAGGCGCCGGGCAAGAGCACGGCGACGCTGCCCGAGGCGGCAATCGCGGCGACTTCCGCATCCTCGGCATATTCGAAGTGATCGACAGAAAGCGCGCCGAATTCTGCGGCCAGCGCGGTGCCGCCCGAGCGGGTCAGCTGTTCGGTGTGCAGTTTCACCGGCAGGCCAAGGGCGCGCGCGGCCTCGAAAAGCGGGCGGATTTCCTCGGCGGTGAAGGCGATGGATTCGCAGAAGGCGTCGACCGCATCGACGAGCCCCTCGGCATGGGCGATGCGCAGGCCCTCGATGGCGACGTCGCGGATATAGGCGGCCTTGCCGCCGTCGAAATCCTTGGGCATTGCATGCGCCGCAAGCCATGAGGTGGTGACCCGAACGGGGCGCTGCGCCTCGATGCGGCGGGCGGCGCGCAGCATGTTGAGCTCGGACTCGATGGACAGCCCATATCCCGATTTGATCTCGAGCGTGGTCACGCCTTCGGACAGCAGCGCATCAATCCGCGGCAGCGAGGCGGCGACCAGCGCGTCGGGGTCCAGCGCGCGTGTTGCCGCGACAGAGGCCACGATGCCGCCGCCCGCCCGTGCAATCTCTTGGTAGGTTGCGCCCTCGAGCCGCATTTCGAACTCGCCGCTCCGGTCGCCGCCGTGAACGATATGGGTGTGGCAATCGATCAGGCCGGGTGTCACCAGCCGTCCCTCGCAATCGAGGACCGTGTGGCCGTCGCGCGCCAGCCCGGTGCCGATGGCCGCGATGCGGCCCTCTGCGATCGCGATCTCGGCAAGGTGATCGGTGTCGGAAGCGAGGCGGGCATTCTTCAAGAGGATCGGTTCGGACATGGTTCCCTGCTTGCATCATCGGTTGCGCGTTTAGGTCTTTGCGCCTTCTTTTAATAAGTATATACATATAAAGGATTGCTTGAAAAGACGATTCTTTTCACTCTTCGGCAGGCAAGCGCCGCAACAAAGGAGCAGCGGAACATGATCTTTGCGGACAGGGCCCTCTTGCCATCGGGCTGGCAGAGTAACGTTCGGATCGAGATCGGGGCGGGGGTGATCGGATCGGTCAGCCCCGGCGCCGAGGCCGCGCCGGGCGATACGTGCGTCAGTGCGGTGATCGCGGGCATGCCCAATGTGCACAGCCACGCGTTCCAGCGCGGACATTCGGGTTTGACGGAAACGCGCGGCGCCGGGCAAGAGAGTTTCTGGACCTGGCGAGAGATGATGTATCGCTTCGCGCTCTCGGTGTCCCCCGAGGACGTCGGCGTCTTGGCGGAGATGGCCTATCTGGAAATGCTAGAGGCGGGATATACGCGCGTTGGCGAGTTCCACTACCTGCATCACGCGCCCGACGGCACGCCCTATGGCAACCCCGCCGAATTGTCAGAGCGGATCTTCGCGGCGGCGGAGAAGACGGGGATCGCCCTGACCCATCTGCCGGTCTTCTATGCGCATGCCGGTTTTGGTCCGCAGGCCCCCGATGCGGGTCAGCGACGGTTCATCCATTCCCTCGACGCCTTCGTCGATCTCGTCACCCGCTGCGATGCGCGCCGGACACGATCGCAGGACCGGGTTGGCTTTGCCCCGCATTCGCTGCGCGCGACCAGTGCGGAAGAACTCTCGGCCCTGTGTGCCGCGCTGCCGGGGCGCAAAATACATATACATATCGCGGAGCAGGTGAAGGAGGTCGAGGATTGCCTGGCGTTCTGCGGCCAGCGGCCGGTCGAATGGCTGCTCGACCATGCGGATTTGAATGCCGACTGGTGTCTGATCCATGCCACGCATCTGACCGCAGACGAAACCGCGAGGATCGCCGCGTCAAACGCGGTAGCCGGTCTCTGCCCCGTCACCGAGGCCAACCTTGGCGACGGTCTGTTTTCGGCGCCAGCGTTTCTCGCGGCAGGCGGGCGGATCGCCATCGGGACGGATTCCAACGTCCGCATCGGTGTGGCCGAAGAGCTGCGCATTCTCGAATACGGCCAACGTCTGACCGCCCGCGCGCGCAACGTGCTCGCCCCCGAGGGCGGATCGACGGGGCGTCACCTGTTCGACGCGGCATTGACGGGCGGGGCGCAGGCGCTTGATGCCCCCGCGCCGCAGATCGTCACGGGCGCGCCGGCCGATCTGGTGGCGCTGGCCGATCCCCTGGGTCTGGGGCAGGGGGATGCGCTGCTTGATCGCTGGATCTTTGGCAGGGATGTGGCGCCGAGCGATGTCTGGGCCGCGGGCGCGCATGTGGTGCAAGCCGGGCGCCATATCCACCGTGACGCGGTGCAGGCGCGCTTTGCCGAGGTGCTGCGGCGCGTCCTCGCCTGATCCGCACCGCACAAAGTCAAAGCGGCGGGGTCCGGGTCAGAGAACCCGGGCCATGGCCTCCAGAAACTGGTCGTTTTCCCAGTCCAGGCCGACCGAGACCCGCAGGAAGCGCTCGTATCCCTCCTGCTTCCAGGGTTTGACGATGACACCGAGATCGATGAGGCGATCGGCAACGTCGATAGAGGGTTGCCCGCAGTCGACAAACAGGAAGTTGCCCTTGGACGGCAGGACGCGCAGGCCAAGCGCGGTCAGCCGCTCGGCCATCCGTGCCCGCTCGCGCAGCGTGTCCGCAACGCCCCTAGCCATGTCCTCGGTGTGGGTCAGCGCCGCAAGGGCCGCTGCCTGTGCCACCGCATTGGTGTTGAACGGCGTGCGCACGAGGTTCATCGCGCGGATCACATCGTCGCTGTTCGAGATCCCATAGCCGATCCGCAGCCCGGCCAGACCGTAGGCCTTCGAGAAGGTGCGCAGAACGAGCAGCGGCTTGTCGTGCGCGGCGAGACGGTCGGCGGCAGAGGCATAATCCGGCCCGGCCGCATATTCGACATATGCCTCGTCGAGGCACAGAAGACTGTCGGGATGTTGCGCGGCGAGCAGCGCATCGAGGGCCTCGGGGGAAAGCCAGAGCCCCGCCGGATTCATCGGGTTTGCCAGAAGCGTCAGCCGCACAGGGCGCGCGGCGGCGGCAAGCAGCGCGTCGAGGTCGATCTGGTAGTCGGGCGTCAAACCGATGCGCGTCACCGTCGCGCCCATCATCCTCGCGTAATCCTCGTGAAGCGGAAAGGACGGGAACAGCGTCACCACCTCGTCGCCCGCGTTGAGCACGGCGCGGGCCAATACATTGAGCAGGTCTTCCGACCCGTCGCCAAGGACGACGCGAGACTTCGCCGCGCCGGTCTGGCGGGCGATTTCCCCGGCCAATGCACGGGCCGAGGGGTCGGGATAGAGGAAAGGATGCAGAATCGCGTCCTGCATCGCCGTCCGAACCGCGGCGTGCGGACCGTGCGGATTTTCATTCGAGGACAATTTTGCAATACGACTGGTCTTGGCGCGCGTCGCCACGTCGGCAAGTGTAAGGCCCGAGTTGTATACGTTAAGTGCACTCAGCTCTGATCTGGCGCAAAACCTGGGGGGCGTCATGGGAAACTCCGTTGACTCATTCGTGGCGGCTGGTCACACTATGTATAGACATATAATCGTGGGAGCGAGTGGAAATGCAAGGTGAAAATGATTGCGCGGCCGATCTCCGATTTGATTTCACAGGCAAAACGGTCTTCGTCACCGGCGCCAGCCGTGGCATCGGGCGCGAGATTGCCCTGGCGTTCGCAGGCGACGGCGCGCGCCTGATCCTGAGCGCACGGAGCGCCGAGGCGCTGACCGCCGTGGCGGCGGAGATCCGCGAATTGGGGGGCGAGGCAACCTGTCTCGCGCTCGATCAGCGCGACGTCGAGGCGATCCGCTCGCAGATCGCACCGCTTGGGCCGATCGACGTTCTCGTCAATAATGCCGGCGTCGAAGAAGTTTGCGATACGCTCGGTGTTGACGAGGCGCTGTGGGACAAGATTGTCGACACCAATCTCAAGGGAGCATTTTTCGTTGCACAGGCCGTCGCCGCCAAGATGGTCGAGGAAAAACGCGGTTCCATCATCAATCTGGCCTCTCTTACCTCTTATGTGGGTGTTCCGGGCGCCGTGCCCTACGGCGCATCGAAAAGCGGCATTCTCGGCATGACGCGCGCCATGGCCGCCGAATGGGCGCCGATGGGGGTGCGGGTCAATGCCATTGCACCGGGATATTTCGAGACCGATATGACCAGCGTCTTCTACGAGAACAGCGACTGGGTGGCGCGAATGATCGAGGGAATACCGGCGGGCCGTCTGGGTGATCTGTCCGACCTGTCAGGGGCGGTGCGGTTCCTTGCCTCAAGCGGCGCCAAATATGTGCATGGTCAATGTTTGGTCATCGATGGCGGATATCTGGCTAAAATTTAGACAGATATGCCGCGTGCCGCAGCCTTCGATCCACTTTCAAAATAAGTATATACTTTTAATTTGAAAAGTGCTTACCTACCCTTCAATACAGATCACAGGGACACCGATGACAGACCAGATCGTCGCGAAGAAAAACCCACCCCGAGCGGTCCGTGAGGTTGCCGTGCGCGTGTCTCATGTTTCGATGGACTTCGGCAACGGCATGCTGGCTGTGGACGATGCAAGCTTCGATCTTGAGAAGGGGCGATTCCTGACGATCCTCGGCCCCTCCGGCTCTGGCAAGACAACGCTTTTGCGGATGATCGCGGGGTTCCAGAAACAGACGACCGGCGAAATCACCATCAATGGCAGGCCGGTGGATGCCGCGCCGCCGCATCGTCGTTCGATCGGGATGGTGTTCCAGAAACTCGCGCTGTTCCCGCATATGACGGCGGCGCAAAACGTCGCCTTCCCGCTCAAGATGCGCAGGTTCAATCCGCGCCAGATTGCCGGGAGGGTGGATCAGTTTCTCGATCTCGTGAAGCTCGGTGGCTATGGCGACCGCCGGATCAACGAATTGTCCGGGGGGCAGCAACAGCGCGTCGCAATCGCGCGCGCCTTGGTCTTCGAGCCGGATCTGCTGTTGCTGGATGAACCGCTTGCGGCGCTCGACGTGAAACTGCGCGAGGAAATGCAGCTTGAGTTTCGGCGCATTCAGCATGAATTGGGCGTCACCACGATCAATGTGACCCATGACCAGCGCGAGGCGCTTGTCGTCTCTGACAATATCATCGTCATGGATGGCGGGCGCATCCAGCAGCAGGCCGAACCGGTCGCGCTGTACCGCGCGCCGGAGAACCCGTTTGTCGCGGGTTTCCTGGGTCTGTCGTCCTTTGTCGAAGGCACCGCCACGGCCGATGGCAATCTTCAGGTTGGCGAGGTCGTCGTCAAAGGCGAGCACGCCGGTGATTTCGCGGCGGGCGCCGACGTTGTGGCCGCAATCCGCGCCGAACAGATCCGGCTGGCGGGGTCCCGCGAGGCGCTCGGCGCTTGCGAGATGGTGCTCGAAGGCCGCGTTGCCGACACGATCTTCGAGGGCGAACGCCAGATGTATGTGGTCGAGGTCGGGGCGCTCTCGGGCGCGATCTTCCGTGTCTATCACCACGACCCCACCAGTTTCGGACTGTTCCGCATTGGCGACACTGTCGCGCTGGGTTGGAACCGTCGTGACCTGAAGATCTTCAGTCCAGCGGCATAAAAAAAGCCAGCCGCTTCACAACAGAGGAGACTACCGAATGTCATCGAAATATTCACGCCGCGGCGTTCTTCGTGCCGGTCTGGCAACCAGCGGGGCGGCCCTGCTCAGCGCGATGCCCGCAAGCCGCGTCTTGGCGCAGGAGCCGGAAAAACCGTCCGAGATTATCGTCCGCGCCTGGGGCGGTGAATGGGTTGAATCGCTGAAGAAGGGCGTTTCTGACCGGTTCACCGAAATGACCGGCATCGCAGTGCGTCACGATCTGACCGAAGACAACGAGATCCAGCCGAAAGTCTGGGCCGCCGTCGCGCAGGGCCGCGTTCCGCCGATCCATATCAATTGGGACACGACGACCAACGCGACCAAATCGGCGCTGCGGGGCGTCACGGAAGATATCGGGGATCTTCCCAACCTGGCCAACACCACCGATCTGGCGAAGCCCGTCGGCCTCGAAGGCTACCCGCTCGTCAACACCTATGGCTATGTCTATGTGCTGGCCTACCGCCCGGAGGCCTTCCCGGACGGCGCGCCGAAATCCTGGCGCGACCTGCTTGATCCCAAGTTCAAGGGCCGTATCGCGCTTTACAATGACGGCATCGGGTTCCACTTCCCCGCGCAGGTCGCCGGGGGCGGTTCGCTCGACGGCATTCCGGACAATATGGAAGCCTGCTGGGACTTTGTCCGCGAGATCAAGGCGCAAAATCCGCTGCTGGGTGAGGACCCCGATTTCACCAACTGGTTCCAGACCGGCGAAATCGACGCCGCATGTACCATTTCGACCAACGCGCTGGCCGCGAAGAAAAACGGCGTCGACCTGGCATGGACCGTGCCGGAAGAGGGCTGCAAATTCGATACGGATTGCCTTTGGATTCCCAAGGGTCTGCCGGAGAACGAGCTTTACTGGGCCAAGCAGTACATCAATCTGGCCCTGTCGCAGGAAAGCCAGCAGGTCTGGCTTGATGGCCTCGGGCTTCCGGGGGTTGTTCCGGGTCTTACCCCGCCCGAGGGGCTTGCGGGCGACCCGTCCTATCCGACCGAGCCGGCGGATTTCGACCATCTGATCCGCATCTCTTCCGCCGTCCAGGTCCAGAACGAAAGCGATTGGTTCGCCCGGTTCAAGGAAATCATGCAGGGCTAAGGCTAGGGGCCCTGCACATCAGGATCGGGGTCCTCGCCCCATCCTGCCCAAGGCCGCGCGACGCCCTTCCTTGCAGGGTGATGCGCGGCCAGACGATCCCACCCAGACACCGGAACGCCGCAATGCCCGAGAGCCCGTCCAAGGACGATCACCAGACCACTTTCAGATACCCGTTGCGCTGGCGCATCATGGATGCATTGAACAATGGTCTGGACCGCTTCTGGCCCGCCCGCATGGCTCCTTACACCGGTTGGGCGCTGATCATGCCCGCTCTGTTGCTGGTCGGTCTTCTGGTGCTTGGCCTGGTCGAAATGGCGGAGAGTTCGCTTCATACGCTCGACCGGGCGACCTTCCTGCCGTCCGAGGCCTATACGCTGGAGAACTACCAAACGGTGATGGAGAGCGCGACCTATGGCCGTGTGATCACCCGGTCCGTGTTCGCCGCCGGGCTGACCGTTTTCTTCACGCTGCTGCTGGCGCTGCCCTATGCCTATATCATGGTGCGCACAACACGCTCGGCTGTGCGCAAGGCGCTTCTCGTCACGCTTTTCCTGCCCTTCTTCATCGGCCAGGTCGTGCGGGCCTACGGGCTTCTTATCATTCTCGGCACCACCGGTGTCGCCAATAATGCGCTTGGCCTTGTCGGGGTCGAGCCGATGCGCCTGCTGTTCAACTTCCCCGCCGTGGTCTTTGGCCTGGTGCAGTACATGCTGCCCTTCGCGGTTCTGATGCTTGCGCCCGCCATGACCGCGATCCCGCGCGAGACCGAATCCGCGGCCTCGTCGCTGGGGGCCAACTGGCTGCAAAGCTTCCGCCATGTTGTCATCCCGATGGCCAAGCCGGGCCTGATCGGGGCGGGGCTGGTCGTGGGCACGCTGGCGCTGACCGATTTCGCCATGCCTGCCATGCTGGGCGGCGGCTCGCAGGATTTTATAGCCAACGCAATCTATGACCAGTTCTTCCGGACCGCGGATCAGGGTCTTGGGGCCGCACTCGCATTGCTGCTCGTGGTCCTCGGTTCAGTCATCGTCGGGGTCGTCATCTCGATCTTCGGCGCGGGGACGCTTGGTATGGGAGGCAAGAAATGACCTCTAGATCGCAGCGCATTCTGTTCTGGGCGCTTGTCTGGTTCTGTATCCTCATCCTGTCGGTCCCCACGGTGATCGTCGTCGGGGCGTCTTTCACCAACGCCAATATGATTTCCTTCCCGCCCGAAGGCTTCACCCTGAAATGGTACGAGAAGATCGCCCTTGCGCGTGACCTTCAGCAGGCCTTTGTCCGTTCCCTGATCGTCTCGACCGTTTGTCTCATCGTCTCTGTGCCCGTGGGCACGCTTGCCGGTCTTGCCCTGTCGCGCTTCAAGCTGCGTTTTGCCAATGCGATCCAGATCTACCTGCTGCTGCCTTTCACCGTGCCGCTGATCGGCTCGGGCATCGGGATGATGCTGATCTTCGGGGAATGGCGCGTGCTGGGCAGCCTCTGGCCCGTGGGTGTGGCGCTTGCGGTGATCAACCTGCCGTTCATTATCTGGTCGGTCTCGTCTTCGGCCGGGGCGCTCGATGGCGATCTGGAACTTGCGGCGTCAAGCTGTGGGGCAGGGCGGTTCGAGACCTTCTGGTTCGTCACCCTTCCGGGTGTCATGCCGGGTGTCATCACGGGCGGGCTCTTGATGTTCGTTCTGGCGATGAGCGAGTTTCTTGTCTCGCTGCTTCTGACCGATGCGCGGACGGTGACCCTGCCGGTCCAGATCTACAACAATATCCGCTCGATCATCACGCCCGATCTGGCTGCTGTGTCCTCTGTCTTCGTGGTGCTCGCGCTGTTCGCGGTGTGGCTGCTGGATCGCCTCGTGGGCCTCGAAATTTTCCTGAAATCAAAATGACGGTTGTCCGGCCTTTCTGGTCGCGGCCTCTCTTACGATCTTAACGAAAGGATCTGTCATGTCTGACGTCAACATTCAAAAGTTGGCGGGCCTCGGCAAAGCCGAGCGTGCCGCGCTTATCCGCCGGTCCGAGGCCGATCTCTCCTTTTTCCTCGACAAGGTACAGCCGATCATTGAGGCGGTGAAAACCGAAGGCGACGCCGCCCTGGTTCGTTTCGGCCAGCAGTACGACGGCGCCGAGGGACTGACCGCCGAGACACTTCAGGTGTCAGAGGCGGAATTCGATGCCGCATTCGAGCTGGTCGACGACAAGGTGATCGAGGCAATCCGATTTGGCATCGGCAACATCCGCAGCTTCCACGAAGAGCAGGCCCCCGAACCGATGTGGATGAAAGAGGTCCGCCCCGGTGCCTTTGCGGGGGATCGCTACCTGCCGATCAATTCCGTTGCCCTTTACGTCCCGCGCGGCAAGGGGTCGTTCCCGTCGGTCACCATGATGACCGCCGTGCCGGGCGTGGTCGCCAAAGTGCCGAACCTGGCGATCTTCACCCCTCCGGGAAAGGATGGCACGATTGATGCGGCGACGCTGGTCGCGGCGCGCATCGCGGGTGTTGAAACCGTCTACAAATGCGGCGGGGCCCAGGCCGTGGCGGCGGCGGCTTTTGGCACCGAAACGGTCAGGAAGGCCCAGAAGATCGTCGGCCCCGGCAGCCCCTGGGTGGTTGCCGCCAAGCGCCTGTTGGCCGGGATGATTGACCCGGGACTGCCCGCGGGGCCCTCGGAAGGCATGATCCTGGCCGATGATACCGTGTCGGGCCGCCTGGCGGCGCTGGACCTGCTGATCGAGGCCGAGCACGGCCCCGACAGTTCCGCCTGGCTCGTCACCCCCTCGCAGCGGGTGCTCGACGAAGCGCTGGCCACGCTGCCCGAGCTTTGGGCCAGGATGACGCCGCAACGGGTCGCGTTCTCGCAGACCGTGCTGTCGGGGGCGTCCGGCGGACTGATCCTGGCTGATTCGATGGAAGACGCGATTGCCTTTGTAAACGAATATGCCCCGGAACATCTGGAGATCCTGTCGACCAAACCCTTCGACTATCTGGGCGAGATCACCGAAGCCTCGGAGATCCTGATGGGGACTCATACGCCGGTTTCCATCGGCAACTTTGCCCTTGGTCCGAACGCAGTGCTGCCGACCTCGAAGGGGGCCAACACCTATGGTCCGCTGTCGGTGACCGATTTCATTCGCCGCAGTTCGGTCGGCTACGTGACCGCCAAGGGCTATCCCGAAATGGCGGCGGCGGCGAAAACCCTCGCGGAATACGAAGGCTTCTCGTCCCATGCCAATGCGGTCAGTGACCTGCGGCTCGAGTACCTGAAGGACATCTGATGAAAGCGATCCGTCTCCACGGTGTCGGGGATTTGCGCTTTGAGCAGGTTCCCGCGCCGCTCCCGCCGGAAGACAGGGAAGTCACGCTTTCGGTCGCGGTCGCGGGGATCTGCGGTTCCGACCTGCACAACTACAAGACCGGCGCATGGATCACCCGTGCGCCCTCTGTCGCGGGTCACGAATTCTCTGGCACCGTGACGGCCATCGGCTCCGGCGTCGATCACGTCGCCCCCGGGGATCGTGTGGTGGTCGACAGTCGTCATATCTGCGGCACCTGCGACGCCTGTCTCGACGGTGTGGGGCAGGTCTGCGCCGCGCTGGGGTTCCTTGGCGAGGTCATTGACGGAGGTTTCGCCGAAGCCGTGACGATCCCGGCCCGAAATGTGATCAAGGCGCCGGAGGGCGTTGCGCACCGCTTCCTCGCCATGGCCGAGCCCCTTGCCGTCGCCCTGCATGCGCTGAACCTTGTGTCCGTGCCGGATGGCGCGGATCTCGTCGTAGCAGGCTGCGGGCCCATCGGCGCCCTTGTAACCCTGCTGGCAACCCGGAAGGGACATCCGGTACGGATCATCGACCAGAATGCCGGGCGCAGCGCCGTGGTCGCCGAAGCCACCGGCGCCTCGGTGACGACCCTGGAGGACCTGCCAGACCGCCGCTTTCGCTTCGCAATCGACACGACGGGCAACGCGCATGTCATTCGCGGGCTTCTGCACGCGATTGCCGGGGCGAGCCGCCTCGGCCTGGTGGGCATCGGCAAGCCCGCAGAGATCATCGACCCTGTGCATCTCGTCGAACGGGAGATCGCGCTGATCGGGTGCCATGCCTTCGGGGACGAGTTGACCGAAGCCGCCGCGATGCTGCCCGATCTGAAGGATCACCTCGATCCCTTCATCGCCGATACCATCGGTCTGGACGCTGTTCCCGCCGCCTACGAGACGCTTCTCGCGGGCAGGGCGGCGGGCATCAAGACCCTTATTCACGTAGGATAATCAATATGCCGATTGAACGGAAAACCCCTTCCAGAACAGCTGAGATCCGCGCCGTGGCGTTGCAGGATACGGCCAGAGCGGCGCAGCTGCTGGAAGGCTTCATCGCCGAATTGTTCGACATCCCGGTGTCTGATCTAAGGATCAATGTCGACCAATATTCGCTGAACTCCCTCAACGGCTTCTTCCGGTCCGGGACGCAGGATTTCTTCTTCAAATTCCACCAGGAGGAAGGCGAGGAGGAAATGACAGGCGAGTATTACCGCGCCGACATCCTTTCAAGCGCGGGCCTGCCCGTGGACCAGCCGGTTCATATGTCGACCCTGCCGGGAGAGCAGCTGCTGGTCTACAAACGCCGCTCTGACCCGCGCTTCTCCGATGTGCTTTTAGAGCTGGACCAGAGACCGGACGACGCGGCCATCGCCCGCGCGGCAGAGGCCGAAGCCGAGTTGAACCGGCGCATCCTTAAGGTCGCGCGGGAAACCCTTTCGCCCGTTACGCCCGAAGAGGCGGCCATGGAGCCGATCCATCGGCTTTTTTACGAGCGTCTCATCGATCTGCCCGGGGGAACCTATCCCGGCGGCCGGTTCAGGAAATTCTACCACGGCAAGCGTTTCGACTTTCCGAACGGGGTTTCCCTTCAGTGGGAGGACATTGCCGATGCGCCGGTGGTCGTCAACGGGCTGACCTACTCCCGGACCTTGCAGGACGCGTTCGATTTCGCCCACGACCGATATGCACCGGCTCACACCGCCGATGCCGGGGGCATCGTCGCCCATGGCGACGCGCATAATGCCAACGTCTGGTACGAACGTGGCACGGCGCATGATCGCCTGTCCTTCTTCGATCCCGCTTTCGCGGGCAACAAAGTGCCCTCACTGCTGGCCGAGGTGAAGTCGACCTTCCACAATGTCTTTGCCCATCCCTTCTGGCTCTACAATCCCGAGATGGCGCAACAGGCCTTTACCGCCAGCGTGCGGTTGGAGGGCGGCGCTCTGCACTTTGACACCGACTGGCGGCCCGGCCCCGTCCGCGCCGCTCTGATCGAGGCCAAGGCGCGCGCGTTCTGGGCGCCCTGGCTGCGCTGCCTGAAAGACAAAGACCTGCTTCCCGACGACTGGGAAGACGTCATCCGCACCGGACTTTTCCTGTCTCCGACACTGGTCATGAACCTCAATGCAGGAGAAACGCGCGACCGGCACAACCCGGTGTCTTCTGCCATCGGCCTTTCGGTCGCGCTTTCCGCGGCCTCCCGCCCGTTGGCCGGTGCGGACATGTTCACCGAATTCTTCGATAAGGTCCGGCCGTCCTGATGTCTCTCGGAGGTAAATACAGATGTTGCCGCGTATGGCCCTGCACAGATCTCGATCCTGCATGAAGGCCCCGTAACCCGCTCTCAGCCGCTCCAGCCTGTCAGTTTCTGAAGCAGTTTGAACGCGACAATCAGCGGAATGGCGACGACGAACAGCCCGATCAGCGAGAAGAAGGCTTCGTTGAACGAAAGTGCGGCGACCTGCGCTTGAATGCCGTGCCCGATGAGCGTTGCGGCCCCTTCGTCGGCGAGACCCGGATTGAGGCCGCGACCGGTCAGTGCTTCGGACAACGCGGCCTGGCGTTCCTGGAATGGCAGGCTTGCGGGATTGACGTTTTCGATCAGGACACGGCGGTTCACTGCGATCTGCCGGTCGAGATAGGTGGTCAGAAACGAGATCCCGATGATCCCGCCCATCTGGCGGCCAAGATTGAACAGGGCAACGCCAGAGGCCGTATGCGCAGGTTTCAGATCGTTGAGCGTGATGAGGGTGATGGCGAGAAACAGGAACCCAAGGCCCAGCCCGCGCAGCAGCAGCCCGGCCCATAGGTCATGGGCCCCGCTGTCGAGGTTCGACCGCGAGAGCATCCACATCGCGGCAATCACCAGACCGACACCCAGCGGCACGAACCGGAACGGATCGAAGGCCCTGACGGTGATGAGATAGCCGGCGATCAGCAGCCCGCAACCGAGGGCGAGGCTGGAGGGCAGAAGCAGCGCCCCGGCATCCGCAGGCGGCATCCCGAGGACGTTGAGCGCGAAAGCGGGTATCAAGAAAGCGCTTCCGAACAGAATGAACCCGGCGACGAAGCTGACGAAGAAGCCAAAGGCGAAATGTGCGTTTCCGAAGACCGAGCGCTCGAAGAATCCCGAAGGGGATTTGCCAAGGATCAGTCGTCCGGTGACAAGCGCCAGCGCCGCGGTGCCGACCGTCGCCCATAACGCGATGTGGGGCGTCTGAAACCAGTGCCACCGCGCCCCTTCGAGCAGGACATAGACAAGCGCCGCCATGGCAAGGGCGAAGAGACCGAACCCGATCCAGTCGAAGGATTGCCCTGACCGCCGGGTATTTGGCAGCCTCTGCCGGAACGGGGCGAGGCACAGAAGCGAGACCAGCGCGAGACCGGGATTGAGTCGGAAAACCCATGTCCACGCGATATGATCGGTAAGCCAGCCCTGAACCGCCGGGGCCAGGCTGGTGGGCGCCATGACCGCGCCAAGCGCATAGAGCGCCTGGACCAGCCCCTGCTTGCTGTCCGGAAAGAGGCGGAACAGAAGGGTCTGTGCGGCGACGAGCAACCCGGCGCCCCCGGCGCCTTGCGCGACCCGGGCCACGACAAAGGGGGCCAGATCCGTCGTCGATGCGCAGAGGACAGAGGTTGCCACGATGATCGCCAGCGACCACAGAAAGGCGCGTGTCTCACCGAACCGGTCGGCCATCCAGGCGGCGGCGGGCAGGCAGGCGACCTTGGCCATCAGGTAGCCGTGGTTGACCCAGGCCGCTTCGTCGGATGTTGCGCCGGTATCGCCCATGATGTGGGGCCGTGCCATCGAAAAGATCGTCCCATTGAGCGCATCCATCCCGACAGCAAGCGTCAGACCGATCGCGATGATCCATCGGGCCATGCCCGTGATTTCCGGCTGAACACGCGCCGGGGGCGCCGCATCTGGCCTGAGGACCGGGTTTGGCCCGGACCCATGCGCAATGCGCTCCGGGGCATTCATCGGATGGCTCTGGTTGGCGCCTCTGGCGCCTGCTCGGCGACGAGCGCCCGGGCCATGTCAAGAAGCGTGGGCATGGCCCCGGCGTCGGCGCCACGGGTGTGGATCGCGACCCGCGCCGACATGCCCGGCCTAAGACCGTTGACCGCGTCATTCTGGTGGTCGAGCAGGATCTTGACGGGGATGCGCTGCACGACGCGGACGAAATTACCCGTGGCGTTGTCGGGCGGCAGCAGGCTGAACTCGGCGCCGCTGGCGGGGGCAAAACTGTCGACCCGGCCAGCGATTTCGGGGCCGCCAAGGGAATCCACCCGAACCGTCACGGTCTGGCCCGGCGTGATGTGTCGCAGTTGCGTTTCCTTGACGTTGGCGATGACCCAGACCTCGTGAAGCGGCACGATGGACAACAGGGGCGCCCCGGGGCGGGCGTAGCGTCCGGCCTCGACCTGGCGGTTCCCGACAAAGCCGGAGATGGGGGCGCGGACGGTGGTGTCGTCGAGGGCGATTTCAGCAAGGCGGACCTGGGCGGCGGCCTGTTCGGCCACCGCATCCAGACGGGCCGCCTCGGCCTTCAGCACGGCACGGCGGCGGTGCTGCGCGGCCAGCCCCGCTTCGGCCTGTTCCACGCTGGCGCTGGCGCGCGTTTCCATCGCAATCACCGTGTCGTGGCGCTGCGCGGTGGTCCAGCCGTCCCGTATCAGCGCGCTGGCGCGCGCGCGGTCCCGGCCCGCGCGCCCGGCTTCGGCCTGTGCGGCGCGCAGACCGGCGCGGGCTTCGGTGATCAATGCATCCTGAAGCGCGTGTTGCTCGTTCAGGGCGATGCGCGCGGCCCGCGCCGCGTCGAGGGCTGCCCGGCTTTGCGCAAGGCGCGCCTCGAAATCGGCGGCGTCGATCCTGAACAGAAGGTCGCCCGCCGCCACCCGTTGATTGTCGTCGACGGCAACCTCGACGACATAGCCGGGCACCTTTGGCGCAACCGCAACGATACCGCTGCGCACATAGGCGTTTTCGGTGCGCACGACAAATCGGCCAGCCTGCCAGAAATCATAGGCGTAAAGGCCCCCGGCGCCGCAAATCGAGATGGCGATGCAAAGGCGTAGAATGCGCTTGAAGAGCCTCTTGGTCATTGGCGTTTCCTTGTCGCGTGATCCGAAAAGCGGCGGCGTGCCGCTGGGCAGGGGCGCGGGGCCTCGCGTCTTCAGATGGTACAATATCGTACCGTTGACGGGTACGGTACGCTTCCGTACCTGTCAAGTGTTCAGGAATTGGCCGACATCGGGGAGACGACACATGGCGCCAGCGCAGGAACCATCCCGCGCCCGCGGCAGGGCGGACAGGAGGGGCGAGATCCTCGCCGTTGCGACAGAGATCTTTCTCAACGAGGGATATGGCCGCGCCAGCATGGATCAGGTGCACGCCCGGATCGGGGGGTCGAAGCGCACGCTTTATAACCATTTCCGCAACAAGGAAGCGCTGTTCGAAGCGATCATCGCCGATGTATCGAACCGTGTGCTTGCCGCGCTGAGGCCGCCTTTGAACGACGAGGATTTGTCGGAGGCGCTGCGCAAGATGGGTGTCGGTTATCTGACCGTTCTGCTCTCGCCGGAAGGTCTTGCGCTCTACCGTGCCCTGATCTCCGAGGCGCCGCATTTCCCCGCGCTGGCCCGGGCCTTCTTCGAGAACGGCCCCGGCCGCGCCAGCCGCCATCTCGCGGCCTTCTTCCGGGAACAGAAAGCCAGGGGCGCGATCAACGTCGGCGATCCGCAGATCGCCGCCGAGCACTTCCTGGGCGCGGTGCGCGGGGACCTTCACCTCGCCGCCACGCTGGGGGTGAGCAAGCCCTCCACGGAGCTTGTCGAGGCCTCGGTCGCTCAGGCCGTCGACACCTTCGTGCGCGGCTTCGCCTAGGTGTTCAGTCCCGGCATCTGGTGGATCGGATCGACGATGAAGCTGTTCGGCTCTGAAGTCCAGATTTTGCAGATGTATTCGTAGGGCGTGAGTCCGCTGAGTGTTTTGAGCCGACGAGC
>JAFKDC010000008.1 GCA_017255395.1 Enemella evansiae | reverse complement strand
TGCGCCTGCAGCACCGCCCGGCTGACGATGTTCTCGGAGGCGATCAGCTCGATCTCGTCGCGCTGGCGGCCAAGCTCGCCGGTGATCGCGGCAAAGAGTTCGGGGTCACGGTCGGACAGGGCTTCGGTGAAGAAACCATCGTCACGGTGCGGTGCGTTCATGGGCCTGCTCCTGCGGATTCGAGATGCCCCGTGGGGTATAGGAAAGATCGGACGGGGCAAAGTCGTCAAAGCGACACTGTGCAATAATCCTGCGTCTTCTCTGGCCCTCGCGCAGCGGCTGTGCTTCCATTCGCGCAAAACGACCGGCACAGGAAACCCCCGCATGTCTCTTCGCATCGCCTTTTGCGCCTCGCGCGCACCCATCGCGCAGGCGGCGCTGGAAGGGCTGACCCGGCGCTACGGCGACCATGCCGAGGACGGCGCCGACGTGATCGTGGCGCTGGGGGGCGATGGCTTCATGTTGCAGACTCTGCACCGGACAGAGGACAACCCGGCGCCTGTCTACGGCATGAATCGCGGCACCGTGGGCTTTTTGATGAACGAGTATTCCGAGCACGGCCTGCCCGAGCGGCTGCAATCGGCGGAAGAGGCGGTGATCAACCCGCTGGCGATGCGGGCGCTTTGCGTGGACGGGTCCGAGCACCGGGCGCTGGCGATCAACGAGGTCTCGCTCTTGCGGGCCGGGCCGCAGGCGGCGCGGCTGAAGATCAGCGTCGACGGCAAGGTGCGTATGGCGGAACTGGTCTGCGACGGCGCGCTGCTGGCGACGCCCGCCGGGTCGACGGCCTACAACTACTCGGCTCATGGGCCGATCCTGCCGATCGGCGCGGATGCGCTGGCGCTGACGGCGGTGGCGGCCTTCCGGCCCCGGCGCTGGCGCGGGGCGATCCTGCCGAAGACCGCCGAGGTGAGTTTCGAGGTGTTGCAGGGCCACAAGCGCCCCGTCATGGCTGAGGCCGATGGCAATTCCGTGCGCAACGTCGCGCAGGTGCATATCCGGTCCGAGCCAAGGGTGGCGCACCGGGTGCTCTTCGATCCCGGTCACGGGCTGGAAGAGCGCCTGATCCGCGAACAGTTCACGTAAGGCCCGTCGGGCGGCCCTGTTTCCTGCGGACCGGCGGCCCATTGTGGCGGATCGCAGACCGCCCTGTGCGAATTTGAGGGGTTGTCCGGGAGGCCCCGGTGTCCATCTTGCCCCGACAGGCCGGGTACGGGGCGCCGCGACAGGAAAGGGACGACATGAGCCACACTCTCGCCCGCGGCTTCGACCGTGACACCGACATCATCCCGGGCGGGGCGGGCGGCCGGGTGCAGATCGTCTGGTACGTCGATTACGCCTGCCCCCACACGCGGCGGATGCGCGACATCATCCGCCGTTCGCCAGAGCGGTTCGGCGGGCAGAACGCCTCTGTCGCGCTGCGCTTCATCCTGCCCCGGGACGACGACAGCGGCTCGGAGCTGGCGGCGCGGGCCGCCTTTGCCGCCTGGCGGCAGGACCGGTTCTGGGACATGCACGAGGCGCTGTTCCGCGCGCCGCCTAGCTATACGCCGATGCGGGTGATGCGGATCGCGCAGCGGCTGGGGCTCGACATGGGGCAGTTTCGCGCTGATCTGGAAAGCGAGGCGGCGCAAGAGAAGATCGCCGCCGATCAGGCGGCCCTTGGCGAGGCCCGCGGTCTGCATATGCCGATGATCTTCATCGACGGGCGCTACTATGAGGGCGGCTGGGACGAACAATCGCTGATCGAGGCCATCGAGAAACCGCTGGGCGTGCGCATCGCGCTGGCCAGCGAGGATTTCTTCCACTGGGCGGCCTCTGCCGGACTGGTGCTGATCCTCGCCACGCTGGCGGCGCTTCTCGTGGCCAACCTTGGCGGCCACGACTGGTACGAAGGCTTCCGCGAGACCGCCTTCGGGCTGAGTTTCGGCGGCGCGGCCTTTTCGCTGTCCCTTGAGCACTGGATCAATGACGGGTTGATGGCGCTGTTCTTCCTGTTGGTGGGGATCGAGATCAAGCGCGAGATCGTCTTTGGCGAGCTGTCGACGCGCGACCGGGCCATCCTGCCGGTGCTGGGCGCGCTGGGGGGCATGGTGGTGCCCGCGCTGGTTTACATGGCGTTCAACGCTGGCACCGACACGGCGCATGGCTGGGGTGTGCCCATGGCGACCGACATCGCCTTTACGCTGGGCATCATGGCGCTGCTGGGCGACCGGGTGCCGACCTCGCTGAAGGTCTTCGTCTCGGCGCTGGCCATTGCCGACGACCTTGGCGCGATCCTCGTGATCGCGATCTTCTACGGGGAAGGTTTCCACATGGAGGCCTTCGTGCTGGCCATGGCGGTCTTTGCGCTGATGCTGGGGCTGTCCGTGGGGCGGGTCTACAGCCGGATGCCCTACCTGCTGCTGGGCGTGGCGCTGTGGTACTATGTGCACGAGGCCGGGCTGCATGCGACCCTTGCGGGCGTGCTGACGGCGGCGGCGATCCCCTCGCGGCGGCCCGCCGATGCCAAGGCGGTGGCCGCACAGGCGGCGGCTATCGTGGACGGAGAGCCCGACGCGGCGCAGGTCGGGGACCGCGCCGTGCGGCGGTTGCAGAACGCCGTGAGCCGCCTGCGCGAACCGGGCTTTCACCTGCAACAGGCGCTGGAAAGCTGGTCGAACTTCCTGATCCTGCCGCTGTTTGCCTTCTTCAACACCGGCATCCTTGTCATCGGCTCGTCGTTCTCGCCGCTGGCGCCGGAAAGCCTTGGGGTGATGCTGGGCCTGCTGATCGGCAAGCCGCTGGGCATTGTCGGTATCGTCTTTGTCGCGACGAAGCTGGGGATCGCGCGGCTGTCGTCGGAAATCTCGTGGATGCAGATGATCGGGGCGGGGTTCCTCGCGGGTGTGGGCTTTACCATGTCCATCTTCATCTCTTCCGCCGCCTTTTCCGGGGCAGAGCTGGAAAGCGTGAAGTTGGCGGTGCTGCTGGCCTCGGCTGGCGCGGCGGTCACGGGATCGCTGCTGCTGGTGCTGGCGGCGCGCAGGGCGCGTTAGGGGGTAACCGACCGCGTAGGGAGAAGGGCGGCGGGGGCAATGCCCCGCCGCAGCCTGTTACCCGGCGTAGCCCAGCCCCTGAAGCGCCACGCGGATCTCGTCGAGGATCGCCGGGTCGTCGATGGTCGCGGGCGTCTTGAAGGTCTCGTTGTCGGCGATCTTGACCATGGTCGCGCGCAGGATCTTGCCAGAGCGGGTCTTGGGCAGGCGGTCCACCACGCAGGCCAGCTTGAAGGCCGCGACCGGGCCGATCTGGTCGCGCACCAGCTTCACGCATTCCTTGACGATTTCCTCGTGCGGGCGGTTCACGCCCGACGACAGGCACAGGAAGCCCAGCGGCAACTGCCCCTTCAGCGGGTCCGTCACGCCGATCACCGCGCATTCGGCCACGTCGGGATGGCTCGCCAGAACCTCCTCCATCCCTCCGGTGGACAGCCGGTGCCCCGCCACGTTGATGACATCATCGGTGCGCGCCATGATGTAGACATAGCCGTCCTCGTCGATCATGCCCGCGTCGCCGGTCTCGTAATAGCCGGGGAAGTGCTCGAGGTAGGCTTTGCGGAACCGCGCCTCGGCGTTCCAGAGCGTCGGCAGCGTGCCCGGCGGCAAGGGCAGCTTGACCGCGATGGCGCCCAACTCGCCGGTGGGCACGGGGTGTCCGGCCTCGTCGAGGATCTGGATGTCGTAGCCGGGCATGGGTTTCGCCGGAGAGCCGAGTTTCGTGGGCAGTTCCTCGATCCCCAGCGGGTTGCCCGCGATGCACCAGCCGGTTTCGGTCTGCCACCAGTGGTCGATCACCGGCACCTTCAGTTGCTCCTGCGCCCATTCGATGGTCGCCGGATCGGCGCGCTCGCCCGCGAGGTAGACGGCGCGCAGACCGCTCAGGTCGTATTTGCCGACGAACTCACCCTTGGGGTCCTCGCGTTTGACCGCGCGGAAGGCGGTGGGCGCGGTGAAGAACGACTTCACCTTGTGCTCGGAAATCACCCGCCAGAAGATGCCCGCGTCGGGGGTGCCCACGGGCTTGCCCTCGAAGACCACGGTGGTGTTGCCGTGGATCAGCGGGGCGTAGCAGATGTAGCTGTGGCCCACGACCCAGCCCACGTCCGAGGCGGCCCAGAAGACCTCTCCGGGCTCGACATTGTAGAGGTTCTTCATCGTCCAGTTCAGCGCCACGAGGTGGCCGCCGGTGTGACGGACGACGCCCTTGGGCTGGCCGGTGGTGCCCGAGGTATAGAGGATATAGGCCGGGTGGTTGCCCTCGACCGGGACGCACTCGGCGGGCTGCACGCCGTACTGGAAGCCGTGCCAGTTCACGTCGCGCCCGGGGGTCAGCTCTGCCACCTCCTGCTCGCGCTGGAAGATCACGCAGAAGTCGGGCTTGTGCGTGGCCTTGTCGATGGCGCCGTCGAGCAGCGGCTTGTAGTGGACCACGCGGCCCGGTTCGAGCCCGCAACTCGCGGCGATGATCGCCTTGGGCTGCGCGTCGTCGATCCTGACCGCCAGTTCATGCGCGGCAAAACCGCCGAAGACCACCGAGTGGATGGCGCCAAGCCGCGCGCAGGCCAGCATGGCCTCCAGCGCCTCGGGGATCATCGGCATGTAGATGATGACGCGGTCGCCCTTTTCCACACCCTTGGCGCGCAGCGCACCGGCCAGCATGGCGACTCGGTTGCGCAATTCGACGTAGGAAATCTCGCGCTTGGTGTGGGTGATCGGGCTGTCGTAGATGATTGCCGTCTGTTCGCCCCGCCCATTCTCGACATGGCGGTCGACGGCGTTCCAGCAGGTGTTGGTCTTGCCGTCGGCAAACCATTCGTAGAGGTGATCGCCTTTTTCGAACAGGGCCTTCGAGGGCTTCACGTTCCAGTCGATCGCCTCTGCGGCGGACATCCAGAACGCCTCCGGGTCCGTTTTCCAGCTGTCGTAAACCGCGTCGTATCCCATGGTGTCCTCCCGTCGATCCCTTGGCATGCAAGCCTCCTCTCACACTTGCGGAATGGCTTAGGCCGCGCCACGGTTTTCCGGCAAGACTGTTGGCGCTGGTCAGGACAGATTACCGCAGGAATTTGCGGATTCACGCGGTTTCGTGCCTGCAAATTTTTGCAAAGCCCCTGAATTTCGGCGTTTCGGCGCAAAGTCGCCCGAGGTTTGCAAAGTTTCTCGCGGGGTCTCGCGAAGTGCATGGATTCGCGTGCCCCTGTGGGCGCCCTCTTGCCAAGGGGACCGCAGGGGCGCGCGCTGCATTGGGCGCGCGGCGAGGGGGCACGCGGGGTGCTGTCGGGGGGCGCAGGCCTTGGCACCGCCGCAACATGCCGAAGCCGTGAACGCCCCGGTGCTTGCACTCCGGTGGCTGCTGCGATGAATTACGGGCAGGGAAACAGCCGGAAAGACGCACCGATGCGGAAATTGGGGATGCTGATCTGGGCCTTGCTCTTGGCGGGTACGGCCCAAGCGCAGGCGTCCTGGGTGGTGGAAAGCGACCCGTCGACCGGGCGCCACGCCGCCCGGGCCTGCACCGAGGGCGGCGATGCCTCTGTCTGCCTGGAACTGTCCTGCTCGACCGAGCAGCCGCTGTCCTGGGGCATGCGCACCGAGGGTATCGCGGATCTGGTGGTCGCGGAGTCGGTGGATGCCCTGATGGTGGTCGGCTCGTCCCTTGTCGGGACGCTGGAGTTCGAGTCGGTCGGGATGGAATCTTTCCGCGCCCCGCTGGAAGAAACCCATGTCGACGGGCTGGAACGGCTGAAGGCCGGGATGCGCGCGGACATGCGCATGTGGTTCGGCCCCGAAGAGGCGCCGGAACTGTACCGGTTCGGCCTGTCGGGGTCGCGCAAGGCGATCAGCGAGGTCGAAGCCCTGTGTCCCTTGCCCGACTTCGCCGCCCGCGAGGTCGAGCGCCGGACGCAGGTCGATCCGGGCAGCGTCGTGCTGGGTGAACTGGCAGAGGCCTGCCGGACGCTCGACGGCACGATTGCGGTGATGGAGGGCTTCCTCAGCGAGGTCGATCTTGACGGCAAGGGGGGCATGGATCTGGTGGTCGACCACAGCCTTGCGGAATGCTCGACCGCCACGAGCCTCGTGTGCAGCGACGCGGGATGCCAGAACTCGTTCTGGCTGGCGCAGGAGGACGGGCGTTACCGCCGCGTCTTCCTCGACACGATCCAGAGCTATCGCTCGGCAGAGCCGGGCGTCGTCGAGATCACCTTTCAGGGCGTCGCCTGCGGGCGCGGCGGCGGCAGTTGCACGCGCCGCTACACCGTCGGACCCGATGCGCTGACAGAACTTTCCGCCGAGTGACAGGCAAACCCGCCCGGAAGAGGGCGGGTCGCGTTTTTTGCCTTGCACCGCCAGCTTGCCAAAGCGGTCACACCGCCCGGCACGGCCTGCGCGCCGGGGACGGGCGCAGGCCGTGGAAGCGGCACAACCGGGGACGCGGAGGCCGCCTAGCTGTAGTGGGCCACCGGGGTGCCCGCGATGGCCGCCATGTTCAGCAGCCCGCGCGCGGTGATCGAGGGCGACACGATATGTGCCCGGTTGCCCATGCCCATCAGGATCGGCCCGACCTCCAGCCCGTCCGCCTTTGTCTTCAGGATATTGCGGACGGCAGAGGCCGCGTCCGCATGCCCGAAGATCAGCACGTTGGCGGCGCCCGCCATCCGGTTGCCCGGAAGCAGCCGTGCCCGCAGGTCGGGGTCCAGCGCCGCGTCCACGTTCATCTCGCCTTCGTAGCAGAAGTCGTGGCCCTCGTTGTCGAGGATCTCCATGGCTTCGCGCAGCCGCAGGCCGGTGCCTTCGGTCAGGTTGCCGAACTGCGACTTGGAACAGAAGGCGATGTTCGGTTCCAGCCCGAAGCGGCGGACGTGGCGCGCGGCACCGATGGCGATATCCGCAAGCTCGCGCGGCGAGGGGTCCAGATGCACGTGGCTGTCCGCGACAAACAGCGGCCCGCTTTCGAGGATCATCAGCGAGAGCGCGCCGACCGGGTGCAGCTTGCGGTCGCCCAGCACCTGCCGGACGTAGTTCAGATGCCAGAGGTATTCGCCGAAGGTGCCGCAAATCAGGCTGTCGGCCTCTTCGCGCTGCACCATGACCGCGCCGATGGCGGTGGAATTGGTGCGCATGATGGCGCGCGCGATGTCGGGCGTCACGCCGCGCCGGGCCATGATGGCGTGGTAGGTTTCCCAGTAATCGCGGTAGCGCGGGTCGTTCTCGGGGTTGACGATGTTGAAGTCGCGCTCGGGGCGGATTTCCAGGCCCATGCGCTCGCAGCGGGTCTCGATCACCTCGGGGCGGCCGATCAGGATCGGGGTCTCTGTCGTCTCTTCCAGGATCGCCTGCGCGGCGCGCAGCACGCGCTCGTCCTCGCCCTCGGCAAAGACGATGCGGCGGCTGGCGGTCGCGGCGGCCTGGAAGACCGGGCGCATCAGCAGCGCGGATTTGTAGACCGAGGCGTCCAGCTTCTGCTTGTAGGCGGCGATATCCGCAAGCGGGCGCACGGCGACGCCCGACTCCATCGCGGCCTTGGCCACGGCGGTCGAGACGACGCCGGACAGGCGCGGGTCGAAGGGTTTCGGGATCAGGTAGTCGACGCCGAAGGTCAGCTGCTCACCGCGATAGGCGGCGGCGGCCTCGGCGCTGGTGGTCGCGCGGGCCAGTGCCGCGATGCCCTCGACACAGCCGATCTGCATGGCGTCGTTGATCTCTGTCGCGCCCACGTCCAGCGCGCCCCGGAAGATGAAGGGGAAGCAAAGCACGTTGTTGACCTGGTTGGGGAAATCCGAGCGCCCGGTGGCGATGATCGCGTCGGGGGCGGCCTGCCGGGCGATGTCGGGCATGATCTCGGGCGTCGGGTTGGCCAGCGCGAAGATGATCGGGCGGCTTGCCATCTGCGCCACGTGTTCCGGCTTCAGGACGCCGGGCCCCGAGAGGCCAAGGAAGAGGTCCGCGCCCTCGATCACTTCGGAGAGTGCGCGCTTATCGGAGGGTTGGGCAAAGGCGGCCTTCTGCGGGTTCATGTCCTCGGCCCGGCCCTCGTAGACCAGCCCGTGAATGTCACAGAGCCAGATGTTCTCGCGCTTCACGCCCAGCTTCACCAGCATGTTGAGGCAGGCGATGCCCGCCGCGCCGCCGCCGGTGGAGACGACCTTGATGTCGGCCCAGTCCTTGCCCGCGACATGCAGCGCATTTGTGGCCGCTGCGCCGACGACGATGGCGGTGCCGTGCTGGTCGTCGTGGAAGACGGGGATGTTCATCCGCTCGCGGCAGAGCTTTTCGACGATGAAGCAGTCGGGGGCCTTGATGTCCTCGAGGTTGATGGCGCCGAAGGTCGGCTCCAGCGCGCAGACGATGTCGGCCAGCTTCTCGGGGTCGCTTTCGTTCACCTCGATGTCGAAGCAGTCGATGTTGGCGAACTTCTTGAAGAGCACGGCCTTGCCCTCCATCACCGGCTTCGAGGCCAGCGCGCCGATGTTGCCCAGCCCCAGCACGGCGGTGCCGTTCGAGACGACCGCCACGAGATTGCCGCGCGCGGTATAGCGGGCGGCGGTGGTCTCTTCGGCCTTGATCTCGAGGCAGGCCTCGGCCACCCCCGGCGAATAGGCGCGGCTGAGATCCCGGCCATTGGCAAGCGGCTTGGTCGCGCGGACCTCCAGCTTACCGGGCCTTGGAAATTCGTGGTAGGCCAGCGCCGCCTGACGCAGGCTATCGTTGGACGTATCGGACATGCGCTGGGCCCTCCTCCGAGGCATGGTTTAACGGTAAACTAAATTGAGTCTGCCGTTCGGTCATGCGCTGCGCCTAGCAGGTTCGGGGCTGGCTTGTAAACGCGCGAACACGCTGCGGTGCAGCGGTCGCAGGCGGTTTGGCGCGCTTGTCGGGACGGGGTGGGGACAGATCGCCGTGGCGCACGGGCAACCGGTCTTGCCGGTCTTTACTTTGGGTCGTGTCACGCAGGCTTACACGGCGCCCGGCGCGGGCGCGGCCCGGAGTGGTGACCGGTCAAGGTCGGGAAGGCTGCGCGGCGCTTGGTCCGGTGGCTGTGTTCGGGTGGATCGCCCAGAAGCCCGATGTCGCAAGCCAGTAACAAGCCAAGAGAAAAGGCAGCGGTGCCGCTTCCGGCCACGCTGCCCGTGATGATTGTTTTCCCCGGTGTGCCGGGCCGCAGGGGGCGTCAGGCGATCACTCTGCCATCCCGCGCAGCGTATCGATCCGGCGGTCGGCCTGACGGCTGGTCAGCGCGTCGTCGTATTCCTCGCCGGTATCCTCGCACAGCTGCAGCAGAACGGCGGCCTGATAGTCGGTCATGGGAGCATGGGGATCGGCGGGTGTCTCGGCGGCGCCGTCGACAAGGGAGGTCTGGGTCATGGTTATGGGGTCTCCACCATTTATGACGGGGGAACGCTGGAACCGAACGCCGGGTTCCCCTTGCAATCGCCGCGCGGCGTCGGAACAATGCGCTTCTGTTACAGGAGGCCCCGATGTCCGATCCGTCGCTTGCCGATGCCGCCCGCGTCGTGCGCGAAAACGCCTATGCCCCCTATTCCCGGTTCAAGGTCGGCGCCGCGCTGCGCAGCCGCTCTGGCGCGGTCTACGCGGGCTGCAACGTCGAGAATGTCGCCTACCCGGAAGGCACCTGCGCCGAGGCCGGTGCCATCGCCGCCATGGTCGCGGCGGGCGAGACGGCGATTGCCGAGGTCTACGTGATCGCCGACAGCCCCGACCCGGTGCCGCCCTGCGGCGGGTGCCGGCAGAAGCTGAAGGAGTTTGCCGGGGCCGACGTGCCGGTGACCATGGCGACCACGGATGGTGCGACCCTGCGCCTGACCGTCGGCGACCTTCTGCCCGGCGCCTTCGACAGCGGACATATGGACCGCGCATGATGGATGCGCGCAGCGTCATCGCCAGCCTGCGCCGCGGAGAAGAGCCCTCTGCCGAGGCCCTGCGCTGGTTCGCGCGCGGTCTTGCCGATCACAGCGTCAGCGCGGCGCAGGCCGGGGCCTTTGCCATGGGGATCTGCCTGCGCGGGCTCAGCGAAGAGGGGCGCGTTGCCCTGACCCTGGCGATGCGCGATTCGGGCGAGGTGCTGGACTGGGATCTCGACGCGCCGGTGGTCGACAAGCATTCCACCGGCGGCGTGGGCGACTGCGTGTCGCTGGTTCTGGCCCCGGCGCTGGCGGCCTGCGGGGTCTACGTGCCGATGATCTCGGGGCGGGGGCTGGGGCACACCGGCGGGACGCTGGACAAGCTGGAGGCCATCGCCGGTTACGACGTCTCGCCCGACGAGGCGCGGTTTCGTCAGGTGGTGGCCGAGGCGGGCTGTGCCATCGTCAGCGCCTCGGCCCATACGGCGCCTGCGGACAGGCGGCTGTACGCGGTGCGCGACGTGACGGGGACGGTCGAAAGCCTCGACCTGATCTGTGCTTCGATCCTGTCGAAGAAGCTGGCGGCGGGGCTTCAGGCGCTGGTGCTGGACGTCAAGGTCGGCTCCGGCGCCTTCATGAAGACGGCGGAAGAGGCGCGGGCGCTGGCGCGGGCGCTGGTGGACACGGCCAGCGCGGCGGGCTGCCCGACGACGGCGCTGATCACTGACATGAGCCAGCCGCTTGCGCCCGCATTGGGCAATGCGCTGGAGGTGGACGCGGTGGTGCAGGTGCTGACCGGCACGCCCGGCCCGCTGCTCGAGCTCAGCGTCGCGCTGGGGGCCGAGGTGCTGGCCTCTGTCGGCATCCCCGACGGAGAGGACCGCCTGCGCGCGGCGGTCTCCTCGGGCGCGGCGGCAGAGCGTTTCGGGCGGATGGTCTACGGCCTTGGCGGGCCGTTGCATTTCGTCGAGAACTGGCAGCGCTTCCTGCCCGAGGCGCCGGTGATCCAGGAGGTCGCGGCGCAGGCGGACGGGGTGGTTTCGGCCATCGATGGCGAGGCGCTGGGGCTGGCGGTTGTCGACCTTGGCGGCGGGCGCCGGGTCGAAAGCGACCGGGTGGACCCTGCGGTGGGTCTGGATCAGGTCGTGCGGCTGGGCGAGCGGGTCCGGAAAGGCCAGCCGCTGGCCCGCATCCACGCCGCACGCGAGGAACAGGCCGAGGCGGCGGCCCGCGCGGTGCGCGCGGCGTTGACGCTGGGCGAGGCCCCGACCGAAAGACCGCTGGTGCTGGAGCGCGTGACATGACCCGGGCCTTTCTTGTCGTGATGGATTCCGTCGGCATCGGCGGGGCGCCCGATGCCGGGGCCTTCTTCAACGACGGGGTGCCGGACACCGGGGCCGACACGCTGGGTCATATCGCTGCGGCCTGCGCCGAGGGTCGCGCCGAAGAGGGGCGCAGCGGGCCTTTGCAGGTTCCGACGCTGGCCGCGTTGGGGCTGTTCCATGCCCATGCGCTTGCCACCGGTGCGGCCATGCCCGAAACGCCCGCCCGGGGCCGCTGGGGCGCGGCGACCGAGGTCTCGAAGGGCAAGGACACGCCCTCGGGCCATTGGGAACTGGCGGGCCTGCCGGTGCCGTGGGAGTGGACCTATTTTCCCGACCAGACGCCCGCCTTCCCGCCGGACCTCATCGCCAAGGTCTGCCGGATTGCGGGTGCCGAGGACACGCTGGCCAACTGCCACGGCTCGGGCACCGTGATGCTGGACCGCTTCGGGGCCGAGCATATCCGCACCGGCTGGCCCATCTGCTACACCTCTGCCGACAGCGTCTTCCAGATCGCCGCGCATGAAGAGCACTTCGGCCTCGACCGCCTCTTGCACCTTTGCGAGACGCTGGCGCCGACGCTGCACGCCATGAAGGTCGGTCGCGTGATCGCGCGGCCCTTTGTCGGGCAGGAAGGCGCCTTCCAGCGCACCACCAACCGGCGCGATTACGCGATCAAGCCGCCCAAGCCGATCCTGACCAACTGGGTGCAGGATGCCGGGCGGCGGGTCTACGGTGTCGGCAAGATCGGCGACATCTTCTCGATGATCGGCATCGACGCGGTGCGCAAGGGCGACGACGCCGCGCTGATGGGCCAGCTGTCCGACCTGATCGACGAGGCCGAAGAGGGCAGCCTGACCTTCGCCAACTTCGTCGAGTTCGACAGCCTTTACGGCCACCGCCGCGACGTGTCCGGCTATGCCCGCGCGCTGGAATGGTTCGACGCGGGGTTGGCCCGCCTGCTGCCCAAGCTGCGCGAGGGGGACCTGCTGCTGATCACCGCCGACCATGGCAACGACCCGACATGGACGGGCACCGACCACACGCGCGAGCGTGTGCCGGTGCTGGTGCATGGCGCGGGCAGCGGGCCCTTGGGGCAGGTGGCCTTCGCCGACGTGGCCGCCAGTGTGGCGGCGCATCTCAACCTGCCCGCGCAGGGCCTCGGAGGTTCCTTCCTGTGAGCGATTACGACTACGATCCCGACGCCCCCATCGACGAAGAGCACATGGCCCGCATCCTCGATCTGCCCAAGGTCGAATTGCACCTGCACTTCGAAGGCGCCGCGCCGCCTGCCTTCATCCGCGGGCTGGCGAAGGAGAAGAAGACCGACCTGTCCAAGATCTTCCGCCCCGACGGCTCTTATGCCTACCGGGATTTCGTGCATTTCCTGTCCGTCTACGAGGCCGCGACCAGCGTGCTGAAAGGCCCCGAGGATTTCGCCCGGCTGTGCACTGCCCTGATGGAGGAAAGCGCCAAGAACGGCGTCGTCTATTCCGAAACCTTCGTCAGCCCCGATTTCTGCGGCGGCGGCGATGTGGGCGCATGGAAGGAATACCTGCACGCCATCCGCGAGGCGGCGGAGGCGGGCGAGAAGACCTACGGCGTCACCCTGCGCGGCATCGTCACCTGCATCCGCCACTTCGGCCCCGACAAAGCCAAGGCCGCCGCGCGCTGCGCCGCCGAGACCGCCGGCGACTGGATCACCGGCTTCGGCATGGGCGGCGACGAGAACATGGGCGAGCAGGGCGATTTCGCCTACAGCTTCGACATGGCCGCCGAGGCGGGCCTGCGGCTGACCACCCATGCGGGCGAATGGCGCGGCCCGCGCGAGGTCGAGAATGCCATCACCGACCTGCGCGGGATGGAGCGCATCGGCCACGGCGTCCGTGCCATCGAGGACCCGCGCCTCTGCGACATCCTCGCCGAACGCGAGATCACGCTGGAGGTCTGCCCCGGCTCCAACGTCTTCCTTGGCGTCTACCCTTCGCTCGACAAGCACCCGATCCAGAAGCTGCGGGAGCGCGGCGTGAAGGTCTCCGTGTCGACCGACGACCCGCCTTTCTTCCACACGACCCTTCGGAAGGAGTACGAAAGGCTTGCCAAGACCTTCCGCTGGGGGGCAGACACGTTCGCGGACCTGAACCGCACCGCCCTCGACGCCGCCTTCTGCGACGCGGCCACGAAAGAGGCGATCAAGAAGAAACTGGAGCCCGCGCCATGACCGAACACCTGACCGTTGTCCGCCACCCGCTGGTGCAGCACAAGCTGACGATCATGCGCGAAAAGACCACATCGACCGCGTCTTTCCGGATGCTCCTGCGCGAGATCAGCCTGCTCTTGGCCTATGAGGTCACCCGCGATCTGGAGATGGGGGTGAAGACCATCGATACCCCGATCTGCCCGATGGAGGCACCGACCATCGAGGGCAAGAAGCTGGCTCTGGTCTCGATCCTGCGGGCAGGCAACGGTCTGATGGACGGCATTCTGGAGCTGATCCCGGCGGCGCGTGTCGGCTTTATCGGGCTGTACCGCGACGAGGAAACGCTGAAACCCGTGCAGTATTACAACAAGCTGCCCGAAGCGATGGGGGAGCGGCTGACCATCGTCGTCGACCCGATGCTGGCGACGGGCAATTCCTCGGCTGCGGCCATCGATCTGGTGAAAGAGGCGGGCGCCACCAACATCCGATTCCTTTGCCTGCTGGCCGCGCCGGAAGGGGTCGCGAAAATGCGCGAACGGCACCCGGAAGTACCCATCGTGACCGCCGCCCTGGACGAGCGTCTTGATGAAAAGGGCTATATCGTGCCCGGTCTGGGTGATGCCGGAGATCGGATGTTCGGCACCAAGTAAGGTGTTATTTCGAGGGCGGGTCGCTACATATAGCGTTCCCGCCCGTGGGATTAATTCCACAATCCGGGCGCGGTGCGGCGATTGTCAGTCCGGGCGAAACGCCGGCACGCCAAGGCTGCAAGGGTTATCAAGGCTTTACAAGACCTGCGTCATTCGGGCATGCTTTCGCAATATCTGTGGGGGCAGACATGAAATTGAGTTCTATGAAGTTGACCGCATTGGTTGTGTCGTTTTTCGCGCTGTCTGCCGGCGCTGCCACGGCACAGGGGATGGACGCCACCCCGGCAAACTTTCCGCCCGCCGGTTTCAAGGGCACGCAGTTCGCGGATGCCCGGGGCTGCGTTTTCGTTCGGGCGGGGTTCGACGGAAACGTCACATGGGTTCCGCGCGTCACCCGCCAGCGCAAGCATATCTGTGGCCAGACGCCGACCAGCTTCGGCGGCGCCACGCGGACGGCGGCGGCCCAGGCTCCGCAGGAACGGCCCGTTCAGATCACCGCGACGCCGCCCGCCGCCTCGGCGGCGGCCCCGGCGCCCGCAGCGCGCGCAACGGCTCCGGCCCGCGTGGCCGCCCCGGCGCCCGCCCGCGCCGCGCCTGCCTCGGCGCCGGTTCGTGCCGCGCCCGCCCCGGCGCGCGTTGCGACGAAAAAGCGGGTGGTCCGCCAGCCCGCGCCGCAGCCCGCGCCGCGGCAGGTGGTGCGTGTCCCGGCCTCCAAGCCGGTCGCGGCAGAGCCGCCGCGCGTGGTGCGCCGCGTGCCCGCCGCAACGGCGCAGCCCGGTTCGCTGAAGACCTACCGCGTTGGCACGACCGTGAAGGTCCCGGCGCAGATCGCCTGCCAGAACGGTCAGGCCACGCGCGTCGTCGACGGGCGCAGTGTGGCCATGCGCTGCGGGCCGCAGGCGACCCCGCATGTCACCACCATCCGGCGCGGCGAGGCTCCGGCCCCCGGAAAGACCGTGCATTACAATCGCGGCAGCTGGGACGACAGCAGCCTTCGGGACCTGCCGGGCGACACCCGCATCGTGCCGCGCCATGTCTATGAAAGCCGCGATGTGTCCGACAACATCGTGCCCGCCGGGTATCGGCCCGCGTGGGAGGACGACCGCCTGAACCCCTACCGGGCCTACATGACGCTGGACGGCTACGACGCGACGCAGAAGCTGTGGACCCACACCGTTCCGCGCCGCCTGATCAAGCGGGTCGGCGGCTACGAGCATCGCGACCCGATCCTTGCCTACCGGGTGCAGGACAGCAGCTATCCGGCGACGTCGGGGCACTATGGTCACAGGTCCACGGTCTCGTCCTATGCGCAGGGCGATGCCTACCGCAGCCCGGTCATGTCCACGCGCGGCGCGGCGCCGGTGGCGAGCGCCTCGGATCGCTGGGTCGAGATCGGCGCCTTCACCTCGGCCTCTGGCGCACGGGACGCCGCGGCGCGCCTGAACGCGGCGGGGCTGCCGGTGAAGATGGCAAAGCTGACGCAGGGCGGGCAGGTGATGCGCTCGGTCCGGGTCGGTCCCTTCGCATCGGGCGCCGCCCTGAACAATGCGTTGAGTGCCGTAAGGCGCACCGGCTACACGCAGGCCTACCTGCGCTGACCACCCTTACAGGTTTTGAGAAAGGGGCGACGGGGCGATCCGTCGCCCTTTTTGCCCGTGACAGGCGACGTCATGAACGCTGTCGCGCAAGCGGCTCGCTCGATGGGCCGGTTCTGGACCCGACCGGCCCCGCCATCCTTGGTGTTTTGCAGCCACCCGGTGGCGTCATGTTCGCGGCGCGTGGCACCCGCAGATTGTGCCTTGCACCGACCGGACGGTCTCTCTTGAGGGGGCAGGGGCAGGGGGCCTAGCTTCCATGGGCCAAAGGCGAGCCGCACCATCGGCCTGCCCGATCGCCTTTCCGGCTTCGGTCCTCAGGACCCGCAGATTCCCTGCAGGCGAACCCAGTCGGCATCGGTCAGCACAAGGCGGCTGCCCTGCGCCGCGCGGGGGTCGGCCTCGATCAGGGTCAGGACGGACTCGCCGGTGATGTCGCGCGCATAGGCATAGGGGCTGGACCGCAGCTCGGCCTCGGAGAAGGCGGCCAGCCAGGGCTCCATCGGCGGATCGACGGGGCGGCTGGTCAGCAGGTGCTCTGCATAGGCGTCAAGCGCCGCATCCGGCAGGTTGCCGGTGGTCAGCAGGCGCAGGCTGGCCCAGAGCCCGGCGTGGTCCAGCACGTCCGCAAGCGGGTCGCTTTGCCGGGCGCGCAGGGCTTCGGTCAGGATGAACCCCGCCGCGACATCCGGGTCCTCGTGATCCTCCAGCACGTTGCGGTGCAGCAGGATGACCCGTCCGGGCAGGTGCGCGGACCGCCGGGCCCCGGCGGGCACGATGACGACGCTGCCGGTATCCCCCAGAACGCGCCGCGCGAGGCGCCGCAGGGGCTGGCGGGCGTCCGGGGTCATGCAGGGCTGGCCGGTCACGCGGGTGATCTGGGTCAGCAGGCGCTCGCCGATCTCGGCGCGCTTGACCATGGGCACGACCTGCACGGTGTAGCGTTCCAGCGCGCCCGGCAGCCAGAAGACCGCAAGCCCCAGCAGGATTGCGAAAATCGTTCCGCTCAGCAGGAAGCGCAGCTTTCCGGGGTGCGGGCGCTTGCGGTCGATGGCGCGCAGCAGCTTGTCGATCCCGGCGATCATGTCGCGCTCGCCCTCGCCCAGTTCCAGCGTTTCGCCGGGGTCGCCGTCGGGGTGGTAGATCGCCGGAACGGCAGAGCCGTTGGCCCGGATCACCGCCCCCAGAGACCAATGCGCCAGCGGGCGGTTCTGGATGTCGGACATGGTCAGGGTGGCATCGCCCAGAGAGACCACAACCTCGCGCCGTTGAACGTCGGGCGCGGGGCGCCAGAGGCCAGTGGCCTCCAGCCGGTCGAACTCTTTCAGTGCTGTCATCGTGCGGGGCTGCTCTGCCTCAGGTCTCGGGCGACGCTATCACGCTGCCGGGGGGCGGGCAATCTGGCACGCGCGCGGGCCGGGCGGGCCCGTCACCGCCGGATATACCAGGTGAGGGCGACGCGATAGCCCGCACCCCGCAGCACCGCGCGCTTCGACAGCCAGCCCGCCGGGCAGACCACAAGCGCGCTGTCGCGGCCCCGGGTGGCCAGCGCGGTTTCGGCCTGCTGAAGCAGGGCCCGCGCGCCGCCGCCGTCCCCGGCAAGCCGCGCGGGGTCCGCGAGGTCGACATGGTGCCAGTCGTCGACGATGCCCAGCCCGGAGAGGGCATGGCCGGGCGGCACGTGCAGCGGCGTGACCGGCTGGGCGATGACATAGCCAGAGACCCCTGCGCCGGGGTCGGTACTGACGAACATGTCGCGGTCGGTCAGGCCCTGGCTGCGCGCCATCCATGCGCCGAAGCGGGTCGCAGCCTCGGGGTGGGGTTCCCAGAAGGCGTCGATCGCATGCAGCACTGCCCGGCTTTCGGCACTGCGGGTGGCGATGCCCGGCAGGTGAGCCTGTGTCGCAGGCTGGATGGTGATGTCCGGTGCGTCGGTCCCCGGGGAGATGTCGGCGACCCCCGCCTGCCGGTCGACCCCGGCGGTGGCGCTGTCCGGCTGTCCGGCCCCGGGGCCGTCCCGGGTGTCGGCCTTCGGCGTATCGTCCCGGGCCGCCGGGCCGTTCTTGCCAAGGCTGCCGCTGCGCTCCGTGGCGTCGGAGCGATGTGGTGCCGCCGGACGCAGGCCGGAGCGCGCGTAGTAGAGCGTCAGCGGCTGGTATCCGGCGGCCTCGATGGCGGCTTCGAAGGGGCCGCCGGGCAGACTTGCGGCGAGAAGGATCCGGGCGCCATGATCGCGCAGGTCGGCTTCGGCGGCGGCCAGAAGGGCGGCGGCCTCTGCGCCGGTCGCCCCGGGGGCCAGCGTGCTGTCCTCCATCAGCAGGCCCGGCGCGCCGAAGCGGCCCGCGTAGATTGGCGGCACGGGCAGGTGGATGCCATGGGCCAGCCCGGTCCCGGACAGCAGCCATTGCTGCCGGAAGGGCGGCGCCTCCGCATTCAATGTGTTTTGCAGGCTGGCGGTTATGGCCCCGGCGGCGTCCTCCGACAGGGGCCAGAGCGCGGGGTCACGGTGCGCACGATCCCGGGCGGCGGCCAGAAGCCGGGGGAGCATCGCGGGGATGTCGTCGGGCCGGGCGGGGCGGATCATCGGCTGTCCTTTCCGAAGGCAGAGGCGGCGGGGAGCGTCGCCATGGGAGTGTGCGGGTCCGGCGGGGCGGTGTTCAAGGCTCTTGCAAGAGCCTTGAAAATTCCGTGCACGGAATGTGCCGCCCTACCGCGCCCGCAGGAACTTGCGGCTGATGAAGCCTTCGGTGCCTTCGGCGTCGCGCACCCTGTACCAGACCGCGTTGCGGGCGATGCAGCCACGGACCGCGCCGGCATGGCCGGGATCGTCCGGGTCGGCGGCCATGCTGCGGCAGGCCGCCGCGCAGCTTTGCCGCTCGTCCTGCCGACCCGCGACCACCGGGTTGCCGATCAGCGTCAGGGCCTCGCCCAGAGGCACCTCGCGCAGGATCTCGGCGCCGAAGCCGGTGCCGCCGCGCAGGTTGACGTATTCGCTGACCTCGCTGACCGCGACCTCGGGTCCGGCGATCCAGCAGGAATCCCCGGCGGCGGGCGCAAAGGGCCGGGCGTCCGAGGCCAGAAGGACCGGCTTCAGCGCCGCCACCGGGCCTGCGCCTGCGACGGGCAGATCGGTCAGGGCCGTGTCTGGCGGGTGCGTCATGTAGGGATAGAGCGTCGCCAGCGCCTCGGTGAAGCCGCCGTTGCCGAAGGAGACCTCGCCGATGGCGCCGCCGGGCTGTGGCTCGGGGAACAGCGTGACCGTGCATGCATAGGCGCCCTCGCCGAGGAAGGCGGGCAGGGTGGTGACACGGACTGCGCCGTCGGGCGTCTCGATCGCGGTGTTGATCAGGGACAGCGCGTCGCTGATCCCGGCGGCGACCGGCGTCCCGTAGCGCGCGCTCTGGGCATTGGCGCAGGCCTGTTCCACCAGCGCCTCGCGCGGGGCGTCCGGGGCGGCGGCGGGCGTCACGGGAATGCGCCAGCGCGCGGCATCGCCGACGGTGGCGATCCGGCGCGTCTCGCCCGGCGGGGTCGAGAGCATCTCGAGCAGCAGGCTTTCGGCGAAGGTCATCTGCAGCGCGTCGCGCAGCGCCAAAAGGTCGCGCAGGCTGCGCAGGGCCACCGCGTAGGCGGCGTCGATCTCGGGCCGCGAGTAGGTGCGATCCTCCGCGACCAGCGCGGGCGCGTCAAAGCCCAGCCGCCCCTGCGGGTGCAGCAGGCGGTCCGCGAGGGCGAGGGTCTCTTCACCCTGCCGCTGCCCGGCCATGAAGACCAGCGCGCAGGCGCTGTCGCAGGTGGCGCCCGGCCCGACGGCGGTGCCCATGCCAAGGCCGGAGACCTGCCGGGCGATCTCCAACGCCGCGCCATGGGTGCCGCCGGGACTGTCGAGGCAAAGCCTGCGGCTGCCGTAGACCTCGGCCTGCCAGCCCTGCTCGGCGGTGAAGGCGGCGAAGGCCTGCGCGCTTTCCGGGGTCAGCGGGCCCGATAGGGTCGCGGTGCAGCCCATCGGGCCGGGGTCCTCGGACAGGGTCACTTCGGCCAGGGCGGGGGCCGCGGCGAGGGTCGCGATCAGCGCCGCGACGGAGGCGGCGGCAGGCCGCAGGGCAGAGAGCAGGCGCATCACAGGGATTTCGCCTGACCGCGCAGTTCGAACTTCTGGATCTTGCCGGTCGAGGTCTTGGGCAGTTCCTGAAACACCACCACCTTGGGGCACTTGAAGCCCGCCAGCCGCTCGCGCGTGTAGGCGATCAGGTCCGCCTCGGACACCGCGTGCCCGTCCTTCAACTCGACGAAGGCGCAGGGCACCTCTCCCCATTTCTCGTCGGGTTTGGCCACCACGGCACAAAGCAGAACCGCGTCATGCCCCATCAGGCAGCTTTCGACCTCGACGGAAGAGATGTTCTCGCCGCCCGAGATGATGATGTCCTTGGCGCGGTCGGCGATCTGCACGTAGCTGTCGGGGTGCTGCACGGCGATGTCGCCGGAATGGAACCAGCCGCCCGCAAAAGCCTCTTGCGTGGCCTTGGGGTTCTTCAGGTAGCCCTTCATGACGCCGTTGCCGCGGAACATGATCTCGCCTTTGGTCTGGCCGTCCATGGGGATCGGCTGGCCCGCCTCGTCATGCACGGCGAGGCCTTCCATGAAGGGCATGGGGACCCCCTGACGGGCCTTGACGGCGGCGCGGTCGGCGCCCTGCAAAGGCTCCCACTGGGCTTGCCATGTGCATTCGGTGGCGGGGCCGTAGACCTCCGTCAGGCCGTAGACCTGCGTCACGTCGAAGCCCATGGGCTCGATCTTGGCCAGCGTGGCGGGGGCGGGGGGCGCCCCGGCGGTGAAGACGCTGACGGTGTGCGAGAAGGGGCGGCGTTGGTCCTCGGGCGCGTTCACCAGCATGTTTAGCACGATGGGGGCGCCGCCGAAATGGGTCACGCCCTCGTCGGCGATGGCGTCGAAGATCGCCTTGGCGGTGATGTCGCGGCAGCAGACCACAGTGCCGCCGAGGGCGGGCATCATCCACGTGTGGCACCAGCCGTTGCAGTGGAACAGCGGCACGATGGTCAGGTACTTGGGATGCAGCACCATGCGCCACGACAGCACCTGCCCCATGGCATTCAGATAGGCGCCGCGATGGTGGTAGACCACGCCCTTGGGCCGCCCCGTGGTGCCAGAGGTGTAGTTGAGCGCGATGCTCTCCCACTCGTCTTCGGGCAGCACCCAACCGAAACCCGGATCGGCGCCCGCCAGCACGTCCTCGTATTGCGGATAATCCGAGTGGCGGTGCACGCCCGCGAAATCGTCGGGTACCTCGATCACCTGCGGGGGCGTGCCCTCCATGCGGTCCATGGCCTCGGCCAGAACGGCCACGAACTGCGAGTCGCAAAGGACCACCTTCGCCTCGCCGTGGTCGAGGATATAGGCCACCGTATCGGGGTCGAGCCGGGTGTTGATGGCGTTCAGCACCGCGCCGCAGGCGGGCACGCCGAAATGCGCCTCTGCCTGCGCGGGGATGTTCGGCAGGATCGTGGCCACCACGTCGCCGGGCGCCACCCCCATCGCCGCCAGAGCCGAGGCAAGGCGGGTGACGCGCTCGATGTACTGCGCATAGGTCTTGCGGTGCGGGCCGTAGACCACCGCAGGGTGATCCGGCCAGACCTGCGCCGCGCGGGTCAGGAAGGACAGCGGCGTCAGCGGTACGTGGTTGGCGGCTGTCTTCTCCAGCCCGGTTTCGTCCTTCAGCCAGCCCATCGCGTGCCCTCCTGCCTTGTGGTCAGGGCGATGATGGACGAGGTTGGGCAGGGTGAAAAGGGGCGTCGGAGGCGCGCATGATCATCTCGCCCGGTCGGGGCTATGTCTTTGTTCACATTCCCAAGACCGGCGGCACCTCGATGGCCGCCGCGCTGGAGGCGCGGGCACATCGCGACGACATCCCGATCGGCGATACGGAGAAGGCGGTCCGGCGCCGGGGGCGGGTGGCGAAGCTGCGCGGGCAGGCGGCGGGGCGGCTGTGGAAGCATTCGACGCTGGCGGATATCGACGGCGTGGTGACGACGGAGGTGCTCGACCGGATGCTGTGCTTCTGCCTCGTGCGGAACCCCTGGGACCGCGTGGTCAGCTACTACCACTGGCTGCGCCGGCAGAGTTTCGACCACGCGGCGGTGCGGATCGCCAAGGCGGTGGAGTTCGCGGCGTTCCTGCACCACGCCCACACGCAAGAGAGCCTGCGCGCTTGGCCCTACGGGCGCTACATGCGCGACGCTTCGGGGCGGGAAAGGGGGCTGTTCCTGCGGTTGGAACACCTCACCGAGGACTGGAGCCCGCTGGTCGATCATCTGGGATTCACGCCCGGGATCGGTCACGAAAACCGCTCTGACCGGGCGGAGGGTTGGCGCGGCTATTACGATGACGAAACGCGGGCCATCGTGGCGGGCCTTTGCGCCGAGGATATCGCGCGCTTCGGCTATCGCTTCTGAACAGCAGGTGCCGGAACGGTAATCGCCCCGCCTGAGTGAGGCGGGGCGGAAGAGGCGCAGGATCCCGGTTTAGGGAATGAATGGTGACCCCGCGCCCCTACCTCGTGAGGGCTTACATGCCCGAAGAGACGGCGAAGCCCGAGAAACCGCCCATGCCGAGATCGCTCAGCATCGTCGCGGCGCCGGTTTCAAGGTCGATCATGTAGAGGCCCGCGCTTTCGGCGCCTTCCATCTGCAGGATCGCATAGGCCTGGTTCTCGTCCTCGGCGGGCGACAGGATGTCGAAGCCGCCCATGCCGGAGAGGTCGACCTCTTCGCCCTCGACGGTGACCTTGCCGATGGTTTCCAGCGTGCCCGCGTTGTTGGCGAGGCTCACCAGCGAGTCGGTGCCCGCGTCCAGCGCGTATTGGAAGGTGCTGCCCGCGACCGCGCCGTTGATGGCGTTGGTATAGGCATTGGCGAAGATCATCGGCGTCGCACCTGCGTTGGCGTCACCCTCGGCATAGGCGAGGTCGGTGAAGCGCATGACCTTGCCGGCCTTCTCGTCGCCGTCGCCGAAGCCCTCGGGGAAGTAGACGAGGTTGTCCCCGGTCGAGGACACGGCGCGCACGGCGTCGATGGCATTGTTGAAGTCGAAAGCGACCATGGCGTCGGCGCCGATCGTGGCATCCTCTGCGAAGGCCGCGCCAAGGTCGGTCATCTCGCCAGACATCGGGTCGAGAGTGTAGATCATGCCGTCGGCAAAACCCAGAAGCTCGCCGGTCACCGGGCGGAAGGCGATGGCGTCGAGGGCGGAGTCCAGCGGGTAGGTCTGTGCCTCGCCGGGGGCGGCAATATCCGCCATCACCACCAGCGTGGCGCCGTCATCGGCCAGAGCGTAGCCCATGTTCCCGGCATGGCCCATCGCCAGAAGCGGCGAAGCGGTCAGGGTTGCAAGGGCGGTGGCGGTCAGGAAACGCTTGGTCATTGTAAGCCTCTCTGTCGGTTGCGGGGGCGTCGCGCCCCTCGATGTAACGGAAGACACGAAGAGGCCGCGAAAACGGTTTCACCGCGTGGTGCAAAAATTTTGCCTGACCTTGCGACATGGTGGTCTGCGGTGCCCCCGGGCGCCCGGCACGCGCAGGCACGGTGCCCCCGCCGCGCCGTCGGGGGGCTCTGTCACGGTATGCGGCAGGGCCTCGGCTTGTCCTTGCAGGCCAGCCTCTGCGCCGTCCTGACGCGCCCGTACTATTCCGGCAGGGCAGGGAAAGCGCGCGATCTTGCTGCCCTGCGGATTTCGCAGGGGCGGGGTGTGAAGGTGCAGTGGGCTGGGCGTGCTGCCGGGCCCCAGGGGCCGCGCCTAGCGCAGCGGCGTGAACAGCGCGTCGGTCATCGTGCAATCGCGGATCGTGTCGCGTCCGCAGGGCACCGGGGTCAGGTCGCGCGACAGGCAGACCCGCGCCTCCTGGATCATGCCGTCGCGGCAGGTGATCGTCAGCATGTCGGCCTTTAGCCCCGGGTTGGCCTTCAGAAAGGCCTCTTCCACCACCGCCGCGGGCAGTTTCACCGCCTTGTCGAGCGTGCGGAAGACCTCGGGCCGGGTGATCGAGCCATAGGCCTGCCGCGACAGGTCGTAATAGGCCCGCGCCGAAAGTCCCGAACAGACGCCGTGTTTCTTCCACTGGTGCCACGCCAGCCCGCCCGAGCCCATGATGTCCGCCATCGCGCCGGTCATCTGCCGCGAGGGCGCGCGTTCCACCGTCGGGCAGTAAGAGGGCCAGCCGCGATGGTACTGCGGCCAGAGCCCGTGCAGCACCCAGCCCGCGTCCGTGTCGCATTGCTCGGCCTCGCGGGCGTCGCCTTCCAGCCTGCACCAGTTCGGCGACCACGACAGCGCCATGACGTAGTAGTCGAACGCGCCCGCCTTCTCGCCATCGGCAAAGGCCTGCGCGGGCAGGGCGGTCAGCAGGGCGGCGGCAAGGGTCGCGAGGCGCATTTTCTCTTCCTTTTTGGGTTCGGCGTCACTATATAGCGGCCAAGTTTCCCGACAACGGCAACCCGTCCCGGAGATCATCCGGGGCCTCCCGCGGCCCTCACCGGCCCGGGGTACGCGGAAGATTTGCCGTCCGTCCGACCGAGAAGGAGAAGAGAAAGATGTCCAAGCTGCTGCATCCCAAGGCGACCGCCGTCTGGCTGGTGGACAACACGACGCTGTCGTTCAAGCAGATCGCCGATTTCACCGGTTTCCACGAGCTCGAGATCCAGGGCATCGCCGATGGCGACGTGGCCACCGGGGTGAAGGGCTTTGACCCGGTGGCCAACAACCAGCTTGTGCAGGAAGAAATCGACAAGGCGGAGAAGGATCCGCTGTACAAGATGAAGGTGAAGTTCAACCCCGCCGCCCGGGACGAGGACAAGCGCCGTGGCCCGCGCTACACCCCGCTGTCCAAGCGGCAGGACCGCCCGAACGCGATCCTCTGGCTGGTGAAGTTCCACCCCGAGCTGACCGACGGCCAGATTTCCAAGCTGGTGGGCACCACCAAGCCGACGATCCAGTCGATCCGCGAGCGCACGCACTGGAACATCCAGAACATGCAGCCCATCGACCCCGTCGCCCTTGGCCTGTGCAGGCAGACCGAACTGGATGCCGCCGTTGCCAAGGCCGCGAAGGCCGTCGCCAGCGTCATGACCGACGACGAGCGCCGCAAGCTGGTCTCGACAGAGCAGAGCCTCGATATGGACGGAAACGAACCGCGCCTGCCCACCGCCATCGAGGGGCTGGAGACCTTCTCGCTGTCCGATCCGCGCGAGGATGACGAAGACGAGGACAAGAAGAGCGACGCCGATTATTCGGATGCCGACAGCTTCTTCAACCTGCCGGACAGCAGCGACGACGACGAAGAGGACGACGATCCGCGCGGCTGATAAGGCCCGGACCGACAACTGTGTGGCGCCCCGGTGGAGAGATTCGCCGGGGCGTCTTGCGTTTCGCACCGGACCTGTCGGGACCACCGCCCCGGACCATGCTGTGACGGTCCCTGCGCCGTCCCGGGGGGCGCCTGCGTGATCCGGGACGGTGGCGCGGTGCCGCGACCGCCAGCGGCGTGGCGGGCTCTGTTCGTCGCGGCGTCCGTCCGCACCCTGTCACGGCGCGGCAGTCCTGCCGGGCGTCAGAACCGCTTGCGCGCGTTCAGCGCCGCCGAGATTGTGCCGTCGTCGAGGTAGTCGAGTTCGCCACCGATGGGCACGCCCTGCGCCAGCGAGGACAGCGCCACGCGCCCCTCCAGCCGGTCGGCGATGTAATGCGCCGTGGTCTGCCCGTCGACGGTGGCGTTCAGGGCAAGGATGACCTCGGTCACGTTTTCCGCCTCCAGCCGGGTCAGCAGTTGCGGAATGCGCAGCTGGTCCGGCCCGACGCCGTCCAGCGCCGAGAGCGTCCCGCCCAGCACGTGGTAGCGCCCGGTAAAGACGTTCGCCCGCTCCATCGCCCAAAGGTCCGAGACATCCTCGACCACGCAGATCAGCCCGTTGCCGCGCGCCTCGGACCGGCAGATCTCGCAGATGTCCTCGGTGCCGACATTGCCGCAGTTCAGGCATTCGCGGGCGCTGTCGGCCACCGCCATCATCGCCTCGGCCAGCGGACGCAGCAGGGCGGCGCGCTTGCGGATCAGGTGCAGCACCGCGCGCCGCGCCGAGCGCGGGCCAAGGCCGGGCAGCCGCGCCATCAGGCCGATGAGCGCGTCTATGGGATCGTTGGGGCGGCTCACGGGGTCTGGACCTCTCCGGGGACGGCGACCCGCTCGACCCGGTAGCCCCTGTCGCGCAACAGCGCCACCATGCCCGCCTCGCCCGGCAGGTGAAAGTTGCCCACGGCGACAAAGGCCCCGCCTGCGTCGAGGGCGGGTGCCGCCGCCTCGACAAAGTCATGGTTGCGTTCGTCCAGAAGCCAGCCGTCTAGGTAGTCGAGCTGTTCCAGCCCCGCCTCGCCGAAGAGGGTCTCTATCCGCGCGCGGTCCTGCATCATGGCAATGGCGGAACGGCCCTGAAGATACAGCGCAAAGCCGGTGGCGCTGCCCTTCCAGTCCTCGACCGGGGCCAGATAGCTGCCGTAGACCGTCAGCATCGCCGCGCCCATCGACCGCCCGCCGGTGCCGTCCAGCTTCTGGCGGATGCGCTGCGCCGGTTCCAGCCCGACGATCCGCGCGCCCTTGATGTGGCCCAGCGTCTGGATCAGCGTGTCCTGCGTCGGATAGGTGCCCGAGGCGAAATCCTCGCAGGGCGACCAGAGCAGCACCTCCATCAGCGCGCCGAGGGTCAGGTAATCCGTCGAGTCGCGCCCCCAGCCGATGCCATCCAGCCGGTCGCGGATCCAGCCGTCGACACGCGGATCAAGCGAAAGCGTGTTGTAGGCCGAGGGCTGGCCATCGGCGATATATCGGCCCTCGTGGGTGACATCGGCGTAATAGGCGGCACGGCTGGGATAGACCGGGTCGATCTCCAGCGCGACGGTCTTCGCCCGCGCGATCTCGGCCAGCACCATGTCGGGCAGGTCCAGAACCTCGCGCTGGGTGCTGTGGAAGGTGCCCCACAGATGCGAAACGGCGCCGCCCGGTGCGGTGATCCGCCAGAACCGGCCAAGGCCGTTGGGGATCTTTGCGGCCTGCCGTTCCAGCTCTGCCAGCGGCGCGTCCAGCGTATCCTCGTAAAGCGCGACCTGCGGCACGTCGCAGACCGCGCGCGTGGCCCAGTCCTGCGCCAGCGTGGGCCCGGCTGCCAGCGCGGCAAGGCCGGCGACAAGGGCTTTCAGGGGGAAGCGGACAAGGGACATGGCGCGGGTTTCCTGCTCAACGACCCGCTTGCGGGGCCTGTTGCCGCCACTCTAGGGCCTTTTCGCACGATGCTGTATCGCTTTTCACAGCGGGCGGCGCCGAAACCGCAGCGGAGCCGCATCCCGAAGGCCGGTGGCCCGGGCAGGGCGCGGCGACCCAAGGGCCGCCCGCCCAAGGGTCAGAACGGCAGCTTCATGTCCGCGGGCAGACCCATCGCTTCGGTCAGCTTTCGCATCTCCTGCTCGGACCGCTCCGAGGCGCGGCTCTGCGCGTCCTTGATGGCGGCAAGGATCAGGTCCTCGACCACTTCCTTTTCGTTGGGGTCGAAGATCGTCGGAGAGATGTCCAGCGCGGTCAGCTCGCCCTTGGCAGTGGCGGTGGCCTTGACCAGACCCGCCCCGCTTTCGCCGGTGACGGTGATCGTGTTCAGGTTTTCCTGAAGCTCGGCCATCTTGGCCTGCATCTCCTGCGCCTGCTTCATCATCTTGGCCATGTCGCCAAGGCCGCCAAGACCTTTGAGCATCGGGTATCTCTCCTATTTGCCGCCCCGTCCGGGCGCGGTGTAGACAACGGTTCCCACACATATCGCAGCGACGAGGGCGATGAACAAGGCGGGCGAGCCGATACAGCCCTCGGCCCGGGCCAAGGGTGTGATGCCGGTCGGGTCCTGCGCGTCGCCGAAAACGATGACGAACACCAGGGCCGACCAGCCGCAGACGGCGGCGAGACCGCCCCATGAGCTGCGAAAGCGCAGGGCGCTGGCGGGGCCCTCTGCCGGGTTCCACAGGGGGCGGACCTTGTCGCAGACCTCGGCCAGCGCGGCCTGCGGAAAGAGGGCGACCGCCAGACAAAGAGCCGTCGCGCGTGGCAGCCTTCGGAGGGGCTGCCCGGACGGCAGGCCGGGGCGGTCCGCGCTCACTCTTCCTCGAAGGGGTCCCACTCGTCCTCGACCTCGGGGAGGGCGTCCAGTTCCGCCTCGACCTGCGCCTCTTCGGCGGTCTTCACCGACTTGATCCGCGCCTTGGGGAAGGCCATCAGCGCCGCCTGCACCAGCGGGTGCTGGCGGGCCTCTTCCTCGATTGCCAGCCGCGCGGCGTCGCGCCGCTCGAAGACCGTCTGCGCCTCGCAGCCGTTGACCACCGAGACGCCCCAGCGGTTGCCGGTCCAGCGTTGCAGGGCGGTGCCGAGACGCTGGGCGAGATCGGCGGGCGCGGTTTCGGTCGGGGTGAACTCGATCCGGCCGGGCTGGTAGGCGGCAAGGCGCAAGCCGCTTTCGACCTCGACCAGAAGCTGCACGTCGCGGTTGGCGCGGATCAGGTCCAGCACATGCTCGAAGGTCGGATAGCGCGCCAGCGCCTGATCGGCGGCCAGCGCCACCACGGTGTTGCCATAAGACGCGGAGGGCCCGCGCGGGCCGGGGTGGGTTGCCTGCGGCATACCCTGCGCCTGCACCTCGCCGCCTTGGCCGTGGCCCATGCCGCCGCCTCCGCCACCGGGGCCGGGAGCGGGCGGCGGCGGGCTGTCCTGCAACCGGCGCAGCAGTTCTTCGGGCGAGGGCAGTTCCGCCACATGGGTCAGCCGGATCACCGCCATCTCGGCGGCCATCATGGCCGAGGGCGCGTTCGCGACTTCTTCGATGGCCTTCAGCAGCATCTGCCAGGCCCGGCTGAGGGGCCGCATCCCGAGCCCATCGGCAAAGGCCAGCCCGCGCGCGCGTTCGTCTGGCGAGATCGTCGGGTCCTCGGCGGCGTCCGGGGTGATCTTGACCACGCTCACCCAATGGGTCAACTCGGCCAGGTCGCGCAGCACCGCCAGCGGGTCTGCGCCGTCGGAATACTGCGCCGAGAGCTCGGTCAGGGCGCCCGCCGCGTCGCCGCGCATGATGCGCTCGAACAGGTCCATGACCCGGCCCCGATCGGCGAGGCCCAGCATGGCGCGCACCTGATCGGCGCCGGTTTCGCCTGCGCCGTGGGAAATCGCCTGATCCAGCAGCGAGGTCGCGTCGCGGGCCGAGCCTTCGGCGGCGCGGGTGATCAGCGCCAGCGCCTCGTCGGTGATCTCTGCCCCTTCGGCGCCCGCGATCTTGCGCAAGAGACCGATCATCACCTCGGGTTCGATCCGGCGCAGGTCGAAGCGCTGGCAGCGCGACAGCACCGTCACCGGCACCTTGCGGATTTCCGTCGTGGCGAAGATGAATTTGACGTGGGCGGGCGGCTCTTCCAGCGTCTTGAGCAGGCCGTTGAAGGCCTGCGTCGAGAGCATGTGCACCTCGTCGATGATGTAGATCTTGTAGCGCGCCGAGGCGGCCCGGTAGTGCACGCTTTCGATGATCTCGCGGATGTCGCCGATGCCGGTGCGGCTGGCGGCGTCCATCTCCATCACGTCGACATGGCGGCCCTCCATGATGGCCGTGCAGTGCTCGCACTGGCCGCAGGGTTCGGTTGTCGGGCCGCCGTTGCCGTCCGGGCCGATGCAGTTCATGCCCTTGGCGATGATCCGGGCGGTTGTCGTCTTGCCGGTGCCCCGGATGCCGGTCATGATGAAGGCCTGCGCGATGCGGTCGGCCTTGAAGGCGTTGCGCAGCGTGCGGACCATGGCATCCTGCCCGACGAGGTCGGCGAAGGTTTCCGGGCGGTACTTGCGGGCAAGCACCTGATAGGCGGGCGAGTCGGTCATGGGCTGTCCTCGGTCGGGCAGGCGCAGGGTATCGGCTGCATGGCATCGGGTGCAAGCCGAAGGGCGTGTCCGGCGTGCCGGGGTCGGACAAGGCCACGCGGGCCGGGAACCGCTCGTGGGAATGTGACGTTGGGGCATCATGCGCGGCATGGAGGGCAGGCGATGCGGTTGAGGAACATCCGGGGCAGCCGGAACGTCGAGGACCGGCGCGGACGCGGGGGCGGCGCTGCCGTGGGCGGGCTGGGTATCGGCGGGGTGCTGCTGGTGCTGGCCATCGGCTATTTCACCGGCATCGACGTGACGCCGCTGCTGAACGGCGGCGCGCCCCAGTCGCAAAGCGCCCCGCGCGAACTGACGGAGGCCGAGAAGCAGGCCGGAGAGTTCAGCGCCCGCGTGCTGGCCACCACCGAAGAGGTCTGGACCGAGGTCTTCCCCGACAGCTTCGGCGGCCCCTACGATCCGCCCACGCTGGTGCTGTTCTCGGGTGTGACCTCCAGCCCCTGCGGCGGGGCCTCGGGCGCGACCGGGCCGTTCTACTGCCCGGCGGACGAAAAGGCCTATCTGGACACGGAATTCTTCGCCACCATGCGGTCGCAGCTTGGCGCCGGGGGCGATTTCGCCGCCGCCTATGTGATCGCCCACGAGGTCGCGCACCACGTCCAGAACGAGCTGGGCATCCTCGGCGAGGTCAACGCCCTGCGCCAGCGGGCGGGCCAGCGCGAGGCCAATGCGCTGACCGTGCGGCTGGAGTTGCAGGCCGATTGTCTGTCGGGCGTCTGGGCCAGCAAGGTGCAGGGCCTGATGGAAAAGGGCGACCTTGACGAGGCGCTGAACGCGGCCCGGCAGATCGGCGACGACACGCTGCAACGGCGCGCCGGGCGGGTGCCGCAGCCGCATAGCTTCACCCATGGCACCTCGGAGCAGCGGCAGCGCTGGTTCGCGACGGGCTTCGACAGCGGCGATCCGCAGGCCTGCGATACCTTCGGGACCGATACCCTGTAGGACACAGGCCGCGCGGGTGTGAGAGGCGGCGCTGCGCAGCTTCGGCTTCGCCCCATCCCGCGCGCTCCGCGGTATCTTCCAAATCAAAGGAGGGTAGGGGCCTGTGGCCCTGTCGTGCCTCTGGCGGGTGTGCGGTCGCGTGGCACCGGCAGGCGCGCGCGGGGCTTGCGCTGCGGGCGCGATTCGTGGTCTTTGGCGGCAAGGGCCATCGCAGGGGGCCTCCTGATCCGCGGAAAGCGTGATGCACCTGCCCAAGGACGACCGACGGCATTCTTCGGTTCTCTCTTGCCCGACAGGCGGATCACGGGCGTTGACGGAGGAACCCTCATGCCCGACCTTTCCCTTGATTCCCTGCGCCGAGAGGCGAAGCTGTTGCAGCGCGCGTGGATCGCGCGCGACCCTCAGGCCGTGATACGGCTGAAAGAGCACCCGCCGCGCGGCAGGCAGGATCTTGTTCGCGCGGACTTCCTGCACGTGATCGCGCAGGAGAACGGCTTTGCCAGCTGGCCCCGGCTGAAACTGGCGGCCGAGACCATGGGCCTTGACCGGGCCACCGCGCTGCAACGGCTGAAGATCGCGCTTTTTCACGGTCGCAACGCGCTGGTGGAAGAGTTGCTGTTGCAGTGGCCGGATCTGGCGGACGGGATGTTCGGTCTGGAATGCGCGCTCTACCGGCGGGAGGCCGTTGCGGCGGCCCTTGCACGGAACCCGGCGCTTGCGGTGACAGAGGCGGGCGGACGGCGCCCCATCCTGCACCTTGCCTTCTCGCGCTGGTTTCAGGGGCGGCCCGGCGTGGCGGCGGACATGCTGGCGGTGGCGGAACTGCTGCTGGCGCATGGCGCGGATGTGAACGACGGCTTTGCCATGACCCCGGGCGAGCCGCATCTTCTGTCGGCGCTCTACGGGGCCGTGGGGCACGCGGGCAACATGGTGCTGGCGCGCTGGCTGCTGGATCACGGCGCCGATCCGAACGACGGCGAGTCGCTGTATCACGCCACGGAACTGGGCCACCGCGGGGGCCTGCGCATGCTGCTGGAGGCAGGTGCCGACCCGCGCGGGACCAATGCGCTGCTGCGGGCGATGGATTTCAACGATCACGAGGCGGTGGCGCTTCTGCTGGCCCATGGCGCGCAGGCCGATGACTTCAACGGTGCGACGGTGGCGGGCGAGGCACCGGTGGTGGTGCCTGCGCTGCATCAGGCGGCGCGGCGGGGCTGTGACCGGCGCATGGCAGAGCTGGTGCTGAAGGCGGGCGCCGATCCCGACCGGCGGCACGCGGGAGTCACGCCCTATGCGCTTGCGCGGGTCTTCGGCTCGACGGCGGTGGCAGAGGCGATCGCGGACGCGGGCGGCAGCACCGAGCTGACCCGCGAAGAGGCGCTGATGGCCCGGGCGGCAGAGGGGCACGACTCTCCGGGCGCCTATATCGACCCGGCGCGGCTGGCCCCGGCCTACGCCGACCTGATGCGCGAACTGGTGCATCTGCCGGGACGGCTGGCGCAGATGAAGCGGCTTGTCGACCTTGGCGTTCCCTTCGACAGGCCCGATCCGCATGAGCAGGTCACGCCGACCCATGTGGCGGGCTGGGCCGGGAAGGCCGAGGTTCTGAAGTGGCTGCTGACCCTGCGGCCCGACCTGAGCCATGTGAACGGCCATGGCGGCACCCTGTTGGGGACGATCCTGCACGGGGCCACGAACAATCCCGACCGGGCGGCGGGGGATTACCTCGGGTGCCTCGAACTGGCCCTGCGGCAGGGCGTGGCCCTGCCCCGGCGCGAGATCGCGCTGGCCCCCGAATCCCTGCGCGACTTCCTTGAAGACTGGGCCGAGGCGCGGCCCGGGCAGGTGGTCTGAGGCGCGCGGGCGCCGCCCCGCTGCCAGGCGTCAGGCGCTCTCTGGGCGCTGCCGCGCAAGTGTGTATCATCGGGCGATTCGTGTTGAATGGCCGGAAGGGACTGCATGGCGGAAGCGGAACAGAGGGGCGCGGCGGTGCTGCATGTGCTGCCGGTGGGCGGCGGGATCGTGGCTCTGTCGCCGCTGCCGGGCGCCGCGGGGGATTTCCGGGGCGATCTGGAGCATGTCACCAGCCTGCGGCCCGCTTTCGTGGTCTGTCTCGCCACTCAGGCCGAGATGGAAGAGGTCGGCGCGCGCAACCTGCCGCAGGCGGTGCAGGACAAGGGCACGCGCTGGCTGCATGTGCCGGTGATGGCCGCAGAGGCGCCTTCCGTCGAGGCCCTGTCCGCCTGGACCGAGGCCAGCGCGTCCCTGCGGCGCGCGCTGGCGGGGGGCGGGCGCGTGGTTGTCTACAGCCGTGCGGGCGCCGGGCGCGCCGGGATGCTGGTCTTGCGGCTGATGATCGAGGCCGGAGAGGCGCCGGACGAGGCCGAGACACGGCTTGTGGCGGTGCATCCGGGGGCGGTGGTTCCGGGCCTGCAGCGGGACTGGGCGCTGGCGGCCCCGCGCGAGGCGGTGGAGTTTCGCAGGCACCCGGACGAGGCGCGGCGCGTCGGGCCGGGCAGCGGCAAGAAGCCGTGAGTGAGGGGGCGATTCACAGCGCGGCCCACTGACGAGCGCGTTGCGATGAACAGGAAAGGAGTGATCGCTTTCGGCGGCTTTCCTGCGGAAAGCGCTTGTCGCTTTGCGACTTGTGCAAGCCACAAATCGCTGGGTGAGAGATTGCAACGACCCAAGCGGGGCTCGTTACGGCTGCTTCCTTCCGGACCTGACCGGGTTGGCGAGGCGCTTGCCCGCACAACCTCTCAAGAGGGCATGTAGGACAGACGAGCGGCTTTTGCAATGGGGGCAGGTGCGCTAAGGGCTGCGGATGGACACGCGTTTCGAGATATTCCTGAGCGCCCCCCCGGGGCTGGAGCCGGTGCTGCTGGAAGAGGTGGCCGAGGCGGGCTTTGCCGAGCCGCGGGCCGTGCCCGGCGGTGTGACCGTCATGGGCGGCTGGGCCGAGGTGCGGCGCGCCAACCTGGTGCTGCGCGGCGCCGGGCGGGTGCTGGCGCGGGTCGGTGAATTCCGCGCCTTCCACCTTGCGCAGCTGGACAAGCGGGCGCGCAAGTTCCCCTGGGCCGGGGTGCTGCGCCCGGATGTGCCGGTCCGGGTCGAGGTGACCTGCCGCAACTCCAAGATCTACCACGACCGCGCGGCCCGGCAACGCATCGAGCGGGCGATCACCGAGACCTTGGGCGCGCCGATCGAGGCAGAGGCGCCGCTGCGGGTCATGGTGCGGATCGAGGACGACCTCGTGACCATCTCTGTCGACACTTCGGGCGAGCCGCTGCACCGGCGCGGCTTCAAGGAGGCGGTCGGCAAGGCGCCCATGCGCGAGACCCTTGCCGCGCTGTTCCTGCGCCAGTGCGGCTACAGCGGGACAGAGCCGGTGGTGGACCCGATGTGCGGCTCGGGCACCTTCGTGATCGAGGCGGCAGAGATGGCCGCGGGGCTGGCGCCGGGGCGCGGGCGCGGCTTTGCCTTCGAGACGCTGGCAGGCTTCGATGCCGCAGAATGGGCGGCGGAGAAGGCCGGGTTGCCGCGTCGGGAGACAACGCTTGTCTTTCGCGGATCGGACCGCGACGACGGGGCGATCCGGGCGAGCCTTGCCAATGCCACGCGGGCCGGAGTGGCCGGGATCTGCGCCTTCGACCGCCACGCCGTCAGCGACCTGAAACGGCCCGACGGGCCGCCGGGGCTGGTGATCGTGAACCCGCCCTACGGCGCGCGGATCGGCGACCGCAAGCTGCTCTTCGCGCTCTACGGGGCGCTTGGCGCGCGGCTGCGCGAGGATTTCGCGGGCTGGCGGCTGGGCATGGTCACCAGCGACGGCGGGCTGGCCAAGGCCACCGGGCTGGCGCTGGAGGCCGGGCCGCCGGTGGCCTTCGGCGGGCTGGCGGTGAAGCTCTACCAGGCGCGCATCTAGCCTGTCGGCGGGGCGGCTCTGTTTGCGCTTCGCGCAAAGGCGCCCGCCCGCCGACCCCGAGACGGTGAAATGCCGGTCCGGGCCCTGCGCTGCACGGCCGCGTCGGAATGGATATTTGTAGACAGAAGAAGCAGGCACGCGCTCCTTGTTTCTTCTGTCCGGAAATATCCCGGGGAGCGCGAGGGGCTGGCCCCTCGATCCCGTCCGTGAAACCAGGTCCGGCGGTGAGGCCGGGGCGCCATGCGCCGCGGCTCCCCCCGGACCGTCAGAGCGTCATGCGGAAGAGCGCGAAGCCGTTCTCACCCTCGCCGGCGTCCTCGATCCGGACCGCCTTCACATCGGCCGCATGGTTGCGCGCGCTGGGGCCGGTCTCGAAGAGCACCGTGGTGTCCTTGTCCATCGGGGCGAAGGACCAGTTCGCATCCGCCGCGGGGTTGATCGTGCCCTGATCGACGATGAAGCGCACGATGACGTCGCGGTTGGTGTCGGGGGCCTCGAAGATTATCGTGTCCCCCTTGGCGCCGGGGAAATCGCCGCCGCCCGAGGCGCGGTAGTTGTTGGTGGCGATGACGAATTCCTGCCCCGGATCGATGGGCGCGCCCTCGAATTGCAGGTTGACGATGCGATTGGCCCCGGGGTTCATCTCTTCGCCCTTGGGCCCGTATTTCGATGGCTGCGAGAGGTCGATCTGGTAGGTCACCCCGTCGATTACGTCGAAGTTGTAGGAGGGGAAATCCGGGTTCAGCAGGGGCGCGTCAGAGGCGCCGGGATCGATCTGGTTGAACATGCCCGCCGAGCGTTCCAGCCAGTCCTTGACTTGTGCGCCCGTCACCTTCACCGCGCGCACCGTGTTTGGATACAGGTACAGGTCGGCGACGTTCTTGATCGCCACCGGGCCGGGCGCCACGTCGGTGTAGTAATCCGGCCCGCCGCGGCCTCCGGCCTTGAAGGGGGCGGCGGCGGACAGCACCGGCAGGCCCGCGTATTCGGTCCCGGCCAGCATCTCTTCGATGTACCACTTCTGCGCCTGCGACACGATCTGCACCGAGGGGTCGTCGGCCACCAGCGCGAAGTAGCTGTGCAGCGGGGCCGCGGTCTCGCCGACGGCGCGGCGCACGTAGTCCAGCGTCTGCTGGTGGATGTCCTCGACCGAGGCCAGCACCTCTGCGTCGTCCTCGACCAATGCGGTGATGGAGCGATCCTCGCCGCGTTCGTAGATCGGGCGCGCCTCGCTGGTGGCGCTGACCACGCGCCAGGTATTGCCGTCGCGTTCCAGCAGAAGGTCGATCAGCCCCATGTGCGACCCCCAGAAGCCGCCCATCACGGCGGGCTTGCCCTGCAACGTGCCCGCCGCCAGATCGACGCCCGCGACTTCCGCGTAGGCGGGCGAGGGGAAGACGAGGTGGCTGTGCCCGGTGGCCAGCGCGTCGATGCCCTCGACCCCGGCCAGCGCGGTCGAGGCGTTCTCCATCCCGTCGCTGGCCTCGGCGGCGCCGATGCCGGAATGCGACAGCGCGATGATGATCTCGGCGCCCTCTTCGCGCATCTGCGGCACATAGGCCTTGGCCGTTGCGACGATGTCGCGCGCGGTCACGTTGCCCTCGAGGTGCTTGCGGTCCCAGTTCATCACCTGCGGCGGGGTGAAGCCGATCACGCCGATGCGGATGGGATGGGTCTCTCCGGCGCCGTCGGTCAGCTGGCGGTCGAGGATCACGTAGGGCTTGAACAGCGTCTCGTCCTTCGTCGGGTCGGCGCCTTCGGACTTGGCCACGTTTGCCAGCACCAGCGGGAAGTCAGCGCCCGCCGCCGCCTTCATCAGGAAGTCGAGGCCGTAGTTGAACTCGTGGTTGCCGATGGTGGCCACGTCGAAGCCCACGGTGTTCATCGCGGTGATGACCGGGTGCATGTCCCCCTCTTTCATGCCGCGCTCGTAGGCGATGTAATCGCCCATCGGATTGCCCTGCAGGAAGTCGCCGTTGTCCACGGTCAGCGTGTTGGTCGCCTCGGCGCGGATGGCGTCGATGATCGAGGCGGTGCGCGACAGGCCCACGGTGTCGACGGGTTTGTCGGCGTAGTAATCGTAGGGGTAGACATGCACGTGCAGGTCCGTCGTTTCGAGGATGCGCAGGTGGGCCTGATTGGCGGCGGCGCGGGCCGAATAGGGGTGAAGCGCGATCAGGGCCGCCCCGGCGGCGGTGGTGGTCAGGAACTGGCGGCGCGAAAGGCCTTGGCGGGTCTGGTGTGGCATGGGGTTCCCCTGTCGGTTCGAGTGCGTGGCGCAACATGGACTTGTTCGGCGACGGTAGCATGACAGCCGGACGACTCGGCCCCTGCGCCGGGACAGCATAGCACCGGAGCGGGCCCCGCAACCCACGAGTTGATTGCATCGCCCCGGCGGGCGGGGCATTGCTGAGGCTCCGGGCAGGGGAGAGGCCATGAAACATGCGGAAGAGGTGACGTTCGGCGGGTCCGCGCTGGACCGCGCGGCAGAGATCCGGGGCGATATCCCGGCGCTGGCCGCCGCCATGCAGGACCCCCGGGCGCGGGTGATCGTGTTGTGGCGGGGCAAGCCGCTGATCGCGGGCGAGGACCCGCTGGCCCTGCTGCGCCTGCCGCTGACCCATCCGATCCTGTCCGAGGCCCGCGCCGCCCCGATCCTGCTGGGCCGCGAGGACGGCGCGGCGGTCTTTGCGCATGATCTCTCTGCATGGGCGCCCGAGACCGGCGAGATGCCGGAGGCAGGCTTCAGCGACGCGACAGAGCAGGTCCACCCCAGCTGCCCGGAGGGCCGCTTTGCCGAGCTGCGGCGCGTGATGACGCGGCTCTCCGCCCGCGATGCGGAACTGGCGGCGACCGCCAAGGCGATGATGTCCTGGCACGCCAGCCATGGGTTCTGCGCGCGCTGCGGCGCCGCCTCCGAGATCCATCAGGCGGGCTGGCAGCGCATCTGTCCGGCCTGCGGGGCGCATCACTTCCCGCGCACCGACCCGGTGGTGATCATGCTGATCACGCGGGGCAACCGCGCGCTGCTGGGCCGCTCTCCGGGCTGGCCCGAGGGCATGTATTCCTGCCTTGCCGGCTTCGTCGAGCCGGGCGAGACCATGGAGGCCGCCGTGCGCCGCGAGGTCATGGAAGAGGCGGGCGTGCCGGTCGGCCCGGTGCGCTACCTTGCCAGCCAGCCATGGGCCTTCCCCTCCTCGCTGATGATGGGTTGTCATGGCGAGGCGCTGGCAGAGACCGTCACCGTCGACCCGATGGAGCTGGAGGACGCGCGCTGGTTCACCCGCGAAGAGGTGGCCGAGGCCTACGCGGGCCTGAACCCGGCGCTGATGCCCGCCCGCCGGGGCGCCATCGCGCAGTTCATGCTGCGCAACTGGCTGGCGGACCGGCTGGACTGACGGCGCGCGGCCCGCGACGGTGTCGCGGGCGCATCATTGCCGTCTGCACGACCGCGCGGCGCTAGGATCGGCTGGGGCTTTCCTGTAGCCTCCGCCGGGATCGCCCCGGGGCGGTCAAGGCAAATCAGGCAGGAACAGGCAGAGACCCGATGCAACTGACCGCAACCGAAGACATTGAGGCCCCGCTCGACCGCGTGTTCGCCGAGCTTGCCGATTTCGAGACGCTGGAACGCCAGGCGATGCGGCGTGGCATCGAGGTGCGGCGCACCGGCGACCATAGCGCCCCCGCGCCCGGCATGGGCTGGCACGTGACCTTCCAGTTCCGGGGCAAGACGCGCACCGCAGAGATCGCGCTGACCGAATATGCCCCGTCCGAGCGGATCGCCTTCCACACCGTCTCGGGCGGGCTGGAGATCGACACCGGGATCGACCTGATCGCGCTGGCGCGGGCGCGCACCCGGATCAACATGGCCGCAGAGCTGAAGCCGAAGACCCTGTCGGCGCGGCTGCTGGTGCAATCGCTGAAGCTGGCCAAGGGCGGCATCGACAAGCGCTTTCGTCACCGGATCGCGGGGCTTGCCACGGATCTCGAAGGGCGGTTGCAGCGCAGCGCGTGAATGCTGGCCTGCGGGCGCGGCCGGGCTATGCTGTGCCGGTGAGGGCGTCGGGAGGACTGTGCTTGAGACTTTCGGGAATGGCATTCGTGCTGGCGGCGCTGCTGTCGCCGGGGCTCTTGGCGGCGCATGAGTTCTGGATCGAACCGCAGGCCTTCGCGGTCGCGCCCGGGGCGCCGCTGGTCGCCGATCTGCGGGTCGGCGAGAAGCTGGAGGGCGCGCGCTACGGCTACGTGCCGCCGAATTTCACGCGCTTCGACGTGCTGCTGGGGGGCGCCGCGCATCCGGTCGAGGGCCGCCCCGGCGACAGGCCGGCCCTGTCCATGCCGGTCGAGGGCAGCGGACTGGCCGTGGTGGTGCATGTCACCCGCGACTACAAGCTGACCTACAACAGCTGGGACAAGTTCGAGAGCTTCCTTGCGGACAAGAATCTTTCCTGGGTGGCGGCGCGCCATGACGCACGCGGCCTGCCGCGCGACAGCCTGCGCGAGCGCTATTCGCGCCACGCCAAGAGCCTGATCGCGGTGGGCGACGGGCAGGGCGCCGACCGCGAGGCGGGGCTGCTGACAGAGATCGTGGCGCAGGCCAATCCCTACACCGACGACCTGTCCGGCGGTCTGCCGGTTCGTGTGCTTTACCGGGGCGCGCCACGGGCGGACACGCAGGTCGCGGTCTTTGCCCGCGATCCCGGGGGCGCGGTCTCCGTCGCGACCTACCGGACCGACGCCGGGGGCCGTGCGGTGATCGACGTGGCGCCGGGGCATGTCTACCTCGTCGACAGCGTCGTGATGCGCGAGCTGGCGGTTTCCGGCCCGAACGATCCGGCCTGGGAAAGCCTTTGGGCCTCTCTGACCTTCCGGGTGCCGGAATGAGCGTGATTCAGGCCCTGCGCGGGGCGCTTGGCGAGGACCGGGTGCTGACCGGGGGTGATATGGCGGCTTGGTCCACGGACTGGACCGGGCGCTACCGCTGGACGCCGCTTTGCGTTGTCCGGCCCGGGTCGACCGAAGAGGTCTGTGCCGTGATGCGCATCGCCCATGCGGCGGCGGTGCCCGTTGTGCCGGTCTCGGGCCATACCGGGCTGGCGGGCGGCACCCATGGCGATGGCGCGGTGATGCTGTCGCTGGAGCGGCTGAACACCATCGAAGAGATCCGCCCCGAGGCGCGCGTCGCGGTGGTTGGCGCGGGCGTGGTCCTGTCCGCGCTGCACGAGGCCGCAGAGGCGCAGGGCCTGAGTTTCCCGATGACCTTCGGCGCCCGTGGCTCGGCCCGGGTCGGCGGTCTTCTGGCGACCAATGCGGGCGGTTCCAACGTGCTGCGCTACGGCAATACGCGCGATCTGGTGCTGGGGCTCGAAGCGGTGACGGCGGAGGGGCGGGTGCTGGATCTGATGACGGCGCTGCACAAGAACAACGCGGGCTACGACCTGCGCCACCTGCTGATCGGATCGGAAGGCACGCTGGCGGTGATCACCCGGGCGGTGCTGAAGCTGGTGCGCCAGCCCCGTGCCCATGCCACCGCGATGGTGGCCGCGCGCTCGGTAAGCGAGGCACTGGTGCTGCTCAACCGCCTGCAGGACGTGACGAGCGGCGCGGTGGAGGCCTTCGAATACATGCCCGCCGCCTATATGGACACCTATCTTGCCCTGCACCCGGAGGCGCGCGCGCCCTTCGACAGCCCGCAGGCGGTGAACATCCTGCTGGAGCTTGGCGTCACGTCACCGCGCGACAGCACCCCGGGTGAGGACGGCCTTGTCCCGGTGGTTGCCGCCCTGCAGGAAACGCTGATCGAGCTGATGGAGCAGGGGCTGGTGCTGGATGCGGTGGTGGCGCATTCCGAGGCGCAGCGGGCCGAGATGTGGGCGCGCCGCGAGGCGGCGGCCGAGGTCTCGCTGTCGCGGCGCGGCGCGCTGGTCAACGACGTGGCCGTGCCGCTGGACGCGGTCGAGGCCTTCCTGACAGAGGCGGGCGCCCGCTGCCGCGCGCTCGACCCGGATGTGCAGGAAATGGTGGTGGCGCATCTGGGCGACGGCAATGTCCATTACGCGCTCTGGCCCTCTGGCGCGGCGGAGGGCGGTGCGCTGGTCGAGGCGGTGGAAGAGGTGGTGCGGGCCCTGGGGGGCAGCTTCTCCGCCGAACATGGCATCGGGCTGCACAAGAAGGCCTCGATGGCCCGGCACCGCGATCCGGTGGCGCTGGAGGTGATGCGCGCGGTGAAGACGGCGCTCGATCCGAAAGGCATCCTCAACCCGGGCAAGGTCCTGCCCTGACCACGGGCCTTGCGGAGGCGGCGCCGTGCCCGCCGGTGGCGCTGCCCGTCGCGACGGAGTGCGGCGTCAGGAGGCCCGGTTCGTGCTCTTGCCCGACGGCGCGCAGGCGGGTGTTTCCCGTTGCAAGGCAGCGCCGTTTTCAAGGGGCAGTGAAAAACACCCGATGGCCCGGTTCCCTGTGACGGGCGACCGAACCGCAGCGCCTTCCGGGACAGGCGCGGCCACGGGGGCGGGCGCATCCGGGTGGGATCAGTCGGTGCCGTCGCGCGGCTGGTAGTCCTTCGGGTCGAAGACGGCGAAGAACTGGTAGCCGCACCAGCCCCCGATCGCGGCAAAGACCAGCGCCCAGAGCGGGTTGCCCAGAACCAGCTCCATCAGGGCCCAGCCGCCGCAGAGGGCAACCAGGGCAACCCGCCGCCAGAGCGGCAGGAAAAAGGGGTGGCGGACGTCGAGTATGCTTTGCAGGGACATGCGGAACCCGGTGTTGCGAGAAGGCCCTTGTGCCACGCCGCCGCCTTCGGGGAAAGGGGCGGCGGCCCGCCCTCAACCGAGGCCGGGATCCTCTGCGGCCTGTTCCAGCTTGTCGAGGGTTGCCAGGAAAGCCCTGACCTCTTCCTCGTCGAGCCGGTCGCGCAGTGCGTTCTGGCGCGCCTGCATCCGGGGCAGGGTGCTGTCGAACAGGGCGCGGCCCTCCGCGGTCAGTTCGAGATGCTGGAGGCGGTTATCCTCGGTGTCGCGGATGATCCGCACGAGGTTCTCTTCGCCAAGCGCCTTGAGGTTACGGCTGATCAGTCCCTTGTCCATCGCGGCGTAGCGCGACAACTGGGCCGCCGTGCTGCGGCCGGTGGCGCCGATCAGGGCGATAAGCCGCCACTGGGTCAGCGTCAGTCCCGCGCAGTCCTTCACGAGGCGGTTGGCCTGTGCATTCAGTTTGGCCTGTACCCTGGCCAATCGATACGTCAAAAACTGTCCGATGGGGGTATCGGGCGGACGTGGTGTCCCGATGTTGTCTTTCATCTTGTCTCCGTACTGAGGGTGTCAATCAAGTGGTTGCTTTGTCAACGTTTGAAAATTTATCAATCTCAGGGTTGAATGTGAGGGTTCCTTCTTGTCAAGAAAATCAGCCCATCCGAGGCGCCACCAAGAGTCGCAGGTGGCTTAAAACCGCCGGTCTTTGAACCCTGAGCGTGTATATAAATTATGGATACATCTTAAAGGTGCAAAATGCTCCGCCGAGAGCCGCGCCCTTGCGGGGCACGGTCCATGGTGTCCGGGCGTTGTCCCGGCTGGACGGCGGAGGAATGCGGGATCTTCGCGCTGTCACCCGAGGGGCGATTCTGCCCGGCCCAGGGGTGATCCGGCGCCTGATCCGAAGGGGCGCCTTGCGGCGCAGAAAGTCGATTTGCGTTCAGGCCACGCAGGCCCCGGGGAGGGCTCTGTCCTCCCCGAACCCCACCCTTGGTATGTGCCAGACCAGAGAAGGGTGGGACGGACACCCTTGCCTGAAGGCGAGGGCGGTCCGGCTCAGGGGCAGAGGGCGCTGACGGTCTGCTGCACCGCGCCCGGGGTGTCGGGCATGCGCAGGAAGGTTACGCGGCGGTGTTGCGGCGCGCGGGGATCGTATCCGGGTTTCAGGACGTGTTCGCCGAACCCCACCGGGTAGAGCGGCAGGGTGACGTAGCTGGTCTGAAGCATCCGCGTCACGGACGCGGCGCGGCGCACGGACAGGTCGCAGTTGTAGGCATCCGACCCGACCGCGTCGGTATGGCCGATCACCGCGTAGGAGGTTCCCGCCAGCGCCGGATCGCTCAGCGCCGCCACCAGCTGGTCGATCTTGCCGCGCTGGTCGTGGCGCACCCGGTCGCTGTTGTAGTCGAACTCGATGGTCACGGCCACCGAGGGATAGGCCACCGTGCCATGCCGGGCCGGCTGCGGGTCGTCGTATTGCGGCGGCGCGGGGGGCGGCGTCTTGGCGATGGACACCTTCTTCGTGTCGAGGTCCAGCACCAGCGTCTCGAACTGCACGTCTGGGCCCCCCGGCACCGCGCTTTCCAGCGCCAGCCCGTCCGGGTCGACAGTGACGCCGCCGCAGGTGCCCGCGTTGGGGTTCAGCAGACACCCGGCCAGCCGGTTGGCGGGCTGCGGTGCAGGCTGCACCTCGGGGGCGTCGTCCGCCCCGGGGATGAAGATCTCGCCCTGCGCAAGGCCTGCATGGGGCAGGCCGAGGCAGAGAGCGACGGCAAGGGGTGCGGTCAGTCGCATCGCTCTCTCCTTTCTCAATACTGTTCGTTGTGGACGACGACCGAAATCTGGGCCTTCGTCACGTCGGGATTGTGGTCGCTGACGGCGCGGTAATCGGCGCCCGACAGGGTGGTCTTCTTGTCCGGCGCGCCGCCGTTCAGGTCCAGCACCAGCGTCTCGTTCACCACCGTCTCGTAGTGGTCCTTCGAGATCGGCTTGTGATCCGCCGCGCAGGAGACCTGCGTGGTGTCGCGGGTCACGGTGTCGATGGCCTTCTGGCCGCCGTTGCAGATCGCGAGGATCGTTTCCAGCCCCGGCTCGGAGGTGCGCAGCGATCCCTGCGGCGGGAAGACATATTGCGTGCCGCCCTTGATCACCACGTCGTCCAGTCCCGGGAAGGGATAGAGCACGCAGCTGTCGTGGTCGTCGTCGATCGAGATCAGCGTCAGGCGGCAATCGTGGCGCGGCTCGACGAAGATTTGCATACCCTCATTCACCTTGTAGGCTGGCTTGTCGGTATAGACCGTCAGGTGGCTTTGCGCCGGGACCGAGTGCTGCGTGGGCACGTAGTCGTTCTTGGCCGGTGTCCTGGCCAGATCGGCATGGGTGGTGGGCGCGGCGTGGGTCTTGGCCGGGGCGGGGGTGTCGTAGACATCCGCAGGCGGTTCGTGGGCGGTGCCCTTCACGACCTGCTTGACCGAATGCGGCAGCGCCGTGGTCACCCTGTAATCGGTCTTCAGCGGGCGGTAGTCGGTCAGCTTCTCCAGCAGCACCGGGTAGGCCGCGTTCCATTCGTCCCGCGCGATGGGCGAGACGTCCAGCCGGGTCAGCAGGCTGGCGTTCTCGTGCCCGGCGAAGGCCATGCGCCCGCGCAGGTCCTCTTCGGTCAGGCCCAGTTCATTGGCGGCCTGCTCGAAGTCGATGAAGTAGTCGACGTGGTAGACGAAAAGCCCGCGCACCGGTTCCAGCCCGGCGGCCTTGGTGTCGGGGTCGATGCCCGCAAGGGTGAGCGTCTCGAAGAAGGCGTTCATATCCTTCTCGAAGAAGTCGTTCACCACATCCTTGCCCGGGTAGATCGCGTCGATGGTCTGCCGCGCCGAGGGCGACAGCGACAGGTTGTTCATCGCAACCTCGCGCACCGAGTCGTCGTTGAAGCGCATGCCCTTGATGTGGCACGAGATGCAGGAGATCCCGTTGACCACCTCGCCGGTGCCGTCGGGATAGTCGGTGTCGCGCACGATGGCGGTGGGGCCGACGTTCAGCCGTTCGCCCTCGGCGGTGTTCAGGTAATAGGCGTGAAAGCCGTTCGGCAGGGTGAAGATCGACTCGCCGCCGTCATGGTGAAAGGCAAGCTCGTCGCCATAGGCCGAGGTCGGCCCAAGCGGATATTCGAAGAAGCTCTGCCGCCCCTTCGATCCGGCGAAGTCGTAGGAGGTCCAGAAGAACCCGGTTCCCAGCGCGTGCCGCTCGATCAGGCGGTTGTGGGTCGAGACACCCGAGTCCTGGAACCCGGCGCGCACCACCTGTTCGTTCAGGATGTTGCGGTTCATGTCGAGGCCAAGCTGGCGTTCCAGCCCCTGCACCGTATCCGCCAGCCCCAGCATGTCGTAGTAAAGCGGCGAGACAGAGGCGGTGGCGGTGAACCAGTCGGCCCGGATGACCGGGATCTTGGTGCCCGACAGGTGCTGAAGCGGCCCGAGATAGGGGTCGGTGTCGCTTTCCATGGCGTAGGGATACTCGGCCTCCAGCAGGCTCCAGCGGTCGTGCGTCCATTCCAGATCGGGCAGGAAGACGCGCAGCAGCACGCCGTGCTCGTCGACCTTTTCGTATTTGTAGACATTGGGGTTGAAGCTGAGCGCGTTCATCAGCTTGACCGTCGCGGCGAGGTAGGCCTCGTAGTTGGCGTCGGTGACCTCGCTATCGTTCCACAGTTCCCGCATCGAGAAGTAGCGGATGCGGTCGCGGCGGTTCGTGGGCTGCTGTTGCAGGTCCGTATGGGCCATGGCGTAAAGCTCGGACAGCGGGATGAACTTGCGCGGCTCGGGCGCGGTCTCGCCCAGCTTGACGATCCATGTCTCCAGCGCCGCCAGTTCCTCTGCAGAGGGGGTGCAGGAGGGGTCCCAGCAGTTGTCGGGCATGGCCGGCGCACCGCCCGCAATCACGTTGTAGAGCTTTGATTTCGCGCTGTCGCCCGCGACCACGAACTTCGGGTCGTTGGCAAGGCGGCGCATGTCCAGAACGTGGCCGAAGCCGGACTTGGGCGTGGTCAGCCCGTCCTCCAGCTGGCCCTCCTGGTGGCACTCGGCGCAGTATTTGTCGAGGACCGCGTAGGCGGCGCTTTCCTCGGCGGTGGCATCGGCGGGCAGGGGCATGCCCTCGGCTGCTTCGTCCTGGGCCACGGCGGGCCCGGCCAGCGCGGCCGCCAGGGCCAGCGCGCTCACCTTGATCAGATCACTTGGGGTCATAACGCGTTTCCTCTGCAAATGATGTCCCGTTGAGGCGGTGTCCGTGCCGCCGGATTATTGGCACCTGATCGACAGGTACTTCTTAGAGGCCCACCCGATGGCACCGCCGGTGCCCCGGTAGGGAGAATTGCACTGGCCCGAGATGCAGTGCACCCGTGCCCAGTTGCCCTTTTGCGCCAGCACCTTCAGCTGATCGCCAAGGTAGGCTTCGGACAGGATGCGCGAGCGGGCGCTGTCGTCGGCGCGGATGTTCAGAAAGCCCAGCCCGTTGGCGCGCGAGGCGTTGGAATAGGGTTGCAGATTCACCACCCGGGCCGTGCACTGGCGGACATACGGCTTCGCGCTGGTCAGCAGCGGGCGGTAGACCCAGCCGGTCTGGCCATTCGGCATGCGGATGTTCGACCAGTCGCCCTGATCGCGCAGGACGGTCACCTGCGTGCCCGGCGCGATCTCGGTGAAGTCGCCGTAGTTGGTGCCCGGCCCGCGCCGCACGTTCAGCCCGCCCGAGGCGTTGTTGTCCACATACAGGGTGTAGCTGCCCGGCGCAGGCGCGCTGTCGCCGCGCAGCACTTCCAGCACGTAGCGGCCGCCGGTCGAGCAATAACTGTCCGCCGGCACCTGCCGCCCGCTGACAAGGCTGGCGATCCGCGCCTCGGCAGAGCCGCGCGGTGTCGTGCCGATGACGACGCCGTAATAGCCGTTGTCAGACCCGAAGATGCGCACGCCGCGGCGGTTCGGGAACCACTCCTGCGCAAAGGCGATGGCGGCCTCGACCGAGGGGCGCGAGGCGGTGACGATGTAGCACTCGTTATTGGTCAGCGCGTAGTTGCCCCGGACGATGCGGTAGCCCTTGCTGTTGTCGGGCCGGGGTGCGGAGGGTGTTTCCAGATAGGCAATCCGGTCGATCATGGCGCGGCTCAGGCAGGATGCGTTCGACCCGCAGGCGTCCCGCGTGCCGGTGCGCCACGCGCTTTGCTGCGACGCGGTGCTGACCCCGGACTGGTTGCCGTAGGCGCGTTCCAGCTTTTCGTCCAGACCGGCAAGGTAGGCATCGCCGCAGATCGTGCGCTCGGCGGTGTTCAGCACCGAGGCGTCGCACCACGGGCGCAGGGGGCTATGGTCCACGACCGGGTCGTTGCCCGGCGGCGGGTCGATGGGGCCACCGGCCGGGTCCGAGCATTCCGCCGTCACGTAGGACCGGGCGAAGATGGCATAGCTGTGCTCGGCGCAGGTTTCCAGATAGGCCTCATAGGCGAAGCATTGGCCGAAGGCCTTGGCCTCGTTGTAAAGCGCATCGCACAGTCTGGCCGTCTCGATCACCGGGTCGGTGGTGTCGATGGGAGCGACCGGTTCCACGGGGTCGGCCGTGTCGGCCGGATCGGGCGCGGTGTCGGGGTCGGGGTCCTCGACGGGCTCGTCCGTCAGCGCCGCCTTCAGCACCTGCGACTGTTCGAGGATCGCGGTCATCGGGATGGCGAAGTTGACGGAGTCCTTCTTGGACCCGGCGTGGTGCAGCCCGACGACCATCTGAAGCCCTGCGTCGATCACCGGAGAGCCGGAGTTGCCCGGCAGCGTGTCGCAGGTGTGCAGCAGCCGCTGGTTCGAGATCGCGGGCGCATTGGCGCGGCATTTCTCGCGGCTGATCCGCTGCGCCTCGCCCATCGGATGGCCGATCACAAGGTAGGGGTCGTTGTCGTGGTGCTGGGCCGAGGCCAGCCGCAGGTGCCCGAAGTCCGCGCTAGGGTCGCCGATGACCTCGAGCACGGAGTAATCCAGATCCTTTGAGGTCTCGACCGGCGTTGGGATGACGGTGTAGCGCCGGGTGCCTTCCTCGACGCCCTGCTGGATGTAGCCCGCCACGAACATCACCGAGTCGATGCGCGTGGCCTTGGCCCGTTCGTTCTCGAGGATACCGGGCACGCAGTGGTGGTTGGTCAGCAGGTGCTTTTCGTCGACGATGAAGGCGGTGCAGGGAAAGACCCCGTTGTCGGTCAGGATATCCAGCCGCCCGACCGACAGGCCCATCTTGCGGAATATGCTGGTGGGCGAATAGGTCTGGATCGGCTCGTTGTTGTAGTCGCCGACCGATAGCTCGAATTCGATGTCGTCGATCCCGGCGGATTCCGTGCGGTTCAGCACCACCCGGCCAAAGCTCGCCCTGTCGAAGCCCACGAAATCCTGCGCGTGCCCGGGGTCGGGCAGGCCGATCGAGGTTGCCAGAATTGCCAGTGCCGCCAGCGCGCGCATCGGAAGTCCCCTTCGGAAAAAAGCATTGTCTTAAAGATGCTTTCATGTTCCCCGGCGGACGGTTTTGAGTCAACGCGGGAAAACCGGACCAAGGAATACCCGACCCCGAAGGGGCGGGTCTGCGCAACCCTTGCGGTGTCTGGGTGGCCTTACAGCACGCGAGAGAGGAACGCGCGTGTCCGTTCCTGCTGCGGGGCACCGAAAAGCCGGTCCGGCGGGCCCTGTTCCAGAATGCGCCCCTGATCCAGAAAGCAGACCTGATCGGCCAGTTCGCGGGCAAAGCCCATCTCGTGCGTGGCAAGCACCATGGTCATGCCCTCGGCGCGCAACTGGCGCAGCACGTCCAGCACTTCGCCCACCAGTTCGGGATCGAGCGCGGATGTGATCTCGTCGAAGAGCATCATGCGCGGCTGCATCGCCAGCGCCCGCACGATGGCGACGCGCTGCTGCTGGCCGCCCGACAGCTGGTCGGGATAGTGGTGCATCCGGTCCTTCAGGCCGAAGCGGGCGAAGAGCGTCTCGACCCCCGGCAGAAGCGCCGTGCGGGACAGTCCTTTGACCCGGCGCGGCGCCAGAAGCGCGTTGTCCAGCGCGGTCATATGCGGGAAGAGGTTGTAGCTTTGAAAGACCATGCCGATCTGCTGGCGCACGGGCTGCGGGTCCAGCCCCGGCTCGGATATGTCGGCGCCGTCCAGCAGGATCTGGCCGTCGTCCACCGGCTCCAGCAGGTTCATGCAGCGCAGAAGGGTGGACTTGCCCGACCCCGAGGCGCCGATCAGGCAGACCATCTGCCCGGCCTCCACGGTCAGGTCGATGCCCTGCAAGACGGGCGTGCCGCCAAAGCTCTTGCGGATGTCGCGCAGCGCCAGCATCAGCTTGTCCGCCGGTTCTGCCGGGCCATCAGGTGGTCGGCGTAGCGTGTGGCGGGGATGGTCAGCGCGAGGAAGATCAGCGCGGCGCCGACATAGGGCGTGAAGTTCGCCATCAGCGACTTGTAGACGCCCGCCTGCCGGAAGATCTCGACAGGGCCGATGAAGGACAGAAGCGCCACGTCCTTCTGCAGGGCGATGAAGAGGTTCATGTTCGCGGGCACGACGCGGCGGATCGCCTGCGGCAGGATGACGAAGCGCATGCTGTCCGAGGGTGACAGGCCCAGCGACAGCGCGGCAGAGCGTTGCGAGGCGTGGATCGACTCGATACCCGAACGCAGGACCTCTGCCACATAGGCGGAATAGACGAGGATCAGCGCCAGAGACCCCCAGAGGTAGGGCGAATTCCACGGGCGCGGCAGGCCGAGACCCGGGATGCCGAAGCCGATCAGGTAGATCACAAGGATCACCGGCAGGCCCCGGAAGATGTCGGTAAAGGCCACCGCCGCCAGCCTGAGCGGCGTCAGCGCCGGGTTGCGCAGGTCGCGGGCGATGGCCACGGCCAGCCCCAGCGCGGCGATCAGCGGCGCGCACCAGAGGAAGATCGCGATATCCAGCAGGAAGGCGTTCAGCAGCCCCGGAAAGGTCTTGGCAAAGACCTCTGCGTTGAAGAACACACGCTTGACCGCGGCCCAGCCGGGCGCCAGCGGGATCAGCACGTAAAGCGCGATGACAACCGCCGCCGTCGATCCGGCGGCGATCAGGTTGGCCCGGCGGCGCTGCCGGGCCTCGTAGATCTGTCTGCGGGTGGTCATGCCTGCGCGGTTACTCGATCACCGGCACGCCGGTTGTTTCCTGCAACCACTGGGCCTCTATCTCTGCCAGCCTGCCGCTGTCCTTCAGGGCCGTCAGCGCAGAGTCGACGCAGTCCTTCAGCGGGCTGCCGTCTTCCATCAGGATGCCGAACTGGTCCGGGTTCTCGGTCCGCTCGGGCGGGAACTGGCCCAGCAGCACCCCGTCCGGGACCGCCACGGCAGCAAGGTACAGCGCCGTCGGCAGGTCGAACAGCGCGGCGTCGATCTGGCCCGCCCGCATGGCCGCCGTCACGTCGACATTGTCGTTATACAGCATCGGCTGCGTCTCGGGCCCGATCAGGTCGGTCAGCATCGGCACGGCGGTGGTGTTGGCATCGGCGCCCCAGACCAGCCCCTTGAGGCTGTCGAGCGCCGGTGTCGCGCCCGCCTCCACCACGCGCTGCGTCGTCAGCACCGCCATGGCCGAGGTGTAATAGGGCGCCGAGAAATCCACGATCTGCTCGCGCTCGGGGGTGATGGAAAACTGCTGCATGTTCAGGTCGAAATCCTTCGCCCCGGGCTGGATCGCCTGATCGAAGGAGGACCGGACCCAGGTCACGGCCTCGGCGTCAAAGCCCATCTCTGCCGCCAGCGCATAGGCCACGGCGGCCTCGAAGCCTTCGCCCGATTCCGGGTTGTCGTCGATCACCCAGGGAAAATAGGCCGGGTTGCCGGTGGCGATGGTCAGCCTGCCTTCTGTCAGGGTCTTGCCCGCGGCACAGTCCTGGGCGGTGGCGGCGGAGGCAAGCGCAAGAAGGCTGGCGGCGGTGGCGAGGCGAAGCATGTCGGGGGCCTTTCGGAGGAGTCACGGCGCCAGAGTTGCCGCCCGCGCGCGGCTTGTCAATTTGCCGCCCGTAGGCGGGCACGAATTGTTGCGCTGTCGTATCCCCGTGACAAAATCCGTCTAGGCTGCGGCAGAGTCGCATGAAAGGGACGCGGACGTGAAGTTCATCCATATGTCGGACATCCATCTTGGCGTGCCCGGCCGCCTGATCGAGGGGATCGACCCGCATGCCCGGCTTGCCCGCGCCTTCGGCCATATCGCCGAGCATCATCGCGACGCGCAGCGGCTGGTGATCACCGGCGACCTGACCGACCGGGCCGATCCCGAGGCCTATGTCGCCCTGCGGCAGGCTTTGCGGGTTCTGCCGATGCCGGTCCGGCTGATGATCGGTAACCACGACGCGCGGCCCGGCTTCCTTGCCGCCTTTCCCAGCCATCCGGTCGATGCGCATGGCTTCGTCAACCAGGCCGAGGACCTGCCCGAGGGGCGCTTTGTCTATTGCGACACGACCCGCGCGCAGACCCATCGCGGGCACTTTTGCGACAAGCGGCGCAGCTGGCTTGCGGCCCAGCTTGAGGGGGCAGAGCGCGCCTTCCTGTTCTTCCACCACAACCCGCTACACCTTGGCGACCCGGCCACGGACCTGCTGTCGCTGGTGGACGAGGATCAGGTCCCCCTGCGCGCGATCCTGAAAGCGCACCGCGACCGCATCGCGCATATCTTCTTCGGCCACGTTCACGAACCGCTGTGTGGGACACTGGCGGGCATTCCCTTTTCGGGCGTGCCCTCGACGGTGCACCAGACCATTCCGACGCTGGCCAATGCCGATGTCAGCCTGTCCGGCCCGCTGGAGCCGTCCTACCGCGTCGTGCTGATCCGCGGCGAGGATGTGGTCATCCATCAGGTGCCTTTCGCATGGGACGGCGAGGTGGTGGAACACGGCTGCGATTGGGAAGCCTGGGCCAAGCTGGCCTGACCCTTGCCTCGGCCCGGGCTGTTCATGCCGCAACCGGATGGCAAAGGCAGGCCTTGCCCTGACCGAACCATCCGGTGACGCATGGCTCCGGCTATCCATGCGGTTCGGGGCTCAGACGGCGCGGGCCCCTTCCTCGGGCACTGGTAAGGGCATGACCCGCCGCAACAAGTCGAACGACCGTTCCAGCGTTTCGACCGGGCCAAGCAGGGGGTCCGTGTGATCGAGTGACAGCCATCCGTCGTAGCCCGCGATCCGCAGGTGGTAGCAGAACCGGCGCCACCACCCCGCATCGTGCCCGATCCCGGGGGTGACGTGGGTCCAGGACCGTGTCGGGATGTCGGTGCTGCACAGCGTGTCGAGGCAGGTGGACACGGCCTGCGCCGTGGCATTGGTCATGGTGTCGCGGGCATGGACGTGAAACAGCGCCTCGCGCAGCTGGCCGACGATGGCGATCGGATCGCCGCCCATCCAGAACTGCTGTGCCGGGTTGAGCGTTGCGCCCAGCGACGGACCAACCTCGTCGCGCAGGCGCATCAGCCCCGGCACGTTGTGGACGCATTGGTGACCATGCATTTCCAGCGCGATCCGGCTGACACCGTTCTCGCGCGCGAGGGCAGAGATGCCCGCCCAGAACGGCAGCAGCACGTCTTCCCACTGGTAACTGAGGGTCTCGTAGACCTCTGGCGGCCATGGCGTGACGATCCAGCATGGGGTCTGTTCCGTGGGCGATCCGGCGGGCAGGCCGGACATGGTGCTGACAGTTCCGACCCCCAGCGCCCCGGCCAGCCGGATCGTGTCGGCAAGGCAGTCGCCCTGCGCGCGGTCGACGGGATGCAGCGGGTTCCCGGGCACGTTCAGGGCGATGAGGTCCAGCCCGCGGGCGTCGAACTCTGCCCGAAGCGCGCTGCGCGCCGCTGCGCTGTGCAGCAGCGTGCCGAGGTCGCAATGCGGCGCCCCGGACCAGCCGCCGGTCGAAAGCTCGACCCCGTCGGCGCCAAGCAGCAGGGCCTGATCCAGCATTTCAGGCAGCGCGAGCGCCCCCAGACCGTCCGAGACAAACCCCAGTTTCATGTGGCGTTTCCTTCTTTCCCGCCCCCGGCATAGCGTGAAGAAGTAAACCGCAGGTTTCCTCGGACCGGCCCCCTTTGGTGGATGGATCAATCGTCAATCACCTGAGGGGCACGGGTGGTCATGACGGTTGACCCCCGGCCAAAGCTTTCCCACACTCGCCCCAAGTCCGGCCGCTGGGACGGCACGACCAACCGGGAGGAGATACCAATGACTTTCATGCGCGCGGGCGTGGCCGCGTCGGTTTCGACGCTTGCCCTGCTGTCGGCTTCGGCGGGCTGGGCGGTGGAGATCGACCTGATGATCTCGGACGTCGACGGCAAGGCCGCCATCGTTCAGGAGTTCGCCGACCGCTACCAGGAACAGAACCCCGAGGTGGTGATCACGCTGAACGCGGTGGGCTACAACGTCATCCGTGAACAGCTGCCGATCCAGCTGGAGGCCGGGACCGGTCCGGACCTGTCCTTTGTCACCAACCTCGGCGGTTTGCAGCCCTATTACGTCGACCTCACGCCCCATGTCGATGCCGCCGCCTGGGAAGAGGCCTATGGCGCGGTCCTGCCATGGTATCGCGCGGGCACCGAGGGCGGGATCTACGGCTTTCACACCGAGATGACGGTCACGGGGCCCTACGTGAACCTCACGATGTTCGAAGAGGCGGGCGTCGACCTGCCGGAGCCGGGCGCGACATGGGAAGACTGGGCCGAGGCGGCGCAGGCCGTGATGGACGCGACCGGCAGCTATGCCGGGATGGTCATGGACCGCTCGGGCCACCGCATGGCGGGCCCCGCCATGTCCTACGGGGCCGCCTATTACGACGATCAGGGCCATCTCGTGGTCGACGAGGGGTTCCGCACCTTCGCGCAGATGATGATCGGCTGGCACGAAAGCGGGCTGATGCCGCCCGATATCTGGCCCGCCGCCTCGGGCGCCAAATACACCAACGGAAACGAGCTGTTCTTCAACCAGGAAGTGCCCTTCTACATGTCCGGCTCGTGGAACACCGCGAATGTGCACGACAACGTGGGCGATGCCTTCGACTGGGCCGTGGTGCCGGTGCCCTGCGGCCCCGAGGGCTGTGGCGTGATGCCGGGCGGGCAGGGCTTCGTCGCCTTCAAGTCGGGCGATGCGGCGCAGGAAGAGGCCGCCGCGCAGTTCGTGGCATGGATGGCTGAAGAAGAGCAGGCGCGCGAGTGGTACACCCGCACCTTCGCCATTCCCGCCCACGCGGGCCTTCAGGCCGAGGGGCTGGACTACCAGTCGGCAGGCGCCTCCGAGGCCGTGGCCAAGGCCTTGGCGACCTTCACCGAAATGGCCGCCGCCGCCGCCGAACAGACGCCGCAGGCCTACGACCTGCAGGGCGACAAGTTCGGCTTTGTCATGTACAACGCCACGGTCCAGTACCTCTCTGCCGCGATGAACGGAGAGCTGACGCTGGACGAGGCGATGGACAAGATCGGCGAAGAGCTGGAAACCAACGCGCGCTGAGGGCGTGAGGCGGCGGGCCGGTTGCTCCGGCCTGCCCGCACAGGGGGAGGGTCCGCTTGGCCGGTCTTTTGTTGGCGGTGTTGGGGGCGGTCTGGCTGTTGGGCGGGTCGCTGTGGTTGCTGTCGCGCCGCCACTACGGGCTGCGACAGGCGCCGCAATTCGCCATGGACCTGCTGGGCGTCCCGGTCGACCTCGCGCAGCGGGTCTTTGGCCGGGGTGGGGTGCCTTATGCGCTGCTTCTGCCGAACCTGCTGATCTTCGGCTTCTTCACCTTCCTGCCGATGCTGCTGAACCTCTACGTCTCGATGACCGGGGGCCCTTCGATCGCGCTCTTCGACCGGCCCTTCGTGGGCCTGCAGAAATTCGCGGAACTCTTCGACTGCGACAGCCTGTTGATCCCCAAGACCTGCACGAATGCGGGCTACAACTTCTGGACGGGGATGTGGAACACGCTGCTGTTCGTGGTGGTGCAGGTGCCGGTCATGGTCGCGGCGGCCATGGTCACGGCGCTGGTGGTGAACCGCGACATAAGGGGCCGCGGCTTCTGGCGGGCGATGTTCTTCTACCCGGTGATGCTGTCGCCGGTGGTGATCGCCAACATCTGGAACTGGGTGCTGCACCGCAAGGGCGCGCTGAACGCGGTGGTGGGCGAGGCGCAGGGCGGCCTGACGGCGCTGGCGGGGCTGGCGGGCTTCGATATCGTGATGACGGTGCTCATGGGCATCCTGCTGATGGTGGTCACCGAACGCGCCCTGCGCGCGGGGCAGGGGCCGTCGCTGGCATGGACGGCGGTCTTCGCGGGCCTCTTCGTGCTGCTGGCGGCATGGGCGCAGCCGCTGAGCCTGCTGGGCCTGCCGGGCTCGACGCTGGCGGGCGCGGTGCTGGCCGCCGGGCTGCTCTGGTGCGTGGCGGGCGCGCGCGCCGTCCGCGCGGCGCTGACGCTGGCGGCGGTGCTGGCCGCGCTCATGCTGCTGGCGATCCAGTTCGACGCGGTCTTCGACTTCGGCCGCTACCGTCCGACCAACTGGCTGGTGACACCCAACACCGGCTGGCCGTTCTTCTGGCTGGTCTTCGTCTTCTGCTGGTCGCACATGGGCTTCTACATGCTGATCCTGCTGGCCGGGCTGCAGGCCATCCCCCGCGACCTCTACGAGGCCGCCCGCATGGACGCCACGACACCGTGGCGCGCCTTCTGGCGGATCACCCTGCCGCTGGTCATGCCGACGCTGACCGTGGTGATCGTGCTCAGCCTGATCCGCAGCTTCCAGATCTTCGACGAGGTCTACCTGCTGACCGGCGGCGGCCCGGGGCGCGAGACCTTCATGGTGGTGCAGAACATCTACGAAGTGGCCTTTTCCTCGAACAATCCCGACTACGGGCAGGCGGCGGCGGGCTCGATCCTCATGGCGCTGGTGATCGCCGTCTTCACCTTCGTCCAGTTGTGGCTGACCAGAAGGCAATCCGGGCTATGATGGCAGGAGGCGTAAAAGGCGCTTCGAAGCGCCTTTCGAAAGGCCATTCGAATGGCCTTTCACCGGAGCGCCCGGCATGAGTGTCGTGCGTTTCCTCACCCGGACGGCGGGCAACCGCGAGACCGCGCGGCGGTTCGGCCTTCAGGATGTGCTTGCTTACGGCTACCTCGTCCTCGGCGTCCTGATGATCCTCGTGCCGGTGCTCTGGACGCTGTTCTCTTCGATCAAGTCCGAGACCGCCGTCGACAGCTTCGACACCCGCCTCCTGCCGCGGGCACAGGTCACCGCAGAGATCGACGGCGCGGGCGAGAAACCGCTCTGGGTGCTGACCGAGGACGGGCAGGAGCGGCTCGTCTTCAAGGCCGGACCGACGCGCAAGATCACCGAGGTCTCGCCGCTCGACGACCCCGATACCGTGCTCGAGGTCCCGCGCGAGCAACTCAGCCCGCACGAGGAGCTGCGGATCGCGACCGACAACTACCTCGACCCGATCCTGAAGCGGAACGGGCAGACCACCTTCGACTTCTTCACCTACCTCTGGAACTCGGTCTTTGTTACCGTCGCCGCCACGCTGATCACCCTGCTGATCAACGCCATGGCGGCCTTCGCGCTGTCGAAATACCGTTTTCGCGGCAGGCTGACCTTCACCATCCTCATCGTCGCGACCCTGCTGATCCCGCCCTCGATCATCCTCGTCTCGCTGTTCTTCGTGGTCTGGTCCTTCGGCATCTTCGGCAGCCTCTGGGGCGTCATCATCCCCGCCGCCGCCACGCCCACCGGCGTGTTCCTCTTGCGCCAATACATGCTGACCATCCCCGACGAGTTGCTGGAGGCGGCGCGCATGGATGCCGCCAGCGAATGGCTGATCTTCTGGCGCATCGTCATGCCGCTCTCGCTGCCCGCGCTGTCGGTGCTGGCCATCCTCAGCGTCATCTGGCGCTGGAACGACTTCCTCTGGCCGCTGATCGTGCTGATCTCTGACCCCACGAAACACACGCTGCAACTGGGGCTCACCCAGTTCGCCGGAGAGTTCAACTCCGACTTCCACTACATCCTTGCGATGACCGTGGTGACGCTGATCCCGATCACCCTCGTCTTCGTCTGGCTCCAGCGCTTCATCACCACCGGGATCGCCACGACTGGACTGAAATGACCCACGCGCTGGAACTTCGCGACATCCGCAAGAGCTTTGGCGAGGTCGACGTGATCCACGGCATCGACCTGCATATGGAGGACGGCGAGTTCGTCGTCTTCGTCGGCCCCTCGGGCTGCGGCAAGTCCACGCTGTTGCGCCTGATCGCGGGGCTGGACGATCCGACTTCGGGGGACATCCTGCTGCAGGGCAGGCGGGTGAACGGTGTGCCCGCGTCCGAGCGCGGGCTGTCGATGGTCTTCCAGAGCTACGCGCTGTACCCGCATATGACCGTCCGGCAGAACCTGTCCTTCGGGCTGGAGAACATCCGCATGCCGCGCGCCGAGATCGACAGGCGCGTCGAGGACGCGGCAAAGCTGCTTCAGATCGACCCGCTGCTGAAGCGCCGCCCCGGCCAGCTGTCGGGCGGCCAGCGCCAGCGCGTCGCCATCGGGCGGGCCATCGTACGCGAGCCGGTGATCTTTCTTTTCGACGAGCCGCTGTCGAACCTCGACGCGGAACTGCGGCTTCAGATGCGGGTCGAGATCAGCGAGTTGCACGCCAAGCTGGGCAATACGATGATCTACGTCACCCACGACCAGATCGAGGCCATGACCATGGCCGACCGCATCGTCGTCCTGCGGGCCGGACGGGTCGAGCAGGTGGGCAAGCCGCTGGACCTCTACAACCACCCGGCCAACCGCTTTGTCGCGGGCTTCCTCGGGGCGCCGCAGATGAACTTCCTGACCGGCACGCTGGACGGCACCACCCTGACGCTGGACTGCGGGCTGGTGCGGCAAGTGCCCGTCGCGCCCGCGCCCGCGCCCGTGCAGGTGACCTTCGGCATCCGGCCAGAGCGGGTCGCGGTCTCGCTCGACGGCGAGGGCGGCATGACGGTGACGGTCGAGAACTACGAGCAACTGGGTGCCGTGACCTACATCTACTGCACCTTTCCGGGGGGCGAGCGCCTGACGGTGCAGCATGCCCAACAGATCCCGCTGAGGCGCGGGCAGACCCTTGGTGTCAGCTTTCCGCCGGAGGCCCTGCACCTCTTCGGACCCGACGACACAGCGATGGAGATGACCACATGAAATGCGCCCTGATCGGGCTGGGCATGGTCTCGAAGACCTATGCCGATGCCATCCGGAACAGCGAAAGCGTCGACCTGTCGCTGGTCCACGCCCGCTCCGCCGACAGCCGCCGCGCCTTCCTCGATGCCTTCCCCGGCCTCGGCGCGCAGGAGGCCACAAGCGTCGAGGAGATCGCCGCCTCTGACGTGGATTTCGTCATCGTGACCACGCCGCCCAATGCGCGGGAGGCCATCGTCCGTACACTGGTGGCGTCGGGCAAGCCGATCCTCATGGAAAAGCCCGTCGAGCGCACATTTAAGGCCGCGACCGCGTTGGTATCGCTGTGCGAGGAGGGCGGCGTGCCGCTGGGCATCGTGCTGCAACACCGCGCGCGGCCCGTGGTGGCCGACCTGCGCGCGCGGCTCGACGCGCTTGGGCCGCTGCACATGGTCGAGGTCAATATCCCGTGGTGGCGCGCGCAGGCCTATTACAACGAGCCGGGCCGGGGCACCTACGAGCGTGACGGCGGCGGCGTCATGATCTCTCAGGCGATCCACACCATGGACCTGATGCTTTCGCTCACCGGGCCGGTGGCAGAGGTCAACGCCCTGACCGCGACCACCGGGCAGCACAGCATGGAGTCCGAGGACTTCGTCACCGCCGGGCTGCGCTTTGCGGGTGGCGCGCTGGGCAGCCTCTTTGCCACCACCGCCAGCTATCCGGGCCGGGGCGAGACGATCACCCTGCATTGCGCCAGGGGCTCTGCCCGGCTGGAGGCCGGGATGCTGGAGATCCACCGCCACGATGGCACCACCGAGACGGTCGGGCAGGCGGCGACCTCGGGCTCGGGGGCGGACCCCATGGCCTTTACCAGCGACTGGCACCGCTGGGTGATCGAGGATTTCGCCGCCGCTTTGACAGAGGGCCGCCCACCCTTGGTGCCGGGCCGCGCGGCGCTGGAGGTCCACCGGCTGATCGCCGCGCTGGAGCGGGCGGGCGCCGAGGGGCGCACCGTCACAGTGGACGAGGTCTGAGCCATGGCACTGAAACTGGGCATCCTCGGGATCGACCACGGCCATATCTTCGGGATGCTGGCGGGGATGATGGCCGAAGGCGCGACCTGCGCGCAGTACTGGACCGACGGCCCCGCCGTCACCGAAGAAAAGTTCAACGCGACCCACCCCGGGGTGACCAAGGTCGCGGACCGCCGCGCGGTGCTGGAGTCGGACGTGGACATGATCCTGATTTCCGCCGTGCCGGAAGACCGCGCGGCGCTGGCGATAGAGGCGATGGAGGCGGGCAAGGACGTCATGGTCGACAAGCCCGGCTGCACCACGCTGGAGCAGTTGCAGGCGATCCGCGACTGCGTGGCGCGGACGGGGCGGATCTGGTCGGTGAACTTCTCGGAACGCTTTCAGGTGCGCGCGGCGGCCAAGGCGTCAGAGCTGGTGGCCGAGGGGGCCGTGGGCCGTGTGGTGCAGGTGGTCACGCTGGCGCCGCACAAGCAGAACCTGAAGACGCGGCCCGACTGGTACTTTCAGCGCGCGCGCTACGGCGGCATCCTCTGCGATATCGGCTCTCACCAGATCGACCAGGTGCTGCATTACACCGGCTCGACCGAGGCCACGATTGCCCATGCGCTGGTCGAGAACACCACCCATCCCGAGCACCCGGGCTTTCAGGACTTCGGCGAGGCGACACTGGTGGGCAACCGGGGCCACGGCTACGTGCGGCTGGACTGGTTCACGCCCGACGGGCTGCCGACATGGGGCGACGGGCGGCTCTTCATCCTCGGGACCGAGGGCAGCATCGAGTGCCGCAAGTACACCGAGATCGGGCAGCCGCACCGGACCGACAACCTGTACCTCGTGAACGGGACCGAGAACCTGCATATCGACTGCCGGGATGTGGCGCTGCCCTATTTCGCGCGGCTGACGGCGGATGTTCAGGACCGGACAGAGACGGCGGGCACGCAGGCGCACACCTTCCTGACGATGGAACTGGCGATCCGCGCCCAGATGAAGGCCGAGGGCGATGCATAGGGTCGCCATCGTCGGCGCCGGAATCGGGCGCGAACACCTCGCCGCCTACCGCGCCCTGCCAGAACGCTTCGAGGTCGTGGCGATCTGCGACCGGGACACGGCCCGCGCCGAAGGCATCGCGCAGGGCATCCCTGTGACGGGGGACATGGGCGCGGTGCTGGCCGACCCCGGCATCGACCTGATCGACATCTGCCTGCCGCCGCACCTGCATTTCGACGCCGTCATGGCGGCGCTGGAGGCGGGCAAGGCGGTGATCTGCGAAAAGCCGCTGGTGGCCTCGTTGGCCGAGGCCGATGCGCTGCTGGACAGGCTTGCGCAGGGTGGCCAGCTCTTCCCGGTGTTCCAGTACCGCTACGGCGTCGGCACCACGCAGCTGCGGGCGCTGATCGACGCGGGCCTGGCCGGGCCGCTGTTTGCCGGCACGATAGAGACGCACTGGAACCGCGATGCCGCCTATTACGCGGTGGACTGGCGCGGCACATGGGCGGGCGAGCGGGGTGGTTGCATCCTTGGCCATGCCATCCACATCCATGACTTCCTGCCCGCCTTCCTTGGTCCCGTCGCGCGGGTGCACGCGGAACTGGCGACGCGCGTGAACGAGATCGAGGTCGAGGACTGCGCCGCGCTGGCGATCCGCATGGAAAGCGGCGCGGTGCTGACCTCTTCGGTCACGCTGGGGGCGGCGCAGGATACGACCCGCATGCGGCTGATGTTCCGGGGCTTCACCGCCGAAAGCGGGCTGGCGCCCTATGCGCCCGCCGCCAGCCCCTGGAGCTTCACGGCTCGCGCGCCGGTGGCACAGGCCGAGGTGGACGCGGTTCTGGCCGGGGTCGGGGCAGTGCCGACCGGCTTCGCGGGGTTCCTGACCGCGGTTTCAGAGGCGCTGGAGGGCAGGCCGGGGGATGAGGTCACGGCGCTGGACGGGCGCCGGTCCATCGAGTTCGTGACGGCGGTCTATGCCTCGGCGCGCGCGGGCCAGCCCGAGGCGCTGCCGCTGGGCGAAGACCACCCGCTTTACCGGGGCTGGATGCCCTGACGCGGACCGGGTTCAGGCGACCCTTGCCGCGCCGTCATCCGCGCCCTCGTCCGCAGAGCCTGGTCCGTCGAGGTCAGAGCCTTTGGCCGGGGCCGGGGCAGGATCGGCCTGTGGCACCCTGAGGGTCCCGAGCTGGGTCATCAGCCCCCGTGCCTCCTGGTTCATGCGGTCGGTCGCGGCGGTGGTTTGCTCGACCATGGCGGCGTTCTGCTGGGTGACGATGTCCATCTGCGCGATGGCGGAGTTCACCTCGGAGAGGGCGGTGGACTGTTCGTGGCTGGCCGCCGCGATCTCTGTCGAGAGATCGGCGACCTGATCGAAATTCGCCACGATGGCGCGCAGCGTCTCGGCGGCATGGTGGATCAGGTCGACACCGCTGGAGACCTCGCCCGAGCTGGCGTTGACAAGCTCCTTGATCTGGCGCGCGGCGTCCGAGGCATTGCCCGCAAGCTGGCGCACCTCTTCGGCGACCACGGCAAAGCCGCGCCCGGCGGTTCCGGCCCGCGCAGCCTCGACCCCCGCGTTCAGCGCCAGCAGGTTGGTCTGAAAGGCGATGTCGTCGATCATGCCGATGATCTGCGTGATCTTCTGCGACGAGGTCTGGATGCGGCCCATGGCATCCGAGGCCTCGGCCACCGTGCCGGCCCCGGCCTCGGCGGTGCGCGCCGCGTCAGAGGCCACGTCCCGCGCCCGCCCGGTATTGACCGAGGACTGTTCGACGTTCTTGGTCAGCTCCTGCACCGCGGCGGCGGTTTCCTCCAGCGAGGCGGCTTGGCTGGCGGTGCGGCTGGACAGGTTGTCGGTGGCACCGCCGACTTCCGCGATAATGCCCAGCAGCTGTTCCATGGTTCCGGTGACCGTGGCCAGCAGCGCGCCCAGCTTCCCGGTGGCGCCGTTCAGCTTGCGGCGCACGGGCTCGAACGAAGCGGGAAAGTCGCTGTCGCCGGGGGCGGGAATGACATGGGTCAGGTCGCCCTCCGCAAGCCGGTCGATGGCGCGGTTGATATGGGCAAAGGCGCAGGTCTGCTCTTCTGCCTGAACGCGGAAGGTGGTGTCGACGACCCGTTCGATATCCATCGAGAAGGCCCGGTTCAGTGTGCAGACCTGATCGCGCACGCGGTCCAGATCGGTGGGGAGAAACCCGCGACGGCTTTTCTTGAGGAACAGCGTGCTGAGGTCCGAGGCCGCCAGCGAATAGGCCGACATATAGGCCTCGATCGGCAGGTCGATGCGGGCGTGGACCCGACCGATCCGCTCTACCGAGGCAAGATACTCCTCGTCGAAACTGGCGGTCAGAATGCGCTTCCAATGCGCCTTCTGCGCGCTGCGGGCGAAGTCCATCCGCTCCGGACTGTCGAAGAAGGCGGCGAGTTCCGGCACCGCCGTGGCCCGCTTGTAAAAGGCGTCGAGGACCCCGTCGAGTTCGGGGATGAGGATGGCGCCGGCTTGTTTGAGAAGCTCTGTATTGGCGCCGTCCAGTTGATAGCTGTGCAGTTTCTTCCTGAGTTCGTCCGACATGTTCGGGTCCCGCTTTGCCCTTGGTTCCGCCCGGGCACTCTGCGGCCAAAGAGTAAAGAAACCCGCGACCTCTGCGGGGGGTGGCGACGGTTTATGCCGGGCATTTGCCATAAATCGCGCGCAGCGGTCCCGCGCGCGACCGGGGCAGCACCGGGGTGCCCGTTGCCGCCCGGCCTGTCAGACGAAGCACAAGGTCATTGCGGCGGTGCGTGCCGGGAAAGGCTCAGACAGAGACCTTTCCGAGCAGCACGTCCCGGGGCGTGTCGGCGCGGGGGGCGTCATGGATGACGCGCCCGCGTTCCAGCGCCACGAAATGGTCGCCCAGTTCGAAGGCGAAATCGAAGAACTGTTCCACGAGGATGATCGCCATGTCGCCCTTGGACCGGAGGTATCTGATGACCTCGCCGATCTGCTTGATGATATTGGGCTGGATGCCCTCTGTCGGTTCGTCCAGCAGCAGCAGTTTCGGCTGGGCGATCATGGCGCGCGCGATGGCAAGCTGTTGTTGCTGGCCGCCGGACAGGTCGCCGCCGCGCCGGTTGAGGAAGTCTCTGAGGATCGGGAAGAGGGTGAAGACCTCGTCCGGGATGGTCCAGTCGGTCTTGGGGATGCAGGCGAAGCCGGTCATCAGGTTCTCGCGCACGGTCATCAGCGGAAAGATGTCGCGGCCCTGCGGCACGTAGCCGATCCCGGCACGGGCCCGGGCATGGGCCGGGGCGTTCGGCGCGATCTCCTGGCCGTCGAGCACCATGGTGCCGCCGGACCGCGGATGCGTGCCCGAGATCGCCTTGAGCAGGGAGGTCTTGCCGACCCCGTTGGTGCCCATCAGACAGGTCACGGCGCCGGGCTTCGCCTGCATCGAGATGTCGTGCAGAATCTGGCTGTGGCCATAGTGCAGCGTCAGGTTGGAGAGGCTCAGCATGGGCGGGTTCCTCTGCGCCGGCGGTGCGGGGGGCGGGCGTTGGATGTGAGTATTTGGACAGAGAAGAAGAGGCGGGCCATCGCTTTATCGCCCAAGGTAGACTTCGATGACCTGCGGGTCGCTGGTCACATGGTCGATGGAGCCCTCGGCGAGGACAGAGCCCTCGTTCAGCACGGTGACCCGGCAGTTCAGGCGGCGGACGAATTCCATGTCGTGCTCGACGACGACGACGGCGCGGGTCCTGGCGGCCTCGACCAGCATCTCCGTGGTCTTCTCGCGCTCTGCGGGGGTCATTCCGGCGGCGGGCTCGTCGACCAGCAGCAGGCGCGGTTCCTGTGCCAGCAGCATGCCGATTTCCAGCCATTGCTTCTGGCCGTGGCTGAGTTCGCCCGCGATGCGGGGCAGTTGGTCCAGCAGGCCGATCTGGGCGGCGAGCGCTCCGATCTTCTCGGCGCCGGCCTTGGTCTTCTTGTGGAACAGCACGTCGAAGGGGCCGCGCGGGGCCTTCAGCGCAATGGCGAGGTTCTCGCGCACGGTCTGGGCCTCGAAGACGGTGGGTTTCTGGAACTTGCGCCCGATGCCTGCGCGCGCGATGCGGCTTTCCGTGAGGCCCAGCAGCGAGATGCCGTCGTCGCCCCAGAGCACGCGGCCCGCGTCCGGCCTGGTCTTGCCGGTGATGATATCCATGAAGGTGGTCTTGCCCGCGCCATTGGGTCCGATGATGGCGCGCATCTCGGGCTCTGCGATCTGGAAGGACAGGTTATTGATCGCCCTGAACCCGTCGAAGGAAACCGAGACGCCGGACAGCTCCAGCAGGGTCGGTTTCCGCCTGCGCGTCTCGCGGGGCTTGTCCGGCGTGGTCGCGGCGTTCATGTGCGGCTCTCCTTTTCGCGCGGGGCGCCGGTGTCGGGGCCTGCCTCCGCGCCGTGGCGGGCATGGGCGCGGCGATCGGTGATCAGGTCGACGAGGCCCCCGATGCCCTTGGGGGCGAACAATGTGACCGCGACGAAGCTGAGGCCCAGCAGCACCAGCCACCAGTCGGTCCACTGGATCCGGTAGAACCCGAGGTCGATGTCCGGCGCGCCGCCGCCGGTGAACCAGCTGCTGAGCAGCGTCACGAAGACCGTGCCCAGCACCGCGCCGTACAGCCGCCCGCGACCGCCGATGGCGACCCAGACCGCGAGGTAGATCGAGGCGATGGGCGCGATTTCCGCAGGGTTGATGATGCCCGCCTGCGGGTAATACAGCGCGCCCGCGATGCCCGAGACGACCGCCGTCAGGGTGAAGACGAAGAGCTTGTAGCCCTCGACGTCGTAGCCGAGGAAGCGCACGCGGGTCTCGTTGTCGCGGATGGCGCGGATCACGCTGCCCATCTTGCCCGAGGTGACGAAGGCGAAAAGCACGTAGCCCAGGGCCAGGGCCATGGCCGAGGCCCAGAAGAACCGGATCGAGATCAGCGCTTGCGGCACAGCCTCGGCGCCGGGGATGTTCTGCAGGCCGGACAGGCCATTGTTGCCCCTGAGCCCGCTGTCGTTCTGGAACAGATAAAGCGACAGGGCCAGCGTCATGGCCTGCGTGAGGATCGACAGGTAGACGCCGGTGACGCGCGAGCGGAAGGCGAGCCAGCCGAAGACCAGCGCCAGAAGCCCCGGCACCAGCACTACCATCATGAGTTGCAGCGGCAGCGAGTGGGCAAAGGCCCAGATCGGCGGAAGCTCCGACGCGCCCACCACCCCGAAGATCTGGCTGGCGATGGCGTCCGAGATCTCTTGCCCGGTCGGCGGAATGATCTGGTTCGACAGGCTTTGCGCCACGATGGTCTCGGTCCGCGCATACATCAGCCACATGCCCACCGCGTATCCGCCGATGCCGAAGAAGGCGAAGTGGCCGAGGCTGAGGATGCCGCAGTAGCCCCAGACCACGTCCATGGCGATGGCGATCAGGCACAGGCACAGCGTCTTGCCCAGCGTCTTGACGAAAGAGGTGGACATCGCGCCCGTCCCCGTTGCCTCGGCCATCAGCGTCACGGCAAGCGTGAACAGCGCGAGGATGGCGATGAACCACAGGACCGAAGGGTTCTGAGCGAAGAAGCTGCGTCTCATGAGCGGTCTCCCGTCGGTCTTGGGGTCGGGCCGGGCCGGGGGCTCTGCCCCCTCTTCGCATGCGCGAATTCACCCCCGGGATATTTTTGGACAGAAGAAGCCGGGCGCGGAGTGCCGGTCGGGACGAGGGGGCCCGTCTTCTTCTTGGTGAAAATACCTTCGCCGAAGGCGATCCCGAAGCCGGTGCCCGCGCTGGCGCGGCAGAATAAGGCGTGCATGGTCTCAGTCTCCCGCGGCACGGCCCTTGAGGGCGATGATGCCTTTTGGCCTGACCTGAATGAAAAGGATGATGAAGAGAATCATGTAGGTCTGCGCCGCCAGCGTGTTGGACGGGTTGAACCACTCGATCCCCTTTTGCAGCACGCCGATCAGCGTGGCCCCCGCAAGCGTGCCCCAGACGTTGCCGACGCCGCCCACGACCACGGTCATGAAGCTTTGCACGATGTAGTCCTGCCCCATCTCGGAGGTCACCTTGGCGTAAAGCCCGATGGCCACGCCCGCGATGCCCGCGATGCCTGACCCAAGGCCGAAGGTCAGCATCTTGATCCTGTCGGGGTTGATCCCCATCGAGGCCGCCATGCGCGGGTTCTGCGTCACCGCGCGCACCTCCAGCCCCAGGCGGGTCTTCTTGAGGATGAAGAGCAGCAGGCCGAGGAACAGCAGTGCCAGCACGAAGATCGCGACGCGGATGTAGCTGATCGAGATCACCTCGTTGAAGGCGAGGTTGCCGTCCAGCCAGGCCGGAGAGGTCAGCGGACGCGCCTGCGTGCCGAAGATGTTCTTGGCCAGCTGTTGCAGGGCGATGGAGACGCCGAAGGTGGCCAGAAGCGTTTCCAGCGGGCGGTCGTAGAGCCAGCGGATCACCAGCCGTTCCATCGCCACGCCCGCGCCGAAGGTGACGGCGAAGGCCAGCGGCAGGGCGACCACCAGCGACAGGGTGTAATCTGGGATGAACAGCTGCACCACGTAGCCGGTATAGGCGCCCATCATGATGAACTCGCCATGGGCCATGTTGATGACACCCATGACGCCGAAGGTGATGGCAAGGCCGATGGCGGCGAGGAAGTAGATCGAGGCCAGCGACACGGCATCCAGCGCAAGGTCGGCGGTCTGGCTGAGGCCCACGCGGGTCTGCACCGCGTCCTGCGTGCGGCGGGCGGCGTCGGTGATGGCCGGATCGTTCTCGTTGTAGACCTCAAAGATTGTGTAGGCCGCGAGCGTCTCGTCGATTGTCAGCGCGCTGGCGCGGGGCGGCAGGGTGCCCGCGGCGGCGAGGCGGTCGTAGGCCTCGGCCCGCGCTTCCTGCGTGTCCAGCCGGGCGATGGGCAGGCCCGCGATGACGCCGCCCTCGACGGTGGCCTCCAGCGCGGTGCGGATATCGGCGGGGGACAGCACCGGCGGCGCGTCGGTCTCTGCCGCGATCAGCGCGTAGGCCTCGGCCCGGGTCAGGTCGCTGCCCGGCTCCAGCGTGCGGGCCACGTTGGCATCGGCGGGCGGCTCTTGCGCCACGACGCGGTCGGTGGACAGGATCTGCGACAGCACCGCGCGGCCGTCCACGCTCAGGTCGTCGGACAGCGCCTCGATGGCAGAGATGCGCTCTGCAGGCGTTTCGCCGAAGCGGGCCATGAGGTAGTTGGCCAGCCGCTCCTTGCGCAGACGCAGGGCGGGCACGTCCTCATCCTCTATGGAGTTGCGCAGCGGGCCGATCTGGCCGGGGTCGAGATTGCGCGAGATCGCATTCAGCGCCGCCGTGCGCCGGGCGACATCGGGGTCGGACAGCTGGAACTGCACCAGCGCCTCGCCGATGACGCGGCGGACACCGCCGTTGGGGCGGATCTCTGACAGGGTGGCGGGATCGACACCCTCTGCGATGGGCTCCAGCGTGCCGGGATGCAGCAGCGTGACGGTGTCGCCGGTGCGCTCGATGCGGAAGAACCGGCCGTCCTCGTCGCGGACATAGAGGCCCTTGTCCTGCCATGCCTCCAGAAGGCCCTGCACGCCGGGCAGGTCGGAGTCCAGCAGCGCCTCGATAGCCGGGCCGATCTTGGTCCGCGAGGGCTGGGCGATCTGCGCCTGATGCTCTTGCAAGACCGCCTGAAGGTCCGGGCGGGCCTCCTGCGCGGTGCCGGCAGGTGGCAGCAACAGCAAGGCTAGGGCCGTGAGAAAGGCACGGAGCATGGGCAGACCTGTCGTGTCGATGAAGGAAAGGGGAAGGGGGGCGCTGCGGGCAGGACGGGGGCGACGCCCGTCCTGCCCGTGGTCAGTCGTGCCGGATCAGTAGTTGGACTTGATCTGGACGCAGGTCTTGGTCTCGGTGTTGTACATACCGCAGTCGAGGTCCTTCCAGTCAGAGGTCAGCACGGCGGATTCCGGCAGGAAGTCGGTCCATGCGTCGCCCGGAACCGGCTCGGTCTGCGAGATGATGTCGAACTGGCCGTCGGCGCGGATCTCGCCGATCAGCACCGGCTTGGACAGGTGGTGGTTCACCAGCATCTCGGCGGTGCCGCCGGTCAGGTTCGGGAAGGTCTGGCCGTACATCGCGTCGCGCACGGCGTCGACATCGGTGGTGCCCGCTGCCTCGACCGCCTGCACCCACATGTTGAAGCCGATGTAATGGGCTTCCATCGGGTCGTTGGTCACGCGGTCCTCGGAGCCGATGAAGGCGTGCCGCTTCTCGATGAACGCGGCGTTCTCGGGCGTGTCGGCGGACATGAAGTAGTTCCACGCGGCGAGGTGGCCGACGAGGTTCGAGGTGTCGAGGCCCGACAGCTCTTCTTCACCGACCGAGAAGGCCACGACCGGGATGTCGTCGGCGGAAATGCCCGCTGCCGCCAGTTCCTTGTAGAAACCGATGTTGGCGTCGCCGTTGATGGTCGAGATCACGCCGACCTGCTTGCCGTCCTCACCCAGCGCCACGACGTCGGCGACGATGGTCGCCCAGTCGGAATGGCCGAAGGGTGTGTAGTTCACGAAGATGTCTTCTTCGGCGATGCCCTTCTCCTTGAGGTAGCTCTCGAGGATGTTGTTGGTGGTGCGCGGGTAAACGTAGTCGGTGCCGAGCAGGGCGAACTTCTCGACGCCCAGCTCTTCGAGGAAGTAGTCGGTGGCCGGGATCGCCTGCTGGTTCGGCGCGGCGCCGGTGTAGAAGACGTTCTTCGAGGATTCTTCGCCTTCGTACTGGACCGGGTAGAACAGCAGCCCGTTCAGTTCCTCGATGACCGGCAGCACGGATTTGCGCGACACGGACGTCCAGTTGCCGAAGATCACGTCGACCTCGTGCACGGTCAGCAACTCGCGCGCCTTCTCGGCAAAGAGCGGCCAGTCCGAGGCCGGGTCGACGACGACCGCCTCGAGATCGCAGCCCAGAAGACCGCCGCCCTCGTTCTGGCCCGCGACCAGCATTTCCATCGTGTCCTTCAGGGTCGTTTCGGAAATGGCCATGGTGCCGGACAGCGAGTGCAGCACGCCGACCTTGATCGGGCCGTCCGCGCAGTCCTGCGCCTGCGCGGCCCCGGCCACCAGAGCGGCGACAGCGGCGCCCGACAGCAGTTTGGTGAAGTGTGTCATGATCTCTCCCCGCGGGTCTGATGCGTGACGCACAGGAGGGCAGCGCGCCGGATCGTCCCGCAACCTTGGTGTTGCGTCCCATGCGATACGCGCGACGATGTCCAATCACCGGCGGCCGCATTGCTTCTTGATGTGCCCCGGACAGCCTGGCGTCGTTCGGATCGACAGCGCCCCCCGTGCGGCCCTCAGATCTAGGCGGCGCGGCTGCCGAAGGGTCAACGATCCGGCACGCGCGGGTGGGTCAGCGGCTTGAGTGGCCCATTTATTGGGCTGCTTTGCGCAAGATTGATGAAAGCTTGTGCGGATTTGCGGGCGATTGGGCCTGAGAGACCGGGAATCATTGGTATCGGTGGGCCGGAGAGGAGAGGAAAGAGGCAGGATTGCGAAAGGAGGCACGGGCGGTGACGCGGCACATGCGCGAAGAACCGGCAGGGACGGACGGGCGGGTGGCGTCCGTGCAGCCACGGGCCGAGGGGCACCTGAGCCTCGCGACCAAGGCGCGCGGCCGGACCTCTGCCATCGACCGCCTGCGCGCGCAGGGGGCCATGAAGGCGCTGTTTCCGCGCCGGGCGGATCTGGGCATCGAGGCCATCGTCATCAACACCTCCGGCGGGCTGACCGGCGGCGACCGGCTGACGGTCGAGGCCCGGGCCGGGGCGGGCTCTTCGCTGTGCCTGACCACGCAGGCGGCAGAGCGCGCCTACCGTGCCGCCTCTGGCGTGGCGCGGGTCGAGACGGTGCTGGCCGCCGAAGCGGGGGCCGAGATGCTATGGCTGCCGCAGGAACTGATCCTCTACGAGGGTGCGCGGCTGGAGCGGCGGCTGCGCGTCGCGCTTGCGCCCGACGCGCGGTTCCTGCTGGTGGAGCCGGTGATTTTCGGCCGCGCCGCCATGGGCGAGGTGTTGCATGACGTGCGGTTCCGCGACCGGATCGAGATTTTCCGGGCCGGGCTGCCGCTATATGCCGACGGGCTTTTCCTGCGCGGCGACGTGGCGGCGCAGATGGCGCGGCCCGCTCTGGGTGGCGGCGCCGGGGCCATGGCGCAGGTCGTCTATGCGGCCCCCGACGCAGGGGCGCAGCTGGCGCCTGTGCGCGCACTTCTGCCAGCCTCTGGCGGGGCCAGCCTGCCGGGATCCGATCTTCTGGTGGTGCGCCTGCTGGCCGGGGACGGCCACGCGCTGCGCAGCACCCTTCTGCCCATCCTGGACCGGCTCAGCCGGGACCGGCTTCCGACGTTGTGGAGACTGTGACGAGATGAACCTGACCCCTCGCGAGAAAGACAAGCTGCTGGTGGCCATGGCCGCCGTGGTGGCCCGCAAGCGGATGGAACGCGGCGTGAAGCTGAACCACCCCGAGGCGATTGCCCTGATCACGGATACGGTGGTCGAGGGCGCGCGCGACGGGCGGTCGGTGGCCGACCTGATGCAGGCGGGGGCCGAGGTGGTCAGCCGCGAGCAGTGCATGGAGGGCATCGCCGAGATGATCCACGAGGTTCAGGTCGAGGCGACCTTTCCGGACGGAACCAAGCTGGTGACGGTCCACAACCCGATCCGGTAGCGCCTTTGGCTGCCGTCGGATCGCGTATTTTTGCAGAGAAGAAGCACGAAGGGATGACAGGATGAAAACGGGATTGATCGCGACGGGTCTGGCCATGGCGGCTTCGGCGGCGGCGGCGCACGAGGGCGCGCATCTGCATCCGCATGGCGCGGGATCGTGGCTGACGCTTGCGCTGGCCGGGGTGCTGGTCGTGGTGGCGGTGATCGTGGCGAGGCGGGGCCGGTGATCCCCGGAGAGCTTCTGCCCGCCGAGGGGTCGCTGACCCTGAACGAGGGCCGCGCGGCGATCACGCTGATGGTCGCCAATACCGGCGACCGCCCGGTGCAGGTCGGCAGCCACTACCACTTCGCCGAGGCGAACCCGGCGCTGGATTTCGACCGGGGTGCGGCGCGCGGGATGCGACTGGATATCGCCGCCGGTACGGCGGTGCGCTTCGAGCCCGGCCAGCGCCGCGAGGTCGCGCTGATCCCGGTGGCGGGCGCGCGCCGGATCTACGGGTTCAACCAGCAGGTCATGGGCGACCTCTGACGCCCCGCTGGCGCCGTTGCGCCCGATGCGATGGCGTCCCGCTGCAGGGTGTGGCGGGCGCCCAGTTCACAAGGATACCCTGTGCCATGGATACGACCCAGTCCCACGATCCCTTTGCGCTGATGCGCCTGTCGAACGAGCTTGCCTGGATGACGGTGGAGGCGGGTGCGGTCATCTGGATGCGCAGCCTCGGCATGGTGGGGCTGTGGCGCGTCTCGGAGATGGAGCCGCTGCGCATGGTCGCCGAGAAGCAGGGCGCCTTTGCCGAGGCCGGTCGTGCGGCCTTTTCCGCCGCGTGGCACGGCGCCCATCCCGAGGAGGCGATGGCGGCGGCGGTGCGCCCGCTGCGCGACGTCACCCGCTCCAACTCACACCGGCTTGCCCGCCGCGATCCCGCCGTCCAGTAGAAAGGTCTTTTCCGATGCCAGCCACCATCAAGCGATCCGATTATGCCGCGATGTTCGGCCCCACGACCGGCGACCGGCTGCGGCTGGCGGACACGGACCTGATCGTCGAGGTCGAGCGCGACCTGACCGTCGAGGCGGCGGGCGGCTACGGCGAAGAGGTCAAGTTCGGCGGCGGCAAGGTGATCCGCGACGGCATGGGCCAGAGCCAGGCCACCCGCGCCGAGGGCGCCGTGGACACGGTCATCACCAACGCGCTGATCGTCGACTGGACCGGGGTCTACAAGGCCGACGTCGGCCTGCGCGACGGGCGTATCCACAAGATCGGCAAGGCGGGCAACCCGGACACCCAGCCGGGTGTGACCATCGTTGTCGGCCCGGGGACCGAATGCATCGCCGGCGAGGGGCGTATCCTGACCGCCGGGGGCATGGACAGCCACATCCACTACATCTGCCCGCAGCAGATCGAGGACGCGCTGCATTCGGGCCTGACGACCATGCTGGGCGGCGGCACCGGTCCCGCGCATGGCACGCTGGCCACGACCTGCACGCCGGGGCCCTGGCACATAGGGCGGATGTTGCAGGCCGCCGATGCCTTCCCGATGAACCTCGCCTTCGCGGGCAAGGGCAATGCCTCGCTGCCCGCCGCGCTTGAGGAGCAGATCAAGGCGGGCGCCTGCGCGCTGAAGCTGCACGAGGACTGGGGCACCACCCCCGGCGCCATAGACTGCTGCCTCTCTGTGGCCGATGCCTGGGACGTGCAGGTGATGATCCACACCGACACGCTCAATGAAAGCGGCTTCGTCGAGAACACCGTGAAGGCCATGAAGGGCCGCACCATCCACGCCTTCCACACCGAGGGCGCGGGCGGCGGCCACGCCCCCGACATCATCAAGATCTGCGGCGAGAGCTTTGTCTTGCCGTCCTCGACCAACCCGACCCGGCCCTTCACCGTGAACACCATCGAGGAACACCTCGACATGCTCATGGTCTGCCACCACCTCGACAAGTCGATCCCCGAGGACGTGGCCTTTGCCGAAAGCCGCATCCGGCGAGAGACCATCGCCGCAGAGGACATCCTGCACGACATGGGCGCCTTTTCGATCATCGCCTCCGACAGTCAGGCCATGGGCCGGGTCGGCGAGGTGCTGATCCGCACCTGGCAGACCGCCGACAAGATGAAGAAGCAGCGCGGGCGGCTGTCCGAGGAAAGGGGCGACAACGACAACTTCCGCGTCCGCCGCTACATCGCCAAGTACACGATCAACCCGGCCATCGCGCACGGGATCGGACATGAGATTGGCAGCATCGAGGAAGGCAAGCGCGCCGATCTGGTGCTGTGGAACCCCGCCTTCTTCGGCGTGAAGCCCGAGATGGTGCTGATCGGCGGCACCATCGCCTGCGCGCAGATGGGCGACCCCAATGCCTCTATCCCGACGCCGCAGCCGGTCTATTCGCGGCCCATGTTCGGCGCCTACGGGCGCTCTGTCGAAAACTCGGCGGTGATCTTCGTATCGGAGGCCGCGCAGGCCGAGGGGGTGCGGGCGCGGCTTGGCCTCGCCAAGCAGACGGTTGCGGTCACCAACACCCGTGGCATCGGCAAGGCGGACCTTAGGCTGAACGAGGCGCTGCCCCGGGTCGAGGTCGACCCCGAGACCTACGAGGTGCGCGCGGACGGCGAGCTGCTGACCTGCCAGCCGGCGACGGAGCTGCCGATGGCGCAGCGGTATTTCCTGTTCTGAGCGATGGCGGAACGGTTTCATGATGGCGGTGGCCTCCTCTGGTCCGCAGGGGATGCTTCGGTCCCGCCTCGTAGCGCGGACTGCCGGGCGGATGTGGGGGATGTGTCGGTCAGCCGGGTCGGCAAGATCCGCGTCGGGCATCGGTTGGCGTCATCGGCAATTGGCTATCGAAGCCCGCGTGATCCGCGGTTAAGCTTTGCGAGAATACAACAGGGAGACCCCGCCATGAGACCGCTCGTCCTGCTGGCCGCGTTGATCGGCACCGCGGCCTCGGCGCAGGCCTGCCCGACGCAGGCCGATCTCGACCGCGGCATCCGCTTTGGTGTCGATGGCGACAGCACAGAGGTTTTCACCCGGGGCGACGGCCCGGGCATCGTGACGTCGATCTTCACCGATGCGGCGGGCGGGCGGACGCAAAGCCTGTTGGCGCAGGGGGTTTACGTGCTCGAAGCGCGCAGCCTCGAAGCGGGAGACGCCTGGCGCAGCGCCTATGCCTTCGAGATGAACGCCGACGAGATGCCGCTGCCCGTGCCCGGGGGGCAGGCAAGCTTCACGGTTATCTTCAGTGGCGACGGCAGTTTCTCGCAGGAGCGGCAGGTGTACCGGTTCGGTGCGGCGACCGAGACGCAGATCGGCGCGTGCCGCTACGGGATGATCCCGGTCGAGGTCGAATACGGGTCGGACGAGGGGTTGACGGACGTCCTGCACTACCTGCCCGACCTCGGGTTCAGCCTGTTTGTCGAAAGCCGCTACGACGGCGGCGTGGATACCTTCGATTACAACAGCGTGGAGGTCGTGGAATGAGCGGATTGCCGGTGGCGCAGATCCTGCATCGCGCCGGATCATGGAGCGGCGCGGCGCAGAGCGTCGTGCTGGATTACGAGGCGCGGTTCCTGCGCCGCAAACGGCTGGTGACAGAGGCGGGGCTGTCCTTCGTGGTGGATCTGGCGCAGACGACCTCTCTGGATGAGGGCGACGCGCTGGAGCTGGCGGAGGGCGGCCTTGTGGCGGTGCGCGCGGCGGAAGAGCCGGTGCTGGAGGTGCGCGGTCCGCTGGCGCGGCTGGCATGGCATATCGGGAACCGGCACACGCCGTGTCAGGTGCTGAACGACTGCCTGCTGATCCAGCGCGACCCGGTGATCCGCCACATGCTGGAACATCTCGGCGCCGATGTCACGGAGGCCATGCGCGCCTTCACCCCCGAGGGCGGCGCCTATGGTCACGGACGCACCCATGCGCATGAACACGGGCACACAGCCCATGCGCAGCACCACGGGTCGGACAAGCCCGCGCAGGATCACGGCCACGCCCATGGGCAGGCGCATCGTCACGGGCCCGCGCAGAGCCATGACCATCCGCACGGCCAGGGCCATGCGGAGGAGGGCGACGACCCCGCGCACCGGCATCGCCACGATACCGACCATGCCCATTGACGCCCGCCTGCTGACGCTGTCGCAATGGCTTTCGCCGGCCTACCCGGTGGGGGCCTTTGCCTTCTCTCACGGGCTGGAAGCGGCGGTGGCAGAGGGCCGGGTCACAGAGGCCGCCTCGCTGGCGGCCTGGCTGCGGGATATTCTGGAAGAGGGATCGGGGCGGACGGATGCCATCCTGATCGGACTGGCCGCCGATGCCGGGGACATCACGACGGTTGAGGCCCTGGCCCGCGCATGGCAGCCTTCGGCAGAGCGCCTGCGCGAGGCCGAGCGTCAGGGCGCGGCCTTCGCGCGGGTGACCGCAGAGGTCTGGGCTCTGGACCTGCCGCCGCTGCTGCTGCCGGTGGCTTTGGGCCGGGCCGCGCGCCTGCAGGGGCTGGACACGGAGGCGGTGACGGCCTTGTACCTGCAGGCCTTCGCGGGCAATCTCGTGTCGGCGGCGCAGCGCCTGATCGGGCTGGGCCAGACCGTGGCGCAGGCGGTGCTGGCCGGTCTTGCGCCGCTCTGCCTGATGGTGGCGCGGCAGGCACGCGGGCAGGGTGCCGGGGATCTGTGGTCGAACGCCTTTGCCTCGGACATCGCCTCAATGCGGCACGAGGTTCAGGAGCCGCGCCTGTTCCAGTCGTGACGGCTGCGGCGGGGGCGTTTTCCGTGGCGGAAAACGGCCCGAATTCTTTGGAAGAATTCGGCACCGGCGGCGGTCGGGCCGGAAGGAAGGACAACGAGAGATGACAGGCATGAACGGCCCGCTCCGGATCGGTATCGGTGGACCGGTCGGCGCGGGAAAGACGACGCTTACCGCCCGGCTGGCGGAGCGGCTGAAGGATGCGTTTTCGATCGGGGTGATCACCAATGACATCTACACGCAGGAAGACGCAGAGGCGCTGATGCGCATGCAGATCCTGCCCGCCGACCGGGTGATCGGCGTCGAGACCGGCGGTTGTCCGCATACGGCGATCCGCGAGGATGCCTCGATCAACCTTGCCGCCGTGGCCGAGATGGTCCGGCGCCACCCCGAGGTCGAGATCGTGCTGATCGAGTCGGGCGGCGACAACCTCTCGGCCACCTTCAGCCCGGAACTGGCCGACCTGACCGTCTACGTCATCGACGTGGCGGCGGGCGAAGAGATCCCGCGCAAGGGCGGGCCCGCGATCCGGCGCTCGGACATCCTTGTGATCAACAAGACGGACCTTGCGCCGCATGTGGGGGCCTCGCTCGAGGTGATGGAGCGCGACGCGACGCGGGTGCGCGACGGGCGGCCCTTCCTCTTCACCTCGCTGCGGGCGGGTGAGGGCGCCGACCGGGTGGTTGCCGAAATCCGCGCGCAGGCCGGGCTATGAGCGGGCCGCGGATCGTCGTCATCGGCGGAGGCATCGCCGGGATCAGCGCCGGGGCGGCGCTGGCTTCTGACGCGCAGGTGACCGTGCTCGAGACAGAGTCGCAGCCGGGCTACCATTCGACCGGGCGCTCGGCGGCGCTGTACATTCGCAACTACGGCAACGCGGTGCTGCGGGTGCTGAATGCCACCGCCGGGCCGGCGCTGGAAGGCGGGCTGCTGGGCGAGAGCGTCCTCGGCCCGCGCGGCGCCCTGATGCTGGCGGGGCCCGAGGAGATGGCGGCGCTGGAGGACTATGCCGCCGGGTCCTCGGGGCTGGAGCGGATGACGGCGCGCGAGGCGGTCGAGATCGTGCCGATCCTGCGTGTCGAGCGGATCGAGGGGGTCGTGTTGGAGCGCGACGCGCAGGATATCGACGTGGACCGGCTGTTGCAGGGCTGCCTGCGGCTGATGCGGCAGCGGGGTGGCACGCTGAAGACCGGGGCGCCGGTCACGGCGCTGGCGCGCGACGGCGCGGGCTGGCGCATCGAGGCGGCCGGCGAAGTTCTGACCGCCGATATCGTGGTCAACGCGGCGGGCGCCTGGGCCGATCGGGTGGCGGCGCTGGCCGGTCTGCCGCCGGTCGGATTGGTGCCGAAGCGGCGCTCCGCCGTGCTGATGGCGGTGCCGAACCCGGCGGAGGAGGTCGGGCGCTGGCCGCTCTTCGGGTCGGTGGCGGACACGTGGTACGCCAAGCCCGACGGCGGGCGGCTGATGATCTCTCCGGCGGACGAGGACCCGGTGGAGCCGGGCGACGCCTGGCCCGACGACATGGTGCTGGCCGAGGGGCTGGACCGGTTTTCGCAGATGGTCGACGTGCCGCTGGTGCGCCCCTCGCATTCCTGGGCCGGGCTGCGGAGCTTCGTGGCCGACAAGACGCCGGTGGTGGGCATGGACCCGCTGGCGCCGGGGTTTTTCTGGCTGGCGGGGCAGGGCGGCTACGGGGTGCAGACCGCGCCCGCGCTGGCGGCGCTGACGGCGGCGCTGTGCCTTGGCGGGAAGCCCGCGCTGGATGCGGACACGCTGGCGGCGCTGTCACCGGAGCGCTTCGCCCGGGGCTGACGGGGCGTTTCCGGGCGCAGGGTCGCGCTTGATCCGGGTGCGGTGGTGGGCCTGTTGCCGGATGCTATTTGCGGAGTGACGTTCGTCTCTGAGCGGACGTCTGTGGCTGGGGCTGCTGTCGGATTTCGGTATTTGGACCAAGAAGAAGCCAGGGATTGCGGATAGAGGGGTGACTGGCGCGCTTGGGGCGCGGTCGCGGGGGTGCCATGGCGGGCGGGGCCTGCGGGGCGGCCGGTGTGCGGGAGTATTTTTCCAGAGAAGAAGCCCGGAGGGTGGTGGCGATGCGGCGGCTTGGGATGGATTGCGGCGGCCCTGATCTGCGGGGCGGCGTGGCTCATTCCTTGATGAAGCGTTGCATCATGCGGACTTCCTGTCCGCGCATGAGGCCCCAGGCGGTTTCCATGTGGGCGGTCATGATCGCGCGGGCGGCGCCGGCGTCGCCTTCGCGCAGCGCCATGACGAGGCGGGTCTGGTAGTCGGTGCCGCGGCGCCAGAGTTCGGCGTTGGGCGGCTCGTAGAGGTGGCGGTGGACCGTCAGGTCCGAGAGCAGGTTCACCATGAAGTCGATGATGAAGCCCAGGAGCGGGTTGTCGGACTGTTCCGCCAGCAGGGCGTGGAAGCGCAGGGAGGCGACGTGCTGGGCGGCCTCTTCCTCGAGCGTCTTGGAGGGTTCGGCGTATTCGGAGATGTTCTCTTCGAGCCGGGTCAGCGTGTCCTCGTCCAGCGTGCCGGCCAGCGAGGCGGCGAGCTCCGGTTCCAGCGCGAGGCGCAGGCGGTAGATGTCGCCGATGGTCAGGTCCTTGAAGTAGAAGTAGTTCCCGAGCAGCGCCTTGGCCCGGGCGCGGCTGACCTCGTGCACGAAGTTGCCGCCGCCGGGGCCGGTGCGGGTCTTAATCAGGCCCTGCGCCTCGAGAATGCGCATGGCTTCGCGGATGGTGCCCTTGGCCATGCCGAAGCGGGCCATCAGCTCGGCCTCGCCCGGCAGCCGGTCGCCCGCCGTCAGGCCCTGTTCCACCACCCAGGACTTGATGGCTTCGGCCACCTGCGCGGGGCGGCTGCGTTTCGGTTCAGGGGGCGTTCGGGTGGTGGCAGGCGGCAAGGTGGTCCTCTCCCATGTCTCTCAGCGCCGGGTCCTCGGTGCGGCAGAGGTCGGTCGCCTTGGGGCAGCGTCCGGCGAAGGCGCAGCCCGGCGGCGGGTTCAGCGGGTCGGGCAGTTCGGTGCCCCTCTGCTCGGGCGGGGTCAGGGGGCGGCCCACGACCGGCGCGCTTGCCGCCAGAAGTTTCGTATAGGGGTGGCGGGGCGTCTTGAAAATGCGTTTCGCGTCGCCGATCTCGACCACCGCGCCGAAATACAACACCATGACCCGGTCGCTGACCGCCTCGACCACGGCGAGGTCGTGGCTGATGAAGAGGTAGGTCAGGGTGTATTTCTCGCGCAGCGCCGCCAGCAGGTTCAGCACCTGCGCCTGCACCGAGACATCCAGCGCCGAGACCGGCTCGTCCAGCACCATGATGCGGGGGCTGGCGGCCAGCCCGCGGGCGATGCCGATGCGCTGTGCCTGCCCGCCCGAGAACTCGTGCGGGTAGCGGTCGAGGAAGGTCTCGCGCAGGTTCACGCTGTCGAAGATCTCGGCGATGCGGGCGTCTCTTTGCGCCTTGTCCATGCCGTGGAGGCGCTTCAGCGGCACCTCCATGATCTGGCGGATCGACTTGCGGGGGTTCAGCGAGGAGATCGGGTCCTGAAAGACGTACTGGATGAGCCTGCCGAAGGCCGCCGGGTCGGCGGTGTCCAGCGCCTTGCCGGCGATCTCGATCTGGCCGGTCGAGGGTTCCAGCAGGCCCACCAGCATCCGTGCCAGCGTGGACTTGCCGCACCCCGACTCGCCAACGATGCCGAGGGTTTCGCCTTCGCTTACGGCGAAGGAGACGGGCCGCACGGCGCGCACGCCTTCGCGGGACCTGCCGAAGAGGCCGGAGCGCAGCGGGAAGGTCTTGGACAGGTCGGTGACATGCAGGGCGATGGTCATGCGACGTCCTCCTCGGGGTGGATGCAGCGGACCTTGCGGGCGGTGCCCTCCAGCGGGATCGGTGCTTCGGTGCAGGCTTCGGTCGCCTTGCGGCAGCGGGGGGCGAAGGCGCAGCCCGGCGGCAGGTCGTCGACCGAGGGCGGCAGGCCGGGGATAGCCTCAAGCGCGCGCTGGCCGCCGCCCAGTTCGGGCACGCAGGCGATCAGGCGGCGGGTGTAGGGATGCGCCGCAGCATCCAGCACCGCCTGCGTCGGGCCTTCCTCGACGATGCGCCCTGCGTACATCACCGCCACCCGGTCGCAAAGCTGCGCCACCACGCCAAAGTCATGGGTGATGAAGACGATGGCCAGCCCGCGCTCGCGCCGCAGCGCGTCGAGCAGGGCGAGGATCTGTGCCTGCACGGTCACGTCCAGCGCCGTCGTCGGTTCGTCGGCGATGATCACGTCGGGGTCGTTGGCCAGCGCCATGGCAATCCCGACGCGCTGGCGCATGCCTCCCGACATCTCGTGCGGATAGTCCTTCAGGCGGCTTTCCGGGTTGGGGATACGGACGTCTTTCAGCAGGCCAAGCGCCCGCTCCATCGCCAGATCTTTCGAGATGTTGTGGTGCACGAGGATCGCCTCGGCCAGCTGGTCGCCGATCCGGTAGAGCGGATGCAGCGTGGCCAGCGGGTCCTGAAAGATATAGGCGACGTTCTGACCGCGCTTCTGGCGCAGACTGCGGAAGGGGGCGACCAGCAGGTCCTCTCCGTCGTAGCGCACCGCGCCGCCGGTGATCACGCCGGGGGGCGAGGCGACGAGGCCCATGACCGACAGTGCGGTGACCGACTTGCCCGATCCGCTTTCACCGATGATGCCAAGGCATTCGCTCTTCTCGACGTGCAGTGTGACGCCGCCGACCGCCTCGTAGACGCGGGGCCCGACGTGGAACTGGGTTTGCAGGTCTTGCAGGGCCAGCAGCCCCTTGCCGTCGGCGGCGGGCACCGGACCCTTGCGGGCGACCCGCGTGCGGGGGAGGGGCCGCGACAGCGCGCCGGAACGCAGGCGCGGGTCCAGCGCGTCGCGGATGCCGTCGCCCAAGAGGTTGATGCTCATGACGATGAGGAAGATCATCACGCCGGGCACGATGGACGTATGCGGCGCGGTGATCATCGCCGCCCGCGCCTCGCCCAGCATCGAGCCGAGGTCCGCCTGCGGCGGCTGCGAGCCAAGGCCGAGGAAGGACAGGCCGGCGGTTTCCAGGATCATCCAGCCCACGGTCGTGGACATGGCGATGACGATGGTCGACAACACGTTGGGCAGCAGTTCCGTCAGGATGATCCGCGTATGGCCGAGGCCCGCGAGGCGCGCCGCGTCGATGAACTCGCGCCGGGCGAGGCTGACGGTCATCCCCCGGATGTTGCGCGCGAAGAAGGGGATGTTCACGGCGGCCACGGCGATCAGCGCGTTCATCAGCCCGGGGCCAAGCGCCGCCACGATGGCCAGCGCCAGCAGGATGTAGGGAAAGGCCATCAGCATGTCGACGCCGCGCATGATGATGTTGTCCACGCGCCCGCCGAAGTAGCCCGCGACGATCCCGATGGCCGACCCGATGGTGGCCGCGATCACCGCCGCCGCGACCCCGATGGCAAGGCTGAGGCGCGTCCCATGCAAGAGGCGCGCCAGCAGGTCGCGTCCAAGGTGGTCAGTGCCCAGAAGGTGCCCGTCCGAGAAGGGGCGCAGGAACTTGTCGGCGGTGGCGGTGGTGTCGGGGTTCTGCAGGGGCAGCACCGGCACCAGCAGCACCAGCAACAGGATCACGCCAAGGACGACGGCCCCCATGGCCGCCAGACGGTTGCGAAAGACGAGGCGCGCGAAGCTCATGTCTTGATCCTCGGGTCCAGGAGGCTTTGGGCCACGTCCACCATGATGTTGAAGAGCACGTAACAGGCCGCCACGAAGACCACGCCGCCCTGCACCAGCAGGATGTCGCGCTTGAGGATCGCATCCACCAACATCCGCCCGACGCCGGGCCACTGGAAGACGATCTCGATGTAGACCGCGCCGGACAGGACGAAACCGGCCTGAATGCCCAGCACCGGGATGATGCTCACCATCGCCGCGCGCAGGGCATGGCCGTAAAGCACCCGGCGCTCCGGCACACCCTTGGCCCGCGCGGTGCGGATGAAGTCCTGCCGCAGGACCTCCAGCATGGCCGAGCGCGACAGCCGCGCGATCACGCCGGTCGCCACGGCGGCCAGCGCCAGTGCGGGCATGATCAGGTGGTTGATCAGGTCGGGCAGGTCGCCGCCGCCATAGATCGCGTACATCCCCGAGACCGGCAACCAGCGCAGGTTCACGGCGAAGAGCAGGATCATCATCATGCCAAGGAAGAAGGACGGGACCGAGATCCCGATCAGCACCGTGAAAGTGATCGCCTTGTCCGCCCAGCCATACTGTCGCGCGGCGGAAATCACCCCGGCAAGGATGCCCAGCACCGAACACAGCACGAAGCTTGTCCCCGCCAGCACCAGCGTTGCGTTGAAGCGGTCGAGGATCTCATCCAGCACCGGACGGTTCAGGCTGAACGACCGCCCGAAATCGCCGGTCAGCAAATTGCCCAGCCAGATGAAATACCGCTGCACCATGGGCTTGTCCAAACCCAGATCGCGGTTCAGCTTCTCGACATTGTCGGGCGTTGCGTAGGACCCGAGGATCGCCGTCGCCGGATCGCCCGGGATCATCGCCATGATCAGGAACACGATCACCGTGATCCCCAGAAGCACCGGCACCGCCGACACGAGTCTTTTCAGGATGTAGGACCCCATGCCCGTCCCTCCGGCTCGGCACGGCACTTCTGCATGATCCGCGAAGCGCCCCTGTTTCTTCTGTCAATAAATATCCGCGGGGGTTGCCATTGTCGCGCCATTGGTCCGAGAGACAATGGCGACGGGGCGGCAGCCCCCCGGCCGGTCGGGCGCGTCAGCGCCCGAAATCCATCAGTTCTTCACGACGTCCGAAAGCAGCAGCAGGAAGGACGGCTCCAGCGAGAAGTTCTCCACCCGGTCCGACGTTACCGCGTTCTGCTTCCAGTTCGCGACGAAGACCCAAGGCGCGTCGTCCTGGACGATCTCCTGCATCTGCTTGTACAGCTCGGCGCGCTCTGCCTGGTCGGTCGAGACGCGCGCCTGTTCCAGCAGGTCGTCCACTTCGGGGTTCGAGTAGTAGCCCGAGTTGAAGCCCCCCTCCGACGGCCATGCATCGGTGCGCAGCGCGAGGTAGGGCAGGGTGTCGGGGTCGTTGGTCATCCACGCCATCTCGGCCATGTCGGCCTTGCCCTCCAGCCCCGGGTTCACCTCGCCGAGGAAGGTGTTCCACTCGTAGGTCTCGATGCTGACATCGAAGCCGACCGCTTCGAGGTCCGCCTGAATGGCGGTGCCCATGGGGATTGGGTCCAGCATGCCGGAGCCGCCCTCGGTCACGTAGAAGGTCAGTTCCGCACCCTCTGCCCCCGCCTCGGCCAGCAGTTCCTTGGCCTTCTCGGGGTCGTAGGGGTAGGGGTCGAGCGCGTCGTTGTAGGCCCATGCGAAAGCGGGCGGTGTCGGCCCGGCGGCCACCTCGGCGGTGCCCTCCAGCACGTCGTTGACCAAGGCCTCCTTGTTGATCGCGTAGTTTGCCGCTTGGCGCACCAGCTTGTCGGCGAAGGGGCCTTCCTTGGCATTCAGGATCAGGAACCAGACGTGCGGTCCGGCCTGCTCGATCACCTTGTAGGCGTCGCCCTGAAACTGGCTCAAAGAGTTCGGCGGCACCTCGACCATCATGTCGATGCCGCCTGCCAGCATCTCTGCCACGCGGGTGTTGGCATCGGTGATGGGGCGGAAGACCACCGCCTCGGTGCCCGCCATCTCACCCCAGTAATCGGGGTTCTTCTCGATCACCACCGCCTCGTTCGAGCGCCACTCGGCGAACTTGAAGGGGCCGGTGCCGACGGGCGCGCGCCCGAAGTCCGCGCCGCCCGCCTCGACGGCGGCGGGCGAGACCAGCAGGCCGGTCGGATAGGCGAGGTTCGACAGGAAGGGGGCGTAGGGCTCGGACAGGGTGAACTTGACGGTCAGGTCGTCCACTGCCTCGGTCGAGGCCACCGAGCCGAAGAAGAAGGCCAGCGGGAAGGGGCCGGTGTCGTGAAAGGGGTGATCCTCGTTCAGCATCCGGTCGAAGTTGAACTTCACCGCCTCGGCATTGAAGGGCGTGCCGTCGTGGAAGGTCACGCCTTCGCGCAGGGTGAAGGTGTATTCGGTTCCGTCCTCGCTGACCTCCCATCCGGTGGCCAGCTGCGGTTCCACCTCCAGCGTGCCGGGCTTGTAGCGCACGAGCCCCTCATAGAGGTTCACGAGGATGCGGAAGTCGTTCACCGCCGTTACCGCCGCCGGGTCCAGCGACTTCGGCTCTGCGATCTGGCCGACGATCAGCACGCCGGGCGGGGTCTGGGCCAGGGCGGGCGCGGCAAGCGGGCCAAGCGCCAGTGTCGACGTGGCGGCGGCAAGCAGCGTCCGGCGCGTCAGGCTGAGGATGGTCATGGAAGGGCTCCCTGTTTTTATATGGATTCGAAATTATCATGATAATTTGCACCGGTCAATTTTTCATGATAATTTCGGGGTGGCTTTCAGGAGACCTGCATGACCTTCTCGCTTCTTGCCCGGGACCCGGGCACCGGAACCCTTTGCGCCGCCGCCGCGACCGGATCGCTTTGCGTGGGGGGGTGGGTGCTGCGGGGACGGCTCGGCGCGGGTCTGAGCGCAAGCCAGGGCGCCGCGCCCTCGACCTTCTGGGGAGAGGATGTGCTGGACCGGATGGCCGGGGGGCAAAGCGCCTCAATCGCCGTGGCAAAGGTGACCGGCGCGGACAGGGGGCGCGCCTGGCGGCAGCTTGCGGCCCTTGATCCGACGGGGCGGGCGGCGGCCTTCACCGGCGACGAGAACACCCCGCAGATGGGCGCGCGCTCCTTCCCCGGCGGGATCGCCTCTGGCAATATGCTGGCCGGGCTTGAGGTGCTCGACGCCCTGTCGGACGCTTTCCAGACCGCGGACGGTTCCCCGGCAGAGCGCCTGATCGCCGCGCTGCGTGCCGCCGACCGGGCGGGCAGCGACAGCCGGGGGCTGTTCTCTGCGGCGCTGCTGGTCCTCAGCCCGGCCCACGCGCCCCTGACCCTGCGCATCGATTATCATGACAGCGATCCCATCGGCGCGCTGCAAGCCCTGCATGCCCGCGCGACCAGTGGCGGATATGGCCGCTGGGCGCGACAGGTGCCCTGCGCCGACGACCCCGAGCGCATCCTTTCCGAGACCGATTTCCGCGACTGATCGCACCGGCGCCGGCCTGCCCGCATTCATCCGACTAAAATAATCGGAATTGACATTCCCGACTGTAGTGGTCAGGTTTCCCGCAAAGCAACGGGGATTCTGGAGACCGCCATGGCTCTGCATCGGGACAGCGACAGCGAGACCGGCCGCGCGGCCGACCTTGCGTTTTGCGCGGCAGAGGCGCGGGCCCTTGCGATGCGCCTGACGCCGCCGGGGGCGGGTCTTCTGGACCGGCTGATCGACGGAGCGCGGTCATGAGCCTGCATAACCCGCCACGCGGCGGCTCTCCGGTCGGGCGCCTGTCGCAGTATGGCGCCGTCGAATCTGGTGCGATCCTTTACCTGCGCCTGTGTCTTGGGGCGAACGGCGCGATGGACCGCGCCCGGTCCGGGCTGATCGAGGCGCTGGGGGATACCGCCGGCAGCCGCGCGACCGAGGCGCTGACGGACCTCGTGACGATCCTCGCCGATCACGGACGCCGCCCGATGGCCTGTCACGGGCTGGCCTGCCAATGCGTCGGCGCCGACGAGGCCTGCCTTGCGCAGATGGTCGGATGCGCGGCGGAAGGCGCGATGGAGGATGCCACCCTGATGGCCACGCTGATGGTCCGGGCCGATCTTGCCCCGGCCCTGGCCGGGGCCGCGCAGGCCTTCGGGCTGTGGCTGAACCAGATGAACCGCCGCGTGATGGCGGCCCACCGGGCCGACCTCCATCGCGGACGCCTGCATTGACCCAAAACTGACTGACTGACGAAGGGAACAGATATCATGAAGACGACAGCGACAGCCATGGCTCTGGCACTGACCGCCGCCCTGCCCGCGATGGCGGACAAGGCCGCCGTGCTGGAAACCTACGCCGATATCGCGCAGGCCGGATACGAGGACAGCCTGAGCAAGGCGCAGGATCTTCAGGCCGCCGTCGCGGCGCTGATCGCCGATCCGTCCGAGACGACGCTGACCGCCGCCCGCACCGCTTGGCTGGAAGCCCGCGTGCCCTACCAGCAGACCGAGGTCTTCCGTTTTGGCAATGCCATCGTCGACGACTGGGAAGGCAAGGTGAACGCATGGCCGCTGGACGAGGGCCTGATCGACTATGTCGATGCATCCTACGGCGGGGCCACGGATGAAAACGCCTATGCGGCGCTGAACGTGGTGGCCAACCCGACCTTCAGCCTGTCGGGCGAAGAGGTCGACGCGACAGAGATCACCCCGGCGCTGCTGGAAGAGACCCTGCAAGAGGCCGATGCGGTCGAATCCAACGTTGCCACCGGCTATCACGCGGTGGAATTCCTGCTCTGGGGGCAGGACCTGAACGGCACCGATCACGGCGCGGGTGAGCGTCCCTGGACCGACTACGCGACGGGCGAGGCCTGCACCGGCGGCAATTGCGACCGCCGTGGCCAATACCTGAAGGCCGCGACGGACCTGCTGGTGTCCGATCTGGAATACATGGCCGCGCAATGGGCCGAGGGCGGCGAGGCGCGCGCCACCGTGATCGGTGACGAAGATGCGGGCATCGTGGCGATGCTGACCGGCATGGGCAGCCTGTCCTACGGCGAGCAGGCGGGCGAGCGCATGAAGCTGGGCGTCATGCTGAACGACCCCGAGGAAGAGCACGACTGCTTCTCGGATAACACCCACAACTCGCATTTCTACGACGGCATGGGCATCCGCAACGTCTACTTCGGGGAATATGTCCGCATCGACGGGTCGGTGGTGAGCGGCGAAAGCCTGTCCTCGCTGGTGGCGGCGGCCGACGCGGATGTGGACGCGGCCCTGCGCGCCGACATCAACCAGACCATGGTGGAACTGGGCCAGATCAAGGCCGCCGCCGAGGCGGGCTTCAGCTACGACCAGATGCTGGCGCGCGGCAACGCAGGCGGCGAGGCGCTGATCATGGCGGCGGTCGACGCATTGGTGCAACAAACCTCGGGTATCGAGCGGGCGGTGACCGCGCTTGGCCTCGACCGGATCGGCTTTGAGGGCTCCGACAGCCTCGACGACCCGGACGCGGTCTTCCAGTAACGCCACCCCGCCGGGGCGTCGCGGGCGCCCCGGGCCATCGCCCGTCCAGAAGGAACCGGCCATGATCGTCTGCCACTGCATGAACATCTCGGACAACGACATCCACGCCGCCGTGGACTGGATGCGCGCCTCGGACGAGGCGACGCTGATCACGCCGGGCAAGATCTACCGGGCGCTTGGCAAGAAGGCCGACTGCGGCGGCTGCCTGCCGCTGTTCATGAAGACCATGCAGGCCAACGACAATTTCGAGGTGCCGCTGGAGTTGCGGCACCTGCGCCAACGCCGTGACGAGGCAAGGCGCGGCTGATCGCGCCCTTGCAGGACCCAAGGCATAAGATCACACTAACGCCGGTAGGTAAGAAGAAGGATTTCGACCATGAAGGGCGATGCGAAGGTTATCGAATATCTCAACGCGGCACTGCGCAGCGAGTTGACGGCGGTCAGCCAGTACTGGCTGCATTATCGCCTGCAGGAAGACTGGGGTTTCGGCAAGATTGCCGACAAGTCGCGCGAGGAAAGCATCGAAGAGATGCACCACGCCGACAAGCTGATCCAGCGGATCATCTTCCTGGAAGGTCATCCGAACCTGCAAAAGCTGGACCCGCTGCGCATCGGCCAGACCCTGAAGGAGACGCTGGAGTCGGATCTCGCCGCGGAACATGAGGCGCGCACCCTGTATATCGAGGCGCGCAACCACTGCGAATCCGTGGGCGACTACGTGTCCAAGAACCTCTTCGAGGCGCTCATCGCCGATGAGGAAGGCCACATCGACTACCTCGAAACGCAGCTGGGCCTTTACGAGACCCTCGGCGCATCCAACTACAGCCAGCTTCAGGCCAAATCCTCGGACGAGGCGGAATAAGCGCCCAAAGAGACCTGTTATGAAAAAACTCATGCTGCCGCTGCTTCTGGCGGCAGCCTTTCCCGTCGCCGCCGAACTGCCGGTTCTGGACGACCTGCACCTACCGGTGGTGCCCCGCACCGCCGACGAGGCCGCGCGCATCGCCCGCGTCACCGCCGCGCCCACCGATTTCGCCGCACCAGAGCGGTTCGAGGCCAAGCCCGGCGGCGCGGCCACGGTGCGCAGGCGGTCCAGCGCGGATGCCTTCTCGCAGCCCTCCGCCAATATCGGCTTCGACGGCGAGCTTGATTTCAAGATCGGCAACGGGTTGTTCAAGAAGCTCTGGGTCTCGTCGCCCTCGTCGACGCTGGCCTCGGACGGGCTGGGGCCGGTGTTCAACGCCCGGTCCTGCCAGCGCTGTCACCTGAAGGACGGGCGCGGTCATCCGCCCGAGGGGCCGGACGACAACCGCGTGTCGATGTTCCTGCGCCTGTCGGTGCCCTTCGATCAGACCGACATGGATGCGGTCGAGACCTATCTGGCGAGGCTGGGCGGGGCGCTGGCGCGGCCCGAACCCACCTACGGCGGTCAGTTGCAGGACGTCGCCGTTCTTGGCCATGCCGCCGAGGGCCAGATGCAGATCACCTACGAAGAGGTGCCGGTGGCGCTGTCGGGCGGCGAAGAGGCATCGCTGCGCAGGCCGACCTACAGCGTTTCCGACCTCGGCTACGGCCCCATGGCCGAGGACGTGATGCTGTCGCCCCGGGTGGCGCCGACCATGCTGGGGCTTGGCCTGATCGAGGCGATCCCGACGGCGGATATCCTTGCCCACGCGGACCCCGACGATTTGGATGGCGACGGCATCTCGGGCCGGGCGCAGGTGGTCTGGTCGCTGGAATACGACGCGCCGATGCTGGGCCGGTTCGGCTGGAAGGCGGGCAACCCCACGGTCCGCGAGCAGTCCGCCGGGGCCTTCGCGGGCGACATCGGCATCTCGAACCCGCTGCACCCCTTGCCCGCCGGGGACTGCACCGAAGCGCAGACCAACTGCCTTGCCGGGCCGCATGGCGACGGCGACGAGCGTGGGACAGAGATCGACGCCGAGGGGCTGGACCTCGTGACCTTCTATAGCCGCAACCTCGCCCTGCCGGAGCGCGTGGCGCTCGACGACCCAGAGGTGCTGCGTGGCAAGGCGGTCTTCCACCAGACCGGCTGTGCGTCCTGCCATGTGCCGAAGTTCGTCACCCACCGGCTGGCCGACGAAAGCGCGCAGAGCTTTCAGCTGATCTGGCCGCACTCGGATTTCCTGCTGCACGACATGGGCGAGGGGCTGGCCGACAACCGCCCCGAAGGACTGGCGACGGGCCGCGAATGGCGCACCGCGCCGCTGTGGGGGATCGGCCTGACCGAACAGGTCAACGGCCACACCTACTTCCTGCACGACGGTCGCGCGCGGTCGCTGCTGGAAGCCGTCCTCTGGCACGGCGGCGAGGCGCAGCCCGCCCGAGACCGTGTCGTCGAGATGCCGCCCGAAGACCGCGCCGCCCTGATCCGCTACCTGGAGAGCCTCTGATGCGCCTAGCCCTTGCCCTGTGCTGCCTTGCCTCGCCCCTTGCCGCCGGGGTCGCGGAGGCTGTCGACGATCACATCCTGCCCGCCTTCGATGCCTTCGTGGGGGATACGCAGGCGCTGAGTGAGGCCGCGCAGGCCGATTGCACCGCCGAGGCGGTGAAGCCCGCCTACCAACGCGCCTTCGATGGCTGGATGGGCATCGCCCACCTGAACTTCGGCCCGCTGGAGGCCGACGGGCGCGCGCTGGCCATCGCCTTCTGGCCGGACAAGCGCGGTATCGTGGCCAAGACGGTCGCGGCGCTGCAAGGCGACGAGGATGCGGCGGTGAACGATCCCGCCACCTTCGCCGAGGTCTCTGTCGCCGGGCGCGGGCTGTTTGCGCTGGAGCGGCTGCTGTACGAGACCGACTACACCGCCGGGGATTACGCCTGCCACTACGTGCAGGCCGTCAGCGCCGATCTTGCCCGGATGGGCGCCGAGATGCGCGCCGGGTGGGTGGAGCACGCCGGGCTGCTGACCACGGCGGGCGACAATGCCACCTACCTGACCGGGCGCGAGGCGGCCTCGACCCTCTACACCGCGCTGCTGGCGGGGCTGGAATTCACCGCCGACCAGCGGCTTGGGCGGCCGCTGGGCACCTTCGACCGGCCCCGCCCGGAACGCGCCGAGGCGTGGCGCTCGGACCGGCCGCTGCGGAATGTCGTGCTGTCGCTGGAGGCGACGCGCGGGCTGGCCCGGACCCTTGCAGACGGCGCGATCCCGGTGACCGAGACGGCCTATGACGAGGCGCTTCGGCTGGCCGCCGATCTGGACGATCCGCTGTTCGCGGGGGTCGGCGATCCCGCGGGCCGTCTGAAGGTCGAGATCCTGCAACAGCACATCCGCGCCCTGCGCACGGCGATCGCGGCAGAGATCGGCGCCGGGCTGGGCCTGTCCGAGGGGTTCAATTCGGCGGACGGAGACTGAGATGCGGCGGCGGCACTTCCTGACGGCTCTGCTGGCCTCGGCGACCCTGCCGCAGGTGACATGGGCGGACGCGGGCAACCCCGCCTTCCTCGCCGCCGCGCAAGAGTCCGACGGCACCTTCGCGCTGTTCGGATTGTCCGAGCAGGGGCAGGACCTGTTTCGCATTCCCTTGCCGGCCCGGGGCCACGCGGCGGCGGCCCATCCCCTGCGCCCCGAGGCGGTGGCCTTCGCGCGCCGTCCCGGCACCTATGCCCTTGTGATCGACTGTGTCTCGGGCCGGGTCGCGCATCGGCTGGAGGCGCCGGAGGGCCATCATTTCTACGGCCATGGCGCCTTTGTCGACGGCGGCGCGGTGCTGGTGACGACGGAAAACCACATCGACAGCGGCGCGGGGCGGCTGGGACTCTGGGCGCGCGATGAGGGCTATCGCCGGATCGGGTCGCTAGCCTCGGGCGGCATCGGCCCGCACGAGATCCTGCGCCTGCCGGGTGACGTGCTGGCGGTGGCGAACGGCGGTATCCTGACCCATCCCGACCGGGGGCGCGAGAAGCTGAATCTGGACAGCATGCGCCCCAACCTGTCCTACGTGACGGTGACGGGCGGCCTGCAGGAAAGCGTGGAACTGTCGGGAGACCTGCACAGGGCCTCCATCCGGCACCTCGCGCATCGCGACGGCCTTGTGGGCTTTGCGATGCAGTGGCAGGGCGACCTGTCGGAACCCGTGCCCCTGCTGGGGCTGCACCGCAAGGGCGGGCGCGTGACGCTGTGTGAGGCCGATCTGGCGGAACAACTGGCGATGCAGGGTTACGCGGGCAGCGTGGCCATGGACGCGGGCCGCGTGGGGATCACCTCGCCCCGTGGCGGGCGGCTGCATCTGTTCGGCCTCGACGGGGAGTTCCTGACCGCGCTCAGCCGCGCGGACATCTGCGGGCTTGCGGCGGGGGCCGAGGGTCTCGTGGCCACGGATGGCCACGGCGGCATTCTGTCCTGCACGGACCGGCTGGCGCCCCTGTCGGTCGCGCACCGTGCCTGGGACAATCACCTGGTCCGGCTGGGTTGAGACCTCAGAGGCAGGCCCAGTCGGTGAAGGTGTAGCGGCGCGGCCTGGGGGCACCGGGCTGGGGCAGCGGGTGCTTGTCGCGGGGCGTGTGCTTCGGTTTGGTCATATGCTCGGTCATATCCAGTACCTCCAGAAGCGCCGGGCCTTATCCTTGAAACACGATAGCCCTGCCGCGCCTTGGGCGCCTTGGGGCAATCCTGTCACGGCGTGAACCACGTTAAAGGCCGGACGCTGTAGGTGGACCAATGGTGCTCTGCGGCAGAGGTTCCGAACAGTGTGGGAATCCGGAGGGTCGGGTATCCCGGACCGTTGCGCCCCTGCAACAGTGCCGGCCGGTCAGGGGGGCAGCCGGGCGGCAGTCGGGCGTTGCATGCCCCGGGCACGCAAGGCAGACTGCGCGCAACCATGGGAGGGATGGATGGGCGTGATCCTTGCGGGCGCAGCGATGGGCCTCGGCGGCACTTTGGCGATGGACCTCTGGGCGCTGTTGCTGAACCGGCTTTTCGGGCTGCCGCTGGCGAACTGGGCGCGGGTCGGGCGCTGGGTTCTCAACCTGCGAGAGCGGGTGTTTCACGACGATTTCGACCGGGTCGCCCCGGCACAGGGCGAGCTGGCGGTGGGCTGGATGTTTCACTACGCGGTCGGCGTGGTCTATGGCGTGGTCTTCGCGGTGCTTGCCGGACGCGACTGGATCGCGGAGCCCAGTTTCGTTCCGGTCTGGATCTTCGCTATTCTGACCATCGCGGCGGGCTGGTTCCTGCTGCAACCGGCGACCGGCGCTGGCTGGGCGGCCTCTCGCACCCCAAGCCCGGCCCGGACCCGCGTGCTGGGCCTGCTGGCGCATACGGTCTTTGCGCTGGGGATGTGGGTCACGGCCCTGCTGTTCTACTAGAAGGGCGCATGAAAAAGGGCGGGTTCAGACCCGCCCTTCGTATTCAGTCGCCTGTGAACCGCTCAGAGCAGTTCGAGGTTGCCCGCGGACTCTTTGCCGTCGCGGCCGGACTGCAGTTCGTAGGACACCTTCTGGTTGTCCTGAAGGCCGGTCAGGCCCGAACGCTCAACGGCGGAGATGTGCACGAACACGTCTTTGCCGCCATCTTCGGGCTGAATGAAGCCGTAGCCTTTGGTGGTGTTGAACCATTTCACGGTGCCGGTGGCCATCGTGAGAACTCCTGTCTGTGGTCCGCACGCGGGATGCTGCGGGTCGGCGTAGGTCAGAGCAAAATCGGAGCTCTGTCGCCGTTAAAGGCAGACAGGAAGGCGAATCTGGTAACGTAGCGGTGTGGTGTATCGCAGGTTCCGTGATTCGGAGCAAGGGTCAAGGTGCGGCGCCGATCACACCCTTGGTGAGGATCAGGTTGCCGTACAGCCGGAATTCGCCGGTCTGCACCACGGCAAAAGCCTTTTGGGCGCGTTCGTAGAAGGCGAAGCGTTCCAGCCGCGCGATCGGCGCGGGATTGTCGGCGGTATCCACAAGGGCCTGAAACTCTGCAAAAATCGGCGGGCTGGCCGTTGCGTCGCCGACCACCTGCATGACATGCGCATTGGCCTCGACAAAGCTGTCGAGCGGCAGGAGGTGGAGGATCGCTTTCGCAGCCTCGGTGGCGGAAATCCCGTCCATGCGGTGAACGCGCTGGCCCATGGCGTGGGCGGGAAAGTTGGCGTCTCCGATGACGATCTCGTCGCCGTGGCCCATCTCGGCCAGGGTTTTCAGGAGATCGGGGGAGAGCAGGGCGGGGATGTGGTGCAGCATGGCGGCATGTGAACGCGGGCGGCGGCGTTAGGCAAGAGCGAAAGCGCCGGGCGGGCGGGTCCAACCCTCTGCGCTGGGGGCGCCCGGCAAGGATCGCAGGCGCGTGCCGCCCGGATGCCTGCGGCAGGGCGATGGGTGCCTTGCATCGCTGCGCAGGGGGCTGGCCCGATCCCTATCCGGGTCGGGCCACTTGTTGCTCAGCGCGTGAACTTCTTGTGCTTCATTCGCTTGGGTTCCAGAGCATCGGCACCCAGACGGCGCTTCTTGTCCTCTTCGTAGTCCGAGAAGGCGCCTTCGAACCATTCCACATGGGCCTCGCCCTCGAAGGCGAGGATATGCGTGCAGATCCGGTCGAGGAAGAAGCGGTCGTGCGAGATTACCACGGCGCAGCCGGCGAAGTCGACAAGGGCGTCTTCCAGTGCACGCAGGGTTTCCACGTCGAGGTCGTTGGTCGGTTCGTCGAGCAGGATGACGTTGCCGCCTTCCTTCAGCAGGCGCGCCATGTGGACGCGGTTGCGTTCACCACCCGAGAGCAGGCCAACCTTCTTCTGCTGGTCGCCGCCCTTGAAGTTGAAGGCGCCGCAATAGGCGCGGCTGTTCTGCTCGGCATCGCCCAGCTTGATCACCTCGGCGCCGCCGGAAATCGCCTGCCAGACGGTGTCGTCGGGGTTCAGGTCGTCGCGCGACTGGTCGACGTAGGACAGCTGTACCGTGTCGCCCAGTTCCACCGTCCCGGCGTCGGGTTCTTCCTTGCCGGTCAGCATCTTGAACAGCGTCGACTTGCCCGCGCCGTTGGGGCCGATGACCCCGACGATGCCACCCGGCGGCAGCGAGAAGGACAGGTCCTCGATCAGAAGCTTGTCGCCCATGGCCTTCTTCAGACCCTCGACCTCGATCACCTTCGAGCCCAGGCGCTGGCCGTTGGGAATGATGATCTGGGCGCGCGCGAGTTTCTCGCGCTCGGACTTCGAGGCCATCTCGTTATAGGCCTGAATACGCGCCTTGGACTTCGACTGGCGCGCCTTGGCGCCCTGCCGCATCCACTCCAGTTCGCGCTCCAGCGTCTTCTGCTTGGCCTTGTCCTCGCGGGCTTCCTGTTCAAGCCGCTTGGCCTTCTGTTCCAGCCACGAGGAGTAGTTGCCCTCGTAGGGGATGCCGCGACCGCGATCCAGTTCGAGAATCCAGCCGGTGATGCTGTCGAGGAAGTAACGGTCGTGGGTGACGATCAGGATCGTGCCCTTGTAGTCGATCAGGTGCTGTTGCAGCCAGGCGATGGTCTCGGCGTCGAGGTGGTTGGTCGGTTCGTCGAGCAGCAGCATGTCGGGCGCTTCGAGCAGCAGCTTGCACAGCGCCACGCGGCGGCGTTCACCGCCCGAGAGGGTCGCGACGTTGGCGTCGTCCGGCGGGCAGCGCAGCGCCTCCATCGAGACGTCGATCTGGCTGTCGAGATCCCAGAGGTTCTCGGCGTCGATCTTGTCCTGAAGCTGGGCCATCTCCTCGGCGGTCTCGTCCGAGTAGTTCATCGCCAGTTCGTTGTACTTGTCGAGGATCGCCTTCTTCTCGGCGACGCCCAGCATGACGTTTTCGCGCACCGTCAGGGTCTCGTCGAGGTGCGGTTCCTGCGGGAGATAGCCAACCTTGGCGCCCTCTGCGGCCCATGCCTCGCCGGTGAAGTCCTTGTCCATGCCGGCCATGATCTTCATCAGGGTCGACTTACCCGCGCCGTTGACGCCGACGACGCCGATCTTGACGCCGGGCAGGAAGCTTAGGCGGATGTTTTCAAAGCACTTCTTGCCACCCGGATAGGTCTTGGACACGCCGTCCATGTGATAGACGTACTGGTAAGAGGCCATGATATCGCTCCGCAAATCTGTGCCGGTTTGCTGCGGAGTATCGCATGGGCTGTGCGGGCGCAATGCTGCGGCGGGGCCGTCCTGCTTTCGTGTCCGTGTCAGAACTTTATTTGTCATTTATAATCATGTGGCTGGGTTTCATCCGGCGCAGTTGGGCGGCGGCTCTGCGGCCGGTTTTCGATTAATTCGATCTAAAGACTTGGGGGTCATGAATGCAGCGGGCCGCCGGCGCAGAAGCGTTTGGCCGGAATCGAAACCGTTCGTTCGGAGAAGCCGATGACTTCAGATCAGAAAACCACCAGACCTGTCCGCCGCATGACCCTTGCGACCCGGCTTCCGTTGCAGATCGCCCTGCCCACGCTGGCCATCGTGCTGGCTGTCTCGGCCTTTGCCTACTGGCAGGCGATGCATGCCCTGGCGGATCGGCGCGAGACCGCCTTCGACGCCGTCATGGCAGAGCGGGAGGTGGCCCTTGTCGATTGGGTGGCCCGGATCGAAACCGACATGGTCCTCTTCGCGGAAGTCCAAAGCACGGCTGACGCGCTTTTGCGCTTTTCGAAATCGTGGCTGCTGATGGGCGAGGGCGGCGATGAGAGGCTTCGGCAACTCTACGTCGATGACAATCCGCATCCCGAAGGCCGGAAGGACGCTTATCTGAACGCGGTCGATGGGTCGATCTGGTCGGATGAACACGTCCGGTATCACCCCGATCTTCGCCGCTACCAGTCGCGGCGCGACTACTACGATCTCTTCCTGTTCGATACGGAGGGCAACCTTGTCTATTCCGTCTTCAAAGAGGCCGACTTTGCAACGAATTTCGTCGATGGCCCCTATGCCGACAGCGGCCTGGGCGAGGTTTATCGTCAGGCGATGACCCTGAATGCCGGAGAGGTGTCCTTCGCGGACTTCAGCCGCTATGCCCCAAGCAACGGGGCGCCGGCCATGTTCGTCGCGGCCCCTGTCTTCGATCGCGATGGGGTGCGGATCGGGGTCGCCAGCCTGCAAATCCGGATCGAGGCCTTGGGCGAATTTCTGGGCGGCACCCCCTTCCTGGGCGAAACCGGCCTGATTTACGCGGTCAACGACCAAGGCGAGGCGCTGTCCGCCTCACCCCACCCGGGCGGGCATGGGATCTTCGATCGGCTCCCGCCGCTGGCCCATCTCGAGGCCGCACGTGCCGGAGAGCACGTCTATAGCGAAGATGCGACGGGTCTGTCGGGTAGCCCGGCTGTCGTACAGGTCGAGACGCCGGCCATCGATAGTGTCAACTGGCACCTCGTCATGGAACAGGACCGGGCCGAGGCCATGGTCACCGAGGCCGGGTTGCTTCGGACGTCGATCATTCAGGGCCTGGTTGTTCTGCTGATGGTTCTGGCAGTGGCGGCCTACGTGGCGCGGCTTATGATCCGCCGCATTACGGGCCTGCAGCGCAGCGTCGTCAAGTTGGCGCAGGGCGATTACACAGGCCGGGTCGAACAGGCCGGCAGTGGCGACGAACTGGGAGAGATCGCGGACCGGATGGAAGATCTTAAGGCCGGTCTTGCAGAGGCGGACCGGGCCGTGGAGGAGCGCCAGAAGCGGTCCGAGCAGCAAGCCCGTGTGATCGAACGCTTGCGTGCCGCCATGTCCGACCTGGCGGATGGCAACCTTGGGTGCCAAATCTCGGACAGTCTTGGCAGCGACTACGACGCATTGCGCAGTGACTTCAACGCGACGGTAGAGGCGCTGTCCGCCATCATCGACGACCTGCGGGTCAGCGCGGAATCCATCGACCTTGACGCGCAGACCCTGAGCACCGGGGCAGAGGCGCTGTCCGGCCGGACCGAGAACCAGGCCGCCACACTGGAAGAGACTGCGGCGGCGATGGATCAGATCACCTCAAGCGTTCAGTCGACCTCTCAGGGCGCGCAGCAGATCGTCTCGGCGATCGCCCTGGCCCGCGACCAGGCGGAGCGTGGGGAAGAAGTGCGCAACCGGGCCGTCAGGGCGATGGGCGAGATCGAACAGTCGTCCAAGCAGATCAGCCAGATCATCCAGGTGATCGAGGACATCGCCTTCCAGACCAACCTGCTGTCGCTGAACGCCGGGGTCGAAGCGGCCCGGGCGGGCGAGGTGGGCCGCGGTTTCGCCGTCGTCGCCTCCGAGGTGCGGGCGCTGGCGCAGCGGTCCTCGGACAGCGCTTCCGAGATCCGGGCGCTGATTTCCGGCTCGACGGAAAATGTCTCGAATGGTGTCAAGCTGGTGTCCGAGATGGGGCTTGCGATCGAGGAAATCCTGCGTGAGGTCAGCCAGGTCTCGGGGCAGGTCGATGCTATTGCGGCGGGCGCCAAGGAACAGGCGACCGGCCTCAGCGAGATCAACAACGGCATTGCCATGCTCGATCAGGTGACGCAGCAAAACGCGACGATGGTGAACGAAAGTGCCACGGCAAGCCGGACCTTGCAGGACAAGGCGACCGGGTTGCGGACGCTGGTGTCGCGGTTCCGCAACGGTGGCCGGGCGCCGGTCGGGATAGCGATGCCGAAAGGACCGGAGCTGGTAACGGCCGGGGCCGCGATGCATGCGGACACCAGCGATCTTGGCTGGAACAGCGACGACGCCCAGCCTGCGGGCATCGCGACGGGCAAGGTGGAGCCGCGGGCGGTTGTCGCCGGCAACCAGACACACTGGCAGGATTTCTAACAGGCAGGCGCGGAACGGCGGGCCGTTCGGGCCGGTCGCGGCACACCGACTGGCCCGGCAGGTCTTGCAGCCCGTCAGCGGCCTGCCCCGAGGGGAGGGACGCATGGCCGGTACGACCCGCGCGCACATAGTTCTTGTGCCACGGCGATCCCGGTCAGAGATGCCGAAGGCCTCACCGGAGGCCGGGCCTGCGCTCGGCGCTTGCCTTCGGAAGCGGGGCTTCGTACCCAAGGCATCGGCCTTGCCCGGTTCAATGACGTCCGGGACGGCCCTTGAGGAGACGTCTTGTGCGCGAAGGCCTTGCAGCCGGGGTACTGGCACCGGGTATGACGGTCGGTCTGCTTGGCGGCAGCTTCGACCCCCCCCACGCGGGGCACCTGCACCTGTCACGCGAAGCCCTGAAACGTTTCGGGCTGGACCGTGTCGTGTGGCTGGTTTCTCCGGGCAACCCGCTGAAGCCTGATGCCCCCGCCTCGATGAAGCGCCGCATGCAGGCCGCCCGGGCGATGATCGACCATCCGCGAATAGCCGTCAGCGACTTCGAGGCGCGCAACCGCACCCGGTTCACGGCGGAAAGCCTGTCTGCGCTGCGGGCCCGGCACCCGATGGTGCGGTTCACATGGCTGATGGGGGCCGACAATCTTGTGCAGATCCACCGTTGGGACGATTGGCACAGCATCTTTGCCAGCGTGCCGGTCGGTGTTCTTGCCCGGCCGGGCATGCGCCGCGCGGCGCGCAATTCCGTCGCCGCCCGAATCTATCGCGACGCGCAGCTTCCGGCCCATGACGCGCGGCGCCTGCCGACCTGCGAGCCCCCGGCATGGTGCTTTCTCAACATGCCGATGCTGGACGTGAGTTCTTCGGCACTTCGGGCCTCGGGGCTCTGGAGCCGGGATGAGGGCGCCCTTGCCGATATGTGATCGCGCCCCCGCAAGGATCGGTTGCCGTATGGCGCGGGAATCGCTTAGATCGGCGGTATGAGCGACGGGATATCTAGACGCGGCATGCTGGGCGGGGCGCTGGCCCTGATCCTGACCGCAAACTCTGTGCGCGCGGAGTCTGCCGCGCCTGCGACCTCGCTGCGTCCGGTCGGGCGCGCGGACGACCTGCTTCGGCGCAACCAGGCCACTGGCGAGGAACTGATCGCCAAGGCGCGGCTGGGGGCGAATGCAGAGGTCAGCTATGCGGTGGCCAACATGCAGACCGGGATCTTGCTGGAAGAGCATTCCCCTGCGACGGGCCTGCCCCCGGCCAGCGTTGCCAAGGCCCTGACGGCCTCTTATGCGCTGGACGTGCTGGGCCCGGAGTACCGCTTTGAAACACGCATCCTTGCAACCGGCGGGATCAAGGACGGCATCGTTCAGGGCGATCTGATCCTTGCGGGCGGCGGCGACCCGACGCTTGATACCGACGGCCTTGCGGCGCTGGCGGCCAGCATGAAGGCGGCGGGCGTCACCAGCGTGCTGGGAGAGTTTCAGGTCTGGGGCGGGGCGCTGGCCTTTGCGCCCGAGATCGACACGGAACAACCGCCGCATGTGGGCTATAGCCCGGCGGTCTCGGGGCTTAACCTGAACTACAACCGAGTGCATTTCGAGTGGCACCGCAACGGGTCCGGCTATGTGGTCAACATGGACGCGCGGACGGCGGCGCATCGGCCCTCTGTTCAGTTCGCGCGGATGGACGTGGTGGCCCGCAGCCTGCCCGTCTACACCTACGACGACCGCGACGGCCGCGACGACTGGACCGTGGCCCGTGGCGCGCTGGGTGATGGCGGATCGCGCTGGCTGCCGGTCCGCAAGCCAGAGCTTTACGCGGGCGAGGTCTTCCAGACCTTCGCGCGCACGCAGGGCATTTCCCTGAACGCGCCGGTGCCGGTGCCGGTCCTGCCCGAAGGCGCCGAGGTCGTGGCCACGCAGGACAGCGCGCCGCTGCGGGTGATCCTGCAGGACATGCTCAAGTGGTCCACGAACCTGACGGCAGAGGCCGTCGGCATGGCGGCGAGCAAGGCGCGCCTGGGGCAGGTGCCCGAGACGCTGAAGGCCTCGGCGGCAGAGATGAACGCCTGGGCGAAAGAGCGGATCGGAGCCGTGGAGGTCGCGCTGGTCGATCACTCGGGCCTCGGCGGCGACAGCCGGGCCAGCGCGCTCGACATGATGCTGGCGCTGAAGACGGTGCGGCCTCTGCTGGAGTTGAAACCGCTGCTGAAGCCCTTCACCATGCGCGACAGTCAGAGACGGGTCATCGAGGACCATCCTCTGAAGGTGCATGCGAAGACCGGCACGCTGAATTTCGTCAGCGGTCTTGCGGGTTTCGTCGACCTGCCTGACGGGACAGAGCTGGTCTTTGCGATCTTCTGCGCCGATGTGGCGCGGCGCGAGGCTCTGCCGATGGCGCAGCGCGAGCGTCCCGAGGGCGGCATTTCGTGGAACGTGCGGGCGAAGACGCTGCAACAGGCGCTGATCGAGCGCTGGGGCGTAATGTACGCGGCCTGAGGCCCTGCCTGACGCCAGATGTGCCGGGGCGGGCCGCGGCCCACCCGGGCGGGTCAGTTCTGGATCACCACGCGCATGTTGTTCTTGCCGACCTGCTGGGTCAGGCCGAAGAGCACGGCCGCATGTTCCGGGTGCAGGCGCACGCAACCGGCAGAGGCCGGGCGGCCGAGGCGGCTGATCTGGTTGGTTCCGTGGATCGCGTAGTTGCCGTTGAAGAAGATCGAGTGGGGCATCGGCGCGTTATTGTATAGCGATGACTTGTGGTAGCGCGACAGCCACTTCGCCGACCAGGTCCCGCGCGGGGTCCACTTGCCCGACCGCGCCGTCGAGACCGGCCAGCGGTAGGCGATCTTGCCATTGTGGATCACGGTCATGGTCTGCGACGAGATGTCGACCTTGGCGACAAGCGCCGCAGCGTCGGAGGCGTCCGGAGACATCACCAGCATGGCCGCGCCGAAGGCCGCGGCGATCAATCGTTTCATATCTGTCCCTCCAGGGTTTGCGTCGATGTGGCAGCATCGGCGAAAAAGTGCCTAGGGGAGAGTACAGCGCGAAAGCCCGCCGGTCAGTCCGGGAATCCGGACCTTTCCGGCCACAAATTACTACAGTGTTGAAATCCTGCACCGATCCGGCCCGGGAATCGCCCCGGAATCGCGCTTGTCAAGCCGAGAGGTGCCTTGCGCGTGCCCCACGTTCGATCGCCGCAGCGTGAAGCCGGTCGATGTCCAGTTCGTAGCGAATCTCTTCGAGCAGGCGCAATTCCGATTCGTTCAGGGTGCCATCGGCGGCGGCGACGTCGCAGGCCATCGCGTAGGCGGTTTCGAACAGGCGCGTGGGCAGGTTGTCGCGGATCAGGCCGAAGAGGGTGTCGAGGCCGTCCTCTTGCTCGAACAGGTCGAAGACCAGGCTGGCCATGCTCTTGACCCGGTCGGCGTCGTATTCGGCGAAGATCGGCAGGAGGTTGACGGTCGAGTCGATCTTGACCAGCTCGGCGGTGCGCAGGTTCTCGTCCGAGGCCGATACGGCGATCATCAGCGCGACAAGGCAGTCCTGCGGGCTGAGCGGGTGGGCGGTGTCGGTCATCGTCTTGGGCCTTCGGGTCGTGTGTCCTTGCCCCGCAATTTATTGACGCCGCACCCCTGCCGCAATAGGAAGCGCGCGCAATCCCCTATGGAGTTTCAAGAGATGTCCGATCTGCGCGACGCCGCGATGACTGCGAAAGCCTGGCCTTTCGAAGAGGCGCGCCGCATCCTGAAACGCTATGAGAAGGCGCCGCCCGAGAAGGGGCACGTCCTGTTCGAGACGGGCTATGGCCCGTCGGGGCTGCCGCATATCGGCACCTTCGGCGAGGTGCTGCGCACGACCATGATCCGCCGCGCCTTCGAGCTGCTGTCGGACATTCCGACGCGACTGATCTGTTTTTCCGACGACATGGACGGCATGCGCAAGGTGCCCGGCAACGTGCCTGCGCCCGAGATGCTGCGCGAGCACCTGCAGAAGCCGCTGACCAAGGTGCCCGATCCCTTCGGCACTCATGAATCGTTTGGCCATCACAACAACGCCATGCTGCGGCGCTTCCTCGACACCTTCGGGTTCGACTACGAGTTCTACTCGGCCACCGAGTTCTATGCCTCGGGCCAGTTCGACGAGATCCTGCTGCGGGCCGCCGAGCGTTATGACGACCTGATGAAGATCATGCTGAAGTCGCTGCGGGACGAGCGCGCCTCGACCTATTCGATCTTCCTGCCGATCCACCCCGAGACGGGCCGCGTGCTTTACGTGCCGATGAAACACGTCGACGCGGTGAACGGGACGGTGACCTTCGACGACGAAGAGGGCCGCGAGTGGACGCTGCCCGTGACCGGCGGCAACGTCAAACTGCAGTGGAAGCCGGACTTCGGCGCGCGCTGGGCGGCCCTGGGCGTCGATTTCGAGATGTATGGCAAGGACCATTCGACCAATACGCCGATCTACGACGGCATCTGCCGGGCGTTGGGCGAGAAGGCTCCGGAGCATTTCACCTACGAGCTGTTCCTCGACGACAAGGGGCAGAAGATCTCCAAGACGACGGGCAACGGCATCTCGATCGACGAGTGGCTGACCTATGCCTCGACCGAGTCGCTGTCCTATTTCATGTTCCTCAAGCCGAAGACGGCGAAGCGGCTGTATTTCGACGTCATCCCCAAGGCGATGGACGAGTATCACCAGCAGCTGCGGGCCTATCCGACGCAGGATCTGGCGGCGCAGTTGAACAACCCGGTCTGGCACATCCACAACGGCGACGTGCCCGAGTCGAAGATGGTGGTGCCCTTCTCGATGCTTCTGAACCTCGCCAGCGCGGCGGGGGCCGAGGATACCGAGGCGATGTGGGGCTTCATCCGGCGGTACGCGCCCGATGCCACGCCCGAGACGCATCCCGACCTCGACGCGGCGGCGGGCTATGCGGTGAAGTACTACGAGGACTTCGTGAAGCCCGCCAAGGTCTTCCGCGCGCCCGACGAGAAGGAGCGCGCCGCGATGGAGGATCTGGCGGCGCGTCTGTCCGCGCATGACGGCGAGACCGACGACGAGGCCCTGCAATCACTGGTCTTCGCGGTCGGCAAGGACCACGGGTTCGAGCCGCTGCGGGACTGGTTCAAGGCGCTCTACGAGGTGCTTCTGGGTCAGTCGCAGGGGCCGCGCTTCGGCGGGTTCATCGCGCTTTACGGGGTCGACGAGACCGTGGCGCTGATCGGCAAGGGGCTGGCCGGCGATCTGGTGACGGAAACGCCGGAAGACACCGCAGGCTGAAACTCTGACGTCAGGTCAGGCGTGCCTTCTGGATCGGGGCGGAAAGCGGGCTAGCTTTCCGCCACCAGACAGGAGGACACCGCATGAGACGTCTTTTCCTTGGCACCCTTGCGGGGGTGATACTGGCCGGGGCGGCCTGGGCACAGGAAGTGCTGGAGCCCGACCCAGCCATTCGCGACACCATCCAGAGCCAGCTTGACGCCTTCATGGCGGATGATGTCGGCGCGGCCTTCGAGTTCGCGGCGCCCAACATTCGCCGGATGTTCCGCACGCCCGAGACCTTTGGCGCGATGGTGCGGCAGGGCTACCCGATGGTCTGGCGGCCCGGCGCCGTGGAATATGGCGATCTGCGCGAGATCGGGGGTTTCCTCTGGCAGCGTGTGCTGGTCACGGACAGGGCCGGGCGGCAGTTCGTGCTGGAGTACCAGATGCAGGACGTTCTCGGGGACTGGCGCATCGCCGGGGTGCGGGTGGTCCCGGCGCCCGGCGTTTCGGCCTGAGAGCGTCGGGTCCGGCCCTCCCCTGACGCTTTTCCGCTTCGCGTGGGTTCGATCCCGCGCTCTCCCTGCGGCCTGCGCCATCGCTGACATACCGACCTGCGGGACAGGCAGCCCTGTCGCGCCGCTTGCCATGGGCGTTGCGTGCCCATCCGGTGCGCCGCGCGGTCCGGTTCAGGAGCGTTAACAACCCGTTGATACTTCCCCTTCCCGACCGGGGCCGCCGCGCCCCTTCTTGGGAAAGGGATCAGGATGAACAAGGCGATCACCGACGGGCTGGTCTTCATGCCTCAGGCGTTTTCAGGCACCAACCTTGGCCAATGGTCGCGGGGAGACGGTGTACCGGGGTCTGACACCTACGCAAGCCTCGCCACGGCGGCCTTTGTCCCGGCGGACGCGGATTTCGGCGGCTGCCTTGAGATCCAGAAGACCACTTCGACGCAGAAACTGCGCTTCATGGGGCAGACGCCGCTGCCCACCGGCTGCTACCTGCGCGTGACCGCGCGGGTCAAGGCGGTGGCGGGCGCGCTGCCCTCTGTCCGGATCGCGGGCTATGCGGCGCAGTCGAACGGCTCTGCGGTGGCCGGTGTCGACAGCACCGGCGACGCGGTGGCCCTGACCAGCTACGGCGCGGTGGTCGAGGTCAGTGCCATCGTCGGCGCGGGCAACCGTGAGGGCGTCGACCTGGTCTGGGGCTCTGACGCGGCCTATGGCCATTTCGGCATCGACCTGACCGGCCCGAACGGCGGCGTGGTGCGGGTCGATGACATCGTCATCGAGGACGTCACAGGGGCCTTCCTGCGGACGATGATGAACTGGGTCGACGTGCGCGACTACGGCGCGGTGGGCGACGGGACCACCGATGATTCGGCGGCCTTCGAGGCGGCGGACGCGGACGCCAACGGGCGGCGTATCCTTGTGTCGGCAGGCACATACCGGCTGGCCGAGACGGTGTCGATCTACAACCCGATCATTTTCGAGGGCACGGTCAGCATGCCCACCGCCGCGGTGCTGAACCTGACTAAGAACTTCGACATCGCCACTTATATCGAGGCTTTCGGGGACGAGGAACTTGCCTTCAAGAAGGCGGTGCAGTCGCTGATGAACGGTGCCGATGCCGAAAGCCTCGATCTTGGCGGGCGGCGGATCTCGGTGACCGCGCCCATCGATCTTGCCGCCTGCGTGCCCAACCGCACCAGCTACGCGCAGCGCCGTGTCATCCGCAACGGCCAGTTGCGCGCCGAGGACACCGGCAACTGGACCCCGGAGGTGGTGACCAGCACCGCGACCTATTCGGCCAGCAACAACTGGCGCCTGACCAATGTCACGAATGCCGCCAACGTGCCGGTCGGGGCGCTGATCACCGGTGCCGGTGTCGGCCGCGAGGTCTACGTCCGTTCGGTCAACGTCGCCGCGCAGGAGATCACCCTGTCACAGCCGCTGTCCGACGCGGTCGGCACCCAGAGCTACACCTTTACGCGCTTCAAATACCTGCTGGACTTCACTGGGTTCGAGCGCATCAACGTCTTCGAGCTGGAGGGGCTGGAGTTCCAGTGTCAGGGCTATGCCTCGGGTCTTGCGCTGGCGCCCATCGGGGCGGTCAACGTGATCCGCAACTGCGTCTTCAACCGGCCCGCGCAGCGCGGCATCACCTCTATTGGGGACGGCTGTCAGGGCCTTCTGGTCGACCTCTGCCAGTTCATCTCGACCGAGGGCGGGGCCGAGGTGCAGGACCGCACCACCGTCGCCATAAACGTGAATGCCAACGACGTGAAGATCCGGTCCTGCCGGGCCTCGCAGTTCCGGCACTTCGTCGTCATGAGCGGCGCGCACAACACGATCATGGGCAACCATTTCTTCCAGGGCGGCGCGTCCAACAACGGCGGGCGCACGGCGGGGATCGTGCTGACCCTGCGCGCCTGCAACACGCAGATTACCGGAAACTACGTCGACAATTGCAGCATCGAATGGACCAACGAGCGTGAGCCCGAGCCGGATTTCAGCGGCGGCTTCGGCTTCGCGGGCCTTTCGATCACCAACAACGTGATGCTGTCTTCGGACTGCGCGCCATGGTTCAGCCATATCGTCGTGAAGCCCTACGGCACCGGGCATTACATCAACGGCCTGAACGTCTCGGGGAACACTTTCCGCTGCGTGGGGGCCTACATCAACCGGGTCGAGCGGGTGGATACCTCTTATGCGCCACTGGATCTGGGCAAGATGCGCAGCGTCAGTTTTGCGGGCAACACCTACCACAACATCGAATACGGCGCGAAGAATCCGCTGCGCGTGGACCACGACCAGAACACGCATTCGAACGTCTGGGAGGTCGATACCGACAACCGCCTGCCGTTCAACGGCCACGCGATGGGGGTCGAAGGCCTTGTGACCACCACACGCCCACGCGACACGGGCAATATCACGAGGTTCCACATGCCCTACACGCAGCCGGAACAGGGCGCGGGCAAGGACAAGGTCAACGTGGTCTGGCCAGAGCCGATGCTTGGGGACGTGACCCTCAGCATCCGCATGGATCGCTGAGGGCGGCGCACCGGACGGGGTCCGGCGGCTCTGCGCCGGGCCCTGTTGCACAGTCGCGGAACGCCGGACCGTTTTCCTTGGCGAACCGGTCGCTGCACCGCGACGGTTTTCGATGGCTTCGAACGGTCTGCGCCTTCCCCCCGTGCAAGGCGCGGTCCCCCCTTGTGTTACGCCCTGCCGATCCTCTCCGGTGGCGCGCCTCAGAACTCTTTCCACAGCCCCAGTTTCACGCCTATGCTTTCGTCCGTGTGCAGTCCCCAGGTCACACCGGCCTCGACGCTGAGCCCGCCGCGCAGGGGCAGCACCACAGAGGTCGCGGCGCGGGCGAAATCGTCCGAGGCCCATGGCCGCCCGGTCTGAAGCTGCATGATCCACTTTGTGCCGCTGTCGAAGTTCACCCCCCACGTTACGTCCAGCTTCAGGTCGGTCAGGCCGCTGTCGGTGCGGATCTCGGCGACGGATTCGGCGGTGAGCCAGCCATTCGGCAGCCCCCAGCCGATTGCCAGCCCCGGCCGGACGACCGCCTCTCCGGATATCTTTCCAAAGCCGAGCTGCGCGGTGGCCCGAAGGCCACGGTCCCGGTCGCGCAGCGGGTACTGTAGAAAGACCACCGTCTTGCCATCGCCGGAAACGGATCGCCCAAGGTCCAGCCCCAGCGTCCAGCGGTCGGTCAGCCCGTATTCCACGTATAGGGTGTAATACTGTCGCAGCGCATCCTCGTACTGGCGGTGCGCCACGTCCTGTGGCCAGGCCAGCCGGGCATCTGCGGAAACAAAGCCCGTGCCGCGCTCGCGCGGCCATACGCCGGGCAGGGCGGATGTGGTGGAAAGCACGAGAAACAGGCAGGCGGCAAGCAGTCGCATGGGGCGGTCCCGCAGTCCGGGTGGGCTTTCAGTGTGGGTTCACTCTGGTTAACGCAGGGTTAAGCGCTGAGCGCCCGGTTGCCCCGACAGGGGGCAGCGGACCCTGAGGCCCGGCGCCGCGTCACGGGGGCTGGCAGAGCGGGGCCGCTCGGTGCAAGGTGATGCAAGGACTGGCGAGGGGTGCAGCATGGCAGGACGGGTGATCACGGTGGCGCAGCAGAAAGGCGGCAGCGGAAAGACAACGCTGGCCGCGCATCTCGCCATCGGATTTCGGGCGCGGGGCCTGACGGTTGCGCTGGTGGATCTCGATCCGCAGGGCAGCCTTGGGCGCTGGTTCATGACCCGGGTCGAGGCCACGCCGGAGGCCTGCGAGGGGCTGGACTTCGCCACCTCCTCGGCCTGGGGCATTTCTTACGAGTGCCGCAAGCTTTCCGCCGCCAATGACATCGTCATCATCGACACGCCGCCCAAGGCGGACAGCGATCTGCGCCCCGCCCTGCGTGTGGCGGATCTGGTGGTGGTGCCGGTTTCCGTCAGCCATGTCGACCTGTGGGCGACCGAGGGCGTGCTGGATCTGGCCAACCGAGAGGGTCGCGACACGCTGCTGGTGATGAACCGCACCCGCAGCGGCACGCGGCTGGGGGCCGAGGTCACCGAGGCCGCGACCAAGCTGGGGGCAGAGGTGGCACAGGCCTCGCTGGCGCATCGCGTGGGCTACGCCGAGGCCCTGGGCAAGGGGCTGTGCGCGCAAGAAGGCGCGCGGACCCCGGCCCGCGACGAGGTGGCTGCGCTGGTTTCCGAGGTGGCGGAGCGGCTGGGGCTGGGGTAAGCCCCGAAGCCAGGAAAGGCCGGTGCGGGCCGGTCCCGTGGACTGCGGTGAAGGCAGACGGGGCGGGCAGGCCGGCGAAGGAGAGCTGACATGACGGACCTCGATGCGCTTGCGGCGCTGATCCGCGCCGACAGCGCGGCGCGCGGGCAGACCATTTCCCGGCTGGGCTACTTCTGCGCGCCCTTCCGGCCCGCCGAGGGGCCCTTCAGCGACCGGGTGATCAAGGTCTACCGGGGCCTGACCGACCGCGCCATGGCCGAGCGCCTGCGCGACTGCCACGAAGATTACGTCGCCGCTCTGCTGGCCGGTGGCGTGCCGATGCCGGAAACGGCCTTCCACCTGCTGGAGATGGAGGGCGCCTCGGTCCCCGTCATCGTGCAGGAGGCGCTGCCGGTGGACAGCCTGATGCGCCCGCTGATGCAGCGGCAGCCCCTGCCCGAGACGCTGGCGATGATGGAGGCCGCCGGTCAGGTCATCGCCCGCTTCTGGCACTGGGCCGAGGGGCAGGAGGCGCGCATCGGCTTCCACCCCTCGATCCGCAACTTCGCGATCCGGGGCGGCGAGGCGGTCTTCTTCGACACCTTCCCGCCGCTGATCCACTACTCGCGCGACGAGATGGGACGCATGCTGCTGACCTTCTCCGAAAAACGGCTGATGCGGGTGATCGGCCCGCTGATGCGCGCCCGCGTGACCGGCATTCAGGACGAATGGTACTCGCCGCCCGAGACGCTGGTGGGGCTGGTGGGATCGGCCTGCCGCCTGCGGCCCGGGGATGCGCAGGCCTATCTCGACTGGGGCCGCGATTTCGCGCGGCGCGAGATGGCGCCCTGGGCCGAGGAGGCGCTGGCGGGCATGACCGAGACGCCGAAGCTGCCGGGCTACTGGACCGGTTTCCGCAAGCTGCTGGGGCTTCAGGGCGAACCCAACGTCTGAGGCTGGGCGTTTTCTTGCAAAGAAAACGGTCCGAAATCTTTGCAAGATTTCGGCGCCCCGGTCGGCGCTTGGATTCGCGGGCGCGCTGGCGTACCCCTTTGGCCCAAGCTTCGTGGACCGCTGCCCGTGACTTCCTTCTTCGACCCCGGCGCGCTGATCGGCGTGCTGACCACCCAGCCGCTCGACCGCCCGCTCGACTACCGCGCGCCCGAGGGCGGCTGCCATCTGGGCGCCTTCGTCGAGGTGCCGCTGGGGCCGCGCAAGGTGCTGGGCGTGGTCTGGGGGCCGGGGCGCGGCGATTTCGACCTGTCCAAGGTGCGCTCGGTCATCCGGGTGCTGGACGCGGCGCCGATGCGCGACGAGATGCGCGCCTTCCTTGAAAAGGCCGGGGCCTACACGCTGACCCCTTTGCCCGCCATGCTGCGGCTCGCGACCCGCGCGCCGGGGCTGGGCGATCCGCCGTCGATGCGCAAGGTCTACCGGCTGGGCCACGGCTCCCCCGACCGCATGACCGACGCCCGCACCCGCGTGCTGGAGGCCGCCGCCGAGATGGGCGGCCTGTCGCTGACCCTGAACGAACTGGCCGAGGCGGCGGGGGTCACCTCGCCGGTGGTCAAGGGGCTGGTGAAGTCCGGCGCCATCCTTGAGGAGGAAAGCCCCCGCGACACGCCCTTTCCGCTGCTCGACCCCGACCACGGCGGCAAGGCCCTGACCGACGACCAGTCCGCCGCCGCCGAAAGCCTGCGCACGGGGCAGCGGGCGGGTGGCTACGAGACCGTGCTGCTGAAGGGCGTCACCGGCTCCGGCAAGACCGAGGTCTACCTCGAGGCGGTGGCCGAGGCGCTGCGGCAGAACCGGCAGGCGCTGGTGCTTCTGCCCGAGATCGCGCTCTCGGCAGAGTTCCTGACCCGGGTCGAGGCGCGGTTCGGCGCGCGGCCAGCCGAATGGCATTCCGGTGTCACCCTGACCGAACGCCGCCGGGTCTGGAAGATGGTCGCCGAGGGACAGGCGCAGGTGGTGGTCGGCGCACGCTCGGCGCTGTTCCTGCCGTTCCGGGACCTCGGGCTGATCGTCGTCGACGAGGAACACGACACCTCTTACAAGCAGGAGGAGGGTGTCCTTTACAACGCCCGCGACATGGCGGTGCTGCGGGCCTCGATCCTTGGTGCGCAGGTGGTGCTGGCCTCGGCCACGCCTTCGCTGGAAAGCTGGGCCAATGCCGACGCGGGCAAGTACAAGCGCCTGACGCTGACCTCCCGCTTCGGCGCCGCCGTCCTGCCGGAGATGCGCAGCCTCGACATGCGGGCCGAAAGCCTGCCCGCGAACCGCTGGATCTCGACCGCTTTGCAGCACGCGATCAAGGCGCGCATGGCGAAGGGAGAGCAGGCGCTTTTGTTCATCAACCGGCGGGGCTATGCGCCGGTGACGCTCTGCCGGGCCTGCGGGCAACAGATCGGCTGCGACCACTGCGACGCGCGCATGGTCGAGCACCGCTTTCTGAAGCGCCTCGTCTGCCACCAGTGCGGTGAATCGAAGCCCGTGCCCACCACCTGCCCGCATTGCCAGGCCGAGGACACGCTGGCCGCCGTGGGGCCGGGGGTGGAGCGGCTGGCCGAAGAGGCGGCGGAACATTTCCCCGAGGCGCGGATTGCGGTGCTGTCCTCCGACCTTTACGGCACGGCGCGCGAGCTGAAGGCGCAGATTCTGAGCATCGCCGAGGGCGGGGCCGATGTGATCATCGGCACGCAGCTGGTGGCCAAGGGGCACAACTTTCCCAAGCTGACGCTGGTGGGGGTGATCGACGCGGACCTCGGGCTTCAGGGCGGCGACCTGCGCGCCGCCGAGCGGACCTTTCAGTTGATGCGGCAGGTGGCGGGCCGGGCCGGGCGGGCCGAGGCGCCGGGCGCGGCGCTGTTGCAGACCTACCAGCCGGAACACCCGGTGATCCGCGCTATCCTTGCGGGTGACGAAGAGGCCTTCTGGGCCGCCGAGGCGCAGGAGCGCCGCGCCGCCGGGATGCCACCCTATGGGCGGCTGGCGGGGATCATCCTGTCGGGCGAGGACATGGGCCGGGTCTTCGACCTGGGCAATCACCTGGCGCGGAACGACGGCGCCCTCCGGCGCGTCGGCGCGCAGGTCTTCGGCCCCGCCGCCGCGCCCATCGCGCGGGTGCGCGGGCGCCACCGGGTGCGGCTGCTGGTCAAGGCGCCGAAAGGGGTGGCCTTGCAGGCCGCGCTGACGGAATGGACCGGGCAGGTTTCGCTGAAGGGCGACCTGCGCATGGCCGTGGACATCGACCCGCAGAGCTTTTTCTGAGGCGCCGACCCTTTCGGGTTGAGCGCCTGCGGCGCGCATCCCCTCTTGGGGACTGCGTCCCCAAACCCCTGTCGGGGGCGCTGCGCGCGCGCCCCGGGGTATTTTCGCGGCCAGAGAAGCAGGGGGCGGCGCGGTTTTGCGGGGGGCTTGGGCCGGCTTGCCCAAGGGGGTGACGCGAGGTGTGTGGGACACAGGGGCGGGTCTTTTGGAGGGGTGCCTTGTTTCGCCTGCGGGGCGTCTCTACATCGCTGGGCATGAAGAAATGGATCCCCTTCGTGAAATCCGGGCCGAGGGTGCATGTGGTGCGCCTTCAGGGTGCCATCGGCATGGCCGGACGGTCCTCGATGAGCGACCGGTCCGTGGCGCAATCGCTGGAAAAGGCGTTTCGGGGCAAACCCGACGCGGTGGCGCTGGAAATAAATTCTCCGGGCGGGTCGCCGGTGCAGTCCTCGCTGATCGGAGCGCGCATCCGGCGCCTGTCCGAGGACAAGAAGGTGCCGGTCTATGCCTTCGTCGAAGATGTGGCGGCCTCGGGCGGTTACTGGATCGCCAGCGCCGCAGATGAGATCTGGGCCGATCCCAGTTCGATCCTCGGTTCCATCGGGGTGATCTCGGCGGGCTTCGGGGCGCATGTCTTCCTGCAGCGGCAAGGGATCGAGCGGCGGTTGCACACCGCCGGGCGGTCGAAGTCCATGCTGGACCCTTTCCGCCCCGAGAGCGAAGAGGACGTGGCGCGGCTGAACCGTCTGCTGGGGCAGCTGCACGAGACCTTCATTGCGCAGATCAGGGCGCGGCGCGGCGGCAGGCTGGCCGAGAACCCCGACCTGTTCACCGGCGAGGTCTGGATCGGGCAGGCGGCGGTCGACCAGGGCCTGGCCGATGGCGTCGGTCATCTTGTGCCGCAGATGAAGGCGCGCTTCGGCGGCAAGGTGCAGTTCCGCCGCTTTGAGCACAAGAAACCGCTGCTGTCGCGGGTCGGGGCGCGGGCCCTGCAGGGCGCCATGGGCGAGATCGAAGAGCGCGCGGAATTCGCGCGTTTCGGGCTGTAGCGCGTGCTGGCGAAGATCGTTGCCCTCTTCCTTGTTTTCATTGCGGTGATCGCGATGTTCGGCAAACTGCGCGTTCCGGGGCAGAAGCATATCGACCGTTTCCGCGCGCGTCGGCTGAGCGCCGCCCCCTGTCCCGCCTGCGGGCGACACAAGATCGGCAAGGGCCCTTGCCCCTGCGGCAAGAAAGGCTGACATGGTATTCCTCTACGCTGTTCTGGGACTGCTGATCCTGCTTCTTGCGGGCGACGCACTGGTGAAGGGGGCCGTGAACCTCAGCCTGCGCGTCGGGATTCCGGCGCTGATCGTGTCGCTGACCATCGTCGCCTTCGGCACCTCGGCGCCCGAGCTTCTGATCTCGACCCAGGCCGCGCTGATGGACGCGCCGGGCATCGCACTGGGCAATGTGATCGGCTCGAACACCGCCAACGTGCTGATGGTGCTGGGTATACCGGCCCTGATCACGATCATGCACACCTCGGGCCACGACACCCGGAAAAGCTATCTTCAGATGCTGGGCGCCACGGCGCTGTTCTGCCTTCTGGCGCTGCGCGAGACCTTCGACTGGATATCCGGCCTGATCCTGCTGGCGGCGCTTGCGGTGATTCTCTTCGACCAGATCGTCCAGGCCCTGGCGCATCGCCGCGCCGGGCAGCTGGAAGAGGATCTCGAGGAACCCGAAGGCGCCGACCCCAGCATGCCGGGCTGGAAGATCGCCCTGTTCCTTCTGCTGGGCCTGGTCGGCCTGCCGCTGGGCGCCGACCTGCTAGTCGATGCCTCGACAGAGATCGCGCGCATGTTCAATGTCTCGGACGAGGTGATCGGGCTGACGCTGGTGGCGGTCGGCACCTCGCTGCCGGAGCTTGCGACCACCGTCATGGCGGCGATCCGCAGGCAGGCGGACGTGGCATTGGGCAATGTCATCGGTTCGAACATGTTCAACCTTCTGGCGATCATCGGCATCGCCTCGCTGATTGCCCCCATGCCCTTCGAGCTGTCCGAGCTGGCCTTCGATCTGGGTGTCATGGTCGCGGCCTCGCTGCTGCTGGTGCCCTTCGTCTTCCTCAAGCGCGACCTGACGCGGCTTTGGGGCGTGGTCTTGTCAGCGCTTTATCTGGGCTATGTCACCCTCGTACTGATCTGAGGAGTGACGATGACGGGACGGGCGCTTGTCACCGGCGGGGCGCAGAGGCTGGGCCGCGCCATGGTGCTGGATCTTGCGCGGCGGGGCTATGACGTCGCGGTTCATTACCGCGGCTCGGAAGAGGCCGCGACAGGGCTTGTGGCAGAGATCGGGGCCATGGGGCGGTGCGCCGTGGCGCTTCAGGCCGACCTGCTGGACGAGGCGCAGGCCGGCGCGCTGGTGGCCCGGGCTGCGGAGGCTCTGGGCGGGCCGCTGACGGTGCTGGTCAACAATGCCTCGATCTTCGAACATGACGATCTTGAAAGCGGCACCCGGGCCAGTTGGGATCGCGCGCTGGAAAGCAACCTGCGGGCGCCGGTGGTCCTGACGCAGCGCTTTGCCGCGCAGGTGCCGGACCCCCTGCGCGACGCCGGGGGCGAGCCGGTGGCGCAGGGGCTGGTGGTCAACATGATCGACCAGCGGGTGCGCAAGCTGACGCCCGAGTTCATGAGCTACACCATCGCCAAGACCGGCCTCTGGTCCTTCACCCGCACCGCCGCGCAGGCGCTTGCGCCGCGCGTCCGCGTCAATGGCATCGGCCCGGGTCCGACCCTGCGGGGCGGGCGGCAGAGCGAGTCCGACTTTGCCCGCCAGCGCGCCGCCACGGTGCTGGGGCGCGGCTCGGATGCCGAGGATATCGTCGGGGCGCTGGGGTATTTCCTGGGGGCCAAGGCGGTCACGGGCCAGTTGCTCTGTGTCGACGGCGGCCAGCATCTGGGCTGGGAAACGCCGGATGTGACAGGGGTGGAATAGGCCGCCCCCAGCGGTCGCGCAGGGCGCGGCGCGCGACACTTCTGCACCGGTCACGGGGCTGACGCAAAAGCGTTACGGAAATGTTAAGAAACTCAAGGGCTTGTGTCGGGACAGAATTAAACCCAGAAAAAACAGGTCTTTATGAACGTGATTAAAATTTGTGCAGTGCCCTGAAGTATACGAGATTCCATGGAAATCCGGACTTGCCAGAGATTTGCCTACAGAGTTGTCCACAGTTTCCGTGGATGTAATCCTGCTTGAACCCTGCGCCGAGCCGGGGCAGCCAGAGGGCAGAATCACGAAGGCCGGAAAGGGCGGGCGATCATGACCGAACAGACCGAAACCGGGCACGCGGTGATCCAGTCCTACCTGAAGACGCTGCAGAGCTCTCCGGGCGTGTACCGCATGCTCGATGCGCAGTCGCGGGTGCTCTATGTCGGCAAGGCGCGCAACCTGAAGGCGCGGGTGTCCAGCTATGCGCGGCCCACCGGGCATTCTCGGCGGATCGAGCGGATGATCGCGGACACCGCCTCGATGATGTTCCTGACGACCCGGACGGAAACCGAGGCGCTGTTGCTGGAACAGAACCTGATCAAGCAGCTGAAACCGAAGTTCAACGTGCTGCTGCGGGACGACAAGTCCTTCCCGAACATCCATGTGACCGACCACGCCTTTCCGATGATCCACAAGCATCGCGGCGCGAAGAAGGCGGGCGGCAGCTACTACGGGCCCTTCGCCAGCGCCGGGGCGGTGAACCGGGTGCTGAACCAGCTGCAAAAGGTCTTCCTGCTGCGCAACTGCTCGGATTCCATGTTCGAAAGCCGCACGCGCCCCTGCCTGCTGCACCAGATCAAACGCTGCTCGGCGCCCTGCGTGGGCCGCATCTCGGAAGAGGACTATGCCGCCAGCGTGCGCGACGCGCAGCGCTTCCTCTCGGGCAAGTCGACCGACATCCAGGGTCTGCTGGCGGCGCAGATGGCCGAGGCGTCTGAGGCTATGGAGTTCGAACGCGCCGCCGCGCTGCGCGACCGCATCCGCGCGCTGACACAGGTGCAGACGGCGCAGGGGATCAACCCGGCAGGCGTCGCCGAGGCGGATGTCATCGCGCTGTATATGGAGCACGGGCAGGCCTGCGTGCAGGTCTTCTTTATCCGGGCAAACCAGAACTGGGGGAACAAGGACTTCTACCCGCGCGTCGGCGAGGATGTCTCGCCCGCCGAGGTGATGGAGGCCTTCCTCGGCCAGTTCTACGATACCAAGGACCCGGCGCGGCTGCTGATCCTCTCCCACGGGATCGAGGACGAGGACCTGATGTGTCAGGCGCTGTCGGAAAAGCTGGGCCGCAAGGTCGAGATCACCGTGCCGCAGCGCGGGGAGAAGGCGGAGCTGGTAGAGGGCGCGGCGCGCAACGCCCGCGAGAGCCTTGGCCGCAAGATGTCCGAAAGCGCGGCGCAGGGGAAGCTGCTGGCCGGGCTGGCCGAAGCCTTCGGGCTGGAGAGCCCGCCGCAGCGCATCGAGGTCTACGACAACTCGCATATCCAGGGCGCGCATGCGGTGGGGGCGATGATCGTCGCCGGGCCCGACGGTTTCATGAAGAACCAGTACCGCAAGTACAATATCCGCGGTGACGAACTGACGCCCGGCGACGACTTCGGCATGATGAAGGAGGTGCTCAAGCGCCGCTTCACCCGGCTGCAGAAAGAGGACCCGGACCGAGACAAGGGGCTCTGGCCAGACCTCCTGCTGATCGACGGCGGCGCCGGGCAGGTCTCGGCGGTGGCCGAGATCATGCGCGAGCATGGCGTCGAGGACGTGCCCATGGTGGGCGTTGCCAAGGGCGTGGATCGCGACCACGGCAAGGAGGAATTCCACCGCACCGGCCAGCGCCCCTTCGCCCTGCGCCGCAACGACCCGGTGCTCTATTTCGTCCAGCGCCTGCGTGACGAGGCGCACCGCTTCGCCATCGGCACCCACCGGGCGAAACGCTCTAAGGCTGTCTCCGCCAACCCGCTGGACGAGATCGCCGGCGTCGGCGCCGCGCGCAAGCGCGCGCTTCTGGCGCATTTCGGCTCCGCCAAGGCGGTGAGCCGCGCCAACCTCTCGGACCTGCGCGCCGTCGAGGGCGTCAGCGAGGCGCTGGCCGAACGGATCTACGCCTTTTTCCACGAAAAGGCCTGAGCGGTCCGCCTGTGGGGAAAGGTGAATGGGGGCTTTGCCCCCTCTGCCTGCGGCATTCACCCCCAAGGGTATTTGGACCAAGAAGAAGCCCGGGACGGGCGCCCTTTGGTTTCTTCTTGGGTCAAATACCTCGGGGGTTTGGGGGCAGAGCCCCCTTACACGGTTGGCGGAAGAAGGATTGTCAGGGCCGCGCGAAGCCGATCCGGCAAGGGGGTCGGGCGGCCGTCGGCATCGGTCAGGACCATGGCGAAGAAGGCCTCGGTGCAAGCGCGTTCCTCGGTGTTGCGAAACAGGGCGAGCTCGAACCGGAAGGAACTGCGGCCCAAGTGCCCAAGGCGCAGGCCCGCGTGAAGGGTATCGGGAAAGCCGGCTTCCGCGAAGTAGCGGCAGCCGTTTTCGACCACCACGAAGCGCAGCGCCTCCGGGCCGGTGATCGCAATGCCGTTCTCGATCTGCCACAGGCTGATTGCCGTGTCGAAGAGCGAGAGATACTCGGCGTTGTTCATGTGGCCGAGCGCGTCGTTGTCCTTCCAGCGTGTCTGCAGCGGGCGCAGGCTGGGCCAGTCGGCGCGGGGGGATGGGCCGTGGCGGGTCATTGGTGACGGATCGCCCGGAAGGCCGCGGAGGCGCCCCAGCCCGCGGCGATGGCGAGGGCCAGCGACATCAGCCCGTAGACCAGCGGTTGCTGGCGCGAGAGCGCGTGCAGCCAGCGTTCCAGCCCGACCTTGCGGACCTCGATCGTCGTGGCGAAGCTGGACACCACCGCCCGGTCCCGGGTCAGGAAGACGCGGGTGCTGTAGGTGCCTTCGGTCAGGTTGGCCGGCAATTGCACGGATGTGTCAAACAGCGTCTGTTCGCGCAGGCCGACGCTGCTTTCGAGCACCTTGTAGGTGCCTTCGTCGGTGCGGACGCGGATAACCGCCTCGGTGAAGCTCTGCGCGTCCGGCACGGATTCCGGCGCCCCGACAGAGCGGATGGCCCGCGGGATAGAGATGCGGTGGCGCAGGTCCTCGGTATCCGAGATCACCTCTTGCCAGGGCGCCGAGGTCGCCACGGCGTAGAACGAGGGGGCGGCGTCCACGAAGACCGAGTCGGTGTTGATCCAGATGCCGAAGCGGCGCTCCTTGCGTCGCACGGTCAGGGGCTGGAACGGCCCGCTGACGGTGACGATCACCTGAAGCGGTGCTTCGGCGATGGGGGCCTCGCGCTTCACGGCGCCGTAGATCAGGATGTCAGAGCCGTCGAAATCGGTCGAGATCGCGACGGTGTCGCTGCTGAGGCCCAGCACCACCTCTTCGGCCTGCGCGGGCAGGGCGGCCAGCGTGACGAGGAGGCCCAGCAGCCAGCGCATCAGTGGCTGCCCACGGCGGTGATGTTGTACAGCTCGGCGGGCCGCAGCAGCAGTTCCAGCGCCAGCTTGCCGCAGACCAGCAGCACCATCGAGGCCAGCAGGATGCGCAGTTGTTCGGCCTTCATCCGGGTGCCGATGATGGTGCCGAACTGCGCCCCCACGACGCCGCCGAGGATCAGGAGAACCGCCAGCATCACGTCGACGGTGTAGTTGGTCGAGGCGTGCAGCACGGTGGTGAAGGCGGCGACGAAGATGATCTGGAACAGCGAGGTGCCGATCACCACCTTGGTCGGCATCCCCAGCAGGTAGATCATCGCGGGCACCATGATGAAGCCGCCGCCGACGCCCATGATCGCCGCCAGAACCCCGACCGACAGGCCGACCAGCACCGGCGGGATGACCGAGATGTAGAGGCCCGAGGTGCGGAACCGCATCTTCAGCGGCAGGCCGTGGACCCAGTTGTGCTTTTTCCGGGTGGGCGGGCCGCCGCGACGGGACTTGCGTAGCGCCCGCAGGCTTTCGACGAACATCAGCGCGCCGATGATGCCGAGGAAGACGACGTAGAACAGCCGCACCAGCAGATCGACCTGCCCCATGGTCTTGAGGTAGTTGAACAGCATCACGCCCAGCGTGGCGCCGACGATGCCGCCCGCCAGCAACACCCCGCCCATTCTGAAATCGACGGTCTTGCGTTTCAGATGCGCCAGCAGGCCGGAAAAGGACGAGGCGACGATCTGGTTGGCGCCGGTGGCAACGGCTACCGAGGGTGGGATACCGATGAAGAACAGCAGCGGTGTCAGCAAAAAGCCCCCGCCGACGCCGAACATGCCCGAGAGCACGCCCACGAGGCCGCCCAGCCCCAGCAACATAAGCGCGTTGACCGAAACCTCGGCGATCGGAAGATAGACCTGCATGGTCTCAGCTAGACCCAAGCCCGCGCGTTTTGCAAGCGCAGCGCAGGGGGGTGGGGGAAGGGGGGCGGGACGCGGTCATGCCTTCAGGATCTCCGGCGGGATATTGGTGAAGTAGCGGTCCCGCCCAGGGACGTCCAGCGCGCGCAGCCCGAGGCTTTCGGCAAGGGCGGTCAGCCGCTCGGCATCGATCCCGATTTCGAATTGCCAGAGGCAGAGGTTCTCGGCCACGGTGCGTCTTGCACCCTCTAGAAAGCCGGTGGCGTCTTCGCGCGCGTCGATGGCGCCGATGACGAGGCGCCCACGCCAGGTGATCACCGCATCGAGCGGGCGGATCTCGACGCTTTGCCGCCGCCCGCGCGGCGGGTCCAGCGTCAGCACGGTGCCCATGGGGGTGCCGTCCTCGGCAAAGCGGCGCCGGTCGCGCCCGGCGCTGCCGCCGATGGCAAGCGGCAGCACTTCGATCCGTCGCGACAGCGCGTTCAGGAACAGCTGCGCACCCAGCTGGTTGCGGTTCTGGATGTCGGCTTCGAAGGCAAGGATATCACCGGCCCGTTCCTCCAGCGCCGCCAGCATCGCGAAGTGCCCCTTGCGGCTGCTGGCGTCGAGCACGTCGAAGGGCTTGCCCAGCCGCTCGGCGGCGCGCCGGGCGAACGGGAACAGCCGGGCGATCCGCTCGGCATCGGCCCTGTTGCGGCGGGCGACGCGGCGATCGACCGCAGAGCCTTCGTCGATCACCAGCAGCAGGCCGTGCACGGTGCGGATCATGTAGTAGGGCGTCCGGTAGAGCCTCCGGAACAGCGCCCGGATCAGCTTGTGCCGCCGTGGCGGAAAGAACGCCATACCAGACCTCCCTGTGCCGGGCCGGGCCCGACCCGTATTGTCCCGCGCCCGGCGGCCGCGCGCCTACCGTTCCTTGACGTAGGGCTCGCCGCCCGCGCGCGGGGGGATCGCCTTGCCGACGAAACCCGCAAGAATGACCACGGTCAGGATGTAGGGCAGGGCGTCCATCACCTGCACCGGTACCACGAAGAGCCCGAGGTCGAGGTTCTGGTAGCGCAGCGCAACCGCCTGCAACAGCCCGAACAGCAGGCAGGCCCAGAGCGCGTACCAGGGCCGCCACTTTGCGAAGATCAGCGCCGCCAGCGCGATATAACCCCGGCCCGCCGTCATTTCCCGGACAAAGCCCGCTTGCAGGCCGGTAGCGAGATAGGCGCCCGCCATGCCGCAGAGCACGCCGGTGATCACCAGCGAGGAATAGCGCAGCCCCACGACAGACACCCCGGCGGTGTCCACCGCCTCGGGCGCCTCGCCCACGGCGCGCAGGCGCAGGCCGTAGCGGGTGCGGAACAGCACCCACCATGTCAGGGGCACCGCCAGCAGTGCCGCGTAGACGAGGATAGAGTGCCCCGAGATCAGGTCGGCGTAGATCGGACCGAGGATGGGCACGCCGCGCAGGGTGTCGGCCAGGGGCAGGGTGATGTTCTCGAACCGTCCGCCGGACATCAGCGAGGGCGTGCGTCCGCCCTGGCTGAACCAGACCTGCGCGATCAGCACCGTCAGGCCCGAGGCGAGAAAGTTCAGCGCCACGCCCGAGATAAGCTGGTTGCCGCGAAAGGTGATGGAGGCCAGCCCGTGCAGCGCCGACAGCGCCATAGAGGCGGCGATCCCCGCCAGCAGGCCCAGCCAGACCGATCCGGTCGCGAAGGCCACGGCGGCAGAGAAGAAGGCGGCGATCAGCATCTTGCCTTCGAGCCCGATGTCGATGATCCCCGAGCGTTCCGAGAACAGCCCCGCGAGGCAGGCCAGCAGCAGCGGCGTGGCAAGGCGGATGGTGCTGTCGAGGATCTGGATGAGGGTGTTCAGGTCCATCTCAGCGCGCCCCCTTGCCGAAAGCCATGAAGATGCGTTCCAGCGGCATCCGCACCATGTTGTCCAGCGCCCCGGTGAAGAGGATCACCAGCGCCTGGATCACGGTGATCAACTCGCGCGGGATGTTGGTCCAGAGCGCCAGTTCCGCCCCGCCCTGGTAGAGGAAGCCAAACAGCAGCGCGGCGAGGAAGACGCCCACCGGGTGGCTGCGGCCCATCAGGGCCACCGCGATACCGATGAAGCCCGCGCCCTCGGTGGCGTTCATCACAAGGCGCTCGGCCTCGCCCATGGTGGTGTTGATCGCCATCAGCCCCGCCAGCCCGCCCGAGATCAGCATGGCAAGCACGGTGATGCGCACCGGCGAGATACCCGCGTAGCGCGCGGCGGATTCGGAGTGGCCGAAGGCGCGGATCTCGTAGCCCAGCCGGGTGCGCCAGATCAGCAGCCAGACCAGCACGCAGGCCAGCACCGCGACGAAGAAGGTGATGTTGGCCGGAGAGCCCCGGAACAGCGGGTTCTCGGCACTGGCGAACATGTCCTGAAAGGTCGGCAGGTGGGTGGCGGCGGGAAAGCCCGCCGTGGCCGGGTCCATGGCGCCCGCCGGGCGCAGGATATTGACCAGCACGTAGTTCAGCACCGCGGCGGCGATGAAGTTGAACATGATCGTGGTGATGACGATATGGCTGCCGCGCTTGGCCTGCAGGTAGGCGGGGATAAAGGCCCATGCCGCGCCGAAGGCCGCCGCCGCCACGGTCGCGCCCACCAGCGCCAGCGTCCAGTGCGGCCAGGGGATGAAGAGGCAGGCCAGCGCCACGCCCAGCCCGCCGATCATCGCCTGCCCCTCGCCGCCGATGTTGAACATCTTGGCGTGGAAGGCGACGGCGACGCAGAGGCCGGTGAAGATAAAGTTGGTGGTGTAATAAAGCGTGTAGCCCCAGCCCGTAGAGCGCATGAGCGCCCCGTCGATCATGAGGCTCAATGCTTCGACGGGGTTCTCGCCGATGGCAAGGATCACCAGCGCAGAGACCAGCGCCGCAAGCAGGATCGAGATCAGGGGAACGAGGACCGCGTCGGCCCATGCGGGCATTCTATCCATGGAGGGCTCCGGGGGGCGTGAAAGGTCTGGCGGTGCCGCGGGGGGCGCGGAGGGATGCCTCCGGCGGGAGGTATTTGGACCAAGAAGAAGACCGGGTCGCTGTGCCGGGTCTGGCCGGGGCGCGGGGGGAGGTCTTCGGCGGGAGGTGTCCGGGTCGTGCGGGAGCCCGCGCCGCTGTGCCGGGTCCGGCCGGGAGGCGAGTGGCGCGGAGGGATGCCTCCGGCGGGGATATTTCGGGACAGAAGAAGCCGGGGGGGCTGTCCCGGCGGGGGCGGGGGGCCGGGTCAGTCATGGTTCTCGGCCTCGCGGCTTTCCTGCGCCTTAAGCGCGGCGTCGACCGCCTCTATGGGGTTTTTGCCCCCGGTGTCCGTCACGCCCGCCATCAAGAGGCCCAGTTCGGTCTGGTCGGTTTCGGCGGGCAGGCGCTCGCCCATGATGTGGCCGTCGAACATGACCGCGATGCGGTCGGAGAGCGAGAGGATCTCGTCCAGTTCGACAGAGACCAGCAGGATCGCCTTGCCCGCGTCGCGCAGGCGCACGATTTCCTGATGGATGAATTCGATGGCGCCGATGTCCACACCCCGGGTGGGCTGGCCGATCAGCAGCACGTCGGGGTCGCGCTCGATCTCGCGGGCCAGCACGATCTTTTGCTGGTTGCCGCCCGAGAAGTTCCGGGCGGCGAGGTCGGGATCGGGCGGGCGGACGTCGTAGCGGTCCATCTTGGCCTGCGCCTCGGCCCGGATCGCGGCGTTGTTCATCAGCGGGCCGGACTGGATCGCCGGATCGTGGTGGTAGCCGAAGACGGTGTTTTCCCAGGCGCTGTATTGCAGGATCAGCCCCTCGTGGTGGCGGTCCTCGGGCACATGGGCGATGCCGCGCTTGCGGCGCGACTGGCCGTCCGAGCGCTGGCCGGTCAGGTCGATCTCTTCGCCGTTGACGCGCACCGTTCCGGTGGCGTCGGCATAGCCGCCCAGCACATGCAGCAGTTCCGACTGGCCATTGCCGGACACGCCGGCGATGCCGACGATCTCTCCGGCGCGGACGTCGAGGGAGATGCCCTTGAGGCGTTCCACCCCGTGGCGGTCCACGTGGCGCAGGTTCTCGATCTCGAGGATCTTGGCGCCGGGCTGCGCGGGTTTCTTGTCGACCCGCAACAGGACCTTGCGGCCCACCATCAGCTCGGCCAGCTCCTCGGGCGAGGTCTCGGCGGTCTTGACGGTGGCGGTCATTTCGCCGCGCCGCATGACGCTGACCGTATCGGTGATCTCCATGATCTCGCGCAGCTTGTGGGTGATCAGGATGATCGTCTTGCCCTCGGCCTTCAGCCCTTCGAGGATGCGGAAGAGGTGGTCGGCCTCGGCAGGGGTCAGCACGCCGGTGGGCTCGTCGAGGATCAGGATGTCCGCCTCGCGGTAGAGCGCCTTGAGGATCTCGACCCGCTGCTGGTGGCCGACCGAAAGGTTCTCGATCAGCGCGTCGGGGTCGACGTTCAGCTGGTATTCCTGCGCCAGATGCTTGAGCACGCCGCGCGCCTTCGACAGCGAGGGTTTCAGCAGCCCGCCGTCCTCGGCGCCGAGGATGACGTTTTCCAGCACGGTGAAGTTCTGCACCAGCTTGAAATGTTGGAAGACCATGCCGATGCCCGCCGCGATGGCGGCCTGGCTGTCGGGGATCTCGGTGCGCTGGCCCTTGATGAAGATCTCGCCCGCGTCGGCCTTGTAGAAGCCGTAGAGGATCGACATCAGCGTCGACTTGCCCGCGCCGTTCTCGCCGATGATGCCGTGGATGGTGCCTGGCATGACGCGGATCGCGATGTCCTTGTTGGCCTGCACGGGGCCGAAGGCCTTGGAGATGCCCTTGAGCTCGATGGCGGGAGTGTCGGTCATGGCGTCGCTCTCATGGCTGGGGCGGATCAGGACGGGTTCACGATGACGGTGCCGCTGCGGGTGGTGACCGCACAGCTGTCCTGCGTCAGCGGGGGCATCCCGCGATCGACCAGCACCGCCGGTTTCTGCGACGCGGTGCAGGCCGGGAGGCTGACGGGACGATAGCCGAGGCCCGCCATGCACTGGCTGACGACGTCGCCGCGCAGCGGCGCGTTGGCGTCGTAGCTGTAGCGCTGGCCGCCGTAGATCCGTCCGGGGACCGTGTGGCAGCGGACCTTGTCCCCCTTGCCGTAGCATTGCGTCCGGGGCGGCGTGCTGCGGATCGGCGTGACGCCGATCTGGGTGTTCGCGGGCACGGTCCGCACGGCCTCCACCCGGCAGGCGGTCAGGTCCGCCGTCGACTGACCGGCGGTGCCTCCGGCCTTGTACCAGGTCTCGACCGGGGCGCAGGCCGACACCAACAGCAGGGCGGCGGCAATGAGGGGCTTGCTTGTCTGGGTCACGATCTGTCCGGGCCTTCGGAACGCACCTGCCGGAGGATCCGGCAGGTGCCATGTGTCGGATTCTTGTCGGATCAGAACTGCAGGGCCGGGCAGCTGTCGTTGGCGTAGTAGCTGACCACCTCGATCTCGCCGTCGATGATCTTCTGCTTGGCCTCTTCCGCTGCGGCGGCCATCTCTTCGGTGATCAGGGACTCGTTGTTCTCGTCCACCGCGTAGCCGACGCCCTCTTCGGCAAGGCCGAGGGTGACGGTCTTGCCGGTCTCCAGCCCTTCGCCCGCCGACATGGCGTCGTAGACCGCGACATCGACGCGCTTGAGCATCGAGGTCAGGACAGAGCCGGGGTGCAGGTGGTTCTGGTTGCTGTCCACGCCGATCGAGTAGATGCCCTCGTCCGCGGCGGTCTGCAGCACGCCCACGCCGGTGCCGCCGGCGGCGGCGTAGATCACGTCCGCGCCCTGGCTGATCTGCGCCTTGGCCAGTTCCGAGCCCTTCACCGGGTCGTTCCAGGCGGCGGGCGTCGTGCCGGTCATGTTGGCGACGATCTTGATGTCGGGGTTGACCGCCTTGGCGCCCTGCGCGAAGCCGCAGCCGAAGTGGCGGATCAGCGGGATGTCCATGCCGCCGATGAAGCCGACGGTGTCGGCTTCCGAGGCCATCGCCGCCAGCATCCCCACTAGGTAGGAGCCCTGATGCTCCTGGAAGGTGGTGATCAGCACGTTGTCCGGCACCTCGGGCAGGAAGCCGTCGACGTTGACGAATTTTGTGTCCGGGTAGTCCGCGGCGACCTTGCCCATGATGTCGGCGATGGCGAAGCCGGTTGTGACGACCGGGTTGAAGCCCGCCTCGGCAAAGCGGCGCAGGGCCTGCTCGCGCTGCGCCTCGGACTGGATCTCGATGTCGCGGTAGCTGCCGCCGGTTTCGTCGGCCCAACGCTGCGCGCCGTTGTAGGCGGCCTCGTTGAAGGATTTGTCGAACTTGCCGCCGAGGTCGTAGATCAGCGCCGGGTCGGCCAGAGCGGCCCCGGCCGAGAGGGCCAGCGCGGCGACGGTGCCGAGGGTCTTCTGCATGAAGGTCATGGAATGCTCCCAGTTGCATGTGCGGACAGAAGACCTGCCCGTCTGATTGTGACAGGCCAATCAAAGCCGCAGGGGCCGGGACGGGTCAACCGGTTTTTGCAGGCGCAGCAGCGACGTCAGGGAAGCGGACGGTCCATCAGGACGGCATCGTCGGGGGGCTGGTCCGGACGCCGGTAGTAGCCCCGGCGCAGGCCGATCTCGCGGTATCCGTGCCGACCGTAGAAGGCGCGGGCCGGGGTGTTGGCGGCGGCAACCTCCAGCAGGACACGGGTGGCGTCGCGGGCGGCGGCCGCTGCGTGGAAGCCTGTGAGCGCGGCACTGGCGGCGCCCTGCCGCTGGTGGTCCGGGTCGGCGGCGAGGGCGAGGATTTCGGCCTCGCCCGCCACCACGAGGCCCAGCACGAAGGCGTGCTCGGTGGCGGTCAGCAGCGCATGGGGTCGGGCGAGCGTCTCGGCGAAGGCCTGCGCGCTCCACGGCGCCATGTGTCGGTAGGCGCGGGCCGAGAGCGCGGCGAGGGCCTCAGGCGTCATTGGCGTCGAGGATCACCGGCGGCGGGTCGCTGGCGGGGGCGGCGTCGGCGGGCTTGACGTAGAGCGGCGCGGGCCGGGGGCCGGGGGTCTTGGCGGCGGCGATCCGGGCGAGCGTGGCGATATTGGCCTGCCAGTCATCGTCCAGGCAGGCCGCCCTGGCCGGATCGGTGACCATGGGACCGAAGGCGATGCTGCCGTCCGGCTGCTCGATATAGGCCTGCTCGCGCGGGCCGGGCACCACCGCCAGAAGGGCCCCGGTGCTCGTGCTGGTACCGTGCACCGGCCCGTGGCGAACGATCTCGAAGCCGGACACACCCAGCGCGGGAACCTTCAGCGCCAGCGCCAGCCCGCGCGCCGCGCTGACGGCAAGGCGAATGCCGGTGAAGTTGCCGGGTCCGATGCCGACCCCGATGCGGGTCAGATCGGCCCAGGCGGCCCCGGTTTCGGTCAGCAGTTCTTCCAGAAGCGGCATCAGCCGCTCGGCCTGGCCCTTCTTCATGGCTTCGACGCGGGATGCGAGGATGTGGTCGCGGCCCAGCAGGGCGGCGGCACAATGCGGACCGGAGGTGTCGAAGGCGAGGATCATGGGCCGCTTATGCCGTGGGCGCGGGGTCTGTGCAACGCGGGGAAGCCGGTTGGAACCGGCTTCGAAGCGCCTGTGGAGGCGCTTTGGAAAGGCCCTTCGAAGGGCCTTTCACGCTCAGACCGCGACGGGGCGCACCTCGGAGACCTCGGGGATGTAGTGGCGCAGCAGGTTCTCGATGCCCATCTTCAGCGTCAGCGTCGACGAAGGGCAGCCCGCGCAGGCGCCCTGCATGTGCAGGTAGACCACACCCCGGTCGAAGCCGTGGAAGGTGATGTCGCCGCCATCCTGTGCCACCGCCGGACGCACACGCGTGTCCAGCAGTTCCTTGATCTGGTTGACGATTTCGCCATCCTCGCCGTCGTGCTGGGCATGGCCGCCTGCCTGAGCCGCACCCTCCGCCATGACCGGTGCGCCGGACTGGAAATGCTCCATGATCGCGCCGAGGATCGCCGGTTTCAGGTGATCCCAGTCGGCGCTGTCGTCCTTGGTCACGGTCACGAAATCGGTGCCGAAAAACACGCCGGTCACACCCTCGACCGCGAAGAGGCGCTGCGCCAGCGGCGACTTCTCTCCGGCCTCGGGCGTCGGGAAATCGGCGGTCCCCATCTCCAGCACGGTCTGGCCGGGCAGGAACTTCAGCGTCGCGGGGTTCGGGGTGGATTCGGTCTGAATGAACATCGGTTCTGCACCTTTTCTGGCCTGACCTCCTATATGCGCTTCCGCGCCCGAGCCGTCAAGGATTGGAACCGTTCTAAACTATGCGCGTCAGTCGATGCAGAAGCGGAAGGCGCTGGCGATCATCCTGCGGTCCATGGGCGAGGGCTTCATCGCCGCGGCGTAGTTGCCGCCGATCACCCGCGCGAAGGAGGCCGAGAGCCACATGTCGCTGGCGCCCGCGATGCCCTGCGCGATCTCGGGCGTCACGGTCGCGGTGATGAAGGCCTCGTCTCCGTTCGGCCGGATCGTCAGGCTGTCGCCGGGCAGCGAGACGAAGGTGCCGTCGATCTCGGCCTGAAAGGTGCCTGCCGAATTCTCCTCCAGCGCGTGCAGGGCGGCGTGGAACAACACCAGCGGCTGCCCGCCCCGGCAAAGGAAGGTCACCTGATCGACACCGCTGTAGGCCGACACGGTGTCGAGCCGCTTCGCCGAGGCGATGAGCCCGTCCTTGTAGGGCTCGAGGAACACCGGCGCGTAGCCGAAGGGGGTCGTGACGTCGTACTCCTCGGCCTCGGTGACCGTGACGTGGTGCATCTGGTCTGACCCCTGCAGGCTGGCCAGCGTGAAGATCCGGGCGTCGATGCCCATTTCGACCATGTAGGAGATCAGCATGCCCGACAACTGCTGCGCAGAATCGCCGTCGATGGTCTGCCCCGGCGCGTGGAAGCGATGCAGGCCCAGAACGTCGTCCTCGCGCAGGGCGCGCCGCACCCCGCCCATGAAGGCATAGGCGCAGGCGCTTTCGCAGCGGCCCGGCCCGGCGGCGGCCAGCGTCATCGGCGTCAGCCGCCCGTCCGCATCGCGCGTCATCGCGTCGGAACTGCCGATCGAGGTGTCCAGATCCGCCTCGCGCAGGTAGCGCCCCAGTTTCAGCGCCTCGCCCAGATTGCCGCCGGGGCTGTTCAGCACCACCCGGCGCGCGTCCCGCCCGTCGCCCACGAAGGCGCGCAACCGGTCGGTCAGGCCGGCCTCTATCTGGCCTTCGACGATGATGAAGCAGGTCTCGGATGCATTGCCGAGGCAATGCTCGGAGATCAGCGGGTCCTTGGCGTTGGCTGCGCCGGTCAGGCACAGGGCGGCGGCGAGGGCGGCGGCGAAATGGCGAAACATGAAATATCCTTGTGAAATGGCTTGGGTGTGGTTCAGGTGATGGCCTCCAGCCGTTCCTTGGACAAATCGCCCGGAACGATGGTGACGGGGATCGGCAGAGAGCCGGAATTGCGGGTCATCTGGTTCACCAGCGGGCCGGGGCCCTTCTTGTCGATCGAGGCGCCCAGCACCAGAAGGCCGATCTCGGGGTCGTCGGAGACCTGCGCGAGGATTTCGGTCACCGTGTCGCCCTCTCGGATGACCAGTTCGGGGTCGACGCCCTGCTTGTCGCGCATCCACTTGGCGAAGACCTCGAAATGCGCGTGGATGCGTTCGCGGGCCTCTTCGCGCATGATGTCGCCCACGCCGATCCAGTGGTTGAACTCGTCCGGCGGGATCACCGACAGGATGGCCACGCCGCCGCCGGACTTTGCCGCGCGCATGGCGGCGAACCGCATGGCGTTCAGGCATTCTCGGGAATCGTCGAGCACGACGAGGAACTTGCGCATCGGGGGCCTCCTGTTCCGGGACAGTGGCAGAGGGTCGCGGGCCTGTCCAGCGCGGCAGGCCGGCGGCGGCGCGCCGGGGGAGGCGGGCGCACAGCAGCGGGCAGAGCGTGGCGCGGCCCGGCGGGGCCGCCGGGCGTGGGTGCGGAGGGTGCGGGTCAGGCCTTCGGGTCGCGGGGCTCTGACGGGGGGCTGTCCGCTGCCCCGGCGCCGCTGTCGGTGCGCGCCGCCGCCTGCCGGGCCGCGCGGCGCGCGGCCTGCTCGCGCTTGTGGTTGCGGTGGATCACGGCGATGGCGCCACCGAAGAGCGCCAGCACGATCAGGATGACGATCAGCTTTTCCATGGCCGTGCCCTAGGCAGAGGCGGCCCAGTCCCAGTACATCTCGCGCACGCGTTTCGTCAGCGGCCCCTGCTGGTAGGACACATCCTCGAAGCCGCTGACCGCCGTGACCTTCTGCATGTTGCCGGACAGGAAGACCTCGTCCGCCGCCTCGAAATCCGCGAAGGAGAGCACGCTTTCGACCACCTCGATGCCCGCGGCCTTCATATTGCTGATGTGCCGCGCGCGGGTGATGCCCGCAAGGAAGGTGCCGTTCGGGATCGGCGTGAAGACCACCCCGTCGCGCACCATGAAGACATTGGCCGTGGCGCTTTCGGCGACATTGCCCATGGCGTCGGTCACCAGCGCGTTGTTGAAGCCGCGCGCCCGCACCTCGGACAGCATCCGTGCGTTGTTGGGGTAGAGGCAGCCCGCCTTGGCGTTCACGACCGCGCTTTCCAGCACCGGGCGGCGGAACCGCGTCTTGCCCAGCGTGACCGTGGCGGTGTCGGGCGCCATGGGGATGCGTTCGAGGCAGATGGCAAAGCCGGTTTCTTCGGGCTGGGGCACGATGGCTGTGACGTCGCCGTTGATGCCCCAGTACATTGGGCGGATGTAGATGGCGGCGTCCTCGGGGTAGGCCTTCAGCCCTTCGCGGACCATGTCCACCATGTCCCCGGTCGAGACGGTGGGCCTCAGCATCAGCGCCTCGGCAGAGCGGTTGACGCGGGCACAATGCGCTTCAAGGTCGGGGACCATGCCGTTCACCGCCCGCGCGCCGTCGAAGACGCCAGAGCCCAGCCACGCGCCGTGATCGGCGGCGCGGATGATCATGGCATCGGCATCGTGCCACTGGCCGTTGAAATAGGTGCGGATGTCGGTGCCGGTCGCCATGGGTCTCTCCTCTTTGCGGCGGAGCCTAGGGGCGCCGCCGCGCAAGGTCCAGCCCGTGCGGCGCAGGGGGGCGGGATGGCCCGCATATGCCGCCGCGCGCCGGGGCCGGGTGGCCCGCGACCGGACAGGCCGCCTTGGGGGCCACGCCCTCTGGTTTCAGGCCAGCTGGCCCAGCAGCGCCTTCAGGTCCAGCGGGCGGTTCGACATGACCAGGTCGCCGTCACCGTTGCGCGGCCAATCCGCCGGATCGCGGTCGCGGTACAGCTCGATCCCGTTGCCGTCGGGGTCCGAGAAATACAGCGCCTCGGAGACGCCGTGGTCGGCGGCGCCCTCCAGTTCGATGCCATGGTCCAGTGCCAGCTGGAACGCGGCGGCCAGCGCCTTGCGGTCGGGATAGAGGAAGGCGGTGTGGTACAGGCCCGGCGCGCGCGGATCGGGGCGGGGGCCGCCCGCGCTGTGCCAGGTGTTCAGGCCGATGTGGTGGTGGTATCCGCCAGCGGACAGAAACGCGGCCTGAATGCCGTATCTCTGCGTGACCTCCAATCCGATCACGTCGCGGTAAAAGGCGATGGAGCGGTCGAGGTCTGTCACCTTCAGGTGAACATGGCCGATGCGGGTGTCGGGATGGGCTTTCATGGCAGGTCTCCTTCTTTGCCCCGGAATATAATGGGCGTGGCAGAGGCTGATAATCCGGATGGGCGCGCGGGATTGGTGCGCGACCGCACATTGCAAGGTGCCGAGAGACGAATTCGCACACTTGCAGGGCAGGGGTCGCCCGTCCTTCACGTGGGCCGCCCGCACAAGGCCGCCGCAGCGCCGCCCCCCCGATGCGTCGTGCAGCCCATGCGGCCGCCGATGCCGCCCCTGCACCACGTCGTCCAATCTATCATGATAAATTGACAGTTCCCGCCCGGCGGCGCATCCTGCGCCGAAAGGAGGCCCCGTCATGATCCCAGTCCAGCCCGACCGTTTCCTCGCGGACCTGCACGCGCTGCGCGCCATCGGGGCCGCGGGCAGCGGCAAGGGCGTCGTGCGCACTGCCTACAGCGCGGCGGATGTGCAGGCGCGCGACTGGCTGGCCGGGAAATATGCCGAGGCCGGGCTGAGCCCGGTCTTCGACCCCATGGGGTCGGTTTTCGGGCTGGCCGAGCGGCCCTCGCTGCTGATGGGCAGCCACTCCGACACCCAGCCCGAGGGCGGGTGGCTGGACGGCGCGCTGGGCGTCATCGCGGCGCTGGAGATCGCGCGGGCCGCGCGGGAAAGCGGCGGCCCGGCGCTGTCGGCGGTGTCCTTTCAGGACGAAGAGGGGCGCTTTGGCGTCACCACCGGCAGCGCCTGCTGGGCGGGTGTGATCGAGTTTGCCGCGGCGCTGGAGCTGACCGACCGCCACGGCGAGACGCTGGGGCAGGCGCGCGCCGCCATGGGCAGCCGTCCCGGCACATGGGTCGATCCAGCGCGCTTCACCGGCTACCTGGAAATGCATATCGAGCAGGGGCCGGTGCTGGACCGCGCCGGAGAGGCCATCGGCGTCGTCGAGGCTATCGTCGGCATCCGCGACATGGTGATCCGCCTGACCGGAGAGCAGAACCACGCGGGCACCACGCCGATGCACCTGCGCCGGGACGCCTTTCAGGCGCTGGCGCGCTTCAATGCCCGCATCGAAGAGCGTTTCGGCAATGTCGTCACCCCGGCGACGGTCTGGACCATCGGCCATGTCAGCCTGCATCCCAACGCGCATTCCGTCGTGCCGGGCCGGGTCACCTTTTCCATGCAGTGGCGTGACGGCGACGAGGACCGGCTGGACCGGATGGAACGGATCATCCGCGACACCGCGACAGAGATCGCGTCGGAGGCGGGCATGGCGCTGGAATTCGGCCCCATGCTGGGCGTGGCGCCGGTCGCCATGGACGAAGGCTTTCGCCGCGCGCTGGAAGAGGCCGCCGCCGAAGAGGTGCCGGGGCGCTGGCGTACCATGCCCTCGGGCGCGCTGCACGATGCCTCGAACATGGCGCGGCTGATGCCCTCGGCCATGCTTTTCGTGCCCTCGATCAACGGTGTCAGCCATACCTTCGACGAGGATACGGACGAGGCCGATCTGGTGACCGGCCTTCGGGTCATGGCAAATGCGGTGGCGCGCATCGCGGGGTGACGCGGGGGCAGCGCCGCGCTATCCTGCCTTTGCAAGGCAAGGAGGCGGCGATGGATCCGGTTTCGCTGGGGTTCTATGCAACGGTCTGCGGCGTGCTGGGGCTGGCCGGGCCAAGGCTGGGACGGGCGCCGGTGCGGCTGGCCATTGGCGCATTGGTCGGTGTGGTCGCGGTGGCGGTGTTGCCGCATGTCAAAACGCTGCTGGGCGCGGCAGAGATCTATACCACGGTGCAGCCGTAACGCATGGGGTGCCCCTGCGAGACCAGGGGGGTGTGACCCGCCATCGGTGAGGGAGTCCCCGGGTCAGCGGGCAGGCGCTCAGGGCCTTGCGGACGAACCATCAGACAGGAAGACTCTGCGGGCCACCAGCGGTCCCGGGCACAGCGGTGACAGGAGGTTTCACGCAAAGACCGACAGGCTGCGTGCGCCACGATCCCGCGTGCCCGCGCGGTTATTCCCAGACGACCTCGCCCAGAAAGATATAGCCGGCGCCGTAGATCGTCTTGATCAGGCGCGGGTTGCGCGGGTCCTCGCGCAGCTTCGTGCGCAGGCGGGAAATCCGCACGTCCATCGCCCGGTCAAAGCTTTCGCCCGCCGCGCCGCCAAGGCTTTCCTGCATCTGCGCGCGCGAGATCAGCCGCTTGGGGCTTTCGAGGAACAGTCGCAGGACTTCGCCTTCGGCATGCGAGAAGGGGGTCTCTGTGCCGTCGTCCGCCTCCAGCGCGTAGCGGTCGAAATGGGCGGTCCAGCCTTCGAAGCGGGCGGTGTTGCCGGTGGTGCCGCGGCGCGGGCCGCGCAGGCGGGCGCGGATGCGGGCCACCACCTCGGCGGGATCGAAGGGCTTGATGATGTAGTCGTCGGCGCCCAGTTCCAGCCCGGTCACCCGGTCCTGCACCTGCGCGCGGCCCGAGATGATGATGATCGTCGCGCCCTGTTCCAGCGCCAGCCGATGCACCACCGACAGCCCGTCGCGGTCCGGCAGGCCAAGGTCCACAAGGCAGACATCCGGCGTGGTCCGGCGCAGCGCGGCTTCGAACTCTGTCGCCCGGGCGAAGGCCTGGCAGCGAAAGCCCGCCTCGGTCAGCGTTTCTGACAGAAGCGCGCGGATGGCGGGCTCGTCGTCGAGGATGGTCACAAGGGCTGTCATGGGGACTGGATACTGCGGGCAGGGCGGCGTGGGAACCGGCTTCGGGGCAGGGGGCGCCGTGATGGGGCGGAACGCGGCGTCAAGGCCGGGCAGGACCGGGGGCGGGGGCCTGCGGCGCGTGGGCCGCTGCGCCAGGTCCGGAGGTCTTCGCCCGGGACGCTGCGGACGGGATCGCGGGGCGCGGCGCGGCGGGAAAGAGGGGCTGCCGCGTCATGGAAGCGCCTTGCAGGGCGGGCGGAGCCGTCGGCGGCTGCGACAGGGCCGCCGGTCCGGGGCGTCCCGCGTGCCACGCGACGGCCAGGGCCGGACCGGGCGGGCCGCCGGGTCATGGCAGCGCTATCCGGGGGGCGGCGGCCTGCAGCGCGTGGGACAGGGCCGCCGGTCCGAAGGGTTTCGCCAGCACCGGGGCCAGGGCGGCGGCGCGGCGGTGCAGCGGGTGCCCGGCGGGCAGCGAGGTCATCAGCACCACCGGCAACCCGGGCAGCAGCCCGACAAGATCGGTGCCGGGCTGCTCGCCCTCCAGATCGACGTCCGACAGCACCAGCGCCACATCCGGCAGGCCCTCGGCCAGCGCCCGCGCCTCGGCGACAGAGGCCGCCTCGACCACCGCATGGCCCATGGCGGTCAGCATCTCGCGCACCGGTTCGCGCAGGTCGGGGCTGTCCTCGACCAGCAGCACGAGGCCGGAGGCGGGCAGGGCGCCACCCCGCCGCAAGGGCAGGCGCAGGGTGACGCGGGCCCCGGTGCCGGGGTTTTCCAGCCGCACCGACCCGCCCGCGAGTTTCGTCATGTCGTAGACCATGGCCAGCCCCAGCCCGGTGCCCGCATCGCCCTTGGTGGTGAAGAAGGGCGCCAGCCCCTCGGTCAGGGCGCGGGGCGAAAAGCCCGGCCCGGTGTCCGAGACGGTCAGTTCCAGCCATGTCTCCTGTACCTCGCGGGCGGCAATGCGGATGGTCCCGGCGGGGGACACGGCGTCGCGCGCGTTCAGGACGAGGTTCAGCAGTGCGTCCTGCATCTGCCCGGGGTCGAGCATGAGCAGGCCCGTGGTGCGATCCTCGATCTCCAGCGCGATGCCCGCGGGCAGCACCGGGGCGGCCAGCGTGTGCAGGTCATCCAGCAGGCCGCGCAGCCGCAGCGGGCGCGGCTGCCAGCGGCGCTGGTCGGTGATATCGGCGATCCGGCCCAGCAGGTCGCCGCCCCGGCGCGCGGCCTGAAGCGTGGCGGCGATCAGGCGCTGCGCCTCGGGGTCGTCGGTCAGCCGCGCCAGCTTGGACTGCATCCCGAGGATGATCGTCAGCAGGTTGGAAAAGTCATGCGCCATGCCGGAGGTCAGCTGCGCCGCCATCTCGCGCCGCCGCGTCTGTTGCAGGGCGGCGCGGGTCTGGGTCTCCTCGGTGACGTCCTGGCTGAGGATATAGGCCCCCGGTTCCAGCGGATCGGGGGTAAAGCTGGCGCGGATGCGCCGGGACGAGGTCTCGTCGGTGAACTCGAAGGTGCTGGCGCGGCCGTCCAGCGCTGCCTCCAGATGCGGGCGCACCCGGTCGTAGGCCTGCGCGCCAAGCGTATCGGCGATGTGCATCCCGAGGACCGAGGACGGCCGCCCCGGCATGACGTCGGGCAGGCGGTTGTTCGAGAAGGTATAGCGCCGGTCGGCCCCGACGCGGGCGATATGGGCGGGCACCATTTCTGCGGTGGTGCGCGTGCGGGCCTCGATCTCGACCAGCTCGCGGCGCGCCTCTTCGAGCGCGGCATTGGCCGAGGCGAGGCGGCGGTTGGTGGCGGCCAGTTCCTCGGAGCGGGTCAGCACCTCTTCGGAGAGCAGCTCTGAGCGGGTGCGCAAAAGCTGTTCCTGCGCGCGGACATCGGTGATGTCGGTATAGACCGTGACCCAGCCGCCCTGCGCCAGCGGCGCGCCCTCGACGCTGATCGTCCGGCCATTGGCGCGGGTGCGCTCCATGTAATGCGGCTCGAAGGCGCGGGCGGTGGTGACGCGGTCGCGGATGGCGGCCTCTACGTCCCCGATCGGGCCGTATTCGCCACGGGTGACGAGATGGCGGATGGTCTCTTCGAAGGTGGCGCCGGGGCGGGTGAGATGCTCCGGCAGGTCGAACAACTCGGCAAAGCGGGCGTTGCAGACGGCGAGTTTCAGGTCGCTGTCGTAGATCGTCAGCGCCTGCTGGATCAGGTTCAGCCCGGCCTGCGTGAGGGATGCGCGCGATGACATGGGGGCACGGTAGCTTCGGCAGCGGTGCTGCGCCAGAGGCTTGCCGGGGCGGGCAGCGCTTTGCCGGTCTGGGTGCGGTCCGGGCGGCGCGGCAGGCAATGACCGGCCGGGGCCTTCTTGCGACATCCGCATGGGGTGCGGCGGGCGCAGGCCCGGCCCGGGGCTGGCTCTGCGCCGATGACAGCGGTGACATGGCGCATTTTCGGCGCATCGGTGACGGTTGCGCCGAAGTGCATTAATCCCGGCACACCTGCCTGGCCCGGGCGGTCGCGCCGACGGGCCCCGACGGCCCGGTGGCCCGCGCCGGACAGTGGGCGGGCTTATCGCGAATCCCGATCAATGCATGCGCACTCTTCGCTTCCAATTTCATGCGATGCTGGCAAGTGTCCGCCAGTTCAGCGGCGCCGCATCGGGCGCCGCCTATCCAGATGAGGAGAGGACCCGACGTGGACGTTCATGAAACGAAGCTGACACATGCCGATCGGCAGGGGCGGCGGGTGCGGCTGGGCTTGCTGTCACCGGCCTCCGATATCCTGATCGAGCGCGACTTCTGGCGGCTGGGACTGGCCGCGAATGTCGATATCTACACCACCCGGATCGCGCTGGAGATGCCGCTGACGCCGGTGACGCTGGCCCGGCTGGCCGATGGCATCGGCGATGCCACGGAACTGCTGTTGCCCGAGGCGGAAATCGACGCGCTGGTCTTCGGCTGCACCTCGGGGTCGGCGGTCATCGGTCCCGACAATGTCGCGGCCCGGGTGCATGCGGTCAAACCCGGTCTTGCGGTCACGAACCCGGCAACGGCGGCGGTCGCGGCACTGGACCATCTGGGCTGCAAACGCATCGCCTTCATCGCGCCCTATACGCCGGACGTGGCAGAGATCACCGCCGGTGTCTTCCGCAACGGCGGCATCACCGTCAGCAGCGCGCGCTGCCTTGGCCTGCTGACGGACGAAGAGATCGCGCTGCCCGGACCGGATCACTATCTGAAGGTGCTTGGGGCCATGGACCTGACGGATGCCGAGGCGATCTTCATTTCCTGCACGACCTCGCGCGGGCTGGACGCGATTGCGCCGGTCGAGGCGGCGACGGGTCTGCCTGTTGTCACCAGCAATCAGGCGTCCTTCTGGCACGCGCTTCAGCTGATCGACCGGCCCGCCCGGATAGAGGGCTTTGGCCGCCTTCTGCAATAGCGAAGGCCATGTCGGCCCTGCCTTGCGGGGTCAGCGCGCGCCACCCTTCGCGGATGGCGCGCACAAGGATCAGCCCAACAGGGCGGTCAGCGTCGAGATCAGGCTTTTCCCGCCAAGGAAGAGCGTCACGATGGCCGCGAGAACCCCGAGGGTCAGCGAGAGTTTCGAGTTCACGTACTCTCGCATGAAACGGGCCTGGCTGGTGATCACGACAAGGAAGATCACCGCGACGGGCAGGATGATCCCGTTGAGAACCTGGGCCGAGATGATCACGGCGATGGGGTTCAGGCCGGTCGCGGAGATCAGGATGCCGAAGATCAGGATCGCCATGTTGGTGGCAAAGAAGCGGCGGTCCGATTTGTCGTAGCGCCACCCGAAGATTCCCGCCAGAACATAGGAGGCGCCAAGCGGGGTCACGATGGCCGAGGACAGGCCCGCCGCGATCAGGCCGATGCTGAGGAAGTAGTTGGAGAAATCCCCCATGATCGGGCGCAGCGCCTCGGACATGATGGCGACGCTCTCGACGGGCACCCCGCGAATGACGGCCCCGGCGGTGATCAGGACCGCGGCGGTGATCACGCCGCCGACGGTGATCGCGACGAAGATGTCCAGCTTGGTCAGCGCCAGCTCGTCGGTGCTGGCAAAGGACTTGCGCGCGTTCACGGCGTGAATGAACAGGTTGTAGGGAACGATGGTGGTGCCGATCAGGCCCAGAACGAGGAACAGGCCGCCGGGCGGAATGCTGGGGATCAGGCCCGTCGCGACCTCGGACCAGTCGGGGCCGACGGCGAACATCGCGAAGACGAAGACGACCGCCATGATCGCGACCAGCACCATCAGGATCTTCTCGACCAGCTCGTAGGGGCCGTAGTTGATCAGGATCAGGATGGCGATCCCGATCAGCGGCCCGAGGATCTGCGTGGAGATGCCGGTGATGCTGGACAGGCCGGCGGCAGAGCCGGTCAGGTCGCCGCCCATGTAGGCGACGCAGCCCAGCGGAATGGCAAGCCCGACAAGCCCGAGGCTGAGATACTTCAGAATGCGGTTCTGGAAGGTCTTGCCGATGGCTTCCGCCAGTCCTTCACGGGTGACAACGCCAAGGCGGGCGGCCATTTCCTGCAGGACGATGGTGGCGATGATGGCGAAAGCGACGGTCCAGAGCAGGCTGTAGCCGTAGTCCGCGCCGGTGCGGGTTGCCGTCGTGATCGTGCCCGGGCCGATGAAAGAGCCGGTGATGACGACGGCGGGCCCTATGGCCCGAAGCTTGTCGCGAAACGAATGTTGCGGCGGTGCCGCGGCTTCAGTCTGGTTGTTCATTCTCTTCTCCCTTTGAGTGTCTGGTGGCCGGGGCTTTGCCTGGCGCCGGTGTGTCGGTTAAAGTCCGTGGTCGCGCATGACCTCCTGCAGTCTCGCGGCCGAGCCGAGGCACAGAGTCCAGCCCAGTGTGCCGTGGCCGTAGTTCAGGAACACGCCCCTGGATTTGCCCGGGGCGATGATCGGGCGCGAGGAGGGGGTGCAGGGCCGGGCATCGGACCAGGATTGCGCATCCTGTCCCTCGGCAGAGGCAAAGCCCCGGGCAAAGGCGGCCTGCGCGCCATCCTTGAGCGCGGCAAAGCGATCCTGCTCGAAGGCAAAGCGGCGGCGGCCGATATCGGCCATGCCCGCGATCCGGATCTGATCGCCCAGCCGGGCGAAGACCATCTTGCGCTTGAGATCGGTGATGGAGGTCTGCATCGCCCCTTCCGTGGCGGGCAGCGTCACGGAATAGCCCTGCACCGGCCAGACGCTGCTGAAGGCAGGGCTGAAGGGCGCCGAGAGCTTGGTGCCATAGCCGGTGGCGATGACCACGGCGTCGCAGTCCAGCGTCTCGTAGTTGCGGAACATCACGCCATGGACCCGGCCCTTGCGGGTCAGAAGCCGCTCGGCCTCGCACTGATACCGCGTCCGCAGCCCGTAGGAGGCCGTCAGGTGCCCGATCAGCTGCGCACAGAACTCGCTTGGTCGCCCGGCGGCGTCGTCGGGGCTGTAGACGACACCCGCGATCTCGTCCCGGTAATGGGTGAGGGCGGGCTCGATGGCCGTCGCCTCGTCACGGCTCAGCATCTGCTGCCGGATGCCCATCGAGGTCTTGAGCGCGTGGCCGCTTTGCGCCGCCGCAAAGGAGGCGGCGGTCGGGAAGAGGATCATCTTGCCCGAAACCGTATAATCGAAACCTATCTGGAACTCGTCCAGAACGTCCCGCAGAAGGCTGCGTGTGTCGGCGGCCATTTGCAGAAGATAGCGGGTATTGGACAGATAGCGCGCGCTGCTTGTATTCGCCAGAAAGCGCAGGCCCCAGATCAGGAACTCGGGGTCGGCGTGAAGACGGACCCGATAGGCCGGGTCGCGTCCCAGCAGGATGCCCGGCAAGTGTTTCAGCAGCGAGGGCGATGCCAGCGCGTCGCCATAGGCATAGCTCAACTGGGCACCGTTGCGGACGCTTGCGCCCGCGCAGGGGCCGGCGTTGCGGTCGACCAGAGTGACCCGATGCCCGGCCTTGCACAGCATGTAGGCCGAGGCGACGCCGACGACGCCCGCCCCGATCACGGCGACGCGCGCCATGTCAGCCGTTGTCCCGCACGATGACGGTCAGTTCGATCTCGACCGGCACACCGCGGGGCAGGGAGGCCATGCCCATCGCCACGCGGGCATGGGCGGCCCGGTCGCCGAAGATGTCGCGCAGCAGCTCGGACGCGCCGTCGATCACCTTGCCGTGCTGGGTGAAATCGGGCGTTGCCGCCACGTATCCGCCAAGCCGGACGAAGCCTTCGACAAGGTCCAGCGACCCGCAGAGCGCCTCGACCTGCGCAAGCGCGTTCAGCAGGGCGCAGCGGGCGCAGTCGCGGCCCTGTTCGATCGTCACATCGGCGCCGAGGCTGCCGACCATCATCACCTTGCCGTCCTGCAGGGGCACCTGCCCGGAGACGGTGACGGTATTGCCATGGCGCACCGCGCCGCGAAACGCGCCCGGTGGGGTCGAGGCAGCCGGAAGCACGAGGCCAAGCGCGGCCAGTTTCTCAGAAACGTTCATGTCGGATCCAATCCGTTGAGGGTGTCGGCTAGTCGTCGGCGCCGCAGCAGGCGCGCACGAAATCGTTGACGATGGCGCGGTCGAGCCGCGACAGTCGGTACTCGGGATGCCATTGCAGGCCGACGCAATAGCCTTCGGTCAGCCCCTCGATGGCCTCGGCCACGCCGTCGGGCGCGACCGCGGAAACAACGAAGCTGCCGCTGCCGCCGATGCCCTGCCGGTGCAGGCTGTTCACCTCTGCGGTTGCGGCCTGCGCCAGTCCGGCAAGCCTGGTGCCGGGCGCGATGGCGATCCGGTGGCCGAAACGGTCGGGCACCGCGAAGGGCAGGTGCTCTGCCGCGGCTTCGATCTCGTCCGGGATGCTGTCAATCAGCGTGCCGCCAAGGGTCAGGCCGATCATCTGCATGCCGTTGCAGATCCCCAGAAGCGGGCGGCCCGCATCCAGCGCGGCGCCGATCAGCGCCATTTCGAAATCGGTCCGAAGGGGTTTGACGGTGACGTTCGGGGTGCCGCCGGTGATCAGGAAGCCGCTGAAGCATTCCAGATAGCGCGGGATCTCCGCGATATCGTAGGAGAGGATCACCGGGATGCCGCCCGCCTCGCGGATGGCCTCGGCATAGTTCCGGCGCACGATGTACTGCGTTTCCGTCGACCGTCCCGCCCCGTCGTCGCAATCGGGCGTGATGGCGATCAGCGGCGCCCGCGCGGTCACGACAGCCACCGCGTGGCGATATCGACATAGATGTCGACCACCTGGCGAATCCGCTCGACGCTGGCGGTTTCGTTCGCCTGGCCGCTCATGCCCAGATCGCCGGGGCCGACGATGGCGAAGGGCACATCCAGACCTTCCAGAAGGATCGCACCGTCGCTGTAATAGGACACGCCCTTGATCTGCGGCGCCCGGCCCGTTCGGCTGGCGATGGCCGCGGTGCAGGCGGCCACGAAATCGCTGTCCGAGGGCTCTTCCACCGCATGTTTGAAATCGGTGATTTCTAGCGAGACGCCCGCGGGCAGCACCGCTTCCAGCTGCGCCATCACCGTTTCGACCGCGATGCCGGGGCCGAACCGGACGTCGATCTCGGCAGAGCACCGGTCGGGCGTCACATTGACCGCGCTGCCGCCTTCGATCCTGCCCACGTTCACCGAGGGCGGCGTCAGCAGGGGATGCTCGGGCAGGTCCAGCGTCAGGCCGCGAAGGTCCGTCAGGAAATCGACCATCAGGTCGATGGCATTGATGCCCGCCGCGCCAGAGACATGCCCCAGCTCGCCCTTGGCCGTGGCCTGCAACCACAGGATCGCCTTTTCGACGACGATGATATCCAGCGTGCTGGGCTCGCCGCAGAGGAAGGCGCCGATTTCCGACTGGAAGCCGGATTTCACCAGATGGTGCGCGCCGAGGCAGTTGGCGCTTTCCCCGGCCGTGAAGGCCAGGATCACGTCGCCCGCAAGCGGCTCGGCGCGCCGGTTGATCCGGTCGGCGGCGGCGATGAAGGTCGCGACCGCCGATTTCATGTCCGAGGCGCCGCGCCCGCGCAGGCGATCATCGACAACATCGCCGGCGAAGGGCGGGAACTGCCAGTCCTGCTCGCCGACGGGGGTGGTGTCGAGATGGGCGGACAGCACCAGGGACGGCTTGGCCCCGGTTCCGCGCACCCGACCGATCACATTGGCGCGGCCCGGCAGGAACTCGTCAAGCGCGTGCTCGATCCCGAGGGCCGCAAGCTGGCGTGCCACCGCCTGCGCCACCGCAAGCTCGCCGCCCGGCGGGTCGCAGCTGGGGATGCGGACCAGCTCTGCTGTGAAAGCGACGGCGTCGAACAAATCGGAATGAACCATGTCTCCCCTTTCCTCTCCTCTTCGGGCTTCGGGGTAGCTACGGCATCCGTTCCGCAAACATAATCGGTAAAGCTTGCTTCATTTATCGGAATATGTGATAAATGGCGATGGACACCACCGCGCTGAAAAGTTTCCTGGCCGTTGCCGAGATGGGCAGCTTCACCGTGGCTGCGGCGCATCTGAACCTCAGCCAATCGACGGTCAGCGGGCATATCCGGAAGCTGGAAGAAAGGCTTCAGGCGCAGCTTTTCAACCGCACGACACGGCGCTGTGAGCTGACCACGGCAGGCGAGGCCCTGTGCGTGCGCGCGCAGGAGGTGGTCGGCGCCGCCGACCGCCTGATCGAGGCTTTTGTCCCCAGTTACCTCGGCGGTGCGATCCGGCTGGGCATCCCCGAGGATTACCACCTGTTCCCGGCCATTATGGCCGCCATTCAGGAGTTTCTGGCCTCCAGGCCGAAGGTCTCCGTCAGCATCGACGCCAGCCTGTCCGAGCGGCACCGCAAGGGGCTGCGCGACGGCTATCTGGACCTCGCGGTGATGCGGCGCCCGGTCGGCCCGGATACCGACCCGACGCTTGCGCGCAGCCCGCTGGTCTGGATCGCGGATCCCGGCCTTGATCTGGACGGCGAGGCGGCGATCCCCCTGGCCCATGTCAGCGGACCCTGCCAGTATTTTCGCGCGGCCAGCGCCGTGATCGAGGCGGCAGGGGACCAGTGGCGTTCGGCCTATTCCTGCAGCACGCTGGAAGGCGTGCGTGCGGGGGTCAGGTCCGGTCTCGGCGTCGGCGCGATGCCGATCGAGGATTGCACCGATCCATCGCTGATCCGCTCCCACCCGCGCCTGCCTCCGCTGCCGCAATTCAGCCTGATCGTCGAGGTTTCAAGCGCCGATCCCCCGGTGATCGTGCGGGCGCTTGCCGACCGGCTTCGGCGCTTCGTCGGGCAGGTTTCCTGACGCGCTAAGCCACCCTCTGGCTGCCTCTCGCTGCCCGGTCCGGGCGTCCGGTCTTGCTGTCGCGCCGCCCGTGGCCATGCGGCGCCAGAGGCAGGAACCGTTGCGGGCCGCCGCCGGGCCGGATGCGCCTTGTTACAATTCGTAAGAATTGGGAAAACATCAGGAAAAAGTTGACCGCAAGCCTGAGCGGGTCCCACACTGGGTACAGAATCGTCCGCCATGGAGAAGGGCCCGGCAAACGGGTTCGGCGGGGGCCGGAAAGACCGGCGCAGGGAGGAAACGGATTGGCTCACATGGTTGAGGGCGCGGCTGGTCTGCGCTCCATTCCCGACTTGCTCAAGCGCAATGTCGCCGAGTTCGGCGGTGCCCCGGCGTACCGCGAGAAGGAATACGGGATCTGGCAAAGCTGGACCTGGTCCGAGACCGCGGAAGAGATCGAGGCGCTGGCGCTGGGTCTGCTGAACCTCGGCGTGAACGAGGGCGACTTCATCGCCATCATCGGGCGCAACCGGCCCTATCTGTACTGGTCGATGGTGGCGGCGCAGATGGTCGGCGCCGTGCCGGTGCCGCTCTATCAGGATGCCGTCGCCGAAGAGATGGAATATGTCCTCGGCCATTGCGGCGCGCGTTTCGTCATCGCCGCCGATCAGGAGCAGGTCGACAAGGTCATCGAGATCCAGGACGACCTGCACCAGTTCGAGCACATGATCTATGTCGACCCGCGCGGCCTGCGGAAATACGACCACACGGCCCTGCACCAGTTCGACCACGTGCAGGCACAGGGCCGCGCCGCCCGCGACGAATTTCTGCCGGAACTGGACCGGCGGCGGACGGGCCTTGGCTACGACGACACCTGCGTGATGCTTTACACCTCGGGCACCACCGGCAAGCCCAAGGGGGTGGTGCTGTCCAACCGCAATATCGTCGAGGCGGCCAAGTCCTCTGCCGAGTTCGACCACCTCAAGCGCACCGACGAGGTGCTGGCCTATCTGCCCATGGCCTGGGTCGGGGACTTCATCTTTTCCATCGGGCAGGCCTACTGGAAGGGCTTCTGCGTCAACTGCCCCGAAAGCGCCGACACGCTGATGACCGACCTGCGCGAGATCGCGCCGTCCTATTACTTTGCGCCGCCCCGGATCTTCGAGACGCAGCTGACGCAGATCATGATTAGGATGGAGGATGCCTCGCCGCTGAAGCAGCGGATGTTCAAGCACTTCATGGCCCATGCCCGCAAGGTCGGGCCGCGCATTCTGGACGGCAAGCCGGTGGGGGCGCTGGACCGGATGAAGTACCGGCTGGGCGAATTCCTCGTCTACGGGCCGCTGAAGAACACCATGGGCTTCAGCCGGGTGCGCGTGGGCTATACGGCTGGCGAGGCCATCGGGCCGGAGATCTTCGATTTCTACCGCTCGCTCGGGATCAATCTGAAACAGCTCTACGGGCAGACCGAGGCTTCGGTCTTCATCACCGTGCAGCCGGACGGCGAGGTGCGCTCGGACACCGTGGGCGTGCCCGCGCCGGGGGTCGAGATCCGCATCGGCGACAGCGGAGAGGTCTACTACCGTTCACCCGGCACCTTCGTGGAATACTACAAGAACCCCGAGTCGACGGCCGACACCAAGGACCCGGAGGGCTGGGTGGCCACGGGGGACGCGGGCTTCATCGAGGAGGACAGCGGCCACCTGCGGATCATCGACCGCGCCAAGGACGTGGGCAAGATGGCGGACGGGGCGCTGTTCGCGCCGAAATACGTCGAGAACAAGCTGAAGTTCTACCCCAACATCCTTGAGGCCGTGGTCTTTGGCGCGGGTCGCGACCGCTGCTGCGCCTTCCTGAACATCGACCTTTCGGCGGTGGGCAACTGGGCCGAGCGCAACAACATCGCCTATGCGTCGTACCAGGAGTTGGCGCAGCACCCGCAGGTGCTGGAGACGCTTCAGGCCCATGTGGAAGAGGTCAACGAGAGCATCGCGCAGGACGAGATGCTGTCAGGCTGCCAGGTGCACCGCTTCCTCGTGCTGCACAAGGAACTGGACGCCGACGACGGAGAGCTGACGCGCACCCGCAAGGTCCGACGCAAGGTGATCGGGGAGAAGTTCGAGGATCTGGTGACGGCTTTGTACGACGGATCGGAGTCCGTCTACACCGAGACCGAAGTGACCTACGAGGACGGCCGCAAGGGCAAGATCAAGGCAACGCTGGCGGTGCGGGACGCGAAGGTCTGGCCGGTGGCGCAGGCCAAGGTGGCGGCGGAATGACGGCCGGACGCTCCCGCTGCGCGGATCGCAGGGCTTCGCCCGTTCGCCCCTCACACCGTCCCCCGGACGGTGTGTCGCCTGCGGCGAACCGGGGCTTACCCCACCATCCCGCAGGAGATGGGTTTCGGGGGGCGCTACTGCCCGCGAGCCCACCGCCGGTTGCGGCTGTGGAGCGGGGTATTTGGGCCAAGAAGAAGCAGGGAGCCTGCGCATGAAGGACACCGAGGGCTATGTCACCGCCGACGGGCGGCAGATCGGCGGCACGCTGATGGAGATGCGCAATATCACGCTGAAGTTCGGCGGGCTGGTGGCGATCCAGGATATCTCCTTCGACATCCGCGAGGGCGAGATCCGCGCCATCATCGGGCCGAACGGGGCGGGCAAGTCCTCGATGCTGAACATCATCAGCGGCTTCTACACGCCGACCGAGGGCGAGGTCTGGTACAAGGGGGCCAAGCGTCCGCCGATGAAGCCCTACGAGGTGGCGCGCATGGGTGTCGCGCGGACCTTCCAGAACATCGCCCTGTTCGAGGGGATGACGGTTCTGGACAACGTCATGACCGGGCGGCTGACGCATATGAAGGCGGGGATCGCGGCGCAGGCGCTGTGGTGGGGCAAGGCCCGCGACGAGGAAATGGCGAACCGCGCGCATGTCGAGCGGGTCATCGACTTTCTGGAAATCCAGCGCATCCGCAAGACGCCGGTGGGGCGGCTGCCCTACGGGTTGAAGAAGCGGGTGGAACTGGCGCGCGCGCTGGCCGCCGAGCCCTCGATCCTGCTTCTGGACGAGCCCATGGCGGGCATGAACGTCGAGGAGAAGGAAGACATGAGCCGCTTCATCCTGGACGTGAACGACGAGTTCGGCACCACCATCGCCCTGATCGAGCACGACATGGGCGTGGTCATGGATCTGAGCGACCGGGTCGTGGTCATGGATTACGGCAAGAAGATCGGCGACGGCACACCCGACGAGGTGCGCACCAATCAGGACGTCATCGACGCCTACCTGGGGGTGCCGCATGATTAAGGCGCGCCTTTTCGAACGCCATGCGGGCGGCTGCGTGGCAAGGGGCTCTGCCCCTCGGCCTTCGGCCTTCCCGGGGCTTCGCCCGTTCAGGCCTCGATCCGTCCCCCGGACGGCTCGCCGCTGCGCGGACCGGCTTTCACCCCCGGGATATTTTCGGACAGAAGAATATGAAGGCCGGGCGCCTTCGGGGAGAGGATCATGCTGAGAGACATCTTCATCACGCCGTTTGCGGACATGATCGAGGCGCCGGATTTCTTCCTTCAGGTGCTATGGGAGGGGCTGGTCTCGGGCGTGCTCTACGCGCTGATCGCGCTGGGCTTCGTGCTGATCTTCCGGTCGAGCCGGATCTTCAACTTCGCGCAGGGCATCATGGTGGTCTTTGCCGCCCTGACGCTGGTGGGGCTGCATGCCTATGGCATCCCGGCCTGGATCGCCGTGGCGCTGACGCTGGGGGTGATGTTCGTGCTTGCGGTCAGCATCGAGCGGATCGTGCTCAGGCCGCTGGTCGGTCAGCCGGACATCATTCTCTTCATGGCGACCATCGGCATCACCCTGTTCCTGATCGGCGGCGGCGAGATCATCTTCGGCGGCGAGAACAAGGTGATGATCACCGGGGAACTGGGCATTCCCACCGGCGACACGGTGCTGGAGCCCTGGGGCGGGCTGCTGATCCTGCAGCACCTCGATATCACCGTGGTCGTGGTCGCGGTTCTGCTGGTGGCGGCGCTGCTGGCCTTCCTGAACTACACCCAGATGGGGCGCGCGATCCGGGCCCTGGGCGACGACCACCAGGCCGCGCTGTCGGTCGGCATCTCGTTGCAGACGGTCTGGGTGCTGGTCTGGTTCATCGCGGGCATCATCGCGCTGGTCACCGGCATCGCATGGGGTGCGCGGGCCGGGGTGTCCTTCGCGCTGGAGGTGATCGCCTTCAAGGCACTGCCGGTGCTGATGCTGGGCGGGCTCGAGTCGATCACCGGTGCGATCATCGGCGGGCTGATGATCGGCGTGCTGGAAAAGCTGTTCGAGATCTACTGGGGGCAGCCGCTGCTGGGGGGCAATACCGAGACCTGGTTTGCCTTCGTGCTGGCGCTGATCGTGCTGTTGTTCCGCCCGCAGGGGCTGTTCGGCGAGCGGATCATCGAGCGTGTCTAGGATGGGTGTCCAACCCGTTTTCGGACTGGAGGCGGTGAAACCCGCCGGACGGAGTGACAAGACGTGGCAAAGCTGATCGCAATCCTCAACGTGGTGGCCTGGGCCGGGTTCTGGGCTTTTGGCTACCTCGCCTTGACGACGCCGCCGGAAGACGGCTCTCGGATGGTTGGCGCGCTGCTTCTGGCCTCGGTGGGCGGGGCGCTGGGTCTCTGGGCCTATTTCTGGATCGTGCGGCATTCGGAGCGGTCGGGCTATGCGCGCCCCTCGGGCAGCCGGGCGCGGTTCGAAGTCGATGCCGGGCTGGAGCAGGCACGATGAACAGGGTGGTGCGCGAGAGCCGGGCGCGGCCGAGGCGGCAGACCGACCCGGGCGTGGCGGATATCGCGCGGGGCGCCAACGGGTTGGGCGAGGATGGCGGCGGCGCGGAGCATCCCGTGGCGGGGCTGGTCTCGGCCAGTGTCAACGGCGCCATGGCGGTCGGGCTGACCGGGGCGGCGCTGACGCTGGGCATGATGGCGCGGGTCATGAGCCTTGGCGCCGTGGTGCGGCGCGGGCCCCGGGACGGGGGTGTGGAATGATGGCGGCGCCCGCTGCCTTGCGGGGCCGGCCCTGACCACCGCGAAACCGGCGCGCGGCGCGCTTCGGGTCAGAGGCCGGGCGAGAGGATGACGGCGGGGCCGGGCAGAGGCCCGGCCTGCGGAAGAACAGGCTGGCCGGGAGGGCCGGCAAAGGGAGGAAGACGCGATGCTCTATCGCACGGCGGGACAGTTCAAGACGACGTACCAGGCGGACCAGGCGCTGTTCCCGGTCCGGCAGGATGCTTTCCTTCTGGGAGTGATCCTGCTGTTCGCCTGGGTGATCTTTCCGCTGACGGCGAGCGAGTTCGCTTTTCAGACGCTGTTGATCCCGATCCTGATCTACTCGCTGGCCGCGCTGGGGCTGAACGTGCTGACGGGCTATGCCGGGCAGCTGTCGCTGGGCACGGCGGCCTTCATGGGGGTCGGCGCCTATGCCTGCTACAAGCTGATCACCATCATGCCGTGGATGAACCCGATCGTGGCGATCCTGCTGTCGGGTGTCTTCTCGGCAGGGATCGGGGTGGCCTTCGGTATCCCCAGCCTGCGGATCAAGGGCTTTTACCTGGCCATCGCGACGCTGGCGGCGCAGTTCTTCCTTGTCTGGCTCTTCGAGAAATGGGCGTGGCTGTATAACTACAACGCGTCCGGCGCGATCCAGGTGCCGAACCTCGATATCTTCGGGCTGTATGTTTCCGGTCCGCAGGCCAGTTCCATCGTGCAGTATTACGTCGTGCTCTTCATCGTCTCCCTGCTGACCATGCTCTGCATCAACCTGACGCGTGGCACGCTGGGCCGGACGTGGAAGGCGACGCGCGACATGGACATCGCCGCCGAACTCATCGGCATCAACCTGATGAAGTCCAAGCTGACCGCCTTCATGGTCTCATCTTATATCGTGGGCGTGGCCGGGGCGCTGTTCGTCTTCATGTGGCGCGGCGCGGCAGAGCCGAACCTCTTTGACATCCCGCTGTCCTTTCGCATCCTCTTCATCGCGATCATCGGGGGGCTTGGGTCGATCATGGGCAACTACCTTGGCGCCATCCTGATCGTCGGCCTGCCGGTGGTGCTGAATCTGGTGCCGAACGCACTGGGCATTCCCATCGACAGCGCCACGGTGGAGCATCTGAACATCATGATCGTGGGAAGCCTGATCGTCTTCTTCCTGATCGTGGAGCCGCACGGGCTGGCACAGCTGTGGCGGCTGATCCGGGAGAAGCTGATCATCTGGCCCTTCCCGCATTGACGGCGGGCCTGCCCGACCGGGACCGGGATCGCCCGGGGCCGGAGGCGCCGCGGGCCATGGCGGGTTGCAAACCCACCCGACGGTGCGCCGCAGCCGGCGCGCCCAAGACCAAAGACGAAACGCAAGCATTCTCAGGGAGGAGAAAGACTATGACACGTTTCACGAAACTGGCCGTCGCCGCCGTGGTGGCGGGACTGACGGCGGGGTCCGCCCTTGCGGAAGAGCTTTACCTGCCGAACCTCGCCTACCGGACCGGCCCCTTTGCCGCCACCGGCATTCCGCTGATGAACGGGCAGGCGGATTACATGGCGATGCTGAACGCCCGCGACGGCGGCATCGGCGGCGTCATGGTCAATGCCGAGGAATGCGAGACCGGCTATTCCACCGAAAAGGGCGTGGAATGCTACGAGAAGACCAAGGGGCAGGCCATCGTGACCCAGCCCTGGTCCACCGGCATCACGCTGCAGGTGCTGCCCAAGTCCAATGTCGACGAGATCCCGATCCTTGCCTCGGGCTACGGCTTCAGCCCGATGATGCAGGGCGAGACCTTCCAGTGGGCCTTCAACACGCCGGGCGGCTACTGGGATGCCGCCGACATGATCATCCAGTACCTCGAGGGGCAGGGCTCGCTCGAGGGCAAGAAGATCGTGCACCTGCATCTCGACCATCCCTTCGGGAAAGAGCCGCTGCCGGTCCTGGAGCAGCTGGCCGAGGAGAAGGGCTTCGAGCTGGTGCCGATCCCGGTCGGCCTGAAGGAGATGCAGAACCAGTCGGCGCAGTGGTTGCAGATCCGCCGCGAGCGGCCCGACTACGTGGTCATGTGGGGCTGGGGCGCGATGAACGCCGGCGCCGTGACCGAAGCGGTGAAGACCAAGTTCCCCATGGAGAACTTCATCGGCGTCTGGTGGGCCGGGCATGACGCCGACCTGCGGCTCGTCGGAGAAGAGGGCAAGGGCTACAAGTCGATCTCGTGGTCGATCCCGAACCACGATGCGCCGGTCTATGCGGATGTGCAGAAGCATGTCATCGACGCGGGCCTGTCGAAGACCGACGCGGAAGAGATGAAGGGCGTGTTCTACGGACGCGGCATGCTGATCTCGGCGATCCTCGCCGAGGGGGTGATCTCGGCGCAGAAGCACTTCGAGACCGATGTGATCGATGCCAAGCAGCTGCGCTGGGGGCTGGAGAACATCGACATGACCGAAGCCCGGATCGAGGAACTGGGGCTGACCGGCATGATCGCGCCCTTCAAGACCTCTTGCAACAACCACACCGGGCATTCGGGTGGCTGGATCATGGAGTGGGACGGCGAGAAGTTCGTGCAGGCCTCTGACCACCTGACGCCGGATATCGAGAGCTACCGCGCCCTGGCGGTGGAGAAGGCCGCCGAATACGCCGAGGCCAACGCGCCCTGGCCGGTGAACGACGACTGCGCGGCGGCGAACTGACACGGGCGGCCCGGCGGCGGGGGGACCTCGCCGCCGGGTGCCGAAGGGCCTTGGGAAGGCCCTTCGGCCCCGTCGCGCCCTGCCTCGGCGCTGCGTTTTGCGGCGCTCGGGCGCAGGGGTATTTGGACCAAGAAGAAGCATGAAGGTCGCGTTCCCGCGGCGAGGAGGGGTGCCATGCCGGACAGCACGAAGTCAGACGAGGTCCTGCTGGACGTCAACAATATCGAGGTGATCTACAATCACGTCATCCTCGTGCTGAAGGGGGTGTCGCTGTCGGTGAAGACCGGCGGGATCACCGCGCTGCTGGGCGGCAACGGGGCGGGCAAGACGACCACGCTGAAGGCGATTTCGAACCTGCTGCATTCCGAGCGGGGCGAGGTGACCAAGGGCTCCATCCTCTACAAGGGGGAACGGGTGCAGGATCTGGACCCGGCGGCGCTGGTGAAGCGCGGGGTGATCCAGGTGATGGAGGGGCGGCATTGCTTCGGTCATCTGACGGTGGAGGAGAACCTTCTGACCGGCGCCTATACGCGGCGTGACGGCAGGGGGGCGGTCGAGGCCGACCTGCAGATGGTATACGATTACTTTCCCCGGCTGAAGGAGCGGCGGAAGTCCCAGGCCGGCTATACCTCGGGCGGGGAACAGCAGATGTGCGCCATCGGGCGGGCCCTGATGTCGCGGCCCCAGACGGTGCTGCTGGACGAGCCCTCGATGGGGCTGGCACCGCAGCTGGTGGAGCAGATCTTCGAGATCGTGAAATCGGTGAACGAGAACGAGGGCGTGTCCTTCCTGCTGGCCGAACAGAACACCAATGTGGCGCTGAAATACGCGCATTCGGGCTATATCCTGGAGAACGGGCGCGTGGTGATGGAGGGGCCTGCCAAGGAGCTGCGCGAGAACCCGGATGTGAAGGAATTCTACCTCGGCATGTCGGACGAGGGGCGCAAGTCCTTCCGCGACGTGCGATCCTATCGCCGCCGCAAGCGTTGGCTTGCCTGAAGCGAAAGGAGCAGTTGGCATGGCATTGACGCGGGCGGCGCGGGGCGTCGAGGGATTGATCGAACGGGCGTTCCGGCGCGAGGGGCGGCCCATGCTGAAGGCCTATCGCGGCTATGCCGAGCCGGGCGGGCTGGTTCTGCAGGGCCGCGTGGTCAGCGCCGTGCGGCGGGCGGCGCCCGAGGCGGACCAGACGCGCTGGACGAATTTCAGGCAGATGCTGTCGCTGTTCCTGACCTCGGAGGTGCGCGACGTGCGCGTGCGCGCCGAGGGGGTCGAGGCGCTCTCCGATGCCGAGGGCTACGTGCGGCTGCACGTGCCGCGCGCGCCCGACCACGCGGGCTGGGTGCATGTGGCGGCGGAGCTGGCGGAGGGCGGCGACGACCCGGTGCCGATGCCGGTTCTGGTGCCGCAGGCCGAGGCGCGCTTCGGCGTGATTTCCGACATCGACGACACGGTCCTGCGCACCGGGGCGCATTCGCTGCTGCGCAATCTGTGGACCACCTTCACCGGCAATGCCCTGACGCGCGAGGTCTTTGACGATGCCATCGCGCTGATGCGCCGGTTGCACGAGGGCGGGCGCAATCCGGTCTACTACGTCAGTTCGTCGCCCTGGAACCTGTTTGCCTTCCTCGAGAAGATCTTCGACCGCGCCGGGCTGGTGCCGGGGCCGATGTTCCTGCGCGATCTGGGGGTGTCGGACCGGGGGCTGATCGGGGCCGGGCATGGCGACCACAAGGGCGCCTCGATCGACGCGATCCTCGGCGCCACGCCGGGGCTGCGGTTCTGGCTGATCGGCGACACCGGGCAGAAGGATGCCCTTGTCTACCGCGACGCGGTGGCTCGACACCCGGGGCGGATCGGCGGGGTGATCCTGCGGCAGGCGTCGGGGCGGGTCTCTGCACGGACCCGCGCCGCGATGGACGAGATCGGCGCGGGCGGGGTGCCCGTGGCCGTTGTGGCTTCATTCGACGACCTCGGCGCGGCGGTGCTGCCGGGGGATCAGGAAGGGAAGGCGATATGAGCAGCTATTTCGACGCTCTGGAGACGCGTAGCCGGGACCAGCGCGCGGCGGCGCAGCTGGAGGCGCTGAATGCGCAGCTGGCGCGGAACGGTCAGCAGGCGGTCGCGGATCTTGCGGGACTGGCGGCCCTGCCGGTGCTGCGCAAGTCGGATCTTGTGGCGCGGCAGGCCGAACAGCCGCCCTTCGGCGGGCTGCCGGTGTCGAACCTCGCCCATGTCTTCCAGTCGCCGGGGCCGATCTACGAACCGGGTGGCACCAGCCACGACTGGTGGCGGATGGGCCGCTTCCTGCATGCCTGCGGGATCGGCGCGGGGGACATCGTGCAGAACTGTTTCGGCTACCACCTGACGCCCGCCGGGATGATCTTCGAGAACGGCGCGCGGGCGGTCGGCGCCGCCGTGCTGCCCGCCGGCACCGGCCAGACCGAGTTGCAGGCCCGCGCCGCGCGCGACGTCGGCGTGACGGCCTATGCGGGCACGCCGGACTACCTGAAGGTGATCCTGGAAAAGGCCGACGCACTGGGCTACGCGCTGGGGATCACCCGGGCGGCGGTGGGGGGCGGTGCGCTGTTCCCCTCGCTCCGGCAGTGGTACGCGGATCGCGGCATCGCCTGCCTGCAGTGCTACGCGACCGCCGATCTTGGCAATGTCGCCTATGAAAGCGCGGCGATGGAGGGGATGATCCTCGACGAGGGGGTGATCGTCGAGATCGTGACCCCCGGCACCGGCGACCCGGTGCCCGAGGGCGAGGTGGGCGAGGTCGTGGTGACCACGCTGAACCCCGATTACCCGCTGATCCGCTTCGCCACCGGCGACCTGAGCGCCGTGATGCCGGGCGAAAGCCCTTGCGGGCGGACCAACACCCGCATCAAGGGCTGGATGGGCCGCGCCGACCAGACCACCAAGATCAAGGGCATGTTCGTGCGGCCCGAGCAGGTGGCGGAACTGGTTGCGCGCCATGCCGAGGTGGCGCGGGCGCGGGTCGTGGCCTCTCGGGATGGCGAGACGGACGTGATGACGGTGCGAATCGAGACCGAGGCGGGCGACGCCGCAGCCTATGAAAAGAGCATCGCCGAGGTTCTGAAGCTGCGCGGTGCGGTGGAGCTGGTGCCTCTCGGCGGATTGCCGCGCGACGGTCTGGTGATCGAGGACGCGCGCAGCTACGACTGAGGGGCCTGTCAAGCCTCTGCTCGCGCTGTGAAATTTCCGGGTGACGCGGTGGGCGGTCGCGGAATGGCGGGTCACGGGTCCGCCCTTGGGCTCGCTTGCGGCGCTTGTCCTGCGGGACATGCCGGGTAGGCTAACGGAAACGCCCCGATTCATGAGGTATTTGTCATGCGTATTCCGACACTTGCGGCCATGGCCCTGATTGCGGCCTCGCCCGCGCTCGCCGAGGGCGACGCGCTGGTGATCGGCAACAGCCGTTACAGCGCCATGCAGACCCTGTTTGGCGCGGCACGGGTGGCGGCCTCGGCGCAGGCCATGCGGGACAAAGGCTTTGACGTGGCCGAGGTGCAGGATGCCGACGCCCCGGCCATGCGCGAGGCTTTCGGGGACTTCGCCGAGATGCTGGCAGAGGACGCGGGCGGGCCGGTGGTGATCGTGCTGGCCGGGGCCTTCCTGCACGGGACCGGCGGCGCCTACCTGCTGCCAGTCGAGGGCGACGGCGCGATCGATGAGGCCCGCGTGCTGACAGAGGCCTTCCCGCTGGACGCGGCACTGAGCGTGCTGGAGCAGTACCCCGGGCGCGCCTTCCTGATCCTTGGCGAGTCGGCGGCAGAGCCCGAGGTCGGCCCCTGGCTGCGTCTGGGTGCCGGGGATCTGGACATCCCGCAGGGCGTCACCGTCCTGCGCGGGCCGGCGGCGGACGTCGCGCGCTACGCCGCGCGCGATCTTGCGCGGGCCGGGCGCCTTCTGCCGCGCGCCGCGGCGGACTACGCGCTGACGCTGGAAGGCTATGCGCCGCAGGATCTTGTGATCGTGCAGCCCGAAGAGGCAGGCGCCCCGCAGGGCGCGACCGAGCCGCCGCTGCCGGACCCCGAGGCGCCGGAAGCCGAAGCGCCAGAGCCGGAGGCGCCGGTTGCCGAAGCGCCCGAACCCGCGCCGGAACCGGAGGCCCCCGCCGTCGATCCCGAGGACGAGCTTGCCTGGAACCTTGCGCAGGGGGCCGATACGGCAGAGGGCTACGACGCTTATTTTTCGCGCTTCCCCGAGGGCGCCTTTGCCGGTGCCGCGCGGCAGCGGCTGAAGGCCATCGAAGACGAACCGTTCTACCAGCAGCGTCGGGCGGAAGAGCAGCTGGAACTGGACCGCGAGGCGCGGCGCGCGGTGCAGCGCGACCTCACCATGCTGGGCTTCGACACGCGCGGAATCGACGGCATCTTCGGCCCCGGCACGCGGGGCGCCATCAAGGCATGGCAAGAGGGCGAGGGGATCGAGGCCTCGGGCTACCTGACCGCCGCGCAGATCGCCACCATCGACACCCGGGCCGCGGCCCGCGCCGCCGAACTGGAACGCGAGGCGGAACAGCGGCAGGCCGAGCTGGAGCGGCAGGACCGGCTGTTCTGGGGCGACATGCAGGGCCGGGGTGACGAGGCCTCTATCCGGGCCTACCTCGAACGCTTCCCGGACGGCGTCTTTGTCGAGGACGCCCGCGCGCTCTTGCGGGGGATCGAACGGCAGCGCGAAGAGCGCGCCGCCGCCTCGGACCGCCGGGCCTGGGAACGCGCCGAGGCGGGCGGCACGGTCGAGGCCTACCGCGATTATCTGGAAACCTTCCCGGGCGGCGCCTTCGCTGCCGAGGCGGAAAGCCGCGTCCGGCGGCTGGAGCAGGAAAGCGGGCGCGTGCAGGACGTGGCCGTTGCGCGTCAGGAAGAGGCAGAGCTGAACCTCAACGCCGTGGCGAAGCGGCTGGCCGAGGCCCGGCTGTCGCAGCTTGGCCTGCCGGTGGGTGAGGTCGACGGTCGCTTCGACGAAGACACCCGCCGCGCCCTGCGCCGCTATCAGGAAACGCGGGGTCTGCGGGTGTCGGGGTATTTTGACGAACAGACCGTGGTCCGGCTGCTGGCGGACGGGGTTCTGGGCAACGACTGAGGGCGACGTAACGGCGCCGGGCCGCGATTCTCCTGCGGCCCGCCCTTGGCCGGGTGCAGTGGGTCACAGGCCCACCTTGCCGCTTGCCGCGACCGCCCCCGGTGCCATCCGGCGCCGGGGGCGGACATGGCATACAGACAAAACAAAACCCGCTTGCCGGGGGCAGGCGGGTTCTGGAGATGTTCGCTCTGGGCGGTCGTTCAGCCCTGACGGGCCTTGAACTTACGCTGCGTCTTGTTGATCACGTAGACGCGGCCCTTGCGGCGCACAACGCGGCAGTCGCGATGGCGGTTCTTGAGCGAGCGGAGCGAGTTGGCGACTTTCATGTCGTCTCTCCCGATATCGCGGCGCGCGAGCGCCTGGTTAAGGCCCGTGCCCTGCCCCGTGCGCCTGACAGGCGCGCCCCGGACAGGACGGTGAATTCCATGGTGGGCGATACTGGGATCGAACCAGTGACCCCTTCGATGTCAACGAAGTGCTCTACCGCTGAGCTAATCGCCCTATGGCCGATGTGGTCCACGCGCCCCTGAAAGACAGAGGCGCGGAGTTTTCCGCGCCGGTGCAGCGCTCTATAAATAGGTTCCGGGGTGGGATCAAGGGCTTTTGGCAAACAAAGAAATCGGTCTATGATCGCCCATCACAAGGAGCCGGGATGCCACAGACCGCTTACCATCTGCATCTGCCCGAAGCCCACACGTCGCGCGTGGTTTTCGCCTCTCCGCACTCGGGCCGTGACTATCCCTGGACCTTCCTGCGCACAACCGTTCTGGACGAACACAGCATCCGCACCTCGGAAGATGCCTATGTGGACAGGCTCTTCGACTGTGCCCCGCACTTCGGGGCGCCCTTGCTGCGGGCCGGTGCGCCGCGTGCCTACGTCGACCTGAACCGCGCCGCGGACGAGCTGGACCCGGCGCTGATCGAGGGGCTGAAGCGCGGCGGTCACAATCCCCGGGTGGCCAGCGGGCTGGGCGTGGTGCCGCGCGTGGTGGCGAACGGGCGGGCAATTTATCGCGGCAAGCTGTCCCGGGTCGAGGCGGACAAGCGAATCGCCCGGATCTGGGCGCCTTACCACGAGCGGCTGCACCTGCTGCTGCGACAGGCGCACGAGCGATTCGGCGAGGCGGTGCTGATCGACTGCCACTCGATGCCGCACGAGGCGCTGGACGGCGCTACCCGGAGCGGCGGCCCCCGGCCCGAAATCGTGATCGGCGACCGCTTCGGGGCCTCGGCCTCGCCCGGGATCGTCGCGCGGGTCGAGGCGGCCTTTGTCGAGGCGGGTTTCGTGGTGGCGCGCAACGTGCCCTTCGCGGGCGCCTATACGACCCAGCACTACGGGCGCCCCTCGCGCGGGCAGCATGCGGTGCAGGTGGAAATCGACCGCTCGCTTTACATGGACGAACAGCGCATCCGGCCGAATAAGGATTTTCACACCATCCGGCGTGTACTGCGCGGTGTCGTCTCGGACATCGCGGCGCTTGGCGCCGGAGAGCAGCGGATGGCGGCAGAGTAACCGTCGCCGCGCGGCCTGCCGGGCGGGCGGGGTCTTGGCCTTCCCCGGATACAGATAGACAGACGGTTGTCCGTTTGGGCTGCTGTGGGCCGTGACAAGGGGGCAGTGCGATCAGCCCCGGCGCGCGCCCGGTGGCAAAGCGAGGCGCCAGCACCGTCCCGCGGCCAAAGCAGACCAGCGGGCCCGGAAACTCCGCTTTCTGTCTTACGGCGCTCTGGGGAACAGCCTGTCCAGAGCGGCATCGAGCGGCGCGGCGTCGTGCAGGCTCAGCCGGACCGGCAGGGCCAGCACCTTGCCCCGGAACTCTGGCGGCAGGCGGACCGCGTCCTTCTCTGTGGTGACAAGCTGCGCGCCCATGCGGGCGGCGTCGTGCTCCAGCCGCGCCAGAAGCGCGGGCGCCAGCTTTTGGTGGTCGTCCAGCGAAACCGTCTGGCGCAGCTCGGCGCCCAGCCCGCGCAGGGTGGCGAAGAACTTCTCGGGGTGGCCGATCCCGGCGAAGGCCAGCGTCGGCAGGCCCTCCCAGTCCATGCCGGTCTGAAGCGGTTCAAGATGGCCGGTCAGATGCGGCACCGGGATGCGCGCCCCCCATGTGGCGGCAAAGCGGTCCTGCGCGGCGGGGGCGCCGATGGACAGCAGCAGGTCGGCGCGCGCCAGGCCCCGGTCCACCGGCTCGCGCAGCGGCCCGGCGGGCAGGCAGCGCCCGTTGCCGAACCCCGCCGCCGCATCGACCGTGACCACCGTCAGGTCTCGGGGCAGGGCGGGGTTCTGCAAGCCGTCGTCCAGGAGGATGCAGTCGGCGCCCGCCGCCTCGGCCTCTGCCGCGCCTTTCGCGCGGTCCTTGGCCACCCATGTCGGCGTGAAGGCGGCCAGCAGCAGCGGCTCGTCCCCGGTCTCGTCGGCGCTGTGATCGGCCACGCGGACCGGGCCTTCCAGCCGGCCGCCGTAGCCGCGCGAGACGACGTGCGCCGTCACCCCGCGCGCCGCCAGCCGCTGCGCGAGGGCGATCACCGTGGGCGTCTTGCCGGTGCCGCCCGCATTGACGTTGCCGACGCAGATCACCGGCACGCCGGGGCGGTAGCCGGGCGCACGGGCCACCCGCCGCGCGGTGGCGGCGGCGGTCAGGGTCCCCAGCGGGGCCAGCAGGCGGGCCTGCCAGGCGGGGTGGTCGGGGTCGGTGTTCCAGAAGGCGGGCGGGCGCATGTCAGGCGGACCTCCGGGCGTCCAGCGCCTCTCCGACCAGGGCCAGCACCTCGTCCACCAGCGCCGCCCGGGACGAGATCACGTCCCAGCCGGCGTGGGCCATGCTCGCCGCCTGATCCGGCGCCACGAGATGCGAGACCGCCGTACCCAGAGAGTCGGCGTCGCGCACGATGCGCGCCGCGCCCGCCTCGACCAGCAGCGAATAGGCGTCGAGGTATTTGCCCACGTTGGGGCCATAAAGGATCGCGGCGCCCAGCGAGGCGGCTTCGAAGGGGTCCTGTCCACCGTGGCCCGGCGCCAGAGAGCCGCCAAGGAAGGCCAGTGGCGCCAACCTGTACCAGAGCCCAAGCTCGTCCGGCGAGGCGGCCAGCAGGATCTGCGTGTACTCGTCGGGCATGTCGCCGTTTTCCCAGTCGCAGACCCGCATCTGCGAGGCCCGCACGGCGCGGGAAATCAGCGCCTCGTCCCGGGGGCTGGCGGGCACGGCGATCAGCAACAGCCGGTGCGCAAGGCGCACGGCGTGGCGGTGGGCGGCGAGAACGTCGCCGATCTCTTCCGCGCGCAGGTGCGCCGCCAGCCAGACCGGGCGCCCGGTCAGGGTCGCGGCCAGTTCCTCGTGCAGGCGGTCGGGGCAGTCCAGTGGCGGCGCGGTGTCCAGCAGCGGCGCCGCGTCATGCAGGATGGGGCCGGTGACCCCCATGCGGCGCAGCCGCCGCGAGGCCGCGTTGCCCTGCGTGAAGACATGCGAAAACAGCGACAGCGCGCCGCTTGCCGGATCGGGCAGCCAGCGCGGCGCCGCGGTAGACCAGGCCGCGTCGGCGGCGTCCAGCCCGATGATCGTGCAGCCCTGCGCCGCGGCCGCGTGCAGCAGGGCGGGCCGCAGCGACTGGCTGGCCCAGAGCAGCACGTCGGGCTTCACCTGTGTCACGAAGGCCTCGCAATCGGTCAGCTGTTCGCGGGGCAGGGCGACCTGCGTCGTCTCGGGGTGCGGGGGGATCTCGCCGCTCTGGACGACGGTGACCTCGGGCCGTTGCTGGCGCAGGCGGGCGCAGAGGCTGGCAAGGGCGCGGCCCCGGCGGGCGCTGTCCGCATGGGCCCAGACCAGGGGGCCGGGCGGGCGGCGCAGCGGTTCGGGGGGCGCGGCGCTTGCGGCGCCGCCCCGGGCATAGGTCAGGTAGGCCGTGAGGCTGAGCGCGCGGCGCGAGGGAGAGGCGGCAGGGGGCTTCAACGCGGGTCCTTGTCTGCCCGAAGGGTTCGGTCGGGCACAATGCCACGCCCGCGCGCCGGTGAAAAGGCCCGCCCCGGCGGGCGGGGGCGGCTCCTGTGCCGGGCTACGGCCCGGCCTGCTGGGCCGGTCGGGCAGGCTGGGCCGGGCCGCGTGCAGCGTGGCCTGTCAGCCCAGCTCCTCGGTCGAAGAGGTCTCTTGCTCTTCTTCCCGCAGGCGGTGCAGGTGGGCGATGAAGTAGCGCATGTGGGCATTGTCCACGGTGCGCTGCGCCTCTGCCTTCCAGGCGTTGTAGGCGCTGTCGTAATCCGGGAAGATGCCGACGATGTGGATGTCGTCCACGTCGCGAAAGACCGATTTGGTCGGATCGACGAGTTCGCCGCCAAAGACGAGGTGAAGACGTTGCATGGCAGACCGGCCCCCTTGCGCGTTGCTGCTGAGGGCGACCCTAGCCATCCCGGCCCGCCGGTCAAGGCTGGCGTCCCGCCATGCCTGCCAAGGCCTTGCCGGGTGCCGCCCGACCGGGCAGGCGCCTCAGATCAGCCGGTCGAGAAGGTCGCCGTGCAGCGTCGCGTTCGCGGCCAGCACACCGTCGGTCTGCGGGTGCGCATTGTTGAACCGCAGTGGCGCGCCGCGCCGGTCGGTCACCTGCGCCCCGGCCTCTGACAGGATCAGCGCCCCGGCGGCGATGTCCCACTCCCAGGTCGGGCGCAGGGTCAGCATGGCGTCATAGCGCCCCTCTGCCACGAGGCTGAGCCGGTAGGCCAGCGAGGGCCGGTGCGCACGGGTCATGCCGGGCACCCCGCCGGGCCAGTTCCCGGTCTCGAAGGTGGGTTTCTTGGCAAGGATCGTGCCGCCCTCGGCGCTGGCACGGCGGGTGACCGCGATGGGCGCGCCGTTCAGCCGGGCGCCCGCGCCTTCCGCGGCGGCGTAAAGCCGGTCGAGCAGCGGCAGGTAGACCACGGCGGCGCGGATGCGGCCATGCTCGGCCACGGCGATGGAATGTGCCCATGTCTTCTCGCCGTCGATGAAGCTGCGGGTGCCGTCGATGGGATCGACGATGAAGACCCGCTTGGCGCCCAGCCGGGCGGCTGTGTCGGGACTTTCCTCGCTGAGCCAGCCATAGTCGGGCCGGGCACTGCCCAGAACCCGGTGCAGAAGGCTGTTCACCGCCAGGTCGGCGCGGGTGACAGGGCCTGCGCCCGCGTCCTTGTAGCGGACGTCCAGCGGTTCCGACAGGCAGGCGCGGGCGGTGTCCCCGGCCCGCCGCGCGGCGTCGATCAGAAGGCTGAGGTCACTCTCCGGCAAGCGTCAGCCCCTCGACGAGCAGCGAGGGCACGACGCGGGTCAGCCAGGGCCGGGCGTCATTGGCGGGCACGATCGAGGCCAGCATCTGCCGCAGGTTGCCCGCGATGGTCACGCCGGACACCGGGTAGGCGGGCTGGCCGTTCTCGATCCAGACCCCCGCCGCCCCGCGCGAATAGTCGCCGGTGTTGGGGTTGATGGTCGAGCCGATCATCGAGGTCACCAACAGGCCGGTGCCCATCTGCGCCATCAGCGCTTCGCGGCTCTGGTCGCCCTGTGTCAGCGACAGGTTCCACGTCGAGGGCGAGACCCCGCCCGCCACCGAGCGTACCGCGTTGGCGGTGCTGTCCAGCCCAAGCTTGCGGGCATTGGCAAGGTCGAGGGTCCAGCCGGTCAGCACGCCGTTCTCGACCAGCGCGCGGGGCCGCGTCGCCAGCCCCTCGGCGTCGAAATGGCGCGAGGCGCTGCTGCGCAGTTTCCACGGGTCCTCGTGCAGGCTCAGGCCCGCGGGCAGAACCGGCTGCCCCAGCGCGTCGCGCAGCCACGACGCGCCCCGGGCGATCTGCGCGCCGTTGATGGCGGCGACAAGGTGGCCGATCAGCGAGGAAGAGACGCGCTCGTCGAAAAGCACCGGGTAGGCGCCGGTCTTCGGCTTGCGCGGGCTCAGGCGTTCGACCGCGCGGCTGGCGGCGGTGGTGCCGATCTCTTCGGGGCTGCGCAGATCGGACTGGAAGACCCGCGCATCGCCGTCGTAGTCGCGCTCCATCCCCGTGCCCTCACCGGCGATGGCCACGCAGGAGGTATAGCGCGAGGACCGCCGGTAGTGCCCGGCAAAGCCGTTGGTGGCGGCCAGCGCGATCTCTTGCGCGCTGTAGCCGGCGGTGGCGGATTGCACCTGCGTCACGCCCGCGTTGGCCAGCGCGGCGGCCTCGGCCCGGCGGGCGTCGTCCTGAAGCGCGGCGGGATCGGGTTCGGGGGCCGGGTCGTGCAGCTCCAGCCCGCTTGCGTCGCGGGTCCGGGCCAGCTGCGCCGGATCGGCGAGGCCGAGATAGGGGTCTTCGGGGGCCTCGCGGGCCATGGCGACGGCGCGTTCTGCCATGGCGGCCAGCGTCTCGGGCCGCGCGTCCGAAGACGAGACCACGGCGGCGCGCTTGCCCAGAAGCACGCGCAGGCCGATGTCGGTGCCCTCGGCGCGCTCTGCCTGCTCCAGCCTGCCGCCGCGCACGTCGATGGACAGCGCGGTGCCCGACAGCGCGATGGCATCGGCGGCCTCGGCCCCGGCCCGGCGGGCGGCGTCGATCAGCTGTTCGGCAAGCGAAAGGGGCGTCTGCGGCATGGGGAACCTCGGGCTTGGGACTGCTCCCGAGGTAGGCCGGTCGCGACCGGGACGCAAGGGCGGCGGCGGGGAGACGGTTTCTTGCAAAGAAACCGGCCCGAATTCTTTGCAAGAATTCGGCTGCCTCAGTCGGCGGGGGCGGTGACGGCGACGATCGGGCCCATGCGGCGCCCGAGGTCGGAGCGGTTCAGCTGCGGCGCGTGCAGTCGCGAGACATTGCCGTCCAGAAACAGCGCGTTCGGCAGCTTCAGCCCGTCGCGGAACAGTCGTGCGAATTCGTGGAAGGTGACGGTGTTGCGCGAGATGGCGAAGACCACGCGGCGTCCGTCGGCCGAGGTGCCGACGCCGTTGCGGATATAGCGCGAGGTGCTGTCGGGCAGAAAGCGCGGGTGCAATTCGTTGTCGATCACCAGCATCGGGCCGGATTGCGTGGCGTGGCGGCAGCGCGGGCGGCGGGTGAGAAAATCCCGCGTCTCGATCACATCCGCGCGGGTGTCGCGGATGCACAGGATGCCGTTCGGCAGGAGGCCGAAGTTCCCCGGCCCGGCGTCCGGCACAACGCGCATCGCCTCCGCCCCGTTCTCGACGTAATGGCCCACCGGCGCGCGGTCGTCGTGGTACATGCCCGCGTTCATCGCGAAGACGAGGGTCTGGCCCTCGGCCTCCAGCGCCGCCTCGAGGCGGTTGAACTGGCCCCAGGGCGCGCCCTCTGGGTCGTCGAGGAAGAGCCTCAGGCGCTCTTTTGCCGCGTCGACCTCGCAAACCGCGTAGCGGCTGTCCTCGAAGGCCACGTTCCGGCAGTCCACGGCTTCGGCCCGGACGGGCAGAAACGCCCACACAAGCGCGGCGAGCAGGGCGCCCGGTCGAACGGCGGCCATGCGCTCAGTCCTCCAGGTCCCGCCGCACGGCGTCATCGGCGAAGATGCGGCGGGTGTCTTCGAGCCGGTCGAAGGTCTCGTCGAGACGGAAGCGCAGCTCTGGCGCGTGCTTCAGGTCGAGCCCCTTGGCAAGAAGGCGCCGAAGCTCTCCGCGGTTGCGGTGCAGCAGGTCGAACATCTCCTGCTGCCCCTCGCCGCCCAGCGGCACCACGTAGGCGGTGGCGATTCGCAGGTCCGGCGAGACGCGCACCTCGCCGACGGTGATCGTCATGCGGTTCAGGTCGGGGTCGTGCACATCGCCGCGCGAAAGCACTTCGGACAGGCGGCGGCGGATCACCTCGCCGACACGAAGCTGTCGTTGGCTGGGGCCGGAGCCCTCGGAGGATCGGTTGCGTGACATGGGGCAAGACTTAGCCCTCGATCGGGGTTTTGCCAAGCGGGCTGCGGCGGGTTATTGAGGCCCCCGGACGCGGCACGGGGGTGCCGTCGGGAAAACTGGAGAGAAGCGGATGGCCGAAAGCGTGGGCGTGGTTGTGACCGGAGTGTCGGGCCGGATGGGGCAGATGCTCGTGCGGGAGATTGCGGCGCATGACCGGCTGCATCTTGCCGGGGCGCTGGAGCGCGCGGGCCATGACTGGATCGGGCGCGATCTGGGCAAGGCCATGGGCGGTGCGGCGCTTGGCGTGGCGGTCTCGGACGACCCGCTGGAGGCCTTCTCCCGCGCGCAGGCGGTGATCGACTTCACCGCGCCCGCCGCCACGGTGGCCTTCGCCGAACTGGCGGCGCAGGCGCGGGCGGTGCATGTGATCGGCACCACCGGGCTGGCCCCGGAGGATCTGGAGAAGATCAAGGCGGCGGCGCGCCACGCGGTCGTCGTGCGGGCGGGCAACATGAGCCTTGGCGTGAACCTCCTGACCAAGGTGACCGAGCAGGTGGCGAAGGCGCTGGACCTGGACTGGGACATCGAGATCGTCGAGGCCCATCACAACCGCAAGGTCGACGCGCCCTCGGGCACCGCCCTGATGCTGGGCGAGGCGGCGGCGGCGGGTCGTGGCGTTGCGCTTGACGCGGTGTCGGACCGGGGCCGCGACGGGATCACCGGCGCGCGCGAACCCGGCGCCATCGGATTCCACGCGATCCGGGGCGGCGATATCGTCGGCGAGCACGAGGTGATCTTTGCCACCGCCGGCGAGCGCATCGCGCTGAAGCATATCGCCAGCGACCGGTCCCTCTTTGCGCGGGGTGCCCTGAAGGCGGCGCTGTGGGGGCAGGACAAGGCGCCGGGGGAATACGACATGCTGGATGTCCTTGGCCTGAGCTGAGGCCCGCGCCGATATCCGGGCCTGCGGCTGGGACTGTTGCCTTCGGCAAGGCGCCCACCCGCCGGCCCGGATTGGGTCTGACCCAAAACCCGGCGCGGATGGCCAGGGCGTTCAAGCTCTGGCTCACCAGGGCAAAAGCCCCGGAGCCCCCATCGCCGAGCCCTTGCCTGACAGACCGCCACCGGGGGGGTCCAAGGAAAATGGCCGTATCCCCAAGGGGCCCCTCGGCAATTTTTCTTGACCCCCCGGCAGCGGCCCGTCCGGATGCGGGCAGGCGACGGCGGCTCCGGGGCAAATGCCGGGGACCGGACGCCACCTGTCGGAGCGGCCGGCGCGAGGGGCCGGGGCGGCCGCCTGCGGTTGCAGGTTGGCGCGCGGGGCCAGCCTGGCGGTCCGTTCGGGGCGGAGGCCGGGCTGTGCCCGGGTGCGGACAGGGGGGCGCCGGTGAGGAATGGCATCAGCGGGGCCCGCGGGTCGGCGCCAGGCTCCGCACGGCTGTGTGCCGCCGCGGTCAGAAGTCGATGGCGATGCCCTTTTTCTCCCAGTCGCCGTAGCGGGCGGGATCGAGGCCGTCACGCCCTCCGAGTTCGGTGGGGGCCGGGTTGGCGCGGGCCTCGGCTTCGGCCTTGGCGCGTCGCTCTGCGGCTTCCGCCAGGGCGCGCCGGGCGGCGGGGGGCAGGTCGCGGGGCTGTTCGGGCGTATCGGACATCGGGCTTTCCTCGCTTCGTGCCTCTTGATATACGCGCCGCCTGTCGCGGGGCAAGGTGTCCCGCCGCCCGGAGATGCCATGTCCACCAGCCCCAGCCCCGCCCGTCTTGCCGCCGTCGACCTGCTGGATCAGGTGCTTGCGCAGGGGCGACCGCTGTCCGAAATGGCGCGGCTGGAGGCGCTGGCGCCCGCGGACCGCGCCGCCGCCCAGCGGCTGGCCATCGAGGTGCTGCGGGGGCTGGAGCGGGCGGACAAGCTGCTGAAGCCGCATCTGCGCAAGGCGCCCGCCGTCCGGGTGATGAACATCCTGCGGCTGGGCACGGTAGAGCTTTGCGCGGGCGGCGCGGCCCATGGCGTGGTCAGCGATTGCGTCGAGATCGCCGCGAAGGGCAAGCGCACGCAGGGCGCCAAGGGGCTGGTGAATGCCGTCCTGCGCAAGGTCGCGGAGACCGGGCCGGAGGGCTGGGCCCGGCTGCGCGTGCCGCGTCTGCCGAAGTGGTTGCGCGGGCCGCTGGTGGCAGCCTGGGGGCCAGAGGCGGTGGCGGCGATGGAGCGGGCGCATTTCGCCGGTGCGCCGCTGGATCTGTCGATGAAGGGGGCCGTGCCGGAGGGGCTGGGCGGCGAGGCCCTGCCCACCGGGTCCCTGCGCCTGCAGGACGCGGGGCAGGTGACTGCCCTGCCGGGGTTCGGGACCGGCGATTGGTGGGTGCAGGATGCCGCCGCCGCCCTGCCGGTGAAGCTGTTGGGGGATCTGCGCGGCCTGAAGGTGCTGGACATGTGCGCCGCACCCGGCGGCAAGACCCTGCAACTGGCGGCGGCGGGTGCGCAGGTGACGGCGCTCGACCTGTCCGAGGCGCGGCTGGAGCGGGTGCGCGAGAACCTTGCCCGCACGGGGCTGACGGCCCGACTGATCGCGGGCGACGCGCTGGAGCATGACGAGACCTATGACGCCGTGCTGCTGGACGCGCCCTGTTCGGCCACCGGCACGATCCGGCGTCACCCGGACCTGCCCCATGTCCACAAGGGCGAGCGCATCAGCGATCTGATCGGCCTGCAGGAGGCCCTGTTCGACCACGCGCTGCGGCTGGTTAAGCCCGGCGGGCGGCTGGTCTACGCGACCTGTTCGCTGATCCCCGACGAGGGCGAGTGCCAGGTGGACGAGGCCCTGCAGCGCCACCCGGGGCTGAGTGTTCTGCGGCCCGACGCGCCCTGGATCGAGGAGGGTTGGCGCTCCAGCGAGGGCGGCTTGCGTCTGCGGCCCGATTTCTGGGCGGAGCGCGGCGGTATGGACGGTTTCTACATGGCGGTCCTGCAACGCGGCGAAAGCGTTGGTGACTTGGACGGCCCGGCGGGGTAGGATGCCGCCAACAGCCCCCGAAGGGGCGGAAAGAGGCAGTGCAGAGACCCATGGCGACGCGTCGGAACTGGCGGACCGCGCAGGCGCGGGCATTGGACCGCGTTCATGCCCGTCTGGCGGCGCGCGCCCGGCCCGCGCGCGGCTTCGTCTCGCAGCCCGAACCCCGCACCATCGGTTTCTTTGCCAAGGGCCGCCAGTTGATGGCGGGAAACCTGATGTTCGCCGGTCATCTGGTCGAGGCGAAGGGCGTGCTTCCCTGGGATCTGGATGCCCCCGACGAGGCCTTTTCCGAGGAATTGCAGGGCTTTGCCTGGCTTGACGACCTTGCCGCCGTGGGCGATCCGCGCGCCCGCAAGCTGGCGCAGGACTGGGTCTGGGGCTGGATCGACCGCTATGGCCGGGGCACCGGCATCGGCTGGGCGCCGGGGCTGACCGGGCGGCGGGTGATCCGCTGGATTCACCACGCCCTGTTCCTGCTGCGCGGTCGTCCTGCGGAAGAGGCCAAGGCCTTCTATCGCGCGCTGGCCGCGCAGGCGCGCTTTCTGGCGCGGCGCGGGCAGGGGGCAGAGCCGGGGCTGCCGCGCTTCGAGGCGATGACGGGGCTGCTGTATGCCGGACTGTCGCTGGAGGGGATGGAAGAGCATGTCGGCCCCGCGCTGGCGGCATTGAGCGTCGAATGCCGCAGGCAGATCGATGCGCAGGGCGGCATTCCGACCCGCAGCCCCGAGGACCTGCTGGAGGTCTTCACCCTGCTGACATGGGTGCAATCGGCGCTGGCCGAGGCCCACCGCGAAACCGACAGCGCGATTACCGAGGCGATCGGCCGGATCGCCCCCACCCTGCGCGCCCTGCGCCACGCCGACGGCGGGCTGGCCCGCTTTCACGGCGGCGGGCGCGGGCTGGAGGGGCGGCTGGATCAGGCGCTGGCCGCCTCGGGCAGCAAGCGGAGGCAGGCGGACGGGCTGGCCATGGGCTTCGCGCGGCTTTCGGCGGGTCGGACCAGCGTCATCGTGGACGCGGCGCCGCCCCCCGCCGGGCCCGCCTCGGCGCAGGCCCATGCCTCGACACTGGCCTTCGAATTGACCTCGGGGCGCAGGCCGGTGGTGGTCAGTTGCGGATCGGGCGAGGGCTTTGGCGCGGAATGGCGGCGGGCCGGGCGGGCCACGCCCTCGCATTCGGTGTTGTGCCTTCAGGGCTATTCCTCGGCGCGGCTCTCGCCCGAGCGATGGGTCGGCTCGGCGCGCCGCGAACTGCTGGAGGACGCACCGCGCCATGTGCCGATCCAGATGACCCGGCTGGCCGACTCGCTGCGGTTCGAGGGCGGGCACGACGGATATCTGGGCGGGCAGGGGCTGACCCATGCGCGCAGCCTGATCCTTGAACACGACGGCCGCACCCTGAGGGGCGAGGACTACCTCGTGGCGCTGGATGCCGCCGCCCGCAAACGCTTTGACAGCGCGATGGACGGGGTCCGGCTGGCCGGGCTGCCCTTCGAGATTCGCTTTCACCTGCACCCCGAGGCCGATGTGACGCTGGATATGGGCGGACTGGCCGCCTCGATTGCGCTGCGGTCGGGCGAAATCTGGGTGTTTCGCTACGAAGGCAAGGTCGAAATGGCGCTGCAACCCTCGGTCTACCTTGAAAAAGGGCGCCTTAGGCCCCGTGCGACCAAGCAGGTCGTTTTATCCGGGCGCGCAATGCAGTATGCGACGCGCGTCCGCTGGACGCTGGCCAAGGCGCAGGACACGGCGCTTGCCGTGCGCGACCTCGCCCGCGACGAGGCGGACGGAACCGTTTGACCTGAACACTGGGGAACCCCGCATGTCCGACCTATCGCCCGTGCGCCGCGCGCTTCTTTCCGTTTCCGACAAGACCGGTCTGATCGACCTGGCGAAGGCGCTGGAGGCTGCGGGGGTCGAGATCCTGTCCACCGGCGGCTCTGCCAGGGCGATCCGCGAGGCGGGCGTCGCGGTGCGCGACGTGGCCGATGTCACCGGCTTCCCCGAGATGATGGACGGCCGCGTCAAGACGCTGCACCCGGCGGTCCACGGTGGGCTTCTGGCGCTGCGCGACAACGCCGAGCACACCGGCGCGATGGAGGAACACGGTATCGGCGGGATCGACCTGCTTGTGGTCAACCTCTACCCCTTCGAGGCGGCGCTGGCGCGCGGCGCGGATTACGACGAGATGATCGAGAACATCGACATCGGCGGCCCGGCGATGATCCGCGCGGCGGCCAAGAACCACGCCTTCGTCACCACCATCGTCGATGTCGAGGATTACGACGCCCTGCTGGCGGAACTGCAGGCGAACGGCGGCCAGACCTCTTACGCCTTCCGCCAGCGCCATGCCCAGATCGCCTATGCGCGCACCGGCGCCTATGACGCCGCCGTGTCCACATGGATGGCGGGTGCTATCGGCGAGACGACGCCGCGCCGCCGGGTCTTTGCCGGGACGCTGAAGCAGGGCCTGCGCTACGGCGAGAACCCGCACCAGCAGGCGGCCTTCTACACTGATGGCAGCGACCGCGCGGGCATCGCCACTGCGACCCAGCTTCAGGGCAAGGAACTGTCCTACAACAACATCAACGACACCGACGCGGCCTTTGAACTGGTGAGCGAATTCGCCGGCGGCGCGCCCGCCTGCGCGATCATCAAGCACGCCAACCCCTGCGGCGTGGCGCAGGGCGCAACGATTCTCGACGCTTACAAGGCGGCCTTCGACTGCGACCGGACCTCTGCCTTTGGCGGGATCGTAGCGCTGAACCGCCCCCTGGACGCGGAAACCGCCGAGTCGATCTCGGAAATCTTCACCGAAGTGGTCATCGCGCCCGGTGCGGACGAGGCCGCGAAAGAGATCTTCGCGAAGAAGAAGAACCTGCGCCTGCTGCTGACCAAGGGTCTGGCCGATGCCGCCACCGCCGGTCTGACGTATCGACAGGTGGCTGGGGGTATGCTGGTTCAGGACAAGGATGTGGGCCAGCGGACGCTTGAAGACCTGAAGGTGGTCACAAAAGTGCAACCGACAGAGGCGCAGATGCAGGACCTGCTGTTTGCCTGGAAGGTCGCCAAGCACGTCAAGTCCAACGCCATCGTCTACGTCAAGGACGGCGCAACCGTGGGTGTGGGCGCGGGCCAGATGAGCCGCGTCGACTCGGCCCTGATCGCCGCAAAGAAGGCCGAGCGCATGGCCGAGGCCCTGGGCCTGCCGGAACCGCTGACCAAGGGCTCTGCCGTGGCCTCGGACGCCTTCTTCCCCTTCCCGGACGGGCTGATGGAGGCCGCTGCCGCAGGCGCGACCTGCGTGATCCAGCCGGGCGGCTCGATGCGCGACGACGAGGTGATCGCCGCCGCCGACGAAGCCGGTCTGGCGATGGTCTTCACCGGCATGCGCCACTTCCGCCACTGAGGGCTGGGCGGGCCTCCGCGCGTCGGGGGCCTGCCGCAATGGGCCGGGCTTGAGGCCCGCGCCCCCGGCGACTATCAGGCGCGGACGAACAGGACAGGGCAGGGCAATGGCAGCGACGAAACCGGTGACGAAACCGATGCGGCTTGTGGCGCTGAGCGCGCTGGTCGTTTTTGCGCTCGACCAGATGTCGAAGCTTTGGGTGCTGAGCGCCCTGAACCTTGACCAGCGCGGTACCATCGAGGTCTTTCCGCCCTTCCTGACTTTCCGCATGGCGTGGAACCGGGGGGTGAACTTCGGCCTGATGGCAGGCGACGACGACCTGACGCGCTGGGTGCTGATCGCCGTGGCGCTGGTGATCGTCGCCGTCGTGGTGGTCTGGATCCGCCGCGACCCGCCGGGCCTTCTGGGCCTGATCGGCGCGGGCCTGCTGATCGGCGGCGCGCTTGGCAACGTGATCGACCGCGTCCTTTACGGCGCGGTGGCGGACTTCCTGAACATGTCCTGCTGCGGGATCGACAACCCCTTTTCGTTCAACGTGGCCGATATCGCGATCTTCGCGGGCGCCATCGGGCTGGTCCTCTTCACGCCGTCGAAACCGCCGAAGAAAAAGGCCCCGTGACGGGGCCGGGAAGATCGGTTAAAGCTGTGCGCAATGTGGGAAACGGAGGGTAGCCAATGCGGCTGTCGCTTCTTGTGGCGATTGTGGGACTGGGGGTTTGCGCCTCCTGCGGGCTTGTGCGCAGCGACAAGCCCCTGCACGACCTGAGGACCAACCAGCGCGAGCCCGAGGAATTCGGGATCGTTCCGAACCGTCCCCTGCTGGACCCGGAGAGCTACGGGCAATTGCCGCCTCCGACGCCCGGCTACGCCAACCGCGCCGACCAGAACCCCAAGGCCGACGCCGTGGTGGCACTGGGGGGCAACCCCGCGCGGCTGGATCCGAACGCGGGCGTTCCGGGCAGCGATGCGGCGCTGGTCAACCGGGCCACGCGCTACGGGCGCGATCCGAACGTGCGCGCCGAACTGGCGACCGCGGACGCGGAATTCCGCAAGCGCAAGAACATCTTCAACTGGTCGCTGGTGCCGGACAACCGTTACAACCGCGCCTATTCCGGGCAGTCGCTTGACCCGAACGAATGGCTGCGCCGCTACCGCGCCGCCGGTGCGCGGACGCCCACGGCCCCGCCCGCAAACTGACCAGCGCGCCGTCTGGGCCGGGGTGGACCCCGGTCCGGCGCAGGCCGTCGCGTCCTTCACGGTTCTCACGTCCCTGTCACCGCAGCGTGGGCTCGCTTGATCTTGCGCGAGCACTGCGTACTTATGACCCAACCCGTGGTGACAAAGGATGACGCGATGCGCCTGACCTCCCTGATCCTGTCCCTTGCGATGGCCTCCGGCCTGCCCGCATTGGCCCAGACCGAGGCCCCCCCGGCAGAGGAGGCGCTGACCGATCCGGTGACCACCTTCGCGCTGGAAAACGGCATGCAGGTCGTCGTGGTCGAGGATCACCGCGCGCCCGTGGTCGTGCACATGGTCTGGTACAAGGCGGGCTCCGCCGACGAGATCCCCGGCACATCCGGCGTGGCGCATTTCCTTGAACACCTGCTGTTCAAGGGCACCGAGACGCTGGAACCGGGCGAGTTCAGCGCCACCGTGGCCCTGAACGGCGGGTCCGACAACGCCTTTACCAGCTTCGACGAGACCGCCTACCACCAGCGCATCGCCGCCGACCGCCTTGGCCTGATGATGCAGATGGAAGCCGACCGCATGGTCAACCTGCAACTCGACGAGGAAGACATCCTGACAGAGCGCGAGGTTATCATCGAAGAACGCAACATGCGCGTCGAGAACGACCCCGGCTCGCTGTTTCGTGAACAGACCATGGCGGCGCAGTATCTCAACCACCCCTACGGGCGCCCGATCATCGGCTGGCGGCACGAGATGACGCAACTGGATCTGGACGACGCGCTGGAGTTCTACAACCGCAACTACGCGCCCAACAACGCGATCCTCGTGGTCGCGGGCGACGTGACCCCGGACGAGGTGCGTACGCTGGCCGAAGAACACTACGGCCCGATCCCGCCGAACCCCGAGCTGGGCGAGCGTGTGCGCCCGCAAGAGCCGCCGCAGACCGCCGCGCGGCGCATGGTCTTCGAAGACCCGCGCGTGGCGACCCCCTACGTGACGCGCAGCTACCTTGCCCCCGAACGCGACCCCGGCGCGCAGGAAGAGGCCGCCGCGCTGACCATCCTCGCCGAGGTTCTGGGCGGCGGGCAGACCTCTGTCCTGACGCAGAAGCTTCAGTTCGAGCAGCAGAAGGCGGTCTATACCACGGCCTATTACGCCGGCACTTCCTACGACGACACCTCCTTCGGGCTGGTGATCGTGCCCGCCCCGGGCGTGACGCTGGCAGAGGCCGAAGAGGCGCTGGACGCGAGTCTTGCTCAATTCATGCAGGACGGCGTCGACGCCGAGCAGCTGGAGCGGATCAAGTTCCAGATCCGCGCCGCCGAGATCTACAACCGCGACGACCCGGCCCGCACCGCGCGCCGCTATGGGCAGGCGTTGACCGCCGGTCTGACCGTCGAGGACGTGCAGGCCTGGCCGCAGGTGCTGGAAGCGGTGAGCGCCGAGGACGTGATGGCCGCCGCCAAGAAGGTCTTCGACCCCAAGGCCTCTGTCACCGGATACCTGACCACCCCGCCCGACGCCGGACAGGCCCCGAAGGAGATCACCCAATGAAGCGCCTTTTCCTTGCCCTGACCGTCACCGCCTGTTCCTTTGCCGCCACCGCATGGGCCGCCGTCGACATTCAGGAAGTCGAAAGCCCCGGCGGCTTCAAGGCATGGCTGGTCGAGGAGCCCTCGATCCCCTTTGTCGCGCTGGAACTGCGCTTCAGGGGTGGAACCTCGCTGGACGAGCCGGGTAAGCGGGGCGCGACCTCGCTGATGGTCTCGACGCTGGAAGAGGGCGCCGCCGAGATGGACGCCAGCGCCTTCGCCGCCGCCAAGGAAGGCATCGCCGCGAAGATCCGCTACGATGCGGGTGACGACGCGGTCAGCATCTCCATGAGCTTCCTGTCCGAAACCCGCGACGAGGCCGTCGACCTTCTGCGCGCCTCGCTGGTCGAGCCGCGCTTTGACGAGCAGGCCGTCGAGCGGGTGCGCGCGCAGCTTCTGTCGAACCTGCAATCGGACCTGAAGGACCCCGACACCATCGCCAGCCGCGCCTTCGACGCGATGATCTTCGGCGACCACCCCTATGGCACGCCCCCCGACGGCACGCCCGAAACCGTGGCGGCGCTGACCCGCGACGACCTCGTGACGGCGCTGAAGAACGGGCTGACGCAGGATCGCGTCTACGTCGCGGCGGCGGGTGACATCACCGCCGACGAACTGGGTGCGCTGATGGACCGCCTGTTGTCCGACCTGCCCGAAACCGGCGCGCCGCTGCCCGCCGATGTCGATGTGCAGACAGAGGCCGGCGTGACCGTGATTCCCTTCGACACGCCGCAGTCCGTCGCGGTCTTCGGCCACAAGGGCATGAAGCGCGACGACCCCGACTTCTTCGCCGCCTACCTGCTGAACACCATCTTCGGCGGCGGCGGCTTCGAGGCGCGGCTAATGAACGAGGTGCGCGAGAAGCGCGGCCTGACCTACGGCATCTACAGCTACCTCGCGCCGAAGGATCATGCCGAGCTTTTCGTGGGCCGCGTCGCCAGCGCCAACGACCGCATCGCAGAGGCCATCGACGTGATCCGCGACGAATGGCGCAAGGTGGTCGAAGAGGGCGTCACGCCCGAGGAACTGGAGCGGGCGAAGACCTACCAGACCGGTGCCTACCCGCTGCGCTTCGACGGCAACGGGCCGATCGCCAAGATCCTCGTGGGCATGCAGATGGACGACCTGACGCCCGAGTACATCGAGACCCGCAACGCCAAGATCGAGGCGGTGACGCTGGAGGACATCCAGCGCGTCGCGCAGGAGCTGATGAAGCCGGAGGCACTGCATTTCACCGTCGTCGGCCGCCCCGAGGGGCTGGACGAGGCGCCGATGCAGTAGGCGCGCCCCGCGCCACGGCCACGAACCGCAGCAGGGACCGAAGCCGGGCAAGGGCTTCGGTCCCTTTGCTTTGGGCGCCCACCCTGTGCTTGCGTGGAACGCTTTGCCCCGGGGTGCCGTTGACCTTTCCAGAGCCGAGGGAAAGGACAGGGCCATGGCAGCCAGCGACAGCGCGAAAGACAGCGGGACCGGGAAGGCCCGGAAGAAGAAAACCGCCTCGCCCGTCGAATCTCTGCAAAGCCGGGTCGGGGACTATGCCCGCCTTGCCGACCGCTTTGCCGCAGAGCCGGTGGTCATGCGCCCGCAGAACCTGACGGGGCAGGCGCGCCGCCTGCATGTGCGCAAGACGATCATCGAGGATCACGCCGTGCGCATCGACCAGAAGGCGCAGGGCGCCGACGAAAAGTTCGACACGCTGGCCAGCAACCTGTTTTCCTTCTTTCGCGGCACCTCCTTGCTGTTTCACCGCGACATGGTGGGCGAGGACGACCGCATGCCGACCGTTTTGGTGCTGGGCGACGTGCACCCGGCCAACTTCGGCGTGATGCCCAATGCCGACAACGTGCCGATCTTCGGCGTGAACGACTTCGACGACGTGATCTACGGTCCCTTCAGCTGGGATCTCAAGCGTGGCGCCACCGGCTTCATGCTGGCGGCACAGCAAGAGGGCGGCCACGGCACAAAGATGCAGCGCAAGATCGTGGCGAAGTTCGTGAAAGGCTACCACGAGGGCATGACCTTCTATGCGAAGCACGGCGACGGCACGATCCGCCACATGCGTCCCGACAACAGCTCCAAGGTCATCCGCAAGCTTTTCGACAAATCCGGGAAAAGCCGCAGGGACTGGCTGCGCGACCGCTACCTGAACGAGAACGGGCTGGGCTTTCGCGCCAACTACGAGCTGACGCCGATTTCCACCCGCACCGAAGAGTTTCAGGGCTACATCAACCAGCTGGTCGAGGCGAACGGCCTCGACAGCAAGGGCCGCGCGGGCACGCTGACGGTCAAGGACGTCTGCATGCGCCACGGGCAGGGTACCGCCTCTCTGGGGCTGCCGCGCTACTATTGCCTGCTGGAGGGACCAAGCCGGGATGCCTCGGACGACCTGATCATCGAGTTCAAGCGCGCGCGGGCCTCGGCTCTGGAAGGGCTGGTGCCCGCGAATGACTTCGACGCGGGCGATCAGGGCGACCGGATCGCGCATGGGCAATCGGTGCATCTGGCCTCTGGCGACGTGTTCTACGGCGCGGTGGAGATCGACGGAGAAAGCTTCATGTCCCGCGAGCGCGCGCCGTTCCGCAACGACATCGACCTCGACGACCTGTCCAGAAAAAGCTGGAAGAAATACGCCCGCGCCTGCGGGCTGGCGCTGGCACAGGCGCATGCCCGGTCCGACGACGCGGGGCAGCTGGATTACGAGATAGAGCCACGCATTCTGGAGGCGATGGAGCCGCTGCCGCTGTTCATCGACGACATGATCTGTTTCGCGGAAGAGGCGCTGGAGCGGTTGGAACAGGACCACGCTTATTACCGGCGGGACCTGAAGCAGGGTGCCTTCGACGTAACGCTGAAACGCTACCGCTGATCGCCGGTCGCCAGATACCAGCGGATGAAGGCGTTCCCGGTCTTGGGTTGGGGGATGGTGCGGCGCAGGATTGCCGGGTGCATGATCCTGAACAGCCAGACATGCAGGGCGACAAGCAGCGCCAGCATGGCCAGGGCCGTCAGCGGGCGCAGCCCCGGACCGGGGTCGATCACCGAGGCCAGTCCGAATAGCGCCAGCGACAGCAGCAGCGCGCCGGTGGCGATGTGCCAGCGCGTGCGCAGGGGATGCGGGCCGAGAAGCATCCTCACGGCCCGCCCCGCCATCAGTTCAGCAGGCCGGCGTGCCGCAGCCCGTGGTCGACCTTGGCCATGGTGTCCGGCGTCAGCGAGACCAGCGGCAGGCGCACCTCGTCGCTGCACAGGTCCAGCCGCGACATGGCGTATTTCACGCCACATAGGCCCGGTTCGGTGAAGATCGCCTGATGCAGCGGCATCAGCCGGTCCTGAATGGTCAGCGCGGTGCCGTAGTCGCCCGACAGGCAGGCTTCCTGCAGGTCCGAGCACAGCTTGGGCGCCACGTTCGCGGTGACCGAGATGCAGCCCACGCCGCCCTGCGCGTTGAAGCCGTGCGCGGTGGCATCCTCGCCCGAGATCTGAAGGAAGTCCGGCCCGCAGGTGATGCGCTGGCGACAGACCCGCGCCAGATCGGCGGTGGCGTCCTTGACGCCGACGATGCGCGGCAGTTTCGCCAACTCGCCCAGCGTGTCCGGCGACATGTCCACGGCGGACCGGCCCGGGATGTTGTAGATGATGATCGGGATATCCGCGCAGTCATGCACGGCGGTGAAATGCGCGATCAGCCCGGCCTGTGTCGGCCTGTTGTAATAGGGCGTCACCACCAGCGCGCCATCGGCGCCGACGCGGTGGGCGAACTGGGTGAAGCGCACCGCCTCGTCGGTATTGTTCGACCCGGCGCCCGCGATCACCGGGATGCGCCCCGCCGCCGCCTGAACGACCGCCTCGATCACCGCCTCATGCTCGGCATGGGTCAGGGTCGGGCTCTCGCCCGTCGTGCCGACCGGCACCAGCCCGTGCGAACCCTGATCGACATGCCAGTCGACAAGGCGTTTGAGCGTATCGAAGTCCACTGCGCCGTTCTTGAACGGCGTAACCAGTGCAGGCATAGATCCCTTGAACATGATACGCTCCTTTTCGTGCTACTGTGCGTGCGGGGGATTCCCGCCGACCCATCGGGAAAGTGAGTTGAAGACCCGCATGGCGGCGATATCCTCCCAAAATGGCTCTATTCCTTTTCAAAGCGGAAATTGCAAGCTGATGTCGCGATTCCTTGCTGTTCTGATGCTCCTCTGTACCGGCCTCGCGGCCCATGCCCAGACCCAGGCGCAGGAGGCCGGCGAGGCGCTGGCCCGCGCCATGCAATCCCTGCGCGAAGGCAACTGGGCGGCGGCCCAGATCCAGGCGCGCGGTGACGGCCAGACGGCTGTCGACGTGATCCTCTGGCACGCGCTGCGCGCCGGGCGTGGCGACGCGACCGAGGTGATGGATTTCCTCGACCGTAACCCGAACTGGCCGGGCGAGCCCTACCTGCGCGAGAAGTCCGAGATCGCCATGAACGAGGGCGCCACGCCCGAGCAGATCCGCGCCTTCTTTGCCGATGGCCTGCCGCAGACGGGGGCCGGGGCGCTGGCGCTGGCGCGCGCCCATATGGCGGCGGACGACGAGGGCGCGGCGCAGGCCGATATCGTGCTGGCCTGGCGCACCCTGTCGATGTCCGACGACGAACGCCGCGCCATGCAGGCGGCATGGGGCGAAATCCTGAAGCCGCACCACGAGGCGCGGATGGACATGACGCTGTGGCAGGGCTGGACGCGGAACGCGGAATCGATGCTGCCGCTGGTCGACGAGGGCTGGAAGGCGCTGGCGCAGGCGCGGCTGGGTCTGCGCGGTTCGGCTGCCGGGGTCGACGGGCTGATCGCGAAGGTGCCCGAGGCGCTGGCCGACCATCCGGGCCTTGCCTTCGAGCGGTTCCTCTGGCGGGTGCGCAAGGGCCGCGACGCCGATGCCATCGCGCTGCTGCTGGAACGCTCCACCAGCGTTGCATCGCTGGGCGAACCCTGGGCCTGGGCACCGGAGCGGCATGACCTCGCCCGCGAACGGATGCTGCAGGGCGCCTATGTCGAGGCCTACAACATCGCCTCCACGCATTTCCTCGTGGAAGGCAGCGATTATGCCGCGCTGGAATGGCTTTCGGGCTATCTGGCGCTGCGCTTCCTGAAGGATCCCGAACGCGCGATCACCCATTTCGAGAACTTCCAGGATGCTGTCTGGACACCGATTTCCGCCGGGCGCGCGGGCTATTGGCTGGGCCGCGCGCATGAAGCGGCGGGCAACGCCGAAGAGGCGCAGAAGGCCTATGCCATGGGGGCGGAGTTCCAGACCTCTTTCTACGGCCTGCTGGCGGCAGAGCGTGGCGGCGTCGCGCCGGATGCGCGGCTGGCCGGAACCGAGACCTTCCCCGACTGGCGCGAGGCGGCCTTCACCCGAAGCTCGGTCTACAAGGCGGCGCTGCTGCTGCTTTCGGCCAAGGAACTCAGCCTTGGCGAGCGCTTCCTGACCCATCTGGCCGAGGGACTGGACCGCGAGGGCATGGGGCAGATGGGCGACATGCTGGCCGAGATGGAGCGGCCCCACGTGCAGGTGATGCTGGGCAAGCGCGCGGCGCAATACGGGATCGAGCTGGCCGGGCCTTACTATGCGCTGCATCCCGAGATCGTGAAGACCGAGTTCCCGGTGCCCAAGGAGCTGGTCCTGTCCATCGCGCGGCGCGAGTCCGAGTTCGACCCCAGCGTGATATCCGGGGCGGGTGCGCGCGGCTTCATGCAGCTGATGCCGGGCACGGCGCAGGACGTCTCTCGGCAGCTTGGCCTGGACTACAGCGCCGAGCGGCTGTTGACCGACCCCTCCTACAACGCGCGGCTGGGCTCGACCTATCTCGCGGGGCTGGCAGAGCGGTTCAACGGCAACGTGGTGATGATGTCGGCGGGCTACAACGCCGGGCCCGGCCGCCCGCTGCGCTGGATGCAGGAGTTGGGCGATCCGCGCACGGGTGAGGTGGATGTGGTCGACTGGATCGAATTCGTGCCCTTTGACGAGACCCGCAACTACATCATGCGGGTGGCGGAATCGCTGCCGGTCTATCGCGCGCGACTGGGCAAGCCCCCGCATCCGGTGCCCTTCAGCGAAGAGCTGGTCGGATCGACGCTGAGGGCCGAGGCGGTCAGCCAGTAGCGGGTCCCCGGCTGCGGCCTGTCCCGTCGGTGGATCGCCGGGCGGCATTGGCGGCGGTCGTGCGGGGGCGGTTTCTTTGAAAGAAACCGGTCCGAATTCCGGTGCGGAATTCGGCTTAGCCGCGGAGCTTGCGCGCCCGGAACAGGGTAAAGAGCCCGGCGGCCACCACAATCGCACCGCCAAGGACGACGTTGGTGCGCAGGGTCTCGTCGAAGACCACCAGCCCGATGGTGCTGGCGAAGACCAGTTGCAGATAGGCGAAGGGCTGCACCGCGCTGGCCTCTGCGACCTCGTAGCAGCGGATCAGCGTGTAATGCCCGGCCACGCCGGTCAGGCACAGCAGCCCCATCCAGCCCCAGTCCGGGGCCACCATCGGCTCCCAGAACCACAGGCCGATGGCGGTTGCGGCGACCACGCCCACGGTGCCGGTGTAGAAGAACGAGGTCGCGGCGCTGTCGGTCCGGGCCACGTAGCGCGTCAGCAGCCCGTAAAGCGCGAACATCGTGGCCGCCAGCAGGGGGATCGCGGCAAGGGGTGAAAAGACCCCGCCCGAGGGTTGCAGGATGATCACCACGCCGACAAAGCCCACGCCGATCGCCGTCCAGCGACGCCAGCCCACGTGTTCGCCCAGCACCGGGCCAGACAGCGCCGCCACCAGCAGCGGATAGCAGGCAAAGACCGCGTGGCTTTCGACGAGGCCCAGCAGCACCATGGCCACGACCATCACGTTGATCTCGACCACCAGAAGCGTCCCGCGCAGCGCCTGCACCCAGGGCATGCCGCTTTTCGCGGCGGCCCGCAGCCCGCCCACCTGCCGCGCGGCCAGCGTCAGCACGAAGGCGGCGAAGAACCAGTAGCGGATCATCACCACCATCATGGCGTTGTATTCCCCGGCAAGATGGCGCGACAGCGCGTCTTGCAGGGCGAAGATCAGCGTGGTCGCGACCATCAGCCAGATCCCCAGCCGGGTATCCTGTTCTGCCATGCTCAGGGCCTTTCCGCGATGGTCATATGTCGTTTGCGCCCGTAGCCCGGGACGCGGGCGACGGCCAGCCCCGCCGCCTGAAGCGCGCGGCGTACGTGGCCCGCCGCCGTATAGGTGGCCGCCGTGCCGCCCGGGGCCATGTGCCCCGCGACCTCGGCCAGCAGCGCCGCGCCCCACAGCTCGGGGTTGCGGGCCGGGGAAAAGCCGTCGAGGAACCAGGCATCCGCCGCGCCCTGCCAGCGTGGCAGGGTCTCGCGCGCGTCGCCCACGATCATCTCGAAGCGCAGGTCGGGCAGGTCAAAGCTGTGCGCCCCCCGCTGCCAGAACGGCGCCAGCTCCTGGCTCAGGGCCTCCAGTTCCGGAAAGGCGGCCTGCGCGCGCAGCATCTCGGGCGCCTCCAGCGGGAAGGCCTCGAAGGTGGTGAAGCGCAGCCGCCCGCTCTGTCCGGTGTCGCGCCAGGCCTTGAGGGTCGTCAGCAAGTTCAGCCCGGTGCCAAAGCCCAGTTCGGCGACGTGAAAGCCGTCGCGGAAGCGCCCGGGCAACCCGTTGCCGGCCAGAAAGACGTGGCGTGTCTCACTCAGCCCGTCCTCGAGCGAGAAATAGGGGTCGTCGAAACGGGTGGAGACGGGGATCTCTCCCCGCCATTCCAGCGTGGCTGGCGGCATGGTCTGGCCCTTCTGCCCGGGGCTGCGATAAGGAAGGCCCCGGGCCGGAACGGCGGCCCCGGGACAGGGCGCAAACTTGCAGGAGGCGCGGGGAATGACAAGCCGGGATGTGACGATTCGCGGTGCCGGGATCTTCGGCCTTTCGGTGGCCTGGACCTGCCTGCGGCGCGGGGCCCGGGTGCGGGTCATCGACCCCGCGGGCCCGGGGGCCGGGTCTTCGGGCGGCGTGGTCGGGGCGCTGGCGCCGCATGTGCCGGAGAACTGGAACGAGAAGAAGGCCTTCCAGCTGGACAGCCTGCTGATGGCCGAAGGCTTCTGGCGCGGGGTCGAAGAGGCCGGGGGCCTGTCGGCGGGCTACGGGCGCAGCGGGCGGCTTCAGCCGATTGCCGACGAGGCAGGGCTGGCGCTGGCGCAGGCACGGGCCGGGGGCGCGGCGCGGCTGTGGCAAGGGCAGGCAGAGTGGCAGGTCATCCCGGCGGCAGAGGCGGGGGCCTTCGTGCCGCCCTCTGCCTCGGGCCTTGTCATCCGCGACACGCTGACGGCGCGGATGTTTCCCCGCCGCGCCTGCGCCGCGCTGCAGGCGGCCCTGACGGCGCGCGGCGCCGAGATCGTCACGCAGGGCGAGGATCGCGGGGCGGTGGTCTGGGCGACCGGCTGGCGCGGGTTGCTGGACCTCTCCGAGGCCATGGGCCGCAAGGTCGGCGACGGCGTGAAGGGGCAGGCGGCCCTGCTGGGGTTCGATGCCCGCGAGGCGCCGCAGGTCTTTGTCGACGGGATGCACATCATCCCCCATGCCGACGGAACCGTGGCCATCGGCTCGACCTCCGAGCGCGACTTCGAGGCGCCCGACGCGGTGGACGACCAGTGCGAGGCGCTGATCGCCCGCGCCCGCGTGCTGATGCCGCAACTGGCCGGGGCGCCGGTGCTGCAACGCTGGGCCGGGGTGCGCCCGCGCGCGCGCAGCCGCGCGCCGCTGCTGGGCGCATGGCCCGGCAGGCCCGGGCATTACGTGGCCAACGGCGGTTTCAAGATCGGTTTCGGCATGGCGCCGAAAGTCGCCGAGGTCATGGCCGACCTGATCTTAGACGGCCATGACGCCATTCCGGAGGGGTTCCGCCTGTAGCCGGGACGCGGGGCCTGCGGCGGCCACAGGGGGTGGTCACAGGGGCCGGGCGCCCGACCGGGTCCCCCCGCCGGGTGTCAGCGGCTCCAGCCGCTGTCCGGGTCCCAGCGCAGGCCTGCGCGTTCCTTGCCCATCGTCAGGCCTTCGGTCCAGCCGACCTGCGCCTCTTGCGGTCGGCAGTCCAGACGGGCGAGGTCGGTCCCGCCGTTGCGCACGGTCACCCCGCCCTCGGGCCAGGCGCTTTCGTCCATCCGGTCCATGCTGATCGTGACCGTGTAGCTGTAGCTGCCGTTGTAGAAGGTCACCGTTTCCCAGACCGACCGGCCCACGCCGGGCCATGGCGCGTAATCGAGCGGGCCGTATTGCTCGACCAGTTCCAGTTCCGGGTGCCTGGAGGGGCCGTAGCGGTAGACCGCCGCCTGATCCTCGGCGCAGACCTCCAGCCATTTTCCGCTGCCTTCAACCGGGCAGGAGAGAAAGGTCGCCTGGGCAGAGGAGCAGGCGGCAAAGGCGGCGCCCGTCGAGAGGGCGACCGCAAGGGCGGAGAACCGGATGATCATGTGCAAAATCCCTGAAACGAAAGAAGCCGTGGCGGGAGCCACGGCCTGATCTTATTCCATCCGGTCTTCAACGGGAATTCCCCAGTGCCGCTGCCCCGAACGCGCGGCAGGCGATGCGAGACCGTCCGCCGGATGCTAAAGCGGCGCCCGCCGTCAGTCGAACTTGCGCGAGGGGGCGAGGACCTTGGCCTCTCCGATGACCACCTTCTTGCCGTCGACCGAGCAGTGGGTTTCCAGCGTGACGCGGCGCTTGGCGATGTCGATGTCGGTCACCTTGACCTCGGCATAGACCATGTCGCCGGGGCGGACCGGGGCGAGGAACTTCAGCGACTGGCCCAGATAGACGGTGCCGTGGCCGGGAAGCTGTTCGCCGATCACCGCAGAGATCAGACCGGCGGTCAGCATGCCATGGGCGATTCGGCCCTCGAAGATGGTGTCCTGGGCGTAGTCGTCGTCCAGATGCACCGGGTTCCGGTCGGTCGAGACCTCGGCGAACATTTCGATGTCCTGATCCGTCACCTGTTTGCGCAGGTGGCGTGTCATGCCCATCTCGATGTCCTCGATGCAGATCGTGCCGCGTGGCATATTGTCCAACATCTCGCCCTCCATGGCTGCGCCCTTGGGTAATTTTGAACCGCGGAATCATCCGCTAAGGAAACTTAATTACTTTGCGCGCGCAGAAAATCAAGAAGAAATGCGCAGGATGCACCTTTCGTCGCAGTCACGACCGGGGCGACTCTGGCGCCGGGGCGCCCGCTTCGGCCTCGCGCCAGAGCGCCCGCAGCGTTTCGGCCTGCTCGGGAAAGCGGGCGTCGAGCGGCTCTGCCTCCCACATGCGGTCGGTGCGAAAATGGCGCAGCGCGCCGCGCAGTTCGCACCAGGCCGCCAGCATGACGCAGTCGAGGTGATAGATCATGGCCAGCGGTCGGACGATGCGCCGGGTCTCGGCGCCGGTCTCGTCGCGATAGACCAGCCGCAGCTTGCGGCAGTCGCTGATCGCCTGACGCAGCGCCGCCTTGGACACGCAGCCCTTGGCCGGATCGTCCAGTGGCGCGCCCCATGGCGCCACGTCCAGCCAGTCGGCGCCGTCGCGCAGGGCGTCGACCTTGGTGCAGATGCAGGTCGCCGCCGCCTGCAGGGCGCCGTCGCCGGTGCGGGCCAGCATCGACAGGCCGACGCGCAGGGCGACGATTTCTTCGGGATCGAAGTTCAGCGGCGGCAGGTCGTAGCTGCGCCGCAGGATATAGCCTAGGCCCGCCTCGCCCTCGATGGGCGTGCGCATGGCCTGAAGCGCGGCAATATCGCGGTAGATGGTGCGGGCGCTGACCTCCAGCCGCAGGGCGAGGGCGGCGGCGGTCATCGGCCGGGTTTCCCCCCGCAGGATCTGGATGATCTCGAACAGGCGGTTGGTGCGCTGCATGGGCTGTCTCCGGGTGCGGTGCTGACAGGCTAGCATGGACTGCTGACAACGGGGTGTCAGTGGCCTTGGCGCAGGGTGCCGGAAACGCAGGAGAAAGGGCCGCAGCCATGAGCTACTACGATCACCACGTCCTGATGATGCTGCAACTGGGCCGCTGGGCGCCGGAGGGCGCGCGCCCAAGGCGGCGCCCGGCCCCGAAGGGCGCGGAGCGCCGCTACCTGTGGGTCGAGTGACCCGCGCTCAGCGCAGGTAGCCGATCGAGAAGGTCGGCGCGATCTGCTGGCTGGCGATATAGTCGGTCAGCGCCCCGGGTTCGGGCTGGGTCTCGGTGCGGGTCTCTTCGCGCGCCAGCCCGCCGGTGATGAAGAGCGAATCGAGGTCCTCGCCCATGGCGCCCCGGACATCGGTGGCCGGGCCGTCGCCGATGGCGAGGATGCCCGCGTCGGCCACGCCCTTGCGGTGCTGCTCCAGCCGCCGCCGGGCAAGGTCGTAGATCGGCGGATGCGGCTTGCCGAAGTAAAGGCTCTCGCCGCCCATCTCGGTGTAAAGCGCGGCCAGCGCACCGGCGCAGTATTCGCGCTGTCCGCCGCGATCCACCACGATATCGGGGTTGGCACAAAGCAGCTTCAGCCCGCGCTGCTTGGCCAGCAGGAACTGCGGGCGGTAGACGTCGGGGTCCGCATGCGGGTCCAGCGGGCCGCAGCAGACGATGCCTTCGGCCTCTTCCAGCGGGACGACCTCGACGGGGGCGGGGTTCTCGATCAACTGAAGTGGCTCGAAGAAGCTGCGGTCGAACTCCTGCCCGATGAACCAGACCTTGTTGCCCACGGCGCCCTGAAACATCGCCGCGCGCCCGCTGTCGCCGGATGTGGCGATATCGTCATAGGCGTCGGTCGGTACGCCGAAGCGGACCAGCTGCTTGGCCACCTCGTGGCGCGAGCGCGGGGCATTGGTGACAAGGATCACCGCGCCACCCCTGGCACGGTAGGCCTGAAGCGCGGCCACCGCCTCGGGGAAGGCCGTCACGCCGTCGTGGACGCAGCCCCAGAGATCGACGAAGAGCGCGTCGTAGCGGTCGGAGACCTCGGAAAGGGCGGTGATCAGCTGGGTCATGAGGCGGGCTCCGTCCGGACAGGGTTTGCCGGGGTCATCCCATATCGCGGGCCGGGGGGGAAGGGCGGATCTCCGGCGGGAGCGGTGGGTCGGAAACCCATCCTGCACAGGCGGCGCGGCAGGCAGCGGGATGGGTAGGGCGACCGGAGAGAAACGGCGCTGCGCGGGGCTGAAACCCGGCCAGGGCCGGGGCTGCGCAGAACCCGCAGGGGTCCTGCCGATCCTGCCGGGTGGCCTCAGGCGCCGTTCATGCGCTCGACGTAGGTCCGCATTTCCTCGGCTTCGGTCCGGGCTTCGCGCAGGCCGTCCATCGCCGCCCGCAGTTCCGCTTCGGTCTGGACCAGCTGGTTGGTCAGCTCGGCCTCGCGCTGCTGCAGGTAGGTGATCGCCTGATCGCGGGTTTCCTCGGCCTCGTGCAGTTCCTGGCTCATGCGTTCCAGCTGATCGACGTCGGCCTGACTGACGCGGCGAAAGCGGTGAACCAGCCAATGGGCGAACCATCCGAGGCAGAAGGCCACGAACAGGATGATCGCCGTGACGACTATGAATTCACCTCTGTTCATCCGCGGGCCCTTCCGCGGGGACATCTGCCTCTCCGGTCTCTGCCGGCTCGTCCGATTCCGGATCCGGCGAGTCCCCATCCGCCGGTTCGTCTCCCTCTTGCCCCTCTTCGGAGGCGATTTTCAAGAGCTTGAATTCGATCCGACGGTTTTCCTCGCGTCCCGCTTCGGTGCCGTTGTCCGCGATGGGGGTCTCTTCGCCGTAGCCGCGCACCGTGTAGCTCTTGACCGGCACGAGGCGTGTGCGCAGCGCGTCCAGAACCGCCTGCGCGCGGTCGCGCGACAGTTCCTGGTTCATGCTTTCGCGGCCCTGGCTGTCGGTGTGGCCGCCGATTTCCAGCGGGATGTCGCCGCAGCGCTTCAGCAGTTCCGCCAGTTCGTCCATGATCTCTTCGGCAGAGGCATCCAGCGTCGCGGCGCCGGGTTCGAAGCTGATCTTGCGGGCGCCGATGGTCTGGACGATCTGTGCCTCGCATTCCTCGGGCGAGGGCAGGCCCAGCAGCGGGTCCAGACGTTCGACGTATTCCACCGAGATATCCATCGCGGCGCCTTCGCCTATCTTGTCGGCCAGCAGCGCGGCGATCTCGGCATCGGCATCGGCATTGCCGGTCTTGCCGCGCACGGTGATGCCGTCGGGCGTGACGGTGACCGACCCGTTGGCCAGCGTCGCCAGCGTTTCCAGCCCGGCCAGCGTGCGCACCGGCCAGTCCTGCGGCATGTTCTCGGCGACGCGGGCGGCGGTATAGACGTTTTCAGAGCCGAAGCGCGCCTTGGCGAAGCTGTCCATGGTCGTGCGGGCGCTATCCGACGACAGGCGCCCGCGCATCTGTACGCGGCCCTCGGGCGACAGGGTGGCGATGAACTCGATCGGGCCGTCGTCCTGCGCCTCGGGCGGCTTGGTCAGGGTGGCGTGCAGGGCAAAGACCTCGGGCAGGGCGGCCTGCAATTCGCCCACCACGCGGTCGAAGCTGGCCTCGTCGGTGCCCTCGGCGGCGATCAGGGCGACGTCGGTGTTGGAGAAGGTGACCGAGCCCTGTCCCAGTTCGGCCAGCTTGGAAATCGCCAGTTCGGTCGCATCGGCCCAGCGGCGCGAGGGGGCGCCAAGGCCCAGCGTGCAGGTGGCCTTGTCCTCCAGCCCCGCGCCCGTGGCGGCGCGAAGGATGCGGTCGCGCGTGGCTTCGGTATCGGCAGAACAGGCGTCGAATCGCGCCCCGTTCCCGTCGATCGTGAAGCGCAGCGCGAAGGGCGAGATCACCGGCCGCGGCGCCGAGAGGTCCAGCGCCAGCCGCAGATCCTCGGGCTTGCGGCGGGTCAGGGCGGTCTCGATGCGGGACCGGGCCTCGGCGCTGTCGGTCATGGCGGTGATCTCGACCCGCTCGGCATCGACAGAGATCTTCGACCGCGGCAGGTCGCGCAGGGCCGCGGTGGCAAAGTGCAGCGCATCGTCCCAGCCCTCGGGCGCCGGGAAATCGGCGGATTCGAGCAGGTCGGATACCTCGACCCCCTTGGCCGCCGCATGGAAACTGTCCATCAGCGCCTCGCGGTCGGTCGAGGTGGGCACGAGGCCGATCACCGAGATGCCGGCGTCGTTGCGCAGGATCTCCAGCGAGAAATACGGCGGGGCGAGGTCTTCGGGGTCTTCCACCAGCATCTGGTCGATCACGCGGCTGGCGTCGACGACCCGTCCGGCGGTGGACAGGGCCTGAAAGCGGGCGGCCTCGTCGGGCGCGGTGCCGATCAGGAAGACCTGCAACCCGTTGGTGTCGACCTCGGCCCAGGTCAGGCCCTCGGAGTCCAGCTCGTTCAGGACGCTGGTGATAGAGGCGTTTTCCACCATCTGGGCCGAGAAATAGGCGGCAACAAGGCTGAGTGCCCCGGCTGCCGTGAAGGTTCCGCCGATGGTGAAGAGCGTCGAAAGCCGCATGAGAGTCGGTTATCCCCAGTTTCGTCCGGACTTATCTATGCCTGCCCCTCCGGCTGCGCAATCAAGCCAGCAGGGCACCGGCGAAAAATAGCACGGGCAGAAGGCCCGCGTCGCGGTTCGACCGGAACAGGTCCAGCAGGCGGTCGTTGTCGTCCAGCTTCAGCCGCCGCATCTGCCAGACCATGTGCCAGCCCATGGCCCAGGGGCCGAAGATCATCACCACCAGCGCCATGATGTTTCCCCCGGGCGCCGCAAGCACGATGGCGGCACCCATCAGGAAGACGCAGATCACCAGAAAGCGCGACAGCCACTTCGGCGTGTCGTCTCCGAACAGCCGGGCGGTGGATTTGACCCCGATCAACGCATCGTCCTCTTTGTCCTGATGGGCGTAGATGGTGTCGTAAAACAGCGTCCAGGCCATGCCCGCGAGGTACAAAAGCACGGCGGGCAGGCCCAATGTGCCCGAATGCGCCGTCCAGGCCAGCAGGGCGCCCCAGTTGAAGGCGATGCCAAGGAAGACCTGCGGCCACCATGTGAAGCGCTTGGCGAAGGGGTAGATGGCGACGGGCAGCAGCGCCAGCACCCCCAGCGCGATGGCCATCGGGGGGAAGGTGATCAGGATGGAGAAGGCCACCAGGCATTGAACGACGGCCCAGGCCAGTGCCTGCTTCGTCGTGACTTGCCCTGAGGGGATGGGCCGCGAGGCGGTGCGGGCCACCGATCCGTCGATATGCCGGTCGGTGATGTCGTTCCAGGTGCAGCCCGCGCCGCGCATCAGCACGGCGCCGATGCCGCAGCCGATGAAGATCCATAGGTCGAACCAGCGCGCCTGCCCGTCCGACACCATCGACAAGAGCAGCCCCCACCAGCAGGGCAGCAGCAAGAGCCAGGTGCCGATGGGCCGGTCGGCGCGCGACAGTCGCAGGTAGGGCCGCGCCCCCGAAGGCGCCCAGCGGTCCACCCAGTTGCCGCGCACCGCGTCGCGAACCTGTCCCTGTACCTCTGGCGTCTGTTCCGTGCCGGTCATATGTTCCGCCTCATGAAACCGAAGATCCGCCTTTGTGTAGAGCACCCCTTGGGCGAGGGGCAACAGGTCGCGCTGACGCGGGAGCAGGCGCATTACCTCTTTGGCGTGATGCGGCTGTGTCCGGGCGATGTCGTGGGCCTGTTCAACGGCTGCGACGGCGAATGGCGCGCCACGGTCGAGGATGCGGGCAAGCGCGGCGGCCTGCTGGCCTGTCAGGCGCAAAGCGGGCCTCAGGTCATGCCGCCGGACCTCTGGCTGATGTTCGCGCCGGTGAAGAAGGCGCAGACCCAGTTCATCGTCGAAAAGGCCGTCGAGATGGGGGCGCGCCGCATCCTGCCGGTTCTGACCGCATTCACCAATTCGGAACGTCTGCGCGTCGACAAGCAGCAGGCCCATGCGCTGGAGGCCGCCGAGCAATGCGGCGCGACCCATGTGCCCGAGGTGGCGGAACCGCAGCGCCTCGACCGCCTGCTGGCGGATTGGCAGGGGCGGCGCATCCTCTTCGCCGATGAAAGCGCCATCGGCGGCGCGGTCTCGCTGTCGGGGCTGGAGCCGGGGCCCTGGGCCGTGCTGATCGGCCCCGAGGGCGGCTTTTCCGAGGCCGAGCGCAGCCGCCTGCGCGGCATGGACTGCACCACCGCCATCAGCCTCGGCCCCCGCATCCTGCGCGCCGAAACGGCGGCGGTCGCGGCCCTGACGCTCTGGCAGCAGGCCGTGGGGGACTGGCGATGATGCGGCGCGCGACCGAAGCGGATGTGTCCGCGCTCCGCGCCTTTCTGGAGCCGCGCATCGAGACTTCGATGTTTCTTTTGGGCAATCTCGAAGCCCATGGCACCGACAACGGGGACCACCCGCATGGCACCGCCTTTTACCTTCGCGAAGAGGACGGGGTCATCACCGGCGTTCTGGGCCGGGCCAATAGCGGCTTCCTGATGTGCCAGATGCCGCACCTCTCGGTTCAGCAGGCGCGGTCCTCTCTGCCGCTGCTCGATGGTCTCGACCTTCGCGGCATGACCGGCGAGGCGGATCAGGTCGCGCGGTTCCTAGAGGCGCTGCCGCTGGCCGCGGAGGACTGGTCCTTGAACAGAGTCGAGCCGCTGTACCGCCTGGATCTGGCAACCCTGTCCTCCGCCGATACGGTTCGGATGCCCGGGGCGGCGGACCTGCCGCTCTTGCAGACATGGTTCGCGGGATACCTTGCCGACACCGGGACCGGCACCGCCGAAGACGCAGTGTCCCGGGCGGCAGGGGCCGTGGACGCGGAACACATCCGCCTGTTGCTGCAAGACGGCGAGCCGGTGGCGATGGCGGCCGTCAACGCGCGCGCCGGCGATACCGTGCAGATCGGCGGCGTCTACGTTCCGCCGCCGCTGCGGGGCAGAGGCCTCGCGGGTCGCGTGGTCGCGGCGCAGCTGTGCGCACTGAGGGGCGCAGGGATTCGCACCGCCATCCTCTTCGCGGCCTCCGACGCCGCCGCCCGGGCCTACGAGAGGATCGGCTTTGCCCGGGTCGGCGCCTATCGCGTCGCCCTGCTGAACGGGATGATTCGGCTGAACACCGCGCTGTCGGGCGTGCTGTCATGATCCGCGACGAGGCCAAGGCCGCGCTCAACCGCTGGCGCGATGCGCTGATCGGGGTGGGGCTGATCCTGCTGGGCCTCTACTGGGGATTCTTCACCGGCGGCGGGCTGCTGCACTGGATCGGCTACGCCGTGGTGCTGGGCGGCGCGGTGATGGTCTACACCGGCATCCAGCGCGGCCGCTTCCACCGGGAGGAAACCGCCCCCGGTGTGGTGCAGGTGGTGGAGCGGCGGATCAGCTACTTCGGCCCGCTCTCGGGTGGCATCGTCGATCTCGAGGCGCTCGAGGCGCTGTCGCTCGACCCCACCGCGCGCCCGCCGCACTGGCTGCTTCAGGCGCCCGGCCAGCCTGCGCTGGCGATCCCGCTGGGGGCCCGGGGTGCCGACCAGCTCTTCGACGCCTTCGCGACCCTGCCCGGCATCCGCACCGAACGCATGTTGCAGCAGATGCAGGCGGGCGCCCGTCAGCCGGTCGTGATATGGCGCGCAGAGCATGTGCGCAATGCAGCAAGGCGTCTGCATTGACACCCCCGGCGTTTGCGACCATGGCTTGAACCCCTAGGCGCAGGACAAGACCCGGAGTAGCCCCAATGTCGATCCCTCAATCCGGCGGCGGACCCGTCGAGTCCAAGGCGCAACTGGCCGAATACCTCGCCTCGGGCATCAAGCCCAAGGACGACTGGCGCATCGGCACCGAGCACGAGAAGTTCGGCTACTGCAAGGATTCCCTGAAACCGCTGCCCTATGACGGCACCCGCTCGATCCGCGCGGTGCTGGAAGGCCTGCGCGACCGCTTCGGCTGGGACCCGGTCGAAGAGGGCGGGCATATCATCGGCCTGACCAAGGACGGCGCCAACGTGTCGCTGGAACCGGGCGGCGCGCTGGAGCTTTCGGGCGCACCGCTGGAAACCATCCACCAGACCTGCGACGAGGTGAACGAACACCTGCGCGAGGTGAAGGGCGTCGCCGACGAGATCGGCGTGGGCTTCATCGGGCTGGGGGCGGCGCCGATCTGGACGCATGACGAGATGCCGTTGATGCCCAAGGGCCGCTACAAGCTCATGGACGCCTATATGCCCAAGGTCGGCACCACCGGGCGCGAGATGATGCGGCGCACCTGCACCGTTCAGGTCAACCTCGACTTCGGGTCAGAGGCGGACATGGTGCAGAAGCTGCGCGTGGCGCTGGCGCTGTCGCCGGTCGCCACCGCGCTCTTTGCCAACTCGCCCTTCTTCGAGGGCAAGCCGCTGGGCGTGCAGTCCAAGCGCATGCAGATCTGGGAAACGCTGGACGACAGCCGGACGGGCATGCTGCCCTTTGTCTTCGACGAGGGCTTCGGCTTCGAGGCCTGGGTCGATTACGCGCTGGATGTGCCGATGTACTTCGTCTACCGCGACGGGGTCTATGTCGATGCACTGGGCCAGTCGTTCCGCGACTTCATGAAGGGCGAACTGCCGGCGCTGCCGGGCGAAATCCCCACCCTCTCGGATTGGGCCGACCACCTGACCACGGTCTTCCCCGATGCACGGGTGAAGAAATTCATCGAGATGCGTGGCGCCGACGGCGGCCCCTGGCGCAGGCTCTGCGCGCTGCCCGCCTTCTGGGTCGGGCTGATGTACGACCAGGGCGCGCTCGACGCGGTCTGGGACATCGCGAAGGGCTGGGATGCCGAAACCCGCGAAGAGCTGCGCGCCGCCTCGATCCGCGACGGCCTGCGGGCGAAGGTCGGCAAGATCGACATGCTGGCGCTCTCGCGCGAGGTGCTGGACATCGCCGAGGCCGGGCTGAAGGCGCGCGCGCGCCCCGGTTCGGGCGGTCTGGTGCCCGATGAGACCCATTTCCTGAACGCGCTGAAGGAAAGCGTCGACAGCGGCAAGACCCCCTCCGACGAACTTCTGGAACACTACCACGGCGACTGGAACAGCGACCTGAAACGCATCTACGCCGCCTATTCCTACTGAGCGCCGAGGGTGGGTCGCAGACCCGCCCCAGGCTCACGCCAGACCGCCCCGGCGTTCCGCCGCGCCCGATGATGGCGGCAAGACGACCGTAAAGGCGACCCCGGCACCGCCCCGTCTTCTTTGGTCCGACAAATACCTCGGGAGGGGTCCGGGGAAGGCAGAGTCCGCCCCGGGCCCTGCGCGGCCCGAGCGCACTGTGACCTGAGCGCCGCCAGACGCCCCTTCGGATCACCCCTGCCACAGGCCCTGTGTCAGTAGCCCACCGCGCAGCCGTCCTTGCGCGGGTCCGAAGCGCCCTCCAGCACGCCGTTCTCGTGGATCACGATCGCCTGCGCACCGCCGATCGGCTTGGTCGCCTCGCGCACCACATGGCCCCGCGCCGCCAGCTCTGCCGAAACGCCCGGCGCATAGCCGCGCTCGATCTGCAGCACGCCCCCTTCGGCAAAGCAGCGGGGCGCATCCAGCGCCTGCTGCGGGTCCATGCCGTAGTCGATCATATTTGTCAGCACCCGGGCGTGGCCCTTGGGCTGGTACTGCCCGCCCATCACCCCGAAGGGCATGGTCACGCGGCCCGCCTTGCGCAGCATCGCCGGGATGATCGTATGCATGGGCCGCTTGCCGCCCGCCATCTCGTTGGCGTGCCCCTCGGCCAGCGAGAACCCGGCCCCCCGGTTCTGGAACAGCACGCCGAAGCGGTCCGAGGCCAGACCCGCGCCGAAGCTGTGGAAGATCGAATAGATCAGCGAGACCGCCATGCGGTCGCGGTCCACCACGGTGATATAGACCGTGTCCCTGTGCACCGCCTCGCTGATCTGGGTGGCCGAGGCCATCGCCCGCTTGGGGTCGATCAGCGCGGCCAGCGCCCGCGCTGTTTCTGGGGCGCGCAGATGGTCGAGCCGGGTCATGTGGTCCGGGTCGGCGACAAAGCGGTTGCGGGCGTCATAGGCCAGCTTCGCCGCCTCGGCCTCGATATGGGCGCGGTCGGCGCCGAGGGGATCCATGGCGCCGAGGTCGAACTCGGACAGCATGTTCAGCAGCAGCTGGGCCGTCACGCCCTGTCCGTTGGGCGGGTGCTCCAGCAACTCGTGCCCCTTGTAGATCCCGTCCAGCGGCGCGCCCACCGTGCAGGCGGTGGCGGCGAAATCCTCCGGCGTATGGCAGCCCCCCAGCGCGCGCAGGCTGTTCACCATGTCCTCGGCCACCTTGCCTTCGTAGAAGGCGCTGCGGCCCTGCGCGGCGATCCGGCGCAGCACCTCGGCCTGACCGGGCAGGCGGAAGATCTGGCCTTTTGTCAGCGCCGCATCGCCGGACAGGAAATGCCGCCGCGCCGCGCCGTGAAGCCGGTGGCCCGAGGCGGCGTAGTCGAAGGCCACGCGCGGCGCGATGGGCAGGCCCTCGTCCATTGCGCGAATCGCCGGGGCGAGGCTGTCGGCCAGCCCCAGCCTGCCCCAGCGCTCGGACATGGTGCAGAAGGCGTCGACGGCGCCGGGCACCGTCACCGCATGGGCGCTGCCCAGCGGCACGGTGTCGTGGCCTTCCGCGCGCAGGGCCGCGGCGCTGGCCCCGGCGGGCGCGCGGCCCGATCCGTTGACGGCGATCACCTCGTCGCCGCCCGCCGGAGAGACCAGCGCGAAGCAGTCGCCGCCGATTCCGGTCATGGCGGGCTCTGCCAGCCCCAGCAGAACGGCCCCTGCAATGGCCGCATCCATCGCGTTGCCACCCTGCCGCAGGATCGAGATCGCCGCCTCTGCCGCAAGCGGGTGCGAGGTGGCGCAGAGGCCGTTCATCGCCAGGACGGGGGACCGTCCGGGAAGCTGGAAATCGCGCATGTCCGGGGTCTCCTCCCTCGTATCGGCGAGCATAAGCGCCGTTTCGGGGGCGTCAATCGCGTGCCTGTCGGGGGGGCGTCCGCGCCGGATTGTGCTCTCGGGACAGGGCGCCGGGACAAGTCCTATACCGCGACCTGGCAAGGGATCGCCGCCAATCCGGGCCGACTTTTGAACGGTCCGATTTTTCGATGACGTAAGAGAGCGGGTACGGGGCAGCAGGCACGCGCGGTCCCTTGGGCGGCCCGTGCAGTGTAAGGTATCGGGGAGGACCGGCCGGGGGAAGACCTCGACGCCGCGCACTGGGTGGGGGCTGTGAACGCGCGACGCCGAGGGAAGCCATATGCAGCTACAAGACCGAGATTGCCCGCCAAACCGGGCGGGATTTTGACCCCGGCGGGACCATTTCTGACGCTGAGGAGTCTTTACGTAAAGCAATACACGTTAAGCGGGAACTTCTTAACGTGGCGCTTACCGCATCGGCGCCCGGCCCGATGGTCCGGGATGGATACGCGCTGCGTCACGCGTGACATCCGGCCTGGCGAGGGCGGGACCAAAGAGAGAGAGGTGGCGGCAATCCGGCCCTGTGCCCGACCCGCATGTCGGTGCTGGCGCGACGGTCGCGGAAGTGCCCTGTTGCGGCCTGGGCGCCGGGATACATCCGCCGGGATCACAGGGGCCGCCGCAGGCCCGGTCTTGCGGGGGCGGTCGTCAGCCGTCCGGAGACCGTGCCACCGTCAGGGAAAGGTGGTTGGCCCCGTCCGCGCGGCGGTAGCGCAGATCGGTGGTCAGCGAGCGGATCAGGAACCAGCCAAAGCCGCCTTCGGGCAGGGCCTCTGGCGGACGGTCGAGATCCACCGCCCGTCCTTCTGGCGGGCCGTGGCCGGGCATCTCGCAACCGTAGTCGGTGAAATCGGCACATAGACCGGTCGCGTGGAACGCGAGGCAGACGATAATCCGGCCCGCCGGGCGGTCGCGATAGGCATGCTCGACGATATTGTTGAGCACCTCCGCCACCACCAGTTCCCATGGCAGCCCCTGATCGGCCCCGGGGGCCTGCTTTTCGATCTCGGCCCGGATCTTGCGCAGACCGTCAGAGACGCTGTCCGGCGTGCCGTCCAGCATGCAGCGGATCAGGATGCCGTCATTCGACCGTTCGGCCGATGTGATCATCGTCGCCCTCCCCCGCGCGGCGGTCAGGCCGGGTGCGTGGTCGCCGCCTCGGCATCGGCATGGATGGCGAAGATGCTGTCCATGCGGGTCATGCGAAAAACCTTGTCCACGGCGGGTGTCAGCCCGGCCAGTTCCAGTTTCGCCCCCGGCGGCATCAGCTTCATCGCGGCCACGATTGCGCCAAGTCCACTTGAATCGATGAAGGTGACCCTGTGCAGGTCCATCACAAGGCGGCCTTTCGCACCGGAGAGCGCCTCGCGCATGCGGTCCTTGAACTGGATTGCGACCGCCGCATCGATGCGGTCGGCATTGACAGTTACGACGTCCACGCCGTGTTGCCTGGTTGTGATAAGGTCCATCTTCGCCTCGTCGGGGTTGTCTTTCGACCCAAACTAGGCGCCAATCCTTACCATTCGGTATGCATCGGACAGGCAAAGGGGGGATCGTCATGCACAGGGTCGTCATCACAGGGGCCGCCCGGACGCCCATGGGGGGCTTTCAGGGCGCGCTTTCGGCGGAAACCGCCGCCGGTCTGGGCGGGGCCGCGATCCGGGCCGCCCGTGCGCAGGCGGGCGATCCGGCCATCGACGAGCTGCTGATGGGCTGCGTCCTTCCCGCGGGGCAGGGGCAGGCCCCGGCCCGTCAGGCGGGCTTTGCCGCGGGGCTGGACGAGGCGGTCCCGGCCACCACGCTCAACAAGATGTGCGGCTCTGGCATGAAGGCGGCGATGGTCGGCTTCGACCGGCTGGCGCTTGGCCATGCCGCGACCATCGTCGCGGGCGGCATGGAGTCGATGACCAACGCGCCCTACCTCTTGCCGAAGATGCGCGGCGGCGCCCGGCTGGGCCATGGCGCGGTGGTCGATCACATGTTTCTCGACGGGCTCGAGGATGCCTACGACAGGGGGCGCCTGATGGGCACCTTTGCCGAGGATTGTGCCGAGGCCTTCCAGTTCACCCGCGCCGCGCAGGACGACTATGCGCTGGCCTCGCTGTCGCGCGCGCTGGAGGCGCAGAAGTCCGGGGCCTTCGGCGCCGAAATCGCCCCGGTCACACTGGCCACCCGCAGCGGCGAGACGACGGTGGCCGAGGATGAACAGCCCGGCAACGCAAGGCCCGACCGCATCCCGCATCTGAAACCCGCCTTCCGCAAGGGGGGCACCGTGACGCCCGCCAATGCCTCGTCGATCTCGGACGGCGCGGCGGCGCTGATCCTTGCGACGGAAGAGGCGGCAGAGGTCTCCGGCTGCACGCCGCGCGCCTATGTGATGGGCCATGCCAGCCACGCGCAGGCGCCCGCGCTGTTTCCCACGGCGCCCGTCCCGGCGGCCCGCAAACTGCTGGAGCGCCTGGGCTGGGACAATGCGGATGTCGACCTCTGGGAGGTGAACGAGGCCTTCGCCGTGGTGCCGATGGCCTTCATGCGCGAAATGGCGCTCGACCGCGAGATCGTCAACGTCAACGGCGGGGCCTGCGCGCTGGGGCATCCCATCGGGGCCTCGGGCGCCCGCATCGTGGTGACGCTTTTGCACGCGCTCGAGGCGCGCGGCCTGAAACGGGGCGTCGCCGCGATCTGCATCGGCGGCGGTGAGGGCACCGCCATCGCCATCGAACGCCCCTGACGCGTCCGGCCTCCCGGCTGTCCCCGCTGTGCCGACCACACGGGGGGGCGTGATGCCGGGAAGGGCGTGCCACAGGCGCCCTTGCCCGGCCGGGGAGGCGGGCGCCCATCGAGATCGAAGAAGGACTGCAATGCCTGCCGATTACCAGACCCTGTCCAGAACCATCGCCGCGCTGACAGAGGGCGAGACGGACATCGTCGCGCTGATGGCTACCGTCACCTGCGAGGTGCACCACGCCGACGACCGGTTCGACTGGACCGGCTTCTATCGGGTCACCGAGCCGGGCCTGCTGAAGATCGGCCCCTATCAGGGCGGGCACGGGTGCCTCGTGATCCCCTTCGACAGAGGCGTCTGCGGCGCCTGCGCCCGTACGGGCCGGGCGCAGCTGGTCCCGGATGTCGAGGCCTTCGCGGGGCACATCGCCTGCGCCTCTTCTACCCGGTCGGAACTGGTGCTTCCGGTGCGTGACGGTTCTGGCGCGCTGATCGCCGTCTTCGATATCGACAGCGACCGGCCCTCGGCCTTCGACGAGTCGGACGCGCGGGCCTTGCAGGGCATCCTGGACTCGGTCTTCGCAGGCGGTGGCGGATGAGCGCGCAGCCTCCGGGCGCCCCGGCCACGGGGCTGCCGCCCCGCAGCGGCCCGCCCTCCAGCCACGCGCCGGGGTGTCCGGCGCGACCATTAGGAAAGGACTTCCCATGACCGACCAGACCATCCGGGGCCACTGCCTCTGCGGCGCCGTGACCTTCCGGACGGAGGCCGCGCCAGCGGGGGCAAGCGTTTGCCATTGCAGCCAGTGCCGGCGCATGTCGGGGCATCTCTGGGCTTCCGCCTACGTGCCCCGGACCGCCCTTGTCATCGAGGGGCCGGTGCGCTGGTTCGACTCCTCCCCGGAGGCGCGGCGCGGCTTCTGCCCGACCTGCGGGTCTTTCCTGTTCTGGGAGGCCCATGCCGAAGAAACGACCAGCTTCGCCCTTGGCGCGCTCGACCGGCCCACCGGGATCACGCTGGAAAAGCACATCTTTGCCGCCGACAAGGGCGACTATTACGACATCGCGGACGGCATCCCGATCCGGTCCTGAGCCGGGCAGGGCCGCTTCGGTCCATGGCCGCCGCGCCAGTTCCGCCCTCCCGCATCGGCCCGTGTCCTTGCTCCGGCCCCTTGCTCCGGCCCGGCCCATCTGGCAGGAGCCGGGCCATGAGCGATTACACCCCTCCCCAGTGCGAGATTCCGATCCTCTACGAAGATGCGGATCTTCTGCTCGCCGACAAACCCGCCGGGCTCTTGTCCGTCCCCGGCAAGGGGGAGCATCTGGCGGATTGCCTGATCGCGCGCCTGCAGCGGGCCTTTCCCACGGTCCGGCTTGTGCACCGGCTCGACCGGGACACCTCGGGCGTCATGGTCTTCGCCCTGACCGAACACGCGCAGCGCCACCTCAACCAGCAGTTCGAGGCCCGCAAGACCCGCAAAACCTACCTCGCCCGGGTGGCCGGACGGCTGGAGCCGAGGACCGGAGAGGTCGACCTGCCGCTGATCGTCGACTGGCCCAACCGGCCACGCCAGAAAGTCTGCCACGAGACCGGTAAACCCGCGCTGACCGGCTGGAAGGTCATGAAGGCATCGGAGGGCGAGACCCGCCTGCGCCTCTTTCCGCAGACCGGCCGCACCCATCAGTTGCGCGTCCACATGCTGGCTCTGGGTCACCCGATCCTCGGCGATCCGTTTTACGCGCCGGAGACCGCGCAGGCCTACCCGCGCATGATGCTGCATGCCGAGGAACTGCGCTTAAATCATCCCGAAAGCGGCAAGGGTCTGACGATCCGCGCCCCGGCCCCCTTCTGACGGGCATTGCCCGCCCTTCTTCTGTCCGCAAACATCCCGGGGGAGGCCCGCAGGGCCGGGGGCAGAGCCCCCAATGCGCCCGAAGGGCGCCCGGAACTCCGGCGGATCAGGCACATGCGTCCGGTCTGAGACACCGGCGCGCAGGGAAACGCGGGCGGCGTCAGCCGCCCGCCGAAGGCATCATTCGGCGGCCCACCCGGACACCGCCTTGACCTCGACAAAATCGTGGATGCCATAGGCGCCGCCCTCGCGGCCGTTGCCGGACATCTTCATGCCGCCGAAGGGAGAGCCCGCGCCGCGCGACTGGCCGTTCATTTCGACCATGCCCGACCGCAGCCGGCGGGCAAGGCGCTGGCGACGGGCGTCGTCTGCGCTCTGCACGTAGTTGGTCAGGCCGTAGGGGGTGTCGTTGGCCATCTCGACCGCCTGCTCCTCGCTGTCGAACTTCAGGATCGACAGCACCGGGCCAAAGATCTCCTCGCGCGCGATGGTCATGTCCTGCGTCACATCCGCAAAGACCGTGGGGCGCACGTAGAAGCCCTTGTTCAGCCCGTCGGGCCGCCCGGGGCCACCCGCGACCAGCCGCGCGCCCTCGTCGATGCCCTTCTGGATCAGGTCCTGGATCTTCTCCCACTGCACCTTGTTCACGACGGGGCCGATGTGGCGCCCCTCTTCCGAGGCGGGGCCCACGGTGACCTTCTGCGCAACGGCAGCCGCCTCTTCGACGGCGGCGTCATAACGCGCGGCCTCGACGATCATCCGCGAGGGCGCGTTGCAGGACTGGCCTGTGTTGTTCATCATGTGCAGCACGCCGCGCTTCACCGCCTTGTCGTCCGCATCGGCGAAGATCAGGTTGGCGCCCTTGCCACCCAGTTCCAGATGAACGCGCTTGAGCGTATCGGCGGCGGCCTTCGAGATCAGGCGCCCCGCGCGGGTCGATCCGGTGAAGCTGACCATGTCCACATCCGCGTGCGAGGACAGCTGCGAACCAACGCCCGCGCCATCCCCGTTCACCAGGTTGAAGACGCCCGGGGGCAGGTCCGCAGCATCCATGATCTCGGCGAAGATCATCGCATCCAGCGGGCTTTCCTCGGAGGGTTTCAGCACCATGGTGTTGCCCGCCACCAGCGCCGCGCCGACCTTCAGCGTGATCTGGTTCATCGGCCAGTTCCACGGCGTGATCAGGGCGCAGACGCCGACCGCCTCGTGGATGATCCGATCGTTCGGGGCGTGGTCGCCCAGCGGACGCTCCCATTCGAAGGCCTTGGCGGCGGCGATGAAGTTCTTGAGGTGGCTGATGCCCGCCCCGACCTGGCTGGCGCGCGCCATCTCGATGGGTGCGCCCATCTCGGTCGACATGGCCTGCGCCAGATCCTCGGTCCGGGCCTTGTAGGCGGCATAGACGCGCTCCAGCGCGGCGATGCGGTCCTCGACCGGGGTCGCCATCCAGCCGGGCAGGGCGGCCTTGGCGGCGGAGACGGCGGCATCGGTGTCGGCCTGACCGCCCAGCGAGATCACCGCGCAGGGTTCTTCGGTCGATGGGTCGATGACCGGGTGATCCGTACCGTCCATGGGCTCGACCCATGCGCCGTTGATGTAGAACTGCTTCTTCTCGATCATCGTATCCTCCCCGATGAGGCTGAGTGGTTCCCGACCGTTCGGTCGGTCATTGGCGTCACTCTGTCACCGCGCCGCCAGAGTCGCAAGTGAGGGGTTCCATTCCCCGCGCCAGCCTATACCTAGGCAGGGAACGCGCCGCTTTCATCCTCCAAACGAAAGGACATTGTCATGGCATTGCGCATCAATGACGAAATCCCCAACCTGACCGTCACCACCGACCTCGGCGAGGTCTCGCTGCACGACTGGATCGGCGACAGCTGGGCGATCCTGTTCTCGCACCCCAAGGACTTCACCCCGGTCTGCACGACCGAGTTCGGCGCCGTGGCGCAGCTCTCCGACGAATGGGCCAAGCGCGGCACCAAGGTCATGGGCATCTCGGTCGATGGCGTCGAGGACCACAAGAAGTGGAAGGGCGACATCGAAAGTACCTCGGGCGCCAAGGCCGGTTTCCCGATCATCGCCGACGATGACCTGACCGTTGCCAAGGCCTTCGACATGCTGCCCGCCGACGCCTATCTGCCGGACGGTCGCACGCCCGCCGACAGCGCCACCGTGCGCGTGGTCTTCATCATCGGACCGGACAAGAAGCTGAAGCTGTCGATGACCTACCCGATGACCGTGGGCCGCAACTTCGCCGAAGTGCTGCGGGCGCTGGACGCGCTGCAGACCTCGGCGAAAGAGAACGTGGCGCTGCCCGCCAACTGGACGCCCGGCGAGGACGTGATCGTGCCGGTCGCGGTCTCGGACGAGGACGCCATCGCCAAGTACGGCGCCATCGACACCGTGCTGCCCTACCTGCGCAAGGCCAAGCTGAAGGCATAAGCGCTTGCGGCAAGAATGACCGGACGCCCCTGCAGGACACTGCGGGGGCGTTTTTCGTTCGGGCCCGTTTCCTGGCCTCTGCCTGTTCGGTCGCCCGGCTGGCGCCGGGCGACCGAGGGGGGGGGGGGGGCCCCCCCCCCCCCCCCCCCCCCCCCCCCCCCCCCCCCCCCGGTCGCCTGCCAAAGGCAGGCGAAACACCCCCGCCGCAGGCCCCCGCACAGGCCCCGGCACGGAAAACGCCCGCCTTCGTTTCCGAAGACGGGCGCCCTGTCCCTCGTACGAGGTAAGTCGCTTCTCGTTGACCGCGGGGGATAGACCGGATCACCAGCGGATCCGGCCATCGCGGCTTAGCGGCGAATGCCGAGGCGCTTGATGAGGTCCTGGTAGCGCGCTTCTTCCTTGCCCTTCAGGTAGTCCAGCAGCTTGCGGCGCTGAGCCACCAGCTTCAGAAGGCCACGACGCGAGTGGTTGTCCTTCTTGTGGGTCTTGAAGTGTTCGGTCAGCGTGCTGATGCGCGACGTCAGGATGGCCACCTGCACTTCGGGCGAACCGGTGTCGCCTTCCTTGGTGGCATATTCTTTCATCAGGCGGTTTTTTTCTTCGACCGTGATCGACATCGGGGGCTCCTTTCGGATCGAGGGTTATGGCGCAAGCCGGGATGTCGTCCAGCAAGGCCCGTGGAGAGTATCCGCATCGCGCGGATGTGGCTCTCTACGCGATTCCCTTCGGGATGGGAAGGGCCGGCCGCCTCTGCCCCGGCAAGGCGTCACGGGCCGCTTCAGCCAAAGGCGATCTGGCCCGCCACGCTTTCCCCGACCAGTACGATGGCGTCCAGCGTCGGCGCATCCGCCGTCGGCAGGGTCGAAATCACGACGCCGTCCAGAACGATCTCCGTCATCTCGGGATCGTCCGCGCTGATGCGCAGCGACAGCTCCGGGTCGGCGGCCTCATCGCTGTCGTCGAAGACCACCATGATCTGGTCCTCCGCCGCGTCATAATCCAGCAGGCTGGATGCGGCGCCGGAGATCCAGTCCCCCAGCAGCAATCGATCCGCGCCCTCGCCGCCGTGCAGCATGTCGCCATTGCCGCCCACCAGCGTATCGGCCCCGTCGCCGCCGTTCAGGAAGTCGCCCTCGTCCGTATCGGCCCCTGTCTCGTCCGGCGTGGCGCCGACGATCACGTCGTCGCCCCAGCCGCCAAAGAGCGTGTCCACCCCGGCCCCACCGTCCAGCGTATCGTCGCCCTCACGGCCCAAGAGGGCATCGCCGCCCGCGTCGCCCAGCATGAGATCGTTGCCCAGACCGCCGACAAGGCTGTCCACGCCGGAAACGCCCATCAGGATATCGTCGCCGTCATGGCCATAGAGTTCGTCGTTGTCCTCGCCGCCGTCGAGGCTGTCGTTTCCGCCTTCGCCGTGGATGGTGTCGTCGCTCCAGTCGCCCTGAAGCGTGTCGTCGCCCGTTCCGCCCAGCAGGTCGTCGTCGCCGCCCAGCCCGTCGAGGCTGTCGTTGCCGCCCCCCCCGGAAATGCGGTCGTTGTATTCCGTGCCAGAGAGGGTTTCGTCACCCGCGTCGCCCTCGGTGGTGACGCCAAGCCGGGCCAGCAGGGACCCGGCCTCCTCACCCTCGCCGTCACCGTCGTCCCCCGGGTCGGACCACGCCCGGTCATCGCCCTGCGGCTGGTCGGTGTCCTCCTCGGCATCTCCGTCGGGCGCGGCATCGGGATCTTCTTCCGGCAGGCCGGTGCTGACGATCGCGATCGATCCCAGCGCCATCATTCCAAGCAATCCAGTCAGAAACAGCATGGTCCCGCCCCAATCCTGTCCACATGACAGGCCCCCAAGACTATCCCAGATAGAGATAGACCGATCAAACGCTTTCGGCCGGAAGGGTTAACGGGCCCGGGCCGTCACGGGCCGTTGATTTCCTCGATGATGGCGCGGGCGATCTCTCCGATGATCGGGATGAACTCGATCTGTCCGAGGATCAGCGCCACGACCGAGACCAGCGCCGTGGCCCCGACAACCGTGCCAAGGCCGAAGGCAAGACCGCGCAGGAATTGCCACCACATCAGGCGCCAGACATTGTTGTGGACCCGCACCAGCCGATGCGCATTGAAGGCGCCGACCTCGTCGGCCAGACGACCGAGGTCCCTGTGCAGCCTGTCCAGATCCTCCTGCGGTCTATCCATCGCGCTGTTCCCCGGCGTTCCTTTGCCTAGCAGAACGGCAGAACCGCGGGCCAAGGCAATCCCCCCGTGCGACCGGGCGCCCCGGGCGCGGCGGATCGGCAACGCCCTTTCAGCCGGGTCGGTGGTAGCGCCGCGCCTCCGGCCAGGGCGTCGGGGCGGTGGCATAGGCCACGTAAAGCGGGTGGCGCGGGTGGCCGTCGCGGGTCAGGCCAAGGTGGCTTGCGGGGCCCAGCCAGCCCGCCACCTCCGGCCCCCGGTTCAGCAGGCCGCCGTGCACGCCCCAGCCGGCGACGGTCAGCGCGGCACCCCCGGCCCAGTCGCGCAGCAGGGCGTCGTTCCCGGGGCCGACCGGCGCGGGCGCGGCCTTCAGGTCGCGCGGATGCGTGGCGCGATACGCGAAAAGATTGGCGATCCGCAGCCCGCCGAAGCCCATCGCCTCGGCGCGGCGCTGGCAGCGTTCGATGGTCGGGTCGTTGCGCGTCTCGTCGGCGGTCGAGGGGTTGAGCATCACGAAGAGCACCTCGTCGGCGCCCTCGCGCCAGACCCGCCGCAGCCCATAGCGATAGGCCCCGCAGGTCGAGAAGAAGGCCTCGCTGCGCTGGCCGTCCGCGCGGTCCGATCTGCGGCGGATCATGGGCGGCCCCGGGTCGCGCCGGTCGGGGTGGATGTCCGGCGCCGCACAGTCACACCCGACCGCACCACGGCCGCCGCCCTGCCCTGCGCAAGACCACCCCTGCCGCCCGACCTGCCCCGTGGCGGACGGCTGGCGTGGGGGGCGATGTGCCCCGCTGCATGTGCCGGTTTGGAATGACGGTCAGCCGGATCATGCACCGGACCCTGCCCGGACGGTCGCGGCGGCGCAAGTGCTTGACTTTTCCGGGCGCCCCGCCTCCCCATGGCGCCGCAGAACCGCCCCGGAAAGGACCGCCATGAACATCGAGAAGATCGAGGCCGCCGCAACCCGCCTGAAGGGCATTGCACGCCGGACGCCGCTGCTGTCCTCGCCGCATCTGGACGCCATCGCAGGGCGGCGGATCTTCGTGAAGCCGGAATGCCTTCAGCACACCGGCAGCTTCAAGTTCCGCGGCGCCTATGCCGCTGTCTCGGCCCTGCCCCCGGAGGTCCGCGCGCGCGGCATCCTTGCCTATTCCTCGGGCAACCACGCGCAGGGCATCGCGCGGGCGGCGCAGCTGTTCGGGGTGCCTGCGGTGATCGTCATGCCGCAGGACGCCCCCGTCGCGAAGATCGAAGGCACCAAGGCCTTAGGTGGCGAAGTCGTGCCCTACAGTCGCGGCGGCGAGAGCCGCGAGGCCATCGGCGCAACGCTGGCCGAGACGCGCGGGCTGACCCTGATCAGGCCCTATGACGAACCCGAGGTCATCGCCGGTCAGGGCACCTGCGGGCTGGAGATCGCCGAACAGGCCGCCGAACGGGGCATCGACCGGGCCGAGGTGCTGGTTTGCTGCGGCGGGGGCGGGCTGACCGCAGGGATCGCGCTGGCGCTGGAGGCCCGCGCCCCGGGCCTGCGCGTCCGCCCCGCCGAGCCCGAGGCCTTCGACGACACCGCCCGGTCGCTGGCCAGCGGCACGCGGCAGATCAACGCGCAGGCGGCGGGCGGCCTCTGCGACGCCATCCTGACGCCGACACCCGGAGAAATCACCTTTCCGATCAACGCCCGCCTCTGCGGACCGGGCCTTTCGGTCTCGGATGCAGAGGTCTTGCAGGCCATGGCCCTTGCGCTGCGGCACCTGAAGATCGTCGCAGAGCCGGGCGGCGCGGTGGCGCTGGCCGCCGCGCTGTTCCGGTCAGAGGCGCTGGAGGCCGACACGGTGATCGCCACCGTCTCGGGCGGGAATGTCGATGCCCCGGTGCTGGCGCGGGCGCTGGCGGGCTAGGTGTTCAGTCCCGGCATCTGGTGGATCGGATCGACGATGAAGCTGTTCGGCTCTGAAGTCCAGATTTTGCAGATGTATTCGTAGGGCGTGAGTCCGCTGAGTGTTTTGAGCCGACGAGC
>JAFKDC010000007.1 GCA_017255395.1 Enemella evansiae | reverse complement strand
CGATAACCGAACCGCCGACGCTCGTTGGCCAGTTCTCGCAGCCGCCCGCGCAGCACCGTGTCCGGCGCACGCTGCGCCTGGTAGCGGACCATCTTGCGATCCGCACCGGCAATCCGGCATCCGCCTGCGCCAGGTCCGCAACATTGCCGTGAGCAGCTGGCTGCGAGAGCTGAAGTGCCAGTAGAAGCTGCCCTTTGTCACCCCCCAGCGACTTGCAAAGCGCATCAATGCGGATACCGCGCACATTTTCTTTCACGAGAATGCGAGTTGCAGCCTTGATCCAGTCCTGCTCATTCAGCGGCCCAGCCTTGTGGCGCTTGGTCGGCGTTCGACGCTTAACGGCCGTGGGGGATTTGGTCGCTCCCGGCAACTTGGCAATTCCATACAATCATTCGACAAGGTGAAGTTGGTAGCATGATGAATTCACCGAAGCAAACAACCATCATCGGGGCCGGTCAAGCTGGCGCGACCTGCGCCTTGAAGTTGCGCGAACTTGGCTACACCGGCGCGATCACCCTGATTGGCGATGAGCGACAGCCGCCATATGAGCGCCCCGCGCTGTCCAAAGGCTATCTATCCGGCACCATCGGTCTGAACGATTTAGTGCTGCTCGAACCAGATGCTGCGAAACGGCAAGGCATCGAGCTATTCTTGGGAACACCGGTCCGCGAGGTGGATCGGCGCAAGAAATGTCTGCACGCGAATGATCGGGTCATTCCATACGATACGCTCGTTTTCGCGACAGGCGGTCGGGCACGCAGATTGCCTGCTGCGGACATTTTGCCTGCGCCCTCGCTTACCATACGGACCATTGACGACGCAGACCGCCTGCGCGGTTTCCTCGGCTCGATCAGTCGGGCGGCGGTCATCGGCGGCGGATGGCTCGGGCTGGAACTTGCCGCCACCTGTCGCCAAGCCGGGGCACAGGTCGATCTTTTCGAAGCGGCAGATCGCCTCTGCGCCCGTGTCGCGCCGGCATGGCTATCCACTCAACTCACCCGCCTCATGGAAGGGCTCGGCGTCGCGCTTCACATCGGGTCCCCACCCGGTTTTTCCGCTGGGGGCATTCTCACTGCGGATGGTCAGATCGTCGTTCCCGATCTCGTTCTGAAAGCAGTTGGAATGCACCCAAATGACGGACTCGCCATGGAAGCAGGTCTCGATTGCGCCGACGGGATTCTGGTCGATTCAACGGGACACACCGCTGACCCTTCGGTCTTCGCGATCGGCGATTGCGCGCGTCTCGGATCTCAGCCAGGTCCCCGCCGTGAAAGTTGGCAAAACGCCAATCAATCGGCGGAGAAGGTCGCTCGCGCAATTCTTGGATTGCCGCAGCGGGCACCAGAGCCGGATTGGTTCTGGTCTACAATTGGTACCGCCAAAATCCAGATGATCGGAGTCTGCTCCGATGAAATGCATCCAGTTGTTGAAACGGGGTCAAAACCTGGATCGATCGCCTGCCGCTATGTCAAGGAAGAGCGAGACGCCGGATGCATAGCGATTAACTATCCGAAGGCCATCGCCCAGACCCGGCGCAATCTGACTTAACATTGCTCTGCCTGTCTAGGCTCTGGACTCATTGAGTTTCACAGCCAATAGATGACAGTTGCGGCGAGAGCGATGGCGGAGAAGAAGGCCTTTGGGCATCTATCGTATCTGGTTGCGACACGGCGCCAGTCCTTGAGCCTGCCGAACATGATTTCGCATCGCTCCCGGCAGGGCATCACGGCACGTGATGTCCCGAGAGGAGCGGTTCCGGCGTTTGTAGCGGCGTTTGTCCACTGCCCGGCAGGGCATTGCGCAGCAATGTCCCGAGAGGGGTATTTCACGGGTGTCTTGCGCTGCTTTCGGCCTGGGATGCAGGCGCGTATCCCTTTGTCTTGCAACGCTTCTCGGAACCAATCGGCGTCGTAGCCCCGATCCCCGAGCAGCCAGTCGACATCGGGCAGGCTGCTGAGCAACGCTCGCGCCCCGATGTAATCACTGACCTGGCCAGCGGAGACGAAGAAACTGATCGGGCGGTCGTTGCTGTCGCAGATGGCATGCAGCTTGGTGTTCATGCCACCCTTTGTGCGACCCCTCTCGGGACATTGCTGCGCAATGCCCTGCCGGGCAAGGGATCAGGCGGCCACGCCCCCTTTTTTTCGCGCCCAGGCTGGACGCGGTGCGATGCGCTTTGAGGTAGGTCGCGTCGATCATCACCGTCTTTCTCTCACCGTGCCCGGCAGCCAGCCCGGCCAGCATCTGGGCGAAGATGCCTTTATCGCTCCATCGCTTCCAACGATTGTATAACGTCTTGTGTGGGCCATACTCCTTTGGCGCGTCCCGCCAGCGCGACCCATTGCGGTTTATAAAGATAATCCCGCTCAGCACACGTCTACCATCGACGCGAAGCTTGCCGTGGGACTTCGGGAAATAGGGCTCAAGACGCGCCATCTGCGCGTCTCTCAGCCAGAAGAGATCAGACATGCCACCGCTCGTTTTCCGAAAGCTGAATCAGGTCAACCAAACGAAATCAATGGGTCCTGAGCCTAGCATTTAACCCGGACCACTCGGTGGGGTCAGCTCACGCGGGTCTTTGAAAGCGTATCCCGGCGCGACACCTTTGGCGTACAGCTTCCGAGCGCGCGAGAGACATATCGAGGGCCGTCTGACGACCGGACGGGGTTGTCCGTTACGGCAGCAGGCCCAGCGTCAGGATCACGATGACCGTGCCCGCCGCCAGTTGCAGGCCCGCGCCGATCATGGCGGTTCCGGCGCCAAGAGACCGGGGTGCCCGGTTGCGCAGCAGGCGTCCCAGAAACCCGCCCCCGGCGACGGCGATCAGGTTGAACCCGGCGGTCCCCAGCCCCATCGCAAGCGTGGCAAGGATGCCCGCGACCGGGATGCCCAGCCCGAAAGAGATGGCAAGCAGGAACAGGGCGCCGGTGCAGGGGCGGATCGCGATGGCAAGGATCAGGGCCGCGATCTCGCGCGGCGAGGTCACGGCGGCGACCTCTTCGACCGTGGGGCCATGGGCATGGCCGCAGCCGCAGGCCGGGTCATGATCGGCGTGGTGATGGGGGCCGTGGTGGGCGGCAGCGGCAGGGCCCGGGGCTGCCCCCGCATGGGCCGCGTGGCGAAACGCCCGTGCCTTGAACGGCATGTCTGTCGTCGCCGCGAGCGTCTCGTGCCGGTCCATCCGTGCGGGGGCGGCCGCAAGCCCGTCAAGGCCGGAGCCGATGGCCACGGGGGCCGCCGCGCGCCGGACCTGCCAGAGGCGCCGCGCCCCGCGCAGCGCGATCAGCGCGCCGATGGCCGCCACGATCCAGCGGCTTGCATTTGCCAGCAGGCCCTCGGCAAGGGCCTCGCCACCGCCCGCGGCCGCCACGATACCCGCGCCCACCGTCACCATGGCGATGGCCGTGACCGACTGGCCAAGGCTGGCGGCGATGCTGATTGCCGCCATCTTTCGCATCGGCACGGCTCCGGCAAGGGCGGCGCCGCCCAGCAGGATCTTGCCGTGGCCCGGCCCGAAGGCATGCAGGAAGCCGTAGGCCGCGCTCAGACCGCACAGACCGGCCAGTGCCAGCCTGTCGCCAGAGCGGATCGCCCGCAGCGCGCCCGCCATCGCGTTCTGGACATCGCGTTGCTGCATCGCGGCCCAGTGAAACAGCGCATCCGCCTGAGGCCCCGATGCCGCCCATGTCAGAAGCAGCACCAGCCCCAGCGCCCCGGCAAGCGTCAGGACGAGCCGCATGTCAGCCTTACCTCATCGGCGAAGCGTTCGCCGATCTGCGGATCGTCGGGCACCTCTTCGGCGGAGAGCGCGGCAAGCTGGCGCTGCGCCTCTGCGTCGGCGGCGTCGGGTTCGAAGGGCACCACCGAAAGGGCGCAGCCGGCGGGCAGGGCCGAGGGCTCCAGCACCGTTTCCACCGAGTAGGCGTAGAAATAGGTCGGGTCGTAGAGCTTCAGGACCGCGCCGTCGGTCACCGCCAGCGGTTCGGCAAGGGGCAGGTCGAAAGTGACCTCGACCCGGTCACCGATCATCCGCGCGGTGCCGTTCTCGGGCCGCCCCAGCGGCACCTTGGCGTTGCCCTGAAGAAGATAGGTGTCGCCTTCGTAGTCGGGGGGCCAGTCGGTCTCGCCATGGGCGACACGGGCGAGGTCGATCTCGTTCAGCGCGCCGTCGCCGTCTTCGTCCAGGCCAAGCTGCACATAAAGGTTCAGCGTCGTCATGCCGTCGTAGAGCCAGACGATGCGCAGCGCCTCCAGCCGTCCGGCGTCGTCGAAACGCAACCCGGCAGAGGCATCGACGAAGATATGCGGGTGGGCAAGGCCGGTGATGGGCAGCAGCAGAAGGGCAAGGGGGGCGAGGCGCATCATGGGGCTGTCTTACCTGTGCCGGGCGCCGCACTCAATCGCGCAAGCCGCGCCTCGCGGCACCCCGGCGAAGTTCCGAGCATGCCCGGGCGGCAGGGCGGGCCGCGCCGGTCATCGACGCGCCCCCGGGGCGCCGCTGTCTTGGACGGCCTCGACCTTGACGCGTTGCACAACACAAAGCGGGCAGGGCGGCCCGCCTCGCGCAGCCCCGGCGCGTCGCGGCCTCAGCTTGCCTTGACCTTGACGTAGCTGCCCGGCGCGGGGCCCAGATCGCTTTTCCTGGGCTTGCGGGCGGGCACCATCTCGCCGGAACGCTCGGTCAGCCAGGCATCCCAGCGCGGCCACCACGAGCCCTCGTGGAAGCTCGCCTCGGCCAGCCAGGCCTCGGCATCGCCGCGCAGGTCGTCGTTGATGTAGTGGCCGTATTTCTTCTTCGACGGCGGGTTCACGATCCCGGCGATATGGCCCGATTCCGAGACCACGAAGGTCTTGGCGCCGCTGCCCATGGCCTGCACCCCCCGGTAACAGTCCTTCCACGCGGCGATGTGGTCGGTCTGGGCGACCACCGCCATCAGCGGCACGTCGACATCCCGGACCGACAGGCTGTGGCCCATCAACTCGAAGCTGCCCTTGGCGAATTCGTTGCGCTGGCACAGCCCGCGCAGGTACTGCATCGTCATGCGGCCCGGCAGGTTGGTGCTGTCGCCGTTCCAGTACAGCAGGTCGAAAGCGGGCGGCGTTTCCCCCAGCATGTAGCTGCGGATCGCCGGGCCGTAGACAAGGTCGTTCGAGCGCAGGAAGGACATGGTCCGCGACATCACCCGCGCGGGCAGCAGGCCCGACCGGTTCACCTCGACCTCGATGCCGTCGATGAAATCGTCCTGAAGGAAGGGCGTGAACTCTCCCTGATCGGAGAAATCCGTGAGCGCGGTGAACAGCGTGGCCGAATTGACCGAGCGGTCGCCGCGCTGCTTCAGCAGCGACAGCGTCAGCGAAAGCGTCGTGCCCGCGATGCAGTAGCCGACCGCGTTGACCTTCTTCTGCTTCGTGATCTTCTTGGCGGCGTCGATCCCGGCCAGAAAGCCGTGCTCGATGTAATCCTCCAGCCCGGTGTCGGCCATCTCGGGGCCGGGGTTGATCCATGAGGCGACGAAGACCGTGTAGCCCTGATCGACCAGCCAGCGGATCAGGCTGTTCTGCGGCTTCAGGTCGAGCACGTAGAACTTGTTGATCCAGGGCGGAAAGATCACGATCGGCACGGCGTGGACCTGTTCGGTCGCGGGCGCGTATTGGATCAGTTCCATCATCTTGGTGCGCAGCACCACCTGGCCGGGCGCGGTGGCGATGTTCTCGCCCACCGAAAAGGCGCTGTCGTCCACCAGCTTGACCAGAAGCTCGCCGTCGTTGGCTTCCAGATCGGTGACCAGGTTCTCCAGCCCCTGGATCAGGCTTTCGCCCTCGGTCTCCATGGCGCGGCGCAGCGCCTCTGGGTTGGAGCCGAGGAAGTTGTTCGGCGCCATCAGGTTGGCGATCTGGTCCGAGAAATAGCGCAGCCGCCGCTTTTCCTTGTCGGGCAGCGTATCCAGGTCCTCGACCGCCGCGCGCATGGCGCCGGAGGTCACCTTGTATTGCCGTTTCAGGTAGTTCAGCCAGGGATTGCTGTCCCATTCCCCATCGGTGAAACGCTTGTCCGGCTTGGCCTCTTCGTCGTCGGGGCCGGGGGTCATCGCGCCGGTCCATGCGCGGATGGAGCCTTCCCAGAAGCCCATGGTGTGCCCCACCGCGCGGGCGGGGTTCTGCATCATCTGTTCCCACCACGCGGCGGCGGTCTTGGCGTAAAGGTCGGGGCCGGGCGCCTCGATGCCCGGGTTGGGCGCCTTGCGCCGCGACAGCGCGGACATCAGGCGCAGGGACAGCTGTTGCAGCCGCTCTGCCGTTTCGCGTTGCCTGCTGCCGAGATCGCCCATGTCCACGGTCTCGCCGGTGGTGGTTTCGTCGCTCATGACCCCCTCCCTGGGTTATGGCACGGCCGGGACGATCTGGCGCCGTCTTCCTGGCCGCGTCCTGTCAGAGTGGTGCAAAAGGCATTACGAATCCAGCCCCTTGCGGGCCGGTCCCGGGTTGGTGTCAGGTACTGGGCAGGGACGGAGGATCTGCGCCATGACAACGGTGGAAAAGGCGGCAAAGACGGTGGTCGCGCGGCTGGACGGGCTTGCCCCGCGGGGCAGGCGCCTGATGGTGGCGCTGGCCGGTGCGCCGGGCGCGGGCAAGTCGACGCTGGCAGAGGCGGTGGTCGCGGCGCTGGGACCGCAGGCGGCGCTGATGCCCATGGACGGCTTTCACCTCGACGATTCGGTGCTGCGTCGGAAGGGGCTCTTGCCCCGCAAGGGCGCGCCTCAGACCTTCGACGCGGGCGGCTTTGCCGCCACCCTGGGCCGGGTCGCCGCCGGAGAGCATGTCTATGTGCCGGTCTTCGACCGCGCCCGCGAGATTGCCATCGCCGGGGTGCAGGAGATCGGACCGGAGGTCTCGGTGGTGGTGGTCGAAGGCAACTACCTCTGCCTGTCCGAGGCCCCGTGGACGGCGCTGGCGCCGCTTTGGGACCTGTCGGTCTTCCTTGACGTGCCGGTGCCGGAACTGGAGCGGCGGCTGCTGCGGCGTTGGGCCGGGTTCGGCTACAGCCCCGCGAAGGCCCGGGAAAAGGCAGAGGGCAACGATATCCCGAACGCCCGCCGGGTGGCCTTGGGACGCGGGCCGGTGGACCTGGTGCTGCCCTGGAGCGACTGACGCCCAAAAATTAGGCGAACTGCTGCCCGCTGCCCGCCAAAGCCGCCCCGATATCTGGCCGCGCCCGCCACCGGCGGTCATAAAAGGGGCAGAGGCAGCGAAGGAGCGGATGTGCCCGGGCTGATGGTGGTAAGCGACCTCGACGGGACGCTTCTGGATCACGAGACCTATTCCTGGCAGGCGGCCGCCCCGGCGCTGGCGCTGCTGAAACAGCGCGGCATCCCGCTGATCCTAGCCACCTCCAAGACCGCCGCCGAGGTGCGGGGCCTGCACCGCGCGCTGGGGCTTGGGCCCCTGCCGGCCATCGTCGAAAACGGTGCGGGCCTGTACCGGCCCGGTGTGGCCGATGGCGCAGAGCCGGGTTACGCCCGCATTCGCGCCGCGCTGGAGGCGCTGCCCGACCGGCTGCGGCAGCGCTTTCGCGGGTTCGGCGACATGACGGCGGCGGAGATCGCGGAAACGACCGGCCTGCCAGAGCAGGGCGCCGCGCTGGCCCGCCGCCGCGCGCACTCGGAACCGGGGCTCTGGACGGGCGGCGACAGCGACCTCCGGGCGTTCCTTCAGGCTCTGGACCGGCAGGGCATCCATGCGCGGCACGGCGGGCGCTTCCTGACCCTGTCGCTGGGTCGGACCAAGGCGGACGGGCTGCGGCAGGTGGCGGCAGAGCTGTCGCCCGATACGGTCATCGCGCTGGGAGACGCGCCCAACGACGTGGATCTGCTGCGGGCGGCGGATGTGGGCGTGATCGTCCGCAACGACCATGCGCCCGTCATCGCCCCGCTGCCCGAAGAGGCCGGGGGCCGCATCCGCCGGACAAAGAAGATCGGCCCCGAGGGCTGGAACGATGCCGTGATCGGACTCGTTCAAGAGTTGCAAAAGGCAGGGAACTGAGACGATGGCCGATTTTCACCAGAATGGAAACATCGCGCAGTTTCACAACCTCCGGCAGCGCCCGTTAGAGGAACTGGTTTACGAGATCGAGACCTTTGCGCAGACGCGGAAAATCACGCTGGTGCTGCCCTCGCTCTTCTCGGAACTCGAAGGCCCGGCACTGGGCAATATCCTCGACGAATTGAGCCAGGTCGCCTACCTGCACCGCATCATCATCGGGCTGGACCGGGCCGACGAAAGCCAGTTCCGCCGCGCGCGCGACTTCTTTTCCAGACTGCCGCAGAACCACGTGGTGATCTGGAACGACAGTCCGCGCATGAAGGCGATGGAAGAGCGGCTGACCGAGCACGGCCTTGCCCCCGAAGAGCCGGGCAAGGGCAAGAACATGTGGACCTGCATGGGCTACCTGATCTCCTGTCAGGACAGCGCCGTGATGGCCCTGCACGACTGCGATATCGTCACCTATGACCGCGAGATGCTGGCGCGGCTGGTCTATCCGGTGGTGAACCCGAACTTCCGCTACCAGCTGTCCAAGGGTTTCTACCCGCGCATCGGCGACGGCAAGCTGAACGGGCGGGTGACGCGGCTTCTGGTCTCGCCGCTGCTGATCGCGCTGAAGAAGGTGGTGGGCGACCGCGATTACATCGACTACCTGCGCGCCTTCCGCTACCCGCTGTCCGGTGAATTCGCGCTGCGCACCTCGCTTTTGCCCGACCTGCGTATCCCCTCGGACTGGGGGCTGGAAATCGGTGTCTTGTCAGAGGTCTGGCGCAATCTCGGGCGGCATTCGGTCTGTCAGGTCGAAATCTCGGACGCCTATGACCACAAGCATCAGGAGGTCAGCGAAGAGGACGCGCAGGGCGGGTTGAACCGCATGTCCACCGACATCTGCAAGGCGATCTTCCGCAAGCTGGCCGCCGACGGGACGGTGTTCACCGCGAATTCCTTCCGGGCCCTGAAGGCGACCTACTACCGGGTCGCGCTGGACCTGCTGGAGTTCTACGACAACGACGCCAAGATGAACGGGCTGACGCTGGACCGGCACCGCGAGGAGAAGACCATCGAGCTGTTCGCCGAGAACATCATGGTCGCCGGGCATACCTTTCTCGCCAAGCCCAATGAGGCGCCCTTCATCCCGAACTGGAGCCGGGTGAACGCCGCCGATCCGTCGCTGGTGGCCGAGCTGAAGGCGGCGGTGGCGGCGGACGAGGCGGAATTCGCGCCGCTGCCGTTCTGAGCGAGACCGGGGCGCTTGCCGGGGGCGGGCTTGGCCCCGACAGCATGCGTGTGGCGAAGAGGGCCGGGTGATCTGCGCAAGGCGTCTGGCCTGCGCCGCGTCACGCGATGCGGCCAGAGAGGCGGCAGCAGGCTGTTCGACCCCTGCGATCATGGGGCCTGTCCGGGCAGGGGGCCTATGGATGACCCGACCGGGCTGAAGCGGCGCAGGGGGCGAAGCGTTGTTGGCCCCGTTCGATCCTCGCGCGCTCCGTGCAGCTGCCCGAAGGCGGTGGGGCAACGCCGAAGCGCCGTCGGACATGTCGGCTTTCTGCGCTATGCCCGAAAAGAGTGCGCCGGGGCCGCGCGGGCGGCGGGCGGATCAGTCGGCGCTCGAAAGCGCCATGATCTGCCAGCCGGACCCGGTGTCGGTAAACTCCATCCGCAGCCGGTAGGATTCCCCGCTCGACGACCCGCAGGCCGTGACGCTGGCCCGCAGCACGACAGAGGCAGACCGCCCGGACCGTGACTGGTTCAGGATGTCGAGCGCCTCGGCCGCGCAGATGCCCGAGGCGGCGCTGTCGATGGCTTCGCGCTTTTCCGAGATCCAAAGGGCCGAGGGGGCGCCATTGCCGGTCCGGTCCAGCCGCCGGAAGTACTCGCGCGCCAGCCCGGTCAGTTCGGGCAGGGACACCGAAGCGCCAGAGCCGGAGCCGCCCCAGGACAGGCCAGCCACCGGGGTCTGGACGGGATAGGCCATGGTGTAGTGCAGATTCGCTCGCTCGTCGGGACGCGAGTCGCGCGTGGGGAAGGCGTCGCCCGGGTGCAGCGCGACATACAACTTGGGATTTCCCTCGTAACTCCGGATCTGGCACCAACCTGTCCAGCCCATGCCAAGGTTCAGACCGTCGAAACGGACAAACTGTTCGTTTCCGCGCCTGCGGTAGTCGGTGACGCTGGGGATGTTGTCAGGGTCGATCTCGCCGTAATCCTGAAACCCGTATTCGGAGTGGTTCCAGCCTCGGTAGGAGTCGTACAGGAAGTTATAGCACAGCATTTCGGACTGGTAACGGCTCAGATCCGGGGCGCGGTCGTCAGGCAGATCGCTGGTCAGGCCGATGCCGAAGGTGTAGAACTGGTCGTTCGTCACGATGGTGTAGAAGTCTTCGGGCGGCGTGCTGAACATCTTGGCGAAAAGATCGGCATGGATCATCGAGCCGGTGTAGCCGGTGCTGGCGACGCTGGCGGAAATCCGGGAAAAGGTGTTCTGGATATCGGCGAAAATGCCCAGGGCAGCCTTGAACGACAGATCCAGCGGCACCAGTTGCTCTGCCTGACCGGGTTTCAGGAAGGGCGCGTGAAAGCCCAGCGTCGCGGTCGGGTGCATGTGCCGAGTCGGCGCACAGTAATAAGGTGCGCCGCCGCAGGTCCGCGCCGCCATGAAGATCAGCGCGCAGGCGGACAGGCACTGCTGATCCGCCTCGATGACGGTGGTCACGTTCATGAGGCTGTCGGCGATGGACAGCGCTTCTTTCACGCTGCCGCCGGGGGAGGACAGGTACAGGTCGAAATACCGGCAGTTTTCGCTGTCCCGGATCTCTCGCAGGTGGTCGCCGTCGCCCGGGTCGATCTGCCCGGTCAGCGAGGCCTCGCAACTGCCGCGCGGGGTGATTTCTGCCGCGGAGGCGGGCGATCCGGGCACCAGACTGGCGACAAGGCCAAGCGTCGCCACGGTGACAGCGGAAAGGAAGGGGCGCAAAAGGCGCGGGTGTAGACAGGTCAATGTATCGGGTCCAATTCGTCGCTTAGACCGTCACGATGCCATAGTTCCCTGAATCCTCATAGTCTCTTGCCCGCTACGGCCCCCGGGTCAGCGGTTGGTGATCCAGCGGCACTGGTAGGGGGCCAGCCTCACGCCGTCCTCTTCCGGGTGGAGCGTTTCGCCCGACAGCAGGTCGGTCCATGTCTCGTCCGCGATCAGGTTCAGCGCGCCGGGGGGCAGGTCGATCGTCTCGGCGCTGACGTTGTGCAGGGCAAAGATCGACTGGCTGCGGTCGATGGACTGGCGCCAGACGCAGAAGACGCGGTCGTCCACCGTCAGCGTGAAGTTGGTGGCATTGGGGTGAAAGGCGGGCTGCTTCGCGCGGATCTTCAGCCGGTCGGACAGCGCCGTCAGCACGCGGCTTTGATCGCTTTCGGGGTCCTCCAGCAGCCTGCGCAATGCGGGGTAGTCCCAGCGGTGGCGGTTGATCGCGCGGTTCATGCCGCGCCGCTCCACACCCTCGAGATCGTTGGGCGTGCCCAGCATGGCGTGAATGTAGAAGGCGGGCACCCCTTCCAGCGACATCACGATGGTCTGCGAGCAGAGGAAGCGCGGCACCTGCATCCCGTCCTTGCCCCTATAGGTCTTCTTCACCGCCGAGAAATAGGTCGCGTTCAGCTCGTAGACGGCGGTGCCGCCATTGGGCAGCGCGCGCATCGAGGCAAGCCCGCCGCCCGATTGCACGGTGCGGATCATGCGGGCGATTTCCTCGTCCGGCAGCAGGCCCTCGGCGGGGCGCATGCCGATGCCGTCGTGGCTGGCGGAGAAGTTGAGGTAGGCGCAGCCCTGCGGCGCGGGTGGCATGGCACGCTGCCACTTGGAGAGCGAGACCGCGTTGCCCGAGAGCATGGCGTGCAGGATCAGGGGCGGCAGCGGGAAGTTGTAGATCCAGTGCGCCTCGTTCAGCTGGCCGAAGTAGGACAGGTTCTCGGCCTTGGGCACGTTGGTTTCGGTCAGCAGGATCACGCTTTCGCTGGCGAAGTCCGCCAGCACGCGCAGTAGCTGGACGATGGCATGGGTCTTGGGCAGGTGGATCGAGGGCGTGCCCGGCTCCTTCCAGACGAAGGCCACGGCGTCCAGCCGGACGATCTTCACCCCCATGTCCACATGCAGGCGGATGATGCGCAGGATTTCCAGCAGCACCTCGGGGTTGCGGAAGTCGAGGTCGACCTGATCGTGGCTGAAGGTGCACCAGACGTGTTTCAACCCGTTCGCCGTCTCGACCTCTTGCAGCAGCGGTGTGGTGCGGGGACGGACGACCATGGACAGGTCGTCATCGGGGGAGGCCTCGAAGAAGAACCTGTCGTAGGGTTCCTGCCCCTGCCTATAGGCGTTGAACCATGTGCCCTGACTGCTGACGTGGTTCAGCACGAGGTCGGACATCAGGTTGAACTCTTCGCCGATGCGCTGGATGTCCGGCCAGTCGCCGAGCGCGGGGTTCACCTTGCGGTAGTCGGTCACCGCGAAGCCATCGTCCGAGGTAAAGGGGAAGAAGGGCAGGATATGCACCCCGTTCACGGTGCCCTTCATGTAGGTGTTCAGGAAGTCCCGCAGCAGGTCGAGCGGCTTGTAGACGCCGTCGATCAGGCTGTCGCCGTAGGTGATCAGCACCGCGTCCTTCTGCGACCAGAGCGCGTTGCCCGGCCTGCGCGTGCGGCGGCGCCAGGTGCGGTCGGGCCAGAAGGCGTTCAGCACCTCTGAGGTCAGCGCGTCGCTATCCCGATCCGGGTAGAGGCGCATCAGAAGCGCCCTGAGGCGGGTGTCGAGGGCAGCGGGGGCGGGTGCTGGCTTGGCGTCCGGCTGGGTCATGGCTCAAAGGGTATACGGCTCTGGCGGCGGGTAAAGGCCCGGGCGGCGAATGGCGGGGCCGGGATGGCGGCTTTATGGTGGGTGAGGGGTGGGGGCTGCCCATGAATTGGGCAGAACGCCAGCGGCGGTCCGATGGGGCGGTGTCGGAACCGGGGCTCTGCCCCGGACCCCGGGATATTTTCCGGACAGAAGAAGGACGGGTGAGGGCCAGGGGAGGCCTGGGCCGTGCCGGCATGCGGCTGTGCAGGACGGCCGCCGGGGACGGTGCGGCGCGGTCCGGGGCGGATGTCAGGCGGCGTGCAATTCGGCGAGGACCTCGGACAGATGCCTGCGCCAGTCGGGGCGGGCGATGCCGAAGCGGTCTGCCAGTGACCTGCAGTCGAGGCGCGAGTTGAAGGGCCGTTCTGCCGGGGTCGGAAAGTCGGAAGTGGGGATGTCGGCGATGCGGCAGGGCAGCCCGGCCTGCGCCATGATCTCGCGCGCGAAACCGGCCCAGCTTGTGTCCGGACCGCCCGAGAGGTGGTAGGTGCCGGGGGTGCCTTTGCCCTCTGCCAGCTGCCCGGCCATGGTCAGGCAGGCACCCGCGATGGCGGCGGCGGGGGTCGGCCCGCCGATCTGGTCGGCCACCACGCTTAAGGTGTCGCGGCTGGCGCCGAGGCGCATCATGGTCTTCACGAAGTTGGCCCCATGGGCGGAGAAGACCCATGAGGTGCGCAGGATGGCATGGGCCGCATGGCTGTCGCGGATCGCCTGCTCTCCGGCCAGCTTGGAACGGCCGTAGGCGTTGAGCGGTCCGGTGGGGGCCCCTGGGTCGCGCGGGCCGTCGCCGCTGCCGTCGAAGACGTAATCGGTCGAGACATGCACCAGCGGGATGTCCAGCGCGGCGCAGGCCCGGGCCATGGCGCCGGGGGCCTTTGCATTGATCCGGGTGGCGAGGGGTTCTTCCTCTTCGGCCCGGTCGACGGCGGTATAGGCGGCGGCGTTGATGACCGCGCGCGGGCGGGCGTGGTGGATGGCCGTCGCGCAGGCCTGCGGGTCCGACAGGTCGGCCCGGTCGCGCCCCAGCAGGGTGACGCCGCCCAGGCGGCCGAGTTCGGTGGCCACCTGGCCGGTCTTGCCGAAGACGAGGATCATGGCGGCTGTTCCTTCGGTGGCGATGCGCCGGTGGGCGCGCGGCAGGTCGGGGCTTGTGTAGCGCGCGCGACAGCGGCAGGGCAAGGAGAGGGCGCGCCGGGCCGGTCGGAGAGGCGGCTCTTCTGGCCGCCGCAGGGGCAAACACCCCCGCGGTGTCCCGCAGGAGTGTCGTTTCCCGGTCAGGCCGCGCGGAGGGCCTGGCCCCCAAGCGGGTCGGGCGCCTCAGGGCCCGAAGCCGTCGCGGCTCAGTCCAGCGCCTTGTCAGAGACCACGTGGGTCCATGCGCCCTCGGGCTGTTTGGTGATCACCGGGTCGGAGCCGCCCGCCAGCAGCGTTTCGACCGTGCGCTCGTAGTCGGCGGGGTCCAGCGCGCCGTTGGAGCCCGCGGTCAGCTTGGCGACCTCGCCCATCATGCGGATCTGGTGTGCCTCGGTCTGGGCGCCGGTCTCGTCGTAGTCGAGCACGATCATCGCCGCCTCTTCGGTGTTCTCCTCGGCCCATTTCCAGCCCTGCATCGAGGCATCGACGAAGCGCGCCATCTTGTCGACGAAGGCCTCGTCCGAGAGGTTTTCCTCCAGCACGTAGAGGCCGTCCTCCATGGTGGCGACGCCCTGGTCCTGGTACTTGAAGGTGATCAGCTCGTCCTCGGTCACACCCGCGTCAAGCACCTGGCCGAACTCGTTGTAGGTCATGGTCGAGATGCAATCGGCCTGCCGTTGCAGCAGCGGGTCGACGTTGAAGCCCTGCTTGAGAACCTCGACCGAGCCTTCGGCCTTGCCGTCGGTGCCGATGCCAAGCGCTGACATCCACGACAGGAAGGGGTATTCGTTGCCGAAAAACCAGACCCCCAGCGTGCGGTTGTCGAGGTCTTCGGGGCTTTCGATGCCCACGTCCTTCCAGCAGGTCAGCATCATGCCCGAGGACTTGAAGGGCTGCGCGATGTTCACCAGCGGCAACCCGTTCTCGCGCGCGGCCAGCGCGGCGGGCATCCACTCGACGATCACGTCGGCGCCGCCGCCCGCGATCACCTGCGTGGGCGCGATGTCCGGCCCGCCCGGCAGGATGGTCACGTCAAGGCCGGCCTCTTCGTAGAAACCCTGTTCCAGCGCCACGTAGTAGCCCGCGAACTGGGCCTGCGTGACCCATTTCAGCTGCAACGTGACCGCGTCGGCGGCCAGCGCCGGGCTGGCGAGGCCGAGGGCCGCGGTGGCGGCGATCCATGTCTGTTTCATTGGCAGTACCTCCTTGGTGGTCGTGGCCCGTTTGCCCGGGCCCGTTATCGGCTGCCCCTTTGCGAGGGGTGCCAGAAAGTCATGCGCTTCTCGACCAGCGCCGCAAGCCCGTAGGTCAGCGTGCCCGCGATGGCCGCGACGAGGATGGCGGCCCAGACCATGCCGAGATCGAGCTGCCCGATGCTGGTGGAGATGCGGAAGCCCAGGCCCAGCGTGGGCGAGCCGAAGAATTCGGCGACGATGGCGCCGATCAGGGCCAGCGTGGTGCAGATCTTGAGGCCGTTGAAGATGAAGGGCAGCGCGGCGGGCAGGCGCAGCTTCAGCAGCGTCTGGCCCCACGAGGCGGCGTAGGTGCGCATCAGGTCGCGCTGCATCGCCGTGGTGTCCGTCAGCCCCGCGACGCAGTTCACCAGCATCGGGAAGAAGACCATCAGCACCACGACGGCTGCCTTGGATTGCCAGCCGAAGCCGAACCACATGACGAGGATCGGCGCGGTGCCGACGATGGGCAGCGCCGCCATGAAGTTGCCCAGCGGCATCAGGCCCGCGCGCAGGAAAGGGCTGCGGTCGATCACCAGCGCGGTGACAAAGGCGGCGGAGCAGCCGATGAGGTAACCCGAAAGCGCGCCCTTGAGGATGGTCTGGGTGAAGTCTCCCCACAGAAGCGGGAGGTTGGCGGCGAAGGTCTGGGCGATCTGGCTGGGCGGCGGCAGGATCACCCGGGGCACGCCGAGGCCGCGCACCGTCAGCTCCCACATGCCGATCAGCGTGGCGCCGAAGATCAGCGGCACCAGCAGGCGGGTGGTAGCGCGGTCGCGGGCGGGGCCGGTGGCGAGCCGCAGGTTGAGCGCGAGACCCGCGGCCCAGAGCGCGAGGGCGGCAAGAACCAGCATCATGGCGCGGGCCTTTCCCGGGGGGGGGCGGATTTCGGGACGAAATCCGAGCCGTTTTCCGGGTCGGAAAACGGGTTGCTGCGGGGGGTGGCGAAATCTGCGGCGGATTTCGCGTTTTCCGGTTCGGAAAACGGGTTTGCGGCGGTCATTGGCTCATCCCCATGCGTTTCAGGGTGCTGCGCTCGGCGGCACCGATGGCCCAGACCAGCAGCGCGGCAAGGGCTGCGGCCATGAAGAGCGCGGACCAGATCTGTGCGGTCTGGCCATAGTAGCTGCCCGCCAGCATCCGCGCGCCCAGGCCGCCTTTCTGGACCGGAAGCTCTCCGACGATGGCGCCCACGAGGCTGGCGGCGATGGCGATCTTGAGCGAGGCGAAGAGATAGGGCACCGAGGCGGGCAGCCGCAGCTTGCGCAGCACCGTGGCCTTGCTGGCGTTGTAGGTGTGCATCAGGTCCATCTGCATGGCGTCGGGGCTGCGCAGCCCCTTCACCATGCCCACGACCACCGGGAAGAAGGACAGGTAGGCCGAGATCACCGCCTTGGGGATCACCCCCTGCACGCCGACCGAGTAGAGCACCACGATGATCATCGGCGCCAGCGCCACGATGGGCACGGTCTGGCTGACGATGGCCCATGGCATCACGCTCATGTCCATCACCCGGCTGTGCACGATGCCGATGGCCAGCAGCACGCCCAGCCCGGTGCCGATCAGGAAGCCCAGCAGCGTCGCGTTCAGCGTCACCAGCCCGTGGTAGATCAGCGAGCGGTTCGACAGGCTGCCAGAGTTCACCAGCCCGCGCCGTCCGTTCAGCTCTTCGTCGATGGTCGAGGTATAGAGTTCCGCCACCACCTGATGCGGGGCGGGCAGGCGGGGCCGGTCGAGGCTCCAGCTTTCGCCGAGGAGGCCTGTGTTTTGCAGCACCAGCGACCAGCTGCCCTGGTCCCGGCGCTCGACGGCCGTGGGCGGAGAGACCTCTGCCCCGGCGCGCTCGGCGCGGGTCAGCACCTCCTGCACGTTCATCGGCACGGCGGCCGCGTACCAGAGCGCCAGCACGGCGGCGATCATGGTGAGGATCGGCAGGGCGCGGGTCATGTCCGGGCCTCCCGTTGCGGTGTGGGGGAGAGGGCGACATGGCCCGGGCAGCCCGGGGCGGCGCCGGCATGCAGGCGCCGGGGCGAGGCGGTCACCCCGGCGGCAGCCGCAGGGCTGCGGCCCGGTGCCCAGAGGGGGATGGCGGCGATGGCAGCGCGGCGGCATGTGGCGCGCGCTGCGGGGCGGATCTTGCCGCGGGTCGGTGCCCCGGCGGCGAGGGGGCTGCGGCGGCGCGTGGCGGCGGGGAGCGTCAGGGGGCGGGTCATCGCTGCCACTCCATCCTGAGCATGGCCGGGGCACCCGCGCGGTCGGGCGGAAGCTCGGCGGTGGTGGTGAAGCCTTCGCGTTTGTAGAAGCCTATGGCCCGGATGTTCGGGACATAGACCGTCAGCCAGAGCTGGTCCCGCCCATCCTTGGCACGGTCCATCAGGCGCTTGCCGGTGCCCTTTCCGGGTTCGGCAAGATAGAGCGCGCCGAGTTTGGCCTCGACCGGATCGATGGAGAGATAACCGCAGACGGGATCGCCACAGACATGGATCTCGCGCGCGGGAAAGGCGTCGAGGATGTAGCCGGTCAGGGTTTCAAGGTCGGGCGTGTCGTGGATATAGCCCGTGGCCTTTTCCCAGTCGTGGACGATGCGGGCGCAGGCGGGAATGTCGGCGCGCGTGGCGGGGCGGATCGGGGTCATGCTTCCCCTCGCGGGCGGGGCGTTCGGGGCGCCGGTGCAGTCGGTATTTGGGCCAAGAAGAAACGAGGGGCGGGGCCGGACTGGCGGCGGCGCGCGTGGGTCGGGCGGGGTGCTTGAGTATTTTTGCAGAGAAGAAGCCTGGGGGCGCGTGTCATGGCGGCGTGGGGTGCGTCTTTGCTGGGGCGGGGCGCGTGGGTCATGTCGTCGGCCTGCGTCCGATGAGCAGCGCGGCCCCTGCGGTGGAGATCAGGGCGGTTGGCCCCGTGAGCCACATCGTTCCGCGCGCGTCGGAGCAGTTTCCGGCCTCGGGCCAATCGGCACAGTGCAGGTTGCGGGAGTCGGCTCGGGGGGCGCTGACAAGGGGGGCGCTCGCGGCGGCAAGGAGACCGAGGGCGAGGAGGAGGACGGGTTCGAACAGGATGGCGGTCACCGTCATTCCTGATACCCCGCGCGCAGTCCTTCGCGGACGCGGTGGGCGATCTCGATGAAGCCCGGCGTGTCGCGGATGTCGAGCGGGCGCTCGCGCGGCAGCGGGCTTTCGATGACGTCGGTGATGCGGCCCGGGCGCGGGGACATGACGACGATATGGGTCGAGAGGTAGACCGCCTCGGGGATCGAGTGGGTGACGAAGGCGATGGTCTTGCCGGTCTTGTCCCAGAGCCTGAGCAGTTCCTCGTTCAGCCGGTCGCGCACGATCTCGTCCAGCGCGCCGAAGGGTTCGTCCATCAGCAAGAGGTCCGCGTCGAAGGCCAGCGCGCGGGCGATCGAGGCGCGTTGCTGCATGCCGCCCGACAGTTGCCAGGGGAATTTCTTCTCGAAGCCCGAGAGCTCTACCAGGTCGAGGACGCGGGCGGTGCGTTCCGCCTGTTCGGCCCTGGAAAAGCCCATGATCTCCAGCGGCAGGCGGATGTTGCCGCCGATGGTGCGCCACGGATACAGCCCCGCCGCCTGGAAAACGTAGCCGTAGGCGCGGGCGCGGCGGGCCTCGTCCGCCGTCATGCCGTTCACGGTCAGCGTGCCTCCGGTCGGTGTCTCCAGCGCCGCGATGCAGCGCAGGAAGGTGGTCTTGCCGCAGCCCGAGGGCCCGATGAAGGAGACGAAGGCGCCCGGCGGCACGTCCAGAGAGACGTCCTTGAGCGCATGGACCGGCCCGTCCGCCGTGTGGAAGGTCAGGTCGAGGTGGCTGGCGCGGATGACCGGTTGGTCGGGGCTGGCTTGGGTCTGGGTCATGGCGTCTTTTTGATCTTGGGTCCTTGGGGGGCCGGTCGGGCGGCGGCAGGGGTCATGGCTTTGCCCAGAGCGCGGGATCGGCGAATTCCACCGAGTTGCCCGCCGGGTCGCGCACGTAGATCGAGCGCGGGCCGTGGGGCCAGTGAAAATCCGCCTCGATGGGGATGCCTTGCGCGGTCAGGTGGTCGCGCAGCCTGTCGAGGGTGGTGGAGGCAAAGCACAGGTGCCCGGGGCCTGACGCGCCATGCGGCGGGACGGGCAGGGCGCCTTCGGCGGGCGGTTGCCGCGTGGCGCTTGGGATGAAGCACAGGACGATGGTCTCACCCGCGCGAAAGAAGACGTGGCGGCCATCGACGCGCAGGATACGCTCCAGCCCGAGGAGACCGGCGTAGAAGGCTTCGGCCTTGTCGAGGTCGTCGACGTAAAGCGCGGCTTCGAGCACGCCGGAGAGGGCGGGGGCGGTCATGAACGGCCTGCCCATGCGGCGCGCTGCGGGTCGCCGGGCCGGAAAGGCGGCGCGATCCCAGCCCGGTACGGACCTGCGGCGGCGCGGGCAGGCCCCGGGCGCTGGGGCCATGCCTTTACGCCGTTTGCATGAGCGGTGCCCGACATCACACGCCGCTGGCCGGAATGCCCGAGCGTTCCACCGGGCGCGGCGCGGTCAGGGCCTTCCACTTGGACAGCGCCGTATTGGTAGACGTGTTGGCGGTCCGCTTGACGAACTCGCCGTGGCCCGCGCGCGACCGCAGCTCTCCGTCGTAGACGGCGACATGGCCACGGGTCAGGGTGAAGCGCGGCAGGCCCTTGACCTTGTGGCCCTCGAACACGTTGTAGTCGATGGCCGAAACCTGCGTGCCTGCGGTGATGATCTTTTCCTTCTCGGGGTCCCAGACCACGATATCGGCATCGGCGCCGGGCAGGATCGCGCCCTTGCGGGGATAGCAGTTGAGGATCTTCGCGATATTGGTCGAGGTCATGGCGACGAATTCCTCGGGCGTCAGGCGACCCGTCCCGACGCCATGGGTCCAGAGCATCGGCAGCCGGTCTTCCAGACCGCCGGTGCCATTGGGGATCTTGGTGAAATCGCCGAGGCCGTAGCGCTTCTGCTCGGTGGTGAAGGCGCAGTGGTCGGTGGCCACGACCGACAGGGACCCCGCCTGAAGGCCCGCCCAGAGGCTGTCTTGATGCTTCTTGTTGCGGAAGGGGGGCGACATGACGCGCCGCGCCGCGTGGTCCCAGTCGGGATGCGCGTATTCGCTGTCGTCCAGCGTCAGGTGCTGGATCAGCGGCTCGCCCCAGACGCGCTTGCCCTGCTGGCGGGCGCGGCGGATGGCCTCATGCGCCTCTTCGCAGCTGACATGCACGATGTACAAGGGCACACCCGCCATGTCGGCGATCATGATGGCGCGATTGGCGGCCTCGCCCTCGACCTGCGGGGGGCGCGAGTAGGCATGCGCCTCGGGGCCGGTATTGCCCGCCGCCAGCAGCTGCTGCTGCAGGTCGGCCACCACGTCGCCGTTCTCGGCATGAACCATGGCGATGCCGCCCAGCTCGCCGATCCGGCGGAACGAGGCATACATCTCGTCGTCCTGCACCATCAGCGCGCCCTTGTAGGCCATGAAATGCTTGAAGGTGGTGATGCCACGGTCCTCGATCACGGTCTTGATCTCGTCGAAGACTTGCTCGCCCCACCATGTTACGGCCATGTGGTAGCTATAGTCGCAATGGGCGAGACCCGACTTGTTGTCCCACATCTGAAGCGCGTCCAGCAGGCCCTGACCGGGCGAGGGCAGGGCGAAGTCGACCACCATGGTGGTGCCGCCCGCCAGCGCCGCCTGCGTGCCGGTGTCGAAATTGTCGGTGGAATAGGTGCCCATGAAGGGCATCTCCAGATGCGTATGCGGGTCGATGCCGCCGGGCATGACGTAGCAACCCGTGGCATCCAGCGTCTCGTCGCCCGACAGGCCTTCGCCGACCTCGACGATCCGGCCGCCCTCGATCAGCACATCGGCCTTGTAGCTGCGGTCATGGGTGACGACGGTGCCGTTCTTGATGACTGTGGTCATGGGGTCTCTCCTGTCGTTTGTGCCCCGCCGGGGCGGCCGGTCTTCAGCCGACGCATGTCAGAAAATGGTACCGCCCGTCCCGGCGGTAGTAGAAACAGAAATCCTCGGTGACGAAGACCTCGGAGGCCGGCACACCCTCGGGCAGTTCCTCGGCGACGCCCAGGGGCAGCTCGAAGTCCACCGGCTTCACCCGAACGGGCTCCTGCGCCGGGGCGCCAGAGGCCGATACCAGCGCCAGCCCGGCAACCACTGCAATCCCAAGTCTCATGTCGCGCACCATCCCGTGTTTCTTCTTGGTCCAAATACCCTCGGCGGTGGGCCCGCAGGGTCAGGGGGCAGCGCCCCCTATGCGACGATCTCCGCTGTTTCGACGACCGCGTGGAACAGCACGTCGGCCCCGGCCCGCGCCCAGTCCTTGCTGATCTCTTCCGCCTCGTTGTGCGACAGGCCGTCCACACAGGGGCACATGATCATCGCGGTGGGGGCGATCTGGTTGATCCAGCAGGCGTCATGCCCGGCGCCCGAGATGATGTTGCGGTGCGAATAGCCCAGCCGTTCCGCCGCCGCGCGCACGGCGCCCACGCAGGTCTCGTCGAAGGCCACGGGGTCGAAACCGCCGACCTTTTCAAAGGCCACCTCCAGCCCCATCTCGTCGCAGATCGCCTGCGCCTCGGTCCTGAGCCGCGCCTCCATGTCCTCGATCACCGACAGCTCGGGAGAGCGGAAGTCGACGGTGAAGACCACCTTGCCGGGGATCACGTTGCGCGAATTGGGGTAGACGTCGATGTGCCCCGCGGCGCCGACGGCGTCGGGCTTGTGGCTCCAGGCGATCTCGTCGACCTTCTCGAGGATGCGCGCCATCCCCAGGCCCGCGTTGCGGCGCATCGGCATGGGGGTCGAGCCGGTATGCGCATCCTTGCCGGTCACCGTGACCTGCGTCCAGGACAGGCCCTGTCCATGGGTGACGACGCCGATCTGCTTGCCCTCGGCCTCCAGGATGGGGCCCTGTTCGATGTGCAGCTCGAAGAAGGCGTGCATCTTGCGCGCGCCAACCGCTTCGTCGCCCTTCCAGCCGATGCGGTCCAGCTCGGCGCCGAAACTCTTGCCCGCCGCGTCCTGCCGGGCATAGGCCCAGTCCTGCGTATGCACACCGGCGAAGACGCCCGAGGCCAGCATGGCGGGGGCAAAGCGCGTGCCCTCTTCGTTGGTCCAGTTGGTGACGACGATGGGGTGCTTCGTGCGGATTCCGGTGTCGTTCAGGGTGCGAACCAGCTCCAGCCCGGCCAGCACGCCCAGAACGCCGTCGTACTTGCCGCCGGTGGGCTGCGTGTCGAGGTGGGACCCGACGTAGACCGGCAGGGCCTCCGGGTCGGTGCCCGCGCGGGTGAAGAACATGTTGCCCATGGTGTCGAGGCCCATGGTCATCCCGGCCTCTTCACACCAGCGCCGGAACAGCGCGCGACCCTCGGCATCCGCGTCGGTCAGCGTCTGGCGGTTGTTGCCGCCCGCCACGCCGGGGCCGATCCTGGCCATCTCCATCAGGCTGTCCCACAGCCGGTCGCCGTCGATCTTCAGGTTCGCTGCCGGAGCCACCATGTCTTTCCCCGTCATATCCGGCCCGTCTTGCGCGGACCTGTTTCGATTTGACCAATCGGTCAAAACAACGCTAACAGAGGTCGGCATTCAGTCAAGCGGCATGCCGCGCAAAGCGGCATCTGCACGATTACGGGGCGGATCGGGACGGAACATGGCGGAAATTTCGGCAAACGGCGCCCCCAAGCCCCCGCAGACCCGGATTCAGCGCCGCAAGCGCGAGGCCATTCTGGAGGCCGGGCTGACGATTTTCTCCGAGGCCGGGTTCCGGGGCGCGACGCTGGACCGGATCGCCTCCGAGGCCGGGCTGTCGAAGCCGAACCTGCTGTATTACTTCGCCTCCAAGGAGGCGATCTACGACGCGCTGCTGCACGGCCTTCTGGAAACCTGGCTCGATCCGCTGCGGGCGCTCGACCCGGAGGGCGAGCCGGTGGACGAGATCCTCGCCTACGTCCGGCGCAAGCTGGAGATGGCCCGCGATTTCCCGCGCGAGAGCCGCCTTTTCGCAAATGAGATCATCCAGGGCGCGCCGCAGATTCAGGCGGTTCTGGAAGGCGAATTGCGGGATCTCGTGGACCACACGGCGGCGGTGATCGAGGGCTGGGTCGCCGACGGGCGGCTCGCCGAGGTCGACGCCCGCCACCTGATCTTCTCGATCTGGGCGCAGACCCAGCACTATGCCGATTTCGATGTGCAGGTGCGGGCGGTGCTGGGCGGGCAGGATTTCGAAGGCGCGGCGCTGCATCTCGAGACGCTCTTCGGGCGGATGCTGAAGACCTGAGACCCCGGGTCCGGTGGCGGGATGGGTTGCTCCGAAGCGGTGGCGGGAGCCGCGCGTCTGGCGCATTTGGCCGGGCAGATTAACCGAAGCGTAACCGTGTCGCGGCAAGGATGGCCTCATGCCGACGCTCCGCCTGACCCATCACGCCGCAAACGAACGCTGGCTTGCGCAGATCTTCGATGCCAAGGCCGCGCGCAGGGGCGGCATCGTCCGCCGCGCCGTCCGCGACGTGGAGCGTGAGATCGGGCGCGACCGGCTGAAGGCAGAGGTGGCGGGACGGGGCTTTCACATGATCGAATGCGGCGGGCAGTTCGTGATCATCTGTCGGGCCTCGGACCTGGTGGTGCACGTCTGATCCGCGCGGGGTCAGGCTTTTCGCCGAAAAGCCTGACCGGGCAAGAGTTCTCGTCGAGAACTCTTGCAGGACGGCGCCGTTACTCTGCCGCCTTGGCCATGGGGTTGTTTGGATGGGTCGTCCAGTTGGCGTAATCCGCCTCGACGGTGCGGCCGGTGCGCGGGTCGGTGGCGCCGGGGGCCAGACGCTCCATGGTGATGCAGTCCTCGACCGGGCAGACGTCGATGCACAGGTTGCAGGCCACGCATTCCGCGTCGTTGACCTCGAACACCCGGCCTTCCTTCATCCAGATCGCCTGGTGGCTGGTGTCCTCGCAGGCGGCATAGCAGCGCCCGCACTTGATGCAGGCGTCCTGGTCGATGCGGGCCTTGGTCACGTAGTTGAGGTTCAGGTACTGCCAGTCGGTGACGTTCGGCACCGCCTTGCCGATGAAGTCCGAGGTCCGGGTGTAGCCCTTTTCGTCCATCCATTGCGACAGGCCGCGCTTCATCTCTTCGACCACCTTGAAGCCATAGGTCATGGCGGCGGTGCAGACCTGCACGTTGCCGCAGCCCAGCACCATGAATTCCGCCGCGTCGCGCCACGTGGTGACGCCGCCGATGCCGCTGATCGGCAGGCCCTGGGTCGCGGCGTCGCGGGCGATCTCCGAAACCATGGACAGCGCGATCGGCTTGACCGCCGGGCCGCAGTAGCCGCCGTGGCTGCCCTTGCCGTCGATGGTCGGTTCGGGGGCGAAATTGTCCAGATCGACCGAGGTGATCGAGTTGATCGTATTGATCAGGCTGACCGCATCGGCGCCACCGTTCTTCGCCGCCGCGGCGGGTTTGCGGATGTCGGTGATATTGGGCGTCAGCTTCACGATCACCGGGCGGTCGTAGTACTGCTTGCACCAGCGGGTGACCATCTCGATGTATTCCGGCACCTGTCCCACCGCCGCGCCCATGCCGCGTTCCGACATGCCGTGCGGGCAGCCGAAGTTCAGCTCGATCCCGTCGGCGCCGGTTTCCATCACGCGCGGCAGGATCGCCTTCCAAGCGGCCTCTTCGCAGGGCACCATGATCGAGGCGATCAGCGCGCGATCCGGGTAGTCGGCCTTCACGCGGGCCATTTCCTCGAGGTTGGTGTCCAGCGGGCGGTCGGTGATCAGCTCGATGTTGTTGATGCCCAGCACCCGGCGGTCGGCACCGTGGATCACGCCATAGCGCGGGCCGTTGACGTTCACGACCGGCGGGCCTTCGGCGCCCAGCGTCTTCCAGACGACGCCGCCCCAGCCCGCCTCGAAGGCGCGGCGGACGTTGTATTCCTTGTCGGTCGGCGGCGCGGAGGCCAGCCAGAAGGGGTTGGGCGAGGTGATTCCGATGAAGTCTGTCGTGAGGTCGGCCATGGTATTTCTCCTCTCAAGAGGGCGCTGCGGCTAGCAGGCGGGAAAGAATGATCGGGCAGTCCGGGCCACCGTCGATCCCGCGCCTGTGGCAGGGCAGTCGAGCGGCAACCATCCGGGAGCGCCAAAGGGATAGGCATTTCGAAACAGGGGCTTGTGCGCGGACGTCCGGTTTTTCTCTCGGCGGTCGCCCCGCAGGTCCCCTGTCGGTCAGACGCGCGTCGCCCGCGCCCGGAAGCGCGGGGGCGGCAAGGGATTTATGCCACCAGGGCACGATGGATGTCCTCGGCGGCATCGCGGCCCTCGGCCACGGCAACCACGGTGAGATCCTCTCCCGGGGTGCAGTCGCCGCCGGCCCAGACACCGGGCAGCGAGGTGCGGCCCGCCGCGTCGACCCTGATCTTGCGACCGTCGAGGTCGAGACCCCCGGGCGGGACGAGGCTTTGACCGATGGCGCGGAAGACCTGATCGGCGGGAAGGCGAAGGGTCTCGCCGGTGGGCTCCAGACCCTTGGCGCCCTCGGCCATATAGGCCAGTTCGATCTGGGTGGCCGCGCCATTGCCGTGTACGGCCACCGGCGCCACGTTGGTCAGGATACGCACGCCCTTCGAGGTGGCGAGGTCCTGCTCGTAGCGGCTGGCACCCATGCGATCCTGTCCGCGCCGGTAGGCGATGGTCACGGTTTCCGCGCCCAGCAGGCGGGCCTGCACCGCGGCATCCACGGCGGTCATGCCACCGCCGATCACCACGACGTTGCGGCCCACGGGCAGGGCGCCAAGGTCCGGGGCCTGCCGCAGCTCGGCGATCCAGGCCACCGCGTCGAGCACGCCGTCACGCTCCGCGCCCTCGATCCCCAGCGGGTTGACGTCGCCAAGGCCCAGGCCGAGGAAGACGGCGTCGTAGTCCGCCTGCAACTGGCCCAGGGTCACGTCGCGCCCCAGCGTCTTGCCATACTCGACGGAAATGCCGCCGATCTGCATCAGCCAGGCCGCCTCGCGCGCGGCGAAGTCGTCGGTGCTTTTGTAGGCGGCGATGCCGTATTCGTTGAGCCCGCCGGGCTTGGGGCGCGCCTCGAGGATGGTGACGTCATGGCCTTTCATGGCCAGACGGTGGGCACAGGCGAGCCCTGCGGGGCCGGCGCCGACCACGGCGACGCGCTTGCCGGTGTCCGGGGCGCGGGTGAAGGGGTGGTCCTGACGGGCCATCACGCTGTCGGTGGCATGGCGCTGCAGGCGGCCGATCTCGACCGGTTTGCCCTCGGCGGCTTCGCGCACGCAGGCCTGTTCGCAGAGCGTTTCGGTGGGGCAGACCCGGGCGCACATGCCGCCGAGGACGTTCTGTTCGAGGATTGTGCGGGCCGCGGCCTCTGGCTGGCCGGTGGAGATCTGCCGGATGAAGAGCGGGATGTCGATCTCCGTGGGGCAGGCGGTCACGCAGGGCGCGTCGTGGCAGAAGTAGCAGCGGTCGGCGGCGACGGCGGCCTCATGCGCGTCGTAGGGCGCGTGCAGATCGGAGAAATTGCGGGTCAGCGTTTCGGCGTCGAGACGCCCCGGGGTGATGCCGGGCGAATGTGGGCTGGGCATTGCGGTTCCCTGTCGGTTTGTTTTTTTGTGGGATCAGAGTGCCACAGTCCGAAATTTTATCAATTGGTAAAATTTTGGGGTGCCGATGGCGGGGATGGCGCGGTGTTTCGACCCGCAGCCCTTGCCCGGTCTATGCGCGCGGTGGGCCGGGGCGGCACTCGTGGCTGCGCCACATCGCCCGCCCGCCGGCCCTTTGGTGTGGCGGGATCGGGAAGGCCGCTCTGGTCCCACCCGGGCAAAAGCCCCGGAGCCCGCCCTCGCCTTGCCCTTTCGTGACGGACCCGGCCTTGGGCGCAAGCGCAATAGCCGTATCCCCCTGCGGGGGCCCCTCGGCGATTGCGCTGGCCCCCGGCGGGCGGGCCCGTCCGATGCGGGGCAGGCGACGGCAGGCTCCGGGGCAAATGCGGGTCCGGTGCGGCGGCGCGACTGTCGCGCGGGTCAGGCGCCGGGCACGAGCACCAGCTGCACCCGGCGGTTCTGCGCCGAGGTCGGGTCGATGGTATTCTTGAGGCGCGAGAAGCCGACGCCCACCGCCTCGATCCGGGAGGAGGACAGCTGCATGGTTGCCTGCACGTAGCTGGCCACCGCCTGTGCGCGGCGGCGCGAGAGGTCGTTGTTGTAGCTGGCGCTGCCGACCGCGTCGGTATGGCCGATGAACAGCAGCTGGCTGCCCGCGAGGCGCGGGTCGCCGAGCGCGGCGGCCAGCGTCGAGAGCTTGGCCATGGCCTGCGGTGTCAGGTCGTCGGAGTTGTAGGCGAAAAGCACTTCGAGGTCGATCGAGGGCAGCGGTGCCGGGTCGGGGTTGGTGGCGGCGATCCGTTGCTGCTGCGAGCGGTCGATGACCCCGAGGTTGTAGACATCGTCGAGCGTGAAATCCGCGGCATTGCCGAATTCGGCGCTGGCGCAACTGGCCTGATCCATGAGGCAGTCGCGCATTTCGCTGTCCGGCTTTGCCTGTGGCGCCGCTTGCGCCGGGGGGGTGTCGGTCAGGTCGTCGAGCGAGAAGTCGTCCAGTGTCACCGTCGACTGCGCAAGCGCGGCGGCGGGCAGGGTGAGGGCGGCGAGGATCAAAAGGGCTTTGGGCATGGCAGGCTCCCGGAAATGCTGTCGGCATCATGCCGCATTTGTCCCGCTGCGGTCCAGTGGGGGATTTCCTGCCTTCGTCTGCCGGACGGGCTGTTGCGGTCCTGCGCGCGATCCGGACCGGTCGGATCGACAGCCGCCGCCGATTGCCGGGCGAGGCCACGTCTTTCGATTCAAATCAAACGGAAAGTGCGATAGGGTCCGGCCATAGATTGCCGCCCGGAGGATTGTCATGCGCCTTTTGCCGTCACTTGCCTGTCTTGCCCTCACCTGCGGGGGGCTTGCGACAGGGGGGCTTGCCGGTCCGCAGGCGGGGATCGACAACGAGGTGGCCATCGAGGGCTACAACAACGAGCCGATCAGCACCTATTCCGCCGAGGCGGACTTCGTGAAGCTGGGCCGGGGGGTCGGTCTGTTGCGGATCGAGACCGACGGCGGGACCTTTCCCTGCACCGCTTTCCTCGTGTCCGAGACGCATCTTCTGACCAACAACCATTGCGTCCCCGGCGTGCTGGAGCATCCCGATGTGACGGCCACAGAGATCCTCTCGGTCACCTGGATGGCGGGCTATACCCATCCCGGGATGATCGAGGAGGCCGAAGGCTTCGACGTCGACGTGACGCCGGTCGAGACCTCGAAGGAGCTTGACTACACGGTGTTGCGGGTGCGCGGCGATCCCGCGTCGCGCTACCCGGTGCTGCCGCTGACCGATGCGGTGGCCAAGGAGGGCATGCCCTATTGGATCATCGGCCACCCCAAGGGGGAATCGCAACGCATCAGTCGCGAGGGCTGCCGGGCGGCGCGGCCGCCGTCAGAGGGCAACCGGCTGCGGCACACCTGCGACACGCTGGGCGGCAATTCCGGCTCGCCGATCTTCGACAGTTCGGCGCGGCAGGTGATCGGCCTGCACAATGCGGGCAACGACCGTGTGGGCATCAACTTCGGCGTGCCGATGGCGCTGATCCTCGGCCAGTCCGGGGTGTTGAAGGCGACCGCCGCGGCGGCGCCGAAACCGCTGCCACTGGTGATGTCGCTGTATCCCGAGGCGCTGGGGGTGGGCGAGGAGCTTTCGGTCGCCGCCGATGTGCCTGCGGACTGCACGCCGCTGTTCTACGACGTGGCGCCCAGCGGGCGGCTGGTGCCGCTGCCCACGGAGATCTTCCAGCAGGTAAAGCTGAGCGCGCTACAGACCCGGTTCCAGACCTCTCCGGCGGCGCAATACGGGCTGGTGGTCGTGGAAGAGGACGAGAAGGGCACGCACAGGCTGGGCTTCGCCTGCGGGCCAGAGGATCAGGACGTGCGCCAGTGGCTGCGCCCGGTGATCGAACGCGTCATGGGCGGCACCCTTGTCGGAGAGGTGGCGGTGCCCGGCGGCACGGCCAGCTTTGCCTTTCGCGCGTTCACGGTGCGCTGACGCCGCCCCGGCAGGGCGGCGATGGTCCCGGGCCATGCCGCTGTGATTGGCCATAAAAAAGGCGGTCCCGAAAGAGACCGCCCAGTTGATCTGCTGCGAAGAGTGCCTTTGGATACGCAGAGAGAGAATGTGTCGGGGCCTTCAGCGCCTGCGGCTGAGCAGCAGCCCCAGCAGGACACCGCCGCCCACGGCACCCGCAATCGCCAGCCCGGGGTTGCGGCGGATGCCGGTTTCGACTTCGTCGCGCAGGGCCATCGCCCGGTTGGACCCTTCGGCATAGGTGTCGCGGGCCAGGACCTGCGCCTGGCGGGTCGCGTCGCGCAGTCGCTCTTCGGCCTCGGCGGCGCTGTGACGCACGGCTTCCTGTGCTTCCGCCGCAGCGTTCTGAAGTTGCTTCTTCACCGCCTGGAAGTCGGCATGGCGGTCGATCCCGTTGCTTTTCGATTTGCTCAGTGCCATCGGATGGTTCTCCTTCGAGAATGCTTCACCTCGGCAACGCGCGGCAGCGGCCCGGGTTCCCTGCATTGGCGACAAATTCTTCGCGCCGGGATGGGGAACGTCGGGCCGGGCATGGCCGTTCTTTCCCCAAGTGAATGACCAAGTACCAAGTGAAAAGGAGACGACGATGCCTTTCTGGCCATCCGTTCTTCTGGCGCTTGCGGTGATAACCGGTGTCTTCGGTTTTTCAGGCTTCGGCGCGGCTTCGGCGCCGGTTGCCCAGATCCTGTGCCTGATCTTCGGGGCGTTCTTCGCCTTGTCGTTGCTGGCGCGGCGCCTGAACGAGGGATCGGCATCCCGACGCAGTCGGCACGAGTTGCACCGCCCTGTCCGCGCCACGGAACGCTCTGGACTGACACGTTAGACTCAAAAGGCCCGGGTGCGATCCCGGGCCTTTCGTCTGCATGGGCCGATGTCTCAGACCCGCAGGGTTTCCGTCGACGAGAAGAACATCGCCTGGCTGACCGCCGAGCGCACCTGCTCGACCGTGTAGGGCTTGGGGATCAGAAAGGCGGGTTCCGGTCCCTCGCCGGTCAGCAGACGTTCCGGGAAGGCGGTGATGAAGATCACCGGGATATCCGGCGAGGCCTTCAGGATGTCGTTGACCGCGTCGATGCCGCTGGAGTTGTCGGCCAGCTGGATGTCGGAGAGGATCAGGTTGGGCTTCTCGCGCTCGAACAGCTCTCGGGCGCCATCCGCAGTGCGGGCGACGCCGGTGACGCGGTGGCCCATCTCGGACACGGTGGACTCGAGGTCGAGCGCGATAATCGCCTCGTCCTCGATGATCATGACAGAGCCGGACAGCGATTTTGCCATTTCGGCGTAGGCAATCTCCACGAGGTTAGAGGCTTCGTCTTCGGACATATCCAGAATCGTGGCGACATCGCCCATGGGGATTTCCTCGATGGTGTGCAGAAGCAACGCTTCGCGGGTGCCGCTGGTGAGGCCGGCGAGGTGCTTCTGGGCCTGCCCGCGCAGGCCGTCTTCTTCGGTCTCCATGGAGCCGCCCGAGGTCGACCAGATGGTGTGGAAGACCTTGAAAAGAGCCACTTTCGCAGGGACGCTGCGGTCGAAGGCGGAGGGGTCTGTCAGGATCGCTTCGAGCGTGGCCGCCGCGTAGCCATCGCCGCGTGTCTGGGAACCGGTCAATGCCCGGGCATAACGCCGAAGGAAGGGCAGTTGCGCACCGATCTGCTCTGTCAGTGTGCCGGTTGAGGCGTCGGTCATAATTTTCGTCCCATTTTTTCGGTCTGTCACGGAACCAACATGGATATCCCGGGTTGGTTCCGCGAGAATGTGTAAAAAATCAACGCAGGCCCAGCCCCCCTAATGACCCAAGCAAAGAAACACACACGGCTTCAGGACGAGATCGACGACAACCTTCGTCGCGCCTACAACGATGTTTTGAAAGAAGACGTTCCCGACCGCTTCACGGACCTGCTCAACCAGCTCCGCGCGCAAGACAATACTGCGTCGTCGAGTGGGAGTGGTGCAGATGGCAACTGATCCCCGCGACGAGATTGTCACCCACCTCAATGCCATGCGCGCCTTCGCCATGAGCCTGACGCGCAATTCCGCGCTGGCCGATGACATGGTGCAGGATGCGGTGGTCAAGGCCTGGACCAAGATCGACACCTTCCAGCCCGGCACCAATATGCGGGCCTGGCTGTTCACGATCCTGCGCAACACCTATTATTCGCACCACCGCAAGGCCCGCCGCGAGGTGTCCGACAGCGAGGGAGAGATGTCCGCGCAGCTGGCGCAGAAGCCGGATCACGATGGTCGCCTGAACCTGCGTGACTTCCAGACCGCCTTTGCGACCCTCAGCGACGAACAGCGCGAAGCACTGATCCTTGTGGGCGCCTCGGGTTTTTCCTACGAGGAAGCGGCAGAGACCTGCGGCGTCGCCGTCGGCACGATCAAGAGCCGGGTGAACCGTGCACGGGCGCAACTGTCCAAGTTGATGCACCTTGAGGACGATGTGCTCGAGTTGACCGATAGCGTGACCGCGGGCATCGTGTCGGACAACCAGAGCGCCGCTTAGAATAGGAGCGCGGTGGATGAACCGTGTCTCGACCTTCGGGAAACGCATTTCGACAAGGCTGGCGTTGCTGCTGACGCTGGCCTTGTTGCCGCTTGGCCTGATTTCCCTTTACCAGACCCAACAGGTCATCGACGACGCGCAGGATGTAACCCGCGCCTCGCTGATGTCCGAGACCGTGGCCGCCAGCCATGCCGGGCGCGAGCTGATCCAGCAGGCGCTGGGCGCCGCGCAGGGCCTTGGCGCGGCGGTGGTCGGCATGCCGGTGGACAGCTGCAACGCCGTGATGCAGGAATTTGTCCGGTCGCATGAAACCTTCAGCTTCGCCGGGCTGATCACGCCGGAGTTGCAGACCGACTGCAATTCCGCCGCCACCCCCACAGACGTCTCGCAAAGCCCGACGATCATGGGCGCGGTGGAGGCGAAGCGGCCCTATGTGGATTTCACCATTCGCGGCACCTATTCGGGCGAGGCGGTGACCGTCGCTGTTCAGCCGATCCGGCGCGGCGAAGAGCTTGTGGGGATGATCTCGATCTCGATCCCGCACCGGATCATCAGCGCGCTGATTGCCGAGGCGTCGAGCGTCGAGACCGTGCGCATCGCCACGATCAACTCGAACGGCGATATCGTTGTCGCCAACAATACCGTGAAAGAGGCGCAGGGGTTCCTGCCGCGCGACATCACGAACCAGGGCCTGTCCGAGCTGCGCGACGAAACCTTCGAGGCGGTCAGCAACGATGGGGAACGCCGTCTTTACGCGGTCAGCTCGGTGCTGCCGCAAAGCGTCGTCATGGTGGGAAGCTGGCCCGTCGAGGACGGCGAAACCGTGATCGGCGGGTTGCAGTCGGGGCTTGCGCTGGTCTTCCCGATCGTCATGTGGATCGCCGGGATCGCGGTGGCCTATGTCGGCCTGCAACGGCTGGTGATCCGGCACGTCAGCGGGCTGCGCTCGGCGATGCGGCGCTTCGCCCTGGGCGACCGCACCGTGGCCGCCCTGACCCTGGACGACCCGCCCGAGGAACTGGCCGAGGCGGCGCGCGCCTTCAGCCGTATGGCGCTGATCATCTCCGAGGCCGAGATCCGCCAGCAGAAGGACCTTCAGGACAAGGAGGTGCTGCTGAAAGAGGTGCACCACCGGGTGAAGAACAATCTTCAGCTGATCGTCTCCATCATGAACATGGAGATGCGCAACGCCGAGACCCCCGAGGCGCGGCGCATGCTGCGCGGGCTTCAGCGCCGGGTGCGCGGGCTCGCGACGCTGCACCGCACGCTCTATGCCTCGCCCGACATGACCACGGTCGATGGCGGAGAACTGGTGCGCGCGGTTGTCGAGGACGTGGCGCAGGTGTCGCTGCCGCCGGATGTGTCGCTGTCCGTGGACGTGATCCCGGCGGACCTCTACCCCGATCAGGCTGTGCCCCTGTCGATGCTGTCCGCCGAGGCGTTGACCAATGCGGTGAAATACGTGGGCCGTCCGGCGGACGGATCGGACCCGCGCATCTGCGTGTCCCTTGTCCGGATGGACGACGGCGACCGCTTGCGGTTGCGGATCGCCAATACCAAGGGTGCGGCAGTTACCGTGCAGGATGAGGAAGGCCCGGGCACAAGCGGGCTTGGATCGCGGCTGATGAAGGCCTTCGTCATGCAGATCGAGGGCGAGGCGGAGGTCGTCGAAGACGAGGGTCAATACCTCTACGACGTGATCTTCTCGCGCCGCGAATTCGCAAAGGATGCAGAAGGGCGCCGCGCCGCAGCCTGACAGAGGCGCCTTCGCAACACAGCCCCTTTTCGAACCGGGTATGGCGGGCATGCGGGAACAGCCGCCCCGTTCCGGCGTTCGTCCCTTGAACAAAGGGATAACGCACCATGGAACTTCTGAAAATCATCGCCGCCATCCTGCTGCCGCCGCTGGGCGTCTTCCTGGAGGTGGGCATCGGAAAGCACTTCTGGATTAACATCCTGTTAACCATCCTTGGCTATATTCCGGGTATCGTCCATGCCGTCTACATCATCGCGCGCCGCTGAAACCGGCGTGCAGGACAGCAGCCTGCACGCCCCTGAAATCGCCGCCCGCTTGCGCCGGGTCGAAAACCTCGCCAACTGGATGGACGCCGGATATCGTGTTCCGGTGCTGGGCATCCGCTTTGGCTGGGACAGCATTCTCGGTCTCGTTCCCGTGGTGGGCGACGTGGTCGCGGCGCTTCCGTCGCTGTGGATCCTGACCGAGGCGCACCGCATGGGCGCCCGCCGTGGCACCCTGCTGCGCATGGCCCTGAATACCGGTGCCGACGTGATGCTGGGCTCTGTCCCGATCATCGGCGACCTGGCCGACGTTGCGCTGAAGGCAAACCGCCGCAACGCTGCCCTGCTGCGCCGGGACATGGCGGACGGGCCGCGCGCCCCGCGCACACGGACGCCGCTGCGCAATCCGGTTGTGGAACTGGAATAGGGGGGCAGGGCGGCGGGGAAGGCCCTGCCGCACCGCGGCGACATCCCCGGGAACCCGACCGGCCCGGGCGCGTTGGGCAGACTGTAACTGGCGCCGATTGGCGCTGCGAGTATTGAGGTTCATATGCGACTGACCCGGATAAAGACCCTGCCCGTCATGATTTCTGGCGAGACGCAGCCTGTCGGGTTCATCCGTGACGGGCTTCTGGACATGCAGCGCCGCAGGGTCACCTATTGGTCGGTGCAGCTTAGCAAGGCGCGGCGTTCCGTGCTGGTATCCGCAAGCCGGTCCGCGCTGAGCGAGAATTCGGTCCGGCTGGACCTGTCGGACGCGGCCTTGCTGGAAAGCGGCGATTCCGCCGAGGGTCTGGACGAGGATACGCTGGCCACAGGTACGCTGCCGGATGTGCTCGCCGCCAACGGCTCCGACACCGATGGGGCGCCTTTGCGAGGGGTACGCCGGGTGCTGAGCCTGCTGGAACGAGCCTGGCGTCCCACGGTCCCGGAAAAGCCCGCGAATGCTCCGGCCAGCTGGGTCTGGGGCAGCGAGGTGACCGGCAAGCCCTTCTTCACCTCGGAGGGAGAGCTGGGCCGCATCAGCGATATCGAGATCAATGAGCGTGACGCGGCCCTGCGCCAGCTTCAGGTCTCGCAGGGCGGGGGCGTGACGCTGCATATCAACATCGAGGCGATGCGCCACATCCCGGAAGGGAACAGCCATTTCGTCGCGCGGTCGGCTATTCGCAGGCCGGCGCTCGGTAACGATCCGGTGCCACCGAGCCGCCGGACAGAGGCTGGCGGGCGGCCCGAGGCCTGAGCAATCATCTGGCGAACTGGGTGTTCCGGCTCGCTCGCTTGCGGGTCGCAGAGTTCCCCGTGAATGGCATACGGCTTAAAACACTCCCTCCGCTTGGGTATTGCGCCGGACAACTGTGAAGGCTTCGCGCCGTCCGTCCGTCAGTCGCTGGGCGCGACGGCAAGCACTTCGCGTCAAACCAGCCCCCTCTTTCCGGTTTCCAGAGCGGCATCGACCTGCCGCAAGCTGCTGCGCCGCGCGGCGGCCGCTGCCACCAGCGCACGGAAGATCGCGCGCTGGCGCCGGGAGTAGAACAGATGTTCCGGGTGCCACTGGACGCCAAGCGCAAAGGGATCGTCCAGCCGCTCGATCGCCTGGATCATCCCCGCCATGTCGCGTGCCGCGACGCGCACGCCCTTTCCGGGATCGCGGACCGCCTGCGTGTGAAGCGCGTTGACCGTCATCTCCTCTGGCCCGGCGATCCGCGCCAGCCGGGTGTCCGGCTCGATCCGGATCGCGCGCCGGGGCAGGACGGTGCGGATCTTGTGCTCCATCCCGAAGGTCTGCCAGGCGCTCTGATCCAGCGTCCCGCCAAGGGCAACGCTGATCATCTGCGCGCCCCGGCAGATGCCCAGCACCGGCAGGTTGCGCGCCAAGGCCTGCCGCGCCAGTTCGCATTCCAAGGCGTCGCGTTCAGGATCAAGCCGGGCGCTGATGCCAAGGGTCCCGCCGTAGAGATCCGGCGAGATATCGTCCCCGCCGCCGATCACGACCCCGTCGACCGCCTCCAGCCGGGGCGGGCGCTTCGTGTCCCACCGGACAGCCTTGCCCCCGGCCAGCCAGATGTTGAAGGCCACCAGCGGGAAAATGCGCCAGCCCGAGCGGCGCGAGGTCGTGACGCCGATGACGGGTTTCATGCCCGGTGCCCCGCCTCTGCCAGGATCGCGGTGGACTCGTTGCGCCAGTCGCCGCGCCCGCTGAGCAGGCGGTCCCGGTATCGCAGCCGCGCCGAGGCCAGCCGGTCCAGCAGCGCCTCGTCCGAGGCCACCGTCTCGACCAGCAGCCAGTCGCGCCATGCTTGGGACAGCGACCAGTCCGCCTCGTCGATGCGGCTGTCGGGCAGGCGGAAGTGGAAGGTCGGGCGGGCATTGGTGGTGCCGCCGTCGCCCCCGCCGAAGAGTCGCTGAAAGCGGCGGTCGTCGAGGTGGCGAAACAGCGGCAGCAGGTCCAGCCCGTGATTGCGGCTGCTCGTATGGCGCGCGTAAAGCACCATCAGGTCGCGCAGCGAGGCCGTCGCGGCCCCGGCCAGCGCGTCGATCAGCGCGGCGGGCCAGCGGTCGACGAAGGGCAGCAGGCGCCGGGTGCCGTCGATGCGGTCCTCGGCGCGCAGGTGTTCCTCGATCAGCCCGTAGGCGCGGATCGTGGCCGGGGTCAGCGGGTGATCCAGCCCCGCGATCTCGGGGTTCAGGTGCACGCCGAAACCGTAGAACACTCCCTGACCAGACCCCTTGGCCCCGGCGTCGCGCAGCGCGGACATGGCCGCGTCAAGGCGGGGCAGGGTGCTGGCGGGGATGGGCGCGGTGATCACCTCGACAGGGATGATCCCGCGGGCAAGGTCCAGCCCCTCCTGTACCAGCCGCCGGTCGGAATTCTTGCGCAGCGCTGTGTCGAGTTCGACGGTCAGGTCACCGATTTCGGACCCGCAGAGGCTGTAGCGGTAGGGACCGCTTTGCTCGATCTCGCCGCCCAGCACCTCGGAGAGGACGCGGGCGACTTCGCTTTCGTCCAGCCCGGCGAATTCCACCTCGACACCCGTGCGGCGGGGGTGCCCTTCGGCGTTCAGGGCCACCGGCAGGGGCGGGAAGGGCGGGTCGGCGGCCCGGGCGCGGTCCGGCGTCATTTGCGCCGCCGCCGGATCAGCCATGCGGTGGCGAGGCCCGCGCCGAAGGCAAGGCCCAGCGCCTTCCACGCGGTCCGCCGGGGCCCGGGGTCTTCGACCGGGCGCACGGGCGCCTCTTGCGGAGCCTCGGGCGCCGGCGCCACCAGCACCAGCAGCCGCGCGGCCAGCGCGTCGCGCTCGGCCTCGGCCAGCTGGGCAAGGCGTCTAGAGGTCACGGCGGGCACGCAGCACCTCCTCGACCGCCGCGATATCCGCGCGAAGCTGGGCCAGCGTCTTGTCCGGGGTCAGGGCCCGCGACGACAGGCGCCTGCGCGCCATCAGCAGGCAGACCAGCGCCAGACCCAGCAGGACGCCCGCGACGATCAGCGCCGACAGCGCGACCGACAGGCCGAAGCTGGCGGCGATCTGCGCCACGGCGGCGGCGGCCAGCACCTGCAGCATGACCATCGCCAGCACGGCGGCGGCGATGTAGAGGACCACGCCGGACCCGGCCCTCGACCATTTCTCGGATATCTCGCGGCGCGCCAGAAGCAGCTCTGTCTGGATGTGGCCTTTGGCAAGGGCGATGATCTCGGGCAGAAGGCGGGTCAGCTCGACGAGCCTGGCAGTGTTCATTCGCGGCGTCCCGGTCGCGCCTGTCCGGGTCAGGCGGCGCGCCTTTCCTTTGGTGTCATTCGCGGGGGCAACGCAGGTTGCCCGGAATGGTTCCGCCAAACCCTTGAAAAATCTGTTCCGTGCGCCCGGTCCCCGCGACAGGCCCGTCGGGAAAGGCGCGGCGGCCCGTCGGCGTCAGCCCGTGCCGGGCGGATGGCTGGGCGCGTCAGACCCCCAGGTAGCGCGTCGTATCCTCCGGGGTCAGCCTGTCCAGCGGCCCGGTCCACTCGGACCGGCCCCGGCTGAGGATCACCGCGCGGTCGGCGACCTGCGCCAGTTCCTTCAGAGACTTGTCGACGATCAGGATGGCCATGCCGGTCTCGCGTTTCAGCCGGGACAGGGCGGCCCAGATCTCCTGCCGGATCATCGGCGCCAGCCCCTCTGTCGCCTCGTCGAGCACCAGCAGGCGCGGGTTCGTCATCAGCGCCCGCCCGATGGCCAGCATCTGCTGTTCGCCGCCGGACAGCGAGCGGGCCACCTGCCCGGACCGCTCGGCCAGCCGCGGGAACAGCGCGGTGACCGCCGCGCGGTCCCATGGCCCGGGGCGGGCGGCGGCGGTCAGGTTCTCGGTCACGGTCAGGTCCGCGAAGCAACGCCGCCCCTCGGGCACCAGCCCGATGCCCAGCCGCGCCGCCTGATGCGGCTTGAGGCGCGACAGGTCCCGGTCGGCGAAGCGCAGGGTGCCAGAGGCGGGCAGCAGGCGGCAGAGGCTGCGGATGGTCGTGGTCTTGCCCATGCCGTTGCGCCCCATAAGCGCCAGCACCTCGCCCTCGGCGATGTCGAAGGACACGGAAAACAGTGCCTGGCTGGCGCCGTAGAAGGCGGCAAGGTCGCGCACGGTCAGCAGCGTCACGATGCATCCCCCAGGTAGGCCTCGCCCACGGCCCGGTCGGCGCGGATCTCGGCGACGGTGCCCGAGGCGATGACCTTGCCGTAGACCAGCACGGAAATCCGGTCCGCAAGGGCAAAGACCGCGTCCATGTCGTGTTCGACCAGCAGGATCGGCGCCTCGGCGCGCAGCCCGTCCAGCAGGCCCGTCAGCATGGCAGAGCCCTCGGCCCCGAGGCCCGCCATGGGCTCGTCCATGACAAAGGCGCGGGGCGAAAGCGTCAGGGCGACCGCGACCTCCAGCAGCCGCCGCTGCCCGTGCGACAGATCGGCGGCCGGGGTGGCGGCCTGCGCCTCCAGACCCACCCGCGCCAGCGCCGCCTCGGCCCGCGCGCGCAGTGAGCGGTTGCGCAGGACCGGGCGGAAGGGATGCCGCGCGGCCCCGGCGGCCCCCACGGCGCCCAGCAGCACGTTTTCCAGCACGCTGTCCTCCAGCGCCAGGCGGCTGACCTGGAAGGTCCGCGCCAGCCCGGCGCGGGCGCGGGCCGGCGCGGCCTGGGCCGTCACATCGCGGCCCGCCAGCCAGACCGACCCTGCGTCCGGCGCCAGCGTGCCGCAGATCTGCGCGATCAGGGTCGACTTGCCGGCGCCGTTTGGCCCGATCACCGCATGGATCTCGCCGGGGCGCAGGGTGATCGATACCCCGTCCGTCGCCGTCAGGGCGCCGAAGCGGCGCACCAGCCCGCGGGTTTCCAGAACCGGCTCAGCCATGGGTCCGCGCCCGCCCGGCGATCAGCCCGATCAGCCCGCCCTTGCCGAACAGCACGACCAGCAGCAGGATCAGCCCGAACCAGATGTGCCAGAACTCGGTGACCCCGCCCAGTACATGCTCCAGCACCACGAAGACCACGGCGCCGACCACCGGCCCGAACAGCCGTGCCGTGCCGCCGAGGATGACGAAGACGATCAGCTCGCCCGACAGCTGCCAGCTGAACATCGACGGCGAGACGAAGCGGTTGAGGTCGGCGTAAAGCGCCCCCGCCAGCCCGGTCACCGCGCCCGACAGGGTGAAGCCCGCCAGCCGCAGCCGGTAGGGATCCAGCCCCACCGCCTGCGCCCGCTCGGGCGCCTGCCGGGCGGCGTTCAGGGCCAGGCCGAAGGCGGAGCGGCGCAGCAGGGCGGTCAGGCCCAGCACCAGCAGCAGCGCCCCGAGGCACAGCCCGTAGAACTGGATCGGCACCAGCGTGTTCAGCCCGGGAAAACCGTTCCGCAGGTAGATCGACATGCCGTACTCACCGCCATAGGTGCCCCAGCTGATGGTGAAGAAATAGAACATCTGCCCGAAGGCCAGCGTGATCATGATGAAATAGACGCCGCCCGTGCGCAGGCTCAGAAGCCCGATCAGGAAGGCCGCCAGCCCCGAGGCCGCCACGGCCACCAGCCAGATCACCGGCATCGACTTCGTTCCCGGCACCACAAGGGGCCACTCGGCCACCGGTGTGTAACTCTGCGCGTGGAAGGCAAGGATGCCCATGGCATAGCCGCCGATCCCGAAGAAGGCCGCATGGCCCAGCGAGACCATCCCGCCGATCCCCAGCGCGATGTTCAGCCCCACGGCGGCCAGCGCAAGGATCGCCGCCCGCGTCGCCAGCGTGACGGTGAAGGGCTCGTCCGACAGATGCGCCCAAAGCGGCACCGCCACCAGCCCCAGCAGGATCGCGGCATTCAACAGCGTCTCTCGGCTCATACCCGCGCCTCTCCTGCAGCAAGGCCCTTGTCGAAGCACCGCCCGCTTTCTTCTGTCCGGAAATATCCCGGGGGAGCCGCGCAGCGGCGGGGGCAGCGCCCCCTCCAACCGCTGCCGGACAGGACCATCCTTCGACCTCTGTCGAAAAGGCCACCCCTCCAACCGCTGCCGGACAGCGCCCGGCGCGCGGAGGGCACGGAAACGCCCCCCAACCGGCCCGCGCCAGGCACCAAACCCCTCATGCCCGTGCTCCGAACAACCCGGTGGGCTTCCAGATCAGAACCCCGGCCATCAGGACGTAGATCGCCATGGCTGCCAGCGCGCCGCCGGTCTGCGTCGCCTCTGCGGGCGGCAGCACCAGCTTGAAAAGCTCGGGCAGGAACAGCCCCCCCAGCGTGTCGGTCAGCGCCACGAGGATCGCGCCCACCAGCGCGCCGCGGATCGATCCGATGCCGCCGATCACGATGGTCACGAAGGCCAGGATCAGCACCGGCTCTCCCATGCCCACCTGCACCGATTGCAACACACCCACCAGCGCGCCCGCCAGACCGGCCAGCGCCGCCCCCAGCGCGAAGACCAGCGTGTAGAGCCGGTCGATGTCCACCCCCAGCGCCGCGATCATCTCGCGGTCGTTCTCTCCGGCGCGGATCTGCACGCCCAGCCGGGTGCGCCCGATCAGCCAGAACAGGCCCGCCGCCACCACAAGGCCGACCACGATCAGCGTCAGCCGGTAGAGCGGATACTGGATGCCGCCCGGCAGGGTGACGGGACCGGACAGCGCCGCGGGCACGTCGAGGTACAGCGGGAAGGAGCCGAAGAGCCAGCGCGTGCCCTCGGAGAAGATCAGGATCAGGGCGAAGGTGGCCAGGACCTGGTCGAGGTGGTCGCGGGCGTAGAGGCGGCGGATCACCAGCCGCTCGATCAGCGCGCCCATGGCCGCCGCCCCCGCGAGCGCCGCCACCAGCCCCAGCAGGAACGACCCCGTCGCCGCGGAAACCGCCGCCGCGCAGAAGGCACCCACCATGTAAAGCGAGCCATGGGCGAGGTTGATCAGCCCCATGACGCCGAAGATCAGCGTCAGGCCGGCGGCCATGAGGAACAGCATGATGCCGGATTGCAGGCCGTTGAGGACCTGCTCGGCGAGAAGGGTCAGGGTCATGGTCTCATTCCGGATGTCCCGCCAGCCTCCCGGCGGGACCAAAATCCTTCCAAGGATTTTTCAAAGTCCTTCGAAGGACTTTGCGGCTCACATCTTGCACTGGTCGAGATAGGCGTTGTCGCGGTCCTCGATGGCGGTCTCGACGATCCTGTTGGTCAGCACGCCGCCTTCCCTGATCACCTCGCGCACGTAGATGTCCTGGATCGGGTGGTTGTTCGCCGCGAAGGAGAAATCCCCCCGGACAGAGGCGAAGTCCGCCGCCTTCAGCGCCGCGCGGAAGGCATCGGCATCGCCCTCGGCCGTGTCGATGGCGGAGAGCAGCAGGTTCGCGGTGTCATAGCCCTGCGCCGCGTAGATCGAGGGCAGGCGGTCGTATTTCTCCTGAAAGGCCGCGACGAAGGCGGCGTTGGCCGCGTTGTCGAGGTCCTTGGACCAGGACGAGGTGTTCTTCACCCCCAGCGCCGCGTCGCCCACCGCCTGCAGGATGCCCTGATCGAAGGAGAACGCGGGCCCGACCAGCGGCAGGTCCACACCCGAATCCGCGTATTGCTTCAGGAAAGAGATGCCCATGCCGCCGGGCAGGAAGAAGAAGACTGAATCCGCCCCCGAGGCGCGGATCTGCGCGATTTCGGCGGCATAGTCGGTCTGGCCCAGCGTGGTGTAGATCTCGCCCGCAAGTTCGCCCTCGTAGAAGCGCTTGAAGCCGTTCAGGCTGTCGTGGCCCGCCGGGTAGTTGGGCGCGAGGATGAAGGGCTTGGTGAAGCCCGCCTTGGCCACATAGGCGCCCGCGCCCTCGTGCAGGTTGTCGTTCTGGTAGGAGACCGAGAAATAGTTCGGGTTGCAGCCCGCTCCGGCCAGCTGCGCCGGGGCCGCGTTGGTGGAGAGGTAGAACAGCCCCTGCGCCGTCGCCGCCGGAACGACCGCCATGGCGAGGTTCGACCAGACGATGCCGGTCAGAACGTCGACCTTGTCGGACTGGATCATCTTGTCGGCCAACTGCACCGCGATCTCGGGCTTCTGCTGGTCGTCCTCGATCACCACCTCGACGTCGTCGCGGTCCGCGCCCTCGATCGCCAGCATAAAGCCGTCGCGGGTGTCGATGCCCAGACCGGCGCCGCCGCCGGAGAGCGTGGTGATCATGCCGACCTTGACCTCGGCAGAGGCGGTGGCGGCGGTCAGCGCGGCAAGGGCTGTGCCCATGGCGAGGCTGCGGAATGCGGTCATGTCTGTCTCCCCGTTTTTTATCTGTCCTGCGCCGGTCAGAAGGCGCGGAATGTCAGTGTCGTCAGGGTCCGTTCGATCCCGGCGATGTCCAGAAGGTTGTCGTTGATGAACTTGCCCACGTCATCCCCGGCGGGGATGTAGAGCTTCAGCAGAAGGTCGAATTCGCCGCTGGTCGAATAGAGTTCCGAGTGGATCTCGCGCAGCGTGATGTCCTTGGCGACGCGATAGGCGGTGCCGGGTGTGCACCGGATCTGGACGAAAACGCAATTCATAAGGGCCTCCCTGCGGCTTGCGGCCTGACTTGACCTGAAAACGGTGCGCGAATCCAGCCCCTTGCCGCGCGAAGTTTGCCGCTGCGTTGTCCGGCCCGTCCGGGGCCGCCGCCCTGTCCGGCCCCCGGCCCGCCGCATTACGGCACATCGGCGCGGGTGGGCCTTGCGCCCCGGGCCGGGCCGGATCAGCATGGGCCGCGACACCGGGGAGGGAACGATGACGGATCACGGCTTGCTGTCGCGCACGAAATGCACGCTGGGCGAGGGCCCCCTGTGGCACCCCGAAAGGCAGACGCTGTTCTGGTTCGATATCCTCGGCCACCGGCTGTTCGAGCACGACGGCAGCGCAGAGCGGTCATGGCCGCTGGATCGTGCCGCCTCTGCCGCGGGCTGGGTGGACCGGGACCGGCTGCTGGTCGCGACCGAGACGGACCTCTGCCTGTTCGATCTCGCGACCGGGACGGCAGACGGCCTTGTGCCGCTGGAGGCGGACAACCCGGGCACGCGGTCGAACGACGGGCGGGCGGACCCTTATGGCGGCTTCTGGATCGGCACGATGGGCCACGCGGGCGAAGCGGGCGCGGGTGCAATCTACCGATATTACCGGGGTGAACTGCGGGTGCTCTATCCCGGCATCAGCATTCCCAACGCCACCTGCTTCTCGCCGGACGGACAGTTTGCCTTTTTCACCGACCTGCCCACGGGGGTGATCCAGCGCGTCGCCCTCGATGCCGAGGGCTGGCCCAAGGACACCCCCTTTCCCTGGCTGGATCTGAGCGGCGAGGGGCTGAACCCGGACGGCGCGGTGATCGACGCGCAGGGCAACCTGTGGTCGGCGCAATGGGGGGCGGGCCGGGTGGCCTGCTACGACCCGGAGGGTCGCTTTGTTCGGGCGCTGGATCTGCCGACCCCGCAGACCACCTGCCCGGCCTTCGGCGGGGCGGAGCTGTCCCGGCTGTTCGTGACATCGGCGGCAGAGGGGCGCCCGGCAGGGGACCGGCTGGCAGGCTGTACCTTCACGCTGGAGCCGGGCCTGCGCGGGCAGGCCGAACACCGGGTGATCCTGTGACCGCCGCTGCCGTGAAACGCCCCCGCCGGTCCGGTCGGTCCTTTGGCGGGGGCCAGGCGCCGGGGGGGGCCTGCCCACTGGCTGCCCGGTTCCGGGGGCTGGGCCGGTCCCATGCCTATCCGCTGGCCTGGCGTGTCCGTGGCGGGTGGCGCGGCGTGGCGCTGCCCGGGCGCGTCTGGGCCGCTGGCCCGCGCCTTCGCCGCGTCGGTGCAGGAGATGTGGCGGGTTGCGGCGGGCAGGTCAGAGGGCGGTGGCGCAGATGACGGCCCATCACGGTGACGCCCGGAGACCGGGGGAGATTCGCGCCGACCTGCCAGAGGCGACCGACGCCGGGCTGCGTTTTGTCGGTGTGATCCGCACGCCCTTTGCCACCCGGGCCGACTGCCCCCGGCGCGGCGACGCAGAGCAGGGGCCGGACTGCCGGATCGAGGTGGCGGCACCCTATGAACCCGCGCTTCTGGCGGTCGAGGATCACGCGCGGATCGAGGTGCTGTATTGGCTGCACGAGGCGCGGCGGGACCTGCTGACCCAGTCGCCGAAGTCCGACGGGGCGCAGCGCGGCACCTTCTCGTTGCGGTCGCCCCTGCGGCCGAACCCGATCGGAACGTCGATTGTCACGCTTCTGCGACGCGAGGGGCGCGTGCTGGTGGTGCGGGGACTGGACTGCCTCGACGGGACGCCGCTGCTGGACCTGAAGCCCGCGCGCTGTGGCTATGCGGTGGTGGCGCCCGACAAGGCCTGAGCCGGGCGCCGGTCAAGGCGCGTGGTATCGGCTGTGGTGCGCACCGGGTTCAGACGGCGCGCCGCTGCGGCGCCTCTGTCGCATCCCGCAGCTCGGCTTCGGCGGCCGACCAGCAGGCGGACAGGGCGGCCCGCAGCTCTGTCACCTCGTCCGGTGAGGCCTCTGATACGAAGACCTGCGCTTCGCGCAGGCGCTGCGTCAGCTGCATGGCGCCGAAAACCCCGGCAGAGCCGGCCATGCGATGCGCCTCGGCGGCCAGCGCCGCGCGGTCGGTCTCTGGCACCATGCCCTCCAGGAAGCTGGTCATCTCGGCGCGGAATGTCGCAAGCACGGTGGCAAGGCGCCCCCCGGGCAGGTCCTCTTGCAATTCCGCAAGATGCGCGCGGTCCAGAACCGGCGCGTCCCTGGTCGCGGCCTCGCCCACGGAAAGCGATTTGCCCGACAGCGCCTCTGCCAGCGCCTCGCGCACCGAAGCGGCAGAGATCGGCTTGACCAGAACGCCGACCATGCCCGCCTCTTCGAAGGCGCGGCGTTCCTCGGCCAGGGCATGGGCGGTGGTCGCGACGATCGGCACATCGGCAGACAGCCCGCCGCCCTCGCGGATGGCCCGGGCGGCCTCGATCCCGTTCATCCCCGGCATCGAGATGTCCATCAGGATGACGTCGAAACGGGTCTTTGCCGCCTCTGCCACGCCTTCGGCCCCGCCCGGCGCCTCTGTCACCTTGTGGCCGCCGCGGTGCAGGAATTCCCGCGCGACAAGCCGGTTGATCTCGTTGTCTTCGACCACCAGCACGCGAAGAGGCGGCAGCCGCTCTGCCTCCGGCATGCCGACCGGTGCCGCCGGCTGCGGCGCGTGGCTTTCGCCGGGCAGGGCCATGGGAAGGTGCAGCCAGAAGACGCTGCCCTCGCCCGCCTCGCTTTCGGCGCCAAGATCGCCCCCCAGCGCCCGGGCCAGACGGCGCGAGATCCCCAGTCCCAGCCCGGTGCCGGTGGTGCGGCGCGCATAAGAGCTGTCGATGGTCTCGAAGTCGCCGAAGACCCGTTCCAGATCGGCCTCGGGGATGCCGATGCCGGTGTCGATGACCCGGAACTCGACCGCGTCCAGCCCGCCGTCGCAATCGACCTCCAGCGTGATGGTCCCGTCGCGGGTGAACTTGACCGCGTTGCCGACGAGGTTCAGCAGGATCTGCCGCAGCCTGTCGGGGTCGCTGTAGACCGTGTGCAGGGCCGGGTCGGAGGGCGCCAGCACGATCCGGTTGCCCTGCGCGCGCGCGCGCTCGGCCTGGTTCTCGACGATCTCTTCCATCAGCGCGACAAGGTCGAAGCGCCGCTTGCGCAGCGTCATCTTGCCAGCGTCCAGCCGCGAGATGTCGAGGACGTCGTTGACGTGGTTCAGCAGCACCTTACCGGAATTCCGGACGATCCGCAGGAAGCGTTTCTGCCGGGGGTTCAGGTTGTCGCCCTCGAACAGCTCCAGCGAGCCCAGCATGCCGTTCAGGGGGGTGCGCATCTCGTGGCTCATGACCGCCAGCAGCTCCGCCTTCTGGCGTTCCCCGGCGATGGCGCGGTCGCGGGCCTCGCGCAGGGCTTCCTCGTCCGAGACGCGGGTCGAGATGTCGCGCAGGAAGATCACGAAGATCTCGCCGCGGGGGCTGTGCGCCCGGGCCGAGGAGACATCGACCGGAAACAGGCTGCCGTCGCGGCGCCGCGCCTCGGCCTGCCGGGTGCCGGACCCGGTGGCGAGGAAGGGCGCCAGCGCCGCGCCATAGGGCAGGAGCAGCGTGGCCATGTCGGCGCCGATCGCCACGCTGCGGCGGTGGCCGAAAATGCGTTCTGCGGCGCCGTTGTATTCGACGATGCGCCCGGCGCGGTCGACCACCAGGATGGCGTCCAGCGAGGTCGAGATGATGGTTTCCAGCCGTTCGCGCATTTCGCGGTTGGCCTGGGCGCTGAGTTCGCGCTGACGGCCGAGCCGCACCAGCATCAGGATCAGCACCAGCAGCAGCGCGACAAGCGCGACGGTCAGCACGCCGATGCGCAGCAGGGTGCTGAGGATGCTGGTCCGGCGGGTATCGTCGAAGCGCGCATAAAAGGCGATGCCGTCCAGCGCGGTTTTGCGGACCACGCCGCGCATTCCGGCGGCTTCCGCCTGTAGCCGGGGCAGTTGCGCGTCCAGCCGGGTATCCGGCCCGTCGATCACCGGCACCCAGGAGTCGCGCCAGAGGAGGACTTGGTCCAGTTGCGCCTGAACCTCGGGGACGCTGCGCAGGCCAGCGAACACGCTGCTGTCGGTGATGGTCTGGATCCGGCTGTAGAAGATATTGAACCGCAGCCGGACCTCTTCGAGGCCCGCGCTGCCGTCGCTGTCCCCGGCCATGGCGGCGTAGGTGGCCAGCTCCAGCGCCGAAAGCTCGGTCTCTGCCTGGCCCAGCGTCCATTGCATGTTGTCCGAGGAGGAGGAGGACAGCCACTCCATCTGTTTGCTGACGTCCATCACGAGCACGCCGATGGTGGTCACGAAAAGCGACACCACGAAGGCCGTCAGGCCGCGGCGGATAATGTAGTTCTCGGCAAATCCGACGTTGATCTTGCGTTGCACCTCTGCCGGGCTTTCCTGTTACCGCTCGGGCCGCAGCCTAAGCCCTTTGCGGCCCGATTGCATGAAGAAATCGCCCGGTCCGCCGCGTCCTCCGCGAACGGGCGCGGGGCGTCCCGCCCGCTGTCGGCCTCAGGGGATCACCTCGACCCGGTCCAGCTGCCAGACGCTGCGGGCGTGGTAGATTTCCTGCCGGAAGACCGGGGCGCTGTCGTAGGGGTAGACCAGCCACAGCGGCCCCTTGTCGCGCACGGACATCGGCTTGCCGTTCCGGGCATAGGCGATCAGGGCAGAGCCGCTGGCCACGTCCAGCCAGGGAATGTCGATGGCGTAGTCGTTCGCGGCGTGGGCCCGAACCGCCTGGCCCCTTGTGCCGAACCGCGTCATAAGGTCCCGAAGCGTGACCCCCGTGAAGGCCTGCGGTCCGACCGTCCAGATCGTCGTCGTCCGCAGGGTCGTAGCCGGAAGCGCCGCCAGCGCCGCGCGGTCAAGCCCGAGGGTCTGGCCGCCCGCCTCTGACAGGGTCAGCAGCACAGGGCCTTCCGGCTCGGGCAGGGGCTGGGCGGCGGCGCCGAGGCCGCTGGTGACGAACAGCACAAGCGCAAGAAGGAGGGCACGGGATATCGGCAGCATGAGGGTGATCCTGTCTGGCGTTGAGCGCGTGCGGGGCGGTCCCCATTTTACAGCATGTTGCGCCGACAGGGCATACTGTGCTTTCGCATAGGAAGGCAGGGTGCTACATCCCGTGACGAACATGCGAAGCCGGCACATCTTTTGCCATGGATGCCCTGACAGTTTAAACATCTTCTTAATCCCGAAAGGGCCACACTTTCCTCCAGTGGCACGTGGACAGCGCCCGAAGGGATGGTGTTTGGAGACGGATATGCTGGAAAGGCGGCGCAGCCCGGGCAGAGCGGGAAGCAGGACGGACACTATGCGGATACTCGTGGCGGACGATCACGATCTGGTGCGGGAAACCATTGCCGCCTACCTGAATGGAACAGAAATCGACGAGGTGCAGACGGTTGCCACCCTCGACGAGGCCCTGCAGGTGGTCGAAGAGACCGGCAGCTTCGATCTTGTCCTGCTGGACTACAACATGCCGGGCATGAACGGGCTGGACGGGCTGACGCGCATGCAGGCGGCAAACGCCGGGCGGCCGGTGGCGATCCTGTCGGGCAGCGCCACGCGCGAGATTGCCGATGCGGCGCTGAAGGCGGGGGCGCAGGGCTTTATCCCCAAAACCCTCAGCGCGCGCTCGCTGCTGAGCGCGGCACGCTTCATGGCTGCCGGGGAAACCTACCTGCCGGTCGAATTCCTCCAGCAGCAGCCTGCGGACAAGGGCGGCCCGCTGACCCGCCGCGAGCTGGAGGTGCTGCGCGGGATCTGCGCGGGCAAGGCCAACAAGGAAATCGCCCGCGACCTCGACCTTCAGGAGGTCACGGTGAAGCTGCACGTCAAGACGCTGTCGCGCAAGCTGGAGGCGCGCAACCGCACCCATGCGGCGATGATCGCCCGCGACCGGGGGCTTGCCTGACCGCCGCAGGCCGGTCGTAGCGCCGGGCCTGGCGCCGCTGCAGCCCTGTATGCGCCGGTGGCGCCGGGTCTTTCGGGGCGCTGAAGGCTTTCGATGGCGCCAAGGCGGTCTGCGCCCGCCGGGCGGGTCAATGCGGCCTCAGGCGGGGCCGTAGCGGCGGCGGTCGAGGGTCAGCTTGCCATCGGAGTCGCTGCGCAGGATGTGCAGGTCGCCGTAGGCCAGTGGCGCGGGATCTGAGAGCCCCAGATCCTCCCAGATGGTCGCGATATTGCCCTTGTTGCCGATCCAGATCACTGATTTCCCTGCACCCGCCTGCATCAGCGCGGCGGTCGGTGCTTCCTGCGGGATGCGATGCACCGCAAAGCCCCGGGCGGCGGCCAGCGGGGCGGCGGTGTCGAGGTTCCTCTTGATGCCGGGCGCATAGATCGCGTCGAGCGGCATCCCGTCCAGCGCCGCAACCAGCGCCCGGGCTCTCTGTCGGCCCTTGGCGGTCAGTTCCTCGCCCTCGCGGTCGGCGTGGCGGGTCACGATCAGAACCGAGTTCGGCGCCATGGCCAGCCCAAGCGGTCCCCCGGTACAGGCCCCCAGCGCAATGAAGGCGGGGGCGGTCAGCAGGAGGTGTCGGCGGAACATGGGCGCTCTCCGGATGGGATGGGGAAGAGCTTACCCATGATCCCCCGTTTCGCGCAACAAATTCAGCATTTCGGGGGCGGGGCCTGGGCATCGCGCCTTTTGTGGGCTGGCCTGCGGCTGACTGGCGTGATCGCATGCGGTAGGCGCGCTCCAGGGTTCCCCCGAGGGCAACGGCGCCCCATTGGCCCGCCGCAAGACAGGCGCCGCGATGCCGGTGCGCGGCGCGTCGGCCTGTGGGGCGCGCCGCAGAGGCCTGTGGTGGGGCGCGTCAGGCCCGGCTCGGGCTGTTCTGGCCGATCCGCCGCTGTCCCTGAAAGCCGGGCGCCCAAGGGACCGACCAAAAACGGCGCGCCCGGGGGAAGGCGCGCCGTTCGGGGCCGTCATGGAGGTGCCGCTGCCGTTATTCGGTGGCGGCGGGAGCAGCGGGGGCTGCTGCCTCCGGCGCGGCCGGGGTGATGGTGTTGTCCGGATTGGCGGCAGGGTCGGCCGGTGCCGGAACCGTGCCATCCTGCGCCATCGGCTGCGTGACGGCGGGACCGTCCGGTGCGTCGACCGGGGTGGTCGTGGCGTCGGGGCCAAGCGACAGCATCACCCCCAGCCCGACCAGCAGGGCCAGCGCCACCGCAAGGCCGATGGCCGTGCCGGTGTTCGAGCGCGTCGTCGGAAAGCGGGCGCCCGTGGCGTCCTGCTGCTCCAGCCGGGCATCGTGGCGTTGCAGGTAGGGATCGTGGGTCTGATAGGTCATGGTCTCTTTCCTCTTGTCGGGCGCGCTGGCATGGCCTCCGGCGCCGGTGTCTTGAACATGACGATGAAACGCGCCGTCGAAAGGGATGGTGCCATGGAGGCTCCGGAATCGGTGCCGGTTTGCCGGAAGCGGCCCCTGCGCCGCGCGGGTTTCGGCCACGCCGCACCGCGGCAGGGCGCGCGACCGGGGGTTTTCGCCGGTCCGGGCGGGCAGGGCGGCAGGTTCCCGCCCCTTTTCGTGGTCTCTGGACCCTTGGCGCCGCACCGCCTATAAGGCGGCGCATGATGACCCCCATGGCTTTCATCATTCGAATTACGTGCCCGGCACTCTGAACGCTCAGACTGCCGGGACAAGGCGTATGGGATACCGCGCCGCACGCACCCCCTGACAAGACTTCCGTTTCCAAGGACAAGGCACATGTGCGCCGAGACGCCTGACTACAAAGATACCCTCAATCTGCCGAAGACCGATTTCCCCATGCGGGCGGGACTGCCCAAGCGCGAGCCTGGCTGGCTGGCGCGCTGGGAAGAGATCGGCATCTACGACCGCCTGCGCGAGAAGGAGGGCCGGACGCCCTTCACCCTGCACGACGGCCCGCCCTACGCGAACGGCCACCTGCACATCGGCCACGCGCTGAACAAGACGATCAAGGACATGATCGTGCGGTCCCACCAGATGATGGGCCACGATTCGCGCTACGTGCCGGGCTGGGACTGCCACGGCCTGCCGATCGAGTGGAAGATCGAGGAACAGTACCGCAAGAAGGGCCGCAACAAGGACGAGGTGAACGTCGTCGACTTCCGGCAGGAATGCCGCAAGTTCGCCGAGGGCTGGGTCGACGTGCAGCGCGAAGAGTTCAAGCGCCTGGGCATCACCGGCAACTGGGCCGACCCCTACCTGACCATGGCCTTCCACGCCGAGCGCGTGATCGCCGAGGAATTCCAGAAGTTCCTGATGAACGGCACGCTCTACCAGGGCTCGAAGCCGGTCATGTGGTCTCCGGTCGAAAAGACCGCCCTGGCCGAGGCCGAGGTCGAGTACCACGACAAGGAAAGCTTCACGATCTGGGTGAAGTTCAAGGTGGTTGATGCGCCAAGCAGGCTGGGCGCTGTTGGTCCCGGGAAAACTCCGTTAAGCGAACAGGATACCCGTGGACCCTCGCTCGAAGATGCTTACGTCGTAATCTGGACGACGACTCCCTGGACCATCCCGTCCAACAAGGCCGTCGTCTACGGCGCCGACTATTCCTATGGCCTCTACGAGGTCACCGGCACGCCGGACGAATGCTGGCTGGAGGTGGGCGAACGCTTCATCCTCGCCGACAAGCTGGCCGGGCAGACCTTCGCCAAGGCGCGTCTGGAGGACGGCCAGTGGCGCCGCGTCCGCGACGTGCCTGCCGATGAACTGGCCGGGCTGTCGCTGGCCCACCCGCTGGCGGGCGCCGAAGGATCGAACGGCGAATGGGACGAGCCGCGCGATTTCCGTGCCGCCGATTTCGTCACCGACGAAGAGGGCACCGGCTTCGTGCATTGCGCGCCTTCGCACGGGATGGAGGAATACGAGCTCTACCGTGGTCTGGGGATGCTGGAGCAGGTCATCACCTACAACGTGATGGACGACGGCGGCTTCCGCGCCGACCTGCCGTTCTTTGGCGGCACATACATCCTGAACCGCAAGGGCGGCGAGGGCGATGCCAACAAGGCGGTGATCGACAAGCTGGCCGAGGTCGGCGGGCTGATGGCGCGCGGCAAGATCAAGCACAGCTACCCGCATTCGTGGCGCTCCAAGGCGCCGGTGATCTTCCGCAACACGCCGCAGTGGTTCGCCGCCATCGACAAGCCGGTGGGCGACGGTCAGGACCAGAACGGCGAGACCATCCGCGCCCGTGCCCTGACCTGCATCGACAAGGTCAAGTGGACGCCGCAATCGGGCCGCAACCGCCTGTTCTCCATGATGGAGGCGCGGCCCGACTGGGTGCTGTCGCGCCAGCGCGCCTGGGGTGTGCCGCTGACTTGCTTCACGAAGAAGGGTGCGCTGCCGACCGACCCGGACTTCCTGCTGCGCGACGAAGCCGTCAACGCCCGCATCAACGAGGCCTTCGAGGCCGAGGGCGCCGATGCCTGGTACATGGAGGGCGCCAAGGCGCGTTTCCTCGGGTCCGACTATAACGCCGACGACTGGGATCAGGTCTTCGACGTGCTCGACGTCTGGTTCGATAGTGGCTCGACCCACAGCTTCGTGCTGCGCGACCGTCCCGACGGCACTGAGGACGGCATCGCCGATGTCTACATGGAAGGCACCGACCAGCACCGCGGCTGGTTCCATTCCTCTCTCTTGCAGTCCGTGGGCACCACGGGCCGCGCGCCCTATCGCAACGTGGTCACGCACGGGTTCACGCTGGACGAGAAGGGCAACAAGATGTCCAAGTCGCTCGGCAACACCGTGGCGCCGGAGGATGTGATCAAGCAGTACGGCGCCGATATCCTGCGGCTCTGGGTGGCGCAGACCGATTACACCGCCGACCAGCGCATCGGGCCCGAGATCCTGAAGGGCGTGGCCGACGGTTATCGCCGGTTGCGCAACACCATGCGCTACCTGCTGGGCGCCGTGGCCTATTACGACGAGGCCGAGCGGGTCGAACCGGCGGACATGCCGGAACTGGAACGCTATGTCCTGCACCGGGTCGCCGAACTGGACGCGGTGGTGCGCGAGGGCTACGCGCGTTTCGACTTCCAGCACGTCTTCCAGCAGCTGTTCAACTTCTGCACGCTGGACCTGTCGGCCTTCTACTTCGACATCCGCAAGGACGCGCTTTACTGCGACGGCGACACGGCGCGGCGGCGCGCGGCCCGGACGGTGATGGACATCCTGTTCCACCGCCTGACCACATGGCTGTCGCCGATCCTCGTCTTCACCATGGAGGAGGTCTGGCTGGAGCGTTTCCCCGAGGGGTCCGTCCACCTTCAGGACTTCCCCGAGACGCCCGCAGCTTGGAAAGACGAGGCGCTGGCCGCCAAATGGGCGCAGGTCCGCCGCGCCCGGCGCGCGGTGACGGCGGCGCTGGAGGTGCAGCGGGTCGACAAGGTCATCGGCGCCTCGCTCGAGGCGGCGCCGGTGGTGCATGTGCGCGAGGCCGACATGCTGGCGGCGCTGAAGACCACCGCCTTCGAGGATATCATCATCACCTCGGACGTGCGCCTGACCGGCGATCCCTCGCCCGCCGAGGCCTTCCGCCTGCCGGAGGTCGACGGCGTGACCGTGGTCTTCGAAAAGGCCGAGGGCGAGAAGTGCCAGCGCTGCTGGAAGATCCTGCCGGACGTGGGCACGCACAGGCACCCCGGCACCTGCAAGCGCTGCGACGAGGCCCTGGGCCAGTAAAGCCGACCACACCGACACGCCCCCGCCCGAACCGGCGGGGGCGTTCTCCTTTGCGGGATCGGCCTTGCGCCGGCGGTTCGGACCGACAGGGCGACACCGGTGGGGGCCTGCGTCCCTTTGGCGCTTGCGCTAACGGGAGTCCGGGTGAGACTTTGGTCCCATAGGCGGGGGCGAAATGACTTTGACGATCGCGATTGTGGGCGCCGGGATTGGTGGGCTGGCTGCGGCTGCGGCGCTGTCGGGGGCCGGGCACCGGGTTTTGGTCTTCGACCGGTTCGACGCGCCCGCGCCGGTGGGCTCGGGGCTGGTGATCCAGCCGGTCGGGCAGGCGGTGCTGGACGATCTGGGGCTTGGCGACAGGGCGCGTCGCCTGGGCGCCAAGGTGCACCGCATGCTGGGCCGCGACGCAGACCGTGGCCGCCGCGTGCTGGATGTCAGCTACGACGCGCCCGGGGTGCCGCGCTTTGGGCTGGCGATGCACCGCGCGGCCTTGTTCGACGTTCTCTACGACGCCGCCACGGCTGCCGGGGCAGAGATCCGGCCCGGCCATCGCGTGACAGCCGTCGAGGCGGGCGCCGTTCGCTTCGCAGACGGGCCAGAGGGGCCGGGCGGTCAGGACGGGCCCTTCGATCTGGTGGTCGATGCCTCTGGCGCCGGGTCGGTGCTGTCGCCCATGCGGGCGCGGGCGCTGAGCTATGGCGCGCTGTGGGCGACGGTGGACTGGCCCGACGCCACGGCGCTGCCCTACAACGAACTTCGGCAGGTCTATCGCAGGGCCGACCGGATGCTGGGTGTGCTGCCGGTCGGGCATCTGCCGGGCGGCGAGGCGCGCAAGTGCGCGATCTTCTGGTCCCTGCCTGCCGGGGCCTATGACGACTGGCGTGCCGCCGGACTGGAGGCCTGGCGTGCTGAGGCCAGCGCGCTCTGGCCCGACTACGCGCCCTTTGCCGCCCAGATCACCGATCCGGCGCAGATGACCATGGCGCGTTACTCCCACGGTACGCTGCGCCGCCCCTGGTCGGACGGCGGGCGGTTGGTCCATATCGGTGACGCCGCGCATCGGGCCAGCCCTCAACTGGGGCAGGGGGCCAATATGGCGCTGCTGGACGCATGGGCGCTGGCCCGCGCGCTGGAGCGGGCAAAGGGCGACGTGGCGCTTTCGGCCCGCTGGTACGCGCAGGCCCGGCGCTGGCATGTGCGCGGCTATCAGGGGATGAGCCGCCTGTTCACCTCTCAGTACCAGTCCGACAGCCGCGTGCTGCCGCTGCTGCGCGACCGGGCGCTGTTTCCGCTGTCGCAGGTGTGGCCGTTGCCGGGGGTGCTGACCCGGCTGGTCTGCGGCGACCTGCTGCCGCCGCTGGGATCGCTGTCCAACTGAGGGCGGTCCGGCCCGTCCTGCAGGGCCGCGATACCGTTCGGAAGGCTGATCCCGCTGGTTTGCGGCGACCAGCCGCGGCCGCCGGGGGCGCTGTCCAACGGAGGGCGGTCCGGGGCCGTCCTGCAAGGGCTGCTGCGCTGTCGGTGGTCCCCCGGCGTCGGAGCGTCTGGCGTGTCTGGCCCTCACCGGACCGGCGCGGCTGGTCCAGAGCGTCCCGCCGGCGATCCGGGGCCGCCTTTCACTGCGCTGCGCCGCGCGTGCCGCAGGGCAACGGTGTCTCGGGCCGCAGGGGCGCGTCCTATTCCTTTTCCGTCACCACCAGCCCGCTCAGCGACGAGCGGATGATGCCCCGGACCGAGGGGCGGGGGGCGGCGGTGAAGGGCAGCGGGCGGCAGACCTCCATCGCGGCAACGCCGACGCGGGCGGTGAGGGCACCATTGACCATGCCCTCTCCGAAGCGGCGCGAGAGCTTACCCAGCAGCCCGCCGCCCAGAATGGGTTCCAGCATGTCGTCGCCCACCGCAACGGCGCCGGTCGCCACGAGGTGGGACATGACGGCGCGGGTCAGGCGCCAGCTGCCCAGCGTGCCCGAGCGGCCGCCGTAGATCTCGGCGATGCGGCGGATCATCCGCAGGTTGGCGGTCAGGGCCGCGACCACATCGGCCAGCGCCAGCGGCACCAGCGCGGTGACCGTGGCGACCTGCCGGGCGGCGGCTTCGACCTCGCGCCGGGCCTGCTTGTCGAGCGGCGCCAGCAGCGCGCTTTCCGCATGGGCCACGAGGCCCGCGGCGTCAAAGATCTCGTCCCGCCGCTCGGCCAGCTGTGCGCGGCCCCATCGGGTGTCCTCGCGCGCCTTGTAGAGGGTCACGAGGTCGTCGGTCAGGGCGCGGGCCCCGGCCAGATCCTCGGCGGCAAGGACCTCTTGCGCGGCGTGATGCAGGCGGTCGATCTTCGCCAGCCGCGAGAAGGCGGCGATTTCCTTGATGGCGATGGCAAGGCAGACCAGGACGAAGGCGAGGATCAGCGCGGTGACCGCGTAGCCCAGGATCGGGTTGGCGGCGATCAGCCCGGTGGCGACATTCCACGCGGCGATGGAGGCGAAGGTGCCCACAAGCGCCAGCAACAGACGCCAGAACCAGCGCGCCAGCGCCGAGCCGGGCCGGGCGGTGAGGGCGGCGACGCTTTGCATCGCCTGCCCGCGCGGCGGGTCCAGATGCGGTTCGGGGACCGGCGGCGCCTCTGAGGGGCCGGGGGCGCTGTCGGTCTCGTCGAGGTCGAAGAGGACGGGGCCTTTGGGCGGGTTGGTCATGCGTCGTGCCCTTCGTTGAGGGAGGCGGGACAGGCGGTCGGTGAAGGGGGCTCTGCCCCCCGCTCCTGCGGAGCGCCCCCGGGATATTTCCGGACAGAAGAAGCCCTGGCGTCGCGCGTCCAGGTGAGGTGGATTTCCGGCAGGCCCTCGTCGCTGGCGGGCGGGCGGGCGATGCGGGTGAAGCCTTCGCGCCGGTAGAAGCGGCGGGCGCCGTGGTTCTCGGCGAAGGTCCAGAGGTCGAGGCGCGCGGTCCGGGTCTTGGCGTCGGCGACAAGCGCCCGGCCAAGGCCGTGGCCCTGCGCGTCGGGGACGACGAAGAGGGCATGGATATAGCTGCCCTCGCGGGCGAGGAAGGCCAGCGGCTCGCCCCTGGCCTCGGCCACGGTGACCCAGCCCCGGTCGATCATCTGGGCGGCATGGGCGATGTCCTCGGCGCCGCTGTGCAGGCGCGGCTTCCAGGCGTTGGCCCGGGCGGCCTGGGTGATCATGGCGCCCAGCCTGCCCGCATCGGTGGGCCGCGCGCGGCGAAGGGTTGCGGTGTTCATAGCCGGTCGCCGATCAGGAACTGCGCGGCGCGGTCGAGGCGGATATGCGGCGGGCCTTCGCCCGCTTTCAGCGTCAGTGGCGCAGGCGCGAAGCGCATCACCGAGTAGTCGCCGTCCAGCCATGCCTCGGCGCCCTTGCGCGCGGGGCCAAGCAGGTGGTTCGGGTCCTCGGGCAGGGCGCCGGGATAGAAGGCGGCCTGCCTGCCGGTGTCCAGCAGCGTGCCGCGCACGCAGGGCAGGGTCTGGCCGCCGTGGTCCATCATCTGCTCTGTCGTGGCGCGCAGGGCGGCGATGGAAAAGGCCTGCGTCTCGGCCCCGGCAAAGCGGGCGCGGTCGCGGGCGTCGCGGGTCAGCGCCTCCATGATCGCGGTCAGGCGGGGGTGTTGCAGGTGGTGCAGGTGGTCCGCCTTGGTGGCGGCGAAGAGGATCTTCTCGATCCGCTTGCCCAGGAAAAGCTGGCTGAGGAAGGCGTTGCCGCCGGGGCGGAAGGCGGTGAGGATATCGGTCAGGGTCTGGCGCAGGTCCTCGACGGCGCGGGGCCCGGCGTGGATCGCGCCGAGCGCATCGACCAGCACCACCTGCCGGTCGATGCGGCTGAAATGGTCGCGGAAGAAGGGTTTCACCACCCGCGCCTTGTAGCTGTCGAAGCGGCGTTCGAATTCGCGCCAGAGCGAGCGGCGCCCGGCCCCGGCATTGGGCGGCAGCGGCGCGAAGGTCAGCACCGGCGAGCCCTCGAGTTCGCCGGGCAGCAGGAAGCGGCCCGGGGAGCAGTCGGAGAAGCCCGCCTCGCGGGCCTCGTGCAGTTGGGCGGTATAGGCCTCGGCCAGCGCCCTCGCGGTGCCCTCGTCCAGCGGTGCGGCGCTGTCGGTGGCCTTCAGCCGTTCCAGCAGGGCGGGGCCGCCGGGGCGGGTTTCGAGCCGGGTCAGCATCTGTTCGGACCACTGGCTGAAGGACTTCTCCATCAGCCCGAGGTCCAGCAGCCATTCGCCGGGGTAGTCGACGATATCCAGATGCAGCGTGCGCGGCCCCTGCAGGCCGGACAGCAGGCCATTGGGCCGGATGCGCAGCGACAGGCGCAGCTCAGACACGGCGCGGGTGCTGTCGGGCCAATGCGGCGCGCGGGCGGTCAGGGCGCCGAGGTGGGTTTCGAAATCGAAGCGCGGGATGGTGTCGTCGGGCTGCGGTTGCAGGAAGGCCGAGAGGATGCGGCCCTCGGCCTGCGCGACGAGGCCGGGCATGCGCCCCCGGTCCATCAGGTTGGCCACCAGAGAGGTGATGAACACGGTCTTGCCCGCGCGCGACAGGCCGGTGACGCCCAGCCTCAGGGTCGGCTCCAGAAAGGCCTCGGAGAGCGTGCCCGTCACGTTCTCTACGCCGCGGGTGAGGGTGTCGGCGATGGTGCCAATGACCATGAGGGGCCTTTCCTTGCGCTTGCGGGAAACAGTTAGGGCCTTGGCGGGCCGGGCTCAAGGCTTTGGCGCCCGGGCCGGGCCGATCGCCGCGCCGGGACGGGGGCGGGGCGGGCGGGACAGGCCGGGCCTCTGGCGCGGGGGAGGCCGGGGCCGGAGCTGTGGCTTTGACGGCGCGACCGGCCCCTGGGTCCGGCACCCCGGGCTGCCCGAGACAGTTGCGGGGGCGCGGGTGTCAGGGTAAGGCCCGGCCATGCCGCGCTATGCTCTTCTTGTGGAATACGACGGTCGTCCCTTTGCCGGGTGGCAAAGACAGGCGGATCAGCCCTCGGTTCAGGGGGCCATCGAGGCCGCGCTGGCGCGACTGGAGCCGCGCGCCCATACCATCGCGGCGGCGGGCCGCACCGATGCGGGGGTCCATGCGCGCGGGCAGGTGGCCCATTGCGACATGGTCAAGGACTGGGATCCGTTCCGCCTGTCGGAGGCGCTGAATCACCACCTGAAGCCAGCCCCGGTGGCAATCCGCGCCTGCAGGACAGTCCCGGACGACTGGCACGCGCGCTTCTCGGCGGTCGAACGGCGTTACCTGTTCCGGCTGCTGATGCGCCGCGCGCCCGCAACGCTGGAAACCGGGCAGGTCTGGCGGGTGATGCATCCGCTGGACGTCGAGGCCATGCGGGCCGGGGCGGCCTTTCTGGTGGGGCGGCATGATTTCACCACCTTCCGCTCGGTCATGTGCCAGTCTAAATCCCCGGTGAAGACGCTGGACGAGATCCGCATAGAGCAGGTCGAGGGCGCGGCGGGGCCGGAAATCCGGTTCTCGCTGCGAGCGCGGTCCTTCCTGCACAACCAGGTCCGTTCCATTGTCGGCACGCTGGAGCGGGTCGGCGCCGGGGCCTGGCCGCCGTCCCGCGTCAGCGAGGCGCTGGCGGCGCGGGACCGTGCGGCCTGCGGCCCTGTCTGCCCGCCACACGGGCTGTACCTGACCGGCGTGGGCTACCCGGACCCGGTCTTCTGAGGTCCGGGGTCAGAGGGACCGCCCCGGAGATCCCGCAACCCTGTCTGTGCCCGTCCGGCCCCGATCTGGCCGCAGGGCCGGGTGCCGCCGCTCTACCCCCTTGCATCGCGCGCGTTTTTGCGCAATCTGCGGGCCATGACGCACGCGATCCGCATCCGACGAGCCTGATCTCGCCCTCTGCCGCGCCCCGATCCGGGGCCGCGATCGCTCACTCGTGTCTGCAACTTCCCTAAAACCTTGACTCGGCCCCGGTGCCTTGCCACCAATCGGGCTCTTCACACCTGAGGACAGCTTTATGATCCCCTCCGTTCTGCCCACCTATAACCGTGCGCCGCTTCACTTCGTGAAGGGCGAAGGCTGCTGGCTGATCGAGGAGGACGGGCGCCGATTCCTCGACCTCGGCTCTGGCATCGCGGTCAACGCGCTGGGGCATGCCGCGCCGGAACTGGTGCAGGTGCTCACCGAGCAGGCGCAGAAGCTCTGGCACGTCTCGAACCTCTACGAGATCCCGGGTCAGCAGGCGCTCGCCGATGCGCTGGTGGACCGGACCTTCGCCGACACGGTCTTCTTTACCAATTCGGGCACCGAGGCCTGCGAGCTGGCGGTCAAGATGGCCCGCAAGTACTGGCACGACAAGGGAAAGCCCGAGAAGGTCGAGATCCTGACCTTCGAGGGCTGCTTCCACGGACGGTCCTCGGCAGCCATCGCCGCCTCGGGCGCACCGAAGATGGTCGGTGGTTTCGGGCCGGTGCTGCCGGGCTTCGTCCATCTTCCGTGGGAGGATCACGAGGCGCTGACCGCGGCGATTACCGACAAGACCGCCGCCATCCTGATCGAGCCGATCCAGGGCGAAGGCGGCATCCGCGTCCTGCCCGACGAGTCCCTGAAGAGCCTGCGCGCGCTCTGCGACGAAAAGGGCGCCCTGCTGATCCTCGACGAGGTGCAATGCGGCGTCGGCCGGACCGGCAAGCTGTTTGCCCACGAATGGGCGGGCGTCACACCCGATATCATGATGTCGGCCAAGGGCATCGGCGGGGGCTTCCCGCTGGGCGCGGTGCTGGCAACCGAAGAGGCCGCCAGCGGCATGGTCGCGGGCACCCATGGCTCGACTTATGGCGGTAACCCGCTGGGCTGCGCGCTGGGTCTCGCCGTGATCGAGCGCATCGGCAACGACGACTTCCTCGACGCCGTGCGCCAGCGCGCCGGCTTCCTGCGCCAGAAGCTCGAGGGCCTCGTCGCCGCCCACCCCGAGGTCTTCGAGGGTGTGCGCGGCATGGGCCTGATGCTGGGCCTGAAGTGCCGGGCCAATGTCGCCGAGGTGGTCAAGGCGGGCTACGCCGCCGAGGTCATCACCGTCCCCGCCGCCGACAACGTGCTGCGCCTGTTGCCGCCGCTCAACATCACCGAAGACGAGATTGCCGAAGCCGTCGCCCGCCTCGACAGGGCCGCTGCCTCGGTTGCGACCTGATCTTCTTCTGTCCATAAATATCCCGGGGGTCCGGGGGCAGAGCCCCCCTCCTCGGGTCTTTGAAAAGACCCTCCGATGAACAACTTTCTCGATATTCACAAGACCGACAAGGCCGATCTGCGCGGCATCATCGACACTGCCCGCGCCATGAAAGACGCGCGTCAGGGCCGCCCGCGCGGGGCCCCGGACGACACCCGCCCGCTGGACGGGCGCATGGTCGCGCTGATCTTCGAAAAGCCCTCGACCCGGACCCGCGTCTCCTTCGACGTGGGCGTGCGGCAGATGGGCGGCCAGACCATGGTGCTGTCGGGATCGGAAATGCAGCTTGGCCATGGCGAGACCATCGCCGATACGGCCCGGGTGCTGTCGCGCTACGTCGACATGATCATGATCCGCACCTTCGACGAAAGCGTGATCGAGGAAATGGCGGAGTATGCCTCCGTTCCCGTCATCAACGGTCTCACGGACCGCACGCACCCCTGCCAGATCATGGCCGACGTGCTGACCTTCGAAGAACACCGCGGCCCGATCGCGGGCAAGAAGGTGGTCTGGTGCGGCGATGGCAACAACGTCTGCGCCTCCTTCCTGCATGCGGCGGGGCAGTTCGGCTTCGACCTGACCTTCTCGGGGCCGGTCCAGCTGGACCCCGAGCCGGAATTCGTCGGCTGGGCGCGCGGGCAGGGCAGCACCGTGACCATCGAGCGCGACCCGAAGAAGGCGGTCGAAGGCGCCGATCTGATCGTCGCCGATACATGGGTGTCCATGCATGATGCGCAATCCGCGAAGGAGCGGCGCCACAACATGCTGCGGCCCTATCAGGTCAACGCCGAGTTGATGGCGGCGGCGAAGCCGGACGCGCTGTTCATGCATTGCCTGCCCGCGCACCGTGAAGAGGAAGTGACCTCTCAGGTCATGGACGGCCCCAACTCGGTCATCTGGGACGAGGCCGAGAACCGCCTGCATGCGCAGAAGGCGATCATGCGCTGGTGCCTGGGCGTCTGAGCGGCACGGCCTCCGGTCCCGGGCGGGGCCGGAGCGGCTACTTCCGCGGTTTTGCCCGCAGGGTCGGCGCGGCCTCGGTCGGGTCCTCGGGCCAGGGATGTTTGGGGTACTGCGCGCGCATGTCCTTGCGGACCTCGGCGTAGGATCCGGCCCAGAAGCCGGGCAGGTCCATGGTGGTCTGCACCGGGCGCTGCGCCGGGCTGAGAAGGGTCAGTTTCAGCGGACGCCGCCCCGTGACCGGATGCGTGGTCTGGCCGAAAAGCTCTTGCAGACGCAGGGAAATCTCCGGGTGCTCGCCCGAGTAGTCGATGGGCACCTGCCGCCCCAGCGGCGTGGTGAAATGCGCCGGAACGGCCCTGTCGAGGGCCTGCATCTGGTCCCAGTCGAGCATGGCACGCAGGGCGGGCAAGAGGTCGAAACGCTTCCAGTCCTGCGCGGTCCGCACGCCCTGAAGATGCGGCAGCAGCCATGTTTCCAGGGTGTCGCCAAGCGCCTTCAGGCTCATGTCGGGCAGGGTGGCGCCGCTCTCCCGGGCCAGCGCCACGCGGGCCATGAAGCGGCGCGCCGCATCGCCCGGCGCGAGGCCCAGATCCCGGACCCCGTCGAGCATCGCAAGGCAGAGCGCATCCTCGCTGGCATCCTTCCAGAGGCGGTCGTCAAGGAAGATGGCTCCCAGCCGTTCTTGCCGTCTTGCAACAACGCGCCTGTCGCGCTTGTCCCAAGAGCAGCGATCAACCCATTCGATCTGATCGGAAAACTGTGCCCGGATCTCACTTTCCGAAATTGGAATGGCTTGCCGGATTCGCGCTTCTCGCGGATTCCCATCCGTGTCTGTCACGACAAGAAAGCGGCTGCCTGAAAGCGGGTCGCTGTCGGGCAGGATCGCGCCCTTGCCGCCAGAGAGGATAAAGCGCGGCGCCTCGCCCCTTCGCCGCTGACCGATCCGGTCGGGATAGGCCAGCGCCGCCATCTCGGCGACCGAGCGCCCGGCATCGGCGGTCCTGGTCAGGCGCGCGAGACGTTTCGCCTCTGTGCGGATGCGTTCAATTGCACCGCGGTCGACCCCCTGCGCCCGGGTCTCGGCGAAACGCCGGGGATCGGTCAGCGCCTCGATGCGCAGGGCAAGGTCTGTGGATGATCCTGTGAGCGGATCGCGTTCGGACAAGAGGGCGGCCAGCCGGGCGGCTTCCGGCCCGGATTCATGCAGCATATGGGCAAGCCGGGGGTGCAGGGGAAGGAGCGAAATCGCCTTTCCCCGGGGCGTGATCAGGCCCTTGTCGTCCAGGGCACCCAGCATCTTCAGCAGCGCCTGTGCCTCGCCGAAGGCGGCGGCGGGCGGCGGGGTCAGGAAGGGCAGCTGATCCGGCGCGGCGCCCCAGGCCGCCAGTTCCAGCGCCAGCGAAGCAAGGTCCGAAGCCTCGATTTCCGCGGGGGGAAAGGCGCTTGAAGCGCCTTCCTCCCCCTTCGTCCACAGCTTGTAGGCGATACCGGGTGCCACCCGCCCGGCGCGCCCGGCGCGCTGCGTGGCCTCGGCGCGGGTTACCCGTTCCGTCACCAGCCGCGACATGCCGGACCCGGGGTCGAAGCGTGCGCGCCGGGCGCGTCCGCCATCGACCACCACGCGGATGTCCTCGATGGTCAGCGAGGTCTCGGCGATCGCGGTCGCCAGCACCAGCTTGCGGCCCTGCGGCTCGGGCCGGATCGCCGCGCGCTGCGCGGGCAGGGGCATGGCACCGAAGAGTGTGTGCAGGCGGGTATCGGCGGGCAGGCGGCCCTTCAGGCGCGCTTCGGTGCGGCGGATCTCTCCTTCGCCGGGCAGGAAGGCGAGGATGCCGCCCTGCGTTTCCTCCAGCGCCTTCACGATGAGGTCCGACATGGCCTCTTCCAGACGGGTGTGCTTGTTGAGCGGGCGGTCGAGCCAGCGGTCCTCGACCGGGTAGGACCGGCCCTGCGAGGTCACCACCGGCGCGCCCATCAGCTCGGCCACCGGGGCCGCGTCCAGCGTGGCGGACATCACCAGCAGGATCAGGTCGTCGCGCAGGGCCGAGGCGATGTCGAGGCAGAAGGCCAGCCCGAGGTCGGCATTCAGCGAACGTTCGTGGAATTCGTCGAAGAGCACCGCGCCCACGCCCGGCAGCTCGGGGTCGGACTGGATCATGCGGGTCAGGATGCCCTCTGTCACCACCTCGATCCGGGTCGAGCGGGAGACCTTGGCCTCGCCCCGCATGCGGTAGCCGACGGTCTGGCCCGGCTCTTCTCCCAGTTGTTCGGCAAGGCGCTGCGCGGCGGCGCGGGCGGCCAGGCGGCGCGGCTCCAGCATGACGATGCGGCCTTTTGTCAGACCCGCGTCGAGCATGGCGAGCGGCACGCGCGTCGTCTTGCCCGCGCCCGGCGGCGCCTGCAGCACGGCGCGCCCCGTCGCGCGCAGCGCGGCAAGCAGGTCGGGCAGGGCGTCGTCGATGGGCAGGCGGTTCATGCCCTGCGCTTTAGCGCGGCGGCGGGGCGCTTGGCCAGTGGGGAGGGGGACGCTGTCCCCCGGCCCTCGCGGGCATCCCTCTGAGGGATTTGTGAGACCGAAGAAGCACGGGTTCTGGACTTTCGATCCGGGGCGCGGGATGACAGGGGCATGGATATCGACGATCTGAAGGCCCGCATCCTCGCGGGCGAGCGGCGGGCTCTGGCACGCGCCATCACGCTGGTGGAAAGCGGGCGGGCGGATCACCGCGCCGATGCGCTGAGGCTGTTGGAGTCGCTGAAGGGCCACGGGCGCGAGGCCCTGCGCGTGGGGCTGTCGGGGACGCCGGGGGTGGGCAAGTCGACCTTCATCGAGGCCTTCGGGTTGAAGCTGACCGCCCAGGGGCTGAAGGTGGCCGTTCTGGCGGTCGATCCCTCGTCGGCGCGGTCCGGCGGGTCGATCCTCGGCGACAAGACCCGGATGGAGCGGCTGTCGCGCGACAAGGGGGCCTTCATCCGGCCGTCCCCCTCGCAAAGCCAGCTTGGCGGCGTCGCCCGGCGCACCCGGGAGGCTATCGACCTCTGCGAGGCGGCGGGTTTCGACGTGGTGCTGATCGAGACGGTGGGTGTCGGCCAGTCCGAGACCATGGTGGCCGAGATGTCGGACCTCTTCCTGCTGCTGCTGGCGCCCGCCGGTGGCGACGAGCTGCAGGGGGTGAAGCGCGGCATCATGGAGATGGCGGATATCCTGCTGGTCAACAAGGCGGACGGCGAGCTGAAGCGGCAGGCGATTCGCACCTGCGCGGATTACGCGGGCGCCCTGCGGCTGTTGCGCAAACGCCCGCAGGATCCCGAGGGTTTCCCCAAGGCGCTGCCGGTTTCGGCGCTGGAGGAAGAGGGCCTGCAGAAGGCCTGGGACGAGATGACCGCGCTTGCCGACTGGCGCCGGGCCGAGGGACATTTCGCGGCCCGCCGGGCGGCGCAGGCGCGGTTCTGGTTCGAGGCCGAGGTGCGCGACCGGCTGCTGGCCCGGCTGGCGCGCGAGCCCCTGAAAGGCGCCATGAGGTCCATGGCCGGGCAGGTGGAAAACGGCGAGATCAGCCCCTCTGCCGCCGCCGAAGAGCTTTTGCGCGCGCATCTGATGCTGGAGTAGGGTGCCGGGACTTGACGGGCGGGCGCGCTGCGGCTAAAGCCACCCGACAGCTTTCCGGGCGCCCCCCGACTCAACAACGGGCGGCGCCCTTTGATTTTGGCGAGTGGGGCCTTGTCCCGGCGCCCTGAGACAACGAGGACGAAGACATGTCGCGTGTTTGCGAACTGACCGGAAAAGGCCCGATGGTTGGCAACAATGTCAGCCATGCCAACAACAAGACCAAGCGGCGCTACCTGCCGAACCTGAACGACGTGACCCTGCGCTCGGAAGCGCTGGGCCGTGGCATCAAGCTGCGGATCACGGCTTCGGCTCTGCGTTCGGTGGACCACCGTGGCGGTCTCGACAAGTTCCTGGCGAAGGCCAAGGACGTCGAGCTGTCCGACCGCGCGCTGAAGGTCAAGAAAGAGATTGCGAAGGTTCAGGCAGAGGCCTGATTTCATTTCGCTTTTCCAGGGTTTGACGGCCTCGGGTGGAAACGCCCGGGGCCGTTTCCTTTTGTCGCGTGCGTCCTCTGGCGCGGCGCGCTATAAGTCTGCCATGCGCAAGATCCGCCCCCTTGTTCTGGTGCTGACGCTGCTGTCGCTGACGGTGACAGGGGTCGGCGGGGCATGGGCGCGCGGGCAGGCGCCCGCCGTGGGCACCGTGGAGCTTTGCCTCGGGCTGTCGGCTGTCACGGTCGCGGTGGACGCCAGCGGCCAGCCGGTCGCGCCGCCGCATCTGTGCGGGGAAAAGGCCCTTTCGCTGATTCTCGCCCTTGCGGCCCCGGCCCCCAAGGGCCTTTGGCGCCCGCTTGAAACGGTGGTGCATGTGGCCCCCGCAGAGCAGCGTGCCGCGGGTTTCGGCCCCTGGACCAGCCGGGCCCGGGGACCGCCGCCCGCCCTCTGATTCGCCTTTCCCTTTCCTGAAATCGAATGCAGAGACTCATGAAACACACCGTTATGCTCACCGGCCTGATGGCGGTCCTTGCCATGCCCGCCGCTGCCGAAATCGTCGTCAAGGACGCCTATGCGCGGTCGTCCAACGCCATGGCGGGCGCCGCCTTCATGGCGATCGAGAACACCGGCCCCGAGGACGACCGCCTGATCGGCGCCGCCTCGGACGCGGCGAAGCGCGTCGAATTGCACACCCACCGCGACATGGGCGGCGGCGTGATGAAGATGCTGCACGTCGAAGAGGGCTTTGCCCTGCCCGCCGGAGAAACGCATATGCTGATGCGCGGCGGCGATCACGTCATGTTCATGGGGCTGAACGGCACCATGGAGCAGGGGGATACGGTCACTGTGACGCTGACCTTCGAGAACGCCGGCGAGCAGGTCGTCGAGATCCCCGTCGACCTCGAGCGCAAGCCCGATCATTCGGGCCACGGCGGTCACGCCGACCACTGATCGCGGTGTCTTACCCCGCCAGCAGCCTGTCGACCCACTCCGGGACAATGCGGCTGGCGGGTCCGGTATAATGGGCGTCGAAGGCGCCCGAGACATCGGTGCTTTCGAGGTTCAGCTCGACCGTATGAGCGCCCCTTGCGGCGGCCTCCTGCACGAATCCGGCGGCGGGGTAGACCTGCCCAGAGGTGCCGATGGCCGCGAAGACCGTGCATTCTGCAAGGCGATCCGCGATCAGATCCATGTGGTAGGGCATTTCGCCGAACCAGACCACGTCCGGGCGGGTGGCCCGGGCCGCGCAGGCGGGGCAGGGGTCTTCGGGCGCCATGGTGGCGGGCGCCTCCCAGCCATGACCGCAGGCGGCGCAGAGCGCGCGCGACAGGGCGCCGTGCATGTGGATCGCCTCGGCGCCCGCCTTTTCGTGCAGCCCGTCGACGTTCTGCGTGATCAGAGTCACCGGGGCGCTGTCGGCAAGCCGGGCCAGCGCCCTGTGCGCCGCATTTGGCTGGGCCGCGGCGGCCTGCGCGCGGCGCGCGTTGTAGAATTCATGCACCAGCGCCGGGTTGCGGACAAAACCCTCGGGCGTGGCGACGTCTTCGATCCGGTGCTGCGCCCAAAGCCCCTGGGCGTCGCGGAAGGTGCCAAGCCCGCTTTCGGCGGAAAGCCCCGCGCCGGTGAGAACCACGATCCTGTCCATGCCGTCTTCCTTGAGATCCCTTTGCCGGGATTGTAGGGCAGGGGCATGGGAAAGCGCATCCTCTTTGTCTGCCTCGGGAATATCTGCCGGTCGCCTTCTGCCGAGGCGGTGGTGCGGCGGATGGCCGAAGACCGGGGCCTGACGGTCGGCCTGGACAGCGCGGGCACCGGCGCCTGGCACATCGGAGAGCCGCCCTATGGCCCGATGCAACAGGCGGCGCGGGCGCGGGGATACGATCTGTCGGGATTGCGGGCGCGCCGGGTGACCCGGGACGATTTCGACCGGTTCGACATGGTCGTGGCGATGGATCGTGACAACCTCGAGGATCTGCGCGCCCTCGCGCCCGGTGGCGCCGACCTGCGGCTGATGACGGATTTCGCGCCGGGCTGCGGGGCCTCGGTGCCGGATCCGTATTACACGCGCGACTTCGACGGCACGCTGGATCTGATAGAGCGCTGCGCGCAGGGCCTGCTGGATCAGCTGTAAAGGCGGCGCGCCACCAGCCAGGCCACCGGCAGCGCCGCGACAAAGCCAAGGGTCGCGGCGATCAGGATCGGCAGAAGCGTGTCGTAGCCCGCCACCAGAACCGCAATGACGGCGGTTCCGGCAAGGGAGGTCGAGATCAGGGTATACAGAATACTGGCGAGGCGGATCATCGGAGGTCCTTTTGCTTGTGCATTGACCATGTGCATAAGCTGGAACGTGTTACCTTGATCCAGGTCAGACCCTCTGCTTGATCATGCCCGGGGTTTCGCCATAGTCTGTGGCGAATCCAATTTATTTCGGAAATCCCATGTTCAGATCCGGCTTATTCTGCCTTGCAGCCCTTTCCCTGACAGCCTGTGGCCCAACGCTTCCGCGTCACGGGGGTGGCGGCTCGGAACCCGAGATATCCTGCCTGACGCAGCCCGGGTGCAGTTTTGACCAAAGCCCGGTCCGTGTTCTGAACGAACCGGTGCGCTTGCCCAACCGTGCCTATACCTTCTTTCCGGTCGCCCAGCCGCTGAACTTTGTCGATGCCAAGGGGACCCAATGGGTTGCGCCGGCCCGGACCCTGACTGACGGTGCCTCTATCCCGAAGATCTTCGTGTCGATCGTCGGAGAGCCGACCTCTCCGGAATACATCAACGCGGCGGCGGTTCACGATGCCTATTGCGGGATCGGGAACGAGAAGGGCGCGATGTTCCACCGCGCCGACTGGCAGGACGTCCACCTGATGTTCTACGATGGGTTGATCGTCGGCGGAACAGATCCCACCCGGGCGAAGATCATGTTCGCGGCGGTCTGGCTGGGCGGTCCGCGCTGGCCCGATGGCGGTGGCGGCGGGGTCGTTTCGACCCAGGGCGCCGAAGTGATCGCGCCGGACAACCATGCGCATGCCCTGTCGCCGGTTCCCGAAGCACGCTTGCAAGAGGCGATGCGCCAGAGCATCCGGCACATCAACCGCAATGATCCGACGATGCCGGAGCTGGTCGATTACCTCTGGTGGTTGCAACGCGAAATGCTGCGCGAGGTGGCCAGATCCGATGACCGGGAAACTGGCGAATACGAGTATGAGTCCGACGGCTACGACGAGGAAGGCTCGTATACGTCGGCGCCCGATCCCGAAACTGACCTGTCCGACGTATAGCCGGATGGCACCGGCGCGGTGACGGCCCCCGGCAGCCTCGACCCCGCCCTTAGATCGGCGGCGGAGCGTTCCCGCTGCCGGGCAGCAATTCCATGCAACGCGAATCGGGGGCCGGGAGTTTTCCTGTCAGAGCAATGGAGGACCCCCGCATGTTTCCCCTCATGACACTGCCGCAGCAGATGATGCTGATCTCGATGCAGGCCACGCAGGCCTATTTCGTCACATATTTCGAGACCTCCCTGCGGCTTATGGCGCAGGGTCACGCGGCTTCGGAAGAGGTGGCGGGAACGGTCACCACCGCCGCCGAACAGGTGAACCGGGCCGCGCAGGGTGCTCTGAACGCGGCTGCCAAGGACAAGTGCGACTCTCTGCCCGTCTGACCGAAGCCCGGATGTCACGGGGTGGCGGCAAGAGGCTCTGGCGAGCTTGCGGGTGGGGCGCCCCGTAACGCGGGCCGTGACACAGACCTTGCATGACCGGCCTGTAAAACGGCCGCTTCGCGGTTTGCGGCAGCCCGCACAGGTGCCGAAGCGGATCGGATGCCCGCGCGCCCCAAGGCCCCTGCGCGGGGCGGGATGTGCGCGCTCGGTTGCCGCCCCGGCGGGCACACCGCCTTGTCGGGGTGGGGCAGCAGCAGGGCAGGCCGGCGCCGCTTGCGAAAGGGTAGGGCCTGCGTCCTATGACCTGTCAGCGCCGGGTCTTCCGCAGGCCGCCGAGGGCCCCGGCTGCGGTCACCGAGACCGCGAACAGCGCCGCCACGATGCAGACGATGGTCGGTCCGGTGGGTGTGTCGAAGCGGAAGGCCGACCACAGGCCCCCAAACACCGACAGACCGGCGACGGCGGTCGCGATCACGGCCATGGCCTCTGGCGTGCGGCTGAAGGGGCGCGCGGCGGCGGCGGGGATGATCAGCATCGCGGTAATCAGCAGCGCGCCGACCACCTTGATGGCCACGGCGACGACGATGGCCAGCGCGAGGGTCAGGACCATGCCCTCGCGTTTCGGATCGAGGCCCTCGGAAAAGGCGAGGTCCGGGTTCAGGGTCGCCATGAGCAGGGAACTCCAGCGCCAGACGACCAGCGCCAGAACGGCGATGGCTCCGCCCCATATGACCGCAAGATCCGAGGCCGAGACGGCAAGGATGTCGCCGAAGAGATAGGCCATCAGGTCAATGCGAATGCCGCTGAGGAAGGACGCCGCCACCAGCCCGAAGGCCAGCGCGGAATGGGCCAGCACCCCCAGCATGGTGTCCATCGCGTAGCCGCGCCCGGCCAGGCTGGAGACGGTGAAGGCCATGAGCAGAGAGATCGCCAGAACCCCGCCGAAGATGGAGGCATCGAAGGTCAGGGCAAGGGCGACGCCAAGGATGGCGGCATGGGCGGTGGCATCCCCGAAATAGGCCATGCGGCGCCAGACCACGAAGCACCCCAGCGGCGCGGCGGCGATGGCAAGACCCAGTCCCGCCAGCGCGGCGCGGACCATGAAATCGTCTAGAAGTGCGGTCATTCCGCGGCCTCCGGCCCGTCGTGGCTGTGGGGGTGTTCGTGATGGTGATCGTGGTGATGGTCGTGATGGTGCGTGTAAAGCGCCATGGTACCCTTTGTCCCGCTACCGAACAGGGCGCGGTACTCGGGGGCAGAGGCGACCTGTTGCGGCCCGCCCTGACAGCAGATGTGGCGGTTCAGGCAGATCACCCTGTCGCTGGCGCTCATGACCACGTGCAGATCGTGGCTGACCATCAGGACGCCGCAGCCGGTTTCCTGCCGGACCGTCTCGATCTGCTGGTAAAAGGCGGCAATGCCGGGCTGGTCCAGCCCCTGCGTGGCCTCGTCGAGCACCAGCAGATGCGGCTTGGAGATCAGGGCACGGGCCAGCAGGACACGCTGGAACTGCCCGCCGGACAGGACGCTCAGCTGGCGGTCGGCAATCTCTGTGACTCCGGCCTGTGCCATGGCGGCCTGAACCGCTTCTTTGGAAGGCTTGCGGCGCAGGGACAGAAGCCGCGACACTGTCATCGGCAGGGTCGGGTCCATGTGAAGCCGTTGCGGCACATAGCCGACACGCAGCCCCGGCTGGTGCGTTATCCGGCCCGCGTTCGGCGCGACAGAGCCGATCAGCACCCGCAGCAAGGTCGATTTGCCTGAACCGTTGGGCCCGACGATGGTCACGATTTCCCCGGCGTCCATGCTGAGCGAGACTCTGTCCAGCACCGCTTCGCCGCCGTAGCGGACGCTGACATCGGAAAGGGCAAAGAGGCTCATGCGCGTGGCCCCGCCACGGGGGCCGCGCCGGGGGGCCAAGAATCGGTGCACCGGGTCAGTCTCGGTTCCAAGAACGCTCTCCCTTTTCCCGCCTGCCTTGCCCCGGAGCGTCCGGTGGCGGCGACCCGCGACTCTCTGACTTGATATATCGTAACATTCAAGATACCGAAATGGCAGTGTTACAACATAACAGGATAACGATATGCGCAAGGGTCTGATTCTCGGGACCGTGTCCAGCCTCGGGCTGGTCTCCGCGGCGGCGGCAGAGGTGCCTTCCGTGGCGACGGACATCCCGCCCGTCCACTCGCTGGCCGCCATGGTGATGGAGGGCATCGGAGAGCCTGCGCTGCTGGTGCAGCCCGGTGCCTCTCCGCATGGGTATTCGCTGCGGCCGTCCGAGGCGCGGGCTCTGGACGGGGCCGATGCGGTCTTTTGGATCGGCGAGAGCCTGACGCCCTGGCTGGAAGACCCGCTGGAGACGCTGGCGGGCGATGCCCGGACTGTCAACCTGATGGCGGTCGACGGGACAACCCTGCTGCCGATGCGGGAGGGCGCGACCTTCGAGGCGCATCTTCACGATCACGGCGATGACCACGGCCACGACCATGGCGGGGACCACGACCACGGCGAAGATCACAGCCACGATCACGAGGATGACCACGGGCACGACCATGGTGACGGCCATGAGCATGGCGAGGCTCATGACCATGATCACGACCATGCCGAGGGTGACGGGCATGACCACGGTGACGACCACGGTCATGACCATGGCGAGGCTCATGATCACGACCACGGTGAGGGCCATGATCATGCGTACGGCGGGCATTCCGGCAGCGATCCACATGTCTGGCTCGACCCCGGGAACGCCCGGGTCTGGCTGGGTGCCATCGCCGCGACGCTGTCGGACCTCGATCCCGAGAACGCGACGCGCTACCGGGAGAACGCGGCCAGCGCCCAGGCCGAGCTGGACAGGCTGATCGGCTCGGTCTCGGCACAGTTGGAGCCGGTGCGCGAGCGGCCCTTCGTGGTCTTCCACGACGCCTACCAGTACTTCGAGCAACGGTTCGACATGGCTGCGGCCGGGTCCATTTCCCTCAGCGACTCCACGGCGCCCAGTCCGGCGCGCATCGCCGAGGTGCACCAGAAGGTTTCCGAGCTTGGGGTGGCCTGCGTCTTCTCGGAACCGCAGTTCAATCCCGGGCTGGTGCGGACGGTCCTGCAGGGAACGGAGGCCGGGACCGGGATCATCGACCCGCTTGGCGCCGGTCTGGAGCCGGGCAAGGGCATGTATCCGACGCTGATCCAGACGATGGCCGACACGCTGCGCGACTGTCTCGAGTAAACTGCCAGGCCGGGGGCGCGCCGTCCGAGTGGCGCCCCCGGTTTCAGCGGCCCGCCTTGTTGTGCTCCGGCATCATCGGTGTTGCGCTGCCGGGAAGGGCAGGGGCACCGCGCCCTGAAGCCGGGTGACGAAAAACCAGAGGCGCCTGCAACCCACGGCGTCAGCGCCGTCAAAGGCCGGGTTCCATCCTATGCATGGCGCCGAACCGTCCCCGCGGTGCCCGCAGCCGCGCAACGCCCCTCCTTTTTCAACAGTTCCAGGTGGTTTGCGTGGCTTCGCCGGGCTGCCCTGCGCCTGTTTTCCGGGGCGATCCCGAACAGGCGGTGCCATGCCAAGTGCCGAAGGCTTCCGCTTCAGCCTGACGGGATGTTCTCGCTTGAAGGGGGGAAGTGGTGGCGTGGGGGGGACTCGAACCCCCGACCTAACGATTATGAGTCGTTCGCTCTAACCAACTGAGCTACCGCGCCGGACCGTGCGCGGGGGATAAGGAAGCAGGCGGTTGGCGTCAAGCCGAAAATGCCGGGTTCCCGTCCACATGGCCCGTGTGGGGGCGGTAGGAGGATACCCACCCCGCGGTTCGCCGGGCGTCACTTCACGATGTGCTCGTCCTTGACGAACATATTGGCCCAGGCGCGATCCACCAGCTCTGGCGTCATCTTGTAGGGGATACCCTCGAAGTCGCAGACCGCAATCATCTGGTCGATCAGGAAGACCGGCTGATAGTTTGCGTAGATGTTGTCGATCGTCGGATATTTTCGCTTCAGCAGGTGAACGAGGCTGGCCTCGTCCAGTTGCATCCCCTTCTTGCGCGCCACGAGCGCGAAGATCTTCAGAAAGTTCTCCTGGCTGGGGCCGTCGATCTTGATCTTGAAGAAGATACGCCGCAGCGCGGCCTGGTCGAAGATCTCGTTCGGGTGGAAGTTGGTCGAGAAGATCACCAGCGTGTCGAAGGGGACCTCGAATTTCTCGCCCGATTGCAGGGCAAGAATGTCCTTGGATTCCTCCAGCGGGACGATCCAGCGGTTGACCAGCTTCTGCGGCGGTTCGGCCTGGCGGCCAAGGTCGTCGACGATGAAGATGCCGCCGGTGGATTTCAGTTGCAGCGGCGCCTGGTAGGTGCGCGCGGTGGGGTTGTAGACGAGGTCGAGCATCGACAGCGACAGCTCGCCCCCGGTGATCACCGTGGGCCGCTTGCACATCACGTAGCGGCGGTCGAAGCGGGCGGTGCGGCGCAGCGCGGTGGGGTTCTCGGCGTCTTCCTCGGCCTTGGAATGCACGATGGGGTCGTAGACGGTGATGACCTGGCCCGAATACTCGATGGCGCGGGGCACGTAGATGCGGTCGCCCATGGCGTCGCGGATGCCGTTCGAGATCGAGGACTTGCCGTTGCCGGGGGGGCCGTACATCAGGATCGAGCGGCCCGAGGACACGGCGGGACCGAGGTTGCCGATCAGGTCGTCGGGCAGGATCAGGTGGCCCATGGCGCCGGTCAGCTGGTCGCGGGTGATCTGGATGTTGCGGATCGACTGGCGCTTGACCTGCTCGCGGTATACCTCCAGCGGCACCGGCATCGGGCCGAAGTATTCCGATTGCGCCAGCGCGTCCAGCGCGCGGGCCTTGCCGCTGTCGGTCAGCTGGTAGGGCATCTCGGAGGAGATCTCTCCGGCGGCGCCCATGGTGCCCATCGCCTCGATCAGGCCCTGCCCGCGGCTGAGGTCGATCAGTTCCTGCGTCACCGGCACCGGAAGGCAGACGGCCCGGGCGAGGTTGGTCACCGTGTTGGTGTTCTTGCGGAACATGGTCTTCAGCACGATGTCGCGCATCATGACGATGGAAAGGTTCATGTCCTCGATCCGCTTTGGCGCGGGGGGCGCCATCACGGTGGTCGTTGCCACGTTCATGCCGGGGGTCCTGCTCTGTCGTTCTTGGGCAGGAGGGTGCCGGGGCAATGTGGCGAGAACTGGGTGGGTTCGCGGTATTCCGGGGGTTTGACCCACCGGGGCAATGCCGCCGCTGCGGTGCCGGGCGCGGCACCGGGAGAGGCCGCGATGCGCCGAGGCCTGCCTGAGGTCCCGAGGGGGCTCTGCCCCCGGCCTGTGGCCTCCCCCCCGAGGTATTTGGGAAGGCTAAAGAAGCAGGGGGCGTCCGGTTTATGACTTGGGCCGCATTGGAAGGTGCCACAGGCATGGGCGACTGTCCGGGCGCGGGGCAGGACGGCCTGTGCGCGCTGTCTGGACGGGAGCCGGTGCGGGGCGGGGGCCCTGGCCGGGCTAGGGCTGGGCTAGGAGGCATGGCGTCGGAGGCGCGCCCCGGGGCGGTCAGCAGGGGGCCGTCGCCTCGATATTGGCGAAGGGCATGAAGACCTTGGCCCGATACTCGCGCGCCATGGCCCCGGTGCCGCCGGGTTTCCCGGTCAGGCGGACCGCCATGGGGGCATCCCGCTGTGGCGGGGCGGGGCCGGTTTCCCGGAGGGATTGGTGCGGGTCTTGCCGGTTACTGCGGCGGTGTCTGGCCGTACCAGACGCCGAGCGCGAGGTAGAGCGCCAGCGTGCCGCCAAGTGCCATGCCCATGGGGAACTTGGACCCGGTGTCCCAGCTTTTCCAGTGCGGGGCGAGGCGGCGGAGCGGCGTGTGCTTGGCGAGGCGGTGGGCAAAGAAGGCCGCCAGCAGGTTGGCCGCGAAGAGGATCATCAGGAAGCGCAGGTCGCCGAGGTGGATCAGCGGCGCGGCGGCGGCGGCGAACTTGGCGTCTCCGGCCCCGAGCGCGCCACCGGCGTTCAGCGCGATGCCCGCGATCAGGACCACCACAAGATGCAGATAGCCCCAGAGGTAGGTATCGAGCGGCAGGGCGATCAGGCCAACCATCGCGTAGACCGCGAAGAGGGCCACCACCGCATGGTTGGGGATGCGCATCCCCTTCATGTCGGTGTAGCAGATATAGAGGCAGATCGGCAGGGCGAAGGGCAGGAACCAGGCCGCCGCGCTGGCGGGGATCAGCACGGCACCGGCCCGCGGCGCAGGGTCTTCTGTCGCAGGCGCTGCATGTCCGGTCCTCCTGCCGTCAGTTCAGGACGCTGGCGCTGCTGTCGAGCGCCGAGAGCGCGCGGGCGGCGGCCTCGAAATGTTGCGGATGGGTTTCCAGCGCATCGCGCAGAAGGCCCTTGCCGATCTCGACATCGCCGCGCTTGATCGCGGTCAGCGCCATGGAATGCAGCAGTTCCGCCCGTTCCGACTGGCTCATAGACATGACCGGCAGGGTGTAGTTGCCCTGCGCGCCGCGCGCCATCACGAGGTTGTTCTTGGCGGTGAACAGCTTGGGGTCGTGGCGCAGGGCGTCGGTGAACAGCCGTTCCGCCTCGGCATGGTCGCCGCGCGTCAGTTTCGAGAAACCCCAGTTGTTCAGCGTCGAGGCCGGGGTCGTGGTCAGGCCCACGGCGGTCTCGTAGAAGCTGTCGGCCTTCTTCCACTCTTTCTTGCTGTCGGCGATCATCGCCTCGAGCCGGTAGCGCTTGAAGGTCTCGACGGTGGGCGGCACGGCGTTCAGGACCTTTTCGGCCTGTTCCCAGTCGCCCGCGCGGATCAGCGCATCGGCCAGTTGCACGCGGTCGTCGTCGATGCTGTCGGGATGCGCCACGACCTGCGCCCAGGCGGTCTTGGCCTCTGTCATGCGCTTGGCGCGCACCAGCGAGGCGGCGAGGTTGCGCTGGAACTCGATCCGGTCGGGCTGTTCTTCGCTGGCGCGCTTGAAATAGGCCACGGATTCGTTCGGGTCGCCCACGGTCAGCATGACATCGTTCAGGTCGGTGCCGTCGATGACGTTCACGCCCTGGAACTTGCGGTCCATCTCGGCTGTGTCGATGCCCTTTTCACAGGCCGACAACGCGACGAAACCCGCCACGCAAAGGGTCACAACGATGGGATGGCGCATGTGCCTGCGTCCTCTTACTGCTCTGCCTCGTGCCCGCCGTGTTCGGCGGTGCCTGTTCTTCGACGGACCTGTTCCGGCCCTTTGTCTTGGCCCCCTTTGCGGGGGAAGGCGCCCGTCGAGGGGCACCCCTTGCCTGTCTCAGACCTCCAGCGCGGATTTCGACCGGATCAGGTAGGACCCGCCGCCGCGCCGCACGATCTGAAAATCTTGTTCTGCGTCCTCACCATAGAGGGAATTTTCCATTTTTGCGAGGGCCAAGCGCAGATTGTCGCGGATTGCGTCACTTTCGCCATTGTCCAGCGCATAGGCCTTGCGAAAGATCTGCGAGGCCTCGGCTGCCTGGCCGCGCTCCATCAGGGTGACGCCGAGGTTGTTCCACGCCTCAGGCCAGTCCGGGTCTTTCTCGACCGCCTGCCGCAGCAGCCGTTCCGACTGGTTCAGCCGCCCCAGCGCCAGGTTGGCCGACCCCAGCGCGGTCAGCACTTCGCCGGTCAGCCCCTGTTCGCCCGCTGCGCGCAGGTAGGCGTCGAGCGCAAGCTCGTGCTGGCCCGCGTCCATCAGCCGGTGGCCGACGGTCAGCCCGTCGACGGCCTTGCCGCCCGGGTCCAGCGCCGGTGCGAAGGGAGAAGCCCCGTCGCGCGCGCCGAGGCCGCCCGTTTGCGAACAGGCGGCCAGCGTCAGTGTCAGGATCAGCGCGGTCGCCCGGGACCATCTGCTCATTCTAGTTGCCCGTCATTGCACTCATCTGCGTGATGCCAACCACGGATGGACCGACCAGGATGATCAGCAGCGGAGGCACCGTGAGCATCATAGTCGTCAACGTCATCTTTGTCGGCAGCTTGTTTGCCGCTTCTTCGGCGCGCATGACCCTTTTGTCACGCATCTCGCTGGCGTAGACACGCAGGGCCTCGCCGATCGAGGTGCCGAAGGTCTGGGCCTGGTTCAGCACGGTGACGAAGGACGACACATCCTGCACGCCGCAGCGTTCGCCCATGTCCTTCAGAACCTGGCTGCGGTCCTTGCCGGCTTTCATCTCGTGGCTGATGATCTCGAATTCGTCGGCCAGCGCCGGGTAGGAGGCGCGCAATTCCTTGGCCACGCGGGTGATGGACTGGTCCATCGACTGCCCGGCCTCGACGCAGACCAGCATCATGTCGAGCGCATCGGGAAAGCCCAGCTGGATCTCCTCCTGGCGCTGCGCCTGCCGCTTGGTGACCCAGTATTTCGGCGCCATGTAGCCAAGGGCCCCGGGGCCGAGGATATACATCAGTTTCTGGTTCAGCGTCGCCTCTGCCGGGTCGACGAACATCAGGAAGTAAAGGACGCCCACGCCCAGAAGTCCCAGTCCCAGCGCGAACTGGGCGAAGTAGTAGAACTGTACGGCGTCCTTCGACCGATAGCCCGCCTGCATCATCTTCATGCGGATTTCGGACAGTTCCTTGGCATCCTGCGGTTCGAGGAACTGCGCGTATTTGTTGAGCTTGTCGTTCTTCTTCTTGTCGCGCAGCACCGCGCGGGTCTGCGCATCCAGCTTGGCCTTGCCGGTCTGCTTCAGCTTGTCCATCGGGTCCGGACGCGCATTCAGCATCATCGGAATGGTGGCGAGGATCAGCAGGACCGCAAGGCCCGCGACGACGATCAGTGGTCCGGCGGGACCCAGAAGACCGGTGATCTGACTGTTGATCTGTTCGAACATGGCAGGGATTCCTCAGACCTTGATATTCGTCAAAGCGCGCATGACGATCACGTTCAGCGTCAGCATGATACCGACGATGAAGCAGGCCGGTATGAACCAGGGGTGATCGAGCACATTGTCGTAGTAATCGGGCTTGGCCACCTGGATGAAGATCAGGCAGGCCACCGGGAAGCCCGACAGGAACTTGCCCGACCACTGCGCCTCTGCGGTGATGGCCTTGACCCGGCGGAACAGGCGGAACCGTGCCCGGATCACCTTGGCAAGGCCTTCGAGGATCTCGGCGAGGTTGCCGCCCGCCTGCTGCTGGATCGCCACGGCCACCGCGAGGAAGCGCAGATCCTGCATATCCAGCCGCTCGGCCATGTGCTTGAGCGCCTCACCGACGTCGCGGCCATAGGCGTTTTCGTCCGCGATGATACCGAATTCGGTGGCAAGCGGGTCTTTCAGCTCTTTCGACACGATGGTGATCGCCGACGTAAAGGGGTGGCCCACCCGCAGGCTGCGGACCAGCAGTTCCACGGCATCGGGAAGCTGCTCTTCGATCATGCCAAGGCGTTTTTTCGCGCGGTGGCTCACCCACATGTAGACCCCGCCGACGCCCATCATCACCGCCATCACGGCGCGGACCGGCAGGCTGGCCTCGGTCGCGAAGGACAGGCCCACGAAGGCAAAGGCCCCGGCACCCGCCATGACCATCATCAGCTGTTGTGGGGTAAAGGCCAGCGCGGCCTTCTGCGCCTTGTCCGCAAGCAGCGAATACAGCGGCAGCGACCGGCTTTCCATGTGCTGATCCATCTCCTTGCGGAGCTTGGCCAGAACGTCTTCGCGGCGTTCGCCCTTGTCGAGCAGTTCGAGGCGGCGGTTGACCTTGTTCGACAGCGAGATCGATTTGCCGAAGGCGACGAGATAGACGCCATTCACCAGCACGAGGACGCCCACGAAGATCATGCCGTAAATGATCGGGGCAGCAGACAGCATAATGGTTACTCCGGGCGGAAAGGTTCGTAGATGGAGGCGGGGATGTCATACCCCCACATCCGGAAGCGTTCGGAATAGGCGGAACGCACGCCGGTGGCCGTAAAATGGCCGATGATCTTGTTGTCGGGCGTCAGGCCGACGCGCTGGAAGCGGAACAGCTCCTGCATCGAGATGACGTCGCCCTCCATCCCGGTGATCTCTGTGATCGAGGTCATCCGGCGAGAGCCGTCCTGAAGGCGGCTGGCCTGCACGATCAGGTTGACGGCGCTGGAAATCTGGCTGCGCATGGCCTTCAGCGGCATGTCGATGCCGGCCATGGCGATCATGTTTTCCAGACGCGCCACGCCGTCGCGGGCGCTGTTGGCGTGGATCGTGGTCATCGACCCGTCGTGGCCGGTGTTCATGGCCTGCAACATGTCGATGACTTCCTCGCCCCGGGTTTCGCCGACGATGATCCGGTCGGGGCGCATCCGCAGGGCGTTCTTCAGGCAATCGCGCGGCGTGACGGCGCCCTTGCCCTCGACGTTCGGAGGTCGCGATTCCATCCGGCCCACGTGGGTCTGCTGAAGCTGAAGTTCCGCCGTATCCTCGATGGTCAGGATGCGTTCGCTGTCGTCGATGAAGCTGGACAGCGCGTTCAGCGTGGTGGTCTTGCCCGAACCGGTACCGCCAGAGACGATGATGTTCAGGCGCGTGGCCACGGCGGCCTGCAGGTAGATCGCCATTTCCTCGGTGAAGGCGCCGAATTTCACCAGGTCGTCGATGCCCAGCTTGTCCTTCTTGAACTTACGAATGGACACGAGGCTGCCGTCGATGGCGATCGGCGGCACCATGGCGTTGAAACGAGAGCCATCGGTCAGGCGGGCGTCCACATAGGGGTTCGATTCATCGACGCGACGGCCCACGGCGGAGACGATCTTGTCGATGATCCGCATCAGGTGCTTCTCGTCCTTGAACGTGATGTCCGAAAGCGAGAGCTTGCCGTTGCGTTCGATGAAGATCTGGTGCGGGCCGTTGACGAGGATATCCGAAACCGTGTCGTCCTTCAGCAGCGCCTCCAGTGGGCCAAGGCCCTTCACCTCGTCGTAAAGGTCGTTCATCATCGCGCGCCGCTCTTCGCGGTTCAGCACGATGCCCTTGTCCTGCAGGGCCTCCAGCGCGATTTCGCCGATCTCTTCGCGCAGCTCGTGTTCCGTCGCATGATCGAGCGCGGCAAGGTTGAGGTTGTCCAGAAGCGCGCGGTGCAGTTCCAGCTTGATCTCGCCGATGCGTTCCTTGCGCTTCTTATCCTTGTCCATCGCTCCTGCCTGCGCCGCGACGCGCGTGGGCTGTTCGCGGCGCTTGACGACGGGCCTGGGCGCGGCTGCGGCCACGGCCTCCGGCGCCTTGGCCGGGGTGACCGCGGTGGCCGGTTGCCGGACTTCGGACTGGGCGGAAGGTTTCTTGTAGCGCGAGAACATCGGATGTCCTTATGGCAGCGGGATCAGGCGGCCTCGGCGTCGTCGACACCGATGGCGATGAGTTGGTCGGACAGCTTCACGATCTCCTTGCGGAGCGGGTTCTTGACGGCATGGGTGGCCAGCGGAAGCCCGTGGTCGCAGGCCTGTGCCACCACCCGCCCGCCGTCGGGCAATTGCACGTCCAGCGCGATATCCAGACTGTCGGCCATACGTTTGACCCGGCTTTTCGCCTGAAGGTCGGTGAACTTCGGCGCGCGGTTCAGCACGAACCGGATCTTTTCAAAGGGCAGGTCCTCGGACTTCAGCGCCTTCTTCAGCCGCAGCGTGTTCTGGGCGGAGCGCATGTTCAGCTCGACCATGGCCAGGTAGATCTGCGCCTCGGTCAGCACGGTTTCCGTCCACTGGACGACGGTCCCCGGCATGTCGATGACGATGTAGTCGAAATGATCGCGGGCGACGTCGAGGATCTTGTGCACCTCGGCGGGGCCGATGATATCCAGCGGCAGGATATCCGCCGGAGAGGTCAGCACCTGCAACTTGCCCTCGTAACTGGACAGTGCCTGGCCAAAGCTGTCGCCGTCCATCGCGTCGATATCCGAGAGCAGTTCGTAGACGTTCTCGCGCCGGGGCAGGTCGAGGTAGGTCGAGACCGAACCGAACTGTAGCCCGAGGTCGATCAGGCAGACCCGCGGCTGTCTGTCCTTGCCACCGGACGTGGCCAGTTCATAGGCGAGGTTGACTGCAAGCGTGGTGGCGCCGACACCGCCGGAAAGGCCCTGAACCGCGATCAGAACGCCGTCGCCGCCGCCCTTCAGCTTGACGCCGGTGGGGCCAGGGGCTGCCGGTTCTGGCGTGATCGCGACAGGGGCAGGGTCCGGTGTGCGCAGCCGTTCGACCGCCGCGCCCAGTTCGCCCTCGGGCAGGGGGTAGGGCACAAATTCGTCGGCGCCCTTGCGCAGAAGTTGGTGCAGCGAGGCCGGGGTCACGTCTTCGGCGATCAGCACGACCTTGATGTCGGCATCCCGCGCGCTGGCGATGATGCTGGACAGCATCGGCAGGTCCGGTTCGTCGATGGCGTCGATGGCCATGGCGATGAATTCCAGCGAGGCCGCTTCGGGCTGGTGAAAGAAGGCCGCGGCCTCCTCGAACCCCAGATCGCCCCATGCTTCGCCCAGCAGGGTTTCCATGTCCTCTATCAGCAGGTCGAAATTCTGCACATCCCGGCTGATCGTGCAGGCCACGATGGGGGGGGCTTCTGCCTCTGTATCTGTCAAGCTCGTCATGCCTTGCGTCCTTCTTGGCTCGATCCCGGACGGGCGGCGACATTCTGTCGGGCGCCGAACTCCGGGACCGCCACCGCCGAGTCGGGTCGGCGGAGTGGTCCTCAGAGGCCAAACTCACCCGGAAAGGCGGCAACATTTGGGCCGAAAAGCCGAAATTGTGCGGTGATTCCGGACGGCGGGTTTGATCGGGGGAGAGTATCCGGCCTGTGCCGAGCCGTGTGCCGGGTCATGCCAGCGCGCGGGGAAGGGGGCGGGCGAAGCTGGGCACGGGCCTGTGAGGCGCGTGGAAAGGCGGCGGAAATAGGTCGGGGCGGCCGAAGCCGCCCCGATTGCCGATGCGCGCGCCTTGCCTGGCGCGGCCTTTACTGGTCGACGCCGAAATCCCGGCCCTGCAGCCCGGTCAGGCCGCTTTGGGGTTCCGCGCTGTTGACGTATTCGCGGTAGATCACCTCGGCATATTTGCCGTCGAGGATCGTCGGATGCCCGGTCACGAAGCCCGAAACCTCTGTCACCGTGCGCCGGTTGCGACGTTCGCGTCCCTCGGTCACGATCAGCGGCTGTGTCTCGCCGAAGGAGACCACCGCCTCGAGCCGCGCGCGCGAGATGCCCTGGCTGACGAGGAAGTTGACCACCGTATTGGCGCGCTTCAGGCCAAGCGCCTTGTTGTATCCGGCGCTTCCGACCTTGTCGGCATGGCCGTAGACGCGGAAGCGGACCTCGGGGAACTGGCGAATCCAGCGCGCCTGTTCGCGCAGGGTGTCGATGGCGCCCTGATCCAGCGTGGACGAGTTGAAGGCGAAGTTGACCGTGGTCAGCACCTCCGAGGCGAAGCGCTGCGACAGGTCGTAGACGTATTGCTTCTGCCCGGTCATGTACTGGTGGTTGTTCATCGTGGCATTGCCGAAGTCGCCGGTGTCGATCAGCGACCCCGCCTCACGGTTGAAGCCGTTGACGTCGCGCGCCGCGCAGCCCGAAAGCATCGCCCCGGCCGAGAGGCCCAGCATCGTCAGTCGGAGGGTCTTTCGCGTCTGCATCATCTGATCAATCCATCACGTAGCCGTAGGAGCCGGTATAATCCTGCTTTGCCACCTCTCCGGCGCCGCCGCGGACGGGGGTGCGGATCGGGTCGGCGCCCACGGTCTTGCCGCGCAGGAAGAGGTCCTTCTCGGTCGGCGGCACGACGCGGTCGGTGGGCAGGGCAAAGGCCTCGCCCCGGGTCGGCGTCACGAGGTGCGGCGTCACGATGATCACCAGTTCGGACTGCTCGCGCTGGTACGAGGCGCTGCGGAAAAGTGCGCCCAGCACCGGCACGTCGCCCAGCCACGGCACCTGATCGTTCATATCCTGGAAATCGTCCATCAAGAGGCCCGCGATGGCAAAGCTCTCGCCGTCGCGCAGTTCCACCGTGGTCGAGGTCTCGCGCCGCTTGAAGGCGTTGACCGCGATATCGTCCAGCACGATCGCATTGCCGGTGTCGATGGAGGAGACAGCCGCTTCAAGTTCGAGGTTGATCAGATCGCCATCCACCACGCGGGGGATGAAGTTCAGCTCGACGCCGAAGGGCTTGTATTCGATGGTGATGGTGTTGTTCTGCTGGGCCACCGGAATCGGGTATTCGCCACCGGCGAGGAACTTGGCCTCCTGCCCCGACAGGGCGGTCAGGTTCGGCTCCGCCAGCGTGCGGACGACGCCCTTGCGCTCCAGCGCCTCCAGCAGGATGCCCACTTCAAGCCCGCCGGCATTGAAGCCGAAGAGCGTCGCGCCCTGCGTGTCGATGGCGCGTGGCCGAAGCTTGTCTGCCACCGCGTCCACATTGGCGAGCGCGGCTGCGTTGCCGGTGCCGACTTCAAGCCCCAGATCGCCGTTCAGGACAGAGCCGCCGGTCGCGATGGAGGCGGCAAGCGACTTTGCCGCCGTGCGCTGCATCTCGGCGAAGCGGACCTTCAGCATGACCTGCTGCACGCCGCCGACGCCCATCAGGTTCGACACCCTCTCGGGCGCGTAGCGTTCCGCAAGATCCAGCGCGCGCTGCATGCGGATGGTCGACGACACAGTGCCCGACAAAACGATACCATCGTTGGCGGTGCGCACCTCGATCTTTTCGTCCGGAAGGATTTGGCGCAGCCGTTCCTTGAACTCGGACACATCCGCCGAAACGCGGACATCGACATTGGTGATCAGCTGGCCCTGCGGGTCGAGGATGGTCAGCGTCGTCGTGCCCGGCGTCTTGCCCAGCACGTAGATGGTGCGATCCGAAAGCGAGGAAATATCGGCGATGGCCGGGTTGGCGATGGACAGTTCGGCGAAGGGCACGTCGCTTTCGACCACCACGGCCCGGTTCATCGGGACACTGAGGATCTTCTCGGTCCCGCTGCGGACCACATGCACGGTTTCGGCCTGAACAGCCGACGTCACCGGGGCAAACCCCATGGTCAGCCCCAGAAGAGCCGCCTTCAGAAAGTCGAATTTCATGTGACCTGCCTTTCGATCACGCCTCTATATCCGGGTCTTTTCGCCCGCATTTTGACAAAGCCTGCTGCAATTCCCGATTTTTTGCAACAATCAATGCCTTCGCCCCCGGCGTTTATGTGGATATCTCGCAACAGGTGTGATGGGTGGGGGCGGGGGATTCTCTTTTGGGTTGCGTGTTGGTGGCGGGCTCGCCCATGGCGCCCCCCCCCCGACAAGCCTCAGCCCTTGGCTTCGCCAAGGGGTCTGCCAGGGCCACCCACACCCGGCCGCTGCCGGTCTGAGGATCTCGCCACCGCTTATGGCGCCGCGCAGGCCCGGCAGGGGGATCTGGCGATGCAGAAAGCCCCCGCGGTGTCCCGCGAAGGCTCTTCCCGTCGTCGGGCCTGGGTCAGTTGGTGCAGGGGATCGGGATCTCGACCACTTCAGCGCCGCGGCGCACGCGGGTCACACAGGGCTGGATCGCCTCCGGCGCCTTTTGCTCGACCCGGGCAAGGCCCAGCAACGAGCGCTGATCGACCTCGATAGCCTCGGCCACGGTGTCATCGTTATGGCCCATCAGCGACAGCGACAGGTTGCCGGTCGACTGCGCCTGTGCCAGGGCCGCGACCTGCTGCGGGCTGGCGGCGACCGTCACGGTCCGGGCGATGGTGGCAGAGTTCAGCTCGGTTTCCGCCATCTGGTCGATGGCGATCAGGCGTACCCCGGTTTCGATCAGCTTTGTCACGTCGCCCGAGGGCAGGTTCGGATCGTTGGAACCGATCCGCCCGGTCCAGTAAACGTCCACCCGGTCGCCAGGACGCAAGAAGCCCGAGACACCGGTTGCAACGTCCACCTTGATCGCAAAGGCGCGCTGCCCGCGGTCCAGCCGCGAGGTCAGGCCGGCATCGCCGCCGGGTTCCGAGACCTTGACGGCCATGACGGCCTCGAACTTCTCGATCGGGCGCACGGCGACGCGGGGCGCATCGCCGGGCTGGAAAAGCGGTGTTTCCGCGTCGAAGACGCCCTCGGGCAGGATCTCCTTCGGCCAGTTGGCCAGCACGACGTCCTCGGCGGTCACCGGTTCGCCGTAGGGGATGGCGCGGTTGGCCACGTAGATCTGCTGCGTCGGGATCGCATCGACGTTCTTGGCGCGCTCCTGCCGAAGCGCGGCCTCGTAGGCGCCAATGTAGTTCTGGGCCATGTAGACGGCGAAACCGGCCAGGCCGATGCCGGCAATAAGCACAAGTCCGAATACGAGTCGCATGGGTCACCTTTCAGGATATGCAGCCGGGAGGCACGGGGCGGCGTACGGGTTACGTCATGGTCAGGCTGACCCCCGAGTGCGGCGAAAGAAGGGCGGCGGCGGGACAGTATTCCGGCAACCCTCCTGCCATCCGGGACCGGCGCCCCGCAAACGCCAAGCGGGTTGCGGGGCGCCGGCCGCGAAGGCAAGGGTCATTGGCCGATCTGGGCGGTCAGTTCCGCACTGGCATCGTCCCTCAACGCGAAGGTCGAGTCCCTGATGGCTGGCGTTGCAAGAATGGCAAGGCCGACGATGGCGGCGGTCAGGACGACCCAATCGACCGTGACAGCTCCATCTTCGCGTGCCCTGAAGCGTAAAAGGAGTTTGCGCATGGCGTGTCCTCGGCAGGTGGCGAATAGGATGTGAGCTTTTCTCACGATGCGCGCGCCACCTGTGGCGGCGCGCGCAAGCCTTTTGGCGTTTGGTCGACGTCGGTCGGCTTACTTTGCGATCTCGCCTTTTACGTTGTTTGCTGCGGCGTCGATCAGGGCAGTCGTCTGTGTCTCGATGGTGCCGTATGCGGCAATCGCCAGACCGACGACGGCGGCGGTCAGAACCACCCAGTCAACCGTCACTGCGCCGTCTTCGTCGTTGCGGAAGTTTTTGATGAAGTTGATCATGGTCTCTCTCCGTAGAAGTGTGTTTGCTCACATTCACCTTCGGGGGCTTGCTGCGGGCCTCTCTCACTTGCCCTGTTCCCTCGTTGGTATGACCCTAATTAGCCCCTCCTTTGCGGCGAGATTTGGACCGGATTGGATTGATTTTGGGTTTTGATCGGGGCCTTGTCTGGGCAAACAAAAGTCTTTGAAATTGATCATTTATTTCAGGATGCTCTCTCCTGAACGGGTGGCGGCGCATCCGCTTGGGCGGGAAAAACGCGCGACAGCCGTTCACGCGACCGCAACACTTCGTGGAAAAGATTCGGGTTTTGTGCCAGAATGGCGGAAAACATGCCGCAGGAAAAAAAACGAGCAGGTCCATGGCAGTCAGAATCCTTTGCGCCGCCGCGCTGGGCGCGGTCCTTGCGCTGTCCGCCGCAGCGGAGGCCCCGCAACCCTTCGCCGATTTCTCTGCCAAGCGGGTGAAACCACCCGCGTCGGGCGCCAGGAAGCGTATCACCGTGCAGATCGCGCCGCGTGCCAACCCGGCCGTGCCGCCGCTGCCCCAGAAATCCTCCCCCGGGCCCGAGGCGAAGCCTGTCCCGACCGCCGCCGCCGTTGCGCCCGCCGCCCCGTCGACCCGCTACGGCTGGTTCTGGAGCACGGTCTCCGCAAGGCAGGAAGACAGCGGTCCAGGTCGGCTGGAACCGGCGCTGATGACCCTGGGCAAGGGACCGTCGGGCGAACGGGTGGCCGCGCCGCGTCTGCAGGCGCTGCAGGACATCGCGGCGCGCTACGGCAAGGACATCCTGCGCGAGACCGTGGGCACCAATGTCTCCCCGGCGCTGGCCCTTGCGGTGATCTCGGTCGAATCCGGGGGCCGCAAGGACGCGGTCAGCGGCGCGGGCGCGCAGGGTCTGATGCAGCTGATGCCCGCCACCGCCGCCCGCTTCGGCGTCAAGGACAGCCTCGACCCGGTGCAGAACATCGCCGGGGGCGTGGCCTTCCTCGACTTCCTCATGAAGAAATTCGACGGCGACCCGATTCTCGTCCTCGCGGGCTACAACGCGGGCGAGAACTCCATCGGCCAGCACGGCGGCGTGCCACCCTACGCCGAAACCCGCGACTACGTGCCCAAGGTCCTCGCTGCCTTCGAGGTCGCCATGGGCCTCTGCCTGACGCGGCCCATGCTGGTCTCGGATGGCTGCGTGTTCCAAGTGGCGGCGCGCTGACGCCCACGTTTCTTCTGTCCAAAAATATCCCGGGGTGAGCCCGCAGGGCGAGGGGCAGCGCCCCTCATCCTCCCTCAGCCGCGCAGCACCGCGCCGGGGTTCATGATCCCCGCCGGATCCAGCGCCGCCTTGATCGCGCGCATCGCCACCAGCTTGGCCGGATCGCCGTAGCGCTCCAGATCGCCGACCTTCAGCCGCCCGATGCCGTGCTCGGCGCTGACGGATCCCTCCAGCGCATGCACTACGTCATGCACGCAGGTCTTGATCGCCTCGCGCTGGTCGCGGAACTCCGACGCCTTCCGCCCCTTCGGCGGGAAGACGTTGTAGTGCAGGTTGCCGTCGCCGACATGGCCGAAGCAGTTGATCCGGAAGTCGCCCAGCTTCGCCAGCGCCGGACCGCCGCGCTCGATGAACTCGGGCAGGGCGCTCAGCGGCACGGCGATGTCGTGGCTGGAAATCGCGCCGATGTGCCGGTTGGCCTCGGGGATCTGCTCGCGGCAGGCCCAGAAGTCCGCCGCCTGCTGTTCGCTCTGCGCGACCATGCCGTCATCGGCCAGCCCGGCCTCCAGTGCCTCGCCGAACAGTATTTCCAGCGCCGCGTTCGGATCCTGACCGGCGCCAAGGCCGATTTCGATCAGCACCGCCCATTCCGGCGGCTCCGGCCAGGGTTGCCGGACCTCGGGCATCGCTTCGGACAGAAAGTCGAAGCCCATGCGGTGGATCAGTTCGAAGGCGCTGATCTGCTCGCCCAGCTGTCCGCGCGCCATGGACAGAAGGTCCAGCGCCGCCTGCGGTCCCGCGACCGAGAGGATCGCCACACCGGTGGCGGCGGGCCGGGGGAACAGCTTCAGGCTGGCCGCCGTGATCAGCCCCAGCGTTCCCTCGGCGCCCATCAGCAGGTGGCGCAGGTCGTAGCCGGTGTTGTCCTTGCGCAGCCGTTTAAGCCCGTGCCACAGCGTCCCATCCGGCAGCACCGCTTCCAGCCCCAGCACCAGATCGCGGGCATTGCCGTAACGCAGCGTGTTCACCCCGCCCGCGTTGGTCGCCAGCAAGCCTCCGATCCGCGCCGAGCCTTCCGAGCCGAGCGACAGGGGAAACAGGCGCCCGGCCTCTTCTGCGGCGGCCTGCACGTCGGTCAGGATGGCGCCCGCCTCGACCGTCAGCACGTTTTCGACGGCGCTGACGGCGCGGATACGGGTCATGCGTTCCAGCGAGATCACCAGCGGCGCGGGCTGATCGGGCGAGACCTGCCCACCCACAAGCCCCGTCCCGCCGCCGTAGGGCACCAGGCCCACGCCCGCCGACGCGCAGGCACGGACGATTGTCGCGGCCTCTTCGGCGCTGCGGGGCAGGGCGACCCAGCCGGCGCTGCCTTTCCAGTGCCCGCGCGGCTCTTCCAGATAGCGGGGTTCGGCGGGGCGCAGGGTATCGGCGGGAAGGGTCTTTGCCAGACTGTCGGCAAAGGCGTCATCGGCGGGGGAAAGCGGCATGCTGGTCCTCGTGTCGGCTGAAATCCTCTCGCCCCGGTCGGGCTGAGTATTGCATACACTTGGATACTATCTGCGGCAAGCCGGGGGTCACTCGGTATCGGTCAGCCACTGCGGTTGCAGGACCACGACTGTCGGGCGCGCGGGCAGGTCGCGCAGCGAGACCGTCATGAAAGGCCCGTCCCGGCGGTCGATGACAAAGCTCTCGTCGATGTCTTCGAGAAACCGCTCCAGCGCGTAGCCGGAAAACCAGTGCATGGGGATCACGATGGAGGATTTCAGCCGCTCCGTCACCCGCACGATCACCGGCAGGGGCAGGGTCAGTCCGCCGTCCACCGGCACCATCAGCACGTCGGCCCGGCCAAGCGCCGCGTATTGTTCATCCGTGGGTTCGTGGTGCAGGTGGCCAAGGTGTGCGATGCACAGGCCCTCGACCTCGAAGATGAAGATCGAATTGCCCTCGGGCTCCGTGCCGCCATAGGCCGAGCGAATGTCGGTGGAGACGTTGCGGATCAGCATCTCTTCAAGGTCGAGGTGATGGTCGATCCCGGCGCCGAACTCTTCCCCCCAGCCGCGCAGGACATGCGGGATGGCCGGGTCGATGGCGTCGGTCCAATGGGTGTCATGGGCGTGGTTCATGGTGACGATGTCAGGAATCAGCGTCGTCTGGCCAATGTAGCCGTTGAAGTCCGTGACCGCGTCCAGCCCGCCCGGCGTGCGGATCAGGAAGGAGGCATGGCCGATGTAGTGGATGCCGACGCTGTACTGGGGCAGGGGCGCCTGCCAGCTTGCCCTGTGCAGGAAATCCAGCCCAGGGGCGGCGTCGGCGATGGCGATGCAGTGGCTGGGCCGCCTCTGCTCTTGCGCCGATGTGGGCAGGGTCAGGGGCGTCAGGGTCAGAGCAATCAGGATCTGGGCGCTCAGGACCCGAAGGATGCGACGGAACATGGCGGACTCCCGTGGTGTCCGCTCAGCCTAGGCGCGAAAGCCCGGCCGCCAAAGTCACGACGCCGTTAGATGCGGGCGCAGCGGTGGGGCGTGCCATGGAAACGGGCAGGCCGGGGGCTTTGGTTGTGGTTGGGGGGCTTCGCCGGAGTGTGGCCAAGCGCCGGAGGCAACGGTCGCGTATCGGTGGCCCCAGACGGGCGGGCCAGGCGGGTGCGTCCCTTCCACCCGACAAGCGGCCTGCGCCGCTGCCCGGACCGCGCTAGCCGACCGTGGTGCGCCCGCGCCGGTCCATGCGCAGCGCCGCATAGAGCACATGCGTCCGCCAGCGCCCGTTGATCTGAAGATAGCTTTGCGCCACGCCCTCGTATTTGAAGCCCGAGCGTTCCAGCAGCCCGCGCGAGGCGACGTTTTCGGGCAGGCAGGCGGCTTCGACCCGGCTGAGGTTCAGCCGCTCGTAGGAATGATGCACCAGCGCCGCGATGGCCTCTGACATGTAGCCGCGCCGGGCATAGGCCTGCCCGGTCCAGTAGCCCAGCGTGCCCGCCTGCGCCGGTCCACGGCGGATATTGTCCAGCGTGATGGCGCCCAGGAGCGCCTCGTCCCTGCGCCGGATCAGGAACAGCGGCAGGGCGGTTCCGGCGGCAATCGACCGCGAGGCCCAGTAGACGCGATTGGTGAAGGCCTTTCGCGACAGGTGATCGGGCGACCACGAGGGCTCCCACGGGGTCAGGTAATCGCGGCTTTCCCGGCGCAGCGCGACCCAGGGCGCATAATCCGCATGCACCGGGGGGCGCAGCGTCAGACGCTCTGTTTCAAGCCGCAGCTTGCGCCGGAAAGCGATCATCAGGCAGCCCGTCGTTCCTGCAATTGTTCCAGCGTCGGCGCGCCATCGACCGGGCCGTAAAGCGCCAGCGCCGCGCCTGCTGTCCGCGCCTGATCCTGCGCGAAGGCCAGAACGTCCGCGCGGGTCACGGCGTCGATGCGTTCGACCGTCCGCTCGATCGGCGGCACCTCGCCCCAGATCTGCACCATGCGCGCCATGCGCTCGGCCCGCGAGGAAGAGCCTTCGAGGCCCATCAGCAGGCCCGCCTTCATCTGGGCGCGGGCGCGCTCGACCTCGGCGTCGGACATGTCCTCGGCGGCGCGCTTCATCTCGTCCACCGTCAGATGCGCCAGTTCCGGCATCTTTTCGCCCGAGGTGCCCGCGTAGATCGTCGTCAGGCCGGTGTCGGCATAGGCGCCGTTCTGGGCGAAGATGGTGTAGCACAGCCCGCGCTTCTCGCGGATTTCCTGAAACAGGCGCGAGGACATGCCGCCGCCAAGGGCGATGGAATAGATCTGCGCGGCGTAGAAGGCGGGGTCGCGGTAGCCCGGCGCCTCGAAGGCCAGCGCCATATGCGCCTGTTCAAGGTCCTTCGTGCGCCGCGCCTCGCCGCCGTGAAAACGCGCGGTGTCGGCAATCAGCGCGCGGCGCGGGGTCATGTCGCCGAAAAGCGCCTCGGCCTGCCGCACCAGCGTGTCGTGATCGACCGCGCCCGCCGCCGACAGGATCAGCTGGTCGGGCCCGTAGTGTTCATCGACGAAGGCGGTCAGGTCGTCGCGGCCAAAGCCCTGCACCCGCTCGCATTCGCCAAGGATCGTGCGCCCCAGTGCCTGTTCCGGGTAGGCCTTTTCCTGCAACCAGTCGAAGATGATGTCGTCCGGGGTGTCATGCGCCTGCCCGATCTCCTGCAGGATGACGTGGCGCTCGGTCTCTATCTCGCGCTCCTCGAAGAGGGGATTGCGCAGGATATCGGCCAGAACGTCCACCGCCAGCGCGGTATCGGCCTCTAGCACGCGGGCGTAATAGGCCGTGACCTCGCGCGAGGTATAGGCGTTGATATAGCCGCCCACGTCCTCGATTTCCTCGGCGATCTGCAGCGCGCTGCGCCGTCCGGTGCCCTTGAAGGCCATGTGCTCAAGGAAATGCGCGATGCCGTTCTGTTCGGGCCTCTCGTGCCGCCCACCCGCGGTGACCCAAAGGCCGACAGAGGCGGATTGCAGGCCCGGCATTTGTTCCGTGACGATGCGGAGGCCATTGGAAAGGGTCGCGAGCTGGACGGTCACCGGGCGATACGCTCCTTGATCAGGGACTCGAGTGCGGACAGGTCGTTGGCGACCCGGGTCACGCGTTCCGGACGCTCATACAGGTCGGCCATGCGATTGGGAAGAGGGGGGCGGATGCCGCTGGCGGCCTCGACCGCGTCGGGGAACTTGGCCGGATGGGCGGTGGCCAGCGTGATCATCGGCGTCTCGGGGGCATGGGCGGCGGCCCCGGTGCCGACATGGACGCCCACGGCGGAATGCGGGCAAAGCAGCTCTCCGGCAGAGGTCAGCGTGGCGGCGATGGTCTCGCTGGTGGTCGCCTCGTCGGCGCGGCCGCTGTCGTAATGCTCTGCCAGCGCGCCCATGGCGTTTGGCGAGATGGCAAAGCTGCCCTCTGCCTGAAGCTCGTTCATCAGCTTGGCGATGGCGGCGCCGTCCTTGTCATGCGCCCAGAACAGCGCGCGCTCGAAGTTGGACGAGACCTCGATATCCATCGACGGAGAGATCGAGGGCTTCACGCCGTTCTTGCGGTACTCGGCGGTTTCCATGCAGCGGTGCAGGATGTCGTTCTGGTTGGTCGCGATCACCAGACGGTGGATCGGCAGACCCATCTGCTTGGCGATGAAGCCCGCGAAGATGTCGCCGAAGTTGCCGGTGGGCACGGTGAAGCTGACCTTGCGCTCGGGCGCGCCCAGCGACACGGCGGCGGAGAAGTAGTAGACGACCTGCGCCAGAACCCGCGCCCAGTTGATGCTGTTGACGCCCGCCAGCCGCACCTCGTCGCGGAAGTCGAAGTGGTTGAACATGTCCTTCAGCCGCGCCTGACAGTCGTCGAAATCGCCGTCGAGCGCGAGGGCGTGGACGTTGGATTCGGCGGGCGTGGTCATCTGGCGGCGCTGCACCTCGGACACGCGGCCATGCGGGAACAGGATCACCACGTCGACGTTGTCCAGCCCCTTGAAGGCCTCGATGGCGGCGCTGCCGGTGTCGCCCGAGGTGGCGCCGACGATGGTCACGCGCTCGCCCCGGCGCTTCAGCGCCTCCTGAAAGAACTGGCCGATCAGCTGCATGGCGAAGTCCTTGAAGGCCAGCGTCGGCCCGTGGAACAGCTCCAGCAGGAAGTGGCCGGGCGCCAGCTGCTTCAGCGGCGCGCGGGCTTCGTGCCCGAACCCGGCGTAGGCCTTGGCGATCAGGTCCCGCAGGGTGGCGTCGTCGAAGGTCTCACCGATGAAGGGCCGCATGACGCGAAAGGCGGTTTCCTCGTAGCTGAGGCCGTGCAGCGCCCTGATCTCGGCGGGGGACATCTGCGGGATCGTCTCGGGGACATAGAGGCCGCCGTCGCGGGCGAGGCCCGAAAGCATGGCTTCTTCGAAGGTCAGGGCCGGGGCCTGTCCGCGGGTGGAGATATAGCGCATGGGGTCAGTCCTTGCCTTGCAGGCGGCGCCAGATCCAGGCGCCGGTCATGAGAAGCCAGACCGCGGCGAGGGAAAACCAGGTCACGGCATATTGCAGGTGGTCGTTCGGGATGCCCTCGGTCGAGACGGGCAGGGGGGCGGTGCCCGCGTCCGGCGGCGTGATGTCGCGGGCGACAACCAGCAGCGGTTCGGTCTTCAGCGCCTCGGCCATGGGGCCGATGTCGCGGGCGAACCAGGTGTTGCCCGCCTCGTCGTTCCCGGGGGTCGAATCGTTACGGTCGTCGGGCCAGTGCAGGTTGCCGGTCAGGGTGACGGGGCCGCTGCGCCGGGGCGCGGATTTTTCGGCCACCGGGGTAAAGCCCCGGTCGAGCAGGATCGTCCGCCCGTCGTCTGTTGTGAAGGGCGAGATCACCCGCCAGCCCGCGCCCTGCCGCTTGACCGAGACCAGCACGAAGAGCGCGCCGTCGCCGATGTGCCCGGTCAGGGTCACCGGCTGATAGCGCTGCGCTTCGGGGTCGACGAGCACGGGCAGCGGCTGCGGGTCGCCGTCGATGGTTTCGGTGATCTCTGCCAGCACGCCCTGCTTCCAGGCCAGCCGCTCCATCTGCCAGAACCCCAGCCACAGCAGCACGGCAGCGCCGAGAAGGCCAATCAGCAGGGGGGCGGCAAGACGGTTCAACACGGGTGGCCTCGGTCTTGGTCAGGGCAGGCGGCACGAAAAAGGCGCGCCGGATGGGGCGCGCCTTGGTTTATCGCAGCAGGGTGCGGGTGCAAGCCCTGTGTGGGGTCGGTCAGGCGCCCCAGATGTAGATCGAGGCGAAGAGGAACAGCCAGACCACGTCCACGAAGTGCCAGTACCAGGCCGCCGCCTCGAACCCGAGGTGGTTTTCCGGGGTGAAGTGGCCACGCATGGTCCGCAGCAGGCAGATGAACAGGAAGATCGTCCCGATGATCACGTGGAACCCGTGAAAGCCTGTCGCCATGAAGAAGTTGGCGCCATAGATGTTGCCCGAGAAGCCGAAGGCCGCGTGGCTGTACTCATAGGCCTGGAAGAGCGAGAAGATCAGGCCGAGGATGATCGCGATGGACAGGCCGGACACGATGTCCTTGCGGTTGTTCTCATGCACCAGCGCGTGGTGCGCCCAGGTGGCGGCGGCGCCCGAGCACAGCAGGATCAGCGTGTTGATCAGCGGCAGGTGGAAGGGGTCGAAGGTCTCGATCCCCGCCGGCGGCCAGGGGCCGTCGATGGCGGGCGAGTTGCCGTTCGGGTCCATCGGGTACAGCGCGTGTTTGAAGAAGCTCCAGAACCACGCGAAGAAGAACATCACTTCGGACATGATGAACAGGATGAAGCCATAGCGCAGGCCGATCAGCACGACCGGCGTGTGGTCGCCCACCTGGTTCTCGGCGACGGTTTCCGACCACCAGCCGAACATCACGTAAAGCACGCCGACGAGGCCGATCAGGAAGACCCAGGGCCCGTGATCGTGCATCCACAGCACGGCGCCGAACAGCATAACAAAGCCCGCCAAGGCGCCGGCAAGCGGCCAGATGGAGGGGCTCAGGATGTGGTAGTCGTGATTTTTTACATGCGCCATTGCGTTCCCTCAGTTCAGGCGTTCGTTATCGGATGCTTTTGCATCGTTTTGGGCGGCGGCGCCAAGGGCACCGGTATCGAGAGCGGCCTGCGTCTGTTCGGGCAGGTCGATCTCGTAGAAGGTGTAGGACAGCGTGATGTGATTGGTGTACTTCGCGTCCCGGTCGGTGACGATCTCGGGGTCCACGAAGAAGCTGACGGGCATCTGAACCCGCTCACCCGGCATCAGCACCTGCTCGGTGAAGCAGAAGCATTCGATCTTGTTGAAGAAACCACCCGCCTCGTAGGGGGCGACGTTGTAGCTGGCCTGCCCGGCGATGGGACGGTCGGTGGGGTTGTAGGCCTCGTAGAAGGCGAGGCCCTCTTCCCCGATGCGCACCGTCATTTCTGTCTGCATGGGTTTGAACTCCCACGCCATGTCGCGGTCCTTCGACGCATCGAACTTGACCTTGATGGTCTTGTCCAGGATCTCGCCGGTGGTCCCTTCGGCGACGGCGGTGGTGCCGCCGAAGCCAGTGACGCGGCAGAACCAGTCGTAGAAGGGCACGGAGGCCCATGCCAGCGCGCCCATGGTCACGACCACGCCCACCGTCTGAAGAACCGTCTTAGACTTGCCGTCAATTGCCATCCTGAACCTCCGTTTCCGGTCGCACCTGATAGTCGCCGCCGCCGACCTTGACGATGGTCAGCCCGAAGATCAGCGCGATAAAGGCGGCGAGTACGAGGCCCACGCCCATGTTGCGCCCCTTCCGGCGGCGATGAAGTTCGTGTTCCTTGACCAGACCCGCCATTACCAGGCTCCCATGCGGTCGAGGCCCGCTTCGACGAGGATCGCGCCGAAATGGGCAAAGAGGTAAAGCAGCGAAAGCTTGAAGAAGCTCTTCTCGGCCTTGAAGTTATCGGCCTCGCAGTCGGCTTCGTCCCGGCGCCAGATGGCCCAGGCCCCGCGCAGGAAGAGCGCGTTCAGCACCAGTGCCGTGGCAAGGTAGACCGGTCCGCCGACCTGGGTGAAGCCCAACCCGATGGCGAAGGCCGCCAGCAGGACGGTATAGGCCAGGATATGTGTGCGGGTCGCGCGGCGGCCATGGGTCACCGTCAGCATCGGCACGGTTGCATTGTCGTAATCCATGCGGACGAACAGCGCCAGCGCCCAGAAGTGCGGCGGGGTCCACAGGAAGGTCAGGCAGAACATCAGCACGGAGGCGGTCGAGATGTCGCCGGTCGCGGCGGCCCAGCCGATCATCGGGGGGAAGGCCCCGGCGGCGCCGCCGATCACGATGTTCTGCGGCGTCGCGCGCTTCAGCCATATCGTGTAGATGACCACGTAGAAGAAGATGGTGAAGGCCAGCAGCCCGGCGGCCAGCCAGTTCGTGGCAAGGCCCAGGAACACGCAGGCGAAGACCGACAGGGTCAGGCCGATGGCCAGCGCCTCTTCGCGCGACACGCGGCCCGCGGGGATCGGGCGCTTGGCGGTGCGTTTCATCACCGCGTCGATGTCGGCGTCGTACCACATGTTCAGCGCGCCCGAGGCGCCGCCGCCCACGGCGATGAAGAGAATGGCGCAGAAGCCGACGAAGGGATGCACGGCGACCGGTGCCGCCAGCAGGCCGACGAAGGCGGTAAAGACCACAAGCGTCATGACGCGCGGCTTGAGCAGGGCGAAGTAATCGCCGAATTCCGCCTCGTTCTCCCGAAGCTGGCTGTCGAAGCTTGCGTCGCTCATGGTCTCTCCTGTGAACAGGGCGGGCCCGATGCCCACCCGTCACGTCGTTCAGATGTCGGGGCAGGGCGGGTTTTCAACCCGCCGCGCCGCTTCAGTTCGTCAGGATCGTGCGGATGTCGACCGGCCAGCCGTCTTCCTTGGAGGCCGCGAGCCAGGCGTCATAGGCCTCGGGGCTGACGACCTGCACGGTGATCGGCATGTAGGCGTGGGCGATGCCGCAGAGTTCCGAGCACTGGCCGAAGTAGACGCCTTCACGCTCGGGCGTGAAGTGCAGCTCGGCAAGGCGGCCGGGGACGGCGTCCTGTTTCACGCCGAAGGCCGGGATGGTCCAGGAGTGGATCACGTCCGCGCCGGTGACCTGCATCACCACGGTCGCGCCCACGGGCACCACGACGGCGGTGTCGGTGGCCAGCAGGAAATCTTCATCCGCGTATCCGGCTTCCTGAAGCATATCCGAGACTTCCGGCGACATGCGGTTCTCGCCACCGGTGGCGGGCGAGCCGATCATGTAGCTTTCGAAGGCCAGATCCTCACCGACGTATTCGTAGCCCCAGTACCACTGGTAGCCGGTCACCTTGATGGTGATGTCGCCCTCGGGGATCTCCTGCTGCTTGAACAGCACCGGCAGCGAGAAGGCGCCGATGAAGACGAGAATGACGATCGGGCCCAGCGTCCAGGCGATCTCGATCGGGGTGTTGTGGGTGAAGGAACTGGGGGTCGGGTTCGACCGGGCGTTGAAGCGCACCACGCACCAGGCGAGCAGGCCCACCACAAACAGCGAGATGATGGTGATGATCACCAGGATCATGCCATCGAGCCATTGCAGGTCGCGGGCCAGTTCGGTTGCGGCGGGCTGGAAACCCAGTCCGCCGGCGTGGGGCTTGCCCACCACGTCGAGGTCCTGCGCCAGGGCCGGCGCGGCGAAGAAGGCGGCGGCAAGGCCCGTCAGCATCGTCTTGAGTTGCATGGTCTACCCTGATCTAGCGTCATCGGTCATGGAATGGCTTTCGCGCGCCACGGAATCGCGGCCCGGTCCTCCCATTGCGTTCTGCGGTGCTTAAAACCATATTCCGGGGGTACGATAAAGCAGTACTCTTGCGGCAAAGCGCCGCTTTTTTTGATCCAGATCAAGCCGAGGACCCCATGAGCGACGCCCCCTTCCGCCCGTTCGAGACCCATCTGGACCAGGACCGCGCCTCTGCCATCCTGCGCGAAACCCTTGCAGGCGCTGAGGATGGCGAGCTTTTCCTCGAACGCCGCCGGTCCGCGTCGCTGGTTCTGGACGACGGTCGGGTGAAGACCGCCAGCTACGATGCCGCCGAGGGCTTCGGCCTGCGTGCCGTGAACGGAGAGGTCGCGGGCTACGCCCATGCCACCGAGATTTCCGAAAGCGCGCTGAAGCGGGCGGCGCAGACCGCGCGGCTGGCCGTGGGGGACGGTGGCGGCGTCATGGCACCCCCGCCCGCGGGCACGAACCGCACGCTTTATACGGATGCCGACCCGATCGCGGGGGCGTCCTTCCCGGTCAAGATCGACACGCTGAAAGAGATCGACGCCTTTGCACGCGGTCTCGATTCGCGCGTCGTGCAGGTGACGGCCACCATCGCGGCCTCCTTGCAGGAGGTGGCGATCCTGCGCCCCGAGGGCGGGCTGGTCACGGATGTGCGCCCGATGACGCGGGTCAATGTTTCTGTCATCGTCGAGGAAGGCGGCCGCCGCGAATCCGGCACCGCCGGCGGCGGCGGGCGCGTCACGCTGGAGGGCCTGCTGGAGCCGCAGGACTGGCAGTCCAAGGCACGCGAGGCTTTGCGGATCGCGCTGGTGAACCTGCGCGCCGAACCCGCGCCCGCCGGTGTCATGGACATCGTGCTTGGCCCTGGCTGGCCCGGTATCCTGCTGCATGAGGCCATCGGCCACGGGCTGGAGGGCGACGCCAACCGCAAGGGCGCCTCGACCTTCGCGGGCCTCATGGGCCAGCAGATCGCCGCCAAGGGCGTGACCGTGCTGGACGACGGCACCATCCCCGACCGACGCGGCTCGATCACCGTGGACGACGAGGGCACGCCCTCGGGCAAGAACGTGCTGATCGAGGATGGGCGGCTCGTGGGCTTCATGCAGGACCGCCAGAACGCGCGGCTGATGGGTGTCGCGCCCACCGGCAACGGGCGGCGCCAGAGCTATGCGCATATCCCGATGCCACGCATGACCAACACCTACATGCTGGGCGGCGATGCGGACCCCGCCGACATCCTCGCCGACCTCAAGGACGGCATCTACGCCGTGGGCTTCGGCGGCGGGCAGGTGGACACCACCAGCGGCAAGTTCGTGTTCTCCTGCACAGAGGCCTACCGCGTGAAGGGCGGCAAGGTCGGCGCCCCGGTCAAGGGCGCCACGCTGATCGGCGACGGAGCGACCGCGCTTCAGCAGATCCGCGCCCTCGGCAATGACATGGCGCTCGATCCGGGCATGGGCAACTGCGGCAAGCAGGGGCAATGGGTGCCGGTCGGCGTGGGCCAGCCCACGGTGATGATCGGCGGGCTGACGGTGGGCGGCTCTGGCGTCTGATCCCCCCTTGCCGCCCGCGCGGCCAATAGGCTGGCGCAGCCCGGTTCTGGGTGTGCGCGGGGCCGGATTCCTGCGGCCCCTGCTGGCGGTGGCGGCGGGGCTGTTGCTGCCTGCGCTGCTCTCCTGGGCGCTGTTGTTCCTGGCCGGACCGCCCGGGCTGCTGGACAGCCGGGGCCCGCGCTACGAGATCCTGTTCGTGCTTTCCGCGCTTGTTGGCGCCCCCCTCGTCGGCTTCTTCCTGATGCCGTTTCTCTGGGCTGCGGCGCTTGCGCTTTTGGCGCGGGGCCGGGCGGGTCTGTTTTCGATCATGGCCGCGGGGCTGCTGATCGGGCTTCCGGTGGTCCATTGGGCCCTGAACGGCGACCTGACCACAGAGGCACCCTCTGCGCTGCCGCGCCTCGCGGTGGCCATCGCGGTACAGTGCTGGGTGTGCTGGGCCGTTTTGTGGAGCCTGCCCGGGCTGCGCACGGAGAAAGCACCGGGCAAGGCCGCGCCGCCTGTGCCGCGCGGCTGATCTCGCGCAATTGAATGTTTCACAGTCTCATGCGCTTGTCCGTTTATGTTGAACATTCTCGCCGGCGTTTACCACTGATTAACCAAATGCGCGCTAGAGCTATGCCTGCAAGTTGACGGGGACAGGGATGCGCGACGAACGTTACTCTTCCACTCACCCCCCACTCCCACCCACCACGGAAGACGATCGTGTGGCCTGGCTCCGTCTCTTGCGCTCTCGTCGGGTGGGGCCGACGACCTTCTGGAAGCTGATGGCGGATCACGGCACGGCGCAGCGCTCGCTGGAGGCGCTGCCCGAGGTTGCCCGCGCCGCCGGGGTCGAAGGCTATAGCCTGTGCCCCGAGGGTGTCGTGCTGGCAGAGATGAAGGCAGCCCGGATGGCCGGGGCGCGGATGATCTGCCGGGGCGACGGGGCCTATCCCCCGGCGCTGGCCGCACTGCCCGACGCGCCGCCGCTGCTGTGGGCGATCGGCAGCCCGGATGTCCTGTCGCGACCGATGGTGGCGGTGGTGGGTGCGCGCAATGCCTCTTCGCTGGGGCTCCGGATGGCGCGCAGCCTGGCCGGGGACCTGGGCGCGGCGGGCTATGTCGTTGTTTCGGGACTGGCGCGCGGGATCGACGCCGCCGCCCATGGCGCGGCGCTGGAGGGCGGGACGGTCGCGGTGCTGGCCGGTGGCGTCGACGTGGTTTACCCCTCGGAGAACGCGCGCCTGTCGGACGAGATCGTGGCGAAGGGCGGGCTGCGCCTGTCGGAACAGCCGATGCGCATACAGCCTGTGGCGCGGCACTTTCCGGTGCGCAACAGGATCATTTCCGGCATGGCCTCGGGCGTCGTGGTGGTCGAGGCGGCGGCCAAATCCGGCAGCCTGATCACCGCCCGCAACGCGCTGGATCAGGGGCGCGAGGTCATGGCGGTTCCGGGCCATCCGCTGGACGGCAGGGCGGGCGGCTGCAACATCCTGATCCGCGACGGCGCGAAGCTGGTGCGCAGCGCCGAAGACATCATCGAGCAGCTGCCGCCCTCGTCAGAGCCGCCGGGGCAGGGGGCGCTGCCGCTCGAGGTGCCGCCCGAGCCGCCGAAGGACCGGCGCACGCTGCAGCAGGCGGCGGCGCTGCACCAGCAGATCCTTGACCGGCTGGGTCCGTCGCCGGTCTCGGAGGACCAGCTGATCCGCGACCTCGGCGCGGCGGCAAAGGCGGTCAGCCCGGCGCTGACCGACCTGGAACTGGAGGGGCGGGTGCAGCGCCAGCCGGGCGGGATGCTGGCGCTGGTGCCCCGCTAGGACCGGCGGCGCCGGTGGCCAAGAGAAGAAGGTATTTGGACCAAGAAGAAGCACAGGCTCGCGCGCGCCGGCCTTGTTGCGGGCCTGACGGGCAGGCGCCATGGGCCGGGTTTTCAGGTCTGTCACCAGAGGTCCAGGCCCCGGCGCTGTGCGCTTCAGCAGAACTCTGGCAGGCCGCTTCCCCAGAGGTGGGCAGAAGTCCGGGTGCGACCACCAGGCATCCGCTGCGCCCATTTTCTTAGAGACGGCGCCCCAGGTGTTCCCCGATTGCTGGTCGAGCACCTGTATTGTCACCCGGTCCCATGCGAGGGGGGCTCACGCCCGGTCGCGGCCCGGGATCGTCTTCGGGCCGACCGCCGATCCGTCGGGGCGCAGGGGGTGTGGTGAGCCATAGGCTGCGGCGCCGTCGACCCGCAACCGGTTGACGCGGAAGACCAGCGGCGCGCCCAGAATTCGCTTGGCGTGGGGCGGGACCGTGTCCATCAACGCCGCGCGCTTCGGGCTGCCGGGGCGGGTGTCTCCCAGGCGCTGAGCGCCGCGGGAAGGGCCGCAAAAGTCATGCAAAGAAGGGCGTTGCGCATGGTCCTTTCCTTCGGCTTCCGGTGCCGGGACCGGGCCTCTGCAAGGCGCGGCATGGACGCCCTCCTTGACGATTGCCCCTTGCACCCTGCATCTTGCGCCGCCATATCCCGCCCCGTCAAAGGCATTTGACCCAAGAGATAAAGGGAGCAGTACCCGATGCCCGTCGTCGTTGTCGAATCTCCGGCCAAGGCCAAGACCATCAACAAGTATCTCGGTTCCGATTACACGGTTCTCGCGTCCTACGGGCACGTCCGCGATCTGCCGCCCAAGGACGGGTCGGTCGACACCGAACATGATTTCGAGATGACATGGGAGATCGCCAACGACTCCCGCAAGCACGTCGCCGCCATCGCCGAGGCGCTGAAGGCCGACGACGCGCTGATCCTCGCGACCGACCCCGACCGCGAGGGCGAGGCGATCTCTTGGCACCTGAAGGAGGCGCTGACAAAGCGCCGGTCGATCAAGAAGACGACGGACGTCAAGCGTGTCACCTTCAACGCCATCACCAAGGCCGCCGTGACCGAGGCCATGGCAAACCCGCGCGACATCGACGCGCCGCTGGTCGAGGCCTATCTGGCGCGGCGCGCGCTGGACTACCTGGTGGGCTTCAACCTGTCCCCGGTCCTGTGGCGCAAGCTGCCGGGCGCGCGCTCTGCCGGTCGCGTGCAGTCGGTCTGCCTGCGGCTGATTGTCGAGCGCGAGATGGAAATCGAGGCCTTCAAGCCCCGCGAATACTGGCAGGTGCGCGCGCAGCTGACGACGCCGCGCGGTCAGAGCTACGAGGCGCGGCTGGTGTCCTACAAGGGGTCCAAGCTGGACCGCTTTGACCTCGCCGATGCCACGCAGGCCGAGATGGCGGTGGATGCCGTGGCGAAACGCGCGCTGAAAGTCACCGGCGTCGAGGCCAAGCCTGCCTCTCGCAACCCCTCGGCCCCCTTCATGACCTCGACCCTGCAGCAAGAGGCCAGCCGCAAGTTCGGCATGGGCGCCAAGGTCTGCATGTCGACGGCGCAGCGGCTTTATGAGGCCGGGCACATCACCTATATGCGGACCGACGGCATCGACATGGCGCCCGAGGCCGTGGCGCAGGCGCGCGACGCGATCAAGGACCGCTTTGGCGAGAAATACGTCCCCGGTAGCCCGCGCATCTACAAGAACAAGGCCAAGAACGCCCAAGAGGCGCACGAATGCATCCGTCCCACGGACATGACCAAGGACGCCGAGGCGCTGAAGCTGAAGGACGCCGACCAGCGCAAGCTGTACGACCTGATCTGGAAGCGCACGCTGGCCTGCCAGATGGAGGCGGCGCGGCTGGAGCGCACCACGGTCGAGATTGCCAGCGAGGACAGGCAGGTCGGCCTGCGCGCCACCGGTCAGGTCGTTCTGTTCGACGGCTTCCTGCGGGTCTACGAGGAAGGCCGCGACGAGCCGGTCGAGGATGACGACAAGCGCCTGCCGCAGATCATGCAGGGCGAACCCGCCGGTTTCGCCAAGGGGGCGTTGCAGGAAAACTTCGACAAGGCTGCGGAAAAGACCGACGACGTGGTCGACAGCGGGCAGGGGATGCAACGCCACCCCGCCGCCGTGCTGTCGGGCGATGGCGCGACGCTGGCCCTGCAAAGCTTCACCCAGCCGCCGCCGCGCTACACCGAGGCGACGCTGGTCAAGCGCATGGAAGAGCTGGGCATCGGGCGTCCCTCGACCTATGCCTCTGTGATCACGACGATTCAGGACCGCGAATACGTCCGCAAGGAGCAGAACCGCCTGTTCCCCGAGGACAAGGGCCGCATCGTCACGATCTTCCTCCTCAACTTCTTCAAGCGCTACGTGGAATACGATTTCACCGCCGGGCTGGAGGACGAGTTGGATCAGGTCTCTGCCGGGGCTTTCGACTACAAGGACCTGCTGGCGAAGTTCTGGCGCGATTTCTCTGCCGCCATCGCGGAAACCTCCGACCTGCGCATCGCCGAGGTGCTGGACGTGCTGGACGACGCGCTTGCGCCGCAGCTTTACCCGCCGCGCGACGACGGCTCGGACCCGCGCATCTGCCCCAAATGCGGGCAGGGGCGTCTGCACCTGAAGACCTCGCGCACCGGCGGTTTCGTCGGTTGCGGCAACTATCCCGAATGCACCTACACCCGCCCCATCGCGGGTGAGGGCGCGGACGGCGAGGAAAAGCTGTTGGGCGAGGATGCGGGCGACGAGATCTGGCTGAAGGCCGGGCGCTTCGGCCCCTATGTCCAGCGCGGCGAACCCACGCCCGAGAACAAGAAACCGCCGCGCGCCTCGCTGCCCAAGAAGGGCGGCGCCTATCTGCCCGGCTGGGACCCGGCGGATATGACGCTGGAGAAGGCGCTGACGCTGCTGACCCTGCCGCGCCCCATCGGGATGCACCCGGACGGCGGCGAGATCGTCTCGAACCTCGGGCGCTTCGGGCCGTATATCATGCACCAGATGCCGGACGAGCCGAAGCCGGTCTACGTCAACCTGAAGAACTTTCAGGATGTCTTTGAGATCGGCATGAACCACGCGGTCGAACTTTTGGCCGAGAAGCGCGCGAACCCCGGGCGCGGACGGACGGCGGCCAAGGCCCTGCGTGAGGTGGGCGACCATCCCGATGGCGGCAAGATCGCGATCATGGAAGGCAAGTACGGCCCCTATGTGAAGTGGGAGAAGGTCAACGCCACCCTGCCCAAGGACGTGGAGCCCGCCGACCTGACCATGGAGCAGGCGCTGGAGCTGATCGCGGCCAAGGCCTCGAAGGGCGGCAAGAAGAAGGCAGCGCCGAAGAAGGCGGCCGCCAAGAAGCCCGCCGCCAAGAAACCGGCGGCGAAGAAGACGACCGCCAAGAAACCGGCCGCGAAAAAGGCCGAGTGATCAGCCGACAGGCGGGGTCCTGCCACCCCGCCTGTGGCTTTCCAGCACTGATATTCACGATCAAGGATGTGTGATTTCCAATTGATGCAGACCGCATCCATCTTCCGCTCAAACACGTTGACTGGAAAGGAAATCCAATGTCCTACAAAGGGCTTACCCGCCGCGGCCTGCTGGCCGCAGGCTCTGCCGCGCTGATCGTCCCTGCCGCTGCCCGCGCGCAGGACGCGCCCGTACGCCGCAATACCTCGTCCTTCCTGGCGCAGGACTGGCGCGATCATTTCGAGACGCTGGGCAAGGGTGCGATCGTTTGCGACACCGCCAGCCGCGCGCTGCATTACTGGGCCGCGGATGGCGAGGATTACCGCATCTACCCGACCTCGGTGCCGAAGTCCGAGGAACTGACCAAGCGCGGCTACACCAAGATCGTGCGCAAGAAGGTCGGCCCCTCCTGGACCCCCACCGCCAGCCAGATGGAGCGCTTCCCCGACTGGCGTCCGGTGGCGGGCGGCGCCCCCGACAACCCGCTGGGCACCCATGCCCTGTATTTCGACTGGCCCGCCTACCTGATCCACGGCACCCACGACACCCGCAAGATCGGGCGTCCCTCGTCGGATGGCTGCATCGGCCTCTACAACGAGAAGGTCGCCGAGCTTTACGAGATCACCCCGATCGGCACGCAGGTCCGCCTGATCTGACCTTGCGGGAGCCCTCTGCAACGGAAGCCGCCCGGGCGCGTTGATCCCTCAGCGCGCCCGGGCACCCCGGGCCAGAGAGGAGATCCCATGAATCGTATCATCCTGACCACCGCCGCCGCTGCCCTGCTGGCCACCGGCGCCCTTGCACAGGAAAAGGCCGCGCCCACCGCACGGGCCGCGCTGGTCGGCGCCGGGGGCGAAGCGCTTGGCGAGGCCACGCTGACCCAGGGTCCGGCTGGCGTCCTGATCCACCTGCGGGTCGAGGGGCTGACCCCCGGCGCACACGGGTTGCACCTGCACGCGGTCGGTGCGTGTAACCACGAGGGCGGCTTCGACTCGGCCACCGGCCACGTCGGCAAGACAGAGGGCGGCCACGGTCTGCTGAACATGGACGGGCCGGAACCGGGCGATCTGCCCAACCTCTTCGTGGCCGAAGACGGCATCGGCGAGATGGAGGCCTATACCACCATGGTTACCGTCGAAGGGCTGCTCGACGCCGACGGCAGCAGTTTCATCATCCACGAAAGCGCCGACGACCACCTCAGCCAGCCCATCGGCGGGGCCGGGGGCCGCGTCGCCTGCGGCGTGATCGAAGGCGCGGCCTGACCCGCGACGCGGGCGGTGTTCCCCCCGCCGCCCGCGTTGACTCTTCGCTGCAGAGCGGCGACAAATCCGGCAGTCACGAAAGAGGGGGAACTCCCATGAAAAAGGTCTACGGTTCGGCGTCAGAGGCGCTGGACGGACTTCTGCACGACGGCATGCTGATCGCCGCGGGGGGCTTCGGCCTCTGCGGCATCCCGGAACTGCTGATCGACGCCATCGTTGAGAGCGGCGTCAAGGATCTGACGGTCGCGTCCAACAATGCGGGCGTCGACGGCTTCGGCCTCGGCAAGCTCCTGGATACGCGCCAGATCAAGAAGATGATGTCGTCCTACGTGGGCGAGAACAAAGAGTTCATGCGCCAGTACCTCGGCGGCGAGCTCGAGCTGGAGTTCAACCCGCAGGGCACGCTGGCAGAACGCATGCGCGCCGGTGGCGCGGGCATCCCGGGCTTCTACACCAAGACCGGCTACGGCACCCAGATCGGCGAGGGCAAAGAGGTCAAGGTCTTCAACGGGGAACACTACATCCTCGAAGAGGGGATCTTTGCCGACCTCTCCATCGTCAAGGCCTGGAAGGCCGATGACACCGGCAACCTGGTGTTCCGCAAGACCGCCCGCAACTTCAACCCGCCCGCCGCCATGTGCGGCAAGATCTGCGTGGTCGAGGTCGAGGAAATCGTCGAACGCGGCGCGCTGGACCCCGACCACATCCACCTGCCGGGCATCTACGTGCACCGGATCATCCAGGGTCAGCACGAGAAGCGGATCGAACAGCGTACGACGCGCAAGCGGGAGGAAGCGTAATGCCTTGGGATCGCAACCAGATGGCCGCGCGCGCGGCGGAAGAACTCGAAGACGGCATGTATGTGAACCTCGGCATCGGCATCCCGACGCTGGTGGCCAACTACGTCGGCGACAAGGACATCACGCTGCAGTCGGAAAACGGCATGCTGGGTATGGGGCCCTTCCCTTACGAGGGTGAGGAAGACCCCGACCTGATCAACGCGGGCAAGCAGACCATCACCGAGCTGAACCGCACCAGCTACTTCGACAGCGCAATGTCCTTCGGTATGATCCGCGGCGGCAAGATCGCCGCGGCGATCCTCGGCGCCATGGAAGTGGCCGAGAACGGCGACCTTGCGAACTGGATGATCCCCGGCAAGCTGGTCAAGGGCATGGGCGGCGCCATGGACCTGGTGGCCGGCGTCGAAAAGGTCGTGGTGGTCATGGATCATCAGAACAAGGCCGGCGAATCCAAGCTGCTGAAGGAATGTACCCTGCCGCTGACCGGCAAGGGCGTGGTCGACCGCATCATCACCAATCTCGGTGTGCTCGATGTGGTCGAGGGCGGATTGAAGATCGTCGAATGCGCCGAGGGCGTGACCGAGGACGAGATCCGCGCCGCCACCGAGGCGACCATCGTCTGACCCCTGCGCGCGCGTCCGGTCCCGCTCCGGTCGCGCGCAACCCCCGGGGAGCCCAAAGCCGTGGCTCCGGTCTTCTGGCCACCCCGCTCTTCTTCTGTCCCCAAATATCCCCGCCGGAGGCATCCGTCGCAGCGAGGGGCACACCAACCCCGCCAAAGACCCGGGCCGCGCGACCCCGCGCCAACCCGAGGACCAAGCCGCAGGCGCCGGGACGAGGCGTCAGGTGCGCGCCGCAGGGGCGCACGACCGGATCACGCCTCCAGCGGACAGAGCCCGGCGAAGCGCTCCGGCAGAATGGTGCGGTGCGGGAACTTCAGCGCCCGGGTCTTCACGACAGCGTATTTCTCCAGCCGCGCGGGTTTGACTCTCAGCGTCTCCCAGGCCCGGGTCTCGGCCTTCTCCCAGGGTTTCACCGGCTTTTGCGCGAAGTCCGACAGGAACCGCGCCGCGTCCGCATCCGCCGCCCGCCAGCCTTCGCCGGGCAAGCCGCCCTCCGATCCGCACGCCACGGCCATGCGCACCGCGACGGCGCGCTCCAGCGCTTCGAGGTCGGCGTATTTCAGATGCGCAAGGTAAAGCCCGCGCGGCATGGTGAAGGGGAAGCCTTGCAGCCGTCGCGCCGCGACCTGCGTGCCGTGCAGGGCAAAGGCGACCGGGCGCCGCGCCGCCACCGCCTTGGAGTAATGGCCCGAGAAGCACAGGTTGCGCCGCCGCGCGAAAAGCGGCCCGCCCTGCGGATCGTCCGCCTGCGCCACCAGATCGAAGCCGAGCGCCGTCACCACCGGCACAGCCTCCTGCGCGGCCAGAGCCTCTGCCAGCCCGCCATACAGTGCCGGGTCCCAGAGCAGCAATTCATCCGCGTCGGTGCGGATCACCCAGTCGTACATCCGGTGCAGGCCCGCCTGAAAGGCGTTCAGCATCTCTCCGCGCCGCCGGTCGAAGGCGGTCAGATCGTCCCGGGGAATGGTGATGACAGAAGCGCCGGGGCAGATCTTGGCGATGCGGGGATCGGCGCCATGGGCCACGACATAAAGGCTGTCGGCCCCAAGCTGGGCGGCGTGATGGGCGTACCACCGGGCAAGCGCCCAGTAATCGCGGTAGACCATGGTCAGGGCGGCAACCTTCATGCCGCCACTATGGCCGGGCCGCGCGCCTCTTCAACAACAAAAAAAGGGACGGGTTCCGAAGAACCCGCCCCCCGGGATTTTGCGCCTGTTGGGAGGAGAGGGCGCAAAGTCCGTCTCTACCGTGAAAGGCAGATCACTTGGCCGCGGCGGTTGCCTTCTTGGCGGTCGCGGTCATGTCGTCGGTCGCCTTTTTCACGGCTGCGGTTGCATCTTCCGAGAAGTCCTTGCCAGCGGCCATCATCAGTTCGACGGTGTCCATCTGGACCTTCTTCGCGATCTCGGCGAAGGCGGCCATGTGCTCGGCTGCGGTTTCGGCCTGGGCCGAAGCGAAATCGGTCATCGCCTTGGCGTAGTCTGCCGGCTCTGCCTTGGCTTTCGACATCTCGGACAGCTTGGACAGCGTGTCCTTGGTCCATGCGGCGGAGAGCTCGGTCGACTTGCCAGCGGCTTCCAGAGCCACTGCGGTCAGCTTCTCGTTCATGGTCGCGGTGGTCTTGAACGCATCTTCCATGGCCTTGGTGTCCACGGGGAACGCGCCCATGACATCTTTCATCATCGCGGTGAAGTCTTGGGTCTGTGCCATTTCTACTGGTCCTTCATATCTCGTGTTCGCCAAACCGGGCCCACCCCGGTTCCTTGTCGGCTGAGACGAATATGGATGCTGCGGTGCGGCATTTCAAGGATTTCTTCTGCACTGCAGCATAAATCGCGCAAGCTACTGAATTTGCTTGGCCGCCTTTACCCTAACGTAAGTCCCGGGGGCGGGGGCGAGCGGTTCATAGCGCGAATCACCCGGAGCACGAGCAGCGACCTTCTTGCCCGAGCGCCTGCGCAGCCATGCCTCCCAATGCGGCCACCAAGACCCCGCGTGATGCTCGGCCCCGGCCTTCCAGCCCTCGAAATCCGTGCCAAGGTCGGCGTTCACGTAATGCCCGTACTTGTCCTTGCCCGGCGGGTTCACGATGCCCGCGATATGGCCAGACTGGCCCAGCACGAACTGTTTTTGCTTCGCGCCCATCATCTGCACGCCCCGGTAGACATCCGCCGCCCGCGCGATGTGGTCGCTTTCGGTGGCGATCGACATCAGCGGCACGTCCACGTCCTTGACCGACAGCGTCTCGCCCATGAAGTCGAAGCGGCCCTCTGCGAACTCGTTGCGCTGGCACAGCCCGCGCAGGTACTGGCGGAACATCCGTCCCGGCAGGTTCGCCCCGTCGCCGTTCCAGTACAGCAGGTCGAAGGCGGGCGGCGTCTCTCCCATCATGTAGCTGCGGATCGCCGGGCCGTAGATCAGGTCGTTGGAGCGCAGGAAGGAAAAGGTCCGCGCCATGATGAACGAGGGCAGCACGCCTTCCTGCTCGATCTCCTCTTCGATGGCATCGGCGAAGTCGTCCTGAAGGAAGGGCGTGAATTCGCCCTGATCGCTGAAATCCGTGAGCGCGGTGAAAAAGGTCGCCGAGCGCACAGAGGCATCGCCGCGTTTCTTCATCAGCGCCAGCGTCACCGCCAGCGTCGTCCCGGCGATGCAATAGCCCACCGCGTTGACCTTCCCGACGCCGCAGATCTCCTTGGCCACCGCGATGGTTTTCAGAAAGCCCTCTTCGACATAGGTTTCCAGCCCCACGTCGCGATAGGTCGGATCGGGGTTGATCCAGCTGACGACAAAAAGGGTATAGCCCTGGTCCACGACCCAGCGGATCAGGCTGTTCTGCGGCTTCAGGTCGAGGATGTAGAACTTGTTGATCCAGGGCGGGAAGAGGACGATGGGCACTTCCTGCACCTGCTCGGTGGTGGGGCTGTACTGGATGATCTCCATCATCCGGTTGCGGTAGACCACTTCGCCCTGCGCCGTGGCGATGTTCTCGCCGATCTCGAAGGCGCTTTCGTCCACCAGCCGCACGATCAGCTCGCCATTGTTGGCCTCGAGATCGCTGACGAGGTTTTCCAGCCCCCGCACGAGGCTTTCGCCCTCGGTCTCGACCGCCTTCATCAGGGCATCGGGGTTGGTGGCAAGGAAATTGGTCGGTGCCAGCATGTCGACGATCTGCTGCGAGAAATAGCGCAGGCGGCGCTTTTCCTTCGCATCCATCTCGTCCAGCCCCTCGATGGCGTTGTGAATGCTCTCGGCGTTGATCAGGTACTGCTGCTTGACGTAGTTAAACCAGGGATGGGTGTCCCAGGCCGGGTTCCTGAAGCGCTTGTCGGTGGGGCCGGGGTTCTCGGGCGCCTGAAGCTTGCCCTGCGCCAGCGCCTGCTGCGCCTCGACGAAATGGGTGACGGTCTTGCCCCAGTAGCTGACCTGTTGCTCGATCAGCTTGGCCGGGTTGTTGACCCATTCCTGCCAGTAGGACTGCGCCGCCCTGGTATAGAGCGAGGCATCGGGGCCGTTCAGGGCGACGGGGGTCGGGTGACGTTTTGTCAGGGCGGCAACCAGCCGCTGGGAAAGCGCCTCGACGCGGGCGAGGTTCGCCTCCAGCCGCGTCTGTTTCTCACCTGCGTCAACCTCGTTTATTGTCATCTGAAAATTTCCCCCCTAATGTCGCAGGTGCAGAATACCGTCGCGGGCAGGGGGAGCAAAGCGGCGAATTGGCTCGGGTCTCCCCTTGCGGGCATCGCTTGGACGGCCTGCAACTCCAGGAGTGGATCACATGCGCTATATGGCGACGTACGACCTGATGGAAACGATCCGCAATACCAACCAGTGGTTGGGGGCGACGGCCCGGACGATGGCGTCCTACCCCGCGCTTGCGGCGATCCCGAACCCGGCGCTGACCTGGATGGCGGCCTGGGGCGAGGTCACGGAACGCACCTTCGAACGCATGGTGGTCAAGCCCGACTGGGACATCCACGCCTTCACCTGCGAGGATGGCAAGGATCACCTCGTCGAGATCAAGACCGTGGTGGAAAAGCCCTTTGGCAACCTGATCCACTTCGACGTGACCGGCCGCAAGGAACAGGCCCGCAAGATCCTGCTGGTGGCGCCCATGTCCGGCCATTACGCGACGCTGCTGCGGTCGACGGTCAAGTCGCTGATCGTCAATTGCGAGGTCTACGTCACCGACTGGCACAACGCCCGCGATATCCCTGTCTCCGCCGGCAAGTTCGATGTCGAGGATTACACGCTCTACCTGATGGACTTCATGCGCTTCATGGGGCCCGAGACCAATGTCGTCGCGGTCTGCCAGCCGGCGCCGCTGACGCTGGCCGCAACCGCCTATCTGGCTGAACTCGACCCGGATGCGCAGCCGCGCACGCTGACCCTGATCGGCGGGCCGATCGATCCCGACGCGACACCGACCGATGTCACCGACTTCGGCAACCGCGTCACTATGGGCCAGCTCGAAGAGACCATGGTCCAGCGTGTCGGCTTCAAGTACAAGGGCGTCGGCCGTCTGGTCTACCCGGGCCTCCTGCAGCTCTCCTCCTTCATGAGCATGAACGCCGACCGTCACGGCAAGGCCTTCCGCGACCAGATCGGCCGCGTGGCGCGGGGCGAGGCCTCGGACTACGACGCCCACAACCGCTTCTACGACGAATATCTCGCGGTGATGGACATGCCGGCGGAATTCTACCTCTCGACGGTCGAGCGGATCTTCAAGAACTGCGAGATCGCCAAGAACGAATTCGTGGTGGCGGGCCACAGGGTCGATATCGGCAAGATCACCCGGGTCGCGGTCAAGACGGTCGAGGGGGCCAACGACGACATCTCGGCCCCCGGTCAATGCGTCGCGGCGCTGGACCTCTGCACCGGCCTGCCGCCCGAAAAGAAGGCCGCGCATCTCGAGCCGGGCGCCGGGCATTACGGCATCTTCGCGGGCAAGAGCTGGCGCAACAACATCCGCCCGCTGGTGCTGGACTTCATCGACGCCAACGCGGCCAAGCCCAAGCCCGTCGCGGCCAACGTCGCCTGACCCCTGACGGCGGCGCCACCCGTGCCGCCCCGCCGGTCCGTCCCGCCCCCGCGCGACATCAGCTGCCCAAGGCCCTCGGCGGGAGCCCCGCAGACACGGGCGGCAGGCCCCCCGACCTGCTGTCCGCCACGGGAAAGGCCCCGTCGCGCCCCCCGGGCCACCGCACCCCTCGTCAAGGCGCGCCCGCGACCATCCTCACCGCAGGCGCGCCGCCCATGCTTCTTCTGTCCGAAAATATCCCGGGGGAGTCCCGCAGGGACGGGGGCAGGGCCCCCCTGTGACGCCCGCTACAGTCCCGCGTAGGCGCAGAGCGCATGGACCTCCATGCCCATGGCCTCCAGCCTAGCCCGCCCGCCAAGCTCCGGCAGATCGACGATGAAGGCGCAGCCGATGATCTCGCCGCCCAGCCGCTCCACCAGCCGGATGCCCGCCTCCGCGGTGCCGCCGGTGGCCAGCAGGTCGTCGACCAGCAGGATGCGCTCGCCGGGGGCGATGGCGTCGTCATGCACCTCGACCACCGCCTCGCCGTATTCCAGCGTGTATTCCTCCGAAATCACGGCCCCGGGCAGCTTGCCCTTCTTGCGGATCGGCACGAAGCCCGCCGACAGCTGGTGCGCGACCGCGCCGCCAAGGATGAAGCCGCGCGCCTCCAGCCCCACCACCTTGTCGAAGCGCACACCCGCATAGGGGTTCAGCAGCTGGTCGATGGCCAGCCGGAACCCGCGCGGATCGGCGAACAGCGTCGTGACATCCCGGAACAGGATGCCCTCATGCGGGAAATCCACGATGGTGCGGATGTAATCCTTGACGTCCTTCGGTTCTGGCATGGCCAGTCCCCCTCCGTTTTTCCAAGCGGTAGCCTGCCGCCGCGCGCCTTGGCAAGGCTCAGGCGCGGCGCAGGGTGGCGGTCAGGACGCCCATGCCGATCAGGCAGGCACCGCCCGCCCGGGTGATCCAGCCCAGCACGGCGGGCCGCCGGATCATACCCCGCAGCCGGTCGGCGGCCAGCGCATAGGCCAGCGCGTTCAGCGCGCCCAACGCGACGAATGTCCCGATCAGGATGGCGAACTGCGGCAGCAGCGGCGCCTCGGGCCGGACGAACTGCGGCACGAAGGCGATGAAGAAGGCGATGCTCTTGGGGTTCAGCGCCGTCACCGTGGCGGCGTGGCGGAACACCCCGCCCGCGCCGATCTCGGCCCGGGGCAGCGCCAGCCCCTCGCGCGGCGCCGAGCGGATCAGTTTCACGCCGAGGTAGATCAGGTAGACCGCGCCGACCCATTTCAACGCCGTGAACAGTGCCGCCGAGGTCGCCACCAGCGTCCCCAGCCCGGCCAGCGACAGCGTCATCGCCACGAAATCCCCCAGCGCCACCCCGGCGGCGGATGCCACGGCCACCGAGCGCCCCTTGGACAGGGCGTAGGACAGCACCATCAGCACGGTGGGTCCGGGGATCAGCAGCAAAGCGGTCGAGGCGGCGACGAAGGTCAGCCAAAGATGCAGGTCCATGAAATCACTCCTTGGGGGGATAATGGCGGCGCAGGGCCATGAGGTCCTGCGGACCGAGGTCCTTGGACGCATTGCTGTCCTGCGAAAAGATCGACACACCTTCGTAAGCGGGATTGCGGATATCGGTCAACAGGCCAAGCGCCTGCGTCAATTCCTCGATCATCGCGGATTCGTAGTGGCTGATGTGCAGCCGCGTGCCGAAGACCACCTGAGCCTTGCGGATCGTGCGGGTGTCGCGCCGAGACCAGACGGTGACCCGCGCGCCGGTGACGACGGCCCCGTCGACCCCCTCGATGCCGGTCCCGCTCACCGGCCCCGCGCCATCGGTATCCACGAAATAGACCCGGATATCCGCCTCGCTGCCCGGCTGCACCTCTGCAAGGGTGATCCCGGCACCCGCCCGGTTGATGTATTGCACCGCGCGCACGATGGCCGCCCGTGCCCGCGCCTGCCGACCGCCAAGGAAGGCCGGATCCACGTATTCCAGCGCGACCCGCAGGGGCCGTTCAGTCGTCCAGCGCAGCAAGGGCTTGGCGCAGTCTCCGCCCGGCGTCGCGCCGCAGGCCACCAACCGGTAGAAATCGTCATCCGACAGCAGTCCCTCGGTCACGACGAAATCCTCCGCCGCCCATACCGGCAGGGCAAGGCCTAGGCAGAGGGCCGCCGGAAACCCCCGTGGCAGATGCCGCACATCCCCCTGCTTCTTTGGTCCCGACAATACCTCGGGGGAGTCCCGCAGGGGCGGGGGCAGCGCCCGCTCCGACACCGCCATCAGGCGTCCGCGCCGCCCAGCACGCGCCCGGCCACCGCGTCCAGCTTCGCCAGAAGCGCCGGGTCGCGCTTGTCCGGCGCGGTCATGATGGCGAAGTCCAGCGCCCGGTCGCAGCCGTGCGGGCAGGGCGCCCGCTCCGCGCCCAGAAGCCCCGGCAAAAGCCGCACCATGGCGCGCGCCTTGTCGGCATTGCCGGTCAGCACCCGGATGATCTCTGTCACATCCACCGTGCCGTGATCGGGGTGCCAGCTGTCGTAGTCGGTGACCATGGCGACCGAGGCGTAGCAAAGCTCCGCCTCGCGGGCCAGCTTGGCCTCGGGCATGTTGGTCATGCCGATCACGTCGCAGCCCCAGCCTTCGCGGTACATCTTCGACTCCGCCACGGTCGAGAACTGCGGCCCCTCCATCGCCAGGTAGGTGCCGCCCCGGTGGACGGTGATCCCGGCCTCGCGCGCCGCCTCGAAACAGGCTGTGCCCAGCCGCGGGCAGGTGGGATGCGCGACCGAGACATGGGCCACGCAGCCCGTCCCGAAGAACGACTTCTCGCGCGCGAAGGTGCGGTCGATGAACTGGTCGACGACGACGAAATCGCCCGGCGCATATTCCTCGCGGAACGACCCGCAGGCCGAGACGGAAATCACGTCCGTCACCCCCAGCCGCTTCAGCGCGTCGATATTGGCGCGATAGGGCACCGTTGTGGGCGAATGCACATGGCCGCGCCCGTGGCGGGGCAGGAAGGCCATCTTCACGCCCCCCAGCGCGCCGGTCAGGATCTGGTCGGAGGGCGCGCCCCAGGGCGTTTCGACCCTCCGCCAGGTGGCGTCTTCCAGCCCGTCGATCTCGTAGATGCCCGAGCCGCCGATCACGGCGATCATCGTCTCTGTCATGGGGAACTCCCTGATATCTTGCGCGCAGTTAGCCATGCGCGCCGCGCGCGTTCAACCGGCGATTGGCAAAAGCGCGCCCGGGACGGATGCGGTGCGGGAGGGGCGGAAAAATTCCCCGGTTGCAGGGCATTGCGCCGGGGCTTGCGGCTTCCCACCTCTCGGCGACCCGACCGCGGCGCCAGCAGGGCGTCCCGCGCGGGCGGTTGAGAAGGAATTCCGTCATGGAGACGGTCGGACTGGTGGTGGCGGGCCTTGCGGGCCTCGTGATCGGAGGAGAGCTGTTGGTGCGCGGCGCGGTCAGCGCGGCAAAGGGGTTCGGCATCTCGCCCATGGTGATCGGGCTTACGCTGGTGGGGTTCGGAACCTCGACGCCGGAACTGGTGACCAGCCTTCAGGCGGCGCTCTCGGGCAGCCCGGGCATCGCAATGGGCAATGTGGTCGGCAGCAATATCGGCAACGTGCTGCTGATCCTCGGCATCGCCGTGCTGCTGGCGCCCATCGCCGTCGACCCTGCCGCCCTGCGCCGGGACGGCGCGGCGATGATTCTCGCCACGCTGCTCTGCCTCGGGGCCGTCCTGGCCGGAGCGATCCCGCGCATCACCGGCGCAGGCTTCCTGCTGGCACTGGCGGGCTACCTCGCCTTCACCCTCTGGTCCGAGCGCCGCAGCGCGGCGGCGGCCCCGGTCTACGCAGGGCAGGCAGAGGCGGTCCCGGGGCCGGAGATGCGCTTTGGCCTGGCGTTGGCGCTGGCTGTTGTCGGGCTGGCGGTCACCATCCTGGGCGCCCGGGCGCTGGTCACCGGCGCGGTGCAGATCGCGCAGGCGGTGGGCCTGTCAGAGACCGTGATCGGCCTGACCATCGTCGCCATCGGTACCTCGATGCCGGAACTCGTGACCTCTGTCATTGCGGTGCGCCGGGGGCAGGGAGAGGTGGCGCTTGGCAACGTGCTGGGCAGCAACATCTTCAATATCCTGGGGATTCTCGGGGTCACGGCCCTGGTTTCGCCGCTGGCTGTCCCGCCCGAGATCATCCGCGCCGACATCTGGGTGATGTCCGCTGCCGCCGTCCTGCTGGTGGTCTTTGCCCGCACCGGCTGGCGGCTGGGCCGCCGCGAGGGCGCGGTCATGCTGGGCGGATACGCGGCCTACATGGGCTGGCTGCTGACCTGACAGGTCGCTTACAAGACCTCTGCGCCGAGGGCGTCTTGGCGCGGCTTGCCCGGGGGCGTCCGGGTTGTGGGCAGGCGGGCCCGACACGGGCTCTTCCCGGATCGGGCGAGGCGCAGTCTCGGCAGCCTCGCCGGATTGCAGGCCGCCATTGCCAAGGGCAAACCGGGCGCACCCGATGCCGCGAGACAGGGGCGGCGCCATGCCGCCGTCGGTCTTTACCCGGCCGAAAGGGGGGGCGGTCTTCGTCCGGCGGCTCCGGGACCCGACGCAACCGGGATGCCGTGCGACCCTGTTTTCGATGGCGGAAGGTCGGCGCTTCCCGGCGAGACGGGGCATGACCACCGTATGGCGCAAATCGGCGACGTAATCAGCGCTGTCCTAGCCCCGGTCTGCCGCCCGGCCCGGACCAGCCGCTCCGGGGCGATTGAGGGGGCCTCACCGGCACAGAGCCTGTCGCACCCAGCATCCGGTGAGCGCGGCGCGTCGTCGGCGACCCTGCGGATCTTGGGCAGAGGAAGGCGCGCCTCAGGATCGGCGTGGCCGGACAGCGACCCCGTCACCCTGTCCGGTCCGCGCATCCTGACCTCCGCCCGTCCAGTGCTGGCGATGAAGCATGTTCCGCGAGGGCCTCGCGACCAGGGGTTCTCAGCCCCCTGTCAGTGCGTTTCGTGTGTTCCCATAAGGCGCTCGACCCGGCGCAGCACCAGCAGCACGGCGACCACCACCACGGTCGTCATGGCGGCCAGCGGCATCTGTCCCGCGCCGCAGCCCAGCCCGATCCCGCCCACCAGCCAGAGCGAGGCGCCGGTGGTCACGTTGCGGACCTTCTCGCCAGCGGTGAAGATCAGCCCGGCGGCAAGGAAGGCCACGCCCGCCGTCACCGCCTCGATCATGCGCAGCGGGTCGTTGCGCTGCTCGCCCGCGCCGAAGTCCATGGCCGCCAGTTCACGGCCCAGCAGCACGAAGAGGCAGGCAGCCACCGAGACGAGGATATGCGTCCGCAGCCCCGCCGGTTTCTCGCGCCATTCCCGTTCCAGCCCGACGATTCCCCCCAGCAGGATGGCCGCCACGATACGGGCAAAGGCGACCTCCGGCGGAATGACGGAGAAAGAGCGGGTGAATTCCTGCGAGATCTGTTCGAACATGGTCAAGCGGCCCTGGGAGGTTTCCGGCTTAACCGGGGCCGGGCGCCCGAGGTTCCGGGAAAGCCCTCAGAACCCTTGCATCCGCCTGCGCAACCGGGCAGATGCATGACAAAGTCATGCAAAAAGGGGCGCCCGTGTCGGACTGGCTGATCTCTCTCGAAGGCACGGCAGAGGGGCATCGGCTGGCGCTGATCCTTGCCCTGCTGGCCGCCTTTCTTCACGCGGTCTTCGGGGCGCTTCAGAAGGGGCGGCACGATCCGTGGATGTCGCGCGGCGCCATAGACGGCTGTTACGGGCTGATGGCGGCACCCTTCGCGCTCTTCGTCGTGCCCTGGCCCGAGCCGCATATGTGGCCGATCTTCGCGGGCGCCTTCCTGATCCACGCGGTCTACAAGCTGTTGCAGGCCATGGCCTATACGCAGGGCGCCTATACGGTGGTCTACCCGGTGGTGCGCGGCACCGGGCCGCTTTTCGCGGTCATCGGCGCCTCGCTGGTCTTCGGAGAGCATTTCGCGCCGATGCAATGGGCCGGGGTCGGTGTCCTCTTGTCGGGCATCTTCGGGCTTGCGGTCTACAACCTGCGTTACCTCGAAACCGCGCGCGACACGCTGCCCCGGGCGCTGGCTTTCGCGGTCGCCACCGGGCTTTTCGTGGCACTTTACACCACCTATGACGCCTATGGCATCCGGGCCACGGCGGACCCGTTCACCTTTCTGGCGTGGTTCTTCTTCATCGACGGCCTGCTGATGCCGGTGATCGCGGTGCTGCGCTACCGCAGGATGGCAGAGAAGCCGACCCTGCCGCTGCTGCTGCTGCGCGGCTTCGTCGGCGGCATCGTCGCCTTCTTCAGCTTCGGGTCGGTCATGCTGGCCACCCGCCTCGACAAGGTCGGCGAGGCCGCCGTCCTGCGCGAGACCTCGACGGTCTTCGCGGCGGTCATCGGCTGGCTGGTGCTGAAGGAAACCGTGGGCCCCCGACGGATCGCGCTTATGGCGCTGATCGCCGCCGGGGCGGTGATCGTTGAGTTGGCGGGCTGAAACGCCTATCTGGAGCGGGACAGGTACGAGAGGCCCCATGACCGACCCAACGCCCACGACTGAACCGAAGCCCGCAACGGACCCGAAAACCGTGAACCCGATGCTGAAGACCGCGCTGGAATTCGGCCCGATCCTTGCCTTCTTCGCAGCTTACCTTTGGCTGAAGGACGAGATCTTCACCATTGGCGGGACAGAATACAACGGCTTCATCCTGGTGACCGCCGCCTTCATCCCGGTTTTCCTGCTGTGCATGGGGGCGCTGTGGAAACTGACCGGCCACCTCAGCCGCATGCAGGCGGTGACGGCGGTGCTGATCGTGGTCTTCGGCGGGCTGTCGGTCTGGCTGAACGACGAACGCTTCTTCAAGATCAAGCCGACGCTGATCTACCTGCTGTTCGGCGGGGCGCTGGCGATCGGGCTGATGCGCGGGCAAAGCTGGCTTCAGGCGGTGATGGAAGGCCTGATGCCGCTGAAGCAGGAAGGCTGGATGATCCTGACCAGGCGGGTGATGTGGCTCTTCTTCGGGCTGGCGGCCCTGAACGAGGTGATCTGGCGCACCATGAGCACCGAGACATGGGTCTATTTCAAGACCTTCGGGCTGACCGCCGCCATCGTTGTCTTCTTCATGTTCCAGGGCGGGCTGTTCAAGAAATACAGCACCGAGGAAGCGGCGGAGTAATCCGCCCACGGGGTGGGGCCAAGCCCACCCTAGCCACCCCGCCGGTCGATGCGCGTGCTGAGGTGGATCAGGCTTTCCGAGCCGCGCACGCCCTTCGCCTCTCCGATCTGATCCAGCGCGCGGTCCAGGGCCTCCGTGGTCTGCGCCGCCAGTTCCGCCACAAGGTCGAAGCGCCCCGAGGTGGTGTGCACCGTCTCGACCTCTTTGACCTGTTTCAGCCGGGCCAGCACCGAGGCCGTGGCGCGCGGCTCTACCCCGATCAGCACCGTCGCGCGGATCGCCGGGTCCAGCCGCTGGCCGCGCCGGATCGTGTAGCCGGCGATGGCGCCCGACTGCTCCAGCTTCTCGATCCGCGCCTGCACGGTGGTCCGCGCAAGGCCAAGGCGCTTTGACAGTTCGGTCGCCGAGGCGCGGGCGTTTTCGGACAAGAGCGCGATCAGCGCGCGGTCTGTTTCGTCGAATTGTATCATCGGACCTGCATTTTGACGGGGCTTTCGAACATCCTGACGCATCTGCCCGATGAAATCGACAGGAATCGCGTGGAAACTGGGAGGACAGGCAACCTATACCAGAGGCGCGAACCCCATGGTCCTTCAGCAGGCATTCCACCGCAACCCGACGCAATACCTGTCCCGCGAAACCCCGCAAGAGCCGGTCTTCTTCTTCGACCCGGCGCGGCTGACCGCCACCGCGCGGGTGTTCCTGGACGGCTTTCCCGGCCTCGTGACCTTTGCGGTCAAGGCCAACCCCGACCGCGCCGTTCTGGAAGCGCTGGCCGCCGCCGGGGTGGGTGCCTTCGACGTGGCCTCGCCGGAAGAGATGCACATGGTCCGCGCCGTGGCGCCGGGCGCCGTGCTGCACTACCACAACCCGATCCGTGCCCTGTCCGAGATCGCCGAGGGGCGGCGCATGGGCGTCACCTCGTGGTCGGTGGACCGCCTGTCGGAACTGGACAAGCTGGGCGACCTGAGCGGGCAGGAGATCGCCGTGCGGCTGAAGCTGCCGGTGGCGGGCGCCGTCTATGACTTCGGGTCCAAGTTCGGCGCAGAGCCCGGGCGCGCCGCCGCCCTGCTAGCCGAGGTGGTGGCGCGTGGCGGCACGCCCTCGATCACCTTCCACCCCGGCACCCAATGCCGCGACGCGCAGGCCTGGGTCGCCTATATCCACGCCGCCGCGCGGGTGGCGGAAACCGCGGGCGTCACCCTGCACCGCCTGAACGTGGGCGGGGGCTTTCCGGCGCATCGCGAAGACCCGGCCCCGGACCTGCCCGCCATTTTCGAAGCCATCGAAGAGGCTACACGCGCCGCCTTTGCCACGCCGCCCGCGCTGGTCTGCGAACCGGGCCGGGCCATGGTCGCCGATTGCTTTGAACTCGCGCTGCTGGTCAAGGCCGCGACCGAGGGCGCGGTCTTCCTGAACGACGGCATCTATGGCGGCCTCAGCGAATGGCGCGACCTCGGGCCCTCGGCCCGCATCACCGCGCTGTCGCCCGCAGGCACGCCGCGCAGCGCGCCCCTGCGCCCGCTGACCGTCTTCGGCCCGACCTGCGACAGCCTCGACCGGCTGTCGGAAACCGTGCTGCTGCCCGGGGATCTCGCCGAAGGGGACTATCTGCTGTTCCACGCCTGCGGCGCCTATTCCAACGCGCTGGCCACGCGCTTCAACGGCTATGGCGCGCGGAAGATCGTGACGCTGGCGCGGTGACGCGGGCTGGACACTTCGGGCATGGCCGCTAAGGTCCGCGCTAAGGCATCCAGCACGCGCGAGGGACCCCCATGGAAAAGTTCGGCAAGGCCCAATCCGTCACACGCAGGGAAGACACGCGGTTTCTGACCGGGCAGGGGCGCTACGTCGACGACATCGTCCCCGAGGGCGCGCTGCGCGCCTTCGTCTTCCGCTCGCCCGTCGCGCATGCGCGGATCACCGGGCTGGACGTCTCTGCCGCGCGGGACGCGGAGGGTGTGCATCTGGTGGTGACGGCGCAGGACATGACCGAGGCGGGCGTCGACATCGCCATGTCGGCGACGCTGACGCCGAACCGCGACGGAACCATGGGCGCGGAGACCCGCCGCCCGGTCCTGGCCGAGGACAGGCTGCGCTTCGCCGGGGAACCGGTGGCCGTGGTCGTGGCCGAGACGCTGGAACAGGCCCGCGACGCCGCCGAGCTGATCGAGCTGGATTACGAAGACCTGCCGGTCATGCTGGACCTCGCACCGGGCGACACGGCGATCCACGACGAGGCCCCGGACAACCGCGCCTATGACTACGGCCTCGGCGACGAGGCGGCCACCAAGGCGGCCTTCGAGGCGGCGGCCAGGACCGTCTCGCTGGAGGTGGGCGACAACCGCATCATCGTCAACGCCATGGAGCCGCGCGGCGCCTATGCGGAGTATGAAGCCGGGCGGATGCACCTTGCCTTCAACGGGCAGGGTGTCTGGGGCATGAAGGAAGAACTGTCGCGTGCCTTCGGCGTCGATCCCCAGACAGTGCGCGTGACCAATCCCGATGTCGGCGGCGGCTTCGGCATGAAGGGCATGCCGTACCCCGAGTATTTCATCCTGCCCTATGCCGCCAGGGTGTTGGGCCGGGCCGTGCACTGGATGTCCGACCGGGGCGAGGCGATGCTGAGCGACAACGCCGGGCGCGACCTGACGACCTTTGCCGAGCTGGCCTTCGACGAGACCCACAGGATCACCGCCTATCGCCTGCACACGCGGTCGAACCTTGGCGCCTACAACTCGCACTTCGGTCAAATGATCCAGAGTTTCCTCTTTGGCCGGGTCATCACCGGGGTCTATGACATCCAGACGATGTACTACCGGGCCGAGGGCTTCTACACCAACACCACGCAGGTCGACGCCTATCGCGGCGCCGGTCGGCCCGAGGCGATCTATGTGCTGGAGCGCATCATGGACCGCGCCGCGCGCGAGCTGGGTGTGGACCCGCTGGAGCTGCGGCGGATCAACTTCATCAAGCCCGAGCAGTTTCCCTACAAGACCGCCTCTGGCGAGCTTTATGACGTGGGCGATTTCGCGCGGGTCATGGGCCATGCGGAAGACTTCGCGGCGCTCGACGGCTTTGCCGAGCGGCGCGCGCAGACCGAGGCGCGGGGCAAGCTGCGCGGCATCGGGCTGTGCTACTACATCGAGTCGATCCTCGGGCAGCCGCATGAGGACGTGAAGGTCGAATTCACCGAGGACGGGGCGAAGATCTACGTCGGCACCCAGTCGAACGGGCAGGGGCACGAGACGGTCTTTGCACAGTTCCTGTCCGACCAGTCCGGCATCCCCGCCGAGAAGATCGAGGTGATCCAGGGCGACAGCGACCTGATCGCCACGGGCGGCGGCACCGGCGGCTCGCGCTCGGTGACGACGCAGGCCAACGCGACGCTGGCGGTGGTCTCGACCATGGTGAGCGGCTTTGCCGAGTTCCTCGCCGATGAGATGGGCGTGCCGTCGGAAGAGATCTCCTTCGACGACGAACGCTTCCGCGCCGAGGGATCGAACGTCACGCCGACGATGATGGAGGCCGCGCAACTGGCGCGCGAGGCGGGCCGCGAGGACCTGCTGACGTGGGACGCGCGGGCCGAGCTTCCGGGCCGCAGCTATCCCAACGGCTGCCACGTGGCCGAGGTCGAGATCGACCCCGACACCGGGCTGACGGTGTGCGTGCGTTACGCGGTGGTCGACGATTTCGGCAACCTCATCAATCCCCTGCTGGCCGAGGGGCAGGTGCATGGCGGTGTCGCGCAGGGGCTGGGTCAGGCGCTGGTCGAACAGGTGGCCTACGACGAGACCGGCCAGCTGCTGACCGGCAGCTTCATGGACTACGCCATGCCGCGCGCCTTCGACATGCCGATGATCGATTTCGCGACGGAGCCGGTGCCCTCGACCGCCAACCCCATGGGCATGAAGGGCTGCGGCGAGGCCGGGACCGTGGGCGCCCTGGCGGCGGTCTCGAACGCGGTGCAGGACGCGCTGTGGGCGCGCGGCATCCGGCAGGTCGACATGCCCTTCACGCCGCTGCGCGTCTGGACGATGTTGCGCGACCATGCGGCCACGGCTGAGTAACAGGATCTTCGGCTGGTTCCGTCGGCGGCTGTCGACGGACCATTCCGCTTGGGGCCACAGGCGCGGGCCGGTCGATCACGTCATCATCCTTGACGGGACCATGTCCTCGCTGGAGCCGGGGCAGGAAACCAACGCCGGCCTGACCTTCCGCCTGTTGCAGGAGCGCGGGCATGCCTCGCTGTTCTACGAGGCAGGGGTGCAGTGGACGGATTGGGCCGCCACCGCCGATGTCGCCGTTGGGCGCGGGATCAACCGCCAGATCCGCCGCGCCTATGGCTACCTGTCCTCGCGCTACCGGCCCGGCGACCGAATCTACCTGATGGGCTACTCGCGCGGCGCCTATGCGGTGCGATCCCTGGCCGGGATCATCGACCGCGTCGGGCTGATCCGCGCCGAGGCGGCGACGGAACGCAATATCCAGCAGATCTACCGCCTGTATCAACTGGCGCCGGGTGGCACCGCAGCGCGGGATTTCGCCCGGCTTTATTGTCACGAGAGCGCGCCCATCGAGATGGTCGGGGTCTGGGACAGCGTCAAGGCGCTGGGGTTGCGGCTGCCGCTGCTGTGGCGGCTGACCGAAAGCGATTACGAGTTCCACAATCACGCGCTTGGGGCGACGGTTCGGCGCGGCTATCACGCCCTGGCCTATGACGAGACGCGGCAGGCCTATGCGCCGGTGCTCTGGTCCTCGCCGCCGGGATGGGAGGGGGAGGTCGAGCAGGTCTGGTTTCGCGGCACCCATGGCGATGTCGGCGGGCAGATCGGGATGGAGACGGCGGCGCGGCCGCTGTCGAACATCCCGCTGGTCTGGATGCTGGACAAGCTGGAGGCCAGTGGCGTGGCGCTGCCCGAGGGCTGGCGGGCGCGGTTTCCCTGCGATGTGTACGCGCCGTCGATCGGAACCTGGACCGGCTTGGGCAAGCTCTTCCTGCTGCGGGCGCCCCGGCTGATCGGTGCGGATTCCACCGAAAGCCTGCATGAAACGCTGATCGACAGCCTTGCAACCGGCAGATCGAAGTGATGGTCAAGAAAATTCGTTCACGAGTTCTTTACAGACCTTTAACCTGTGACATTCTAGCCTATGTTTCTGTCAGGTCGCGGGGCCGGAACCCTCGCGAAACCTTCACTGTCCCTCGTTCCGTAACTGCGCCCGGGTATTGTCCCGGGCGCTTTTTCTTTTTCAGGGCAGGGGTTTGCAGCTTGCGCCCCGGCGCGACCGGCCTAGGATGAGGCGCATGGATTATACCGACGGTCATCTCAAGGATATCCTGACGGGCACGCGCAAGATCGCGGTTGTCGGCGTGTCGATGAACCCGGTCCGGCCCAGCTACTATGTCGCGCGCTACCTGAAACTGAAGGGGTTCACGGTGATTCCGGTGAATCCCGGGCATGCGGGGCAGACCCTGTTCGGAGAGACCGTGCGGGCCGGGCTGGCGGATTGTCCCGGGGACGTCGACATGGTCGATGTCTTCCGCCGGTCCGAGCATGTGCCGCCGATCGTCGAAGAGGCGTTGGCCTGCTTTCCGGGGCTGCGGACGGTCTGGATGCAGATCGGTGTCGTAAGCGACGAGGCGCGGGCCAGGGCAGAGGCGCGGGGCGTCGACGTGGTGATGAACCGCTGTCCCAAGATCGAGTATCAGCGCCTGTTCGGAGAGCTGCGCATGGGCGGCTTCAACACCGGGGTGATCTCGTCGAAGCTGTGAGGCCCCGGTCCGTGGCCGGTCTCGTGATGCGCGAAGGCGCCCGGCCCACCGTCTCGCTGGCCGCCCTTGCGACCGCTTCGTCGCGGGCGGGACCGGGAGCGTGGCCCGTTCCGCGCCGGTTAACCGGATCTTGGCAGAGCTTGGCGCCCCGGAGGGCAGCCACCCGAGTCATGCGGCCTCTCGGGCCATCTGCGCGGGGATACCCGCAGGCTCGGGTTTTGCACGTCAGGGTCCACGGGGGCGCAAGGCCCTTCGAAGGGCCTTCGACAAGCGGCTTCGAAGCCGCTTCGCGCCCGTCTCAGCCGCCGCGCGCCGATTTCTCGGCCAGCCCGGACTGCGATTGCCGCGCCGCGAGCACGGCCATGACCTGCGCCACGGACACATCCCGGGCGCGCAGCATCACCAGCAGGTGAAAGAGCACATCGGCAGCTTCCGAGGCCAGCTTGTCGCGGTCCCCCTTCACGGCTTCGATGATCGCCTCCACCGCTTCCTCGCCGAATTTCTCGGCGCATTTCTCGGGGCCCTTGGCCAAGAGCTTGGCGGTCCAGCTTTCGTCGGGCGAGGCCTTGGCGCGGCTGGCCACGATGGCTTCGAGGTCTTCGAGTGTCATGGCGGGATCCTCAGGGACGTCTGTCTTGGGTCCGGGCCGGGCGGGCCTGCGATACCGTGGGAATGCCGTGGCAAGGGTTTGCGTGCCGGGCGCTGTCAGGGGCTTGGCCGCTCACAACCGCACCGGGATGCCGGCGGCGGCCATATGGGCCTTGGCCTCGGCCACGGAGAAGGTTCCGAAGTGGAAGATGCTGGCCGCCAGAACCGCCGAGGCATGGCCTTCGGTCACGCCCTCGACGAGGTGGTCCAGCGTGCCGACGCCGCCCGAGGCGATCACCGGGATGTCGACGGCATCCGCGATGGCGCGGGTCATGGGCAGGTTGAAGCCCGATTTCGTGCCGTCGCGGTCCATCGAGGTCAGCAGGATCTCTCCGGCGCCCTTGGCGGCGATCAGGCGGGCGAAGGCGACCGCGTCGATGCCCGTGGGCTTGCGGCCGCCGTGGGTGAACAGCTCCCATTTGCCGGGGGCCACGGTCTTGGCGTCGATGGCGCAGACGATGCACTGGCTGCCGAACTGGTCGGCGGCCTCGGCCACCACATCGGGGTTGGCCACGGCGGCGGAGTTGAACGAGACCTTGTCGGCCCCCGCCAGAAGCAGCGCGCGCACATCCGCCACGGTGCGGACGCCGCCGCCCACGGTCAGCGGGATAAAGCACTGCTCGGCGGTGCGGGTGACCATGTCGAACATGGTGCCGCGGTTCTCATGCGTGGCGTGGATGTCGAGGAAACAGATCTCGTCGGCACCGGCGGCGTCATAGGCGCGGGCGGCGTCCACCGGGTCACCCGCATCGCGCAGGTCGACGAAGTTGACGCCCTTGACGACGCGGCCATCGGCGACGTCGAGGCAGGGGATGATGCGGGTCTTGAGCATGGCCTTCCGGTAGCGCGAAATGCCGGGCTTGGGAAGGTCAAAGCGGATGGTCGCCGGGGGCGGGCCGGTTTCTTGCAAAGAAACCGGCCCGAATTCTTTGGAAGAATTCGGGCGCCGCATAAAAGCGCGCCGCCCCGGGGGAGGAGGCGGCGCGCGGTCGGGCGGTCCGGGGGTCGGCCCGTCGGCCGGGGAGCGGGACCGCCCGCTGGCGGGGCAAGCCTTGGGTAAGTCAGCCCTCGCCGTTGTCCTGTTTCTGCATGTGCTGCTGCATCATGGCGGTCAGGCGTTCGTTGACCTCAGAGTCGGACTGCGAGGCGGCGCCGATGGCGTTGTATTGCTCGACGTCGATGCCGTCGGTGGCATCGATGGCCGCGCGCATCTCGGTCAGGGCCTGCTCTTGCAGTTCCTTGACCGTCTCGCCGTCCTGCGCACCCTGGATCTGGGCGGCGAATTCCTGACGGATCTCGGCAATTTCAGAGGCCGCCTCGACGAAGCTCTGCAGCTCTGCGTCGCTGAAGTCGGCGGTGGCTTCGGGCGTGGCGGCGGGAGCCTGTGCAGGCGCCTCTGCGGGGGCCGCTGCCGGGGCATCCTGCGCGGGCGCGGTCTGCGCCAGAACGGGGGCCAGCGGAGCGGCGGCCAGCGCGGCGAGGGTCGCGGTGCCGAGGAGGGTCTTGCGGATGGTCATGTGCCTTTTCCTTCCGTTGTTTCGGGCTGCGCCATGAGGGTGGCGCCGCCTTCGTCCAAAGAGGTGGCGCGCGGCCCGTCCGGCTTCAACCGGGGCGCCGGGAGGCGGCGGCGCCTTGCCGAAATGCCGTGGTTTGGCCTGCGGGGAATCGCGGTCGGCGGGATTTTGCCCTTGAAGACAGGCCCTTGCGCCACCAAGGCGGCGCGGGCCTCGGCGGGTGGGGCGACCTGCATCGCCTGAGAAGAGGCCGCAGCGGGGCGGGGGGCTGGACATCGGCGGAGACGCCGGCCCCGGCCCACAGGTGGCGGAGGCGCGGGCGGGCCTGACCCACAAGCCGGGGCAGGCGGGAGGCTGAAACGCCCCGTGCCGGGATCAGGGCAGGGCTGCCCCGGTGCGCCTCAGGCGCTTTTAGGACATGGCTGTCGCCGCGCGGGTCCTTCGGGCCATCGAATGCCGTCGCTGCCGCAAGGGCAAGCCGTCGCCCCCAGAGAACGGAGGCGTCCTGCCGGTCGCCCCTGCGATGGTGGCGGGCGACATGCGGTGTCAGGCCGCCACGGCCCCTGTGTCAGGCAAGGGCCTTGAGGGCCGCTTTCAGGTCGAGCGCCCCGTCGTAGAGCGCCCGGCCCGAGATCGCGCCGTTCAGCGCGGCACCGCAGTCGCGCAGGGCGATCAGGTCTTTCAGCGAAGACACCCCGCCCGAGGCGATGACCGGAATCGTCACGGCACGGGCCAGCGCCGCGGTTGCCTGCACGTTGGGGCCCTGCATCGCGCCGTCGCGGTTGATATCCGTGTAGATGATGGCCGCGACGCCCGCGTCTTCGAAGGACCGTGCGAGGTCGGTGGCGTCCACGTCCGTGGTCTCGGCCCAGCCCTTGGTCGCGACCTTGCCGTCCCGCGCGTCGATGCCCACGGCGACCTTCCCGGGGAAGGCGGCGGCGGCCTCGCGCACGAGGGCGGGATTCTCGACCGCCACGGTGCCGAGGATCACCCGGGAGAGCCCTTTCGAGAGCCACATCTCGATGGTCGCCATGTCGCGGATGCCACCGCCCAGCTGGGCCGGGGTCTTGGTCTGTTTTAGGATGGCCTCGACCGCGGCGGCATTGACGGGCTGCCCGGCAAAGGCGCCGTTCAGGTCGACAAGATGCAGCCACTCACAGCCCTGTGCCACGAACTCCAGCGCCTGTGCGGCGGGATCGTCGTTGAAGACGGTGGCCTTGTCCATATCGCCGCGCAGCAGGCGGACGGCCTTGCCGTCTTTCAGGTCGATAGCCGGGTAGAGGATCATTTGTACTGCCCTTCCAGAGTCTTGCGGCCCCTTATTATGACGCCACGATACATGCAAGCGGACCCTGCGTCACGCTTGCCGTGAAGGCCGGGCGAGCCGCATCGTTTCGGTCATGTCACGACGGGAGGAGAGGACATGAGACTTCTGGCAATGGCGCTGGCGCTGCTGGCCGGTGCAGCGGCGGCGGACCCGGTGGAGGGGACCTGGAAGACGCAGCCCGACGAGGGCGCCTATGCGCATGTGCGCATGGTGCCCTGCGGGGACAAGCTGTGCGGTGTGATCGTGCGGACCTTCAACGCCTCGGGCGAGTACGAGTCGCCCAACAAGGGCAAGACGCTGGTGATCAACATGGCGCCGCAGGGCGGGGGCCAGTACCGGGGCAAGGTCTGGCGACCGTCGAACAACAAGGTCTACACCGGCAAGATGGCCCTGAGCGGCAATGCCCTGACCTTGCATGGCTGTGTCGCGGGTGGTCTGCTCTGTTCCAGCCAGACCTGGAGCCGCCTGAACTGAGCGGTTTCGCCCGGCCCCTGGCCGGGCGACCGCCGGGGGTACGCGACAAGCGCGTGCCCCCGGGGCACCTGGCCGGATACGGCGCGTTTTCGGATCGGTCTATCAGAGGTATTTGGGCCAAGAAGAAACGCGAGGGTGGGCCGTTCCTGCGCGCGTTTTTCTTGAGTGTTGGGACAGAGAAGAAAGGCGAAGCGCGCGGTCTGCGCGCTGTTTGGCCCGGTTCCGTCAGGGGCGCCAGCGCAGGAAGTTGGCGATCATGCGCAGGCCTGCGGCGGCGCTTTTTTCCGGGTGGAACTGGAGGCCGATGCAGTTATCGCGGGCGACGATGGCGGTGATGTCGCCGGCGTAGTCGACATGGGCCACGCGCTGGGTCGGGTCGATCATCCGCATCTGGTAGGAGTGCACGAAATAGGCATGTTCGCCGGTTTCGAGCCCCGCCAGCACCGGGTGGGGATGGTCGATCACCAGGTCGTTCCAGCCCATGTGCGGGATCTTGAGCGCCGGGTCTCCGGGCGCGATGCGGTCGACGGTGGCGTCGATCCAGCCGAGGCCCTCGGTCTCTTCGTATTCGAAGCCCCGCTGCGCCATCAGCTGCATGCCGACGCAGATGCCGAGGAAGGGGCGGCCCCGGTTCACCGCTTCGACCATGGCGTCGAAGCATCCCGAGGCGCGCAGGGCCGCCGCGCAGGAGGGGAAGGCCCCGTCGCCCGGCAACACGATGTGGTCGGCCTTCGCCACGACCTCGGGGTCGCCGGTGACCTGCACGGTGCCGGCACCGACCTCTTGCGCCATCTTCTGGAAGGCTTTCTGGGCCGAGTGCAGGTTGCCGCTTTCGTAGTCGATGATCGCCGTCAGCATGGTCTAGAGCGCGCCCTTGGTGGAGGGGATTTCGTCGCCCTTCCGGGGATCGGCTTCCACCGCCTCGCGCAGCGCGCGGGCGACCGCCTTGAAGGCGGCCTCCGTGATGTGGTGGCTGTTGATCCCGTGCAGCGCGTCGACGTGCAGGGTGATGCCGCCGTGGGTGGAGAGTGCCTGGAAGAACTCGCGCACCAGTTCGGTGTCGAAGGTGCCGATCTTGGGTGAGGGCAGCGTGACGTTCCACACCAGGAAGGGCCGCCCGGACAGGTCGAGCGCGGCGCGCACCAGCGCATCGTCCATCGGCAGCAGGCAGGCGCCGTAACGGCGGATGCCGCGCTTGTCGCCAAGCGCCTGCGCCAAGGCCTGCCCGATGGCGATGCCGGTGTCCTCGACCGTGTGGTGGTCGTCGACGTGCAGGTCGCCCTCGGCCCGGATGTGCATGTCGATCAGCGCATGGCGCGACAGTTGATCGAGCATATGGTCGAAGAAGCCCACGCCGGTGTCGTTGTCGTAGGTCCCGGAGCCGTCGAGGTCGAGGGTGACGGTGATCGCGGTCTCGGCGGTCTTGCGGGTGATGGTGGCTTTGCGCATGTCGGATCGTCCTGCTGTATGGCGGGGCTTATAGGCGGGCCGGACGCAGGGGGAAAGAGGGCAGGGGCCCGCGGCGTGACAGGCGCTGCGCCGTGGCTCGGCCTGCGGCCTTTGCCGCGCGGGGTCCGGGCGCGAATGCGGCGTGCCACGTTCGGTCCGCTTGGCGTGTCCGCGTTCTTTTCAGCGTTTCCGGTGTTGGAGGTGACATGGAGCGGGCGAGGCGATTCGAACGCCCGACCCTAACCTTGGCAAGGTTATGCTCTACCCCTGAGCTACGCCCGCGCGCCATGTCATCTGTGGATCGTGACGCTGGCTGCCTGCCGTGTCGTGATCCGGCCACTTGGAGCGGGCGAGGCGATTCGAACGCCCGACCCTAACCTTGGCAAGGTTATGCTCTACCCCTGAGCTACGCCCGCGAACCAAATGGTGAAGGCGGATTTATAGCGAGGCTTTCGGGGGTGCAAGAGGAAATCCGGGGACTGTCGGGTTTTTTCGCCGGATTGTCTGCAAAGGGGGCTGGGATGGGCGGTCGGGGGCGCCTGCCTGATGGGGCGGCGATGGGGGCAGGGCGGATGAGGCGGCGGCCCCGGGGTCCTGGTGCGGCCCCTGCGGCGCGACGGGGTCACTGCCAGAGCTGCGGCACCGGGCGGGGCACCAGCGTCACGCCGATACGGCTGCGTTGCGGCTCTTCCATGTCCTTCAGCAGGACGCGGGTGGTGAAATAGCCGTAGTAGCGGCCGTCGACGGCCTGCACCGCCCAGTCGTAGACCTGCGGGTAAACGAAGACGATCTCGTCGCGCAGGCGTTTGCCGGGGATGCGGCGCGGCCATGCCGCGAGGCGGGCGGTGAAGTGGTCGCCCCTGCGCCGGATGGTGTCGACCCAGACGAATTCTATCGGGCGCTCGGCATCGGGCACCTTGACCGCGATGAGAAGCGCGAGCGAGGGGGAAAAGAACCCGTGGCGCTTTTCCGTGGCCGAAACCACGTTCGGCAGGGCGGCGCGGGCCTGCCGGTAGGCCTCGTTCATGCGCGGATCGGAGGAGCGGAAGCGCAGCACCGGCAGGTGGCGGATCGGATGGTCGGAGACCGGGACCTCTTCGACGGGGCCTTCCTCGTCGAAGGGAATGACGGGGGTCTCCTGTGCCAAGACCGGCGGGATGCCGACGGCCAACAGAAGGGCGCCCAGCCCGATGAAACGGCGCAAGACCATCGCGGTGTCCTTCCCCCAAGCAAGATGGAGAGGATTTTACCCTATAAGGGTGAAGGCTGCGCTGCAACTTTCTGTTTCGCGACGGGAAACGGAGTTGTTCACAGGGCGCGGCTCGGGGGGACGGCGCAAGCACCGCGCAGCGGGGGCGGCTTTGACGGTGTCCCGGCGGGCCGTCCTGGGTCCTGCCGGTCGCGTTCAGGCTGGGGGGCGGCAGGCCATCGTGATGGGTTGGGTTGCGGACAGGGGGGCAGGCGAGCCCCGGGGGGCACGCCCCCAGTCGCGGCGCCGGGGGCTATGGCCGATTTCTGCGATCCGGCCTCGCCCGATCCGGCGCGGCGGCCTTCGGCCCGCCCGAAGGCGGGCCCTGTGTCAGGCCCTGGCCTTCTGCGTCACTCGAACTCGATCAGCAGGTCCTTGGCGTCGATCTGGCTGCCGTGCTGAACATGCACGGCCTTCACCGTGCCGTCGCGCTCGGCGTGCATGCCGGTTTCCATCTTCATCGCTTCGATGGTCAGCAGCAGGTCGCCGGTCTTGACCGCATCCCCCGCTTTCACCCCGATAGAGGCCACGACCCCCGGCATCGGGGCGCCCACATGGGCGGGATTGCCGACCTCGGCCTTGGGGCGGGCGCCGCTGGCGGCGCCGGCCTTGCGATCCGGCACGCGGATGGTGCGGGGCTGGCCGTTCAGTTCGAAGAACACCCGGACCTCGCCATCGTCCTGCGTCTCGCCCACCGCCTGAAGCCGGATCTCCAGCGTCTTGCCGGGGTCGATTTCCGCGGTGATCTCCTCGCCCGCTTCCATGCCGTAGAAGAAGGTCCGCGTGGGCAGGGCGCGCACCGGGCCGTAGGTTTCATGCCGGGCCGCGTAATCGGTGAAGACCTTGGGATACATCAGGTAGCCGTTCAGATCCTCGTCGTCGAAGGTGACGCCTTCGAGGGTCGCGGCCAGTTCCTTGCGCTTCTCCTCGATATCGACCGGGGCGGCCTTGAGGCCGGGGCGTTCGGTGAAGGGCTTCTCGGATTTCAGGATCTTCTTCTGGATGCCCTTGGGCCAGCCACCCGGGGGCTGGCCAAGGTTGCCCTTCATCATGTCGATGACCGAATCGGGGAAAGAGAGGTCCTTCTTCGGGTCCTCGACATCCTTGCGCGTCAGGCCCTGCGACACCATCATCAGGGCCATGTCGCCCACCACCTTGGACGAGGGTGTGACCTTCACGATATCGCCGAACATCTGGTTCACGTCGGCATAGGTCTGGGCGACCTCGTGCCAGCGTTCCTCCAGCCCCATCGACCGCGCCTGCGCCTTGAGGTTGGTGAACTGCCCGCCGGGCATCTCGTGGAGGTAGACCTCGGAGGCGGGGGCCTGCATGCCGCTTTCGAAGGCCGCGTATTGGCCGCGCACCGCCTCCCAGTAGTTCGAGATCTCGCGGATCGCGGCGATATCCAGCCCGGTCTCACGCTCGGTGTGGCGCAGGCCCTCGACGACAGAGCCCAGCGTCGGCTGCGAGGTATTGCCTGACAGCGCGTCCATGGCGCAGTCGACCACGTCGACGCCCGCGCGCGCGGCCTCCATGATCGTGGCGATGGCCGCGCCCGAGGTGTCATGCGTGTGGAAATGGATCGGCAGGCCGACCTCTTCCTTCAGCGTCTTCACCAGCAGGGCGGCGGCGGAGGGCTTCAGCAGGCCCGCCATGTCCTTCAGCCCGAGGATATGCGCGCCGGCCTCTTTCAGATCCTTGCCCATGGCGACGTAGTATTTCAGGTCATACTTGGCCCGGTCCGGGTCAAGGATGTCACCGGTGTAGCAGACCGTGCCTTCGAGGATCTTCCCCGACTCAAGAACCGCATCCATGGCGACGCGCATGTTCTCGACCCAGTTGAGGCTGTCGAAGACGCGGAAGACGTCGACGCCGGTCTCGGCGGCTTGCTTGACGAAGAACTGCACCACGTTGTCGGGGTAATTGGTGTAACCCACGCCATTGGCGCCGCGCAGCAGCATCTGCGTCATCAGGTTCGGCATGGCGGCGCGCAGGTCGCGCAGGCGCTGCCACGGACATTCCTGCAGGAAGCGGTAGGCCACGTCGAAGGTGGCGCCGCCCCAACACTCCACGGAAAAGAGCTGCGGCAGCTTGTGCGCATAGGCGGGCGCGACCTTGATCATGTCGAGGCTGCGCATCCGGGTGGCCAGCAGCGACTGGTGGCCGTCGCGCATGGTGGTGTCGGTGATCAGCACCTGCTTCTGGCTGGTCAGCCAGTCCACGACCGCCTGCGGACCCTTTTCGTCCAGCAGGGTGCGGGTCCCGGCGCGCGGCTCCTCCAGCGGGACCTTCGGCGCCTTCGCGGGTTTGAGGTCGGGGTGGGGCATGGCGCGGCCCTGCACCTCGGGATGGCCGTTCACGGTGATGTCGGCGATGTAGGTCAGCACCTTGGTGCCCCGGTCGCGGCGCTTCTTGAAGTCGAAGAGATCGGGCGTCGTGTCGATGAACTTCGTCGTGTACTGGTTCGACAGGAAGGTCGGGTGCTTCAGCAGGTTGATGACGAATTCAATGTTCGTGGTCACACCCCGGATGCGGAATTCGCGCAGGGCGCGGTCCATGCGCTTGATCGCCTTCTCGGGCGTCGGCGCCTTGGCCGTGACCTTGACCAGCAGCGAATCGTAGTAGCGGGTGATCACGCCGCCCGCGTAGGCGGTGCCGCCATCCAGACGGATGCCCATGCCGGTGGCCGACCGGAAGGCGGTGATGCGGCCATAGTCGGGGATGAAGTTGTTGGTCGGGTCCTCGGTGGTGATCCGGGTTTGCAGCGCGTGGCCCGTCAGCTTCACGTCGTACTGGCTGGCCTTGCCGGTGGCCTCGGCAAGGCTTTTGCCTTCGGCGATCAGGATCTGCGCCTGCACGATGTCGATGCCCGTGACCTCTTCGGTGACGGTGTGTTCGACCTGCACGCGCGGGTTGACCTCGATGAAGTAGAAGGCGCCGCTGTCCATATCCATCAGGAATTCGACGGTGCCCGCGCATTCGTAGTTCACATGGGCGCAGATCTTGCGGCCAAGCTCGCAGATTTCCTCGCGCTGGGCCTCGCTCAGGTAGGGCGCGGGGGCGCGTTCCACGACCTTCTGGTTGCGGCGCTGGACCGAGCAGTCACGCTCGTACAGGTGGTAGATCGTGCCCTGCTTGTCGCCGAGGATCTGCACCTCGACGTGGCGCGCGCGGGTGATCATCTTTTCGAGGTAGCCCTCGTCGTTGCCGAAGGCGGCGGCGGCCTCGCGGCGGCCTTCGAGGATCTTGTCCTTCAGTTCCTTGGGGTCTTCGATGGGGCGCATCCCGCGCCCGCCACCGCCCCAGGAGGCCTTGAGCATCAGCGGATAGTCGATTTCCTCGGCCTCTTTCGCGATGGCTTCCCAGTCGTTGCCCAGCACCTCGGTGGCGGGGATGACCGGCACGCCCGCCTCGATGGCAACCTTGCGGGCCGAGGCCTTGTCCCCCAGCGCGCGCATGGTCGCGGCCTTGGGGCCGATGAAGGTGATGCCCGCCGCGTCGCAGGCATCGACGAAATCGGGGTTCTCGGACAGCAGGCCATAGCCCGGGTGGATCGCGTCGGCGCCAGCCTCTTTGGCGACACGGATGATTTCCTCGATCGACAGATAGGCCTGCACCGGGCCCAGCCCCTCGCCGATGCGATAGGCCTCATCCGCCTTGAAGCGGTGCAGGCCCAGCTTGTCCTCTTCGGCGTAGACGGCGACCGTCTTCTTCCCCATCTCGTTGGCGGCGCGCATGATGCGGATGGCAATCTCGCCGCGGTTGGCGATCAGGATTTTCTGGAAATCGGCCATGGGAACTCCTCGTCTGTCACGCCAACCGGCGATGGTTCCGGCGATTTGAAGCCCACGCCGCGCCGCAGCGCAAGGGTATTTGCATATTATTCGGGCAGAGGCTGCGAGTTTGCAAAGATTGCGTGACCACGCAGGGCTTCTGCCCGGGACGCGCCCAACTGGCCGATATTGGCAATCAGGTCTCGGTGAAGCAGTTCCGTCAGATGTGCGGGGCCGTCCTCGCCCAGGGCGCAGACCGCGTAAAGCCAGGCGCGTCCCAGCATCACCATGTCGGCGCCCAGGCTGATGGCGCGCAGCACGTCGAGACCGCCCTCGATGCCGCTGTCGAAGAGAATCGGCAGCGCGGTCGCGGCGCGCACGGCGGGCAGGCAGTCGACCGCCGCCGGAGAGCCGTCGAACTGGCGCCCGCCGTGGGTGGACACCCAAAGCGCGTCGGCACCCTCGGCCTCCAGCCGGGTGGCGTCCTCGGGTTTCAGGACGCCCTTGACGATCAGCTTGCCGGTCCAGTGTTTGCGCAGCCAGCCGAGGTAGGACCAGTCCGGCGCGGTGCGCAGCAGGTAGCCCACGTGTTTGGTGGGGTCGCGCGGCGTGTCGTCGTCGGCGTATTTCATCAGGGTTTCCATGCGCGGCATCCCGGCGCGGGCGCGGGCGCGGGCCAGGGACCACGCGGGCGTGCGCAGGCATTGAAGGACAATGCGCGGGGTCAGGCGCGGCGGCTGGACAAGGCCGCCCCGCACCTGCGCCTCGCGCCGCGCCGCGACGGGGACGTCCACGGTAAAGACCAGCGTGTCGAAGCCAGTGTCGCGAAGGCGTTTCAGCATGTCGAGCCGGATGGCCTCGTCGCGCGGCGGATACAGCTGGAACCAGCCCCTGCCGTCGGTCAGCGGGCCGATCTCTTCCGGCGCGGCATTGGCGACATTGGACAGGCAGTAGGGCAGGCGGGCCTTGCGGGCGTGCCCGGCCAGCATCCGCTCGGCCCCGGGCCAGAGCAGCCCGGACTGGCCGACCGGCGCCATGCCCAGCGGCAGCGCATAGCTTTGTCCCAGAAAAGGTGTCTCGAAGTCGGGGGCCGGTTCGCCGTGCAGGATCGAGGGCATGAATTGGACCCGGTCCAGCCCTTCGCGGTTGCGGCGGGCGGCGGCCCCGGTGCCGGTGGCGGTGTCGAGATAGGCAAAGGCGAAATGCGGCACACGGGCACGGGCGCGGCGGCGCAGGTCCTCGACGGTCAGGTAGCGGCTGTGGTGATCCATGGGTCCTCTGGCACTGCGCGGTGATCCTCGCAAATCTTCAACATATTTTAAGTGGCTTTGGCGAGTCTGTCCGAAACGCTGCCAGAAGGAGTCTTTCACGATGCATGCCATGATTGTCGATTCCCGCCCGACCCGGCTGGACCTGACCCAGATCGCCTTTCTGGAGGCGGGGATTCACGTCACCGGCAGCGGGTCTCTGGCGGTGGCGGACTGTTGCCTGCGCCGGGCCGTGGTCGACCTGCTGGTGCTGGATGCAGAGGTGGCGGGGCGCCGCACGGGCGCGATCATCGCGCTGGCGGAACGGCGCAACCCGCGTCTGGTGACGCTGGTGCTGACGCGGAACGTGGCCAGCGTGACCGATACCTATACAGAGGTGTTCCAGTCCGTGCATTGCGTGCTGGAGGCCGATGTGCCCCCCGCGATGGTGGCGCGCATGGCGCAGGCCTCGCTGGCCGGGCGGACCATCGCGCGGGTCGCGGCGGCAAAGAGCATGACCGCAGAGGGCGCACCGGATGTGGCGGGGCAGGTGGCACCCGACAGGCAGCAGGCGCCGGAGATGGCGCCAAACGAGGCGGCGGTTGCGCAGGCAGATCACGCGCCGCCTTCTGCACCGGCTGACTGGACCCATGCCGAGGCAGAACCCTCTTGGGCAGGGGCTGGCGGGCAGGATGCGGCGGCGCCGGTCGCGCAAGGACCCGCGCCGGCAGAGAACGTGCCGTTCCCGTCCAGCGCGGCGGATGCGACCATGGCCCCGGCGCCGCGGCAGACCGCGCTGGCACAGATGGTGGCCGTGCGCGCTTCTGTAGCCGAGCAGGACGACCCGGCACCGGTCTTTGCCACACGCCGCCGCCGTGTCGCTCCGCACCATCAGCTGATGGCCATGGGGGCGTGACGCGCGCAAGGGGGCGCGGGCCAAGGCACCCCTGATCCGGTCAAGCGGGAAATTGCCGGGAAAAGCTTGGGAACGTTTCGCGAACACGGCTTTCCCTTGCGCATCGCAGGCGTTAGACTGCGCGCATGAGCAGTTTCGACGATTTCGATGCCTTCGAGGCCTCCTCGCTGTCCGCCCGCGCCATGGCGGCGCGGCCCGCGCCCTATCTCGACGGGCTGAACCCGGCGCAGCGGCAGGCGGTGGAAACGCTGGACGGTCCCGTGCTGATGCTGGCAGGGGCGGGCACCGGCAAGACCAAGGCGCTGACCGCGCGGGTGGTGCACCTGTTGATGACGGGCCGCGCGCGCCCGAACGAGATCCTCAGCGTGACCTTCACCAACAAGGCCGCGCGCGAGATGAAGAATCGCATCTCTGGCATGCTGGGCCAGACGGTCGAGGGGATGCCCTGGCTCGGCACCTTCCACTCGATCTGCGTGAAGCTCTTGCGGCGGCACGCGGAACTGGTGGGGCTGAAGTCGAACTTCACGATTCTGGACAGCGACGACCAGTTGCGGTTGCTCAAGCAACTGGTGCAGGCGGCGGGGATCGACGACAAGCGCTGGCCCGCGCGGCAGCTGGCCTCGATCATCGACGACTGGAAGAATCGCGCGCTGACCCCCGACCGCGTTCCCGCCGCCGATGCGGGGGCCTACAACCACAAGGCCGTGGCGCTCTACAAGGCTTATCAGGAGCGCCTGCGCGAGCTGAACGCGACGGATTTCGGCGACCTGCTGTTGCACATGGTGACAATCTTCCAGACCCACGAGGACGTGCTGGACCAGTATCAGCGCTGGTTCCGCTACATTCTTGTCGACGAGTATCAGGACACCAACGTCGCGCAGTACCTCTGGCTGCGGCTTCTGGCCTCGGCGCACAAGAACGTCTGCTGCGTGGGGGATGACGACCAGTCGATCTATGGCTGGCGCGGCGCCGAGGTGGGCAACATCCTGCGCTTCGAAAAGGATTTTCCCGGCGCCCATGTGGTCCGGCTGGAACAGAACTACCGCTCGACGCCGCATATCCTCGCCGCCGCCTCCGGGGTGATCCGTGGCAATGCCTCGCGCCTCGGCAAGGAGTTGTGGACCGAGGCGCAGGAGGGCGAGAAGGTCCGCCTGATCGGCCATTGGGACGGTGAGGAAGAGGCCCGCTGGATCGGCGAGGAAATCGAGGCCATGCAGGGCGGCACCCGCGGGATGCGGCCCTTCTCGCTGGACGAGATGGCGATCCTGGTGCGCGCCTCGCACCAGATGCGCGCCTTCGAGGACCGATTCCTGACCATCGGGATGCCCTACCGGGTGATCGGCGGCCCGCGTTTCTACGAGCGGATGGAGATCCGCGATGCCATGGCCTATTTCCGGCTGGTGGTGTCTCCGTCCGACGACCTCGCCTTCGAGCGGATCGTGAACACCCCCAAGCGCGGCCTCGGCGACAAGGCGCAGCAGACGATCCAGACCATCGCGCGGGCCAATGGTGTTTCGCTTCTGGACGGCGCGGCGCTGGCGGTCGAGCAGGGCGAGATCAAGGGCAAGGGCGCCAAGGCGCTGGGCGAGCTGGTCGCCGGGCTGGCGCGCTGGGGCCGGATGGCCGGCGACGCCTCCATGACCCACATGGAGCTGGCCGAGGTGATCCTCGACGAGTCGGGCTACACCGCGATGTGGCAGAACGACAAGACACCCGAGGCGCCGGGCCGGCTGGAGAACCTCAAGGAACTGGTCAAGGCGCTGGAGCAGTTCGAGAACCTGCAGGGGTTCCTCGAACACGTCAGCCTTGTGATGGACAACGAAAGCGACGAGCAGGGGGCGAAGGTCTCGATCATGACGCTGCACGCCGCCAAGGGGCTCGAATTTCCGGCGGTCTTCCTGCCGGGCTGGGAGGACGGGTTGTTCCCGTCCCAGCGCTCAATGGATGAAAGTCCTTATAAGGGGGTCGAGGAAGAGCGGCGGCTGGCCTATGTCGGCATCACGCGGGCCGAAGAGGTCTGCACGATCTCCTTCGCGGGCAACCGGCGGGTGTTCGGGCAATGGCAGTCACAGCAGCCCTCGCGCTTTGTCGACGAGTTGCCCGAAGAGCATGTCGAGGTGCTGACGCCGCCGGGGCTTTACGGCGGGCCGGGGGCGCAACCCATGGCCTCGACCCTGCACGACCGCGCGGCGGAGGCGAATGTCTACAATTCGCCAGGCTGGCGGCGTCTGCAGGAGCGGCAGGGCCAGCGCCCCATCAGCCAGCCGCGCGAGAGCACTTCGACGGTGATCGACCTGCAGGCGGTGTCCGCTTACACGGTGGGCGAGCGGGTGTTTCACCAGAAGTTCGGCTACGGCAGTGTCGAGGGCATCGAGGGCGACAAGCTGGAGATCGCCTTCGAGAAGGCCGGGACGAAGAAGGTCGTGGCCCGCTTCATCTGCGCGGCGGATGACGTGCCGTTCTAGGACCTGCCCATTCGAAACTTCGCAGGTCTCTATAGCATTTAGGTGAAGTCCCGCCCGGCGGCACGCCGGGCAGCGGCATGCCTCCGGCATGACCCGCCCCGTCACGCCGAAGGCGTGCCGTCGGCGTGACGGCGGCGCTTGTGCGCCACCCCGCGGGTCGGCGCTGCCCTTAATGCGATTAACTTGATCTCGGGTCAGGCCCTAGGCGTCTCAATTTTTCTTCAGGGACAAGCGGCACCTGTACCAGCGCCGTCAGTGGGGCCCCTCGCCATGTGCTTTGAGCGTCGCACAGTGCCCGTGAAACGCTAGGCGATCTTCAACAACAAGCGCAGCAAGGTTGCCTGTTCGCGCGCGGTCAGCGGGGCCAGCGTCTCTGCGGTCACCTGTTTCGCGGCCTCGACGGCCTTGTCGATCAGCGCCACGCCCTCTGTGGTCAGCGACACGAGGTGCCGCCGCCGGTCCTCGGGGTCGCGGCGGGTGGCCAGCAGCCCGCGCGCGGTCAGCCGGTCCACCACGCCCTTGGTCGTGGCCGCATCCATGGCGACCGACCGGCCCAAGAGGTTCTGCGACATCGGACCGTCCTCGGCCAGCCGGTGCATGACCGAGAACTGCGTCGTGGTCAGCCCGCCCGGCACGGTCGCCGAGAAGATCGCCGCGTTGCGCTGGTAGGCGCGGCGCAGCACGAAGCCGATCTGCGCATCCAGCACATAGCCGTGTTCGTCGCTGGTGCGGGGGGCCGCCGCCGCGTCAGACGGAGAGGTAGGCATCGCGGATTTCCGGGTGGGCTTCGAGGTCGGCGAAACTGCCGTCGAACTTCTTCTCTCCGCTCTCGATGATGATGGCGCGGTCGGCCACGGCGCGGGCGAAGTGCAGGTTCTGCTCGGAAATCATCACGGTCAGCCCCTCGGCCTTGAGGCGCAGGATGGTGGCGGCCATCTGCTCGACGATGACCGGGGCGATGCCCTCGGAAGGTTCGTCAAGCAACAGCAGCATCGGGTTGCCCATCAGCGTGCGGGCGATGGTCAGCATCTGCTGTTCGCCGCCCGACATGTGCTTGCCCCGGTTTCCGCGCCGCTCCGAAAGGTTGGGGAAGAGGTCGAACAATTGCTCGACGGTCCATTGCGGCGCCCCCTCGCGGGCGGGTTGGCGGCCGACTTCGAGGTTCTCGGTCACCGTCAGGTCCGAGAAGATGCGCCGGTCTTCGGGGACGTAGCCGATGCCCGCCTTGGCGACCTTGAAGGCGGGCTGGCCGACCATGTCCTTGCCCTGAAAGGTCACGCGGCCCTGACGCGGCTTCACCAGCTGCATCACCGATTTCATCGTCGTGGACTTGCCCGCGCCGTTGCGGCCCAGAAGCGCCACGACCTCGCCGCGCCCGACCGCGAAGGAGAGGCCGTCGAGGATATGCGCCTTGCCGTAGAAGCTGTGGATGCCTTCGACCTCAAGCATGATCGGCCTCCTTGAAAAGCGTGCCGCCGCCCAGATAGACCTCTTGCACCTGCGGATTGGCCCGGACCTCTGCGGCAGAGCCGTCGGCGATCAGCTCGCCCCGGTTCAGGACCATGATGTGATGCGCATGGGCAAAGACCACGTCCATGTCGTGTTCCGTGAACAGCACCGAAACGCCCTGATCGCGCACGATATCGGCCACCAGTTGCATCAGTTCGACCCGGGCGGTGGGGGCCATGCCGGCGGTCGGTTCGTCCATCAGCAGAAGGCGCGGGCGGTGGGTCAGAGCAATCGCCAGTTCCAGTCGCTTGAGGTCGCCATAGGCGAGGATCGAACACGGGCGGTCGGCCTGATCGCCCATGGACACCGTGTCGAGAAAGCCCATGGCCTCGTCCCTGTACATCCGCCACGCCCGCGCCGACAGGTTGAAGAGCCGCCGGTGGTGGCTCATCAGCGCCATCTGCACGTTCTCGATCACCGTCATGGACTGGTAGGTCCCGGTGATCTGGAAGGTGCGGCCCACGCCCTTGCGCCAGATGTCGCGGGTGCGCTGGCCTGTCACGTCCTCGCCGTTCAGGAAGACGCGTCCGGCGGTCGGTTTCAGCTGCCCCATCAGCATGTTGAAGCAGGTCGACTTGCCCGCGCCATTGGGGCCGATCAGGGCTTTCAGCTCGCCCTGCTGGACGGAGAAGGAGACCCCGTTGACGGCGAGAAAGCCGTCGTAGCTTTTCTTGAGGTCTTCGACGCGCAGGATCTCGGTCATCGGGGCGTCTCCTCTTTGCGGTGGGTGAAGCGCTGCCATGCGGAGCGGATCGAGCCGACGATGCCTTCGGGCGCGACGATGACGACGACGATGATCAGAAGGCCCAGCAGCAGGCGCCAGTATTCGAGGCGCGTGAGCCAGTCCTTGACCACGGTCAGGAAGCCCGCGCCGACGACCCCGCCCGCAAGGGTTTTGACGCCGCCGAGGAAGACCACGATGAGCGCGTCGAAGCTGGAGGCGATTTCCAGTTCGGTCGGGAAGACCGAGCCCTTGGAGAAGACGAAGATCCCGCCCGCGAGCCCCGCCATGACACCCGCCAGCGCGAAGGCCGCGTATTGGATGCGTTTGACGTCGATGCCCATGGCCTCGGCCTGTCGGGGGCTGTCGCGGCCCGCGAGGAGGGCATAGCCGAAGGGCGCGTGGATGACGTGGCGCAGGAAGAGGATGCCGCCCACGCCGAGGATCAGGGTGAAGTAGTAATAGGGCACGGTGCCGTTCAGCCATGGCGCGGGCCAGATATTCACGAGGCCGTCGTCGCCGCGCGTGACCTCGCGCCACTGGAAGGCCAGAGACCAGACGAGTTGGCTGAAGGCCAGCGTCAGCATGGCGAAGTAGACGCCGGTCAGGCGAATGCAGAACCAGCCGATCCCAAGCGCCAGCAGGCCAGCGGCGAGGGGGGCGAAGAGGAAGGCCAGTTCCATCGGCGTCTCGGTGTGGAAGACAAGCAAGGCGGCGGCATAGGCGCCGCCCCCGAAGAAGGCCGCGTGGCCGAAGCTGACCAGTCCGCCGGTGCCGAGGATGAAGTGCAGCGATGCGGCAAACAGCGCGAAGACCACCATGTCGATCATCAGGATCAGCAGGAACTGGTCGGCGAAGAAGGGCAGGGCGGCGAGCACCAGCAGCAGCGCCGCGATGATGGTCTGCCCGATGCGTCCGTAGGGGCGGATGGGCGTTTCCGGCGCGCCGACCTGTCCGTGTTCGCCTGCCACTTCCTCACGGCCGAGCAACCCGTAGGGGCGGATGATCAGCACCACGGCCATGACGACGAACATCAGCACCAGCGTGGATTGCGGCAGGTAGGTCACGCCCAGCACGTTGAGGACCGATATCAGCACGGCGGCGATGAAGGCCCCCGGCAGCGACCCCATGCCGCCGATGACAACCACGACGAAGACCGCGCCGATGATGTTGAAGTCCATCAGCAGGTCGGCGCCGCCCTTGGGCAGTTGCAGCGCGCCGCCCCAGCCCGCCAGCGCGCAGCCCAGCCCGAAGACGCCGGTGAAGAGCCACGCCTGATTGACGCCGAGCGCGCCGACCATCTCGCGGTCCTGCGTGGCGGCGCGGACGAGGACTCCGACCCGCGTCTTGGTGATCAGGTACCACAGTGCGAAGAGGATGAAGGGCGTGATGGCGATCATGATGATGTCGTACTTCGGCACCGGCTCTCCGAAGATGCGCCAGACGCCGCGCAGGCCGGGGGCGCGCGGGCCAAGCCGGTCCTCGGCGCCCCAGATCATCAGCGCGAGGTCCTGAATGACGAGGATCACGCCGAAGGTGGCGACCAGCTGGAACAATTCGGGCGCGCGGTAGATCGGTCTGAGGACGACGATTTCCACCAGCGCGCCGATCAGGCCGACGGCGAGGCCGGTCAGCAGGATCGACCCCCAGAAGCCGACATGGCCGGGGAGGATCTGCATCAGGGTGACGCCGATGAAGGCGCCCAGCATGTAGAAAGAGCCATGCGCGAAGTTCACGATCCGGGTGACGCCGAAGATCAGCGACAGCCCCGAGGCCACGAGGAAGAGCGACGAGGCATTGGCGAGGCCGGTCAGGAATTGGGCGAAGAGAAAGGCCATGGGTCGGGTCGGTCCTTCGGGGAACGGGGCAAGCGTGTCGCGGCGGCTGCCGCGCGCTGCGGAGTCTGAGGTGGCGGTTCAGGCGGGCGGCTGCGCGGAGGAAATGGTTGCGGTCGGCGCTTGCGGATCTGTCGGGACAGCGGTTCGGGGTGGCCCGTCAGGGCGTGCCGAAAGCCGGGCGGCGTGGGCGGGGACCGGCGCGGAGGGACCGGCCCCCGCCACGGGCGGAAGGCATGGCCCGGCGCAGGAACCGCCGGGCCGGTCGCTTATTCCGCCGGGCGCATCGCCTTGATTTCCTCGTCCGTGGGCATGTAGCCATCGGGACCCTTGTAGGTCCAGTCGACCATCACGCCCTTGCCGTCCTCGACCGCAAGGGTGCCCACATAGGCGCCCATGGTCGACTGGTTGTCGACTTCGCGATAGGCCAGCGTACCGATGGGCGTGTCGGGGATCTCCAGCCCCTCGAAGCCCGCGATCAGCGATGCGGTGTCCGTCGCGCCGGCCTTCTCGATGGCCCCGGCGATTGAATAGGCGGTCAGGTAGCCGACCAGAGAGCCGATCTTGGGGGTCTCTCCGGTTGCCTCCATGTAGGCGTCGACAAAGACCTTCTCGGGCGTACCCTCGTCAAAGCCGTACCAGGGGTAGCCGGTGACGAACCAGCCCTCGGGTGCTTCGTCGCCCAGCGGGTCGAGGTACTCGGGCTCGCCGGTCAGCAGGCCGTAGACCTGACGCCCGTCAAACAGGCCCCGGTCGCCGCCCTCACGCACGAACTTGGCAAGGTCGGTGCCGAAGGTGACGTTGTAGATGGCATCGGGCTTGGCGCGCTCGATGGCCTGCGCCTCGGCGCCCGCGTCGATGTTGAAAAGCGCGGGCCACTGTTCGGCGACGAACTCGACCTCGGGCTTCAGCCGCGTCAGGTTCTCCTTGAAGGCCGCGACCGCGTCCTGCCCGTAGGCGTAGTTCGGCGCGATGGTGGCGTATTTCACCGCGTCGGTCTTGGCGGCCTCTTCGGCCAGCATCGCCGCCTGAATCCAGGTCGAGGCGCGCAGGCGGAAGGTGTTGGGGTTGCCCGAGGCCCAGACGAGGCTGTCGGCCAGCGGTTCGGCGGCCAGATACAGATAGCCTTTCTCGGCGGCATGCGACGACAGCGCCAGCCCGACGTTCGACAGGATCGAGCCGGTGATCATCGCCGTGCCCTCGCGGGTCATCAGCTCCTCGGCGATCTTGATCGCCTCGGCGGGGTCGCCCTGATCGTCGCGGAAGACGAACTCCAGCGGCTTGCCCAGCACACCGCCCTCGGCGTTGATCTCTTCCAGCGCCAGTTCGATGCCCAGCTTGTAGGGCTCGGCAAAGGCTGCCATGCGCTTGTAATGGTTGATTTCGCCGATCTTGATCGAGTCCTGCGCGCTGGCCGACACGGGGGTCAGCAGGGCCGCGGCGCCCATGGCCAGAACGGTGCGTCTGATGAATGTCATGTCCGTCGTCTCTCCTGTTGGGGGGGTGCGCTGACCCCGGGTTTTGCGGTCTTTTGTGCCGCTTAATCGTGGTAAACGAAAGCCGGTGAGGGGTCCGAGGCGATGTCCTCGGTCCGTTCCAGTTCCAGAAGGTCGTTGATGCGCTTGCGGTAGACAAGCGGGCCCTTGTCGATGGCGATGCGCAGGGGGCGGCGTTTTTGCGGGCGCAGTTCCTCTTCCTGCACGGCTTCGAGGATCTTCTGATCCTCTGCGAAGGCCTTGCGGAACATCACGTCCATGCGCGCGGCCGCCTCGTCGTCGTCCAGCGCGGAATTGCGGATATGCGCCCAGCGGTCGATGGTGTGGGTTTCCGTGACCGGCGTCAGGAAGTGCAGCGCGAAGATGCGCATACCCTTGTCACGGTCCTCTTCGGCACAGTTCTCGGCCACGTCGATGCTGCCGAAGTCGATGACGGCGGTGCAGGGCGTGTAGAGGTAGTAATAGTGCCAGCGGTCGACGTTGCCGGGGAAGTCGCCCACGGCCTTGAAGAAGCCCACCGGCGGCGCGTCGCGGATCCAGCGCCATGCGACGATGGCCTCGCCCTCGGTCGAGACATGCACAGGCACGTTCTCGGACGCGCTGCTGCCCAGTGTGGTCGGGTGGACAAACGAGATATGCGCGGGGTCGACGAGGTTCTCGGCCACGTTGAGGTAGTTCGATTTCAGGTGCAGCGCGTCGCCAAGGTGGACGGCCCAGCCGGGCGCGGTGAACTCGGGCATGTCGAAGATCTTCGACGGGTCGGCCTTGGCGGCCTCGCCCATCCAGATCCAGACAATGCCATGGCGTTCCTCTGTCGGGTAGCGCTCGACATAGGCGGATTTGGGTAGGTTGGTCTGACCCGGGACGCGGGTGCACATGCCCGTCGAGGCGTCGAAGGTCAGCCCGTGGTAACCGCATTGCACCGTGTCGCCGATGCGCTTGCCCTTGCTGAGAGGCAGCAGGCGGTGCGGGCAGCGGTCCTCCAGCGCGGCTATGGTGCCGTCGGTCTTGCGGAAGATCACGATGTGATCCCCGAGGATGGTGAAGCGGCGCAGCTGGTCGTCGATCTCGCTCGACCATGCGGCGACGTACCAGGCGTTTCTCACGAATTGCGTCATGGTGCTTCTCCTGTCTTAGCGCAGCCCGTCCGCGCCGGTAATTTCCGCGTGGGTCAGCCCGCCCACGCGCGGGTTGGGGCGGCCGGTCTGTTGCAGCGCCACGGCCACCACGATCTCTGACGCGCGGGGGGCGTCGTTCAATTGCAGGCGCATGCCGTCGAAGTGGCTGCGTACATAGGCGGCATCCTTGTGGCCCAGCGGTACGTCGAGCACGCAGCCGGGCCCGCCCATGGCCTTGGAGGAGGGCACCAGCGCCTTGCCGCCGCCGATCACCGCGCGCAGCGGCGCGCCGAGGGAGGGGTGGAGCAGGGCGGCGCCGTGTTCCAGTTCCCCGGCTTCGCCGATGAGGGCTGCCTTGCCGTAGCCCTCGACGGCCTCGGGGGCGCATCCCAGCGCGGCCAGCGCCTCCTGTCCCAGCAGATCGCCCAGCGTGGCGCCGGTCTCGATCAGGTCCGAGAGGTCCTCGGCATAGCGCCCGGCGAAGGGGTTGGCGATCACCGCCGCCGCCAAGGCGCGCCGCGACGGCGGGACGGGGCGGCCCATCTCGGTCCGCACCTCCTCGACGAGGGTGATCAGCCGCCGCAGCTTCACCGCAAGCCGTCCTCGCCCTTGACGTCCTCGGCTTTCAGGCCGCCGACGCGGGCATGGACGCGCGGGCCGGTGGTCATGACCAGAACCAGCATGATCTCGTCGGCCTTGGGCGCGTCGGAGAGGCCCACCTCCATGGCATCGAAATGCGAGCGCACGTAAGAGGCGTTGGTGTGGGTGATCGGCACGTCGAGCCGCGCGCCCGGGGCGCCGACCTTCTTGGTGGAGGGCACGATGGCCATGCTCTCGGCGATCTTGTCGCGCATGGCGTAGCCGCCCGGGACGTGCCAGAGCGCGCCGTGTTCGATCTCGCCATTGGTGCCGACGATGGCGCCCTTGCCGTAGCCCTCGACGGCCTCGGCGTCGCCGCCGAGCGCGTCGATCAGGTCCTGTGCCATCTGCGCGCCGAGCGGCTTGAGGTCTTCCATGAAGCCCGCGATGTCCTCGACGTAGCGGCCCGCGAAGGGGTTGGCGATCACCGTCATCATGGCGGCGCGGCGCTGAGGCGTGTCGGCCTTCGGGCCGCCCTCGTGCCAGATGGTCTCTGTCAGGATCGCGGTCTTGCGGATCTGCGGTTCAGGCATGGAGTGGCTCCCTTTGGGGCGCATCGGACGGGGCCGCGAGGGCGGCTCCTCCCACCGTCCGGGCGCTGTCGTTTAGGCTGAGGAAGGCGGCGGCGATCAGGCCGCGGCGGGCGTAGGTTTCTGCGAGTTCCGCGCCGGTCGCGAGGGCGCGGGCGCTCTCGGTGGCTGAGAGCAGGCCGACCGCCGTGGTCACGCGGCGCGCGCCAAGATCGCTGTCGGGAGCGAGGTCGCAGGCCGGGCTGCGCGTGATGGCGGGGTGGCCGGGCAGGTCGGTGGCATTGGCGATGAGCGTGGCGGCAGCATCGGCCGTGGCGGCATCGCGGGCGAGGACGGTCACGGCATCGGCGATGCCCAGCGAATGCGAGCGCCCGTGCCGCCCCGAGGTGGCGAGGCCGCCGATCCCCTGTCCCGGCGCGATGGAGACGCGGGCGGGCAGGGTGCCCTTGGCGGGATCGTCGCAGATCGCGGCGGTCAGCGGGCGGGTCCGGGACCAAAGCGCGATGTCCCCGCCGTTGTTGACGGTGAGGCTGTCGAGGCCGTGGCCGGGCGTCAGGATCGCGGCCAGCAGGTGATCCGCCACGGCCCCGGCGACGGCGGCCATGGGTGTGACGAAGGCGGGCGCGAAGGGCGCGGTGGCGCGGGTCATATGCTGCGCGACGACGCCCCGGGGCAGCGGCCCGGTGGCCGAGCGCAGGCGCGGCAGTTCTGCCACGAGATCGCTCAACAGGGGCTGGAACGTCTCTGCCGCGCGGTGGAAGGCCGTTCGAACGGCCTTCGCACCCCCCTCTGCCGTCACGATCACGTCGATGGGGCCATGGGTCAGCCGCAGCCGTCCGTCCTGCGTCAGATGCGCCTGCGGGCGTTCCGGGGGAAGGCCGGTCGACCGGCCTTCTCCGCCCCTCACGATGCGCCCCGCTTGCCGGGCCATGGCAGGCCGGGGCGCGGTGTCTCGCTGCGCTGCCCGGACAGGCGGTGGTCGTTCTGCCGCCCCTTGGCGCCCTTCAGCGCCTCGGTCAGCGGCATGACGTAGTCCATGTGGCCGCCCAGGGCCGCGTAGTCGGCGGCGGGCATGGTGAACTCGATGGGGGCCACCAGCGCAGGCGTGGGCACGTAGCCGAAGGCGTTCCTGGGCATCTGCGTCACGTCCGCCATGAAGGTGATTCCACCGCCCGGCCACATGAAGACCGGCGCGCCGCCGCAGGTCACGCGCGTCAGCCGCGACTGCACCGAACGGGTCAGCGAGACCGGGTTCTCGGTCACGCCCGACCGCAGAGAGCCGCCCGCGCCCGCCATGAACAGCACCGAGGCCTGCGAGGGCTCGCAGTTCTCCTCGATCCGGCGGACCGAGGGCAGCAGGCGCTCGGGCATCTCCTGCTGCACCGGGCGCAGGGCCTCGTCGAGTTCGAAATAGGCCGCATGCTCGCCGGTGGTCGAGACCATCAGCAGCGACAGCCCGGGGCGCGCGCCCTTCTTTTCCTGCCAGTCGTCGAGGATCGCCAGCGGATCGGTCAGGTCCGTCCCGCCCCAGCCCGTCCCCGGCTCGGCCACCTGAAAGTAGCGCCCCGGCGTCGACCGCCGCCCCTTGATGCGGATGCCTGAAGGCGCCCAGCCGATGACCTTGCCGGCCTGGTGTTCCGACATGACGCCGGTGATGTGGTCGTCCACCACCACCACCTCGTCCACCAGCCCCTGCCATTGCGCCGCGAACATGCCCACGGTGGCAGAGCCGCAGCCCACGCGCATCCGTTCCTCGCGCTGGCCGTTCACCAGTGGCGCCTGTCCGGCGGTGACCTGCAACTCGGCCCCGCCGTCGATGGTCAGCGCGACCTCTTCGCCATTGCAGAGCGCCAGCAGGGCGGCGCAGGTCTCGCGCCCCTCTTTCTTCGATCCGCCGGTCAGGTGATGCACGCCGCCCAGCGACAGCATCTGAGAGCCGTATTCCGAGGTGGTGACATGGCCGATGACCTCTCCGGCGCTGCGTACGGGCGCGCATTCGCTGCCGAGGTGCCGGTCGGTGTCGATCTTCACCTTGGCGCCGCAATAGCTGAAGATGCCCTCGGTCACGACGGTGATCATGTCGGCATCCGCCACGCGGGCCGAGACGATGAAGGGCGCGGGCTTGTAGTCCGGATAGGTGGTGCCCGATCCGATGGCGGTGATGAAGGTGTCCTCGCCCGAGACGATCTCGCCGTCCCACTCGCGGTCGAGGAAGGGCACCAGCGGCGCATCGGCGCGGTTTTCGAGGATCGTCAGCGGGTCGAGCCGGACCAGTTCTCCGCCCTCGTTGGCGTAGCGGTCGCAGGCGCCCGCCCGGCCCTCGGCGATGTAGCACATGACAGGGCAGGCATCGCAGCGGATCTTCTCGCCGGGGGCGATGCGCTCGGCGCGGGGGCTCGTCGTGTCGCTCAAGGACCTGGCTCCGGTGCGGGGTGGCGTGACGCGCGGGAAATATTCGTTTGTATACGAACGCACGGGGCAGGGCGGCGAGTCAACAGGTTTGCGCAGGCAAGGGGGGGATCGCGATCCGCCCGGCGGTGAAAGTTTCGGCAGCCTGTGCAGCAGGGCCGAGGGTGATCCGCGCCGCCGCCAACCGGCGCCGCGTCCGCAGGCTGGGGTAGGGCGCGCCGGTAATGTGCAATATCCGCGAGAGCGGCACAGGCTTCTATCCAGGGGCTGTGCCGGGCGCCCCGTGAGATGTCAGCCCTTTTTCTCTGCCCCGATCCGTGCCACCGTCCGGGCCATGACCATGACCACGCTCTCGGGCGCCACGCCCGCCCGCTTCGCCTTCGGCACGATGCAGTTCGGCGGCAAGGCCGACGAGACCGCCAGCCGCGCGCTCTACGACGCCTGCCGCGCCGCCGGTCTCAGCCACTTCGACAGCGCCTATGTCTACACGGATGGCGCCGCCGAGACGCTGCTGGGCCGCTTCGTCGCAACCGAGGCGCGCGAGGATCTCTTTATCGCCACCAAGGCGAACATGGCCGGTGGCGGCACCCGCGCGGGTATTCTCGACAGCTTCGAGGGCAGCCGCAAGCGGCTGGACATGGAGGTGGTCGACCTGTTCTACATGCACCGCTGGCACGAAGGGACACCGCTCGAAGAGACCTTCCAGACCCTCGCGGAACTTCAGCAGGCGGGGAAGATCCGCTACATCGGCGTGTCGAACTACGCCGCCTGGCAGGTGATGAAGGCGCAGGCGGTGGCGGCCAGCTTCGGCACCCGGATCGACGCGATCCAGCCAATGTACAACTTGGTGAAACGGCAGGCCGAGGTCGAGATCCTGCCGATGTGCGCCTCGGAGGGCATCGTGCCGGTGCCCTATTCTCCGCTGGGCGGCGGTCTGCTCAGCGGAAAATACGCGCGCGGCGAAACCGGGCGCCTGACCGAAAACGACCAATACGCCCGCCGCTACAGCGAGGGCAGCATGTTCGACACCGCCGCCGCGCTGGAAAACGTTGCGCGGGAAACGGGCACCCACGCCGCCACGCTGGCCGTGGCCTGGGCCGCCCGCCATCCCGCGCAGCCGCACCCGATCCTATCGGCCCGCTCGGTCGAGCAGCTCCGCCCCTCGCTGGAGGGCATGCGCTACGCGATGGACGATGCACTCTACGACCGCCTCTCGGCCCTCAGCCCGACGCCGCCCCCCGCGACAGACCGGCTCGAGGAACGCTGAACCCGCAGGGCCGGGCCGGATCATCGCACCCGGCCCTGCGGGCCTCACCCCGAGGTATTTGGACGACCAGAGAAGCAGGGGGGATTTGATCGAGCGGGTTTGTTGAGCGGGAGGGGGAGAGAGGGCCAGCGGCGCCTTTGCGGCGCGGTGGGGCGCGAGGCGTTTTCCTTTTGTTCGGGCCGCGTTATGTCAGGGCGATGACGGATCTGCCCGAAGCCTTGCAGGGATGGTTCGACCGGCGCGGCTGGTCGGTGCATCCCCATCAGCGCGCCATGCTGGAGCGGGCGGGCGCGTCGGCGCTGTTGTTGATCGCGCCCACCGGGGGCGGCAAGACGCTGGCGGGGTTCCTGCCGACGCTGAACGAGCTGGCCGCGGGGGGGCGGCCCGGTCTGCACACGCTTTACGTCAGCCCGCTGAAGGCGCTGGCGGCGGATATCCGGCGCAACCTGTTGATCCCTATCGAGGAGGCGGGCCTGCCGATCCGGGTGGAGGACCGCACCGGCGACACCTCTTATGCCAAGAAGCGGCGGCAGCGGGCCGATCCGCCGCATATCCTGCTGACGACGCCGGAATCGCTGGCGCTGATGACCTCTTACGAGGATGCCGCGCGGACCTTTGCCGGGCTGCAGCGGGTGGTGGTGGACGAGATCCACGCGCTGGCCGAGTCGAAGCGCGGCGACCAGTTGATGCTGGCGCTGGCGCGGTTGCAGGCGCTGGCGCCGGGGCTGCGGCGGGTCGGCCTGTCGGCGACGGTCGAGGACCCGGCGGCCGTGGCCGCGCTGCTGGCGCGCCATCCCGACGCCTGCGAGATCCTGACCGCCGATCCGGGGCCGGAGCCGGACATCCGCATGCTGGAAACCGATCAGGCCCCGCCATGGGCCGGGGGCGGCGCGGCCTATGCGATCCCCGCCGTGCTGGAAGAGGTGAAGCGTCACAAGACCACGCTGATCTTTCACAATACCCGCGCGCAGGCCGAGATCTTCTTTCACAACCTCTGGCTGGCCAACGAAGAGGCCCTGCCCATCGGCATTCACCATGGCTCTCTGGATCGGGGCCAGCGCGAGAAGGTCGAGGCCGCCATGGTGCGCGGAGAATTGCGCGCCATCGTCTGCACCGGCTCTCTGGACCTTGGCATCGACTGGGGCGACGTGGATCTCGTGATCCAGATCGGCGCGCCGAAGAACGTCAAGCGGCTGGTGCAGCGGATCGGGCGGGCGAACCACCGCTACAACGCACCCTCCAAGGCGCTGCTGGTGCCCGCCAACCGCTTCGAGGTGGTGGAATGCGTCGCCGCGCTGGAGGCGGTGAAGGCCCATGACCTCGACGGCGACCCGCGCGGGCCGGGGCCGCGTGACGTGCTGTGCCAGCATATCCTGATCGCCGCCGCCTCGGGGCCCTTCGACGCGGATGCCCTCTACGCAGAGATGGCCAGCGCCGGACCCTATGCCGGGCTGACTCGCGCCTCCTTCGACGCCTGCCTCAATTTCTGCGCCACCGGCGGCTATGCCCTGCGCGCCTATGACCAGTGGCAGCGGCTGAAGCAGCGCGAGGACGGGCTGTGGCAGTTGCGCGATCCGCGCTCGGCGGTGCGCATAAGGCAGAACGTCGGCACCATTCAGGACACCGATACGCTGAAGGTGAAATGGCGCGGGCGCGGCGGCGCGCCGCTGGGCGAGATCGAAGAGGGCTTTGCGGCCAGCCTGACCAAGGGCGAAACCTTCCTGATCGGCGGGCAGATCGTGCGCTACGAGGGCCTGCGGGAACTGACGGTTGAGGTCTCGCGCGACGCGGCGAAGAAGCCCAGGATCGCCACCTTCATGGGTACCAAATTCGCCACCTCGACGCAGTTGTCGCACCGCATCCTGCGGATGTTCCGGCAGGAGCATTGGCCCGAACTGCCCGCCCATACCGCCGAGTGGCTGGCGCTTCAGCGCGCGGTCAGCCGCCTGCCGGAGCCCGGGCGGCTGCTGGTCGAGACCTTTCCGCACGACGGGCGGCAGCAGATGGTGGCCTATGGCTTTGCCGGGCGAAACGCGCAGCAGACGCTGGGGCTACTGCTGACGAAGCGCATGGAAGAGATGGGGCTGGCGCCCATGGGTTTTGTCGCCACCGATTACGCCACGTTGATCTGGGGGCTGGACCGGGTGACGGACCCGGCGCCGCTTTTTGACCCGGCGGCGCTGGAGGCCGGCCTCGACGGCTGGCTGGCGGGCAACGCGGTGATGAAGCGGACCTTTCGCGCCTCTGCCACCATCGCCATGCTGATCGAGCGCCAGACCGGCGGCCAGCGCAAGAGCGGGCGGCAGGCGACCATGTCCTCGGATATCCTGTACGACACGCTGCTGAAGTACGACCCGGACCACCTCTTGATGCAGATCACCCGCGAAGAGGCGATGCGCGGGCTGGTGGATTTCGCCCGTATCCGCGAGATGCAGGACCGGATCGCAGGCCGGATCGACCACATGGCCCTGAGCCGCGTCACGCCGCTGGCCGCGCCCCTGTTCCTGGAGCCGGGCCGTGTGCCGATCAGGGGCGCCGCGGACGAACGTCTGCTGGAAGAAGAGGTCACGCGCCTTTTGGAAGAGTCCGGTCTGGCGCAGGTCGAGGCGAAACCGCGTGGCTGGCGGGTGCCTTTTTAGGGCGTTAACTTGTATTAACGCGCACAATCCCCGGTTAACCAGGCTATTAGCGCTTTTCGGGGATATCACGATGCTTCGTCTCGGCGCGCTGTGTTTCAAGGTGCCTTTCGCGTCTGTTGCGCTGTCCGGGATCGCCATGGCGGAGTGCCATCCCAGCAACACCGGCCGCTGCGTTCCCGTTCACCCCGATGATGTCGACTGCGATTACCTCGACCTTTCTCTGCGAAAAGGGAACGGCCCGGCTTACGCGCCGGGTCCCTTTGCCGTCGTCGGCGAGGCCGTCCATGGCCTTGACGGTAACGGAGACGGCGTGGCCTGTGCGTGGTCGCGCGGAAGGGACACCGCTGCTTTGGATACAGAGTAAGACCGCCGGGGCGATAGCGGGAATCTGGACGCGACCGTCTCGCGCGCTTTTCTGACCAGGTTCCGGCTTTCCGCGTCGGGGGCGAAGGCCTGTCGCCAAGCGGGCGGCTGCTCTGCCAACCCGCGCTGCCTGTGCACGCGCCGCATTTCCAGGCGGGCCACGACGCGGTCAGCCCTTCTTTCGGGCTTATCTCCGGGCCTGCGCGCAGACGATGATTGACAGGTTTTCGCTCCTGTCCCTAACGTGGGGCTATCGTTTGCATACAAATGACCTTTCGGTCCGCCAGCCCTCAAGAGGCCCGCATGTCCTTGCATCGCCCCGCCACTGTCGAAGAAGCCCTGTCGCTGCTGTCGCAGGGGGGGCGTGTGCTGGCGGGGGGCACGGATCTTTACCCGGCGCTGCGGGACGGCCCGGCGCCCGACGGCATGGTCGATGTGACCGGGGTCGCCGCGATGAAGGGGATCGCGCGGGATGGCACCGGATGGCGGATTGGTGCCGCGACCACATGGACAGAGGTGCTGCGCGCCGATCTGCCACCGGCCTTCGACGGGCTACGGCTTGCGGCGCGCGAGGTCGGGTCGGTGCAGATCCAGAACACCGGGACCGTGGCGGGCAACCTCTGCAACGCCTCTCCGGCGGCGGACGGCGTACCGGCGCTGCTGACGCTGGGGGCATCGGTCGAGGTGCAGGGCGCCGGGGGCACGCGCCGCCTGCCGCTGCAGGCCTTCATTCGCGGACCCAGGCAGACGGCGCTGCAACCCGGCGAGCTGGTTACGGCGCTTCATCTGCCCGAGCTGCGCGGGCAGGGCGCCTTCCTGAAGCTGGGCGCGCGGCGCTACCTTGTGATCTCCATCGCCATGGTCGCCGCGCGGGTCGCGCTGGAGGCGGGCCGCATCGCAGAGGCGGCGGTGGCGGTGGGTGCCTGCTCTCCCGTGGCGCTGCGGCTGACCGGGCTGGAGGCTGCCCTGACCGGCGCGCCGCCCGGCGAGATCGCGGCCCATGTGGCGCAGGCCGACCTGTCGGCGCTGACGCCGATCGACGACGTGCGCGCCTCTGCCGCCTATCGCGGCGACGCGGTGCGGGCGCTGATCGCGCGGACCCTCACCATGGCCACGGAGAGCACCCATGTCGCTTGATACGCCCGGCGAGGCCGTCTCTTTCATCCTGAACGGGCAAACGGTGGCCCTGTCAGTGCCCCCGGCAGAGCGCCTGTCCTCGGCGCTGCGCGAGGCGGCGGGCGCGCGGGACGTCAAGGTGGGCTGCAACGCGGGGGATTGCGGGGCCTGCACGGTTCTGGTGGACGGCGCAGCGGTCTGCGCCTGCCTCATGGCCACGGGGCAGGTGCAGGGCCGCCGGGTCGAGACGCAGGCCGGGCTGGTCGCGCAGGACCCTGACGCCCTGCGGCTGGCGCAGGCCTTCCAGCGCCACCAGGCGGCGCAATGCGGGATCTGCACGCCGGGGATGATGGTTTCTGCCGTGGCGCTTTTGCGTTCGGGCGCGGCGCTGACGGAAGCGCGCGTGATGGATGCGCTGGGCGGCGTGCTCTGTCGCTGCACCGGCTATCGCAAGATTATCGCCGCGGTGCTTGATGCGGGCGCCGGGGGTGGGGCGCCGTCCGACGCGGGGCATGGCGGCAGGGCGCAGGCCGGGGAGGGCATCGGCGCCGCGATTGCGCGCCTCGATGGCTGGCCCAAGGTCGCGGGCACAGAGCGGTTCGGAGACGACGTGGCCCCCGCCGATGCGCTGGTTCTGACGGTCATCCGCGCGCCGCATCACCGCGCGCGCTTCACCTTCGGCGACCTCGGGGCATGGCGCGCCGAGGCCGGGCTGGACCTTGTGCTGACGGCGGCGGACGTGCCGGGCCGCAACCTCTTCGGCGTGATCCCCGGCTTCGAGGATCAGCCGGTCTTTGCCGAGGGCGAGGCACGCTTCAAGGGCGAGGCCGTGGCCGCTGTCGTGGGCTCTGCCGAGGCCCTGGCGGCGATGCCGGCCTTTCCCGTGACCTGGGAGGCGCTGCCCGCCAGCCTGACGCCCACGGACGCAGGCGCCGCCGACCCGCTGCACCCGACCCGCGCGGCCAACGTCATGTGCCGGGGCCGGGTTGCGAAGGGCGATGCCGACACCGCCATGGCGCAGGCCACGCACCGGGTTTCGGGCCGCTTCTCCACAGGCTTTATCGAACACGCCTATATCGAGCCCGAGGCCGCCACGGCCCGCCGCGTGGGCGACCGGATCGAGGTCCAGTGCTGCACGCAGGCGCCCTATATGAACCGCGACGGTCTGGCGGGCATTCTCGGGCTGGCCCCCGAGGCGGTGCGCATCCTGCCCACCGCGACCGGCGGCGGCTTCGGCTCCAAGCTGGACCTCACCGCGCAGCCCTACGTGGCGCTGGCCGCGTGGCGCCTGAACCGGCCCGTGCGGCTGGCCTATACGCGCACCGAAAGCATCGCTTCCTCGACCAAACGCCACCCTTCCGAGATCACCATGGAGATCGGCACGGATGCCGGGGGACGCATCACCGCCATGCGCTTTGACGGAACCTTCAACACCGGCGCCTATGCCAGCTGGGGGCCGACCGTGGCGAACCGCGTGCCGATCCATGCCTCCGGTCCCTACCGCGTGCTGGACTACCGTGCGACCAGCGTCGGCGTGCACACCAATTGCGCGCCCTCCGGCGCCTTTCGCGGCTTCGGCGTGCCGCAAAGCGCCGTCGCGCAGGAACAGCTCTTCGACATGCTGGCAGAGCGGCTGGGCATGGACCGGCTCGCCTTCCGCCGCCTGAACTGCCTGCGCAATGGCGATCCCACCGTCACGGGGCAGGTCTTCGACGAGGGCATGGGCATTGCCGAGTGCCTCGACGCGCTGACGCCCGCGTGGGAGCGGGCAAAGGCCGCGCGCGCGGCCTTCAACGCCGCCGCAGGCCCGAAACGGCGCGGCATCGGTGTTGCAGGCGGCTGGTACGGCTGCGGCAACACCTCGATGTCGAACCCCTCGACCATCCGGGCGGGCGTGACCCCCGCCGGAGAGATCGTGCTGCATCAGGGCGCGGTGGACATCGGGCAGGGCTCCAACACCGTGATCACCCAGATCTTCGCCCACGCGCTGGGGGTGCCCGCCTCTGCCGTCACGCTGGTGGGCCCCGACACCGACGTGACGCCCGACGCCGGCAAGACCTCGGCCAGTCGCCAGACCTTCGTCACCGGCAATGCCGCGCGGCTGGCGGGCGAAAGCCTGCGCGCGCAGATCCTGCGCTTCGCCAATGCGGGGCCGGACGCGGTGATCGCCGTCGAGGGCGGCCTCAGCGTCATCGACGCAGGCGAAACCCGCCGCATCGCCCTGCCTGAGGCCCCGGGCTACGCGCTCGAAGCCGTGGAGACCTACGATCCGCCGACCCTGCCTCTGGACGAGAACGGGCAGGGGGCGCCCTATGCGGTCTTCGGCACCACCGCGCAGATGGTGGAGCTTGAAGTCGACATGGCGCTCGGCACCGTCCGGCTGCTGAAATTCACCGCCGCGCACGATGTCGGAAAGGCGATCAACCCGCTTCTGGTCGAGGGGCAGGTCGAGGGTGGCATCGCGCAGGGCATCGGGCTGGCGCTGATGGAGGAATTCCTGCCGGGCCGCACTGAGAACCTGCATGACTACCTCATCCCTACCTTCGGCGACGTCCCCCCGGTCGAGACCCTGATCGTGGAAACCGGCGACGCCCACGGCCCCTATGGCGCCAAGGGGCTGGGCGAACACTGCCTGATCCCAACCGCCCCCGCGATCCTCAACGCCATCGCCGACGCCTGCGGCGCGCGTGTCCACCACCTGCCCGCGACGCCCGACAAGGTCCGCTCCGCGATCCTTGCTGCGGGGGCGGCCGCGGAATGAGGGGGCGCCACAGCCTTGCCAGCGCCTGCATCAGGACCGAAGCCAAGGCCCGGACCAAAAGGACGGACCCGTATGCGTGACCTGCCAAAGCGGGCCGGGTCCACCGGATCGGCCGCGACCGTCTGCCCTTCCGCAAAACTCCGGAGGCGTGCTCTGCCTAGGCTGGTGGGGCGCGCGGAGTCGGCTCTGACCGTCGGCCACCTCGCAACATCCCGGAGGCGCGCGCTGCCGAGTTTGACCACGAGCCCGAAAACGGCTGCGGGCCTTTGCCGCCTTGAAGCATTCGGGAGTAGCGCCCTGCCGAGGCCGGGTTGCCCCTCCGGATCGGCGCTGGGCGCCAGTCACCCCGAGAGACCACGCATGAGCGACAGCCGCGAGAGCCCCGCCTTCCCGGGCATCCGCCGCCCTGCACCGACCGCCGCAAGGACCCAAGACGCATGACCGACAGACCCGACCTCACCGGCAGCTTTGCCGGGATCGACGTGGGCGGCACCTTCACCGACCTCGTGCATTACGACAGCCGGGCGGGTCGCGTGCGACTCGCCAAGGTGCCCACGACGCTCGACAATCAGGCGGACGGGGTGCTGGGCGCGCTGGATGCCGCCGGGGTGGATGCCGCCGCGCTCGACCTGATCGTCCACGGTACCACGACCACGACCAACGCGGTGCTCGAACGCCGCCTCTGCAAGACCGGGCTGATCACGACCCGGGGCTTCCGCGACGTGCTGGAGCTGGGCCGCCGCACCCGCCCGCAGGCCTACGGCATGAAGGGCCAGTTCCGCCCGCTGATCCCCCGTGACCTGCGGCTGGAGGTGCCCGAACGGATGCTGGCGGACGGCTCTGTCTACCATCCGCTCGACGAAGACGCCCTGCGCGCGGCGCTGACGCATCTTGCGGACGAAGGTTGCGAGGCGCTGGTGATTCACTTCCTGCACAGCTACGCCAACCCGGCCCACGAGAACCGCGCCGGAGAAATCGCGCGCGAGGTCTGGCCCAACGGCAACGTGACCCTCGGCTCGGCGCTGCTGTCCGAGAGCCGCGAGTTCGAGCGCGGCGTGACGGCGGCGGTCAACGCTTCGGTGCAGCCGCTGCTGCGGCGCTATGTCGAACGCCTCGCGGACAGGCTTGCGGACCGGGGCTACCAGCGCGACCTTCTGGTGATGAACGGCAACGGCGGCATGGTCTCGGCCCGCATCGTGGCGGAAGAGGCAGCCAAGACGGTCATGTCCGGCCCCGCCTCGGGCGTCATGGCAGCGGCCTACACCGGGCGGCGCGCAGCCATCCCGGACCTTCTGACCTACGACATGGGCGGCACCTCGACCGATGTGGCGATGATCCGGGGCGCCGACCCGGCGGTCAGCCACGAAATCGAGATCGAATACGCCATGCCGATCCACGTCCCCATGGTGGACGTGCGCACGGTCGGGGCGGGCGGCGGCTCCATCGCGCGGGTCAACGCGGCGGGGCTGTTGCAGGTGGGGCCGGACAGCGCGGGCTCGACCCCCGGGCCGATCTGCTACGGCAAGGGTGGCACGCTGCCCACCATCTCGGACGCCAACATGCTTCTGGGCCGCATGGACCCGGCCAAGCTGAACACGCTGGCGGGCGGCGTGTCCATCGACACGATCCGCAAAGCCTTCGCGGACCAACTGGGCGCACCCCTCGGGCTGGATGCGGTCGCCGCCGCCTCTGCCGTGCTGCGCATCGCCACGGCCAAGATGGCGGACGCCGTGCGGATGGTCTCGATCTCGCTGGGCGAGGACCCGCGCGACTTCGCGCTGTTTGCCTTCGGCGGGGCCGGGCCGCTGCACGCCTGCGCCATCGTCCGCGAGCTGGGCGTGCCCCGCGTGCTGGTGCCCGCGCGTCCGGGCATCACCAATGCGCTTGGCTGCGTGGTGGCCGACCTGCGGCACGACTTCGTGCAGACGGTGAATCGCCCGCTCGACGCCTGCGACATGGCAGAGGTCCACGCGGCCCTCGCGAAGCAACGCAAAGACGGAGAGGCCGCCATTGCGCGCGAGCGCGTCGAGGTGGCCGAGACCCGCGTCATGCATTCGGTCGACATGCAGTTCATCGGCCAGACGCACCTCTTGCGTGTCCCTCTGCCGGATGCGGAACCCGGCCGCGAAGCGCTGCAAAGCCTCTTTGAAGAGGCTTACTACCGCCGCTTCCAGGTCACTCTGCCAGAGATCCGCCCCGCGCTGGTCAACGTCAACACCTCGGTGATCGGACGCCGCCCCGAGATCGACCTTTCGCTGCTCATCGACGCCGCCGCCCGCAAGGCGACGCTGGACGAGGCGCAGACCGGCACGCGGCCCGTCTTCTTCGACGACTGGCACGAGACGCCCATCTACTGGCGCGACTTCCTGCCCGCCGACGCGGTACTGACCGGCCCCGCCATCGTCGAGCAGATGGACTGCACGCTGGTCATGGAACCCGGTGACCGCGCCACGCAGGACGCCGACGGCAACCTGATCGTGACGGTGCGCCGATGACCCCGCCGATGCCGCAGGCGGTGGCGCAGGTCTTCGCGCGCTTCCCCGATGCCGTCGGTGGGCGGCTGAAGGCCGTGCGATCCCTGATCTACGGGCTGGCGGAGGAAACCGAGACCGGCCCCCTGACGGAAACCCTGAAATGGGGGGAACCCGCCTACCTGACCGAGCGGACAAGGGCCGGCACCACCCTGCGCTTGGGCCTTGTCGGAGGCGCGCCCGCCGTGCTGGTCAACTGCCGGACAAGCCTGATCGAGGGCTTCCGCAGGGATTTCCCCAAGACCTTCGGCTACGCTGGCACCCGCGCGCTTCTGCTGCCCGAAGACCCGGACGAGACGGCGCTGTCGGTCTGCCTGACGCGGGCGCTGACCTATCACCGAAACAGGAAAGGGAGCCGCGCATGAGCATCGACCCGATCACCCTGACCGTCATCCAGTCCGGCCTGCAACAGGTCTGCGACGAGATGGACCTGAGCTTTTCCCGCGCCGCCTTCTCTCCTGTGATCGCAGAGGCCAACGACCGGTCGGACGGCATCTACTCCGCCGTGGACGGCAGCCTGATCGCGCAGGGCTCTCAGGGCCTGCCGGTCTTCGTGGGCACCATGCAGTTCTCGACCCGCACGCTGATCGAAATGATCGCGGCGGGCAAGGTCGCCGCCCCCAGGCCCGGCGACATCTACATCGTCAACGACCCCTACCTCGGCGGCACGCACCTGATGGACGTGCGCTTTGCCATGCCGGTCTACCGGGACGGCGAAATCTTCTGCTGGCTGTCCAACACCGGCCACTGGCCCGACACCGGCGGCGCGGTGCCCGGCGGCTTCTCCGCCTCTGCCACGGCGGTGGAGCAGGAGGGCCTGCGCCTGCCGCCCGTGCGCCTTTTCAAGGAAGGGCAGATGGATGCAGAGATCTATTCGATCATCTGCTCCAACATTCGCGTCGCCGACCAGCGCATCGGCGACGTCAAGGCGCAGGCGGCGGCGCTGTACGTGGGACAGGCGCGGCTCTTCCGGCTGCTCGACCGCTACGGGGACGACACCGTCCGCGCCGCCATCGCCGAATTGCGCGCCCGCGCGGCCCAGCAGATGCGCGCGAACGTCACGCAGATCCCACCCGGCACCTACACCGCCTGCGCCTATGTCGACAGCGACGGCGTGGTGAATGAGCCGGTGGAGATCCGGCTGACCGTGACGGCGGACGCCGAGGGGCTGACCTTCGACTTTGCCGGGTCCTCGCCGCCCTGCCGGGGGCCGATGAACTCGGTCTGGGCCACCACGCAGTCCTCGGTCTACCTTGCCATGCGCCACATCTTCCCCGACGTGCCGATCAGCGCGGGCGCCTTCGAGCCCCTGCGCATCATCCGCCCCGAGGGCACCTTCCTCGACGCCCGCTATCCGCGCCCCGTCTCGGGCTGCGCGGCAGAGGTCAGCCAGCGCATCGCCGAGGCGGTCTTTGCCGCCTTGGCCGGGCCTTTGCCCGAGGTGGTGACGGCGTCTCCGGCGGGGACCTCCGGCAATTTCGCGCTGGGGGGGGAGGTCCCGGAAGAGGGCCGCAGCTACGTGATGTACCAGATTTCCGGCGGCGGCTACGGCGGCTCTGCCGAGGGAGACGGGATCGCCAACGGCTGTTCCACCATCGGGATATCCAAGGCCCCCCCGGTCGAGATCATGGAACAGCAGTTCCCGGTGCTCTACCACCGCTACGCGCTGCATGAAGGGTCGGGCGGGGCCGGGCGGCATCGCGGCGGGTTCGGGTTGGATTACGAGGTCGAGATCCTGAAGGGCACGGCGCGGGCAAGCTTTGTCATGGACCACGGGCGCTTCGGCCCGCAGGGCGCCCTGGGCGGTGAAGACGGCGGCGTGAACCGGGTGGCGGTGACGGTGGGCGGCGAGACCTTCGTGCCGGAGCATCTGTCCAAGGCGCAGGACATCGCGCTCTCGGCGGGCGATCGGGTGCGCGTGCGCACCCCCGGCGGTGGCGGCTACGGCCCGGCGGCGGAGCGCGATCCGGCGCTGGTCGCCGAGGATGTGTCGTTGGGGCGCTATACGGCCGAAGAGGCCGCGCGGCTGTTCGGCTGGAGGCAATAGCGCGCGGTGTTTCGCCTGCCTGACGGCAGGCGACCGGGGGGGGGGGGGGGGGGGGGGGGGGGGGGGGGGGGGGGGGGGGGGGGGGGGGGGGGGGGGGGGGGGGGGGGGGGGGGGGCG
>JAFKDC010000006.1 GCA_017255395.1 Enemella evansiae | reverse complement strand
CCCCCCCCCGGCCGGGGGGCTTTGCCCCCCGGACCCCCCAAGATATTTTGGGACAGAAGAATGAAGGGCGTCGCGGCACAGGTGTGTCCCGTGGACCGGTCCCGGTTTCCGCTCAAAGCGCCCGCCGGCTTGGCGCGGCACGGCCACCCGGCAAGTTCGGGGCGCGGCTTAGCCAACTGGCAGGGGCGCGTCGCCTTTCGGCTGGTCCATGACGATCTGGCTGTGGACCCGCGAGACCGCCGGATGGGCAAGAAGGACTTCGTGGATCAGGCGGTTCAGGCCCGGCAGGTCCGCGCAGAAGACCCTGAGAAGGTAATCCGCTTCGCCGGTCATGGTCCAGGCCGAGATGACCTCGGGCCGGGTGCGCAGCAGGCGGGTGAAGCCGGCGCCCTCTTTCTCGCCGTGGCGGGCGAGCTGCACCTGTATGAAGGCCTGCACGTCCAGTCCCAGCCGCGCCGGGTCGAGGCGTGCGCGGTAGCCCTGGATCACGCCGCGCTCTTCCAGCCGCTGGCGGCGGCGCCCGGCCTGGCTGGCCGAGAGGTTGAGGGTGTCGCCCAGCTCCTGTGCCGTGGCCTGCCCGTTCTTTTGCAGCGCCTGAAGCAGGGCAATGTCGGTGGTATCCAGCGGGATGCGGGTTTGTGTCATGGCTTGGCGTTCTTTCGCGTGATCTGCGCGTGACCTGTGTTAATGGCGGTCAGAATGCGCGGAAATCGCACCCGGGTAAAGGTACATTGGATGTGACGCAAACGCGAACAGCACAGAAGGAGAGCGCCATGGGACCCTTCCCGCACGACGCCCCGCAGGCGACGATCACCGATGAGAACCCCGCCGGCACCGACGGTTTTGAGTTCGTGGAATTTGCCCATCCGAACCCGCAGGAGCTGCGAGATCTCTTTGCGCGGATGGGCTATGCCCATGTGGCCAATCACAAGACGAAGAAGATCGAGCTTTGGCAGCAGGGCGACATCACCTATGTGCTGAACGCCGAAAAGGGGTCCTTCGCGGACCGCTTCGTGGATGAACACGGCCCCTGCGCGCCCTCGATGGCCTGGCGGGTGGTGGATGCGCAGCATGCCCTCGATCATGCGGTGAAGCTGGGCGCCGAGCCCTACGAGGGCGCCGACAAGACCGTCGACTGGCCCGCGATTAAGGGCATCGGCGGCTCTCTGATCTACTTCACCGACCAGTATTACGCGACCTCGCCCTACAACGAGGAATTCGACTGGATCGCCACCTCGAAGCCCGAGGGCGTCGGCTTCTGGTATCTCGACCACCTGACGCACAATGTCTTCAAGGGCAATATGGACACATGGTTCCGCTTTTACGGCGACCTGTTCAATTTCCGCGAGATCCGCTTCTTCGACATCGAGGGCAAGTTCACCGGGCTGTTTTCCCGGGCGCTGACCTCGCCCTGCGGGCGCATCCGCATTCCGATCAACGAGGACCGGGGCGAGACCGGGCAGATCGTGGCCTATCTGAAGAAATACAAGGGCGAGGGCATCCAGCACATCGCTGTCGGCGCGAAGGACATCTACGACGCGACGGATGCGATTGCGGGGAACGGTCTGAAGTTCATGCCGGGGCCGCCCGACACCTATTACGACCTCTCGCACGAGCGGGTCACAGACCACGAAGAGCCCATCGACCGGATGAAGAAGCACGGCATCCTGATCGACGGCGAAGGGGTCGTGGACGGGGGCGAGACGCGTATCCTGCTGCAGATCTTCTCGAAGACGGTGATCGGGCCGATCTTCTTCGAGTTCATCCAGCGCAAGGGTGACGACGGCTTTGGCGAGGGCAACTTCAAGGCGCTTTTCGAGTCGATCGAGCAGGAGCAGATCGACAACGGAGAACTGCACGCGGCGGAGTAAGGGAACCCGCCGTCTGACAGGGAGGAGGAGAGGGCGTCCTTTTTTTGGGCGCCCTTTTTCTTTGCGCGGTTTCGGGACGAGGGAGTAGGCGTTGCGCGCCTGAGAGAGGCGCTGCCTTTCGCGCTCTCCGAGGTATTAGAAACCAATGAAGGGGGGCAGAAAGGGCACGCGGTTCGGCGGAGCCCGCCGTGGTTAAGCGGGGCGCGGGCCTTCCGGGTCAGCCGCCCGGCATGTCCAGCGTCAGATTGCGGCTGCCCTTGGTATAGCGCAGTTCGTCATCGCCGATGGCGGCGACGCGCCCGCCGTCCAGCCGGTCGCCGACCTTGACCTTCTGGTACTTGCCGTTTGCCAGCCGCACGAGGGCGCGGCGGTTGTTGGGGGTGCCGTAGACGCCGATCAGGTTGATCCGGCCAAGGTTGATCGCATTGCGCACGGTGGCCGAGCGGGCAACGCTGGCGCTGGAGGGCACCGCCGGAGAGACCGTGCGCGGCGCGACCGCGGCGGTCTGCACGGGTTCCGCCTGCGCCTGCGCCTGCGGCTGCGGTGTGCGTTCGGCGCGGCGCACCAGAGCGGCGAAATTGCCGGGGCGCTGGACCGGCGGCGGCGAGGCCAGAACCGCCTGGGCGGTCGAGGGGCTTGCAGGCTCTGCCTCCTCTGCCTCTTCCTGGACCGACTGGGGGCGGGCGGTGGGGCGGAAGGCCGCCAACTCGCTGCGGGAAATGCCTTGCAGCGTCGCCCGCTCGCGCTGTTCGATCACGTCCGCCGGGCGGGCGCGTGGGCGCAGGTCGCGGAACCGTTCCAGTTGGTCCACCACGGGCGGCGCATCGGGGGCGGTTTCTTCTGCTTCGGGCTCTGCCTCGGGCGGCGTGCGCAGCGGCGGCACGGCAGGCGGAAGGCCCGCGTAGATACGCAGGCCCTGGGGTGTCAGCGCGCCTTCGGGTGTGGCCCGCACAAGTCCGCGGTCATCGATGTCGAAGGTCATGCCCGGGGGCGGTGGCAGTCCGGGGTCCTCGACCAGCGGTTCGTCCGAGGGCGACAGGGCCACCGGCAGGGCCACCGCGTCAGAGCTTTCCACCCTCGGGTCGATCGAGGCGACGTAGACGTCGTCTACGCCTTCGTCCGGGGGGGTGAGCGGCGAGGCCGGGGCGCGCTGCCAGATACCGGTCGCGGCATAAGTGGCAGCGGCCTCTTCCGGCGACAGGGCGCGGGGCGCCACCGGACGCGACAGCGCGGGCGAGGCCGGTTCCGGCGCCGGGGTGCCGTCGCGGGCCGCCTCGCGCTGCGGGGCGGCGGCTCCGGCCTCGGGCTCCGGGTCGAGGGCCGCCAGTTGCAGCGCCTCCGCGGCCTCGGACTGCGGCGGCGTATCCGGCAGTGCCGCGGTTTCCGGCTGCGGGTCGGTCCCGGCGGGAAGCGTGGCGACCTGCGTCTCGGGGTCGGGGCTGCGGAACAGCCGCGCCAGCCCCTCGTCAAGGAAGACCGAGGCCCATGCGGCGACACCGGCAAGGAAGATCAGAAGCGCCGCGGTCAGCATCAGCCCGAGGAAGCGGGGCTTGCCACCGACAGGGGCGTTGTTGCGGGCGCCGAAGACGGTCATGCGCTCGCGTTCTTCCGAACTGGAGGTCAGCGTATGCCCGGCCTGTTTGGCAGAGGCGAAGCGACCGGTGTCCTCTGCCGGCAGGGCCGCAGCGGCCGCCGCCGTTCTGGCCATCACAGGTGCTGCGACGGCAGGGGTGGCAGTGGGCGCGCTCAACCCCTGCGACCGCAGCGCGGCGAGGCGTGCAAGCGGGTTTGGGCCGGGGGTCCCGGTGGCGGTGCGGGCCGCGATGGGAGAGGGGGCGCCGGTGGCTGCGGGCTTTGCCGACGGGGAGGCCGCGCCTGCCTCCGTGTGGCCTGCCTGCGTGACGGGCGGTTTGGCCACAGGGGTGGGCGCGGGTTTCGGGGCCGGACGTGTGGCTTCGGGGGCTGTCGCTGCGGGGGGCGCAGGCGATGTGTTGCCCGGCTGCGGCGCTCCGGTCGGGGTCTTCAGCGGCGGCACGGGGCTTGCGCTGTCCGTGGTGTCCCTTGCCACGGCGGGCGACTTGGGCGCCGGTGTCCCGGCTGCCTTTACAGGGGCCGCGCCGGCAGGGGCGCGGGGCGGCACCGGTCCGGGTGTGGCTGCGGGCTTGGCCGCCTGCGGCGTGGGGTCCCCGGCAACGGCCCGCGCAATCGGGGGCGCGGTCTTGCCCGATGCAGGTGGCTCGGAGGTGGCCGGCCGCTTGACCGGCGGGTCCGCGCGCTGGGGCGCGGCGGAGCGGTCGGCCTCCGTCTTGGCCGTGGCGGCAGGCGGGGCTCCGCGCGGAGCGGCCACCGGCGAGAAGCGGGGGCGCTGCGACGAGCCCGAGTCCGGCCCCAGTTTCAGGGGCCGCGCGGCCGGAGGAATCGTCTCGTCCCGCTTGGCCCGGACCGATGCAAAGGTGAAACTGCCCTGCGCGTCGTTGTCGTCGGGGGGCGTCATCTCGGGCAGGGGGGGCAGATCGGCGGGGTCCGTGGCCTTTCCTCCGGCGCGGCCAGCGGCGGCCGCCGCGTCGGGGGAGGGCATTTGCGGCCGGGGTGTTGGCTGCGCGGGCTTGGACGCCGCGGGCTGGGGGGCTGCGGTCGGGCTTTGCGCCGGTTTCTCCGGTGTGGGTGCCGCTGCCGGTGCTTTGGCGGTCGCGGTTTCGCGACGCGCTGCCTCATGCCGGGGGGGCAGGGTGTGGGCCTGTTCGGGGGTCGCGTCGGCAGCCTTCGCAGGCCTGGAGGGGGCGGGGTCAGCAGGGTTCTCGGCTGCCGGAGCCTCGGGCGTTGCGGTTGCCGGAGCCTCGGGCGTTGCGGTTGCCGGAGCCTCGGGCGTTGCGGTTGCCGGAGCCTCGGGTGTTGCGGTTGCCGGAGCCTCGGGCGCTGCGGTTGCCGGGGTCTCGGGTATTGCGGTTGCCGCCGCCTCGGGTGTTGCGGCTGCCGGTCCTTTGGGCGTCGCGGCCGGGGCAGACTTGGCTGCATCCGGGACCGGCGCGGGCTCTTGCGGTGCCGGTGCGGCAGAAGCGGCAACCGGTGTCCGGGCGGCTTCGTCCGCGGCGACGATCTCGATGGCCCGGCCGGGGCGGTCGGCGGACCGGCGCCACGAGGCGGCGCGACCGAAGAACACCGCGCCGTCGAAGGCCCCCTGCGGCGCGATCGCCGCGAAACCGACAGGCGTGAAGCCGTGCGTTTCGGCAAAGCCCTCGGCCTCGGCCAGGGTTTCGTTCGCGACGGCGGAGATCAGCAGCCGCCCGCCCGACACGGTGTGGTCATGGGTCAGTTCCGCGACCGGGTAGGGCGTGGCGCCGTCCAGCGCCGTTCGGATCGCGGCCTCGCGCGTGCCGTCGGCGCCGCCGAGATCGGCCAGATCGAGATATCGGATCTGTTCGTTCGGGATGATCAGCAAGACCTGCGTCCCGCGCGGGTCAAGCGCGACCGCGCGCTCGCGCAGGCCCGCCATGGCCGCGTCGAGGTCGGGATCGTCGATGGCGACCTCTGCGATCAGGGCCCACCGGGGGCCCATCCGGCGCAGAAGACCGATGCCGTCGAAAGAAAGCGAGAGCGCGAAATTCGGTATCATGGAGCGGTCTTTAGCAGTCCTGCAGGGCCCGAGGGAGTCTTTATCCGGACACTGAGCAGTCTAAGGCAACTCTTTGCCGAAGCAAAGAAAGACCGGACCGGCCCCCTTGTTTCGGGATCAGAATATGGTGATCTGCAAGAGGATTTCAACTTTGGAGCGCTCTCATGCGACATCTCGCGATACTTCTGGCCCTGGCCAGCCCGCTGGCCCTGCCGACGAACGCCCTTGCCCAAGAGGCGCAGACCCTGACCGTCAATGGCGAGGGCAGCATCGCGGCGGTGCCCGATCAGGCGGTGCTGAGGGTCGGGGTGGAGGCGCGCAACGAAAGCGCGGCCCGCGCCATGAACGAGGCCTCGGACCATATGGACGCCCTGCTGGCGGTGCTGGCCGAGCGCGGGATCGAGCCGCGCGACATGCAGACGGCGGCCCTGTCGCTGAACCAGATGAACGGCAATGACAGCGGCTCGCTGCGGGGCGGGGACAGGGATTATGTCGCGCGCAACACGCTGTCGGTCACGCTGCGCGACGTCGATGCAGCGGGCGAGGTGCTTCAGGCGCTGCTGGAGGCGGGCGCGAATGACTTCTCGGGCCTCAGCTTCGGCCTGCAGGACCCGCGGCCCGTCGAGGACGAGGCGCGCCGGGCCGCCGTCGCCGATGCCCGCGCCAAGGCGGAACTTTATGCCGAGGCGGCGGGTGTGGAGCTTGGCCCGATCCGCTCGATCACCGAGGGCGGCATGAGCGGCCCGATGCCCATGAGCGCCCCGATGATGTTCGAGGCGCGCGGCAAGATGCCGGTCGCGGCCGGGGAAACGATGGTTCAGTCCAACGTGCAGGTGATCTGGAGCATCGTTTCCGAGTAATCGTGATGGGGCGGGGTATGATCCCGCCCCGCAACGACGGCGGCGGCGGGCACGGTCCCGCTTCTCTTCGAACGGGGGCGGGAGATATCCCCCGCCCCGCAGGCTCAGGCCTTCAGGGCCTGGTCCAGATCGGCGATCAGGTCCTCGGCATCCTCGATCCCGATGGAAATGCGCACCACGTTGGGCGCGGCGCCCGCCGCGATCTGCTGTTCCTCGGTCAGCTGACGGTGCGTGGTCGAAGCGGAGTGGATCACAAGGCTTCGGGTATCGCCGAGGTTGGCGACATGGCTGAAGATCTGCAGGCTGTCGACGAATTTGACGCAGGCCTCATAGCCGCCCTTCAGCGCGATGGTGAAGAGGCCCCCGGCGCCTTTCGGACAGATCCGCGCGACCCGGTCGTTGTAGGGCGACGAGGGCAGGCCCGCGTAGGTCACGGCCTCGACCGCCGGATGATTTTCCAGCCAGCTGGCCACGCGCATCGCGTTCTCGACATGGCGTGCCATGCGCAGCGACAGCGTCTCGATGCCCATCAGCGTGTAATGCGCCGCCTGCGGGTTCAGCGTCATGCCCAGGTCGCGCAGGCCGATGGCGATGCCGTGGAAGGTGAAGGCCAGCGGGCCGAAGGTCTCGGCGAATTTCAACCCGTGGTAGGCCGGTTCTGGGTCCGACAGCGAGGGGAACTTGCCCGAGGCGGCCCAGTCGAAGGTGCCGGAATCCACCACCACACCGCCGGTGACGGTGCCGTTGCCGGTCAGGTACTTGGTCATCGAATGCACGACCAGCGTGGCGCCATGCTCGATCGGGCGGCAGAGGTAGGGCGTGGCCGAGGTGTTGTCGACGATCAGCGGCAGCCCGGCCTTGTCGGCAATGGCGGCGATGGCGTCGAGGTCGGTGATATAGCCGCCCGGGTTGGCGATGGATTCGCAGAACACCGCGCGGGTGTCGTCGTCAATCGCCGCCGCCACGGCGTCGAGATCGTCGAAATCCACGAATTTCGCCGACCAGCCGAAGCGCGTGATGGTCTGGCTGAACTGGGTGATCGAGCCGCCGTAAAGCCGCGTCGAGACGACCACGTTGCAGCCCGGACGCATCAGCGGGAACAGCGCCATGATCTGCGCCGCGTGGCCGGACGAGCAGCAGACCGCCCCGGCGCCGCCCTCCAGCGTCGCGACGCGCTCCTGCAGCGCGGCGACGGTGGGATTGGTCAGGCGCGAATAGATATAGCCGACCTCTTGCAGGTTGAAGAGCGCCGCGGCGTGTTCGGCATCGCGGAAGACATAGGCGGTGGTCTGGTAGATCGGCACCTGCCGCGCGCCGGTGGCCGGATCGGGCCGGGCGCCCGCGTGGATCTGAAGCGTGTCGAAGCCGTAGCTGGGGCCGTCGGTCATGATGTCCTCCCTGACCAGTGAATTTCCGCATAGGGGTAAGTCATCGCGCAGGGCAGGACAACGGCGTTATGGCCCGGTTGCGCACGCTGCCTGCCGGTTGCAGGATCGCCGAAGGGGCCGGTGTTAACCGGCTGGGAACCCGCGGCCGCATAGGCTGCGCGACAGAGACGGACGAGGGCGGAGCGCAGGCGATGGACTGGGACGAATTCGCGGACTGGGGCCGCAGGGTGGCGGATTACGGCGCCGGGTATCACCGCGAACTGCGCGACCGCCCGGTCCGTCCGGACGTGAAACCCGGCGCGGTGCTGGGGCAATTGCCCAAGGCCCCGCCGGAGGAGGGGTGCAGCATGACCTCGATCCTCGAGGACTTCGACCGCATCGTGATGCCCGGGATCACGCATTGGCAGCACCCGCGCTTCTTCGCCTATTTCCCGGCCAACGCTGCGCCGCCCTCGATGCTGGCAGAGATGCTGGTGGCGCAGATCGCGCCGCAATGCATGCTGTGGCAGACCTCTCCGGCGGCGACAGAGCTGGAGACGCGGATGATCGACTGGCTGCGGCAGGCGGTCGGGCTGCCGCTCGGTTTTCACGGCGTGATCCAGGACAGCGCCTCTTCGGCGACCCTGACCGCGATGCTGGTCATGCGCGAGAAGGTGCTGGGCTGGAAGGGCAATACCGAGGGCCTGTCCGAGCATCGGCGCGTGCGGATCTATTGTTCGGACCAGGTGCATACGTCGGTGGATCGCGCGGCCTGGGTCTCGGGGATCGGGCAGGACAACCTCGTGAAGATCCCGACGGTCGCGGGCGATCCGCTGAGGCCGATGGATGTCGCGGCGCTGGGGGCGCAGATCCGGTCCGACCGGGCGGATGGTTACCTGCCCGCGGGCATCGTCGGCGCCACGGGCGGCACCAGCATGGGCGCCTGCGACCGCATCTGGGAACTGGCCGAGGTCGCCGAGAACCAGGGGCTCTACCTGCATGTCGATGCCGCATGGGCGGGCGCCGCGATGATCTGCCGGTCCTTCCGCGAGCTGTGGCGCGGCGTCGAGAAGGCGGATTCGGTGGTCTTCAACCCGCACAAGTGGCTGGGCGCGCAGTTCGACTGCTCGGCCCATTTCGTGCGCGACCCCGATGCCCTGCGCCAGACGCTGGCGATCCGGCCCGAGTACCTGCGCAGCCATGCCCATGCCGAGGTGACGGATTATTCCGAGTGGACGATCCCGCTGGGCCGTCGCTTCCGCGCGCTGAAGCTGTGGTTCCTGCTGCGCTACTACGGGCTGGAACACCTGCGCCAGATGGTGCGCAACCACGTCACATGGTCGCGCGCGCTGGCCCGGCGGCTGGAGAGCGAGCCCGACTTCGAGATCGTGACACAGCCGGTCCTGTCGCTCTTTACCTTTCGCCACAGGGGCGACGATGCGCATAACCTGAAGCTGCTGGAACAGATCAACGCGGACGGGCGCATCTACCTGACGCAGACCCGGGTGGACGGCAGGCTGGCGATCCGCTTTCAGGCGGGCGCCTTCGCCATGACCGGCGAGGATGCGGAAACCGCCTTCTACACGATCACCGGCATGGCCCGCATCATGCGCTGACCTCCGCGAGGGGCCAAATTTCTTCGAAGAAATTTGCAAGAGCCTTGCAAGGCTCTTGGGCGCCCGGCCTCAGGGTTGCGCGATGCCGATGGTCTGGCGCAGGCGGCCCGTGGCGCGGTCGAAGATCAGGATCGCCTCGCCCTCGGCGCCCTGCGTCACCACCGCGTACCAGTCGGTGCCCTGCGTGTAGGCGGTGGCCGTGGCGCCGCCCGGCAGGGAGATCACCTCTGGCAGCGGCGCCTGTGCATTGTTATAGCGCACCCAGATCAGGCCGAGGATTCCGAGTATCCCGGCAATCATCACCGCCGTCAGGACCGTGACCAGCAGCCGCAGGAAACGCAGGCCCGGCGGTTCCGGCAGGGCTTCGGGATCAGGATCAGGGGACACGATGACCATCCTTCGCGTGACTATCGCGGCCGATCCGCCGCCGCGCCTAGATAAGGCGCTTGCGCGCGATGTGCCAGAGCAGGCCGCCCTGTCGCGCACCCGCCTCGCGCGGCTGATCGCCGAGGGCGCCGTGACGGTGAACGGCGCGGTGGCCGCGAACCCCAAGGCCCCTGTGGCGGAAGGGGATACCGTGACCATCGCGGTGCCAGAGGCCCGGGACTACGACGTGGTGGCGCAGGACATTCCGCTGGTCATCCTCTTCGAGGACGAGGACCTTCTGGTGATCGACAAGCCCGCCGGGATGGTGGTGCACCCGGCCCCCGGAACGCCGGACGGCACGCTGGTCAATGCGCTGCTGCACCACTTCGGGGGCGACCTCTCTGGCATCGGCGGAGAGAAGCGGCCCGGCATCGTCCACCGCATCGACAAGGACACCAGCGGCCTTCTGGTGGTGGCAAAGTCCGACCGGGCGCACCACGGGCTTGCCAGGCAATTCGAGAAACACACGGCGCGCCGGGCCTATCGTGCCGTCGTGCACGGCGTGCCCGATCTGGCCGACCCGCGCCTGATGGGCATGCGGGGGGTGTCGTCCTCGGGCGCCGGGGTGCTGACGATCACCAGCGGGCTGGCGCGGCACAAGACCGACCGGCAGCGGCAGGCGGTATATTTCGACGGGCAGGGGCGGCACGCGATCACCCATGCCCGCACGCTGGAACGCTTTGGCACGCCCGCGAGCATGGCATTGGTGGAGTGCCGGCTGGAGACCGGGCGCACGCACCAGATCCGCGTGCACATGGCCCATGCGGGCCACGCGCTTGTCGGCGACCAGACCTATGGCGGGCGCCGCAGGGTCCCGGAAAAGGCTCTGAGCCCCGCCGGTCATGCGGCGGCTAGCCGGTTTCCCCGGCAGGCCCTGCATGCGGCGGAACTGGGGTTCGAGCATCCCGCCACCGGCGAGGCCCTGCTGTTCGAGGTGCCTCTGCCGGAGGACATGAGCCAGCTGATCGCGGCGCTCAGATCCGCCCCGTGAGCAGCAGCCAGAGGCAGAGCGCGCTTTCCGCCAGCATCGGCAGGGCATAGGCGTATTGGATCACCTCCAGCGCGGCGGGGGCGGCAAGGCGGGCAAGGCCGCCGGTCATGTAGACAAGGCCCGACAGCGCGATGCCGCCGAGGATGACCTTTGGCACCCCGCCCGACATGCGCAGCAGCAGTGCCATGATCAGGCTGTTGGCGCCGAACAGGATCAGGCCGACATCGTAGCCGGTCGCATGCAGCTCTGCGAGCAGGGCGGCCAGCGCGATCTCTCCCTGGGCCAGGGCGAAGGGCAGGGCCGACAGCAGCACCAGCGCCGCGCCGATCAGCGTCGCCTGCATCAGCCGCAGCACCATGGCCGCGAGCGCCGCGCCCTCCGAGACGCCGCGCAGAAGGCGCCAGAACAGCAGCGCCAGCGCGATATCGGCGCCCAGCATGACCACATCCGCCAGCAGCGCCATGCGGAAGCGGGGCAGGGCGGCAGAGACGGCGGCGGCGATCTGCTCGGGCCCGCCGGTCAGCAGCGGCCCGCGCAGTAGCAGTTCCGCCGAGAGGCCGGTCACGATGATGACAAGGTACAGCAGACCGGCAAGACGGACGGCGCGGGCGGGGGCGGGAAGGGGCTGTGCGGGCATCGGAGGCTTTCATGACAGGCGGTCTGGCTTGACATTAACCGATACGGATGTGTAAAAAAGCGCCCCGATTTTGAATGAGGGCCATGCGGATCCGCATGGCGGGTCGGATCTTTTGCACAGCCTCGTGATAGCGCTGTCACAATGGTTACAGCGACGGAAAGCAACCTTAACTGCGTATCAACGTTTGAAAGCGAACACATCTTGTAACCGCGGCCATGGCACACCATGTTGATGTTAAGCCGCGTAACATGAAAGGGACAGGAACGTGAGCAACTATGCCAATCTTCCGGCTCCGTCGCCCGAAGCGGGCCTGAGCCGCTACCTTCAGGAAATCCGCAAGTTCCCTCTTCTGGAACCGGAACAGGAATACATGCTGGCGAAACGCTGGGTCGAGGATGAGGACACCGGTGCGGCGCACCAGCTGGTGACCTCTCACCTGCGGCTCGCCGCCAAGATCGCCATGGGCTATCGCGGCTACGGACTGCCGCAGGCCGAGGTGATTTCCGAGGCCAATGTCGGCCTCATGCAGGCGGTCAAGCGCTTCGACCCGGAAAAGGGCTTTCGCCTTGCGACCTACGCGATGTGGTGGATCCGCGCCTCGATCCAGGAATACATCCTGAGGTCGTGGAGCCTTGTGAAGCTGGGCACGACCTCGGCGCAGAAGAAACTGTTCTTCAACCTGCGCAAGGCGAAAAGCCGCATCGGCGCGCTGGAGGACGGCGATCTGCGGCCCGAGCACGTGCAGAAGATCGCCCATGATCTCGGCGTGACCGAGACGGAGGTGATCAGCATGAACCGGCGGCTGTCGGGTGGCGATGCCTCGCTGAACGCGACCATCGGCTCCGAGGGCGAAGGCTCGATGCAGTGGCAGGACTGGCTGGAGGACGAAGACGCCGATCAGGCCGGTGACTACGCCGAGCGTGACGAGCTGGAATCGCGGCGCGCGCTTCTGGCAGAGGCCATGGACGTGCTGAACGACCGCGAGCGCGATATCCTCACCCAGCGCCGCCTGAGCGACCAGCCGGTGACGCTGGAGGACCTGTCGGGCGTCTACGATGTCTCTCGGGAACGGATCCGGCAGATCGAGGTGCGGGCTTTCGAAAAGCTGCAAACGCGGATGCGTGACCTTGCGAAGGAACAGGGGATGCTGCCCGCAAGCTGATGCCGCCCCAACGAACCGACGCCCCCGCCCGGCTGACCCGGACGGGGGTTTTTTCATGTCTCACGACATGGGTCAGGCGGCTTTCGGCGGATAGGCGGGCGCGTGCAGGCCCAGTTTCTGCGCCTGTGCCACATCCTTCAGCAGGTCCCGCTCTGCGGCGGCAAACAGCGTATCGAGATCGTCGAGGACGAAGTAGATCGGCTGCGGGATGTCGATGCGGTAGGGCGTGCGCAGAATGTCGATGATGTCGAAGGGCCGGTATTGCGGCTGGCCCGAGACGCTCCACTCCAGCTCTTCCGGGGAAGAGGCAAGGCCGGAGCCAAGCGCCTTCACCCCCGTGCCCTCCCGCATCAGGCCGAATTCGATGGTGAACCAGTAGAGGCGGATCAGCCAGGCGTAGTCCTTGGGGTCGGCGTCGCGCCCGGCGGCGCCGATGGCCTGGCTGAAGGCGGCAAAGCGCGGATCGGTCAGCAGCGGCGTATGGCCGAACAGCTCGTGGAAGATGTCGGGCTCTTCGATGTAGTCGAAATCCTCGCGCGAGCGCATGAAGGAGGCGGCCGGAAAGGTCCTGTCGGCCAGCATGCCGAAGAAGCGGCCGAAGGGGATCAGCGCGGGCACCGGCTCGACCCGCCAGCCGGTCATCTCGCCCAGCCGCTCGGATATCTCGGGGCATTGCGGCACCCGGTCCTGCGGCAGCGCGATGCGGGCAAGACCGTCCAGATAGGGCTGCGCGCTGTGCCGGGCGACCTGCGGGGCCTGCATCGCGTAGAGATCGCGCCAGACCGCGTCCTCTTCGGCGGTATAGGCGATGAAGCCATTGGCATCGGGCAGTTTTGCGAGATATTTGGTCGATTTGGGCATTGGGTCCTCCGTTTCTGCAAGCATGAACGGGCAGGCGGGGTAAATCTTGTCGAATGCCATGGATAACGCGGGGTCCTGCGCTAGCTGGTTTCCCTGAACCGGCAGAGGAAGGAAGACCGTGCCTCTCAAACTCGATTCCGTGGACAGAAAGCTTCTTGCGCACCTGCAAAAGGACGGCAAGGCAAGCGTACAGGACCTTGCCGAGGCCGCCGGGCTCTCGCCCTCGCCCTGCTGGCGGCGGGTCAAGCGGCTGGAAGAAGCGGGCGCCATCAAGGGCTATGTCGCCCGGCTGGATCCGAAGAAGCTGGGGCTGGACGCGCTGGCCTATGTCTTCGTCAGTCTCGTCGACCATCAGGAACGCACGATCAAGCAGTTTGCCGGATTGGTGGAGCGCGAGGAGCGGATCGTCGAATGCGCCTCTGTCACCGGGGGCAGCGACTTCATCCTGAAGGTCGCGGCGCGCGATCCCGAGGATCTGGAGACCTTCCTGATGCGCGGGATCCTCGGCAGCGGTCTGGTGCGGGCGAGCCAGACGCATTTCGTGCTGCGCCGGACCAAGACGCGAAGCCCCTGGCCGCTGCTGCCATCGGACGAGTGACCCGCCCGCATTGACCCCCTGCGGCGGCACCGTCATGGTGGCGCAAACATCACGGGGGAACTCATGGATACGGTGAACTGGGGCATTCTGGGCGCGGCGAATTTTGCGCGGCGGCACATGGGGCCGGCGATTCACGCCGCCGGGCGCGGGCGGCTGGCGGCGCTGGCCACCTCCAGCGCGGAGAAGGCCGCGCCGTTTCAGGCCTTCGCGCCGGACCTGCGGGTGCATGACAGCTACGAGGCGCTGCTGGACGATCCGGGTGTCGATGCGGTCTATGTGCCGCTGCCCAACCACCTGCATGTGGACTGGGCGCTGAAAGCGCTGGAGGCGGGCAAGCATGTGCTGGTCGAAAAGCCCCTTGCGATGAAGGCAAGCGACTTCGACGCGGTGATCGCGGCGCGCGACCGCAGCGGGCTGTGCGCCGCCGAGGCCTATATGATCGTGCATCATCCGCAGTGGCAGAAGGCGAAGGCGCTGTTCGAGGCCGGGGCCATCGGCAGGCTGGTGCGGGTCTCGGGGGCGTTTTCCTTCGACAACCGCGATGCGGGCAATATCCGCAACCGCCCCGAGACCGGCGGCGGCGCGGTGCCCGACATCGGCGTCTACATCTACGGCGCGGCCCGCTTCGTCACCGGCGAGGAGCCGTCAGCGATCCTGTCGGCGAAGGTGGAGCGCGAGAACGGGGTCGATGTCTGGACCCATATCACCGCGCAATTCCCGTCCTTCCACTACAGCGGCGTGGTGTCGATGCGCATGGCGCCCTGGCAAGAGATGGTGTTCCACGGCGAGGGGGGCGTGATGCGCCTGACCGCGCCCTTCAACGCCAATGTCTATGGCGAGGCGCGGGTGGTCGTGCAATCCGCCGACCTTGTCGAGACGGTTTACCGCTTCCCGGCGGACAACCATTACGTCCATCAGGTCGAGGCGTTTAACACAAGCGTTCTGGACGGGGCCGCCTATGCCTGCCCGCTGGAGTTCAGCCGGGGCACGCAGGCGATGATCGACATGGTCTGGGCGAAAGAGGCGGGGTAGCGGCCGCCCCCTTCCGGTCGCCCCGGCCGCGCCACTGCCGAGGCGCAGCGGCCCGCCCTCCAGGCCGCGGCCCGGAGCTGTCGCGCTCAGAGATCCTGGATCGTGATCACGACCTTGCCGGTGGACTTCCGGTCGCGCAGCAGGGCCATGCCCTCTTCGGCGCGGTCCAGCGGCAGGACATTGCTGACATGCGGGGTCAGGCGGCCTTCGCCGTGCCAGGCGATCAACTGTTGCAGAGAGCGGGTCAGCACCTCGGGACGGAAGCTGAGGTAGCCGCCCCAGTAGAGGCCCAGCACCGAGAGGTTCTTGACCAGCAGGTGGTTCGCCTTGATCTGCGGGACCTCGCCGCTGGCGAAACCGATGGTCAGGATCCGCGCCTCGGGACGGCAGGCGCGGAAGGCGGCGGCGAACTGTTCGCCCCCGACGGGATCGTAGACCACATTGGCGCCGCCGAGCGCCTTCATCTCGGCGCGGATATCCTGCGTGGTGGCGTCGATCAGCACATCGGCACCGGCGGCCTTCGCGGCCTCCAGCTTGTCGGTGCCGCGCGCGCAGGCGACGACCCGCGCGCCCATCAGGTGGCCGATCTCGACCGCCGTCAGGCCGACGCCGCCCGCCGCGCCCAGCACCAGCAGCGTTTCGCCCGGCTGCAATCGCGCGCGGTGGTCCAGCGCAAGGTGGCTGGTGCCATAGGCGATCTGGAAGGCCGCGGCCTCGGTCCAGCCCATGCTGTCGGGCAGTTTCACCGCGCGCTCCGCCGGGAAGCAGCCGAGTTCCGCAAGTCCGCCCTGACCGCCATAGACCGCAACCCGGTCGCCGGGGGCGAAACCCGTCACCCCGGCACCGACTGCCTCGACGCGGCCCGCGACCTCCATGCCCATGACGAAGGGCAGGGCGGGGGTGTCCTGATAGGTGCCCTTCATCATCAGCAGATCCGCGAAATTTAGACCACAGGTTGCAATGCGAACCTTGATTTCACCCTGTGCGGGTTCGGGCTCTGCGATCTCGACAAGCGAGGGGGGAGATTCGTGGGAAGAGAGCAAAAGCGCGCGCATGGAGGACTCCGTTCAGTTTAATCTTTGTTAAACGCGTTCCGGAGGCGGGGATAGGGGATGAAGTGAGGGGGAAAAGATCAGAAACAGTGACAAAAACAGCAATATTTCAACTTTGTGGTGTTTTTGGAGCCGGTTTACCATCAGTGGGCGCGTGATTTGCTTGATTTTTGATCCTGAAATGATGTAGCACCTTACCCCATACACGTGCAGGATGAGGCATGTCTTTGGGCCCGGGTTCGATGGCTGGCTAAGTCTGAAACACAACCCGTAGTAATAGGAAGATTTTTGATGGCACACCCCGTTGATGTACATGTCGGCAAGCGCATTCGTCACCGTCGCTGGCTTGTGGGCATGACCCAGCAACAACTGGCCGAACGGGTCGGCATCAAATTTCAGCAGATCCAGAAATACGAGACCGGCGCGAACCGGGTCAGCGCCTCTCGGCTGTGGGACATCGCCGACGCGCTGGAAGTGCCGGTCAGCTTCTTCTTCGAGGGCATCGAAAACGAAGGCGCCGAGATCGAGGCGACCGACAGTGTTCCGGCGGACATCCTTGGCGACAAGGAAGCCCTTGATCTTGTGCGTTCCTATTACGCGATGCCCGAGAACCAGCGCCGCCGCCTGTTCGAACTGGCCCGGGTGATGTCCGACGTGGCTTGAGCCCGGCCGGGTCCTGCGCTAGCCCTTCGACCGCGAAGGGAGAATGCGCATGGCGGGACGAAACAGTGACATCGACAAAGACCTGATCGCCACCGCCCATGCGGTGGCGGATGTCGCGCGTGCGGCCATATTGCCTTGGTTCCGTCGCGCCGATCTGTCCGCGGCCAACAAGGCCACCGAGGGCTTCGACCCGGTCACGCAGGCCGACCGCGCCGCCGAAGAGGCGATGCGCGCGGTGCTGGCGAAGCACCGGCCACAGGATGCCATCCTTGGCGAAGAATTCGGGCGCTCCGACGGCTCCAGCGGGCTGACCTGGGTGCTCGATCCCATCGACGGAACCCGCGCATTTCTGTCCGGGACCCCGACCTGGGGCGTGCTGATCGCGGTCAGCGACGAGAGCGGCCCGTTCCTGGGGGTCGTCGACCAGCCCTACACGCAGGAACGCTTTGTCGGCGGCCCTGGGCTGGCCGAATGGACCGGGCCGCATGGCGGCGCGCCCCTGGCGACGCGGGCGACGGCGGGGCTGTCCGATGCGGTTCTCTTCACGACATTCCCCGAGGTCGGAACACCCGAAGAGGGCGCGGCCTTCCGGCGCGTCGCCGAGCAGGTCAAGCTGGTGCGCTACGGGATGGATTGCTACGCCTATGCGCTGCTGGCGGCGGGGCAGATCGACCTTGTGATCGAAGCGGGGCTTCAGGCCTATGACATACAGGCGCCGATCGCGGTGATCGAGGCGGCGGGCGGCATCGTCACCGACTGGCAGGGTGGTCCGGCGCATGGCGGCGGTCGCGCGCTGGCGGCGGCGAACCCCTCGGTGCATGCGGCGGCACTGGACCTGCTGCGATCCACGGTCTAGGCTTGCCGTGCGGCCCCGCGCACTTTCCCTTTTCCGGCGGGCGTCGTTTTCGTCTCTCACCGAAAAGGGCAGATCGTGAGGGGCTGACATGACACAGACCGATATTCTCATTCGCAATGCGCGCACCGTCCTGACCATGGACGATCCCGGGGCAGAGCTTGCAAACACCGACATTCGCATCCGCGACGGGGTGATCGCCGGGATCGGGCCGGGGCTGGATCCGGCGGGGGCCGAGGTGATCGACGCCGCGCGCCATGTCGTGACACCGGGATTGGTGAACACGCACCACCACCTGTACCAGACCCTGACCCGCGCGGTGCCGGGCGGGCAGGACGCGCTGCTGTTCGGCTGGCTCAAGACGCTTTACCCGATCTGGTCCCGGTTCGGGCCCGAGGAGATTTACGTCTCGGCCCAGATCGGGCTTGCGGAACTGGCGCTGTCGGGCTGCACGCTGTCGTCGGATCACCTGTACCTCTACCCCAACGGCGCCCGGCTTGAGGACACCATCCACGCCGCCGCCGAGGTCGGGCTGCGCTTTCATCCGACGCGCGGCGCCATGAGCATCGGCGAAAGCGCGGGCGGGTTGCCGCCGGATGCGCTGGTGGAACGCGAAGCGGCGATCCTCGAGGATTGCATCCGGGTGATCGACGCCTTCCACGACCCGCGCGAGGGTGCCATGGTGCGCGTCGGCGTGGCGCCCTGTTCGCCTTTCAGCGTCAGCCGCGAGCTGATGCGCGACGCCGCCCTGCTGGCGCGGGACAAGGGCGTGATGCTGCACACGCATCTGGCCGAGAACGACGAGGATATCGCCTATTCCGAGGCGCAGTTCGGCTGCCGCCCCGGGCAATATGCCGAGGATCTTGGCTGGACCGGCGAGGATGTCTGGCACGCCCATTGCGTGAAGCTGGACGGGGCCGAGATCGACCTCTTTGCCCGGTCGCGCACCGGCGTGGCGCATTGCCCCTGTTCCAACTGTCGGCTGGGGTCGGGGATCGCGCCGGTGCGGGCGATGCGCGACGCCGGGGTAAGGGTCGGCCTTGGAGTCGACGGATCGGCCTCGAACGACGCGGGGTCGCTGGTGGGCGAGGCGCGGCAGGCGATGCTGCTGCAACGGGTCGCGCGCGGCGCCGACGCGATGAGCGCGCGCGAGGCGCTGTGGATCGCGACGCGGGGCGGGGCCGAGGTGCTGGGCCGGTTCGATTGCGGACAGATCGCGGTGGGCAAGCGCGCCGATCTGGCGCTTTGGGATGTCTCGGGCATCGAGAGCGCCGGAAGCTGGGACCCGGCGGCACTTTTGCTGGCGGGGCCGACCCGCGTGTGCCATCTTTTGGTGGAAGGGCGCGTGGTGGTGCGGGATGGCCGGATCGTCAGCTTCGATCTGGAGAAGGCGATCCGCAATCAGACGCGTCTGGCAAGGGCCTTGGCCGAGGGCGTCTGAGACCGGGTTCGGAGGTTTTTTTATGACGGTTTCGCGATGGATGTTCCCGTTGCTGCTTGGTCTGGCCGCTTGCGGTGCAGGCGTTGATCCGGCAGGCGCCCAACAGGCGCGGCAGATGCTGAACGGCTTCCGGGCCGAGCAGGGGCTGGGAACCGTCGCCCCCTCCGAGAAACTGGAACAAGCCGCCTTGGCTCATGCGCTGGACATGATGCGGGGCGGCTTCTTCGACCATCGCGGCTCTGACGGCAGCGATGTCATGGTGCGGGTCCGCCGGGCGGGCTACGGCGCCTGCGCGGTGGCCGAGAACATCGCCAGGGGGCAGGGCGGTCTGGCGGAGGTCATGGGCGACTGGGTCGCATCGCCGGGCCACCGCGCCAACCTGTCGATGCCGCGGGTCACGGACTATGGGCTGGTGCGCGCGCAGGGCGACATCTGGGTGCTGGTGCTGGGCCGCGACGGCTGCTGAGGCGCGGCTCCGGTGCCGGCGGAAGGCCGGCCCGGGGATGACCGTGCGGAGGGGCGCGCAAAGAGGGGGCTCTGCCCCCGCTTCTGCGGAGCCCCCCGGGATATTTTCGGACAGAAGAAGCGCGGGGCGCGTTCAGGATGCGGCGGGGGACGCCCTTTGGCCTGCGACCCATGTCCCCGCGATGGCGCGGTCGTCGCCCATCATGATCGTTGCGAAGAGGGCTTCCCAGATGTCTTCGGCCCGTGCCGCGCGCTGCGCGATGGCGGGGGTCGAGGCGAGGTTTAGCGCGATGAAATCGGCCTCCATCCCCGGAGCGAGGTTGCCGATCCGGTCGTCGAGGCGCAGGGCGCGGGCCGAGCCCTGCGTGGCGAGCCAGATCAGTTCGCTGGCATGCAGCGGCGTGCCGCGCAGTTGACCGATCTCGTAGGCCGCGGCCATGGTGCGCAGCATCGAGAAGGATGAGCCGCCGCCGGTGTCGGTGGCCAGCCCCACGCGCAGGCCGCGCGCGGTCAGCCCCGCCATGTCGAAGAGGCCGGAGCCGATGAAGCTGTTCGAGGTCGGGCAGTGGATGAGGGCGGCGCCGACCTCGGACAGGCGGTCGGTCTCGCGGGGTTCCAGGTGGATGGCGTGGCCGTAGAGGCCGTTTGGGCCCAGAAGCCCATGCGCCTCGTAGGTGTCGAGGTAGTCGCGCGCCTGCGGAAACAGCGACCGGACCCAGGCGATTTCGTCCAGCTGTTCGCTGAGGTGGGTCTGCATCAGGCAATCCGGGTGTTCGGCCCAGAGCGCGCCGAGCGCCGAGAGTTGTTCGGGTGTCGAGGTGGGCGAGAAGCGCGGCGTGATCACGTAGGAGGCGCGACCGCACCCGTGCCAGCGGTCCAGCAGCGCCTTGCTGTCGTCATAGGCGGATCGCGCCGTGTCGCGCAGGCCCTCGGGCGCGTTGCGGTCCATGCAGGTCTTGCCCGCCAGCACGCGCATGCCGCGCGCCTCTGCCGCCTGAAAGATCGCATCGACGGAGCCGGGGTGGATCGTGGCATAGCTGCAGACCGTCGTCGTGCCCTGCGCCAGCACGAGGTCGAGGTAATCTTCCGCCACGGCGCGCGCATAGGCCGGATCGCCAAGGCGCATTTCCTCGGGGAAGGTGTAGCTGTTCAGCCAGTCGATCAGCCGCTTGCCCCAGCTGGCGATGATCCGGGTCTGCGGATAGTGCACATGGGCATCGACGAAGCCCGCGGTCAGCAGCGCCTGTCCGTGGTCCACCACCCGGGCCCGCGGATGGGCGGCGCGCAGGCTGGCGGCACTGCCGAGGGCGCGGATTCTGCCGCCCGCGACCAGAATCGCACCGGCGCTGTCGTGGCGCGCGGCGGACGGGCCGGCGGCGAAGGGATCGGCCTCGAAATGCAGGGTCTGGCCCAGGTGCAGGGTTTCTTCGGCCATTTGTGCTCTCCCACTGGTGGAAAATCAGCCTATGCTGCGCGTGCAGAAAGGTAAATCGTCCGTGCCCCCTGTTGCCGCGCGCGACCTTGCCCTAGGTTTCGGCCAGCAGGAATCCGGAGGGCAGAACATGGCAGAAGACGCAGAGGCCCTGGCGGCGGAGGCGGAGCGCGAGGACGCCTATACGCTGGACCGCAAGGCGGTGGCGCAGATCCTTTACGCGGTCGATGTCGAGGACCGCGCGCAGCTGGTCGCCCTGATGGAGCCGCTGCACGCCGCCGACATCGCCGACCTTCTGGAGCAGATCAACGCCTTCGACCGGATGCGGCTGATCAAGCTCTACGGCAAGGAGTTCGACGGCGAGATCCTGTCGGAGCTGGACGAGGCGATCCGCGAGGAAGTCATCGGCATCCTGCATCCCGAGGTGCTGGCCGACGCCGTGCGCGAGTTGGACAGCGACGACGTGGTCGACCTGCTGGAAGACCTCGACGCGCCGCAGCAAGAGGCCATCCTTGGCGCGCTGGAGGCAGGCGACCGCGCCGCCGTGCAGCAGTCGCTGACCTACCCCGAGTATTCCGCCGGGCGCCTGATGCAGCGCGAGGTGGTGATGGCGCCGGAATACTGGAACGTCGGCGAGATGATCGACTTCCTGCGCAACTCGGACCACCTGCCCGAACAGTTCTACCACATCGTTCTGGTGGACCCCAAGCTGCGCCCCGTGGGCAATGTCACGCTGGGCAAGCTGATGGCCTCGCGCCGCGAGGTGCTGCTGAAGTCCATCGTCGAGGACACCTTTCACACCATCCCCGTCACCCAGTACGAGGGCGACGTGGCCTATGCCTTCAACCAGTACCACCTGATCTCGGCCCCCGTGGTGGATGAAAACGACCGGCTGGTGGGCCAGATCACCATCGACGACGCCATGGCGGTGCTGGACGAGGAAAACGCCGAGGACATCCTGCGTCTGGCCGGTGTGGACGAGGAATCGAGCCTCTCGGACTCGGTGGTGGAAACCACCAAGCGGCGCTTTCCCTGGCTGGCGGTGAACCTGGTGACGGCGGTGCTGGCCAGCCTGGTGATCGCGCAGTTCGAGGATGCCATTGCGACGGTCGTGGCACTGGCGGTGCTGATGCCCATCGTTGCTTCGATGGGGGGCAATGCGGGCACGCAGTCGCTGACGGTTGCGGTGCGGGCCTTGGCGACCAAGGACCTGACCACCGCGAACATCTGGCGCGTCATCCGGCGCGAGGCAGCGGTGGGTCTGATCAACGGTTGCGCCTTCGCGGTGATCATGGGGATCGTGGGTATCGTCTGGTTCGGCTCTCCGGCGCTGGGGGGCGTGATCGCCTCGGCCATGGTCATCAACCTGGTGATCGCGGGTCTGGCCGGGATCATGATCCCGGTCCTGCTGGAGAAGGCGGGCGTCGACCCGGCGCTGGCCTCGGGCGCCTTCGTGACGACGGTCACGGATGTGGTCGGGTTCTTCGCCTTCCTCGGCCTTGCCGTTCTGGTGCTGCTGTGACGCGGCTGGAAGAGGCCAAGGCCGCGGCCCGCAAGGCGGCCTTCGCAGCCCGGAAACAAGCGTTTCAGGCCCGGATTCCGGGCGCGGCGGGCCGGTTGAGCGAGGTTCTGGCAGGCTATCGGGGGGTACCTGTCTCGGGTTTCCTGCCGATCAGGACAGAGATCGACCCGCTGCCCGCCATGGCCGAGGCCGCGGCCCACGGGCCGGTCGGCGTGCCGGTGATCGAGGGCGCGGGGCTGCCGCTGCGCTTCGCCCTGTGGGAACCGGACATGCCGCTGATCGACGGTCCCTTCGGCGCGGCGGTGCCCGAGACGCCCGAGTGGATGGAGCCAGAGCTGCTGATCGTGCCGCTGGTGGCCTTCGACCGCGCCGGTGGGCGATTGGGCTATGGCGGCGGTTTCTACGACCGCACGCTGGAGAGGCTGCGCGCGAAGCGGTCGACGCTGGCCGTGGGCTTTGCCTTTGCCGCGCAGGAGATGGAGGGCCTGCCGCTGGAGCCGACCGACCAGCCGCTTGACCTGATCGTGACGGAGCGCGAGGTGATCACGCCGGTCGGGTGACACGGGCCGGGTCGTTTTTTGCGCCGAGGAGGGCCCGTGCCGAGCAACGGCGCGGCCCTCCTGCTCTACGCCCCGATGGGCCGGGGCGCGTCATCCTCTGGCAACACGCCGTCGAGCACCCGGATCAGCATCGGCAGCGTTTCGGCGGGCACTTCCTGCTGCCGGACCCATGGTGCGTTCCGCGCCGCGTACCAGAGACCGAAGAGCGTCAGGGCCGCCATGCCAAGCCCGGCCTCGGTGATGGCATTCCGGTTCATGCCCACGGTCATGGCGGTCACCGCGAGCCCGCCGCCCATCAGCACCGCGAAGACGCCGATGCCGAACTTGAGACCGCGCAGGGCTGGGGCCTCTCCGATGGCGACGGGGGTGTCCGGGGGCAGGGCCTCTGCGACCGCCAGCATCAGGGAGCGATGCGCGGCGCGGTTGGGTTCGGTCGGGCCGGAAGAACTTGGCAGATTGGCAGACAGGCGCACCGTGCCGCCGGGGTGATAGAGGTCGAGCCGCCGGTGCCGCAGGGTCTGGACAGAGCTTTCGACGAAGCGCGCCGCCGTGACCTCCGGCAGGTCCAGATCGGTCCGGGGGCCGGTCAGGCGCGTGCCGTCCAGCACCCAGTCGCAGGCCGCGCGCAGGAGGGCGGGTTTGTAGGTGAACCTCTGGGCCATCGCGTCACAGTGGCGCGCGGGCCGCCCCTTGGCAATCCTGTATCGGATCGCCTGGGAGTATGGCGGGATGCCCCGCCCCGCGCGTGACGGGCGGGCGCGGTGTCAGAGCGCGCGCCAGCCGATGTCCCGGCGGCAGAAGCCTTCGGGCCAGTCGATGGCATCGACCAGCGCGTAGGCGCGTTGTTGCGCCTCTGCCAGCGTGGCGCCGCGCGCGGTGCAGTTCAGGACGCGCCCGCCGGAGGCGGTCACCGCCCCGTCCTTCGCCGTGGTGCCGGCATGGAAGGTCATGTGAAAGCTGTCCTCGGGCAGGGCATTCAGCCCCTTGATCACGCTGCCCTTTTCATAGGCGCCGGGGTAGCCCCGCGCCGCCAGGACCACCGTCATGGCGTGGTCGTCGGCCCATGTCACCTGCGCCTCGGCCAGGCGGCCCTCGGCGGCGGCATGCATCAGGTCCAGCGCCTGCGCGCCAAGCCGCATCATCAGCACCTGGCACTCGGGGTCACCGAAGCGGACGTTGTATTCCACCAGCCGGGGCGCGCCGTCTTCGATCATCAGGCCGACGTAGAGCACCCCCTGATAGGGCGTTCCCCGCCGCGCCATTTCCGCCATGGTGGGGCGGACGATCTCGTCCAGCGCGCGCTGCGTGACCTCGGGGGTCATCACCGGCGCCGGTGAATAGGCGCCCATGCCGCCGGTGTTCGGGCCGGTGTCGCCTTCGCCCACGCGCTTGTGGTCCTGCGCGGTGCCCACGGGCAGGCAAGTCTCGCCGTCGACCAGCACGAAGAAAGAGGCCTCTTCGCCGGTCATGAATTCCTCGATCACCACCTCGGCGCCCGCCGACCCGAAAGAGCCGCCGAACATGTCGTCGATGGCGGCGCAGGCCTCGTCCACGCTCTCGGCGATGATCACGCCCTTGCCCGCCGCCAGCCCGTCGGCCTTGACGACGATGGGCGCGCCCTCTGCGCGGACATGGGCCTTGGCGGCCTCGGCATCGGTGAAGTGGCCATAGGCGGCGGTGGGGGCCTGCGCGACGTCGCAGATTTCCTTGGTAAAGCTTTTCGAGGCCTCCAGCCGGGCCGCCGCGGCAGAGGGGCCGAAGACCGCGAAGCCCGCGTCGCGCAGGCGATCCGCCACCCCGGCGGCCAGCGGCGCCTCTGGCCCGACGATCACGAGGTCGATGGCGTTCTCGCCCGCGAATTCGGCCACCGCGTTGCCGTCCTCGATATCCAGCCGCGCGCATTCGGCGATCTGCTCGATCCCGGCATTGCCCGGCGCCACGATCAGCTTGTCGCATTTCGGGTTCTGCAGGGTCGCCCAGGCCAGCGCATGTTCACGCCCGCCGCTGCCGAGGATGAGGATGTTCACGGGTCGGTCTCCTTTGCAGGGTGGGAGGGGGCTCTGCCCCCGCTCGCTGCGCTCGCCCCCCGGGATATTTCAGGACAGAAGAAGGGCAGGTTTCGCTTTGTTGCGCGCCGGTTTAAGGTCGGGCGGCGCGAAGGGCAAGAGAGGCACCATGGACCTGCTGGACGACGAGCCGGGCAATACGCCGGAATTCACCGTTTCGGAACTGTCGGGCGCGGTGAAGCGCACCATCGAGGGCGAATTCGGCTTTGTCCGGGTGCGGGGCGAGCTGGGGCGGGTGATGGTCCCGCGCTCGGGTCATGTCTATCTCGACCTGAAGGACGACCGGTCGGTGATTGCGGGGATCGTCTGGAAGGGCGTGGCCGCGCGGCTTCAGATGCGCCCCGAGGAGGGGATGGAGGTTATCGTCACCGGGCGCATGACCACCTTCCCCGGGCAGTCGAAATACCAGATCGTCATCGAGGACATGGCGCCCGCCGGTGCCGGGGCGCTGATGGCGATGCTGGAGAAGCGCAAGGCACAGTTGCAGGCCGAGGGGCTGTTCGATGCCGCCCGCAAGAGGCCCTTGCCCTATCTGCCGGAGGTCATCGGGGTGGTGACCTCGCCCTCTGGCGCGGTGATCCGCGACATCCTGCACCGGCTGCGGGACCGGTTCCCGCGCAAGGTGCTGATCTGGCCGGTTGCCGTTCAGGGCGCGAAATGCGCCGCCGAGGTGGCGCGGGGGATCGAGGGTTTCAACCGCCTGACCCCGGGCGGCGCGCTGCCGCGGCCCGACCTGCTGATCGTCGCGCGGGGCGGCGGGTCGGTCGAGGATCTCTGGGGCTTCAACGAAGAGATCGTGGTGCGCGCCGCGGCGGCCAGTGCGATCCCGCTGATTTCCGCCGTGGGGCACGAGACCGATACGACGCTGATTGACTACGCCTCGGACCGGCGCGCGCCGACCCCATCCGCCGCCGCCGAAATGGCGGTGCCGGTGCGGCTGGAGCTTCTGGCGGCGACGCGGGATTTCGGCGCCCGCATGACGCGGGCCATGGGCCACCGGGTCGAGCAGCGCGGCCAGCGGCTGCGCGATCTGGCCCGCGCGCTGCCCCGGCCAATGGAACTGCTGGACGGCCCGCGCCAGAGGCTGGATCACCTCGACGAACGGTTGCCGGGCGCGCTGCGCCGCGCCGTCGACCGCAAGCGCCTGATCCTGACCGAGCAGTCCGGCAGCCTGCGCCCGGCCACGCTGCACCGGGCCATTGTTGTAGAGCGCAACCGCGCCGCCGATCGTGCCGCGCGGCTGGGGCCCGCGCTGACGCGGCTGGTGACCGCCCGGCGCGAGGCGCTGGCGCGGCGCGCCGACCGGCTGGACCTGCGGCCGCTGAAGCGCGACATCGCCACCGGTCGCGAGCGGCTGGCGGACCTGTCTCGCCGTCTCGATGGCGCGCAGGGCGCGCGGGTGGCCGATCTGACGGCGCGGGTCGAGGCGCTTGACCGCCTGCGCGAGACGCTGGGCTACCGCGCCACGCTGGCGCGCGGCTATGCGGTGGTGCGCGGCGAGGGCCAGGTCCTGACCAGCAAGGCGCAGGCCGAGGCGGCCACCGGGCTGGAGATCGAGTTCGCGGATGGCAGGCTGAAGCTTGGCGGCGGCCCGGCCCGGCGCGCTGCACCTGCGGCAAAATCCAGGCCGCCCGAGCAGGGAAGCCTTTTCTAGGCCCTCCTCGGCCCGCGAAACCCGCAAAAATCATCACCGAAACAAACGCTTCCTTTTTGTTCTGCGCTCGCATAGGCTTTTCTGCAACGCTGCATGACAGCGGCGAGACACGAGGAAGGGGAGCCCTTGGCCATGACTGAAAAGCCGCTTCTGATCAAGCGATACGCCAGTCGCCGTCTCTACAACACGGAGACCTCGGATTACGTCACGCTCGAGGATATCGCGGGTTTCATCCGCGAAGGCCGCGACGTCCAGATCGTCGACCTGAAATCCGGCGACGACCTGACCCGGCAGTATCTTTTGCAGATTGTCGCAGAGCATGAGAGCAAGGGGGAATCGGTCCTTCCGATCAATGTCCTGACCGATCTGGTGCGATCCTACACCACGCAAGCCACCAGCGCGGTGCCGGCCTTTCTGGCGCATACCTTCGAGATGTTTCGCGACAGCCAGTCCAAGTGGGTCGAGAACATGGGTTCGGTGAACCCCATGGCCGTGAAGGGCTTCGAGGCGATGCAGGCCCAGCAAGAGGCCTTCGTGAAGGCCATGACCGGCGGCATGGCGGCAGGCTCTGGTCCCGCGCGCGAAGAGGGCGCAGAGGATCTGGACGCGATCAAGAAGGAACTCGCAGAGCTTCAGAAGAAGCTGGCCAAACTCGGCAAGTGATCGCCGCCGCCTGCGCGGCCTGACGCTGTGGGCCGGGGCGCCGGGTTTTCCTCCTTGCCCATGATCCCCGTTGTCCCCGTCGCAGGGGCCACCCGCGCGCGGTCACAGGGGCTTTGGCGTATCGCCTGCTTTGACGCTTCGTGGTGAACCGCCCGCCGGGCCGTTGCTGCCGTGGAAGCCCGCCGATCACTACCCAGCGGGCCGGATTTGACCGAATTGCTGACCGCGCCGGGTCGCCCCGCCGGGCAGGCAAAGCGGGCACGGATGTCATGCACCGCGCCCGCTTGCTTGTGCCGGGTCCCTGCCCGGGGTCAGGTGCCGTATCGCTTGACCTCGCCCATGGCAGCCTCGGCGGCGGCCAGAAGCACGCCTGCCACCGCATCGCAATCGGCCTCTGTCAGGCGGGCGGGCAGGCGGGTATCGCAGGCGCGCGCCAGCATGGCACGGGTGCGCGGAAGCTCGGGCATCTCGGGCAGGAACTGCCAGTTCCAGAAGGCCCGGGCATTGTCCTGGCTCTGACCGAAGACCTGCACCTTGACGCCCTCCGCGCCCGCCGCCTCGACAAAGCGGGCGACCTGCGCGTCATCCATGCCGCAGAGGTTGAATTGCAGCGAATCCGGTGCGCGTTCCTCGGGCGGAAGCTTGCCCGGGACCGAGATCCAGGCGCTGCGGTCGATCTGCGCGGCCACGCGGTCGTGGTTGCGCCGCCCGTCGGCGACACGTCGCGCGATATGCGGCATCTGCGGCCGGATCACCGCCGCCGAGAGGTTGGACATGCGAAGATTGTACAGCGGCAACTGGTTCTGCAAGCGGTCGAAGGCCTCGGCCAGCGCCGGGTCGCTGTCGTCCAGATGCTTCTTCCACATATGCTCGTAGGCGCCCGACAGGATCACCGCCCGCGCCACGAGGTCGGCGTCGTCGGTGACGAGGATGCCGCCTTCGCCCGCGTTCAGCAGCTTGTAGCTCTGGAAGCTGAAGCAGCCGATGCGGCCCAGCGTACCGATATTGCGGCCATGCCAGGTGGTGCCCAGCGAATGCGCCGCGTCCTCGACGACGGGGATGTCGCGCTGCGCGCAGAGCGCCATGATGGCGTCCATGTCCGAGGTATGCCCGCGCATGTGGCTGACAATGACCGCCTGCACGCCGTCCAGCTTCGCCTCGAAGTCGCGCATGTCGATGCGGTAATCCTCGCCTACCTCGCAGAGCACCGGCAGGCAGTCCGCATGGATGATCGAGGACGGCACGGCGGCAAAGGTAAAGCCGGGGATCAGCACGCGGGCGCCGCGCGGCAGGTCCAGCGCCTTCAGCGACAGGAACAGCGCGGCGGAACAGCTGGAGACGGCCAGCGCGTAACGCGCACCAAGATGGGCGGCGAACTCGCGTTCCAGCAGCGTGACGGGGGCATCCTCGGCGGCGGTGTAGCGGAAGAGGTCGCCGCTTTGCAGAAGGCGGTCGATCTCGGCGCGGGCCTCGGCCGGGATCGGCTCTGCGTCATGCATGTTTGGAAGCATATCTTTCGATTTCCTGAATTCTGTCTTTCAAAATGCTTATATCACGGCGAAGACAGTCTTGTCCCGCCGGAAATGCTCCGTTTGGTTACATCTGTGTGAAATCTACAGCCCCAGCCGGTCGCGCATCGCGAACCAGCTCATGGCCAGCACCAGAAGCGGCGTGCGCAGCGCGGCGCCGCCGGGAAAGGCCGGGGCGGGCAGGGCGGCGAAGCTGTCGAAACCGGCGGATTGCCCGCGCACCGCCTCGGCCATCAGCTTGCCCGCCTGCACGGCATTGCCGACACCATGGCCGGAATAGCCCGATGCGGTCAGCACATTGGGCGCCAGGCGCGCCAGGAAGGGCAGCCGCTTCATGGTAATTGCCAGGGTGCCGCCCCAAGCCTGGTCGATCCTGACGTCCTTCAGGGCCGGATAGATCTCCAGCATGGGCTTGCGCACCTTGGCGGCGATGTCGGCGGGAAAGCGGTACCCATAGCTCTCACCGCCGCCGAATAAGAGCCGCCGGTCATGCGACAGCCGGAAATAGTTGACGACGAACTTGTCGTCGGCGACCGCGACGTCGCGGGTCAGAACCTCGGCGCTGCGCGCGCCCAGCGGCTCGGTCGCGACGACGAAATTGTTGATCGGCATGACGCGGGCGGCAACCTGACCGTCCAGCCCGCCAAGATAGCCGTTGCAGGCGAGGATCAGGTGATCCGCCTCGACGCTGCCACGCTCGGTCCGCACCGTCACCCGCCGTGCCCCGCGCGCGATCCCGGTGACCCAGGATCCCTCGTGGATCCGCGCGCCGGCGCCCTCCGCCGCCCGCGCCAGCCCCAATGCCAGCGCCAGCGGATGCAGATGCGCGGCGCCCATATCAAGGAGACCGCCGCGATAGGCCGGAGAGGGGCAGAGCGCATGGAAGGCCTCGCGCTCCAGCACTTCGATCCCGTAGCCATGCCGCCGCTGCATGTGTTCGGCATAACCGGCGAAATCGCGAAAATGCCGTTCCGAGGACGCGGCCCAGGCCACCCCGTCCTTCAGGTGGCAGTCGATGCCGTGCCGCGCTACCAGATCCCGCACCAGGGCCTTGGCGTCCTCGCCCAGATCCCACAGCCGCCGCGCGGCCTCCACGCCGACCATGCTCTCCAGCACCTGCTGGTCCTGCCTCTGGCCCGATCCCAGCTGCCCGCCGTTCCGCCCCGAGGCGCCAAAGCCCGCCCGATGCGCCTCCAGCAGCACCACGTCCAGCCCGGCCTCTGCCAGATGCAGCGCCGCCGACAGCCCGGTATAGCCGCCGCCGACCACGCAGACATCGGCCCGTACCGCGCCCCTCAGCGCGGGCCGCGCCTCCGGCAGATTGACCGAGGCCGCGTACCAGCTGTCGGGATAGGCCCCGCGGCGATCATTGGCAAACAACAGGTCCACGGAGCGTCTCCCGGTTTCTTCTGTCCAAAAATATCCCGGGGTCCGGGGCAGCGCCCCGGCGGGGGTTTGGGGGCAACGCCCCCAAGAGTGAATGCGCGCCGCAAGGCGCCCCTCAGGGGAACCCGCCGGGGGTTACACGTTCAGCAGCAGGTGCTCGCGCTCCCAAGGAGAGATCACCTGCAGGAACTCCTCGTATTCCGCCCGCTTCACCGTGGCATAGACCCGGCAGAACTCCGGCCCCAGCACCTCGTGCAGCGCGCTGGCCTCGTCGAAGACATCCAGCGCCTGTCCCAGCACCTGCGGGAAGTCGCCGTCGCCCTCGTAGGCATCGCCCCGGAACTGTTTGGTCGGGCGGCGCTCTTCCATCAGCCCCAGATAGCCGCAGGCCAGCGAGGCGGCGATGCCGAGGTAGGGGTTGCAATCCATCCCCGCCAGCCGGTTCTCGACCCGGCGGCCCTGCGGTTCGGACAGCGGGATGCGGATGCCAGTGGTCCGGTTGTCGCGGCCCCATTCCAGGTTGATCGGTGCCGCGTGGTCCTTCACGTAGCGCCGGTAGCTGTTCACATAGGGCGCCATGACCGCGATGGCGGCGGGCAGATGGGTCTGCAACCCGCCGATGAAGTGGTAGAACATATCCGTCTCGCCGCCCTGCGGGCCGGAGAACAGGTTCTGCCCCGTCTCGATATCGAGGATCGAGTGGTGGATGTGCATGGCGCTGCCCGGCTCGTCGGCGATGGGCTTGGCCATGAAGGTCGCGAAACAGTCGTGTCGCAGCGCCGCCTCGCGGATCAGCCGCTTGAAGTAGAACACCTCGTCCGCCAGCTTCACCGGGTCGCCATGGCGCAGGTTGATTTCCAGCTGGCCCGCGCCGCCTTCCTGCGTGATGCCGTCGATCTCGAAACCCTGGCTCTCGGCGAAATCGTAGATGTCGTCGATCACCGGCCCGAACTCGTCCACGGCGGTCATGCTGTACGCCTGCCGCGCGGCGGCGGGGCGGCCAGAGCGCCCGGTCATCGGCGCGATGTCCTTGGCCGGGTCGAGGTTTCGGGCAATGAGGAAGAACTCCATCTCTGGCGCCACGACGGGCTTCCAGCCCTGCGCCTTGTAGAGATCGACCACCCGCTTCAGCACGTTGCGCGGCGCGTAGGGGATGGGCGCGCCATGCCGGTCATAGGCGTCGTGGATCACCTGAAGCGTCCAGTCCCCGGTCCATGGCGCAGCCGTGGCGGTGCTCATGTCCGGCTTCAGGATCATGTCCTTCTCGATGAAGCCGTCCTCGTCCGCGGCCTCGGACCAGTCGCCGGTGATGGTCTGGAAGAAGATCGAGTCGGGCAGGTGGAAGTGCTTCTGCTTGGCGAACTTGCTCGCCGGCACGGCCTTGCCGCGCGCGATGCCCGGCAGGTCCGAGATCACGCATTCCACTTCGTCGAGCCTGCGCCCCTCGAGGTAGGCCACGGCGGAGTCGGGCAGGGCGGCGGTCCAGTCGGTCATCGGTGTCTCCTTTGCCGGGCGCTCGGCGCTTTCGGTGCGGGGCGGGGTGTTGCCGGTGGCAGTCATGCGATGCTCCTGTGGCGGAAGAACCGCGCGAATTGCCGGGCGATGTCGTCGCTGTCCAACTTTCGGTCCACCGTGGCGCTGGCTTCCTCCAGCAGGGTGTCCGGCACCACGCCGCGCCCGCGTTTCTCGATCAGCCCACGGGTAAAGGTGGCGTCGAATTCGGGATGTGGCTGCACCGTGTAGGCCTTGCCCGGGTAGAGCAGCGCCGCATGGGCGCAGAACGCGTTTGATGCGACGGTCTGCGCGCCTTCGGGCGCCTGGGTTACCTGGTCCTGATGCCAGGCCTGCACGACCTTCGGACCATCGGGAAAGTCGTATTCGCGCGGACCCACGGCCCAGCCCCCGGGGTATTTTTCGACCTTTCCCCCCAGCGCCTGCGCGATGATCTGGTGGCCGAAACAGACCCCGATCAGCGGCTTGTCGGCGGCAACAATGTCGCGAATCAAGGCCTCCAGCGGGGGAATCCAGGGATGGTCCTCGTAAACACCGTGTTTCGAGCCGGTGATAAGCCAGCCCTCCGCCGCCTCGGGGCCGGGGGGAAAGTCGCCCTCGACCACCGACCAGCTTTCGAAGTCAAAGCCCTCGCGGGCCAGAAGGCGTGCGAACATGTCGGGGTACTGGCCGTGTTCGGCTGCCAGTTCGGGCACCACGAGTCCCGTTTGCAGAATGCCGATCTTCATGTGTCACCTGTTGGAGATCGCGGCGACCGTATGCGCGCGGGCGCCGCGCCGCAAGCGGCCCGCGCGCTTGGCCTCAGACCGTGTCGAGGTAGATCTCGACCTGCTCGGTCTCGCTGAGTTCGGCCATGTAGTGCCGTTCCTGCTTCTTGGTCAGCAGGAAGTTGCGGATCAGTTCCGCCGGGAAGATGCGCGGGATCACCTGCGATTTCTCGAAGGCCGCGATCGCAGAGCCCCAGTCCGTGGGGATCACCGGCAGGTCCAGCGCATAGGCATTGCCGGTGATCGGGTCGGGCGGCATCACGCCGTCCTCGATGCCGGTCAGCGCGGCGCCGAGGATGGCGGCCAGCGCGAGGTAGGGGTTCACGTCGCCGCCCGAGACCCGGTGCTCGATGCGCCGCGCCACTGGCGCACCCGAGGGCACGCGGATCGCCGCCGTGCGGTTCTCGTAGGCCCATGCGATGCCGATGGGCGCGTGGGCATCCGGCACCAGCCGGTCGTAGCTGTTCAGGTGCGGCGCAAAGACCAGCGTGCTGTCGGACATGGCGTTCAGGCACCCGGCGATGGCATGGCGCAGCACATCCGTGCCGCGCGGGCCGCCATCGTCGAAGATGTTGCGCCCGTCTTCGTCCAGCACCGAGAAATGCGCGTGCATCCCCGAACCCGCGTAATCTTCGTAGGGCTTGGCCATGAAAGAGGCCGCGAAACCGTGCCGCCGCGCCAGACCCTTCACCAGCATCTTGAAGAGCCAGGCATCGTCCGCCGCCTTCAGCGCGTCGTCCGTATGCACGAGATTGATCTCGAACTGCCCCAGACCCGCCTCGGAAATGGCGGTGTCGGCGGGAATGTCCATGGCCTCGCAGGCCTCGTAAAGGTCGGTGAAGAAGCTGTCGAAGGCATCCAGCGCCCGGATCGACAGGATCTCTGCCGCCTTGCGCCGCTTGTTCGACCGAGGCGAGATCGGCACCTGCAGGTTGCGCCCCGAGTCGTCGATCAGGAAGAACTCCAGCTCGACCGCGACCACCGGCGTCAGCCCGCGCGCCTTGAACCGTTCCATGACGAAGCGCAGGGCGTGGCGCGGGTCGCCGTCATAGGCGCGCCCGTCCTCGCGGTACATCCAGATCGGCACCAGCGCGGTCGGCGCCTCCAGCCATGGCATGGGCACGAACCCGCGTTCTGTCGGGAAGAGGTTTCCGTCCCGGTCGCCGGTGTCGAAGACCAGCGGGCTGTCGTCGATGTCCTCGCCCCAGATGTCTAGGCTGAGCGCGGACAGCGGAAAGCGCGTGCCGTCGGTCAGCAGCTTGCGCGCCGAGGGGATCGGCATGCGCTTGCCGCGCGGCACGCCGTTCAGGTCACAAGCGGCGGCGCGGATGGTTCTGACTTGCGGGCGGTCGGTGAGCCAGTCGGCACTGGGGGCGGGCATGGGGGCCTCTTGGGGTTGGAATTTGATCAAATTGATAGACCGGGACCGATGGGCTGGCAAGGGGCAGGCCCGCCTTGCGCGGTTCCGGGCGCCGCGCTGCGGGGATTCTCAGCGGATCAGGTTGGGCCGGATCTTCAGTCGCCGGGCGGCTGCCTGCGGCAGGTGCCGGTTCAGCCGCCGGTTCGCCAGGCCGAAAAGACCGATGATCACCAGCGTCAGGGCGATGAAATAGCCCGCGAGGATCGGGTAGGGCACGAAGGGGTTGAAGGTCTTGTCCGCGAAATAGCTCGCGTAATACAGCGCGTCTCCGCGCTGCTGCCACGCAGGAAAGCCCGAGAAGAAAACCAGCGTGGTCGCGTGGAAGAGAAAGATCGCCTCGTTTGTATAGGCGGGCCAGGCCAGCCGCAGCATCGTGGGCCAGGTGATCTTGCGGAACTTGGCCCAGCCGGTGAAGCCATAGGCATCCGCCGCCTCCAGATCGCCTTTGGGGATCGACAGAAGCGCGCCGTAGAAGATCTCGCCCGAATAGGCGGCGGTGTTCAGGAACAGCACGATCAGCGCCCCGGCCCAGGCCGCCGTCAGCGGATCGAAGATGGGCGAGACGCTTTTCAGGCTGAGAAAGGCGAAATAGGCGAAGAAGAACTGGATGAAGAGCGGCGAGCCGCGAAAGACGAAGATGAACCACTCCGCCGGCTTGCGCAGCCATGGGCTGCTGGCGGCTTTCCCCAGCGCAACGGCGGTCGCGAGGAAGAACCCCGAACACAGTGCCAGCACACCGAAGTAGATGTTCCAGATCATCCCCGAGCCGATCAGCACGACCTGCTGACACAGGGTGAAATTGTCTCGCGGCAACAGCCGCTCGCCGATCCCCAGCGAGCGCAGCCCGTAATCGGCAAGGGTCTCCCAGCAACTCATGCGCGCCCCCGGCGTTTCTTCTGTCCCGAAATATCCCGGGGGAGCGCGGGACGCGCGGGGGCAGAGCCCCCTCCGACCTCGGCAAACACGCTCATGCGGCCTTCCTCTGCGCTTCGCCCGCCAGCGTGGCCTGCCCTCGGGTCAGTCGCGTCATCAGCCGGTCCAGCACCACTTCGGAGACCCGCGTGAAGGCAAGGTAGAAGACCAGCAGCGCAAGAAAGTACCACATCCGCCAGTCGCCATGCGGGTAGTCGGTGAAGCGCGGGGTCTTGGCCCCGCCCAGTTCCCGCGCCCAGAAGACGATGTCCTCGACCCCCAGCAGGAACAGCAGCGGCGTGGCCTTGATCAGCACCATCCAGAGGTTCGACAGGCCGGGCAGGGCATAGACCCACATCTGCGGCACCAGGATGCGCCAGAAGCACTGGCGCTGGCTCATGCCATAGGCTTCGGCGGTTTCCAGCTGCGCGCGCGGCACCGCGCGCATGGCGCCGAACAGCACGTTGGCCGCAAAGGCGCCGAAGACGATGGCGAAGGTCAGCACCGCCAGCGAGAAGCCGTAGATCTCGTGCACCATCTGCGGCGCGTTGCCCAGCGGCAGCTTGGCCGCCGCGCAGACGACAAAATCGTTGCCCTGCCGGATCGGTTGCTCCCAGTCGGGGCATTTCACCTCGTGCCGGATCCATTCGAAGAACTGGTCCAGCGCGATGACGAAGAACAGGAAGAAGGCGATGTCGGGCACGCCGCGCACCACGGCGATATAGCCCTTGCCCAGCCAGGACAGCGGCGCGAACTGCGCCCGCGCCGACATGGCGCCAAGGAACCCGAAGCCAAGGGCAACCGGCGCGGTGATCGCCAGCAACAAAAGCACAGTCCCGAAAGAGGTGTAGAAGGCCATGTGCTTGCCCGTCGTCAGGTAGCACATCAACCACGACAGGCCTTCGAGGGCCGAGGGATCGGAGCAGTAGGAAAACACGTGGGCGGGCTTTGTCAGTCCTGTCTCGTTTTGTCCAGACTGCGCGGAAATCCGCGACTCGCGCAAGGCTTTCCTTGGTGTTTCCCGACGTCAGACGGCGCCCTGCGGCCCTGATGCCCTCGGGCGCCGCGATCGGCGGCAGGCGCCGGGCGGGCAGGACGGACAGGGGTGGCGGCCCCGGTCCAGCCAGCGGAAGTTCGGATGCCTTGGCAGGCGACAGGGACCCGAGGCCCACCCGAGGCCACCGCTTCGGAAGACGGCAAGGGCCTGCCGCGCCAGCGGCGGCAGGTCTGGCTTCCTCTGGCCCGGGCCATAAAAACGCGAAAGGCCCCCGGGGTCCGGGGGCCTTTGCCGGGTTTGCCTTCTGCGTTGGATCAGAAGGTCGGGCTGTCGGCGCCCAGATGCTCGAGGATCATCTCGTTCAGCGTGCCGTCGTCCTTCATCGACTGGACCGCCGCGTCGAACTTGTCGCGCAGCTCGGGGTCGGACTGGCGGAAGGCCATGCCGATGCCGCCGCCCAGCGGGATGTCCTCGCCGACGAAGACCAGCGCGCCGCCGGATTCCTCGACCGCCGGGATCAGGAAGTCCTTGTCGGCCAGCGTCAGGTCGGCCTCGCCGCCCATGACCGCCGCCACCGTCTCGTCCGGGCTGGGGAATTCGACCAGCGTCGCGCCTTCCATGGTCGAGACATGTGCCGCCTGGATCGTGCCGGTCTGCGCCGCGATCACCGCCGTCGTCGGGTCGATGCCATCCGAGGTGCCGACGTAGGACGAGGGCGAGGGCGGGGTGTAGTTCTGGGTGAAGGCCACGACTTCCTCGCGCTCGGGCGTGATCGACATGCCCGCGATGATGGCGTCGTAGTTGCCCGACACCAGGTTCGGAATGATCGAATCCCAGTCGTTGGTCACCCATTCGCAGGTCAGCTCGGCGCGCTTGCACAACTCGTCGCCAAGGATGCGCTCGAACCCGGCGACCTCGCCGTTGTCGTCGAGGAAGTTATACGGAGGGTAGGCGCCCTCGGTGCCAAGGCGCACCACGTCCTGCGCCAGCGCGGCGCCCGCGGTCATCGCAAGGACGGCTGTCCCGATCAGAAGGTTTTTCATGGTTTTACTCCCTGTTGTCATGCGGCGGCTGTCCCGCCTGTCTATGCCTTGGGCCGTGGCCTCAGGCGTGAACGGTCGAGCGCAGGAAACCCTGCAACCGTTCCGATTTCGGCGCCCCGAAGAGCGTATCGGGGGGGCCTTCTTCCTCGATCAGGCCCTGATGCAGGAACACGACGTGATCGCTGACATCGCTGGCCATCTTCATGTCGTGGGTGACGATCATCATGGTGCGCCCCTCGCGGGCGAGGTCCTTGATGACCTTGACGACCTCCTGTTCCAGCTCGGGGTCAAGTGCGCTGGTGGGTTCGTCGAACAAAAGCGCCTCGGGTTCCATGCACAGCCCGCGCGCGATGGCGGCGCGCTGCTGCTGGCCGCCCGAAAGCTGCGCCGGATAGGCATCGCATTTGTCGCCGATGCCGACCTTGTCGAGATAGACGCGGGCAGAGGCCTCGACCTCGGCCCGGTCGCGGCCCAGCACGGTCAAAGGCGCCTCCATCACATTCTGGAGGATGGTCATATGGGCCCACAGGTTGAACTGCTGGAAGACCATCGACAGGTTCGTGCGGATGCGCAGCACCTGTTTCGGATCGGCGGGGCGGCGGTTGTGGCCCTCGCCCCTCCAGCGCACCGGCTCGCCCTTGAAGAGGATTTCGCCCTGCTGGCTGTCCTCCAGCAGGTTGCAACAGCGCAGAAGCGTGGATTTGCCAGAGCCCGAAGAGCCGATCAGAGAGACCACATGCCCCTTTGGGGCCGAGATGGACACGCCCTTGATGACTTCGAGCTGCCCGTAGGCCTTGTGCAGATCGCGGATCTCGATAACGGGGTCCTGGCTGGTCACGTCCCACCTTGCTGTCGTTATGCCGGGCAGCATGACGCAGGACCTTTGCGGGATGCAATCCGGAAAACGTCTGTCCCGGACGGTTAATGTCCAAGATGACGGCAGGTCACAAGCGCCTGCCTGGCGCGTGGGCGGGTCCGATAGGGGGCGACAGGCGGCTTGGGGCAGGCGGAAACCGGGGCCGCCGACCACCCGAACCCGCCGCGCGGCCACACGTCCCTCAGGGCAGAGCGCAGGTTTGGCCCGGCACGGGGTCGGTGGCCTCCCACAGTTTCCCGAAATTGCGGCCACGGCCCGGGCCTTCGGGGCCATAGTTCAGTCGGTCACGGACCTTTTGTCGAAGCGCATCACCGACCGCCGTGGTCCCGGGCCGGTCGTCCATCGACAGGCCGACGATCAGGCGCTGTTGTCGACCCTTTGCCGGGCAAGCGCCGAGTCGCGGTCCGAGATACCCAGCAGATTGGACACCAGCCGCAAGAGCGCGTCCTCTTCGGCCTCGCGCTGGCCGTCGGCCAGAACCACCTGCCACAGCGCCTCGATCACGCCGATACGGTCCTCGTAGGGCACGGCATCCTTGATGGCGCGGGTGAAACGGACGGTGTCGGGGGCCTCGGCCTCCAGCGCCTCCGCCTCGCCGCGCAGCTTCGAGGCCTCGAAGGGCGACAGCCCATAGCGGTTGGCCGCGATGCGGTCGATGCGCGCCTGTTCAGAGGCGTCGTAATGCGCGTCGGCACGGGCGACGCGCACCAGCAGCGCGGTCAGGGCCAGCCGCGCGTCGACATCGGCAAGCGGAACGGGCTGCGGCGCGGTCAGGCGCTTGAGGAAATCGGCAAACATGCGTCTGGATATATGCCGGAGGCGGCAAGGGGGCAATGGCGGAGGACTGCGCGGGGCGCATCGGACTGCACGGCGGCCCCTGACGCCGCGACAGGGATATGGTTTTGCGCCGACGCCGGGGACGGCGCCTGTTCCCGGCGCGGTCTGCCTGTGTCAGGGGATGACGGCCTGCACCCGCGCGGCCTCGGAATCCTGCGGCTCTATCCCCAGCGTCGATTCGATCAGTTCGACCAGGGCGGATTCGCGCTCGTCGGTGATGCCGTCCGCATGGGCGACGGCCCAGAGCGACTGCACCGTTTCCTGGCGGTGGGTGTAATCGACGCTTTCGCGGATCAGCTCGGCCATGTGCATGTCGTCGTGGATCTCATGCGCCAGCCGCTCGCAGGTGGCACGCATCTTGGCCGCCTCGACGGCGTTCAACCCGTTGTCATGGGCGAGGATACGGTCGATCTGTTCGATTTCCTCGAAGAGGTAGGCCTTGTCCGCCCAGGCGGTGCGGACCAGCAGCACACCGAGCGCCAGCTTGGCGTCCGGTTCCGGCAGCGGCTTCGGCACCGGAGCCTTGCGGTCGAAGAAGGATTTCAGGTGCTCGAACATGGGCTTGCCCCCTTTTCCGGTTGTCCGAATCCTAGCACCGCGCACCGCCGCGGTCACGGGGAAACACGCCGATTGCCAGCAAGGGGATCACAGCGCGGCGAAGCGGTCCGACAGGCGCGCCAGCGCCTCGGCCAACCCCCAGGGAGGGTTCACCGCGAAGAGGCCAGAGCCGGTCATCCGGTGGCCCTTGCGCGCGGGCGGGAAGGCAACCTCGTGCATCAGCCCCTCGGGGAAGGCCCCGGCCAGCGCGCGGGTCATCGGGCGATGCGTGGCGTCCGAGAGGATCGGGTACCACAGGATCAGCACGCCGACGTTCCACTTCGCATGGATCTGCTGAAGGAACTTCGGCACCGAGACGTAATCTTCTTTCATCTCCCAGCTTGGGTCCACCAGCATCAGGCCCCGGCGCGGCGTCGGCGGGCAAAGGCTTTGCGCCAGGGCAAAGCCGTCCTGATGGTGCACATGCACATTCGGCGCCCGCAGCGCGCTGCGCAGGGCGGCGTGTTCCTGTGGATGCAGTTCCGCAAGGTGCAGGCTGTCGGTGGCGCGCAGCAGCGTGCGGGCGATCAGCGGCGAGCCGGGGTAGGCGTCGGGGCCGTGGGTCTGGGCGATGCGCGCGCGGGCGCGGCTATAGGGATGGTCGTCGGGGAACCACGGGGCGGCGCGCAGGATGCCTTGCTCGGCCTCGCCGGTCCGGCTGGCCTCGGGGCTGCGCAGGTCGTAGAGACCCCGGCCCGCGTGGGTCTCTATGTAGCTGAGCGGCTTGTCCTTGCGGGTCAGGTAGTCGCAGACATGGGCCAGCGCCGCGTGCTTGTGCACGTCAGCGAGATTTCCGGCGTGATAGGCGTGTTGATAGGACAGCATGGCAGGGGTCTACGCGGTTTCGGCGGGGGGATGAAGGGGCGACTGCCGGGTCCTGCCCGCGGGGCGGGTTTTGCGGGGGGCTTTGGGCGGCCCTGGGCGCCCGCGCAACGGCGGCCTTGAGTTGGCGCGGCGCGGCGCTAGGCTGGCGTCGAGTGCTGAGGGTATTGCATGGCATGAACGGCCCGATAGAGCGCGAGGCGCGCGAGAAGGAACTGCTGGAATACCTGCGGGTCTACATGATCGCCTGGCAGAAGATCGATTTCATCTGGGGGATGTTCATCACCTCGTACATTCCGCTCTTCGGTTTCCTGCATTTCTACGCGCAGGAGATGGGCGTGGTCTTCGCGGGGCTGTTCATCGTGGCGATTGCCGGGTTCACATGGGTGAACGGCTCGGCGCTGCGGCAGCACTACGACATCGTGACGACCATGAGCCGCGAATACCGGCGGCTGAACCGCTCCTTCCCGGACCTGAACGCGGCGCTGACCCGCACGGCGCTGGACGGCCGTGCGCGGATGGTGCTGTTCACACATGGCTTCGCCTTCGCGGGGTTCCTCTACCTGATGGGTGAGAAGGTGGGCCATTCGCTCTGCGGAGCGGCCTCGGGCTGGACGTGTTTGTGGGCGTTGGTGACAGGGTGAGATGTGGCGAGGGTGGCGGCGGAGAGGGCCAGTTGCCTGCTGCGTCTGTCGGAACTCGGCTCTCGCGCTTGTTACGCAACGGACCGGTTGCCCTTGTCAGACCTAAACGTCGCGCTTGCCACCCGGCGCGGAATCAAGGCGCAGCCGCCGCGCCAGCGTCATGCCGGAGGCATGCCTCCGGCATGACCCGCCCCCCGGGGCGGCGCTTCGGTGAGGTCCGTGTGCGACGGTGAGGTTCTACGGATTTTGCAGGCATAAACTGCCATGCTGCCACCGCCGGAAGCGCCACCCCGCGGGTCGGCGCTGTCTTGGCGACTATCGAACATGGAACATAGGGAGGCAGGGAGGCTAACTCGCGTCCTGATAGCGTGAAACGACTTGCGTGCCGCGCACGAGTAAATTATTCTTCCTTAAGAAGATGTAACTACAAGAGGTGCCAGACTGCTCAATTCTCCACTTTAATCCAGCTTTAGTTGATATGAAGAGGTGGTCTCTTCTTAGCTATCGTTTGGACGGCGGGCTTGCGCCCGCAGGGGAGCTATGCGGAGGCACGTTGTGGGTACTGAAGACCTCATCATAATTTCTATAGTTTTCGCGACTTTGATCGTTGCTAAACGTTCATCGGGACGACGGAATAATTATTGGTACTTACTTATAGCGCGTTCCAAATTGAAGTTCGGCATTGCATCAGGTGAAGGGGGCTCTGTTGCACAAATCGGGGTCTGAGCGCACTTCCCCTTTCCCGGGACGGACTTATCCTACGGGCTTTGTGACGGGTATGCCAAGGGCAGTGTAGCGGTTGAGCACCGCAATCCGGATTTGGAGC
>JAFKDC010000005.1 GCA_017255395.1 Enemella evansiae | reverse complement strand
TCGCTGTATTGCAGCTCGGATAGCGTGCGTGGTCGTGGCGCTGCCGTGACGAACTTGTCCCATAGGGCTTCCTTCCATTCCTTCGAAAGGATCACACCATCAAACCGTGGGATCAAACACCTAGGGCTCCAGCCCCGCCAACTCGCAGACCACGCGCCATTCCGCTTCGGTGACGGGCTGCACCGAGAGGCGCGAGTTCTTTACCAGCACCATATCCGCCAGTCGGGGGTCGTCCTTGATCTCGTCCAGCGTCACCGGGCGTTTCGCCGCCTGCACCGCCTTGATGTCCACGCATTCCCAGCGCGGATCGTCGGTCTTGCTGTCGGGATGGGCCTCGGCGATGACCTCGACCGTTCCGACCACGGCCAGCTCCTTCTGCGAGTGATAGAAGAAACCGCGCTCGCCCACCTTCATCTCGCGCATGAAGTTGCGCGCCTGGTAGTTGCGGACGCCGTCCCACTCTTCGCCCGCGTCCCCCCTGGCGACCTGATCCTGCCAGGACCAGGTCGAGGGTTCCGATTTGAAGAGCCAGAAGCTCATCCGATCACCCTCTTCCACTCGGTCAGGGTGACGCTTTCGAACAGGCCCGCCTGCGCGTAGGGATCGTTGTCGGCCCAGTCGCGGGCCGCGTCCATGTCCGCGACGTCGAGGATCACGAGGCTGCCGCACATTTCCCCGGCCGCGTCCAGCAGCGGCCCGGCCTGCGTCACCACGCCGGTGGCTTCGATGTAGTCCAGATGGGCCTGCCGGTTGTCCTTGCGGGTCTGCAGGGCACCGTCCTTGTCATGGGCGAACAGGGCGACGAGCATGTCTCATTCCTCCTTAAGCGGTCGTGTCAGCAATTGGTCCATGGCCTCGGGCACGGTCAGCGTGCCTTCGGTCAGGCGGGAAACGGTGCCGCAGATCGGCAGCGGGATGCCGTCGCGGCGTCCAAGCGCCTCGGCGGCCTGCGCGGTGGCGGCACCCTCGACGGTGGTGCCCGCGTCGAAGGCCTCGCCCCGACCCAGTGCAAGGCCAAAGCGGTAGTTCCGCGACAGGTCGGAGGTGCAGGTCAGCGTCAGATCGCCAAGACCGGACAGCCCGGCCAGCGTCTCGGGGCTTGCGCCAAGGTGCGCGGCGAGGCGCGTCATCTCGGCAAAGCCCCGGGTCATCAGCGCGGCGCGGGCGCTGTCGCCAAGACCGGCGCCGATGCAGGCCCCGCAGGCGATGGCGACCACGTTCTTCAGCGCGCCGCCCAGTTCCGCCCCGATCACGTCGCGCGAGCGGTAAAGCCGCAGCGCCGGAGTGGACAGCGCCTGTTGCAGCGCCTTTCCCATGGCCTCGTCCGCGCAGGCGAGCGTCAGCGCGGTGGGCAGACCGCGCGCAATGTCGGCGGCAAAGCTGGGGCCGGTCAGGATGGCGGGCACCGCGGCGGGCGCGCGCTCGGCGAGGATGGCGGCGGGGCCGGTCAGGCGCGTCAGGTCGATGCCCTTGCAGCAGGCCACCAGCGCCTTGCCCTCCAGCGTCTCGGGCAGCCCGTCCAGCAACCCGGCGAGGCTTTGCATCGGCGTGGCGAACAGAAGCGCGTCCGCCGTCAGCGCCTCGGCCACATCGCCGGTCAGCGTCACCGGGTCCGGCAGGGTCACGCCGTCCAGCTTGGGGCAGGCGCGGTCTTTCCACGCCCCGGCGTTGCGCGCCCAAAGCGTCACCGGCCCGTTGGCCGCAAGCGAGACCGCAAGCGCCGTGCCGAAGGCGCCCCCGCCAAGAACCGCGACCTTCATGCCTTTGCCCCCTTCTTGCCGGAGCCGATCATCGGCGCGGCCTGCGTGTCCAGCGGCCAGCGAGGCCGCGCCACGATAGGCTCGTCCTGCGCGATGCCCGCCGCCAGCAGTTCACCGCCCGCGTAGGCGATCATCGCCGCATTGTCGGTGCACAGCGCCAGCGGCGGCGCGGTGAAGCGCAGGCCGGTCTCGGCGCAGACATCTTCGAGGGCGCCGCGCAGGGCGCGGTTGGCGGCGACGCCGCCGGCGACGGCAAGGGCGGGGGATGCGGGCTTCTCGTCCATGTAGAGGGAGATGGCGCGCCGCGCCTTTTCGGCCAGCACATCGCGCACCGCCGCCTGAAATCCGGCGCAAAGGTCGGCGCGGTCCTGCCGCGTCAGCCCGCCCTGCGCCGCGACGATCTGGTCGCGCTGCCGCAGAAGCGCGGTCTTCAGCCCGGAAAAGGACAGGTCGCAGCCGGGGCGGTCCAGCAGCGGTCGCGGAAAGCGAAAGCGCGTCTCGTCGCCCTTCAGCGCCTCGGCCTCGACCGAGGGGCCGCCGGGCTGCGGCAGGCCCAAGAGGCGCGCAGTCTTGTCGAAGGCCTCGCCCGGCGCGTCGTCGATGGTGCCGCCGAGGCGGCTGAAATCCTGCGGGCCGCGCACGATCAGGAACTGGCAATGCCCGCCAGAGACCAGCAGCATCAGGTAGGGAAAGGCTAGCCCGTCGGTCAGGCGCGGCGTCAGCGCGTGGCCCGCGAGGTGGTTCACCCCCACCAGCGGCTTGCCCAGCCCCGCCGCCAGCCCCTTGGCCAGCATGACGCCCGACAGCACGCCACCAATCAGCCCCGGCCCCGCCGTCACCGCGATGGCATCGACGTCCTGCAGCGCCACGCCCGCCTCGGCCAGCGCCTCTTCGACGCAGAGGTCGAGCCGCTCGGCATGGGCGCGGGCGGCGATCTCGGGGACGACGCCGCCATAGGCCGCGTGCAGGGCGCCCTGACCCTTCACGACCGAGGCCAGCACGTCGCGCCCGCGCAAGAGCGCGGCGGCGCTGTCGTCACAGCTGCTTTCGAGTCCGAGGATGAGGGGGTCGGTCATGCGGCCTTCCATTGCCTTGCCTGCCGTCAGCGAGTACCACCGCCGGTGCTGCCCCACAATCCCGGGAGCCCCCGCTTGACCCTGCCCGTCCTTCTGCTGACCCGCCCCGAGCCGCAATCCCGCGCCTTTGCCGCCACGCTGGCGGATGCCGGGCCCTTCCGCCTTGTGATCTCGCCGCTGATCGGCATCGCGCCCACCGGCGCCCTGCCCGATATGGACGGCTTCAGGGGGCTGATCTTCACCTCTGTCAACGGCGTCGCCGCCTACCGTGCCCTTGGCGGGCCGCCCCTGCCCGCCTTCGCCGTGGGCGAGGCCACGGCAGAGGCCGCCCGCGCCGCCGGGATGACGGCCCTTGCCGCCGACGGCTTTGCAGAGACGCTGATCGCCATCCTGAAGGAGCGCCGCCCGCCCGGCCCGCTTCTGCATATCCGGGGCCGACACGCGCGCGGCGACGTGGCGGCGCGCCTGACCGCCGCCGGACTGCCCGTGGCGACGGCCATTCTCTACGAGCAGCCCGCCCTGCCACCGACGCCAGAGGCCCGCGCCGCCCTGTCCGGACCCGAGACCATCGTCGCTCCGGTCTTTTCTCCGCGCACGGGCGCATTATTGTCCCAACTGGAGGTTCAGGCGCCGCTTCTTGTCGCGGCCATGAGCGAAGCGGTGGCCAAGGCGCTTGCGCCACTGCATAAACAGGACCTGAAGATCGCATCGCGGCCCGACTCGGCCAGCATGCGGGAACTGGTCGCGGACCTGCTTCGCCGGGCACGCGCGGGGGAGCATTGATCCGGCAGCACATGCCGGGCGGGAAAGGATAGACGAACGTGGCACGATCGACACGGGGAAAGGGCGGCACCGGCAGCAGCACCCGCCGGAGCACGGCTTCAACACGGCGCACGACGCCGGAGAAGAGCAACGCGGCGGCAAGCGACGACACCGTGACCTCTGTCCCGGATACCGTTGACGGCGCCGACACCCCCGCCGCAGAGACCGCGACCACGGTCGAGGACACCCTTGGCGCCGAGACGCGCGATACGATCGGGGCCACCGAAACCGCTGACACCGTCGAAGGCTCTGACGCCACGGATACCGTCGCGGCCTCTGCCGACACGACCGATGACAGTGTCGCCGCCGAAGTGTCGGACGGCATCACGGGGAACGATACGGGCCACGCCGGTGCCGCAGCGGCGGACAGCCCCGCAGCGGAGGCCGGCGACACCGTGACAGGCGCCGACACGCTGGCCGCAGAAGGCACCGCCACGGTCGAGGATACCTACGGCATCGGACGCGACACCGTCGCGGGCTCTGACAGCCTCAGCGGTGCCGACACGGTCGCCGAGGAACCCGTCAGCGGCGCCGAGGACGATACGCTCGACCCGTCCCGCAGCACGACCGGGCCAGAGGCTGACCCCGCCGTCACCGTCCTGTCCGGGGACGACACCCCGACCGCCGCGGCGCCGGAACCCCGGATCGTCGAGAAGACGGTGGTGGAACGCAGGGGCGGCTTCGTCCCGATGCTGCTGGGCGGCGTGATCGCCGCCGGTATCGGTTTTGCGGCGGGCAGTTTCGTGGGCTTCGGTGTGGACGAGGAAGAAGACCCCTTCGTGGCCGAAACCCAGTCCGCGCTTCAGGCACAGGGCGACCGGATTGCCACGCTGGACGCCAGCCTGTCCGATCTCGACAGCCGCGTGAGCGCGGCCGAGAGTGCCGTGGGCGATCTTGACACCGCCCCGCTGTCGACCGCGATCAGCGGCCTTCAGGACAGTGTCGCCAGCGGCGAAACCGGCCTGACCGATCTGGGCTCCGCGCTGACCGCGCTGGACGAACGCCTGACCGCGCTGGAAAAGGCGCCGGTGGCGGACACGGTCTCGCCCGAGGCGATTGCCGCCTACGAGCGCGAGCTTGAAAACCTGCGCAGCGAGATCGCCCAGCAAAGCGCCGCCATCGCCGCCGAACGCGAAGAGATCGAGGCGCTGGCCCAAGAGGCGCTGGAGGCCGAGGCGCAGGCCGACGCCAAGGCGATCCTCGCGGAAAGCCGCGCCGCGCTGGCGGAACTGACCGCGCGGGCGCAGGATGGCAGGCCCTTCACCGACCCTCTGGCGGTGCTTCAGGAAAACGCCGTCGCGGTGCCCGACGCGCTGGTGGCCAGTGCCGAAACCGGCGTGCCCACCGTGACCGCGCTGGCCGAAAGCTTCCCCGAACCGGCCCGCGCGGCGCTGCGCGCGGCCCGGGCCGCCGACACGGAGGCAGGCGGCGGCATCGGCGGCTTCCTGCAAAGCCAGCTTGGCGCCCGCTCTGTCACCCCGCGCGAGGGCGATGACCCCGACGCGGTGCTGAGCCGGGCAGAGGCGGCGGTCAAGGCGGGCGACATCGCCACGGCCCTGACCGAACTGGAGGCCCTGCCGCCCGAGGCGCAGGCCGAACTTGCCGACTGGACCGAACAGGCCACCCTGCGCCGCGACGCGCTGGATGCCGCTTCGGCGCTCGGCAAGGATTTGGATAACGAACAAGGGTCTGAATAATATGCTTTGGTCACTGATAAAGATCGTCGTGTTCGTCGCCCTCGTGGGCGCGTTGACCCTTGGCGCAGGCTACCTGATGGAAAGCTCTGGCGGGTTGCAGATCACCGTGGCGGGGATGGAATTCACCCTTGGCCCACTGCAATCCGTGATCGCCGCGATCCTGCTTGTCGTCGCCGTCTGGCTGTTCTTCAAGCTGCTCGGCCTGCTGATCGCCGTGCTGAAGTTCATCAACGGGGACGAAACCTCGCTGTCGCGCTACTTCGACCGCAACCGCGAGAAGAAGGGCTATCAGGCGCTGTCCGAGGGGCTTATGGCGCTGGCCTCGGGCGAGGGTCGGCTGGCCATCGCCAAGGCGCAACGGGCCGAGAAATACCTGCAAAAGCCCGAGCTGACCGATCTGGTGGCGGCGCAGGCCGCCGAGATGGCGGGCGACCATCGCAAGGCAGAAGAGACCTACAAGCGCCTTCTGAAGAACGAGAACACGCGCTTCGTCGGCGTGCGCGGGATCATGAAGCAAAAGCTGGCGGCGGGCGACACCGACACCGCCCTGCAACTGGCGGAACGGGCCTTCGCGCTGAAACCCAAGCACACCGAGGTGCAGGACACGCTGCTACAGCTTCAGGCGCAAAAGCACGACTGGGCCGGGGCCCGCAAGACGTTGACCGCGAAGCTGAAGCACGGCTCGCTGCCGCGTGACGTCTACAAGCGCCGCGATGCGGTTCTGGCCCTGTCCGCCGCGACAGAGATCGACGACGCCGAGGCCAGCGGCAAGGCCGCCGAGCAGGCGATCGAGGCCAACCGCAACTCGCCCGACCTGATCCCCGCCGCCGCCATGGCCGCCAGGGGCTACATCGCGCAGGACCGCAAGCGCAACGCCGTGCGGGTCATCAAGAAGGCCTGGGAAAGCCATCCGCACCCGGATCTGGCCGCCGCCTTCGCCGCCATCGAGCCGAACGAGACACCGGACGAGCGCGTGAAGCGCTTTGCGCATCTCACCCGGATCAACCCCGAGCACCGCGAGACGAAGTTGCTGAGGGCGGAACTGAACCTCGCCGCAGAGCACTTCCCCGAGGCGCGGCGCGCCCTTGGCGATCTGGCCCAGACCGACCCGGACGCCCGCGTGCTGGCGATCATGGCCGCCATCGAAAAGGGCGAGGGCGCGTCCGACGCGGTGGTCCGTGGCTGGCTGGCCAAGGCGCTGACCGCGCCGCGCGGCCCGCAGTGGGTCTGCGACAACTGCAACACGATCCACGCCGAATGGACGCCGATCTGCACCAACTGCCAGGCCTTCGACACGCTGTCGTGGAAGACCCCGCCGCAGGCCGAGGTGGTGCTGCCCGCAGGCGCCAACATGCTGCCGCTGCTGGTCGGCTCCGGCGTTGACGAAACAGCCCCCGTGCCGGTCGAAGAGAACGAGGTGCCCGGCGTGATCGAGGTTGAGACCGCCGATCCCGGCGCGGATACCGTGGCGGCCCCGGCAGCCCCGGTGGCCGAGGATGCCGAGATCGTCGAGGACGAACCGCAGGCGCGAACGGCGGCAAAATAGCCCTTCCCCTTGGTCGGGCGGCCTGCTAAGAGGCCGCCCACCAGTGCCGCTGTAGCTCAGCTGGTAGAGCACGTCATTCGTAATGATGGGGTCGGGGGTTCGAGTCCCTTCAGCGGCACCACCATCAGAACAAGCAGTTAGCGTCAGGATCGACGCTGACCGATTTGTTTTTAGAGATCGGTTTTCAAGAATATTTCGAGAATTTGCAGGTGTTCAGGGCAGCGGACCGTTTTGCAGATCCGAAGCCCAGGGACCAAGAAATCTGCCGATTTTGAACTACATCTCGATCATAGATTGAGGCGATTCACTCAGTGATTCACAACAAATGAATCACAGGGAGACATGTGTTTGCAGCCGCTGAGTAGGGTCAGGATGCACTGATTCCTGTTGTGCTGCGTGTTTCACGCCTCCGAAAACGGAGCGGTGACATGAGCGATCTCTTCTGGCTGACCGACGCGCAGATGGCACGTTTGTGTGCCTTCTTTTCCAAGTCACAGGGAAAGCCCCGGGTTGATGACAAGCGGGTGCTGAGTGGGATTATCTTCATCAATCGCAATGGCTTGCGCTGGCGAGATGCGCCGCCGGAATATGGCACTCACAAAACGTTCTGCAGCCGCTGGAAGCGTTGGAGCGAAAAGGGCATCTTCGCGCGGATGATGGCCGGGCCGGCGGCGGGACACGGCGAGAAGACGACCGAGATGATCGACGTGACAGACCTGAAGGCCCACCGAGCGGCGACCAGCATGGCCGCCAAAAAGGGGGCGCGCGGTCGCCTGATCCCTTGTCCGGCAGGGCATTGCGCAGCAATGTCCCGAGAGGGGTCGCACCAAGGTCTTCCTATCAGCCATCGCCCTCGCGGCTCTCGTCATCTACGGGTTATGAACCCTGACCCCAGGACACGCAAAAGGCCCCGCACGGGGGCCTTTTTCGTCCGTTGCCGGACTGCTCAGCCGTAGACGGCTTCCTTGCCGAAATGCTTGGTCAGCATGTAGTAGACGACGGCGCGGTACTTGTTGCGCTCGGACTTGCCGTAGGTCTCGATCACCGTGTTGATCGCCTCCATCAGCTCGGGACCGTCGGACAGGCCCAGCTTCTTGACGAGGAAATTGTCCTTCACGGTCTCGATTTCGCCGGGCTGGCTGGCGGCGACGGTCGAGGAATCCGCGTTGTAGATCGCCGGGCCGCAGCCGATCGTGACCTTCGTCAGCAGATCCATGTCCGGCTCCATTCCGCACTTGTCGCGCAGATCCTCGGCGTATTTCTGGATCAACTCGTCCCGTTTTCCCATTGTCCGACTCCCTCGGTCCGTGACGGGGCTTCGCCCCTTTTGCTGTGTGTCGCTGCCAGCGCGGCAGATGCGGGCAGCCTAGCGGTTCCGACCCTCGTGGCAAGGAAAATGCTGGCGCCGCTTTCCCCGCTGTCAGCCGATCAGGGCCCGCAGGTCGGCGGCGGTCAGGGCGCCGGGCCGCAGATCCTCGCGCAGCATGCGGGCGGCCAGATCCAGCATGGCCGCGTTGGCGGGGGTGGGGATACCGTGCAGCCGCCCAAGCAGGACGATCTCGCCGTTCAGGAAATCCGTTTCCACCGAACCGGTGCCGCGTTGCAGGCTTTGCGCGGTCGAGCCGCCCAGCGGCGGTTCGCCGGGAACATCGGTGACGTCGAGATGCTCGGCGCGGCGGGGATCGTCGCGCCCGACGTCATCCACGCCAATCCCGGCGGCAGAAAGCACGGCCTGCGCCTCGGCCTTCAACTGGTCGCGCAATCCGCCGTCCTCGGTCCCCGGGCCAAGGCTGGCCATCACGATATTGCCGAGGTTCATCAGAAGCTTGCCGTATTTGGACCGCATGACCTCGGGCTGTGGATAGGCGGCGAAGTTGGCGCGGGTCATGGCGGCGCAAAAGGCCGCGTCCGCGGCATCGGTGCCGCCGGGATAGCGCCCGACGTCGAAGATGCCAAAGCGCGGTCGCGCATGGCAGACCACCTTGCCGGGTTGGAGGAAGGTGGCGGGCAGCATGACGGTGACGCCGTGAACATTGGCAAAGCGGCGCAGGGCGCGGCGCTCGTTCTCGACGCCGTTTTGCAGGCAGAAGACCGGCTGGTCGCGGACGCCCGCCGCCACCAGCGCATCCAGCGCGGCCTCGGCGTGCTGGGTCTTCATGCACATCAGGATGGCGTCGTCCGGGCCGAAGGCGATCCCGGCGGGCGCGCCGACGCAGTCGAGGCTGTGGGTCTCGTCGATCTCGGGTGTCTTCAGGCGCAGGCCGTGGGCGCGGATCGTTTCCAACTGCGCGCCGCGGGCGATGCCCAGCACCTCTTGCCCCGACCGTGCCAGCGCCGCCGCGACGACGCCTCCGACGGCGCCCACGCCGTAGACGATGAACCGCATGCCTGCCTCCTGTGCTGTGCAAGGGCAGACTAGGGGCTGGGGCAGCGGGGGCAAGTCACCCCCGGGGCCGGAATGCGAAAAGGCCGGGCGCAGCGGCCCGGCCTGTCCGTAGGATGGGTCTGTGACCGGCCTTTGCCGGTCAGTAGCGGTAATGTTCCGGCTTGAACGGGCCTTCGGGCGAGACGCCGATATAGGCGGCCTGCTCGGCCGACAGGGTCGTCAGCTTCACGCCGATCCGGCCAAGGTGCAGGCGCGCGACCTTCTCGTCCAGATGCTTGGGCAGGATGTAGACGCCCGGCTTGTAGTCGTCGCCGTTCTTCCACAGTTCGATCTGCGCCAGCACCTGGTTGGTGAAGCTGGCCGACATCACGAAGGAGGGGTGGCCGGTGGCGTTGCCGAGGTTCAGCAGACGGCCCTCGGACAGCAGGATGATGCGGCTGCCCGAAGGCATCTCGATCATGTCCACCTGGTCCTTGATGTTGGTCCACTTGTGGTTCTTCAGCGCGGCGACCTGGATCTCGTTGTCGAAGTGGCCGATGTTGCCGACGATGGCCATGTCCTTCATCTCGCGCATGTGCTCGATGCGGATCACGTCCTTGTTGCCGGTGGTGGTGATGAAGATGTCGGCAGAGCCAACCACGTCTTCCAGCAGCACCACCTCGAAGCCGTCCATCGCCGCCTGCAGCGCGCAGATCGGGTCGGCCTCGGTCACCTTCACGCGGGCACCGGCGCCGGCGAGAGAGGCGGCAGAGCCCTTGCCCACGTCGCCGTAACCGCAGACCACGGCGACCTTGCCGGCCATCATGGTGTCGGTGGCGCGGCGGATGCCGTCGACCAGCGATTCCTTGCAGCCGTATTTGTTGTCGAACTTCGACTTGGTGACAGAGTCGTTCACGTTGATCGCCGGGAAGGGCAGCTGACCCTGCTTTTGCAGTTCGTACAGGCGGTGCACGCCGGTCGTTGTTTCCTCGGACACGCCCTGGATCGCGTCACGGGTCTTGGTGAACCAGCCCGGGCTTTCCTTCATGCGCTTGGCGATCTGCTTCTTGATCACCGCTTCCTCTTCGGACTGCGGCACCGGGATGATGTCCTCACCGGCCTCGGCGCGGGCGCCCAGCAGCACGTAGAGCGTGGCGTCGCCGCCGTCGTCGAGGATCATGTTGGCGCCCTCGGCGAACATGAACGACTTGTCGAGGTAATCCCAGTGCTCTTCCAGCGACTGGCCCTTGACCGCGAAGACCGGGATGCCGGCCTCGGCGATGGCCGCCGCCGCGTGGTCCTGTGTCGAGAAGATGTTGCACGAGGCCCAGCGGACGTCGGCGCCAAGGGCCACCAGCGTTTCGATCAGCACGGCGGTCTGGATCGTCATGTGCAGCGAGCCGACGATGCGGGCGCCCGCCAGCGGCTTGCTCTCGCCGAATTCGGCGCGGCAGGCCATCAGGCCCGGCATCTCTGTCTCGGCAATGTCCAGTTCCTTGCGACCGAAACCGGCCAGCGCGATATCCTTGACGGCGTAATCCTGCGACATGAGTCTTTCCTCGAATGGCGTTTCGACCGGGTCGGGCCCTCCCGCCGGTCATACACGCGGGCGCTTATCACCCGGGCGGGTCCGGCACAACGTGCGGCTTTGGCGCAACGGCGGATATTCTCCCGACAAGTCTTGGCGTTTCGACCCGGCAATTGACACCGCAGGGCGATGGCCTATCCAGAAGGGGCAACAGGGCGGGCAGACACCGATGGACTTCGAGCACCGGATCAGCGTGAACGAGCACGGGTTTTATTGCGTGCCAGAGGCCTATGCCAAGCGCGAGATCCCGAAGATCCTGTCGCAGGGCGCGGTCTACGAGCCCGCCACCCTGCGGTTGATGGCCCGGCATGCCCGGGGCGGGGACATCGTGACCGGCGGTGCCTTCATCGGCGACTTCTTCCCGGCCCTGTCGCGGGCGCTGGCGCCGGGCTGCCGGGTCGTCAGCTTCGAGCCGAACCCGCTGTCGCGGGCCGCCGCCGAGCGGACCATCGCCCTGAACGCCCTGACCAACGTCGACCTGCACCCGGTCGCCGTGGGCGAAGGCCCCGACCGGCTGAACCTGCAACTGTCCCGAGAGGGCGGCAGCCCGTCTGCCGCCCGCGCAAAGATCGTCGCGGATGCCGATGCCGGAGAGACCACGCCCGTCGAGGTGGTGACGCTGGACAGTCTGGTGGCGCCGGGGCGCATCGTCTCTGTCCTGCATCTTGACGTCGAAGGGCACGAAAAGCCCGCTCTGCTGGGCGCCTCGCGCATCCTGTCGGAGAGCCGTCCGCTGATCGTGCTGGAGGCAGAGCGCCCCTGGCAGCGCAAGATGTATGCCGAGTTCCTTGCCGAACACGCGCCGGGTGCGGGCTATACCTTCGCCGGCGGCATGGAGCGCAACGCCTTCTATCTACCCACATCCTGAGAGGAGGACACGATGGCCCGTCCCCCCCGCGCATGGCAGCGCATGCTGTCCGGCCGCAGGCTCGACCTGCTGGACCCGACCCCCGTCGATGTCGAGATCGAGGACATCGCCCACGGCCTTGCCTTCGTGGCGCGCTGGAACGGCCAGACGAAAGGCGATTTCGCGTTTTCCGTGGCCGAGCACTCGCTGCTGGTCGAGACGCTGTTCGGGCGGCTGGTGCCCAATGCGACCCCGGCGCAGCGGCTGACCGCGCTGCTGCACGATGCGCCCGAATACGTGATCGGGGACATGATCTCGCCGGTCAAGGCGGCGGTCGGGCCGGACTACGGCGTGCTGGACAAGCGGCTGTCGGCGGTGATCCACATCCGCTTTGGCCTGCCTGCGGTGACGCCCGCGCGGCTCAAACGGCAGATCAAGAAAGCCGACAACATCTCTGCCTGGATGGAGGCCACGCAGATCGCGGGCTTTACCCGACCCGAGGCGGACAGGTTCTTTGGCGCGCCGGACATGGAGATGATCGCCGATTTGCAGATCGTCCTGCGCCCGCCGGTCGAGACCCGGGCCGATTTCACCGCGCGCCACGCGGCGCTTCTGGCGCAATGCTGAGCGTGCGCGCCATGGGCCGGGGCGACGTGCCGGCCTGCACCGACATCCTGAACCACACCATCGCGCTGGGTGGGTCGACCGCCTACGAGGACCCCTTCACGGAACCGGCCTTTGCCGCGCATCTGCTGGAGGAGCCGGCCGTCGCGAACGTCGCCCTTTGCGGCGGGCGCGTGGTCGGTTTTCAGGTCTGTTTCGATCTGGGCGAGGGGCTTTATTCCATCGGCAGCTTCACCGACCGGCAGGCCCCGGTGAAGGGCGCGGGCCGCGCGCTGTTTGCACAGACGCTGGCGGACTGCCGAAGCCGGGGCGGGCAGGCGATCCTTGCGAAGATCACCGCCGATAACACCGGCGGGCTGGCCTATTACGCCGCCATGGGCTTTGCCGACTGGCAGGTGATCCCCGGCGACCACATCCGCAAGGACGGGACGCCGGTGGACCGGATCGTCAAACGCTTGCCGCTATAGCGGTGGCGGAGAACCGGATCGTCAAACGCTTCCCGTTAAGGCGGGGACGGGCCGACGGTGAATCGATTCTCGCTGCGGCGCAGTCGGGGCGCCGGTGTGACAGCTCGTGACGCGCCTCCCTATCGTCGCGCGGACGGGCCGCCGGAGTCTTGAAGCCCGGCGGCCCTTCTGGCTCAGACCAGCTTGGCGGTCATCTCGACCAGGCGCCTGGCCTGATGCGCGACGGCGGCCTTGCCCTTGTCGTCGAACTGACCGGCCTGCGCCGAATAGCCGTAGGGGTTGCCGCCCGCGTCAAAGATCGACTGGTCGGTGTAGCCCGGCGCCACGAGGATCGCGCCCCAGTGCATGAAGGTGGTGTAAAGGCTCAGCAGCGTCGATTCCTGCCCGCCGTGGACGTTCTGCGCGCTGGTGGTGGCGGTGGCGGTCTTGTTGGCCAGCTTGCCCTCCATCCACAGCGGGCCGAGCGTGTCGATGAAGGCGCGCAACTGGCTGGCGACCACGCCGTAGCGCGTCGGCGCGCTGAAGAAGTAGCCGTCGGCCCACGTCATGTCGTCGGCGCTGACCTCGGGGATGTCGGACATCTTTTCGGCCTGCGCTTTCCAGGCATCCTGCCCGGCGACGACCTCGGCGGGGGCGGTTTCCCTGACGCGGCGCAGGCGGACCTCGGCACCTGCCGCTTCGGCGGCCTTTGCAGCCTCCAGCGCGATGGCGTGGTTGGTGCCGTAGGTGGAATAGAAGATGATGGCGATCTTGGTCATGGTCTCTTTCCCTTGGTTGGCCGTGGGTGCGTTCGATAGGGTAAACATTTGCGCTGCCGTCGCGTTCCTCCAGTCCGAACATCCGCAGGGGGGCTGTGCGGCGGCGCAGGGCTCTTTTCGCGGGGCCTGCCATGGGCCATATCGGGGGGCATGAGCGCGCGCCCCGACACCCCCGATCCCGATGCCGACCAATCCGCCGAGGCCTTCCACCGCATCGCGGAGGCGACGGTGCAGACCTTCCCCGACGCCTTCCGCAAGATGGCGGCCTCGGTGCTGTTGCGGGTCGAGGATTGGCCGCCCGACGACATGCTGCGCGAGATGGGGGTCATCGATCGCTACGACCTGACCGGCCTCTACGACGGCATCCCGATGACGGAGAAAAGCTTTGCCGACCCCGCGCCATGGCCGGACACGGTCTGGCTGTTCCGCGAGCCGATTCTTGCGGAGTGGGAGGACCGGGGCGATGTCACGCTGCCCGACCTGATCGCCCATGTGACGGTGCACGAATTCGCGCATCATTTCGGCTGGTCGGATGACGATATCGCGACAATCGACCGCTGGTGGGAGTGATTGTCCCCGTCGCGCAGGGGGTAACGCACTGCTTCTTTGACTGATGGCCGAAATGTGAATAAATCGCGGCGGTTTCTGGTCTATTGCCGGGGCCAGATTAAGCCCGGCGCAGCATAATCCAAGTCTGCCATCCCCAGAGGAAGAGAAATGCCAAAGATTTTCAGCTACGAAGTGGACGGACTGTCATACACGGTCACCGTTTTCGAGGAAAACGGCGGTTTCTACGCCGATATCGCGGTAGACGAAGGCCAGATGGACGTGAACGCCATCTACTTCGGCGACGACGATTTCTCGGGCTCCAGTGAATCGCTCTCCGGTCCTCTGAACATGAACGGTGTCCGCCTCGACGGCGAGCGCGTCCAGTGGGACGACGCCGCCAAGCTGAGCGACCCGGGCATCGGGCCGGAAGGCGACGACAAGGAAACCTTCCTGCACGCCGGTGACACCCTGCGCGTCGAACTGGACATCGAAAGCCTCGACGAGATCGACGTTTTCGGCATCCGCGCGACCTCGACCTCGACGGAATCGGGTTCGATCAAGGCGGTCTCTGACGACCCGGAAGAGCCGGAGGAGCCCGAGGATCCCGAAGAGCCGACCTTCGAAAAGGTCCTCTTCGGCGCGGCCTACGACGAGAACGGCAATATCACCGACGGATTGTCGATCTTCGCCGAGCCGCAGACCGAAGACGAATACGCGCCGGAGCCGGGAACCGAGCCGACCTTTGCCAACTACGTGGCGGCCTTCGAGGAAAATCCCTACGGCTACGACCCGCAGGACATCCAGCAGATCGACTTCTTCACCGTGAACGAATCCGGCTGGTTCGAATCGGTCGGCAGCCTTGCCGCGCCCGAGGGTGGCTTTGCCAGCGGCGACGACATGATCGCGGCCTACGAAGAGGCGCTGGAGAACGGCACGCTGGACTTCAGCGGTCTCGAGGACGGGGCCGAGCTGATCGCCTCGCTGGGCATCGACCTGCCGGAGGACGACATGTCGGTCGAGGACGACATGGACCCCGAGCCCGAAGACGACGCATTGATGATGTGATCCCGGGACCGCGTCCCGCGAGAACAGGCGCCGGCGGCCCGCAGGGGTGCGCCGGCGTTTTCGTTCCCGTCGCGCGCCGGGGTCAGCCCGGATCGCGCCAGCGGTTGACGATGGGATAACGCCGGTCGAGCCAGAAGGCGCCCTTGGTCAGCCGCGCGCCGGGCGCCGACTGAAAGCGCTTGTATTCGCTGATGTAGACGAGGTGCTCGACTTTCTTGGCGTCCTCGCGGCTATAGCCCGCCGCCACGCAGTCCTCGATGGAGCCGTCGCGGTCCACGAGGATCTCGAGGATGCCGTCAAGCACCGGGTAGTCGGGCAGCGAGTCGCTGTCCTTCTGGTCCTCGCGCAGTTCGGCAGAGGGCGGCTTGGTGATGATGCGCTCGGGGATGACCTCGCCCTCGGGACCCATCATCCACGCGCGGTGGTTGGCATTGCGCCAGCGGCAGGTCTCGAACACGCGGGTCTTGTAGAGATCCTTGATCGGATTGTAGCCGCCCGCCATGTCGCCGTAGATCGTGGCATAGCCCACCGCGACCTCGGACTTGTTGCCGGTGGTCAGCAGCATCTCTCCGAACTTGTTGGACAGCGCCATCAACAGTAGGCCGCGCAGGCGGGACTGGATGTTTTCCTCTGTCAGGTCAGGCTTCAGGCCCTTGAACAGCGGTTCCAGCGTGGCGGTGATCGCGGCGCGGCCTTCGGCGATGGGGACGTAGTCGTAGTGGCAGCCAAGCGCCTTGGCGCAGGCCTCTGCATCCTCCAGCGAGTGCTGGGAAGTGTATTCCGACGGCAGCATCACGCAGCGCACGTTCCCGGCCCCCAGCGCGTCGACGGCGATGGTGGCGACCAGCGCCGAATCCACGCCGCCCGACAGCCCCAGCAGCACCTTGCCGAAGCCGGTCTTGCGGCAGTAGTCGCGCAGCGCCTCGACCATGACGCGGTAGTCCTGTTCCCATGCGTCCGGGTGACGCTCGAACGGGCCTTCCAGCGCGCGCCAGCCCTCGGGGCCGCGCTCGAAATCCACATGGGCCACGCAGGCGTCGAAGACCGGAAGCTGCACCGCCAGCTTGCCGCCGGGGTTCAGCACGAAGGACCCGCCGTCGAAGACCTGATCGTCCTGCCCGCCCACCATGTTCAGGTAGACCAGCGGCAGCCCGGTCTCGACCACGCGGGCCACCATGTGGTTCAGCCGCGTCTCGAACTTGTTGCGGTAATAGGGCGAGCCGTTGGGCACGATCAGGAACTCGGCGCCCGTTTCGGCCAGCGTCTCGGCCACGTCCTCGTGCCAGGCATCCTCGCAGACCGGCGAGCCGATGCGCGTGTTGCCCACGGAATAGGGGCCCATCAAGGGGCCGGAGTCGAAGATCCGCACCTCGTCGAAGACCGTTTCGTTGGGCAGGTGGTGCTTCAGCACCCGGCTGACCACCTTGCCGCCGGTGCAGATGTGGTAGGCGTTGAAAAGCTCTGTGCCCTCGATCCACGGGCCGCCGATGGCCAGTGTAGGCCCGTCGGCGCAGTCCTTGGCCAGCGCTTCGATATGGGCGATGGCATCGGTGTAGAAGGCGGGCTTCATCACCAGATCCTGCGCGTTGTAGCCGGTGATGAACATCTCGGGCAGGGCGACCATGTCGGCCCCCGCCTCCTTGCCCTGCTGCCACGCATCCAGTGCGAGGCCTGCGTTGCCCTTCAGGTCGCCCACGGTGGGGTTCAGCTGTGCCAATGTCAGGCGGAACCTGTCACTCATCGCCTTGTCGTCTCCGGCTTGCCGCGTCCTGTCCGACATAGCAGAAGCACGCGCGGGGGAAACCCGCCTTGCGGGATTGCCCGGTCTGCGCAACGATCCATGCCGAAGAACCGCGACCGGAGAATGCCCGATGTTACGCCTCGCTTTCATGCTGATGTTTCTTGCCCTGCCCGTTCGGGCCGAGACGATCACCTATCCGGACGGCACGACCTACGACGGGGCTGTGCGGGCGGGGGCGCCGCACGGGCAGGGGACGGTGCGCATGCCCGACGGTCTGGTCTACACCGGCAGCTTCGCCGACGGTCAGATCAACGGCACCGGAAAGGTTACCTTTCCGGACGGCACCGTCTACATCGGCGACGTCGTCACCGGCGCGCTGCAGGGCAGGGGTCGCATCGTCTATCCCAACGGAGCGACCTACGAGGGGGCCTTCAGCGCCAACACCATCGACGGCTATGGCCGCGCGGTCTACGCGAACGGCATGATCTACCACGGCGAGTTTCGCGACGGCGCTGTGCACGGACAGGGCTACCTCACCGATAGCTCGGGCTATGTCTACATGGGCAGTTTCGAGAACAATGAACGCCACGGCGAAGGCTGGGCGTACTACCCGCAGGGCGCCCTGTACCGGGGCCGGATGGAGGCCAGCCAGCGCCACGGGCAGGGCCGCCTGCTGATGGAGGACGGCACCGTGATGGAAGGCCGCTGGGAGCGCGGCGAACTGGTGTCCGGCACGGAGCGCATCGCGCCCGACGTGACCGAGTTCAGCGGCTCGCTGTCGATGAGCGGCGCCTCGGGCGAGTAGCGCCGGACCGCCCACCGCGCCCCTGCCGGGGCAAAAGAGATTGCCCCCTGCCATGGCCTCCTTTACGGTTCGCAAAGGCTTGAAAACCCGGGGAGGCGCGCGGCCAAGGTATGAAAACTCTTAGTCTTTTCACCCTGATCGCGGCGGTTTCGCTGGGCGCGGGCGCGCTTGCACAGGACGAGGGCGTCCAGACCAAGCAATATGACGACGGCGGCGTCTACGAGGGCACCTTCCAGGACGGGTTGCAGCATGGCACCGGCACCTACCGGCTGCCCAACGGCTATGAATACACCGGCGAATGGGTCGAGGGCGAGATTCGCGGCGAGGGTGTCGCGCGCTTCCCCAACGGGTCGGTCTACGAGGGCGCCTTCGCCAAGGGCAAGCCCGAGGGCATCGGCAAGATCGTCTTCGCCGACGGCGGCACCTACGAAGGGTCGTGGCTGGACGGCAAGATCACCGGGCAGGGCGTGGCGGTCTATGCCAACGGCGTCCGCTACGAGGGCTCCTTCCGCAACGCGCTGCACCACGGCAAGGGCGTGATGACCGCGCCCAACGGCTATGTCTACGACGGCCAGTGGGTGAACGGCGTCAAGGAAGGCACGGCGAAGATCGCCTACCCCGACGGTTCCGCCTACGAGGGCCGCGTCGCGGACGGCAAGCGCGACGGCACCGGCACACTGACCATGGCGGACGGGCTGGTCTATCAGGGCGCCTGGCGCGCCGGGCAGATCGACGGCTCGGGCAAGCTGGTGCAGACCAACGGCGACACCTACGAGGGCGCGCTGGTGGACGGCCGCCGCGAGGGGCAGGGCAAGGTCACCTACGAGAACGGCGACGTCTACGAGGGCGAGTTCAACAACGACCAGCGCCACGGCGAGGGCACCTTCATCGGGGCGGACGGCTACAGGTACGAAGGCACCTGGGTCACCGGCCAGATCGAGGGGCAGGGCAAGGTCACCTATCCCGACGGCTCTGTCTATCAGGGCGAACTCCGCGGCGATCTGGCCAATGGCAAGGGCAAGATCACCTACCCGGACGGCGCCACCTATGACGGCGACTGGGTCGATGGGGTGATCCAGGGCAGCGGCACGGCGACCTACCCCAACGGGCTGGTCTACACGGGCGGCTTCGAGAATGCCCGCAACCACGGGCAGGGCGTGATGACCTTCCCCGACGGCTACCGCTACGAGGGCGCATGGCGCGACGGCCAGCGCCACGGCGAGGGCAAGGCCACCTATCCCGACGGCTCTGTCTACGAAGGCCAGTTCCGCGAGGGCCAGCGCCACGGCAAGGGCACGATCGTGATGGCCTCGGGTTTCATGTACAAGGGCGACTGGGACAAGGGCGAGATCAACGGCGAGGGCATCGCGACCTATGCCAACGGCGACGTCTACGAGGGCGGCTTCGTCAACGGCAAGCGGCAGGGCGAGGGCACCATGCGCTACGCCACCGGAGAGCAGGCGAGCGGAGACTGGGTCCGCGGCGCGCTGACCTCCGACAGCGCGGTGCTGACCCCCGCGCCGGGGGCCGAGGGTGAGGCGCCGGAGGATGCGCCTGAAGGGGAAGCGCCGGAGGGTGCGGCGGATCAGTAGGGGGCTGGTGCGACTCCGTTCAACTTTCAGACCGTGCCAAGCGTTTTCTTCTGCATACTAGTGCGGTCGCACAGGCGCTGCTGAAGGTCCGCAGAGCGGACGAAGCTGACTTTGCTTCCACGCGACCGAATGGCCGCTTTCACATTAGAATGGCTTTCTGGCGGAGAAAATAAATCTGCCAGTCGAGAAAAAATGTTCGCCGCGCGCATTCAACGAAATCTGCTCATCCGCCCATGCCTCCAGTTCATCGTCTGGCACTGCTTTCTGCCCTTGGACGTAGGCTACGATGAATGGCACGATCATTTCTCCGTAACATCCGTCGTATCGGTCCACATTCACGATTGGGAAATAGCTCACGTCATCAACAGCCAGCCCGGCGTTTCGTAGACGTGCCGCAAGTGTGCGCGGCAATTTACTGTCTGCACAGTGGGGTGCGAATGCCTTCAGAACCTTTTCCATCCGATCCGGGTATTCGCTATGCCAGCACATGCCCTCCCAATCGGTAGCTAGGATCAGGGCGCGTCCACCCGGACTGAGCACCCGAAAAACCTCCGATGAAAACGCTTTGATATCCGGGACATACTCGGCCACTTGCGTGCTGACGACGAGATCAAAGTAGTTGTCCTCAAAGGGAAGCGCGGCCGCATCGCCACGTTGATATCTGAGCCACTCGCGCTGATTTCTTCGACTGGCACGGTCAACCATCTGTTGCGAGATGTCGACGCCGATTACCTCTCCCTGCGGGCCAGTTTGATCGGCTATCATGGCGGCGAGGAATCCTGGTCCACTTCCGATATCCAGGACGCGTTCTCCCTCCTGGACCGCAATCCTCTGTATGGTGTCTTCGCGTTGTGCAATGACGTCTGGCCCAAGATAGACCGCTTCCAGACGTTCTGCCGCGTCGTCGTCGTATTCCATGCTCATATGGTCGATCCTCGATCACAGGCATCAAAGCTAGCATCGTTTCTTGTCCTAGAGAAATTGCGTATTGAGAAAAGACGGTGTGTCGTCACTGCGTTTCCATACATTGGTATGCAACGCAGCATCGGCAGTTTGGGCTCGAACCTGACGCTGGTCACCTCACACCCGCTCCCCCTTCGACAGCCGGTCCAGAAACGCCTCCGCCTCCGTCAGCACCGTCTCGCGGCGGTCCCCGTCCATCCGGTCCCATGTGCGGTACATGTTGCCCATCCGGTGGTTGTCCTCGAACCGCGCGCGGTGGCGGTCGAGGAAGTGCCAGTAGAGCAGGTTGAAGGGGCAGGCGTCCTTGCCCGTCTTCGCTTTCACGTCGTAGGCGCAATGCTTGCAGTAGTCCGACATTTTGTTGATGTAGTTGCCGGACGAGATGTAGGGCTTTGACGCGATCACCCCGCCGTCGGCGAACTGGCTCATGCCCACGGTGTTCGGCGCCTCGACCCATTCGAAGGCGTCGATATAGACCCGCAGGTACCACTCGTGCACCTCTGCTGGGTTCACGCCCGCCAGCAGTGCGAAGTTGCCCGTCACCATCAGCCGCTGGATGTGGTGGGCATAGGCCTCGTCACGCGTCTGTTCGACCGCTTTGGACAGGCAGCGCATGTCGGTCGGCGCGCCCCAGTAGAGCGCGGGCAGCCCGCGCTGGTGGTTCAGCCCGTTGCGACGCGGATAATCGGGGCCTTCGTGAAAGTAGATGCCGCGCACGTATTCGCGCCAGCCGATGATCTGGCGGATGAAGCCCTCGACCGCGTTCAGGGGCGCGTGGCCCTCGCGGTAGGCCTCTTCGGCGGCGCGGCAGACCTCCATGGGGTCGAGAAGGCCGATGTTCATGTAGGCGGAGAGCCCGGCGTGGTACAGCCAGCGGTTCCCGTCCAGCATGGCGTCCTGATAATCGCCGAAAGAAGGCAGCGCGTGCTTGATGAAATGCGTCAGCGCCCGGCGCCCCTGCCCCGGTTCGGTGGCGAAGTCGAAAGGCCGCAGGGTGCCGAAGCTCTCGCCAAAGCGCGCCTCGACCAGATCGAGCACCTCTTCGGTGACGTCATCGGGGGTGAACTGCATCGGGCCAGAAAACGCCACGCCATCGGGCGGCGGCTTGCGGTTTTCCGAGTCGTAGTTCCACTCGCCGCCCTCGGGCTGGTCGCCGTCCATCAGAAGGCCCGTGGCGCGGCGCATCTCGCGGTAGAAATACTCCATCCGCAGCGCCTTGCGACCCTTGGCCCACTCCTCGAATACCCTGTGAGAGGCGAGGAAGCGGTCGTCCTCCAACTGCGTGACCTGCAAGGGCGCCTCGTTCAGCGCCTCGATCAGCCGCCATTCGCCCGGCTCTGTAGCGATCACCTCGGAGGCGCCGGTTTCCTCGGCGCGGCGCAGCAACTCGCCCACGATGGAGCCGGAGTTGCCGCTGTCGTCCAGCTCCGTATAGCGCAGGTCCCAGCCCGCCTCGCGCAGGCGGGCGGCGAACTTGCGCATGGCGGCGAAGATCAGGGCGATCTTCTTGGGGTGGTGCTGGACGTAGTCGGTTTCCTCGGCGACCTCGGCCATGACCACGATGTCGCTATCCTTGTCCGCCTGCTTCAGCGCGGCGATGTCCTCGGTCAGTTGGTCGCCGAGGATCAGGATCAGGCGGGTCATCGGTGGTGCTCCGGCGTTGGGGACATGTGGCGAAGGTCAGGGCTCACCACGGGATCTCCGTACCGGCGTAATCGTAGAAGCGGCCGGTGTCGGCGGGGGTCAGGCCTTCGATGACCGCCAACAGGCGGGCCGCGGCCTCGTCCGGCGCCACGGTCGGGTGGCGCCCGGCGTATTTCGCGGTGAAGTCCGTGGCCACGGTGCCCGGGTGCAGGCAGACGCAGGCGAGGTGCCTGTGAGAGCGCGCCAGTTCAATGGCCGCGCCATGCAGCAGCGCGTTCAGCCCTGCCTTGGCGGCGCGGTAGCTGTACCAGCCACCAAGGCGGTTGTCGCCGATGGATCCGACCCGCGCCGAGAGGGCGGCGAAGACCGCCGGGCGGTCGCGGGGCAAGAGCGGCAGGGCGTGCTTCAGCGCCAGAACCGGGCCGATGGCGTTCAGCGCATATTGATCCGCCAGAGCCTTGGAGGACAGCGCCGACAGGGCCTTTTCCGGCTCGGCCCCGTCGATGACCAAGGCGCCGGTCGCCACGAAGATGAGGTCGAAGGGGCCGTCGAGTGCACCAAGCGCCCTTTTGATGCTGGCCTCGTCGGTCATGTCCAGGCGATCACGGCTGCGCGACCGGCCGGTGACGGCGACGCCCCGGGCGCGCAGGGTCGCTGCCATGGCGGCTCCGATGCCGCCCGTGTCTCCGATGATCAGGGCCTTCTCCATGCGCCTGCCAGCTAGCGGCGCGCGGGGGGGCTTCAAGGCCTACCGGCGCCCGACGGGCGGCACGGGCCTCGACCGGATGCAGCGCGGGGGATGCGGCCCGGGGCCGGTTGCGCGGAATGCGGGGTGCGGTGCAAGCGTTATGCGTGTCGCCGATGCGGCCCGCTTAACGCCAGTGGACGGCGGCCAAGTGGGCTGCGGTCTGGCTTCGGGGGTCGGTCAGGCCTATTGGACGCTGCGACGGAAGGGGAGCGCAAGCCGCCCTACGCCCCGCCCACATCCTCGCGCGCGATGGCCACCGACTTGATGATGGCGTAGCAGGTCACGCCCGGGGCGAGGCCAAGCGCCTGTGCAGAGCGCTGCGTGACCCGTGCCAGCACCCGTCCGGCGGGCGTGTCCAGCGACACCATGGCCCCCGGGCCGTCGCCCTCGCGCACCGTGTCGACGGTGCCGGGCAGGATGTTCAGCGCCGACAGCCCCTCGGGGCGGTGGCGGGCAAGGATGACCTCTTGCGCGGCGATGCGGACCCGCAGCACGGCCCCCGGGGGCTGCGCCACGGCGGGCAGGAACAGCGGCACGCCGCCCGCGTCCAGTTCCGTCAGCCCGTCGTCGTGCTGCCGCTTCACCCGCGCGGTCAGGATGGCGCCCACGGCGCGCACCCCGGTCGGCGTCACGGCGGGGTCGGCTAGCACCGCGTCGGCGCTGCCCTGCCGGATCACGCGCCCGCCCTGAAGCACCACGACCGAGGTCGCCAGCCGCGCGACCTCTGCCGCCGAGTGGCTGACGTAGAGGATCGGGCACTGCGCCTCGTCCCTGAGCCGCTCGAAATAGGGCAGGATCTCGGCCTTGCGGGCCTCGTCCAGCGCCGCCAGCGGTTCGTCCGCTAGGATCAGGCCGGGCCGCGCCAGCAGCGCGCGACCGATAGCGACCCGTTGCTTTTCGCCGCCCGACAGCGCGGCGGGGCGGCGGGACAGAAGCGCCCCCAGCCCCAGCATCTCGACCACGCGGGTCAGGTCGGCCCCCGTGCCGTTGAACCAGCGCCCGTAAAGCAGGTTCTGCCGCACGGTCAGATGCGGGAACAGGCGCCCCTCCTGAAAGATGTAGCCAAGGCGCCTGCGGTGCGGTGGCAGCCAGATGCCGCGCGCCGAATCCGCCAGCACGCGCCCGTCCACGACCACGCGACCCGCGTCGGGCCGCATCAGCCCGGCCACCGCGTTGATGACGCTTGTCTTGCCCGACCCGGACCGCCCGAACAGCACCGTCACCCCGGCGGGCGCCTCGAAGGCCGCATCCAGCGTGAAGCCCGGCAGGGCGTGGCGGAGCGCGACCTCTATCATGCGCCCGAGATCCGGGCGGCCACGCGCCGCGACAACCATTCCGACAGCAGCAGCGCGCCCATGGCCACGACGACCGAGACCACGACCAGCCGCAGCGCCGATCCCTCGCCCCCCGGCACCTGCAACAGCGCGTAGATGGCCGAAGGCAGGGTCTGCGTCTGGCCGGGGATGTTGGACACGAAGGTGATCGTGGCCCCGAACTCTCCCATCGCCTTGGCGAAGGCGAGGATGGCGCCGGTCAGGATGCCGGGCAGGATCAGCGGCAGCGTCACGGTGGCAAAGACCCACCCGCGCGAGGCGCCCAGCGTGGCGGCGGCCTGTTCAAGGCGCGGGTCCACCGCCTCGATCGACAGGCGCATGGCGCGCACCATCAGCGGAAAGGCCATGATCGCGGCGGCCAGCGCCGCGCCGGTCCAGCGGAAGGCGAAGGTGATCCCGACCTCCTGCAACAGCGACCCCACCGGCCCGCGCGTCCCGAAGGTGATCAGAAGCAGGTAGCCGGTGACCACGGGCGGCAGGATCAGCGGCAGGTGCACCAGCCCGTTGACCACCTGCTTGCCGGGAAACTGCCAGCGCGCCAGCGCGTAGGCCACGAACAGGCCGAGGGGCAAAGACAGCAGCATCGCCCAGAAGGACACCCGCAGGGACAGGGCGACCGCCTGCCATTCCTGCGGCGTCAGCCAGTCCATCAGTCCCCCAGAACGGCGAAGCCGTGCTTTTCGAAGGTCTCTGCGGCCTCTGGGCCGGAGAGGTAGGTCAGGAATGGCTCCGCCAGCGCCTCTTGCCCGGCCAGCGCGGCCATGGGGTAGGTGATCGGGTCGTGGCTGTCTTCGGGGAAGAGGCCCGCGATGCTGACCCCCGGATCGGCCAGCGCGTCGGTGCGGTAGGTCACGCCGAAGGGCGCCTCTCCCAGCGAGACCAGCGCCAGCGCGGCGCGCACGTTGTCGGTCTGCGCCACGCTGCCCGAGACGCTGTCCCAGAGGCCCAGCGTGGTCAGGGCCTGCTTGCCGTAGATCCCCGCCGGGACGGCGTCGACCAGCGCCATGGCAAGGCGGCCCTCGCCCAGCATCCCGGCAAGATCGAGGTCGGGCGTGATCTCGACCGGTGCGGAGGGCCCGTGCGCCACCAGTGCCAGCCGGTTGGCCAAGAGGTCCGCGCGTGTGTCTTCGGCGATCAGCCCGTCCCCTTGCAGGACGTCCATCCACGCGGTGTTGGCAGAGACGAAGACCTGCGCGGGCGCGCCCTGCTGGATCTGGCGGGCCAGCGCCGAGGACCCGGCGTAGGACAGCACGACCGTGTCGCCGCTGGTCGCCTCGTAGGCGGTGGCGATCTCGTCGAGCGCGGTCTTCAGGCTTGCGGCGGCAAAGACGGTGACCTGCTCGGCGGCAGCGGCGGAACCGAGGGTCAGGGCGAGGAACAGGGTCAGGGTGCGTGTCATGCCCGATTGATGCCACGGCTTGCGGGGGCGTGCCAGTGGGCCTTTGTCCAGTATCCCGCTGGCTGCGCGAAGAAGCCGTTTGCGGCGCGCGGCGCGGGGTAGCCGGATCGGCAGCGCGCCGTGCTGTGACGGCTCGTGCGCCGCGAGAGCGGGCGCCAGACCCACAGCGCTATCCTGTGACGCGCGCTGTCAGAGGCAGAGCCGGACCCGCAGCGCGTCCGCGTCCGCGACCTGCGCCGCGCAGGATTGCGCCCGCTCCGCAGCGCACCCGATCCCGCAGGGGACCGTCAGGCGGCGGGCAGCCAGACAGAGAATTCGGCGCCGCCTTCGGGCGGGTTGCGGTAGGTGATGCGGCCCCCGGCGCGCTGCACCAGCGTCTGCGAGATCGACAGGCCCAGCCCCGTGCCCTCGGCCTGCTTGGTGGTGAAGAAGGGGTCGAAGACCGTGTCCACCAGTGCCGCCGGTACGCCCGGGCCGGTGTCGCGGACGATCAGCAGCGCGCCGTCGCGCTCCCGGGTCTCTGGCCGCAGCGTCAGGAAGATCGTGCCCTCCACCTCCATCGCGTGCACGGCGTTCACCAGAAGATTGATGACCACCTGCTGTATCTCGCCGCGCCCGATGCGCACGGGCGGGGTCTCTTCGTCCAGATCGGCCCTGACCCGGACATCGGCGCGCGACAGCACGTGGTCCACCAGCACGAGGCAGTCGCGCACCACCGGCGCCAGCGCCACCGCCTCATCGGTTCCGGCATAGTCGTCGGGCCGCGCGAATTGCAGCAGCTTGCCGACGATCGAGTTGATCCGCCCGACCTGCGCGTCGATCAGCGCGATCTCTGTCTCGACGGGGGCCGACCCCGCGCCCAGCGTCTCGCGCAACACGTCGAGGTTGCCCTGAATGACGGCGACGGGGTTGTTGATCTCATGCGCGACGCCCGCCGTGATCTCGCCGATCGAGGCCAGTTTCTCGCTCATGACCAGCTGTCGCCATGTGTCTTCCAGCTTGGCATTGGCCTCGCGCAGCTCGGCGGTGCGGTCCTCGACCCGTTGCTCCAGTTCCTCGGTCCACGCACGAAGGCGGGCGTCGCGGTCCTGCACCTGATTCAGCAGGTCGTCGAGGTGCCCGGCGACCTGCCCGATCTCGTCCGAGGACCGGCGCACGCCGTTGCGCGCGGACAGGTTGCCCTCGCGCACCCGGCGCATGGTCTGGGTCATCTGCTCCAGCGGCGCGAAGACGCCCTTTGCCAGCCACAGGAACAGCGGCACCGACAGCAGCAGCACGCCCGCGAAGGCGGCCAGCATGGTCAGGTAGGCCTTGCGCTTGGCAGCGGCGAAGGGCGCCTCGAGGAAACCCACGTAGAGCATCCCCACGGGCCGGTCGAAGCTGTCGCGCAGGGGCAGGTAGCCCGAGATATACCACTCGTTCACCACGAAGGCCCGGTCGAGCCAGGTCTGGCCTTCGTCAAGCACCGCGTGGCGGACCTCGGCGCTGACGCGGGTGCCAAGGGCGCGCACGTCCTCGAAAAGGCGGACGTTGGTGGAAATGCGCACATCGTCGAGGAACAGCGTCGCGGTGCCCTGCCGGTCGCCGCCGGTGATGGCGTTCAGGTAGACCAGCGCGTTGATCGTATCGATGAAGGTCAGGTTGCGGTTCAGAAGGATACCGCCCACCAGCGCGCCCGCCTTGCCGTTCAGCCGCACCGGGGCGGCGGAATGCACGACCATGCCGCGATCCTCGGCGGCGCGGTCGGTGGGCACGGCGGCGCGGGTGGGGATCAGGTCGATCTTCGCCTGTTGCTCCAGCGCGCCGGGAAAGCTGGCCAGAACCTCGGGTCCGAAGAGGTCGATGGCGGTGGCGGCCTGACCGTCCAGCGCATTGCGGATCACCGGCCAGCGCGCCTCGGTGCCCTCGGGTACGAAGGTGAGGAAGTCCAGCCCCAGCGCCTGCCGCTTGCCCGCGAAGAAAGAGGCCTGCCTCTCGGGAGGGGCGTCCAGTACGGCGGCGAACTCGACCGACTCGGCCACGCCTGCCAGTTCGTCGCCCGTCGTCCGCATGATCCGAGACAGGTATTGTTCCGCGATCCGAAGATCGGATTCGACGTTTGCGATCAGGACCTTGTCGTAATCCGAGGTCCAGCGCGTCATGCCCAGCAGCAGAAGCAGCGGCATCAGGATGACCAGCGGCGCCAGCGCGAGGAACAGCAGGCGGACGCGAATGGTCCGCAACAGCCCGCGCCGCGCCGCGCCGGTCACCGGGCCGCGCTCAATGCTTGCAGCCCGGGCCGTGGACGTGGCCCGGACCCTCGCCGTGTTCATGATCGTGATCGTGATCGTGGTCGTGCAGCGGCTCGGCATCGCCATGCACGGCGAATTGCGACAGGTCCGCCTGATCCGCCTCGATCACGCGGAAGGCCTCGCGGACCCCGGCATCGGAGAGCTCGCGCACCACGGTCAGCAGCGTGTTCGGATCATGCTCTTCGCAGAGGTCGCCCATGTGGAAGATCTCTTCGCGGGCGACCGGGCGGGCGGCCTCGACCGAGGGCGCGCCGTAGTAGGTGACGAAATGCTGCGCCAGGGCGATTTCCAGCGCCTCGATCTCGGAGGCCTCCGCCTGCGTCACGGCGACGAAGGTCACGCGGCCGAAGGTTTCCAGCCCCAGCCAGCCGTTGGCGAAGGCCTGCCGCGCCTTGCCGACAAGGTCGCCCTCGGTCCAGTCCGAGAACTCGAAGCCGCCGGAGATGCACCACTCGCCGGTCCGCGCCGGAGAGGCAAAGACGAACTGGTCGCTTTCGTCGAAATGGATCGCTCGGGCCAGTTTCACGGGGTGTCCTCCAGAAGCGTCGTAAGCGGGATGGCCTGCGTGTCCTTGCCGACGCGCAGCAGCATCCCGAAATCCTCGTCCACGCCGAGGAAGGTACCGGTGGCATCGCCCTGCGTGACCTCGTCGCCGATCCCGTGGGCCAGCCCGCGCCACTCCGCGTGCAGCGGGCGGGGGCCTTCGTCTTCCCAGCGGGCAATCCACGCCAGCGTGTGCCGCGCCCAGCTTTCGACCAGCCGCGCCGGATCGACATCGGCGCAGCCCTCGACGAAAAGCGCGGTGCGGTCGGGGGTCAGGCCGGTCTCTTGCTGCGTGGGCAAGAGGTCGAGGTCGAAGGAGACCACCAGCCAGTCGGGTTGCGCGGCGGGGTCCTGCGTCGCCGCAAAGACCCGCATCCGCCCGCAGGTGGCGCCGTTGACGCGCAGGCCCCCGTCCCAGTCCAGATGCACCGCGACCTCTGGCGGGGCCAGCGCGCCCAATGCGTTCTGGAAGCCGACCCCGCAGAGCGGCAGCATGGCCATGGCCTGCGCCAGCGGCACCTCGGGCGCCAGCACCAGCGCCGCGCCCACCCGGTCGGCGGCCACGCGCCATGTCACGAGGCCCGCGTCCACGCCCTGAATGGCGCGCAGCACGGCGGCCTCTGCCGGGTCGCGGGTGACGGCCTCGCCATGCATGGCCGGGGGGAAGGTCAGCGCCTCCGTCATGCGACGCCCTGATCCACCAGCGCCTTGGCGATGGCGTGGAAGGCCTGCGCCTGCGGGCTGTCGGGCTGGCTGACCACGATGGGGGCGCCGCCGTCCGAGGCCAGCCGGATCTGCAGGTCCAGCGGCACCTCTGCCAGAAGGGGCACGCCCAGCTTCGCCGCCTCTGCCGCGACGCCGCCATGGCCGAAGACATGTTCCTCATGCCCGCAGTTCGAACAGATATGCGTCGACATGTTCTCGATCATGCCGAGGATCGGGACCTTCAGCTGCTTGAACATGTCCAGCCCCTTGCGCGCGTCCAGAAGCGCCACGTCCTGCGGGGTGCTGACGATCACCGCGCCATCGACCTGCGCCTTCTGCGCCAGCGTCATCTGCACGTCGCCGGTGCCGGGCGGCAGGTCCACGATCAGCACGTCGAGCGCGCCCCATTGCACCTGCATCATCATCTGTTGCAGCGCGCCCATCAGCATCGGGCCGCGCCAGACCACGGCCTGGTCCTCGTTCGTCATCAGGCCAATGGACATCATCGTGACGCCGTGGTTGCGCAGCGGCAGGATGGTCTTGCCGTCGGGCGAGGCAGGCCGCCCGGACACGCCCAGCATGCGCGGCTGCGAGGGCCCGTAGACGTCGGCGTCCAGAAGCCCCACGCGCCGCCCCTGCGCCGCCAGCGCGCAGGCGAGGTTGGCCGAGACGGTGGACTTGCCCACGCCGCCCTTGCCCGACGCCACCGCGATCAGGTGGTTCACGCCGGGGATCTTCTGCGGGCCAGCCGGTTCCGCCTTGCGCTGCGGCTTCAGATCCGGCGGCGGCGCCTTCTCCGTGTGCCCGGTCAGCGCGATCATCACCTTGGGCGCCCCGGCGGCCTTCAGCGCCGTCTCGGCCTGGGCCTGCACGGGCTGCCACTGGGCGGCCTGCTTGGGCGGCACCTCCATGACGAAGCGCACGGAGCCGTCCTCGCCCACGTTCAATGCACGCATCACGCCGGAAGAGACGATATCCTCGCCCCCCGGCCCCTTGATCCCCTTGAGAAGGGTCAGAACCTCGTCGCGGTCAGGCACTCAGGATTGTCCCTTGATCTCGCCGGTGACCTCGTGGGTCAGGTCCAGTTCCTCGATGGTGACGACGGCCTTGACCTTGTAGGCCTTGCCGACGGTCTCATGCTCGCGCATGGCTTCCTCGATGGCCTGCTGCGAGGTGACGCCCACCTGCTTCAGGAACTTGCGCATCGACATGTTGAAATCGTCGCTCATTTCGTCTCTCCCATGGTCGTTGACGGATCGCTCTGGCGCGGCCTAGGCTGGGCGCCATGCGTGTCTGGTTGCTGATACTGGTCCTTGCGGTGCTGCCCTTCAAGGCCGTGGCACAGGATCGGGCGGTCGCGCTCTATGCCCCGCCCGCGCTGGTGGACACCGGCCTGCTGGACTATGCGCTGCCCCGCTTCAAGCTGAAGACGCAGGTGCGGGTGGATCTGGTGGAGGCGCCCGAGGCCGCGCAGGTGATGCTGGGTGCGACAGGCGTGCCGCTGTTTCAGGGCGGCGGGCAGGTCTGGGCCATGCAGGTCACCGATCAGACCGAATGGACCGACCGCTTCGCCGACTGGCTGGGCGGCGAGATCGGCCTGACCACGGTGCTGTCCTACGCGCCCGACGGCGCGCCGCTCTTCACCGCGCCCGAGGTGGCGGAGGCCGAAGCCGCGGCCCCGGTGATGGATGGCGACCCGGCGCTGGGGCTGACCGTCGCGCGGGTCAAATGCACGCGCTGCCACAGGGTAGAGCCGGGCGGCGGCGTGATGGGCATCGGCTCGACGCCCAGCTTTTCCCTCCTGCGCGGCCTGCCCGACTGGGAGGCGCGCTTTGCCGGGTTCTACGCGCTGAACCCGCACCCGGCCTTCACCCAGATCGAAGAGGTCACGCCGCCCTTCGACATCGCGCGGCCCAGCCCCATCGTGCCCATCGAGATGACGCTCGACGAGGTCGACGCGGTGCTGGCCTATGTCGCGGCGATGCAGGCCGCAGACCTCGGGGCGCCGCTTGCACATCAGTGATCGCGCCGCTTGCTGAGGTAGTCGTCGGTGGTGCGCGGGCGCGGACGTTCCTTGCCCGCGAAGGGGTTGTCCTCGGCGTGGAACTGCGCGTTCACCCGGCAATCGTCGCACATCTGGATCATCCGCAGCTTGTCGCCCGCGAACATCGCATGCGAGGACAGCTTTTCCGTGATCCGCTCGATGGTGGATTTCACGCCGAAGAGCGCGCCGCATTCGATGCAGGGGAAGGGTTCTTCCTCCTTCAACACACGCTGTGACAGCGCGGCCTGCGTCAGGTCGAGGCGCGGCTGCAGCGTGATGGCATCCTCGGGGCAGATATTGGCGCAGAGGCCGCATTGCAGGCAGGCGTCCTCCTGAAAGCGCAGCTCGGGCCGGTCGGGGTTGTCGCCAAGCGCGCCCGAGGGGCAGAGCGAGACGCAGGACAGGCAGAGCGTGCAGGCGTCCTGATCCACCAGAACAGCCCCGTAGGGCGCGCCCGCGGGCAGGGTCAGCACCTCGGTCCCTGGGTGCAGCGCGCGGGCCGCAAGGCGGGTGATCTGGCGCTGCGTGCCCATGGGGCGGACCGGCTGCGCGACCGGGGCCGGGGCTTCTTCGCTATAGAGGACGTCGGTCATCGCGTCGGGGTCGGCGGGCTCCAGCAGGTGCACGACGGCGTCGCCGCCGATGGCGCGGGCCAGCGCGACCTGTGCCTCCACTGCCTCGCGTTCGAACCCCGGGCCGGGCAGCAGGCTGACAGAGGCAAACCCGGCCCCCAGAGCGGCGACGATCTGGGCATGGCCGAAGGCGCCCAGCTTGGGCAGCTCCAGCGGGATCACGTCGGCGGGCAGGCCCGCGCCATGGCGCGCGACAAGGCGGATCATCTCTGCGCCGTGGGCGTCATGCGCCAACAGGCGCGGCGCGGTGCCGCCCGCCTTGAGGTAGGCCTGCGCAAGGGTCTGCACGCGGCGCATGATCTCGTCCACCGGCGGGGCGTCATAGGTGATCGCGCCCGAAGGGCAGGCGGCGGAACAGGCGCCGCAGCCCGCGCAGATCATCGGATCGACGGTGACATGCTCGCCCGCCGGGGTGATCGCGCCGGTGGGGCAGAGGTCGAGGCAGCGCGTGCAGCCGGTCTGCTCGGCGCGGGAATGGGCGCAAAGCAGGGGCTCCATCCGCACGTGCAGCACCTTCTCGAAGGTCCCGGTCAGGTGCGAGGCCGCCAGCACGGCGGCAGAGACCGCCGCGGCGTGGCCCGGGTCGGCGCGCAGGTAGCCCTCGCGCTTTTCATGCGCCGGGAACAGCGGCGTGGCGCCGCGCAGGTCCAGCAGGATATCGCATTCCGAGACCCCGGCGTCGCGCGGCTCGGTCAGGGTCAGCGGGCCGCGCCCGCCGGGTTCCACCATGCGCAAGGCGTCGATGACCACCTCGAACTGACCCAAAGCGCCCCTGGCCCGGCGCAGCTGGCCGGTCAGCACGTCATAGGCGCGGGTGTCGGGGATGTCAGAGCCTTCGGGCAGCAGCACCGTGACGCCAAGGTGGTCCTTCAGCGCCTCGGCTGCGGGCAGGGCCACTTCGGACGCACCAAGGATCAGGCACAGCCCGCCCGAAATCACGTCCATGGTCTTTTCCGGCGCGGCGGGCAGCAGGGCCTCGGCGGTCAGCGCGGACATTTTGGCCAGTTTCGGGGCGGGATCGTCGCTCCACCCGGCGCGGTCGCGCAGGTCCAGCAGGGGGGGCGGGGCGACCGCCAGTTCCTCGGCGAGGGCCTCGAAGACCGCCGCCTCCTGGGTGCAGCAGAAAATCGTGTCACCCTGCGTCAGGGCCTCTGCCGCGCGGTCGATCTGGGTGGTGCAGAGGGCAGAACAGGCAGGCCGCACGTCACAGCCGGTGGCCTGCGAAAGGGCCTCTGCGTCGATGGTCTGCGTGCCCAGACAATCGCATGTTATCAGCGTCTTGGCCATGGATCTTCCTCTTGGTGAGGGCGCCGTCGAATGCTGTGCCCGCTGCCTGGATAGGCGGCTAGCTACACATGATTCGGGTGGCCTCACAACCGCTTTCCCCCGCCCTCGGCTCCGCACCCGGCCTTGCCCGCCCCCTGCTTCGGGTCCGGTGATTCGGTCGTTCACACTCTGCCCGTTTCCTGAGCGAAACAGTCGTGATGGACACATTGGCCAAGCTGTCCCGGCGCCCGGTTGAGGGCCGGTCAAAATGACCGCAAAGCGCGAATGGAATACGATGGCGTACAAATCCGCTTTCGCAAAAGGCCTGTATTTTGCAAGGGTAGAGCCAAGGAGGAACCCGTGATCCACCACAACCCGAAAGCCTATCGTACCCTGCCGGTGGGTGTGGTCCTGCGCCGCACGCCCGGCGTCACGCGTTGGGCAAAGTGGCACTGGACCTGTTCCGCCGTCCTGCCGGGCGCCGCGCCCGCCGCGTGGAAAGAGATGCGCCGCGAGGGCGATGCCGTGGAATACCACGCCGCGACCCCGGTTCTGGAACTGCACGGCGCCGAGGCCGAGGCCTATCTGCACGGGCTGTCAATCGCGGTGCCCAGTCTTTACGTCGTCATGCGCGCGGTCCATGGGCAGGACTTCCCCTACGAGGTGCTGCTGGTGACGGCCTCGCCCTACGAGGCGCAGGATTACACCGACAGCGGTGAAGAGGTGGTCGAGAAGGTGCCGATGCCCGCCGGGCTGGTGGCCTGGGTGCAGGAATTCGTCGAGGAACATTACCGCGAAGAGACTTTCGTCAAACGCAAGCGCGACAAGAAGCGCACCGACCTCACGCAGGACGGCATCGGCGATCCGCGCGTCGGCAAGGCGGCGGATGTCTACGCCTCTCCGGCGCTGAAGCGGGGGCGTCTGATATGAGCGATTTCTGGTCCCGCCGCCGTGCTGCCGTTCAGGCCGAGCATCGCGCCGAAGAGGCCGAGCAGGAGGCCGCCGTTCAGGCCCGCGCCGAGCAGGCGCTGGCCGAGCGGTCGGACGAGGAGCTGCTGGCCGAGGCCGGGCTGCCCCTGCCCGAGGATATCGTCAGCGGCGAGCAGGTGCAGGCCTTCCTCAAGGCCGCGCTGCCGCAGCGGCTGAAGACCCGCGCGCTGCGCGCCCTGTGGAAATCGAACCCGGTGCTGGCCTGCGTGGACGGGCTGAACGACTACGACGGCGATTTCACCGCTGCCGCCTACGAGGGGCAGGAGGTCAAGACGCTCTACAAGGTCGGGCGCGGGCTGGTGGATACCTTCGCCGACCTCAAGCCCGCCGTTGCCACGCCCGAGCCCGAGCCGGATGTCGACGAGGCCCCCGAGGCCGCGCCCGAAGGCGACGAAGCCCCGCAGGAGGCCGTGCAGGTGACCGCCGCGCCGGGCCCCGCCGCAGTGGCGCCGGAGGCCGACCCGGTCCCGGTCGCCTCGCGCCGGATGCGTTTCACATTCGACCCGCTGGAAGGAGCGTCATGACCGCCGCAACCGCGCCTCAGATTGCCGAGGAAGACCGCCTCCGCGCCGATCTCTACAATTTTCTGGGCCTGATCCTGTCGGGCCCGCCGGACGAGATGCTGCTGGCCCAGACCGCCAGCCTGTCGGGCGACGCGGGCCCCCTGGGGCAGGCGATCACCACGCTGGCCAAGATGGCCAAGGTGACGAAGCCGCGGTCTGTCGCTTCCGAGTACAACAAGCTCTTCATCGGGCTGGGGCGCGGCGAGCTTCTGCCCTACGCGTCCTTCTACCTGACCGGCTTCCTGAACGAGAAGCCGCTGGCGGTGCTGCGGCAGGACATGCGCGCACAGGGGCTGGCGCGGGCCGAAACCGTCTTCGAACCCGAGGACAATATCGCCAGCCTGATGGAGATGATGGGCGCGCTGATCGTGGGCCGCTTCGGTGCGCCCGCGTCACTGGGACAGCAGCGCGACTTCTTCAACAAGCATATCGCGCCTTGGGCGGGGCACTTCTTTGCCGACCTCGAAGGCGCGAAGAACTCTGTCTTCTACGCGCCCGTGGGCACCATCGGCCGCTGCTTCGTCGAGATCGAGGCAGAGGCCTTCCGCATGGGCGGATAGGGATTTTTAACCGCCGGTCGGACTGCCGGCATTTCTGGCGCCAAGGCGCTGCAACACCAAGAAGAGGAGGCTCTTGATGAAGAAGGAAGAAGGCGCATCGCGCCGTGATTTCCTCAAGCTGGCCGGAACGGCGGCACCCGCGGCAGCGGTTGCCGTGGCGACCGCCGGGCAAGAGGCGCAGGCCGCCGAGCCCGACCTGTCGTCCGATCGGATGCAGGACACCGCGCACACCCGCGCGTATTTCGCCAGCGCGAAGTTCTGAGGGAGTGCAGCCCGAAAAGTGGGAACCGGTTTTCGGACAAGCTGCGCGACCAAACAAGACCGGCGCCGAGGCGCCCAATAACACCGCAAGGCCCGCAGCGCGCGGACCCGGCACAAGAACCGACCAAGGCGACTGGTTGCGTGACGCCCGACTGCCAAGGTCATGAGCCCCAACCAAGCAAGCATGGACATGGGTCCGCGCGAGCAAGGGAGAGAGAAACATGCTTAGGAAAAAGACCAACGGGGTAGCGAGACGCCCCCAGCGGACTTCGATCCTGTCCGAGGCCGCGAATGCCTCGGTCGACCGCCGCGCCTTCCTGCGCGGGTCCGGTCTGGCCATCGGCGGCCTTGCCGCCATTGCCGCGACGGGCGGAACCGTCCAGCAGGCCAGCGCCGCCACCGCCGCCGCGACCGGCGCCGTGGAGCTGAAGAAATCCGTCTGCACACATTGCTCGGTCGGCTGTACCGTCGTGGCAGAGGTGCAGGATGGCGTCTGGACGGGTCAGGAACCCGGCTGGGACAGCCCCTTCAACCTGGGGTCCCACTGCGCCAAGGGCGCCTCGGTGCGTGAGCACGCCCATGGCGAGCGCCGCCTGAAGTATCCCATGAAGAAGGTCGCCGGAGAATGGGTCCGCATCTCGTGGGACGAGGCGATCAACGAGATCGGCGACCAGATGATGTCGATCCGCGAGGAAAGCGGGCCGGATTCTGTCTACTGGCTGGGCTCTGCCAAGCATTCGAACGAGCAGGCCTACCTGTTCCGCAAGTTCGCCGCCTACTGGGGCACGAACAACGTGGATCACCAGGCGCGGATCTGCCACTCGACCACCGTTGCGGGTGTTGCGAACACATGGGGCTACGGCGCCATGACCAACAGCTACAACGACATCCATAACTCCAAGGCGATCTTCATCATCGGCGGCAACCCGGCCGAGGCGCACCCCGTCTCGCTCTTGCACGTCCTGCGCGCCAAGGAGCAGAACAACGCCCCGCTGATCGTCTGCGATCCACGTTTCACCCGCACCGCCGCGCATGCGGACGAATACGTCCGCTTCCGTCCCGGTTCGGACGTCGCGCTGGTCTGGGGCATCCTCTACCACATCTTCGACAACGGCTGGGAGGACAAGGAGTTCATCCGCACCCGTGTCTGGGGGATGGACCAGATCCGCGAAGAGGTGATGAAGTGGACGCCCGAAGAGGTCGAGCGTGTCACCGGCACCCCGGGCTCGCAGCTGAAGCGCGTGGCCATGACGCTGGCCAACAACCGTCCCGGCACCGTGATCTGGTGCATGGGCGGCACCCAGCACTCGAACGGCAACAACAACACCCGCGCCTACTGCATCCTGCAGCTTGCGCTGGGCAACATGGGCACCTCTGGCGGCGGCACCAACATCTTCCGCGGCCATGACAACGTGCAGGGCGCCACGGACCTTGGCGTTCTGGCCGATACCCTGCCGGGCTACTACGGCCTGTCCAAGGGGTCCTGGCAGCACTGGGCGCGCGTCTGGGAAGAGGATTTCGATTACCTCGCCGGCCGGTTCACGACCATGAAAGGCGCGGACGGCAAGGACAAGGCGATGATGAACATCACCGGCATCCCTGTCAGCCGGTGGATCGACGGTGTCCTCGAAGCCAAGGAGAACCTCGAACAGCCCGACAACACCCGCGCGATGGTGTTCTGGGGTCACGCGCCGAACTCTCAGACCCGTCTGGTCGAGATGAAGGGCGCGATGGAAAAGCTCGACCTGCTGGTCGTGGTGGACCCCTATCCCACCGTCTCGGCGGTGCTGCACGACCGCACCGACGGCGTGTACCTGCTGCCCGCCGCGACGCAGTTCGAGACCCGGGGTTCGGTCACCGCGTCCAACCGCTCGCTGCAATGGCGCGAGCAGGTGGTCGCTCCGCTGTTCGAATCGCTGCCGGATCACACGATCATGCACAAGTTCGCCACCAAGTTCGGCTTTGCGGACCGCATGTTCCGCAACATCGAGGTGGTCGACGGAGAGCCGGTGGTCGAGGATCTGACCCGCGAGTTCAACAAGGGCATGTGGACGATCGGCTACACCGGGCAAAGCCCGGAGCGCCTGAAGAAGCATATGGCCAACCAGCACACCTTCGACCGCACGACGCTGCGGGCGCTGGGCGGACCCTGCGACGGCGACTTCTACGGGATGCCGTGGCCCGCATGGGGCACAGCCGAGATGAATCACCCCGGGTCGGCCAACCTCTATGACGTCTCGCTGCCGGTGGCGCAGGGCGGCATGGGCTTCCGGGCGCGTTTCGGCGTCGAGCACGAGGGCGACAACCTGCTGGCCGAGGGCGTGGCCCCGGTCGGGTCGGAAATCCCCGACGGCTACCCCGAGTTCACCATGCAGATGCTCATCGACCTCGGCTGGGACAGCGACCTGACCGCCGAAGAGCGCGCGGTGATCGAGCGTGTCGCGGGCTACGAGGCCCCGGAAGAGGCCGACGAGGGCCAGGCGGAGGTCGGCGAGACCTCGCAGCAGGGTGACCGCCCCAGCGACTATGCTGCGGCTGTCGGCGGCGTGAACTGGAAGACCGACCTTTCCGGCGGCATCCAGCGCGTTGCCATCGCCCACGGCTGCGCGCCCTATGGCAACGCCAAGGCGCGTGCGGTGGTCTGGACCTTCCCGGACCCGATCCCGCTGCACCGCGAGCCGCTGTACACCAACCGCCGCGATCTGGTGGCCGACTACCCGACCTACGAGGACAAGTCCTTCTGGCGGGTGCCGACCATGTACGCGTCGATCCAGAAGAACGACTTCAGCCAGGATTATCCAATCATCCTGACCTCGGGGCGCCTCGTGGAATACGAGGGCGGCGGGGACGAGACCCGGTCGAACCCCTGGCTGGCGGAACTGCAACAGGACATGTTCGTCGAGATCAACCCGCGCGACGCCAACAACCTTGGTGTGCGTGACGGGGCCGATGTCTGGGTCGAAGGCCCGGAAGGCGGCAAGGTCAAGGTCATGGCGATGGTGACCGAACGGGTGGGCGAGGGCGTGGCCTTCATGCCCTTCCACTTCGGCGGCCATTTCCAGGGCGAGGACCAGCGGTCGAAATACCCCGACGGGGCCGACCCCTATGTCCTGGGCGAAAGCACCAACACGGCGCAGACCTATGGCTACGACTCGGTCACCCAGATGCAGGAGACCAAGGCCACCCTCTGCAAGATCATGCCGGCATAAGGAGAGAACGATATGGCAAGAGCGAAGTTTCTCTGCGACGCCGAGCGCTGCATCGAATGCAACGCCTGCGTCACGGCCTGCAAGAACGAGCACGAGGTGCCCTGGGGGATCAACCGCCGCCGCGTGGTGACGATCCAGGACGGCAAGCCGGGCGAACGCTCGATCTCGGTGGCCTGCATGCACTGTTCGGACGCGCCCTGTATGGCCGTCTGCCCGGTGGATTGCTTCTACCAGAACGAGGAAGGCGTGGTCCTGCACTCCAAGGACCTGTGCATCGGCTGCGGCTACTGCTTCTACGCGTGCCCCTTCGGCGCGCCGCAGTATCCGCAGGCCGGCAACTTCGGGTCGCGCGGCAAGATGGACAAATGCACCTTCTGCGCCGGTGGCCCCGAAGAGAACAACTCGAATGCAGAGTTCTCGAAGTACGGGCGCAACCGGATCGCCGAGGGCAAGCTGCCCATCTGCGCCGAGATGTGTTCCACCAAGGCCCTGCTGGCCGGGGACGGCGACGTGGTCTCGGGGATCTACCGCGAGCGCGTCGTGGCCCGTGGCTTCGGCTCGGGCGCATGGGGCTGGGGCACCGCCTACGACCAGAAAGGCGGCTGAGGCCGTCCGCCGAGGGTGGGTCCGTGACCCGCCCTTCCTGAACTTAATCCGGTCCGCGCCGCAGGGTGCGGGCCGTTTCCCCCTTGGCCGTGCGGCGGCGGGGGCAGATTTCCTGACGGGGTAAGTGATGTCAAAACGGTCCAGCGGCTTCGGCCTCTTCATGCTTCTGACCCTCGGGCTGGTGATCGCCGGGGTCTTCTTCCTGCAACCGCCACGGATCGAGACCAGCCGCGAGGCGGAACTGGCGCAGGCGCGCGAGGCGACCGGCGGCGCGCAGACGCTGGAGGACATCCTTGCCCGCCAGCGCGGCGAGCAGATCGACGACAGCTTCCGCTCTTCCAACACCGGTTTCGGTGAAGAGGCGGGCGTGCCGCAGCTTGGCACGCTGGGCGGGGCCTCGGACCCCGATCTCTGGCGCGCGCTGCGCTACGACACCATGCCGGACGTCCGCGCGTCCACCCGCAACGACGTGGGCAAGGTGCTGGTGCAGGACGGCGGCATGGCCTGGTGGCAGTTCCGCGAGGGCCCGCTGGCCATCTGGGGCGGCTGGGCGCTGCTGGGCACCATCGGGCTGCTGGGCCTGTTCTTCCTGCTGCGTGGCCGCGTGCGGATCGAGGGCGGCACGACCGGCACCACTGTCACGCGCTTCGCCGGGTTCGAGCGCTTTACCCACTGGATGACGGCGGGTTCCTTCATCCTGCTGGGCCTGACCGGGCTTGCCACGCTATTCGGGCGCATGTTCATCGCGCCGCTTCTGGGCAAAGAGGTGAACGCGACGCTGCTGGTCTGGTCCAAGCTGATCCACAACAATGTCTCTTGGGCCTTCATGCTGGGCGTCATCCTGATGTTCGTGCTCTGGGTCTGGCACAATATCCCGAACAAGCTGGACCTGATCTGGTTCAAGCAGGCCGGCGGCATCATCGGCAAGAACCACCCGCCCGCGAAGAAATTCAACGCCGGTCAGAAGATCATCTTCTGGTCCGTGGTGGTCTTCGGCTTCTCGATCTCGCTGTCGGGGCTGTCGCTGCTCTTCCCCTTCGAACTGCCGCTCTTTGCCAAGACCTTCAGCATCATCAACGAGCTTGGCCTGCCCGGCTGGGTCGGCATGGGGCCGCTGCCCACCAACCTTGCCCCGCAAGAGGAAATGCAACTGGCGCAGGCCTGGCACGGCATCGTGGCCTTCCTTTTCATGGTGATCATCCTCGCCCATATCTACATCGGCTCCGTCGGGATGGAGGGCGCCTTCGACGCCATGGGATCGGGTCAGGTGGACGAGAACTGGGCCGAACAGCACCACTCGATCTGGTACGCCAAGGTCAAGGCGAAGGAGGGCGGCAAGCCCGTCGCCCACCACAGCCCGGCGGAGTGATGCGCGCGCTTGCGGGCGCGCTGCTGGTGGCCCTTGCCGGGGCCGCCGCGCAGGCGCAGGAGTTCACGACGCTGAAGGGCCACGGCGGGCCGATCATGGGCATCGCCGTGGACGATGCGGGCCGGGTCGCGACCGCAAGTTTCGACAACTCTGTCGGGGTGTGGACCGGGCGCGCGCCGGACTGGCTGGAAGGGCACGAGGCCGCCGTGAACACGGTTCTGGCGGTCGGGGGCCTGCTGCTGTCGGGCGGGGACGACTACACCGTCCGTCTGTGGGACGACGAGGCCCCGCGCGTGCTGGGCAGCCATCTGGGCAAGGTCACCTCGCTGGCCCTGCGCGACGGACTTGTGGCCAGCGGATCGTGGGACGGGACCGTGGGCCTTTGGCCGCTGGAGGGGCAGGGCCGCAGGCTGGAGGCGCCGGGCGGCGTCAACGCCGTGGCCTTCGGGGAGGGCGCGCTATACGCCGCAACCTCCACCGGGCAGCTGATGCGCTACGACCTTGCGACGGACGAGGCCCTGCCGGTGATCAGCCACGGCTTCGGCATCAACGAGGTCATCGTGACGCCCGATTGGATCGCCTATGGCGCCGTCGACGGCGGCACGCGGGTCATCGATCACGACGGCGCCGAGATCGCGGATTTCACCCTCGACCGCCGCCCGATCCTGTCCATGGCCTACGACGCCGGGACCCACAGTCTGGCCGTGGGGGACGGGCAGGGCTACATCATGATCGTGGACACCGCCGACTGGACCATCGCCCGCGACTTCCGCGCCACCCGGCAGGGGCCGGTCTGGGCGCTGGCCTTCTCGCCCGATGGCGCGACCATCTGGGCCGGGGGCCTCGACGACGTGGCCTATGGCTGGCCGGTTGCCAGTCTCGACACCTTCGATCCCGGCATCACCGGAGAGCGGTCCTTCCTTCAGGACCCCGAGACCATGTCCAACGGCGAGCGGCAGTTCATGCGCAAGTGCTCGATCTGCCACGCCCTGACCCCCGGCCCCAGCCGCAAGGCCGGGCCGACGCTGCACGGGGTCTTTGGCCGCGCCGCCGGGACGGTGCCGGGCTATATCTATTCCCCGACCCTCGACGGGTCGGATATCGTCTGGACGGACCAGACGATCGACGCATTGTTTGACGAGGGCCCGGATCACTATATTCCGGGTTCCAAGATGCCGATGCAGGTGATCTCTGGCGCGCAGGACCGCGCCGACCTGATCGCCTTCCTGCGTTCGGCCAGCACGGAGACAAAAGAATGAAGGCAATGATCCTTGGTTTCGTGGCAATCGCCGCCATCGGATACGGCGCGCATTGGGCGCTGACCAACGAGCTGGACTATTCCACCGCCGACCGTGCCACGGGCCAGAACGTCCGCCTGGACTGATGGACGGCAAGGACTACGGCAGCGACCTCGCCGGTGCCTCGATCCTGGTGATCGACGACGAGCCGGGGATGCGCAACTTCCTGTACAAGACGCTTCAGCCCCGGGTGAAGCGCATCGAGCTTGCGGGCTCTGCCGAAGAGGCCTCGACCAAGCTGGACGAGAGCCATTTCGACGTGGTGATCCTCGACAACGTGATGCCGCGCAAGACCGGCCTGGAATGGGTGACCGAGCAGCGCAAGCTGGGCTTTCTGGCGGATACGATCCTGATCACCGCCTATGCGGATCTGGAAACGGCGATTGCCGCGCTGCGCGCCGGGGTCAGCGATTTTGTGCTGAAGCCCTTCCGCGCGAACCAGATCCTTGGCGCGGTGGCGCGCACGCTGGACCGCAAGTACCTGCGCCGCGACAACACGCTGCTGCGCCACGAGCTGAACGCCGAGGCGCAGGGCAGCAAGCTGCTTGGCACGTCGGAACCGATGGCCGAGGTGCGCACCATGCTGAAGAAGCTGGCGCCGCTGCCGACGCCGGTCCTGTTCACCGGCGCCAGCGGCACCGGCAAGGAACTGGCGGCGCGGCACCTGCACCAGTTGTCGGACCGTGCCGGGCGGCCCTTCGTGGCGGTGAACTGCGCGGCGATCTCGCCCGATCATATCGCGCAGGAGCTTTTTGGCGTGAACGGGCCGGGCGACGAGATGAAGCCGGGGCTGTTCCTGCTGGCCGATGGCGGGACGCTGTTTCTGGACGAGATCGCGCAGATGCCCGATCAGGTGCAGGCGGCGCTTCTGCGGGTGCTGGAAGACCAGCGCGTGCGGCCCATCGGCGCCGAACGCGAGTTTCCGCTGAACCTGCGTTTTCTCTTCGCCACCAATACCGCGCTGGAAGAAGAGGTCGGGCAGGGCCGCTTCCGCGCCGATCTTTACCACCGCATGAACGTGGTGCGCATCCATATGCCGCCGCTGAAGGACCGTTCCGAGGACATCACCGAGCTTGCGGCGCTGTTCATGCAGCAGTTTTCCACGACGCTGGGCCTGCCGGCGCTGGACCTGTCCGGCGAGACGCTGCTGAAGATGCGGCGCTACGACTGGCCCGGCAACGTGCGCGAGCTGAAGAACCTGGTCGAGCGGTCGGTGATCCTTGGCGATTTCCCGGCGGAATTCGCGGGCGACACGCGGGTGACCGGCGCGCGCGCCATCGAGAACCTCGAACAGGTGATGCAGCGGCATATCCTGCACGTGTTGGACCTTTGCGAGGGCAACCGGGCCGAGGCCGCGCGGCGGCTGGGGGTCAGTCGCAAGACCATCGACCGGCGCGTGACGGCCTGGGAGGGGTAATGCGCGAGAGGGGCGCTGCCCCTCGTCGCTGCGCGCCTCACCCCGGGATATTTGCGGACAGAAGAAACCGGGGCCTGTGCCGGAGCCGGGGCGGCGGGATCAGGCGTTCCAGCGCACGGTGCCGAGGCCGGTGAGATCGTAGCCGCCCATGCGCTCGGCCCGGGTGGCCATGGCCTCGGACTGGCAGAAGGTCATCAGGCGCTGCATCGGCGTTTCGAACCACGCGCGGCGGTTCACCAGAAGGTCGAAGCGTTCGTCGATGAGCGGCACGAAGGGCAGGCCAAAGTCCTGCGCGACCGAGTGCAGGCCAAGGGTGGCATCCGCCTCGCCGCGCGCCACCGCCTGCACGGCCTCTGTTTCGGTCCGGGCGATGTCGGTCAGGACCATGTCCGAGAGGGCGAGGCCCGCGCGATCCGCCAGTTGCCGGAACAGCACGTCGCTGCCGGAATCGGGCTGGCGGGGCACGACGCGGCGTCCGCGCAGGTCCTGCATTGTGGCGATGCCGTTGATGTTCTGGCCCAGCACCAGACCGCGCGCGCGCGTGGCGAAGCGCACCAGAACGGCGTTCTGGTCGGCGCAGTAGCGGTCGACGCTGGGGATGTTCCACTCGCGGCCTTCGGGATCCTGAAGGTGCAGGCCCGCCGCGACGCCTTCGCGCCGGTTGAAGCGGGCCAGCCCATCGGTGGAGCCGTCGAAGTAGCTGGCCAGCCCGCAGCGCGATTCGCGGATCGCCCAGTCCAGCAGCGGATCGTGGCTGCCCAGCACCACGGCGGGGCGCGGCACCTTGGGCACGTGGCCCTGGCTGTGTTTCAGAAGCCAGGCCCGCACGCCGCGCGCGGGGAACAGCAATTTGCCGGTGGCGCGGGTGCAGGGCACCTCTCCGCTGGAGGCAAGGTCGTAGACCTTGCGCTCCTTGATGCGCAGAAGCTCTGCCAGTTCCGGGACCGTCAGGTATTCGGGTTCTGCCATGGGGGCCTGTGTCGTGGCTTACCCCTGTCAGCTACCCTGTTTCGGCGCGTTGGGGAAGAACAGCTGCTGACCGTCGACCTTGTAGGCGCCGATGGCCTCTTGTCCCTCTGCCGACAGAAGCCAGTCGGTGAAGGCCTGTGCCGCGTCGACATTGACCGAGGGGCATTTCTCGGGGTTCACCGGGATCACGCCGTACTGGTTGAAGAGGTCGTTGTCGCCCTCGACCGCGATCTGGTAGTCCTGCTTGTTGGCAAAGCTGATCCACGTCGCGCGGTCGGTCAGCACATAGGCGCCCATGCCGATGCCCGCGTTCAGCGTCGCGCCCATGCCGGAACCGGTCTCGCGGTACCATTCGCCCGAGCCACTTGCCGGGTCGACCTCTGCCGCCGTCCAGAGCGCGCGTTCCTTCTTGTGGGTGCCGCTGTCGTCGCCGCGCGAGGCAAAGAGCGCCTCGGCCTCGGCGATGGCGGACAGTGCGGCCTCGATGTCCGAGGTTCCGGCGATGCCGGCGGGATCGCCGGCGGGGCCGACCAGCACGAAGTCGTTGTACATCAGGTCGGTGCGCAGGGTGCCGCCGCCCTCGGCGACGAATTTCTCTTCCGAGGCCTTGGCATGCACCAGCAGCACGTCGCCGTCGCAATTGGCGGCATTGCTGATCGCCTGTCCGGTTCCCACGGCGACCACGTTCACGGTGATGCCGGTCTTGTCCGAGAAGATCGGCAGCAGGTGGTCGTAGAGGCCGGAGTTGGCGGTCGAGGTGGTCGACTGCACGATGATCGCGTCTTGCGCGACAGCGCAGAGGGGGAACGCTGCCAGAAGGCCGGCAACGGTCAGGGTCTTGAATGTCATGGTATCCTCATTGGTCTTTCGGGGTGGGTCGGGGCGTCAGACGATCAGCCTGCCGTTCAGGAAATCCTTGGCCTCGGCGCTGCGGGGCGCGGTAAAGAAGGTCTCTGCCGGGGAATGTTCGGTGACGCGCCCCCGGTTCAGGAAGATCACGTCGTCGGCCAGGCGCCGGGCCTGCCCGATGTCATGCGTCACGAGGATCACCTTCACCCCGTGGTCGCGGGCCTGAAGCGTGATATGCTCGATCGCGAGGACCGAGGCCGGGTCGAGGCTGGCGGTGGGTTCGTCCAGAAGCAGCACCTTCGGGTCCAGTGCCAGCGCGCGGGCCATGGCAAGGCGCTGCGCCTCGCCGCCGGACAGCGCCCGGGCGGGCTGGCAGGCCTTGTCGGCAAGGCCGACATGGGCCAGCAACCCCGGCGCCAGCGTGCGGTCCTTGCGGCGGGATTTCAACACGAAGTCGAGGTTGGCGGCGACCGAGCGGCGCAGCAGCACGGGTTTCTGGAACACCAGCGCCTGCGAGGCCGTCATCGTCGCGGCGGGCTGGCCGTTCCATGTCGCGGTGCCCGAGGTGGGCATGGTCAGCCCGTGGGCCAGCTTCAGCAACTGGCTTTTGCCGGCGCCGTTCGGGCCCATGACGGCGGTCACGCCCTGCCCGGGCAGGGCAAGGTCGACGCCGTCCAGCACCGCCCGCCCGCCAAGGATCAGCCGGACGCCCGAGAGGCGCAGCGCCATGCCGGTCGACGTGTCGAGCAGGGCCTCGGGTGCCAAGAGATCACGCATGGGCTTCCTGCCTTTCGGCGGAGATCCGCAGCCCCTGCACCAGCGCGTTCACGCCAAGGGCCAGGGCCATGAGGATGATCCCCAGCGCCATGGCCAGCGCCAGTTCGCCCTTCGAGGTCTCCAGCGCGATGGCGGTGGTCATGACGCGGGTCAGGTGGTCGATATTGCCGCCGACGATCATCACCGCGCCGACCTCTGCCACCGCGCGCCCGAAGCCCGCCAGCGCCACGGTTGCCAGCGCCGTCCGCGCGTCCCACAGCAGCGCCTGCACCCGTTGCAGCCGCGTCAGGCAGAGCGAGCGGAAATGCTCGGCGTATTCGGCGTTCATGTCTTCGAGGATCTGCCGCGACAGGGCGGCGACGATGGGCGTGATCAGGATCGTCTGGGCGATGATCATCGCCGTCGGCGTGTAGAGCAGCCCGAGAAAGCCCAAAGGCCCCGCGCGCGACAATTGCAGGTAGACGATCAGGCCCACGACCACCGGCGGCAGGCCCATCAGCGCGTTCAGCAGCACCAGCGCCGCGCCGCGCCCGCGAAACCGCGCGATGGCCAGCAGCGCGCCCAGCGGCAGGCCGATCAGGCAGGCGATCAGGGTGGCGGACAGGCTGACGCGCAGCGACAGGGCGACGATTTCGGCAAGGTCGCCCGAAGGCGAGACCACCAGCCCCAAGGCCAGAGAAAATGCCTCTCCGAAATCCTGCATGATTTCCCGTCACTCCTCCCGGCGCTAAGCCTTAGGGTACGGGTCGCGAAAGGCCCTTCGCAAGCGAAAGTTTGTCCACAGATGACGCCTGGCGCCTGACGAGGCGTGGCGTCCTGTCCTGCGTGGTGGTAAAGAATGCATTAAAATGCGCAGATATGCAGTTGATAGGCGCCGGGCCTGAAACGCAACAGGCGCCCCCGAAGGGACGCCTGGGATACTCGTTACATTGATCGGATCACTCGGACAGAACGAAGGGCGCGGTGTACTTGTCGACATTGTCAGCGGTGATCAGGGCGCAGTCGAAGAGCTGCTTTTCCTGCTCGACCATCGGCTCGCCGTTCTTGATGTAGTAGTCGGCCTGACGCACGGCCTCTTCGGCGAAGACGGCGACCGGCTGAAGGACGGTATAGGCCAGTTCACCCGCCTTGATGGCGTCGACCGCGTCCGGCGAGCCGTCGAAACCGCCGACGATGGTGCCTTCGAGCTTGCCGGCCTCTTTCAGCGCCGCGATGGCACCCAGCGCCATTTCGTCGTTGCCCGAGATCACGGCGTCGATTTCCGGGTTCGCCTGAATGATCGACTGCATCTTGTTGTAGCCCTGGGTGCGGTCCCAGTTGGCCACTTCCTGCGCGACCTTTTCCAGCGTCGGGTACTGCGACAGAACGGTGTTGTAGCCATTCGAGCGGGTCGCGGCGTTGTTGTCGGCAGGGTTGCCGAAGAACTCGACGTATTTGGCTTCGTCGCCGACCATCTCCTGCCAGGCGACGGCACCGATGGCCGCGCCCTGTGCGTTGTTGGACACCAGCTGCGCGATGGCGATGCCGGATTCGTTGATCTCGGCGTTCACGAGGAAGACCGGGATGCCCGCGTCGGTGGCCTTGCGCACCACGCCGACGGAGCCGTCCGCGTTGGCGGGGTCGAGGATGATGGCCTTGGCGCCGTTGGTGATGGCGGCGTCGATCAGGTTCGATTCGGTGTTGGTGTCACCCTTGTGCGCGGCGACGGTGGCCTCGTAGCCCAGTTCCTCGGCGGTGGCCTTGGCGACCTCGCCCTCGGTGAACCAATAGGGGTTCGCCGGGTCGGTGACGATGATCGAGATCAGGCCCTCGGCCCAGGCCGAACCCGCCATCAGGGGCAGCGAAGCAGCGGCGGCCAGCAGGGCGCGTTTGGTGAAGGTCATCATGTGGTGGTCTCCCGTTGGTTGGTCTTGGTGCCGACTGTGCGGCGGTTTATCCGCGCCGGGGCTCCTCTCCCCTGAAGGCGCTGGAAGGGGTGGGGCGGTCAGGTCTTCTTCTTGCCGCCGTACTGGATCGAGTTCAGCATCACGGCGAGCACGATGACCGCGCCGGTAAAGACGGTCTGCCAGTAGGACGAGACGCCGATGATCACGAGGCCGTCCGAGAGGAAGCCGATGACGAAGGCGCCCAGCAGCGTGCCGCGCACGGTGCCGCGCCCGCCCATCAGGCTGGCGCCGCCGACCACGACCGCGGCGATGGCGGTCAGTTCGTAGGTGGTGCCCGCGGTGGGACCGGCAGAGGTCAGCTGCGACGACAGGACGAGGCCCGCGATGGCGGCGCACATGCCCGACAGCATGTAGACGATGATCTGCACCCGCTTGACCGGCACGCCGGACAGTTCCGCCGCACGCTCGTTCCCGCCCGAGGAATAAAGCCAGCGGCCAAAGGCGGTGCGCGACAGCAGAAGGCCAGCGGCCACGGCGACCAGCGCAAGGATGATCACGCCCACGGGCACGCCCGCGATGCGGTTGAAGCCCAGCCAGTCGAAGCCGGTGTTGCCGAAGGAGGGATCGCCCGACAGGTTGTTGAAGGTCAGGCCGTTGGTCATCAGCAGCGCCACGCCGCGCGCCACGTAGAGCGAGCCCAGCGTCGCGACGAAGGCGGGCACCTTGAAGAAGGCCACGAGGATGCCGTTGCAGAAGCCCACGAAGGCCCCCAGCGCCAGCGTCAGCACCACCACGGCCCAGACCGGCGGGTAGAGGATCACGCCCGCCGCCTCCAGTTCCACCCCCTGCATCAGGAAGCCCGCGAAGACCCCCGTCAGCCCGAGGACGGAGCCCACCGACAGGTCGATGCCGCCGTTCAGGATCACCAGCAGCATGCCGATGGCCAGCAGGCCGAAGATCGCGACGTGGTTCGCCATGATCAGGAAGTTCGACACGGTCGCGTAATTCGGCGACAGCAGCGAGAAGGTGACGATGATCACGATCAGCGCAAAGAAGGCGCGGCCCTCGAGCAGCAGGTGCATCAGGTTGAAACCGGATTTCTTCGCGGGGCTTTGCCCGGCGGCGGAAGTCGTTGTGTCCGTCATTCTTGGGTTCCTCCCCTCAGGCGACCAGGCTCTCGCCCGAGGCGGCCATGATCGCTTCTTTCGTCGTGTCGGATGAGAATTCGGCGGCGATCTTGCCGCGGCGCATCACGATGATCCGGTGCGCGATGGACAGGCATTCGCCCACTTCCGAGGTCGAGTAGACCACCGCCATGCCGCGCGTCGCGTGTTCGGCGAGGATGCGGAAGACCTCTGCCTTGGCGCCGATGTCGATGCCGCGCGACGGTTCGTCCAGCAGGATCACGTCGGGGTGCGTCACCAGCATCTTGCCGATCACGACCTTCTGCTGGTTGCCGCCCGACAGCGAGCCGATGGGCGCGCCGGGGCCGTCGGTCTTGACCGTGACCTCCTTGATCGCACCGTCGATGATCTTGCGCTCGGCCTTGAGGTTGGTGAACAGGCCCTTGGTGAAACGCCCGATCGAGGACAGCGACAGATTGCGGCCCACGGTCATGGTCTGCACCAGCCCGTCGCGCTGCCGGTCCTCGGGGACCAGCACGAGGCCCGCTTCGATCCGCTGCGCGATGGACAGGCCGTTGACCGACTGTCCGTTCAGCAGCACGTCGCCCGCGACCGGCTTCAGGCGGCCCGCGACGGTTTCCATCATCTCGGTGCGACCGGCGCCCATCAGGCCGTAGATGCAGACGATCTCGCCCTTGCGGACGGTCAGGTCCATTGCGTCGACCGCAAGGCCCGCACCGGAATGCGAGGCGACCGACAGGCCCTTCAGCTCCAGCGCCGGGGCGCCGAAGGTCGATTGCGGGGGCGAGCCGAGGTCGAAGTTCTCGCCGACCATGTTGCGCACGATCCATTCCAGATCGATCTCGGCGCGCGGGGCATAGGCGGTCATGACGCCGTCGCGCAGCACGACCGCGTGGTCGGTGATGGTCAGCGCCTCTTCGAGGTGGTGCGAGATGTAGACGATGCTGACGCCGCGCGCCTTCAGGTCGTGGATGACCTTGAACAGCACCTCGACCTCTGACGCCGACAGGGCCGAGGTCGGCTCGTCCATGATCAGGATGCGCGAGCGCACCGACAGGGCGCGGGCGATCTCGACGATCTGCTGCTGGCCAAGGCGCAGGTTCTCGACCGAGGTCAGAGGGTCGATGTCCTCTTCGAGCTCTTCCATCAGCGCGCGCGTCTGGCGGGCCTCTTCGGCGTAGTCCACGCCCATCGGCCCCATGATCTCGCGGCCCATGAAGATATTGTCGCGCACCGTCATGTTGGGCGCCAGCGACAGCTCCTGGTGGATGATCGAAATGCCCAGCTCGCGCGCCTCGACGGTCGAGTTGATCTCGACCGGCTTGCCGTCGAGGATCAACTCGCCGGACGAAGGCAGGTGCACGCCGGACAGGATCTTCATCAGCGTCGACTTGCCCGCGCCGTTCTCGCCGAACAGCGTGGTGACCTGCCCGCGATGCACGTCGAAGTTCACGCCCTTCAGCGCCTGCACGGCCCCGAAGTTCTTGGCGACGTTGCGGGCGGCCAGCACGACCTCGGCCCGGTCGGGGCTGGCCTCGGGGGTTTCGTCGTGGATCGGGGTCTTCATTCTGCGACCTCGAGGCGGACGGGCGTCACCAGCCAGCTTTTCGGGTTGATCATGGTGAAGGCGCCGGTGACGGTGACGGTCTTGCCGGTCAGGCTGTCGCGGTCGAGATCCGACAGGACCTCTGCGGACATGGCGCGGTTCAGACCGGCGCCCGCGTCCTGAAACTCGATCTGGTTGGTGAAGTCGCCAAAGACGATATCGCCGGGATAGTCGCGCAGCTCGGTGCCGTTGATCGCGGGGCCGGTCTGCACGCGGACGGTCTGGCCGTCCGGCAGGTCGGGCACGTCGATGGTGAAGATACCGGATTTGCCTTCGCCCGCGGTGCCGCTGAAGGTCACCGCCATCACCGGGAAGGCGCCCGCCTGAATGCCGTGATCGGCCACCGCGCCCGCCTTGTCGGCGGCCAGCTTGGTCACCAGTTCGGGCGCCTCGGCGGCGCGTTCCACGATGGCATCGCGGATGCGGGGGAATTCCGCCACGCCGAAGCGGTCGGGATCGAAGGCCTGCTGGCGCAGGTCCTGTTCCGACCCGACGCGGACCACGGTGGTGTCGAGCGCGATGGCGACGAGAACGAGGGCCGCGCCCCCGCCAAGGATCAGGCTGCGGCGCGAGACCTTGCCGCGTGCTGCCGTGGTGCCGGTCATGGCCATGACGTGATGCCTCCTCAACCCAGTGTCGGGGTGCGCCCCGTTCCCGGGGTGCTTGGTTCATGTCGAACGAGAGGCCGGCAACCCCTTGGGTGCACGCATGAAATCCTCCCTCTCCGCCAGCCCCGAAACTCCTCAATTCCCGGTGTCGGTCCCCGTTCGGGTCACCCTGGGTGCGGCGGATTGACAGGACCGTAATTGAAAAAAATTACTATGTCTGCAAAAAAATTCATGCGCTGGTAAAATTTCGTGCTAAGCCTTGGGCGGGAAAACGGGGGTCATGCCTGCTTTGCGGGCATAGGTGAAACCGACCGGGTGACCGCCCGCAGCGGGGGCGGCGACCAGATGACAGAGGGAGGAAAGCCGTGGCGGACATGGTGGGATTTGCGCGAGAGGGCAGGGGATGAGCGATTCGTCCGACCTGATCGTGGGCATCGACGCGGGGACCTCGGTCATCAAGGCGGTGGCCTTCACGCTGGGCGGTCGCCAGATCGCCGCCTCTGCCGTGCGCAACACCTATACGACGGGCGGCGACGGCGCCGCGACGCAATCCCTGACCCGCACATGGGCCGATTGCGCCGAGGCTCTGCGCGGCCTCGGCGACAAGGTCCCGAACCTCGCCGCGCGCTGCGCCGCCGTGGCGCTGACCGGGCAGGGTGACGGCACCTGGCTGGTGGGGCGCGAGGATGCGCCCGTGACCGACGCGTGGCTCTGGCTGGATGCGCGCGCCGCGCCGACGGTGAAGGCGCTGGCGGCCGGGCCGATGAACCGCGCCCGGTTCGAGGCGACGGGCACCGGGCTGAACACCTGCCAGCAGGGCGCGCAGATGGCGCATATGCACCGCAGCTGCCCGGCTTTGCTGGACGCGGCAGAGGTGGCGCTGCATTGCAAGGACTGGCTGTACCTGCGGCTGACCGGGGTGCGGGCGACCGACCCCTCGGAGGCGTCGTTCACCTTCGGCGACTTCCGCACGCGCCAGTACAGCGACACGGTGATCGAGGCGCTGGGCCTGACCGCGCGCCGCGCCCTGCTGCCCGAGATCCTCGACGGCACGCAGGTCACGCATCCCCTCAGCGCCGAGGCCGCCGCTTTGACGGGACTGCGCGCAGGCACGCCGGTCTCGCTGGGCTACGTCGACATGGTCATGACGGCGCTGGGCGCGGGCGTGCACACCGGCGATGTGGGCGCGGCCTGCTCGACCGTGGGGTCCACCGGCGTGCACATGCGGGCCGTGAGTTCGGACGGTGTCCACCTGAACGCCGAGGGCACCGGCTACGTCATCTGCCTGCCGGTTCCCGGCCTCGTTACGCAGGTCCAGACCAATATGGCCGCCACGCTCAACATCGACTGGGCCCTGGCGCTCGCCGCCGACCTGATGGCGGAATTCGGGCCAGAGCCGTCGCACGCCGACCTCGTCGCCCATATCGACACATGGATGCTGAAGTCGAAGCCCGGCGCGCTGGTCTACCACCCCTACATCTCCGAGGCCGGAGAGCGGGGGCCCTTCGTCAACGCCGATGCCCGCGCCAGCCTTGTGGGCCTGAACGCCGGTCACCGCTTTGCCGACGTGATCCGCGCGGTGATCGAGGGGCTAGGGATGGCCGCCCGCGACTGCTACGCCGCAATGGGCGAGATGCCCGCCGAACTGCGCCTGACGGGCGGGGCCGCCCGCTCTGCCGCGCTGCGCCGCGTGCTGGCGGCCTCGCTGCACACGCCCGTGCGCGTCTCGGCCCGCGAAGAGGCGGGCGCGGCGGGCTGCGCCATGATGGCCGCCGTGGCGATCGGCGCCTATGGCGACATGGATGCCTGCGTCGCCGACTGGGTCACGCCGCTTCTGGGCCAGCCAGAACAGCCGGACCCGGCGCTTGTCCCCCTCTACGACCGACTTTTCACCTCATACGCAGCATCGCGCAGCGCGCTGGCGCCCGTCTGGGACGGGCTCGCCGCCGCGCGCGGCACGGAAGGAGCAAACACATGACGGATATCCCCAAGGTCGATCTCTTCGTCATCGGCGGCGGCATCAACGGCGCGGGCATCGCGCGCGACGCGGCGGGGCGGGGCCTGTCGGTCGTGCTGGCCGAAAAGGACGACCTCGCCGAGGGCACCTCGTCCCGGTCCGGCAAGCTGGTGCACGGCGGGTTGCGCTACCTCGAATACTACGAGTTCCGGCTGGTCCGCGAGGCGCTGATCGAGCGCGAAGTGCTGATGAAGAACGCCCCGCACATCATCTGGCCGATGCGCTTTGTCCTGCCGCACAGCCCGCAGGACCGGCCCGCGTGGCTGGTGCGGCTTGGGTTGTTCCTCTACGACCACCTCGGCGGCCGCAAGAAGCTGCCCGGCACCCGAACGCTGGACCTGAAGCGCGACCCCGAGGGCGCGGCGATCAAGGACCAGTACACCAAGGGCTTCGAGTATTCCGACTGCTGGGTCGACGACGCCCGCCTCGTGATCCTGAATGCCGTCGACGCGGCAGAGCGCGGCGCCACGGTGCTGACACGCTCGCCCTGCGTCTCGGCACGGCGCGAGGACGGTGTCTGGCACGTCACCACGCGCAACTCTGTCACCGGCGAGACGCAGGAGTTCCAGGCCAAGGTTCTGGTCAACGCCGCCGGGCCGTGGGTGACGGATGTGGTGACCCGCGTGGCGGGCTCGAACAGCGCGCGCAACGTGCGGCTGGTCAAGGGCAGCCACATCATCGTGCCGAAGTTCTGGAAGGGCGAGAACGCCTACCTCGTCCAGAACCACGACAAGCGGGTGATCTTCATCAACCCATACGAGCGGGACAAGGCGCTGATCGGCACCACCGACATTGCCTATGAAGGCCGCGCCGAGGACGTGACCGCGGATGAGAGCGAAATCCAGTACCTGCTGGACGCCGTGAATCGCTACTTCAAGGAAGAGCTGACCCGCGAGGACGTGGAAACCACCTTCTCGGGCGTGCGTCCCCTCTTCGACGACGGGCAGGGCAACCCTTCGGCGGTGACGCGGGACTATGTCTTCGACGTGGACGAGACCGGCGGCGCGCCGCTGCTGAACATCTTCGGCGGCAAGATCACCACTTTCCGCGAGCTGGCAGAGCGGGGGATGCACAAGCTGGACCGCTTCTTCCCGCAGATGGGCAAGGACTGGACAGAGGACGCGCCGCTGCCGGGCGGCGACCTCGAAAACGCCGATTACGAGCAGTTCCGCAACACGATGAAGCGCGACTACCCCTGGATGCCGCGCGAGTTGCGCCGCCATTACGGGCGCTGCTACGGCAGCCGCGTGCGGCAGATCGCGGGCGAGGCAACCGCGCTGGACGGGCTGGGCCGCCACTTCGGCGGGCAGCTTTACGAGGCCGAGGTGCGCTATCTGGTGGATCACGAATGGGCGCAGACCGCCGAGGACATCCTCTGGCGCCGCACCAAGCACCGGCTGCACCTGACCGAGGACCAGCAGCGCGCCTTCATCGACTGGTTCGACACAAGGGCGGAGGCGGCGTGATGGCTCTGACGCTTTCGCTCAACACCAACCCGCTGGTGAACCGCTACGCCGATCCGGACGACCTGATCGACGCCATCGCCCGCGACATCCGCATCCGCGACATTCAGTTGACGCATGAGTTCATCAACCCCTCGTGGCCCGCGCCGGTGATCCGGCGCCTGACCCGGCAGATGGACCGTGCCTTGCAGCGCACCGGGGCGCGCGTGACCTCTGGCATGACGGGGCCCTATGGGCGGCTCAACCACTTCGGCCACCCGGACGCCGAGGTGCGGCGCTATTACGTGGACTGGTTCAAGAGTTTCGCCGATATCACCGCCGACCTCGGCGGCGTCTCGGTGGGCACGCAGTTCGCGATCTTCACCTACAAGGACTACGACGACCCGGCCCGCCGCGAGGAGCTGATCCAGATCGCCATCGACTGCTGGGCCGAGGTGGCCGAGCACGCCAAGGACGCCGGTTTGCAGTACGTCTACTGGGAGCCGATGAGCGTGGGCCGCGAGTTCGGCGAGACCATCGCGGAATGCATGAAGCTGCAGGACCGTCTGAGTGCCGCTGACATGGCCATACCGATGTGGATGATGGCCGACATCGACCACGGTGACGTGACCTCGTCCAATCCCGACGACACCGACCCCTACGCATGGGCGCGGGCGGTGCCCAAGGTCAGCCCGATCATCCACATCAAGCAGTCGATGATGGACAAGTCCGGCCACCGGCCCTTTACCGCGCAGTTCAATGAAAAGGGCGCGATCCAGCCGGAACCGCTGCTGAAGGCCTTTGCCGAGGGCGGGGCGGTGGACAACGAGATATGCCTCGAACTCAGCTTCAAGGAGCGCGAGCCCAACGACCGTCAGGTGGTCGAACAGATCGCTGAAAGCGTGGCCTTCTGGGCGCCGCACATCGACAGCGGCGCGGGGGATCTGAAGGTCTGAGCCTTGGCAATGGACGATAAGCCAAAGAGCGTAATAAAAGACGGGAAGGCGACGTGATCGCCGCCGAGGGGAGGAAGGCATATGGCAAAGGACAGAGCCGTCGTGGATGGCGAGCGGTCTCTGGCGATCCGTGCCGCATGGCTTCACTACGTCGGCGGGCTGCGGCAGGCCGAGGTCGCCAAGCGGCTGGGCGTGCCCTCGGTCAAGGCGCACAGGCTGATCCAGCGCGCGGTCGCCGAGGGGGCGGTCAAGGTCTCGATCGAGGGCGATATCGTCGAGTGTATCGAGTTGGAGCAGGCGCTTTGCGCACGCTACGGGCTGGACACCTGCGAAGTCGCCCCGGATCTGGAAGAAGAGGGTATGCCGCTGCGCGCGCTGGGCCTGACCGGGGCGACTTGGCTGAAACGCTGGCTGGAAAGCGGCGAAGAGACCACCATCGGGATCAGCCACGGGCGCAGCCTTGCCGCCGTCGTTCAGGCGATGCCGCGCATGGCGCTGCCGGATCAGCGCTTCGTCTCGCTGCTGGGTGGGCTGACGCGGAACTTCGCCGCCAACCCGCATGACGTGATGCACCTGCTGGCGGAGCGCACCGGCGCGCGGGCCTATGTCATGCCGGTGCCCTTCTTCGCCAATTCCTGCGAGGACCGCGAGGTCCTGCTGTCCCAGCGCGGCGTGTCCGAGGTCATGCAACTGGCCGAAAGCGCGCCGCTGAAGCTGGTGGGCGTGGGCTCGGCGCAGACGCAGGCGCAGCTGGTGGTCTCGGGGCTGATCGAGCCGTCGGAGATAGAGGCGATTTCCTCGGCCGGTGGTGTGGGCGAGATGCTGGGTCATTTCTTCGACCGAGACGGCGGCTACGTGGCGACGCCCCTGACGGCGCGGACAGTGGCCGTGTCGCTGCGCGAAAGGCGCGAGGACCGGATCGTGGCGCTGGCCGGTGGGCCGGAGAAGGTCGAGCCGCTGCGCGCGGTGCTGAACAGCCGCCGGCTGTCCGGCCTGATCACCGACGAAAAGACCGCGCGGGCGCTGCTGGACTGACCGGCGGGGCGGGGGCCGGTCAAGCGCCGACCCTGCCGCAAGCGCCATGGCCTTGGCGCGGAGGATCGGACGTGCTTGGAGGGGGCATCCTCTGGCATCGCGGATGCAGCCCTCGCCACCAAGTCCGCAGCCTCTGGCATCGCGGGCGGCTCTTCCACAAGCAAGGACGCACATTCCGCTATCGAGCGTGCCCATTCTTGCATCGCGGGTGCCCCCGCGGCGTTGTAGCTGCACCCTCCGGCATCGCGGGTGCACTCCCCGGCGTTGAAGGGGCATCGTCCGGCATCCAGGGCGGACCCTCCGTCATTGGAAACGGCGCGCCGCCTTGGTCAGCGGCGCGCCTGTCGGGTCAGTAGGCGGCGGCCATGGTGGCGAGCGAGCGCACGCGGATCTTCTCGGCCTGACCGGCGGTGCCGAAGGCCTCGAACTTCTCGATGCACTGGGCCGCCATGCTGTCCATCGCGGGCTTCAGGTACTTGCGCGGGTCGAACTCTGCGGGGGCAGAGACCAGCGTCTTGCGGATCGCCGAGGTCGCAGCAAGGCGCAGGTCGGTGTCGATGTTCACCTTGCGCACGCCGTGCTGGATGCCGCGCCGGATCTCCTCCAGCGGCACGCCCCATGTCGGTTTGATGTCGCCGCCAAACTCGTTGATCAGCACCCGCAGCGATTCCGGCACCGAAGACGACCCATGCATCACGAGGTGCGTGTTGGGCAGCCGCTTGTGGATCGCTTCGATCACGTCCATCGCCAGAACGTCGCCGTCGGGCTGGCGGGTGAACTTGTAGGCGCCGTGGCTGGTGCCCATGGCGACGGCCAGCGCATCGACACCGGTCTCGGCCACGAAACGCTCCGCCTCTTCGGGGTCGGTCAGAAGCTGGTCGTGCGACAGCTTTTCCGTCGCGCCATGGCCGTCCTCTTGGTCACCCATGCCGGTTTCCAGCGAGCCCAGAACGCCCAGCTCCCCCTCGACCGAGACACCGGCGGCATGGGCCATGTCCACGACAGCCTTGGTCACCGCGACGTTGTAGGCGTAGTCGGCGGGGGTGCTGCCGTCTTCCTTCAGCGAGCCGTCCATCATCACAGAGGTAAAGCCGTGCTGGATCGCCGTCACGCAGGTCGCAAGGTTGTTGCCGTGGTCGAGGTGCATGCAGACGGGGATATGCGGGTAGATCTCGACCAGCGCGTCGATCAGCTTGGCCAGCACCACGTCGTTGGCATAGGCGCGCGCGCCGCGGCTGGCTTGCAGGATCACCGGCGCGCCGGTGCGGTCGGCGGCGGCCATGATGGCCAGCCCCTGCTCCATGTTCGACATGTTGAAGGCGGGCACGGCGTAGCCGTTCTCTGCGGCGTGATCCAGAAGCTGGCGAAGGGTGATGCGGGCCATGGGGCCTCCTAGCGGTTGAGAGTGTCGAGCAGGGCGGTCATTTCGCCCGCGCTGCCAAAGAACAGGGGTGTGCGGTCGTGCAGGTGGTCCGGCACGCGGTCGAGGATCGGGCCCGCGCCGTCCGAGGCGATGCCGCCCGCCTGCTCAATCAGGTAGGCGATGGGGAAGGCCTCGTAGGCGAGGCGCAGGAAGCCCTCGGTATAGGCGGGGCGCGTGTCGGCGGGGTACATGAAGACGCCGCCCTGCCGCAGGATGCGGTGCAGATCGCCCACCGCCGCCGCGATCCAGCGCATGTTGAAATCCTTGCCGCGTGGCCCGTCCTTGCCCGCGATCAGCCCGTCGATGTAGCGGCGCAGGGCGTCCGGCCAGCGCCGGTGGTTCGAGGCGTTGAAGGCCACGGTCGCGGTCTCTGGTTTCACCCGCACCTCGGGCGCGTCGACGTGGTACATGCCGCTGACCGGGTCGAGCGCGGCAATCGCCACGCCCCGGCCCGTCGAGAAGCCGAAATCGACGCTGTGCCCGAAGGACACGTAGCAGGCGGCCACCATCTCGCGGCCCCTGCGCAGGAAGGTCTCGCCGGCCGGGAAGATCGCGAAGAGCGCGCCAAGGGGCGCCCCGATGCCGATGCTGCCCGAGCCGTCGATGGGGTCCATGGCGATGTCGTATTGGCCCTCGGGGTTCAGGGTCTCGACCGCGTCGGCCTCTTCCGACAGGACGTTGCGCACGGACAAGCCCTTGAACAGCGCGATGAAGTGGTCGTGCGCCGCCATGTCCAGCGCCTTCTGCTTGTCGCCGGACTCGTTCGTGCCCACCGCGGCGGTCGGGTCGCCGGTCAGGCGCCCCTGCGCCAGCCGCAGGGCGACCGCGACGCTGCCCTCGGCAATCGCTTCGATCAGGCGGGCCAACTCGCGTTCGGTGCCCTGCTGTTGCAGGTGCAGCGCCAGAACCGGGGCCGTGATCGGCGCGTCCTCCGCGCAAGCCAGTGGCGTATCCATGGGTGTCCTCCGTGTTTGAGGCAGCGATAACGCGCCCCTCCGTGCATCACAACAGAAAATCACAATATCACATAATTGACGTTATCTTTGTGATCTGCAATGTTAGCGCTAAGGAGGATCTCCGGTGAAACGCGACGACCGACAACAGGCGATCATGGACCTTCTGGTCTCTGACGGAGAGGTGGAGCTCGATGCCCTCGCCGACCGCTTCGCCGTGTCCCGCATGACCATTCACCGCGACCTCGACGAGCTGGAAGGCGCGGGCCTGTTGCGCAAGATCCGGGGCGGGGCGACCATAGCCTCGGGCACCCGCTTCGAAAGCGACTTCCGCCTGCGCGAGCGGCAGGGCGAGCCGGCCAAGACCGCCATGGCCGAGGCCGCGCTGGCCCTGATCGAGCCGGGCATGACCGTGATGATCAACGACGGCTCCATGGCCGCGATTCTCGGGCGCATGTGCGTGGCGCGGCGCCCGCTGACGGTGATCACCAACAACGCCGCCGTGCTGGACGCGCTGCGCGGCGAGGCGGGGATCACGCTGATCGCGCTGGGGGGCACCTATTCGGCGAAGTTCAACGCCTATCTCGGCAAGGTGGCCGAGGATGCCATGGCGCGGCTGCGCGCGGACATCTGCTTCATCTCTTCGCCCGCCGTGTCCGGGCTTGAAGTGTTCCACATGGATGACGACGTCTTGCGGGTGAAACGGGCGATGATCGAGGCCGCCGGAACCCGCGTCCTGCTGGTGAACCACAGCCGCTTCGGCCATGCCGCCCTGCACCGGCTGGCGGGGCTGGACGAGTTCGACCACATCATCACCGACCGCGCGCCTGCCCGAGACACCCTCGACGCCCTGGCGCGGGCCGGTCTGACCCTGACCCTCGCAGACAAGGACCAAGCCGCATGAGCCAATTCTGGATCGGCACAAGCTGGAAGATGAACAAGACGCTGGCCGAGGCGAAGGCCTTTGCCGAGGGGCTGGCGGCGGCGGATGACACCCGCGACCCGCGCATTCAGCGCTTCGTGATCCCGCCCTTCACCGCCGTGCGCGAGGTGGCCGCGATGCTGTCTGGCGCCTCGGTCAAGGTCGGCGCGCAGAACATGCACTGGGCCGATGCGGGTGCGTGGACCGGTGAGGTGTCCGCCCCGATGCTGGTCGATTGCGGGCTGGATATCGTCGAACTCGGCCATTCCGAGCGGCGCGAGCATTTCGGCGAGACCGACGAGACGGTGGGCCTGAAGACAGAAAGCGCCGTGCGCCACGGGCTGATTCCGCTGATCTGCATCGGCGAGACGCTGCAAGAGCGCGAATCCGGCCGCGCGCAAGAGGTGCTGGCCCAGCAGGTGCGCGGTGCGCTGGGCAAGCTGTCGGACGACCAGAAGGGCGCCGAGATCCTGCTGGCCTATGAGCCCGTCTGGGCCATCGGCGAAAAGGGCATCCCCGCCACCTCGGACTATGCCGATGCGCGGCAGGCCGAGATCATCGCCGTGGCCGAGGATGTTCTGGGCCGCCGCATCCCCTGCCTCTACGGCGGCTCGGTCAACCCGGGCAACTGCGAGGAGCTGATTCAATGCCCGCATATCGACGGGCTGTTCATCGGGCGTTCCGCCTGGAACGTCGAGGGCTACCTCGACATCCTCGCCAAATGCGCCGCAACCCTGAAAGGATAACACCATGAAAGTCGCAATCGCCGGAGACAGCGCAGGCGAAGGCCTTGCCAAGACCCTCGCCGACCACCTCGGCGCCAAGTACGAGGTGTCCGAAATCTCGCGCACCGATGCGGGCCCCGATGCCTTCTACGCCAACCTCTCGGACCGGGTGGCCAGCGCCGTGCTTGCCGGTGAATACGACCGCGCGATCCTTGTCTGCGGCACCGGCATCGGGGTCGCCATGTCGGCCAACAAGATCCCCGGCATCCGCGCCGCGCAGTGCCACGACACCTATTCCGCCGCCAAGGCATCGACCTCGAACAATGCGCAGATCATCACCATGGGTGCGCGGGTGATCGGGGCGGAACTGGCCAAGGACATCGCAGAGGCCTTCCTGTCGACCGCTTTCGACCCCGAGGGCCGCTCGGCGGGTAACGTGCAGGCAATCAACGACGTCGACGCGAAATACAACAAGGCATGACGTCACGGCACTGCGTGCCGCACCCCCTTTTGCGGGGCGATATTTAACATATGTCAATCCGCGTGAACGACCGGATTCACACAGATCGGGGTGCGCGCGCCCCGGTAGCGCCGGGACCCTGACCCCTCCTCCCCGGGGTCCCGGCCAAAACCCTCCCGGAGATCCCCATGAGCCGCATTCTCGCCATCGACAGCGGGCTGACCGTCACCAAGGCGGTGGTCTTCGACCTTGCGGGCCGCCCCTGCGGCGTGGCGCGCCGGAACCTTGCGCAGATCATGCCCGCGCCGCGCCGGGTGGAACGCGACATGCAGGACTTCTGGCGCCAGACGGCAGAGGCGGTACGCGAGGCGCTTGAGATCAGCGGCACGGCCCCCGGGAACATCCTCTGCGTCGCGGCCACGGCCCATGGCGACGGCATCTACCTGCTGGACAAGGCCGGGGCGCCCCTTGGCAAGGGCATCCTCTCTCTGGACAGCCGGGCCGAAGCGGTGGTGGCGGGCTGGGAGGCCACCGACCTGCCCGACCGCGCGCTGGCCCTGACCGGGCAGGCGCCGCATGTCTCGGCGCCCTCGGCGCTGCTGGCGTGGATGCAGATGGAAGAGCCGGAGCGTTTCGCCCGCATCGGCCATATCCTCGCCTGCAAGGATTGGCTGCGCTATTGCCTATGCGGCGTTATCGGCACCGACCGGACAGAGGCCAGCACCTCTTTCACCGACGTCGGGACGCAGGAGTGGTCCGGGGCCGCGCTGGATCTCTACGGGCTGGGCGCACTGCGCCATGCCCTGCCAGAGGCCGCGCATTCGGCGGAGGTTGTGGGCCAGGTGACGCCCGAGGCCGCCGCGCTGACCGGGCTGGCACAGGGCACGCCGGTCGCGGCGGGGCTGCACGACGTCACCGCCTCGACGCTGGGGATCGGCGCCCATAGGCCCGGCGTGATCGGCGTCGTCGCGGGCACCTATTCGATCAACGAGGCCGTCTCTGACGCGCCCAAAACAGACGCGCGCTGGTTCTGCCGCAATGCGATCACGCCGGGGCAGTGGAATTCCATGTCCATCTCGCCCGCCTCGACCACCAATTACGACTGGTTCCTCGATACGCTCTGCGCGTCAGAGCGCGCCGCCAAGGGCGCCGCGATCCACGCCGACCTGACGCCGGAAATCGAGGCCGCCTTGGCCCGGCCCTCGCCGATCCTCTACCACCCCTATCTCTTCGGCTCGCCCATGGGCGCGGCCCCCAGCGCAGGGTTCCTTGGCCTGCGCGGCTGGCACGGGCGCGGCGACATGCTGGCGGCGCTGCTGGAAGGAATCGCCTTCAACCACCGCCAGCACGTGGACGCCCTGCGCGACGGCTTCGGCGGGGACGTGTCGCGCCTGACCGGCGGCGCCTCGCGCAACCCGCTGGTGGCGCGGCTCTTCGCGGACGTGCTGAACATGCCGGTGACGGTCACGGATACCGACGAGGCCGCAGCTTGGGGCGCGGCGCTCTGTGCCGGGGCCGCCGTGGGCGCCTTTGCGCGCTTCGACGCCGACCCGCGCGACCTGTCGGATGCCGTCACCCACCAGCCCGACCCCGCGCGCGCCGCCCACTACGAGGCGCGCTACACCGTGTTCCGCGAGGTGGCCGAGGACCTGTCGCGCACCTACGCGCGCCTCAATGCACTCGAAACCATGGAGCGCGGGGCATGAGCGAGGCTTTCGACGTTGTCATCATCGGCGCGGGTGTGAACGGCGCGGGGCTGTACCGCGACCTCTGCGCGCAGGGCCTGCGCTGCCTGATCGTGGACAAGGGCGACTTTGGCTCGGGCACCTCCGCCGCGCCGTCGCGGCTGATCCATGGCGGGCTGAAGTACCTCGAAACCGGCGAGCTTCGGCTGGTGGCCGAGTCCACCTACGAGCGCAACCTGTTGCTGCGCAATGCGCCGCATCTGGTGAAGCCGCTGCCGACGCTGCTGCCGATCTTCTCTTGGACCAGGGGGATCGGGGCGGCGCTGCGCACGCTGCTGGGGTCGACCACCGCGCCGCGCAGCCGGGGGGCGCTGCTGGTGAAGGTGGGGCTGGCGATGTACGACTTCTACGGGCGCCGGGCGCGGGTCATGCCGCGCCACCGGATGTTCTCGCGTCGGCGCGCTCTGGAAGAGGTGCCCGCCCTGACGCCGCGCATCGCCGCCGTGGGCCGCTACCACGACGCCACCGTGACCGCGCCGGAACGGCTGGTGCTGGAACTGGTGCAGGACGGGGCGCGGCTGTCGCCGGGCTCGGAGGCGCTGAACTGGACGGCGCTGACCGGGCGCAGCGGCGCGGTGCTGCATCTGGACGGTCTCGGCGGTGCGCGGGATGTGACCGCGCGGCTGGTGGTCAACGCCGCCGGGCCGTGGATCGACAGCGTCAACCGCGCGCTGGCCATGCCCCTGCCCAGACAGATCGGCGGCACCAAGGGGTCGCATATCCTGCTGGATCACCCCGAGCTGTTGCGCCAGCTGGATGGCCGGATGATCTATTTCGAGGGCAACGACGGGCGCATCCTGCTGGTCTTCCCCTATCACGGGCGGGCGCTGGTGGGGTCCACCGACATTCCCGCCGAGGATCCCGATCAGGCCGTCTGCACACCCGAAGAGGTGGCCTATTTCATCGGCGCCCTGCGCGACCTGCTGCCGGGGCTGCGCTTCGACGAGGACCAGATCGTCTATGCCTACGCGGGCATCCGGCCGCTGCCGAACTCTGAAGGGGTGGCGCCGGGGCTGATCAGCCGAGACCATTCCGCGCCGGTGGCGGAGCCCGAAGGCGACCGCCCCTTCCCGGTGATCGCGCTGATCGGCGGCAAGTGGACGACCTTCCGTGCCTTCTCTGCCGAGGTGGCCGACAGCGTGCTGAAGCGGCTGGGCCATCCGCGTCGACAGGGCACGGACGCGCTGCGCATTGGCGGCGGGCAGGGCATGCCGGACGCGGCTGCGCGCGGGGACTGGATCGCCGAGGTCTCTGCGGCGACCGGGGCGGAGGCCGGCCGCGTGGCCCTGCTGCTGGATCGCTACGGGGCCACGGCCCGCGCGGTGGCCGCCGAAGAGGGCGCCGACCCGGTGCTGCTGATGGGCACGGATACCTCGGAAGGCGAGATCCGCCACATTGTCCGGGTCGAGCAGGTCGTGCATCTGGAAGACATCCTCCTGCGCCGCACCACGCTGGGCGTGACCGGGCAGGCCTCGCGCGCCGTGATCGCCCGGGTCGCCGAGGTCGCCGGTGCGGCGCTGGGATGGGACGCAGCGCGGCGCGGCGAGGAGGTCGCGGCCTGCACGCAAACCCTGACCCGCCGCCACAACGCCCCGCCGTCCTGAGCGGACCTGAAGAATCGGCGGCATCACGCCCCGTGCAGTCTGAGCGGACCTGCTGATCGGGCGCAGCGCTCCTCGCCAACCTGAGCGGAACCGGCAGCACCACGCTCCGTCAAACCTAAGCGGGCCCGCAGGCCCGTCGCCAAAACGCGCCGTTGGCCCGAGCGTGATGGTCTTTGCGACTGCCCTCGGAAGAGCGGGCCGACCCCATTGGCGCGGGTGAAGTCTCCCGAGTTTCCCCCGTCTGCTGCGCGACGCCCGCCCGACGGCATCGTCGGGCCGCGCCGGTCCGCCCCCACGGGGCGGCGCGATGCGCCACCCCTCGGACCGTCGCTGAAAGTCGAGGGTATTCCCGGCCTCGGGTCGTGTCTTGGAAAAGCCCCTACAAAGGAAAAAGCCCGACGCAGGGCTGCGCCGGGCAGAAGGGATGCCGCTTCTCATCGCATCGCCCGTACCCCGCCACGCCTTCAGCGCGTTCGGGACTTGTGCGATGCCCTGTCCCGAAGGACACCGAAAGCGCGGCAGGCGTGCCGTCAGGAAGCGACGGGGTCAGGTGATCCGCTTGATCGAATCCATGATCTCCTGCTGGTCGAAGACGCGCTTCCAGTCGTCCTTCATCAGCGCGGGGATGCCGAATTCGATGGCCTTGTTGCAGGCGTCCGAGAACTGACCTTCCTGCACGCCGAAGATCACCGCGCCGAGGATGTTCATATGGCCCAGCAGGAAATCCTTGGCGCATTCCTCGGAAATGCCCTGCTTCACGCATTCGTCCATGGCCTGTTTCATCACCACCAGAAGCGAGGCGCAGACGGTTTCCGACAGGCCCGGCTCGAGATAGGCAAGCTGCTCGACCGTCACGCGGTAGGTCTGGCGCACGGGTGCGTAGATCGCCTTGGCCACCCGGTCGCCCAGGGCGTAGTGCTCCTCGGGGCCCTGCATCAGCGCGTTCACGACGCCCTGCGGATGGGCCACGCCGCCGAAGCGGTCGAGGCGCGCGGCCTCGGTCGGCTCGTTGTGGTAGATCGCCGGGTGGCAGGGGTGGGTGACGAAATAGGTGATGTCCGCGCGCTCGGGCAGGTGGCCCGCATAGGGCGCGGCGGCGTCGAGGATCACGACCATGGTGCCCGGCTTCAGTACCGGCACGATGCCCGAGGCGACCTTGCCGATCAGCGTGTCCGGCACCGCCAGCACCACCACCTCGGCACCGTCCAGCGCCTCTTGCTGGTCGACGCAGTCCACGCCCACCGCATCCTTCAGCCGCGCGCGACCGGCCTCGGAGACCTCGACATGGGAAACCTCGAAATCCGTCTTGGCAAGGTTCAGAGACAGGCGCACGCCCATCTTGCCGCCCGCGCCGAGCAGGGCAAGTTTCGTCATGATGTTTCCTCCATCCCGGGACAGCCCACGGGTTAACGGCTCGTTAACCGGGCTTGAATAACTGGTATGATCAGATAATGTGCGGGCGATTAACCTGTCAACAATGAATTCGGGGGTGGCTGTGGCGCGACTGCTGAGCTGGTTCGGGGACGACTTTACCGGGTCGACCTCGGTGATGGAGGTGCTGGCCTTTGCCGGGATCGACACGGTGCTGTTTTCCGACATCCCGTCGCCCGCCCTGATGGAGCGCTTCCGCGATGCGCAGGCGGTGGGTATCGCCTCGACCGCGCGGACCGAGGGGCCAGAGTGGATGGCGGCCAACCTGCCGGGGCCCTTCACCTTTCTGAAGGGGTTGGGCGCGCCGCTCTTGCACTACAAGGTCTGTTCGACCTTCGATTCCGCGCCGAGCTCGGGGAATATCGGCAAGGCCATCGAGATCGGGCTGGAGGTGACCGGCAGCCGCGCCGCCCCGGTGCTGACCGGCGCGCCGCAGAACCGGCGCTATCAGGCCTTCGGGCATCTCTTCGCGGGCACTTTCGACGGCGTCTTCCGGCTGGACCGTCACCCGGTCATGGCGCGCCACCCGGTCACCCCGATGCATGAATCGGACCTGCTGAAACACCTCGCCGCGCAGACCGACCTGCCCTCGGCGCTGGTGGATCTGGAGGCGCTGTGGTCCGATCCGCAGGCGGCGCTGGATCAAGCGTTGCAGGCGGGGGCGCGCATGGTGTCCATCGACTCGATGGACCCGGTGACAGAGCAGGCCGCCGGGCGCCTGCTGTGGGAGAACCGCGCGGAAATGGGCTTTGTCGCGGGGTCGCAGGGCGTGGAATACGCGCTGGTCCGGCATTGGCAGAAGGCCGGGCTGATCCCGCCGTCACAGCCCCTGACTGGCGCGGGACGGGTCGAGCGCATCGCCGTCGTGTCGGGGTCCGTCTCGCCCTCGACCGCGCGACAGATCGCGTGGGCGGCGGCGAACGGGTTCGAGGTGATCCGCTTCGACGCGGCCAGCGTCATTCGCGACCCCGCGCAACTGGACAGCGAGATCGCCAGGGCCATCGAGGCGGGCGCCGCGTCGCGGGCCAGCCCGCTGGTCTGTTCCGCCACCGGCCCGGACGACCCGGTGGTTGCCGCCGTGCGCGCGGCGCTGACGAGCGGAACCATGAGCGGCCCCGAGGCCAACGAGATGATCGGCAAGGCCCTGGGTCGCATCCTGGACGGCATCCTGCGGGAAACCGGGCTGCGCCGGGCGGTGATCTCGGGCGGCGACACATCGGGGCACGGGATGCGCGCGCTGGGTATCGAGGCGCTTCAGGCGCTGGCGCCGACGATCCCCGCCGCGCCGCTTTGTGTCGGCCATGGCGGCGGCATCCACGACGGGTTGCAGATCGCGCTGAAGGGCGGGCAGATGGGCAGCGAGGACTTCTTTGGCTGGATCCGCGACGGCGGCGGCCCGCGCGGCTGATCCCGCGCGTCATGGCGATTGCGGCCCGCTACGGGGGCTGCCGCCGGACCGGGTGACGGCGCAGCTGGCGCGGGGGCGGTTCCGGCGCACCGGGCCGGTGGCGTCTGGATCGCGTCTGCCATCCCGGGCGGTGCCGCCGCTTCAGGCCTTTCCGCCCTCGCCCTCGCGGTGCAGGGAAAAGGCCTCGCTGGAGCGGTCGAGATGCGTGGCCATCTCGGCCACGGCGCCCTCGGCATCCCGCGCGCGCAGGCGGTCCAGGATGCGCTGGTGTTCGGACAGCGTCACCTCTTCGTTGCCGGACCAGTGCAGCATCCCCTGATGGAAGGCGAAGAGCCAGCCGACCATGGCGCGAGACACCGCGTGGATGATCGGATTGCCCGCGATCTGCGCGATCTTGGAATGGAAGGCCATGTCGGCGGCGATGAAGTGCTGCATGTCCTGCGACAGGTAGGCGCGCTGCCGGACGATGGTGTCCTCAAGGTCAAAGAGGTCGTCCTCGGTGCGCCGCTCGGCGGCCAGCCGGACCATGCCCAGCTCGAACATCCGCCGCGCCTCGCGCAGGTGGTCGACGTTGGCGGGTTCCATGGCCAGCACCAGCCGGATGATGTCGTCGGACTGGGTGAAGACCGTTTCGGCGTCGATCTGGTTCACCCGCGACCGTTCGCCGTGGCTGATGGTTATCAGCCCGCTGTTGTGCAGCGTCTGCAGCGCCTCGCGCACGGCGGGACGCCCGACGCCGAAGCGCGCCATCAGCGCCCGTTCCGACGGCATGGTGTCGCCGGGCCGCAACTCTCCCGCGATGATCATCTTGCGCAGGCGGTCGAGCACCTCGTCCGACAGCTTGCGCCGGGTAATCTTCTCGGGTTCGCTTGTCATGGCCTCTCCTTCGTTTCGCGCATGATGGCGCAAGGCCTCGGGGCGGGAAAGCCGTCAGATTTCCGACAATTCGACAGTGCGGTGTTCGGCCGCGGACAGATAGGCCGCCTCGACCAGCGCCAGCGTCAGCACGTTGTCGGCGCCCGAGGTTTCGGGCTGCCTGCCCGCCGCGACGCTGTCGACGAAGTGCTGCTGGATCAGCGCCACGCTTTCCTGGATGTTGTGCCAGGGCCGCGCGGCCCAGGGCAGCACCGGCGGGCTGACATCGCGCGTCTCGGCCCCCCCGGGCGTCTGGATCGACAGCCGGTAGCCCGCGTCCAGCCGCAGGGTGCCGCCGGTGCCGTCGATTTCCAGCAGGCTTTCGGGAAAGGTCTCGGGTTCGCGCTGTGTGGCGTAGGAGCAATCGACGAGGCAGGTCACGCCGTCCTTGTGTTCCAGCAGCATGGTGGCGACATCCTCGCCTTCGATGCCGGGGTTGATGCGCCTTGTGGTCGCGGTCAGGCGGCGCACGTCGCCGAACAGCGCGCGGGCAACGTCGAGGATATGGATGCCCAGATCCTCGATGATGAAGCGTTCGCCCTCTGCCAGGTAGGGCTGGCCGCTGAACACGTCATAGCCCGACCGGAAGGATACGCGGCCAAAGAAGGGGGTGCCGATGGCGCCACCGCGCAGGGCGTCGATGGCCGCGCGCAGGGCGCTTTGCCAGCGGAAGTTCTCGTGCACCATCAGCACCTTGCCGCTGGCCTCGACGGCGCTGACCATGGCGCGGGCGTCCTGCATGGTCTGGGCGAAGGGCTTCTGGCAGATCACGTGCACGCCGTGGCGGGCGGCCAGCTCGACCAGCGGGCGGTGCGACTGGACCGTGGTGGCGATGTCGACGGTGTCAAAGCCGCCCTCGGCGAACATCTCGCGCGCGTCGGTATAGGTGCGGGTCACGCCGAACTGCTCCTGCACCAAGCGCAGCCGCTCGGGGTCGCGATCGCAGACCGCCACCACCTCGGCCCCCGTGGCATCCTGCCAGCCATGCAGCTGGTTGATGGCAAAGAACCCGCATCCGATCAGCGCGACTTTCATGGCGACCCTCCCTTAATGGCAGCGCGACCATGCCTCATGCGGCGGTGGTTGCCAACAGGTATGATGAGTATTACTGATCCGTGAACGCGGCGTTCGGAGGGGTTGCCATGACCGAGAGCAGGATCACCGTCACCTACCGGCTGGAAACGCCCGACGACATCGAGGCTCTGGCGGTCAAGGTCGCCTCGGACCAGTCGACCGGCACCTTCACGGCGCTGCCCGGCGAAACCGATGCGGTGCGCGCGCGCTGCGCCGCCCGGGTTGAGCAGGTGACCATGCTGGCGGATGCAGAGCGGTCGGGCCTGCCGGACGACCGGCCCGGCCCGTTCCACCGCGCCGACGTGAAGATTTCCTTCCCGATGGAGGCCGTGGGCACCGATGTCGCGGCGCTGATGACGATCTGCGTGCATGGCGTCTGGTCCGTGCGCGGGCTGACCGGCGCCCGGGTGATGGACATCGACCTGCCGGCCGAATGGTCCTGCCACCCCGGGCCGCAGTTCGGCGTGGCGGGCTCGCGCCGCCTGATGGGCGTGGACGAGGGCGTCATGATCGCCTCTATCATCAAGCCGTCGCTGGGGCTGTTGCCCGGGGAAACGGCGGCGGTGGTGAAAGAGCTGTGCGAGGCCGGTGTCGATTTCATCAAGGACGACGAAAAGCTGATGAGCCCCGGTTACTCGCTGCTGGAGGACCGGCTGAAGGCGATCATGCCGGTGATCCGCGACCATGAGCAGAAGACCGGCAAGCGGGTGATGTACGCCTGGGGCATCTCTTCCGCCGATCCCGAAGAGATGATGGCGAACCACGATCTGGTGCTGGAGCACGGCGGCAATGCGGCGGTGGTGAACATCAACGCCATTGGTTTCGGCGGCATGACCTACCTGCGCAGGCGCTCGCGGCTGTGCCTGCATGCGCATCGCAACGGCTGGGACGTGCTGACGCGGCATCCGGCCTTCGGGATGGAGTTTCGCGCCTACCAGAAGATCTGGCGCCTGCTGGGGGTCGACCAGTTCCAGATCAACGGCATACGGGCCAAGTACTGGGAGCCGGACGAGAGCTTTCTGCGCAGCTTCGAGGCGGTGACGACGCCGATCTTCGCGCCCGAGGATTGCGCGCTGCCGGTGGTCTGTTCCGGCCAGTGGGGCGGGCAGGCGGTGGATACCTACAATCGCACCGGCGGCACGCTTGGCCTGATGTACCTTGGCGGCGGCGGCATCCACGGGCACCCCGGCGGTGCGGCGGGCGGCGTGCGCGCGATCCGGCAGGCCTGGGATGCGGCGGCGGCAGGGCGCTCTCTGGAGGCGCAGGCGCAGGACCATCCAGAGCTTGCGGCAGCCCTTGCGACTTGGGGCTGAGGCGGGACGCCGGGGCCTTGGCGGCGACACGCTGCGGAATGGGGTGCCCGAAAGGTTCGGGGGCTGCTTCTGGCGGTGCGGGTTGTTCGAAAGGGTCGGAGGGCGCAGGGGCGGGGCTGAGACCTCTGCGTCCGGCGGTGCGGGTTGGTATCTTGCCGCGCCCGGGCAGCAGGCGGGGGCGATATCCAAAGGCCCCCGGCGCGCTCAGCCTTTCAGAAAGGCGTTGCGATCCACAAGAAAGCGTTCCGATAGCGGCAGGCTTGCGGCGCCAAGGGCGCGGGCGTCCGGGCCGATGGTGCCGGCGCGCACTTCGGGGATGTCGATCCCGGCGATGCTGATCCGGGACAGCTGTTCGGCTGTGTAATCCACCAGCCGGGCGCGTACCGGCTCTGGCATCCATCCGTCGATCATCACACTTTCGAAATCGATCAGGCAGGCCGAGGAAAAGATGGCATAGGCCAGCCCCTCTGCCGCCTGCCTCAGCCATGCGTCTAGGATCGGCTCCGGGATATCCCAGTCGGTGCAGCCGGCCCAGATCGCCTCGGAGGGATGGCCGCCCTCTTTCAAACCCTTTTCCAGAGAAACCAGCGAGGCCACATCGACCAGTTGCCGGACCGTCGTGCCCTCGATGCCGATGGGGATCGACCCCAGCGCGGCGGCATTCCCGGTCCGCCCGGTGTACAGCGTATTGTCCAGAACCAGCCCTCCGCCGACGAAGAAGCCCATGAAGAAGTACAGGAAATCGCGCGGCCTGTTCTGATCTCCAAAGACCAGTTCGGCCCCGCAGGCGGCAGAGGCATCGTTGCGCAGGAAGACGGGAAAGCTGCACTGCGCGGCGATTTCGGCGGCGATGTCGCGGTCGCGCCAGGCGTCCATGGCGCCCGGCTCCAGCGCAAGCAGGTCCGGCCAGTCGTGCAGGCGGAAGGGGATCGCGATCCCCAGCCCCGCGACCCGCGTGCGCCGGTCCTGCGGCAGGTCCGCCAGCAGTGTCTCCATCGCCCCGATCGTGAAGCGCACCACCGCATCGGGCGAGGGGAAGCGGTGCGCCTGCGCCTGCCGCCCGACGACCGTGCCGTAAAAATCGGTCAGCACAAGTTCAAGGCTCCGCCGCCCGACCTTGAGGCCAAGGAAATAGGCGCCCTCGGCGACAAGGCTCATGGGCACCGAGGGCTGGCCGACCTTTCCGCGCAGCGGCTCGCCCTTTTTCAGCAGGCCCTCTGCCTCGAGCGCGCGCATGATCACCGACACCGTCTGCGCCGACAGTCCGGTCATCCGGGCGATCTCTGCCTTGGGCAGGGCCCCGACCTGCCGGATCAGCGTCAGCACAAGCCGCTCGTTGTGCGCGCGCACACCGGATTGGTTCGACCCGCGAGCATAAGAGGTGGCCGCGGTCTGCGCCTCTGATTTTTTATTTTTATCAGGGCTTTGCATGGTGGTGCCGGTTTTTTCCACTGGGTTGATACGCAACGAAGGCTGTCAGGAAGACAAGCGCGCTGTCAATAATAAATGTGATTGATTTATTTATGATTGACAGAAAGCAGGCGAATCTGTTTCCTGATTATAGCGGGAGGAATCCGTGGCGTCATGTCACAGGCCGCAGAGCTTATGTTATTTGGGAGGATACGATGAAGACATTCCTTGCCGGTACGGCAATCGCCCTGACCGCTGCGGCGCTGGCGTCGGGCGCGCAGGCGGCCAGCCACTCGGTCGGTGCCTGCCTGATCACCAAGACCGACACCAACCCCTTCTTCGTCAAGATGAAGGAAGGCGCGACCGCCAAGGCCGAAGAGCTTGGCATCGACCTGAAGACCTTCGCGGGCAAGGTCGACGGCGACCACGAAACGCAGGTTCAGGCCATTGAGACCTGCATCGCGGATGGTGCCAAGGGCATCCTGATCGCCGCCTCCGACACATCGAGCATCGTGCCCGCCGTGCAGCAGGCGCGCGAGGCGGGCCTTGTCGTCATCGCGCTCGACACGCCGCTGAACCCCATCGACGCCGCCGACGCGACCTTTGCCACCGACAACTTCCTTGCCGGTGAGCTGATCGGAAAATGGGCCGCCGCGCAGCTGGGCGACGCCGCCGCCGACGCCAAGATCGCCATGCTGGACCTCGCCGTGTCGCAGCCCACCGTGGGCGTGCTGCGCGACCAGGGCTTCCTGACCGGCTTCGGCATCGACGTCATGGACCCCAACAAGTGGGGCGACGAGGAAGACCCGCGCATCGTCGGCAACGACGTCACGCAGGGCAACGAAGAGGGCGGCCGCCGCGCCATGGAAAGCCTGCTGGCCTCCGACCCGATGATCAACGTCGTCTATACCATCAACGAGCCCGCCGCTGCCGGTGCCTACGAGGCGCTGAAGGCCATCGGCCGTGAAAACGACGTGCTGATCGTCTCGGTCGACGGCGGTTGCCCCGGCATCCAGAACGTCGCGGACGGCGTGATCGGCGCGACCTCGCAGCAGTACCCGCTGAAGATGGCCTCGCTGGGCATCGAGGCGATTGCCAAATGGGCCGAGGACGGCACCAAGCCGGAACCGACCGAGGGCAAGGATTTCTTCGACACCGGCGTGGCGCTGGTGACGGACAAGCCCGCCGAGGGCGTCGAGTCGATTTCGGTCGCAGAGGGCACCGACCTCTGCTGGGGCTGATGGCGCACTGACAGGCGCGAGGGGGCGGCAGGCCCGCCCCCTCGCCGTGGACGCGACCGGTTCCCCTGCGTTAGGCTGAACCGGGATCGTGCATCAAGACGGACCCAGACACAGGGGGAGCAAACCCATGTCAGAGAGTGCCTCGAAGGGGCAGGACTACGAATCGTCGTTGTCCGGCGCCACCTCCGGCGTGGCCGAGTTCGAAAGACGCAGGGGGGTGCTCTATTCCGTCCAGCACGCGCTGCACACGAACCCCGCGCTGGTGCCGCTGATCGTACTCGTCCTGTCGATCGTCACCTTCGGCCTGCTGCTGGGGTCGAAATTCTTCTCTCCCTTCGCGCTGACGCTGATCCTGCAACAGGTCCAGATCGTCGGCATCGTCGCGGCGGCGCAGTCGCTGGTGATCCTGACCGCTGGCATCGACCTTTCGGTCGGCGCGATCATGGTGCTGTCCTCGGTCGTGATGGGGCAGTTCACCTTCCGTTACGGGCTGCCGCCCTCTGTCGCGGTGCTCTGCGGGCTGGCCTGCGGGACGCTGATGGGCTTCATCAACGGCATCCTCGTGGCCAAGGTCAAGCTGCCGCCCTTCATCGTGACGCTGGGCATGTGGCAGATCGTGCTGGCGACCAACTTCCTCTATTCCGCGAACGAGACGATCCGCGCGCAGGATATCGAGGCTCAGGCGCCGCTGTTCCAGTTCTTCGGCACGGTGATCGCCATCGGCGGCGCGCGCCTGACCTACGGCGCCATCTTCATGGTCGTGCTGTTCCTCTTCCTTGCCTACGTGCTGAAACAGACCGCCTGGGGCCGCCACGTCTACGCCATCGGAGACGACAAGGAAGCGGCAGAGCTGTCGGGGATCGAGACCGACAAGGTGCTGATTTCCGTCTACATGGCCTCGGGGCTGATCTGCGCCTTCGCCGGCTGGGCCCTTGTGGGGCGGATCGGGTCGGTGTCGCCGACCTCGGGCCAGCTGGCCAACATCGAGTCGATCACCGCCGTTGTGATCGGGGGGATTTCTCTGTTCGGCGGGCGCGGGGACGTGCTGGGATCGCTCTTCGGGGCGCTGATCGTGGGGGTCTTCACGCTGGGCCTGCGCCTTCTGGGGGCGGACGCGCAGTGGACCTACCTGCTGATCGGGGTGCTGATCATCGCCGCCGTCGCGGTGGACCAGTGGATCCGGAAGGCATCCGCATGACCCGGCCCGCATCCCAGCCGCCCGTCGGGATCGCGCCCGGCCTCCAGTGGACCGCGGCACTGCCGCTTTTGATCAGAAAGGCATCGGCATGAGCGTTCAACCCGTCGTTCAGGGCCGTGGCATCGTCAAGCGATACGGCCATGTCACCGCCATCGACCATTCGGACTTCGACCTCTACCCCGGCGAGGTACTGGCGGTGATCGGGGACAACGGGGCGGGCAAGTCGTCGATCGTCAAGGCGATCTGCGGCGCCGTCCAGCCCGACGAGGGCGAGATCGTGATCGAGGGCAAGCCGGTGCATTTCTCCTCGCCGTTGCAGGCCCGCGAGATGGGGATCGAAATCGTCTACCAGCAGCTCGCCCTGTCGCCCGCGCTCTCCATCGCGGACAACATGTTTGCGGGCCGAGAGCTGCGCAAACCCGGCATCATGGGCACGGTCTTCCGCCAGCTCGACAAGAAGGCGATGGAGAAATTCGCCCGCGACAAGCTGACCGAACTGGGCCTGATGACGGTGCAGTCGATCAATCAGGCGGTCGAGACGCTTTCGGGCGGGCAGCGGCAGGGCGTCGCCGTGGCCCGCGCCGCGGCCTTCGCCAAGAAGTTCATCATCATGGACGAGCCGACCGCCGCGCTGGGGGTCAAGGAAAGCCGCCGCGTGCTGGAACTGATCCAGGACGTGCGGGCCAAGGGCATCCCGATCATCCTGATCAGCCACAACATGCCGCATGTCTTCGAGGTGGCGGACCGCGTCCACATTCACCGGCTGGGCAAGCGCCACGCGGTGGTCGACCCGAAGAAGATCACCATGTCGGATGCCGTGGCGATCATGACCGGCGCGCAGGAACCGCCCCCCGTCGAGGAACAGCAACTGACCCCCAGGGCGGCATGACCCGCACGCCCGCCTCCCACGCCGGGGCGCGGGTCTTTTCCATCCTGCTTCTTCTCTGGGCAAATACTCCGGGGGTGCGGGGGCTGGCCCCCGCGCAGACTTGCCAAATGCGCAACACTGCGATGTTAGCGTTAACAGATGAGAGGGGCGGACTTGTGCGGTCCGTGCCCCGGTGCTGATGTGGGGGGAATCGCAAGCCACGGGACGCCTGTCATGAAAGATGCTATCCTCGCCCATCTTCGCTATGGCCTTGGCAAGGACGCCAGCCATTCCTCGGTCTACGACTGGCGCATGGCGCTGTCCCACGCGCTGCGCGACCGGGCCGTCGATCACTGGATTCCCTCGACGCAGACGACCTACACGCGCAGGGCGAAGCGGGTCTACTACCTGTCGATGGAATTCCTGATCGGGCGTCTGGTCGAGGACATGGCCGCCAACCTCGGCGCCACCGAAGAGGCGCGCGCGGCGCTGGCCGAACTTGGGCAGGACTTCGACACGCTGGTCCGCGACGAGCCCGACGCGGCGCTGGGCAACGGCGGACTGGGGCGGCTGGCGGCCTGCTTCATGGACAGCCTCGCGACGCTGGGCATTCCGGCGATGGGCTATGGCATCCGCTACGAACACGGGCTCTTCGAGCAGGATTTCGTCGACGGCCAGCAGATCGAGAAGCCCGAGACATGGCTGAGCCAGAAACACGCATGGGAGTTCGAGCGCCCCGAGGTGCAGTATTCCATCACCTTCGGCGGCCACGTCGAGCACCACGATGGCCGCGCCCACTGGCACCCGCACGAGACAGTCTTTGCCACCGCCCACGACACGCCGGTGATCGGCTGGCAGGGGCGCTGGGGCAACACGCTGCGGCTGTGGTCGGCGCTGCCGGTCAAGGTCTTCGACCTCGCCTCGTTCAACCGGGGCGACTACCTGTCGGCCAGCCGGTCAGAGGCGCTGGCCCGCACCATCTGCCGCGTGCTCTACCCCGACGACACCACCGAGACCGGCAAGGAGTTGCGGCTGAAGCAGGAGTATTTCTTCACCGCCGCCTCGATTCAGGACCTGATCCGGCGCTTTCTCGTCACCCATGACGACATCCGCAGACTGGACGAGGCTGCGGCGATCCAGCTTAACGATACCCACCCCGCCATCGCCGGGCCGGAACTGGTGCGCCTGCTGGTCGACGTCCACGGGCTGGAGATGGGAGAGGCCATCGACCTCGCCCGCCGCTGCCTTGGCTATACCAACCACACGCTTCTGCCCGAGGCGCTGGAGCGCTGGCCCGAGTGGCTGTTCGGTCGCGTCCTGCCCCGGCATCTGGAGATCATCCGAGAGATCGAGGCGAGCCAGCAGGCGGAATTCGCGGGCAGCCCGCGCATACTCGACCATGGCAACGTACAGATGGGGGAGCTGGCCTTCATCATGGCGCACAAGGTCAACGGGGTCTCGGCGCTGCACACCGATCTGGTCAAGCAGACGTTGTTTTCCGATCTGCACCGCATCCACCCGACGCGGATCATCAACCAGACGAACGGCATCACGCCGCGCCGCTGGCTGCACACCTGCAACCCGGCGCTGTCCAGCCTGATCACGGGCGCCATCGGCGACGGCTGGGTCGCGGATCTGGAGCAGTTGAAGGCGCTGAAGGACCGGACCGGCGACGCCGCCTTCCTGTCGGACTTCATGGCCGCCAAGCGCCACAACAAGGAGCGCCTGTCGAACTGGGTTCAGCAGACGCTGGGGCAGAGCATAGACCCCTACGCCATGTTCGACGTGCAGATCAAGCGCATTCACGAATACAAGCGCCAGCACATGAACATTCTCGAGACCATCGCGTTGTGGAACGAGATGAAGGCCAACCCCGGCGCGGGCTGGCAGCCGCGCGTCAAGATCTTCGGCGGCAAGGCCGCGCCCGGCTATCATGTCGCCAAGGAGATCATTCACCTGATCAACGATGTCGCCACGGTCATCAACAACGATCCGACAACCAAGGACCTGCTGCAGATCGTCTACCCGCCCAACTACAACGTCACCATGGCGGAACTGCTGATCCCCGCCGCCGACCTGTCGGAACAGATCTCCACCGCCGGCAAGGAGGCTTCGGGCACCGGCAACATGAAGTTCGCCCTGAACGGCGCGCTGACCATCGGAACGCTGGACGGCGCCAACGTCGAGATCCGCGAGCATGTGGGGGCCGAAAACTTCTTCCTCTTCGGCCTGACGGCGCAAGAGATCATGGAGGCGCGCAAGCAGCCCGGCTTCGCCCGCGCCACCATCGAGCAAAGCCCCCGGATGCAGCGCGTGCTGCAACAGATCGCCGAGGGGCGGTTCTCGCCCGGGGATGCCTCGCGCTACCACGGGTTCGTCGGGAACCTCTGGGATCACGACTATTTCTGCGTCTCGCTGGACTTCGACAATTACTATGACACCCAGCGCCGCGCGGACGAGGCTTTTGGCCACCGCGACGCATGGGCCGCCATGGCGCTGGCCAACACCGCGGGCATGGGCTGGTTCTCGTCCGACCGCACGATACAGGGCTACGCCCGCGACATCTGGGATGTCGGCCCGGCGGATGCCACGACACTGGAGAAGACCGGATGACACTCATCGACCCCGGAACCGCCGACGAGATCACGTCGGGCCGCCACGGCGACCCCTTCTCGGTTCTGGGGTTGCATGGGCAGCCGGACGGCACGCTGGTCGCCCGCGTCTTTCGCCCCGGCGCCGAAGGCGCGCAGGTGCTGGACGCCAATGGCAAGCGGGTTGCCACGTTGGAGCCGGTGTCGGATGGCCTGTTCGCGGGCCCGATCCCGCGCCGCAAGACCCCGTTCCCCTACCGGCTGCGCTTCACCCGGGGGGCGGACACATGGGATGAGCGCGACCCCTACGCCTTTGGCCCCGTGCTGGGCGAGGTCGACGAATACCTGCTGGGCGAGGGCACGCATGGCAGCCTCTGGGACGCGCTGGGTGCCCATGTCCGCACGCACGAGGGCGTCAGCGGCGTGCATTTCGCCGTCTGGGCGCCGAACGCGCGGCGGGTGTCGGTCGTGGGGGATTTCAACGGCTGGGACGGACGGCGGCACGTCATGCGGCGGCGCGGCCAGACCGGCGTGCACGAGATCTTCATCCCCGATCTGGGCGAGGGCACGGTCTACAAATACGAACTGCTCGGTGCCTCGGGCGAGGTCCTGCCGCTGAAGGCCGACCCGGTGGGCTTTGGCGCCGAACTGCCGCCCGCGACCGCCTCGGTGGTGCGCGGGCTGGCGGGCCACGACTGGCAGGACGGCGACTGGATGGGGCGGCGCGCCGACGCGCATCGCATCGACAAGCCGATCTCGGTCTACGAGGTGCACCTCGAAAGCTGGCGGCGGGTGCCCGAGGACGACAACCGCCCGCTGACCTACCGCGAACACGCCGAGCAACTGGTGGGCTACGCCGCCGACATGGGCTTTACCCACATCGAGCTGACGCCGATCTCGGAATATCCCTTCGGCGGCTCCTGGGGCTATCAGCCGGTGGGCCTTTATGCGCCGACCTCGCGCTTTGGCACGCCCGAGGACTTTCGCGCCATGGTGGACGCGGCCCATGCGGCAGGGCTGGGGGTCATCATCGACTGGGTGCCGGGGCACTTCCCCTCCGACGCCCACGGGCTGGCGCGGTTCGACGGCACCGCGCTTTACGAACACGCCGACCCGAAAGAGGGCTACCACCCGGACTGGAACACGCTGGTCTACAACTACGGCCGGACCGAGGTGCGCAACTTCCTGATTTCCAACGCCAGGTTCTGGGCCGAGGAATACCACATCGACGGGCTGCGGGTGGATGCCGTGGCCTCGATGCTCTACCGCGACTACTCTCGCAAAGAGGGCGAGTGGGTGCCCAACGAGCACGGCGGGCGTGAGAACCTCGAAGCGATCAGCTTTCTGCGGCAGATGAACGAACAGGTCTACGCGGCCTGTCCCGACATCATGACCATCGCCGAGGAAAGCACCGCCTTTCCGGGCGTTTCGGCGCCCACGGATCACGATGGGCTGGGCTTCGGCTTCAAGTGGAACATGGGGTGGATGAACGACACCCTGCGGTACATGACCGAGGACCCGATCAACCGCAAATATCACCACGACAAGATGACCTTCGGGCTGCACTACGCCTTCTCCGAGAACTTCGTCCTGCCGCTGAGCCATGACGAGGTGGTGCACGGCAAGGGCAGCCTGCTGGGGCGGATGCCCGGCGACGACTGGCAGCGCTTTGCCAACCTGCGCGCCTATTTCGGCTTCATGTGGGGGCATCCGGGCAAGAAGCTGCTTTTCATGGGCGGGGAATTCGCCCAGCCGCGCGAGTGGAACCACGAAAGCAGCCTCGACTGGCACCTGCTGGAGTATGGCAGCCACAAGGGCATGCAAAACCTCGTCCGCGATCTGAACGCGCTCTACCGGGCGACGCCCGCGCTCTACGAGAAGGACAGCAAGCCCGAGGGCTTCCGCTGGATCGACGGCGGTAATGCCAGCGATTCGATCTTTGTCTGGCTGCGCGAGGGCGCCGAGGGCAGCGCCCCGGTGCTGGTCGTCGCGAATTTCACGCCGGTGACACGGACCGGCTACAGGATCGGCGTGCCGCGCCCCGGCTACTGGGTCGAGAGGCTGAACACCGATGCCGAGGGTTATGGCGGCAGCAACCAGGGCAACGGCGGCGGGCGGGTATCCGACCCGGTGCCCGCGCATGGTTGCGACCACTCGCTTGAAATGACCGTCCCGCCGCTTGCCACAGTCTTTTTCGAACTGTCGCAGGGGTGAGGGCGGAACAGGGATAAGGGGAGGATAGAATGCAACAAGACAGATTCAGTCTGGCGCAGCAGACCATGGCCTATGTCCTTGCGGGCGGGCGCGGCAGCCGCCTGAAAGAGATGACAGACATCCGCGCGAAACCCGCCGTCTATTTCGGCGGCAAGACGCGGATCATCGACTTCGCGCTGTCGAACGCGGTGAACTCCGGCATCCGCCGGATCGGGGTGGCCACGCAGTACAAGGCGCACAGCCTGATCCGCCACCTGCAACGCGGCTGGTCCTTCTTCCGGGCCGAGCGCAACGAGGGGCTGGATATCCTGCCCGCGTCGCAGATGATCGACGAGACCAACTGGTACAAGGGCACAGCGGACGCGGTCACGCAAAACCTGTCGATCATTCGCGGCTACGGGCCGAAATACATCCTGATCCTCGCAGGCGACCACATCTACAAGCAGGATTACTCCTTCATGATCGAGCAGCACGTCTCGACCGGGGCCAAGGTCACGGTGGGCTGCATCGAGGTGCCCAAGGAAGAGGCTACCGGCTTTGGCGTCATGGGCGTGGACGCGACCGACAAGATCCTCGAATTCGTCGAAAAGCCGGCCGATCCGCCGACCATGCCGGGCGATGACACGCGGTCGCTGGCCAGCATGGGGATCTACGTCTTCGACGCGGAATACCTTTATGGCTTGCTCGAAGCGGATGCAGAGGAACCGGAGTCCGAGCATGACTTCGGCAAGAACATAATCCCCGCGATCGTGGCCGAGGGCGGCGCCTATGCGCATCCCTTCGGGCGCTCCTGCGTGATGTCGGGTCTGGAGAAAGAGCCCTACTGGCGCGACGTCGGCACCATCGACGCCTACTGGAAGGCCAATATCGACCTGACCGACTTCGAGCCCAAGCTGGACATCTATGCGACCGACTGGCCGATCTGGACCTATTCCGAACTGACGGCGCCCGCCAAGTTTATCCACAACGAAGAGGGCCGGCGCGGGCAGGCGGTGTCCTCGATGGTCTCGGGCGGCTGCATCGTCTCGGGCTCGTCGCTTTATCGCTGCCTGCTGTTCACAGGCGTGAAGACGCATTCCTTCTCGCAGCTCGAGGGGGTGGTGGCGCTGCCCTATGCCGAGGTCGGGCGGCGCGCCTATATCAAGAACGCGATCATCGACCGGGGCGTGAAGATCCCGCCGGGGCTGATCGTGGGCGAAGACCCCAAGCTGGATGCAAAGCGTTTCCGCCGGACCGAAAACGGCATATGCCTCATCACGCAAAGCATGATCGACAAGCTGGGATAGAACCGCATGAACGTCCTGATGGTCACCTCGGAATGCGCGCCCTTCGTCAAGACGGGGGGCCTTGCGGACGTGGTGGGCGCCCTGCCCGGGGCGCTTGCGCCCTTGGGGCTGGACGCGCGGGTGATGCTGCCCGCCTATCCGGGGCTGTTCCCGCTGCTGCCGCAGGGCGAAGAGGTGGCGCGGTTCGACGACCTGCCCGGCGGGCCGGGGCGGCTGGTGCAGGTTCAGGCGCAGGGGCTGACGCTGCTGCTTCTGGATGCACCGCAGCTCTATGACCGCGCGGGCAATCCCTACACCGGTCCCGACGGGCGCGACTGGGCCGACAACCACCTGCGCTTCGGCGCGCTGGCGCAGGCGGCGGCGCGGATCTGCTTCGACGGGCTGGCGGGCTGGAAACCCGAGGTGCTGCACGCCCACGACTGGCAGGCAGGGCTGGCGCCGGTCTACCTGAAGCAGGCGGGCCGCGCCGTGCCCAAGTCGGTGCTGACCATCCACAACATCGCCTTTCAGGGCCGCTTTGGCCCGCATGTGCTGGGCGAGCTTGGGTTGCGCGACGACTGGTTCCATTCCGAGGGGCTCGAATATTACGGCGACCTGTCCTTCCTGAAGGCGGGGCTGGTCTATGCCGACGCGGTGACCACCGTCAGCCCCACCTACGCGCGCGAGATACTGACGCCCGAATTCGGCATGGGGCTGGAGGGGGTGTTGCAGGCCCGCGCCGCCGATCTGACCGGCATCCTGAACGGCATCGACACCGGCGCATGGAACCCCTCTGCGGATGAGGCGCTGGCGCGGACCTTCGACGCCCGGACGCTGGCCCGCAAGGCCGAGAACCGCGCCGAGATCGCCGCGCGTCTGGGGCTGGAGCCGGGTGAGGGGCCGCTCTTTTGCGTCATCAGCCGCCTGACCGGGCAGAAGGGCCTCGACACGCTGACCGAGGCGATCCCGCATCTGATGGCCGAGGGCGCGCAACTGGCGCTGCTGGGCTCGGGCGAGCCCGCGCTGGAAGAGGCCTGTACCCGCGCTGCCCGGCAGTTCCCGGGCCGGGTCGGGGTGCAGATCGGCTATGACGAGGTGTTTTCGCACCTGTTGCAGGGCGGGTCGGACGCCATCCTGATCCCCTCGCGGTTCGAACCCTGCGGCCTGACCCAGCTTTACGGGCTGCGCTACGGCACCCTGCCGGTGGTCGCGCGCACCGGGGGCCTTGCCGATACGGTGATCGACGCCAATGCCGCCGCTCTGGCGGTGGGGGTGGCCACGGGCTTCGTGCTCGATACCGTCAGCCGGCAGGGGATCGAGGACGCGATCAGCCGGGTCTGCGCGGCCTACGCGGACCGCACGCTCTGGCAGGGGATGCAGCGCGCCGCCATGCGCCAGCCCGTCGGGTGGGAAACCTCGGCCCGCGCCTATGCCGACCTCTACGCGGCCCTGCAGGCATGACCGTGCAGACCCGCGTCAACCCCGAGGTCAGGCCCGGAACGCCCCACCGCATGGGCGCGCATTTCGACGGCGAGGGCACGAATTTCGCCGTCTTCTCGGCGCATGGCACGCGGGTCGACCTCTGCCTCTTCACCCCGGACGGCGAGACAGAGACGGCGCGTGTCCCCCTGCCCGAACGCAGCGGTGATACGTGGCACGGCTACGTGCCGGGGCTGGCGCCGGGGACGCTCTACGGCTTTCGCGTGGACGGACCCTACACGCCCGACCGGGGCCACCGCTTCAACCCGAACAAGCTGCTGCTCGACCCCTACACACGTGAGATGGCGGGCGGCTTCATCCGCCACCGCGCGCTGTATGGCTACAAGGTCGGCAATGCCGGGGCCGATATGTCCTTCGACGGGCAGGACAGCGCGCCCTATGTGCCGAAGTCGGTGATCCCGGACCCCGAGACCTTTCCCATGGACGCCACCCGGCTGGGCCGCGACTGGTCCGAGACGCTGATCTACGAGGCCCACGTCAAGGGGGCCACCATGCGCCACCCCGGCGTGCCGAAGGAGATGCGCGGCACCTATGACGGCATGGCCTCGGACGCCATGCTGGACCACCTGACCCGGCTGGGCGTGACGGCGGTGGAATTGCTGCCCGTCCACGCGCTGAAGTCCGAGGACGCGCTTCTCTCGCGCAGCCTCGTGAACTACTGGGGCTACAACACCGTGGGCTTCTTCGCGCCCGAGCCGCGTTATTTCGGCCCCGAGGGCGTGGCGGGCTTTCGCAAGATGGTCGACCGCTTCCATGCGGCAGGGATCGAGGTGCTGCTGGACGTGGTCTACAACCACTCCGCCGAGGGCGACCACCTTGGCCCCACGCTGTCCTTCCGGGGGCTGGACAACGCCAGCTACTACCGCCTCGCCGCCGGAGAACCGCGCTATTACGTCAACGACACCGGCACCGGGAACACGCTGAACGTCTCGCACCCGCAGGTGCTGCGGCTGGTCATGGACAGCCTGCGGTTCTGGGTGCAGGCCATGGGCGTCGACGGGTTCCGCTTCGACCTTGCCACCACCGTCGCGCGCGAGGCGCATGGCTTTGACCGCAGCGGCGGGTTCCTCGACGCGCTGAGGCAGGACCCGGTGCTGGCGGGGGTGAAGCTGATCGCAGAGCCCTGGGACATCGGGCCGGGCGGCTACCAGCTTGGCCAGTTCCCGCCCGAGTTCGCCGAGTGGAACGACAAGTACCGCGACACCGTGCGCCGTTTCTGGCGGCGCGACCGCCATGCGGCGCAGGATCTGGGGTCGGCGCTGCTGGGCACGGCGGAATTGTTCGACAAGCGCGGGCGGCGGGCGTGGTCCTCGGTCAATTACGCCGCCTCGCACGACGGCTACACGCTGGCCGATTGCGCCGCCTACACCGAGCGCCACAACCACGCCAACGGCGAGGGCAACCGCGACGGCCACCACGCCAACTATTCCGAGAATTTCGGGGTGGAGGGGCGGACCGACGATCCCGCCATCCTCGCCGCGCGGCGGCAGCGGGTGCGCAACCTTCTGGCGACGGTCTTCGTCTCGCAGGGGGTGCCGATGATCCTCAGCGGGGACGAGGGCGGCAACACGCAGGACGGCAACAACAACGCCTATTGTCAGGACAACCCGACCACATGGATCGACTGGGAGCGGATGGACGAGGGGCTGATCGCCTTCACCGCCGCCTGTTCCGCGCTGCGCCGGGCGCATCCGGTCCTGCGGCAGACGACCTTCCTGCACGGGGCGGAGCGGACGGCGGACGGCTTGCGCGACGTCGAATGGCGCGACTTCGACCACCGGCCCGCCGACTGGTCGGACCCGGCGCTGGGCCGCATCTGCCTGCACCTGCGCGGCTCTGGCGAAAGCGCCACGGGCAACGCCTCGACCGACGAGGTCTTTCTCGCCTTCAACAACACGCCCGAGGCGGCGGTGCTGACTCTGCCGAAGCCGGTCAAGGGCTTCTGGCGGCACGAGATCGACACCGCGCGCGACGCGCAGGCCAGCGTTTCGGTCGAAGGCACGCAGGTCGAGGTGGCGCCGCATTCGCTTTGCGTCTTCGTCTGCGCGGGAGAGACCCCATGACCGGCGGCGACGCGGCGCTGCGCGCCCTAGCGCAGGAATACGGCGTTCACGCAGGGTTCTTCGACCTGCAGGGCAAGCGCAAGGATGCCAGCCCGCCGACGCTGCGCGCGCTTCTGGGCGCGATGGGCGTGGAGGCCGGGACCGACGCCGCCGTGGTCGCCGCCCTGAAAGAGACGCAGGCGCGCGCCGCCGCCGCCCTTCCCGCCGAGGTGATCGCCCGCGCGGGCGTGCCCCTGTCGGTGCCGCTGGCCGCAGGCGCCGAGTTCAGCCTGACCGACGAGGCGGGGGCAGAGGTGGCGCGGGGCCGTGCCGGGGACACGATCGACCTGCCGGGGCTCGAGATGGGGTATTACAGCCTGCACGCGGGCGGGGCGGAGTGCTTCGTCCTTTGCCGTCCCGCCCATGCGCCCCTGACCACCGAACTCGCCGACGGCCCCGGCTGGGGCTATTGCGGCGCGCTGTACGGCCTGCGGTCCCCGGACAACGGCGGCCTTGGCAGCTACCGCGACCTAGGCCGCGCGGTGACGGCGCTGGCCCGGACCGGGGCGGATTTCCTCGGCCTGAACCCGGTGCACGCGCTGGGCTGGGCGGCGGAGGAGATCACAAGCCCCTATTCCCCCACGCATCGCGGCTTTTTCAGCACCGACCACATCGCCGTCGCGGCGGGGCTGGGGCCGACGCCAGAGGCGCCGCTGGTCGATTACGCGGCCTTCCGCAAGCGCCACAGGGCCGCGCTGACGGACGAGTTCCGCGCCTTTCAGGCGTCAGGCGGGGAGGCGGGGTTCGACCGCTATCGGGCCGAGGCGGACGGGGCGCTGGTCGATTTCGCCACGTTCGAGGCCATCAGCGCGCAGCACGGCGACGACTTCCGCCAGTGGCCTCAGGCCTTGCGGACCCCCGGCCCCGAAGCGACGCAGGCGGCGGGCGACACCAGCTTCCACCAGTGGCTGCAATGGCGGGCGGAAACGCAGCTTGATGCCGCGCAGGGGGCCGCGAAGGCGGCGGGGATGGACTATGGCCTCTACCTCGACCTTGCCGTGGGCTCGCGCCCCGGCGGCGCCGAGGTCTGGATGAATGCCGAGACCATCGCCAAGGGCGTGACCATCGGCGCGCCGCCCGACATGCTGAACCCCGAGGGCCAAAGCTGGGACCTTGCCGCCCACGCGCCCGCCCGCCTGAAGGCCGCGCGCTACGCGCCGCTGCGCGCCATGCTGCGCAAGCTGATGCGGCACGCGGGCATCCTGCGCATCGATCACGTGCTTGGCCTGACCCGAAGCTTCTGGCAGCCCGACGACGGCAGCCCCGGCGGCTACGTCAGCCAGCCGCTCGACGCCTTCCTCGCCGTGATCGCCATCGAGGCGCGGCGGGCGGGCTGCGTTGTGGTGGGTGAGGATCTGGGACTGGTGCCCGAGGGCTTTCGCGAGACGCTGAACGAGGCGGGCCTCTACAGCTACGCGGTCTGGCAGTACGAGACCTTCGACGATGGCACCCTGCGCCCCGTGGACCGGCTGCGCGATTTTTCGCTGGCCTGTTTCGGGACCCATGACACGCCGACGATCACCGGCTTCTGGTACGGGCAGGACATTGCGTGGTGGCGGCGGATGGGATGGATCTCTGACGCCGAGGCGCAGGCCCGCCACGACACCCGCGCCCGCCAGCGCCATGTGCTGCGCGCCATGTGCCACCTGCCGCCCGACGCCCGGCCCGACCAGATCGTCGACCGCCTGCACGGGCGGCTGGCACGCTCCGGCGCGGCGCTGGTGGCGGTGCAGCTGGACGATGCCTTCGGCTGTCTCGAGGCGCAGAACCTGCCCGGCACCATCGCGGAACACCCGAACTGGCGGCGGCGTTTGCCCGTCGCGGTGACGGCGCTGGACCGCGCCGCCGGGATGACACGCAAGACCTGACGGGCGGCCATCCATACGCCCGGACACGACAGAAGACAGGCCCCGCCTGCAAGGAAGGACGACCATGACCACCCCCGTGACCCGCGAGATCACGCCTTTCGACGGGCAGAAGCCCGGCACCTCGGGCCTGCGCAAGAAGACCAGGGTCTTCATGCTCGAGGGCTATGTCGAGGCCTTCGTGCAGTCGATCTTTGACGCCATCGAGGGCTGCGAGGGCAAGACCTTCGTCGTCGGCGGCGACGGGCGCTATTTCAACGCCGAGGCGATCCAGACGATCCTGCGCATGGCCGCCGCCAATGGCGCGGCGCGCTGCATCGTGGGGCAGGGCGGGCTGCTGTCCACCCCCGCCGCGTCGAACCTGATCCGGCAACGCGAGGCGAATGGCGGGCTGATCCTGTCGGCCAGCCACAACCCGGGCGGCATCGACGAGGACTTCGGCCTGAAATATAACACCGCGAACGGCGGCCCGGCCCCCGAAAGCGTGACCGGGCGGATCTTCGAGAACACCAAGACGATCTCGCGCTACCTGACGTTGGAGACGCCCGACGTGGACCTCTCGGCGCTGGGAGAGGTCGCCCTGGGCGACATGGTGGTCGAGGTCGTGGACCCGGTCACCGACTACGCCGCGCTGATGGAGACGCTGTTTGACTTCGACGCCATCCGGGCGCTGATCGCGGGCGGCTTCGCGGTGAAGTTCGATGCCATGCACGCGGTCACCGGCCCCTACGCGCATGAGATCCTCGAGAACCGGCTGGGCGCGCCCAAGGGCACCGTCCTGAATGGAGAGCCGAAGGTGGACTTCGGCAAGGGCCACCCGGACCCGAACCCGATCTGGGCCAAGCCACTGGTCGATATGGTGATGTCCGAGGACGGCCCGGATTTCGCGGCGGCCTCGGACGGCGACGGCGACCGCAACATGATCTTGGGCAAGGGCGTCTACGTGACGCCGTCGGACAGCCTTGCGGTGCTGGCGGCCAATGCGCATCTGGCGCCGGGCTACGCGCGCGGGCTGGCCGGCGTGGCCCGGTCGATGCCGACCTCGCGCGCCGCCGACCGGGTGGCGGAAAAGCTGGGCATCGGCTGCTACGAGACGCCCACCGGCTGGAAGTTCTTCGGCAACCTGCTGGACGCGGGGAAGGCGACGCTCTGCGGCGAGGAAAGCGCCGGAACGGGCAGCGACCACGTGCGCGAGAAGGACGGGCTCTGGGCGGTGCTTCTGTGGCTGAACGTGCTGGCGGTGCGGAAGATGTCGGTGCGCGACATCCTGCGCGACCACTGGCAGACCTTTGGTCGCAACTACTACTCGCGCCACGATTACGAGGCGGTCGAGACCGACAAGGCCAATGCGGTCGTCGAGGGGCTGGTGGCCAAGCTGGACGGGTTGCCGGGCACCGGGGTCGCCGGGCTGACCGTCGAGGAGGCCGACCAGTTTGCCTATCTCGACCCGGTGGATGGCTCGGTCAGCGAGAAGCAGGGCCTGCGGGTGATGTTCCGGGGCGGCTCTCGCGCGGTGATGCGCCTGTCGGGCACCGGGACGGAGGGCGCGACGATCCGCGTCTACCTCGAACGCTACATGCCCGCCGAAGGCGATCTTGGGATCGAGACGCAACAGGCGCTGGCCGAGATCGTGATGGCGGTCGAGGAACTGACGCAGCTGCGCGCGATCACCGGGCGGGCGGAACCCGACGTCATGACCTGAGGGGAAGCCGCTTGGAAGCGGCTTTCGGAAGGCCCTTCGAAGGGCCTTTCCACCGCCCAGGGCGCCTGATCGGCGAATCCGCTTGCGTTGCGGGAGGGGCTGGCCTATATGCCCTTGCAACAGCGGCGCGTCGGTCCCCCGGCGCCCACCGAGACTTTCGAGCGGGCCGCTGGCCCGCTTTTTTGTTTTCCGCCCATTGGGAGGACCCGAATGACCGACCTGATCGCCAAGACCGGCATGGACAAGCGCGTGGCCGAGATCATCACTCCGGTGATCGAGGACATGGGCTTCGAAGTCGTGCGCATCCGCCTGCAGGGCGGCAACACGCCCCTATTGCAGATCATGGCAGAGCGGCCCGAGGGCGGCATCGAAGTCGACCAATGCGCCGAGATCTCGACCGCCGTCTCTGCCGTGCTGGACGTCGAGGACCCGATTTCCGACCAGTACACGCTGGAAGTCTCCAGCCCCGGCATCGACCGGCCGCTGACCCGGCTGAAGGATTTCGAGACCTACGAGGGCTACGAAGCCAAGCTGGAAACCACCGAGATGATCGACGGCCGCAAGCGCTTTCGCGGCGTGCTGGCGGGGGTCGAGGACGGCGAGGTGTTGGTCAATCTCGACGAGGGCACCGTGGGCCTGCAGTTCGACTGGCTGTCCGACGCCAAGCTGGTGATGACCGACGAGCTGATCCGCGAGATGCTGCGCGCCCGCAAGGCCGCGCCGGGCGGCGCGTCCGAAGGCGCCATCGACGAAACAAGGTTTGACGAAATCGAGGCCGAAGGGCCCGAGGAGGAAGAATAATGGCAATCACCTCTGCGAACCAGCTCGAGCTGCTTCAGACCGCCGAGGCGGTCGCACGCGAGAAGATGATCGACCCTGGCCTCGTGGTCGAGGCGATGGAAGAAAGCCTCGCCCGGGCCGCCAAGTCGCGCTACGGCAGCGAAATGGACATCCGCGTGTCCATCGACCGCAAGACCGGCCGCGCCACCTTTACCCGCGTGCGCACCGTGGTCGAGGATGAGGAGCTGGAGAACTACCAGGCAGAGATGACCGTCCAGCAGGCCAAGCAGTACATGGCCGACCCGCAGGTGGGCGACACCTTCGTCGAAGAGGTTCCGCCGGTGGAACTGGGCCGGATCGCGGCGCAGTCGGCCAAGCAGGTGATCCTGCAGAAGGTCCGCGAGGCCGAGCGTGACCGCCAGTACGACGAATTCAAGGACCGCGCGGGAACCATCATCAACGGCCTGGTCAAGCGCGAGGAATACGGCAACGTCATCGTCGACGTGGGCCGTGGCGAGGCGATCCTGCGCCGCAACGACAAGATCGGCCGCGAAGCCTATCGCCCCGGCGACCGCATCCGCTGCTACATCAAGGATGTCCGCCGCGAGACCCGTGGCCCGCAGATCTTCCTGTCGCGCACCGCGCCCGAGTTCATGGCCGAGCTGTTCAAGATGGAAGTGCCGGAAATCTACGACGGCATCATCGAGATCAAGGCCGTGGCCCGCGACCCGGGTTCGCGCGCGAAGATCGCCGTGATTTCCTATGACGGCGGCATCGACCCCGTGGGCGCCTGCGTCGGTATGCGTGGCAGCCGCGTGCAGGCCGTCGTGAACGAGCTTCAGGGCGAGAAGATCGACATCATCCCGTGGAACGAGGACGTGCCGACCTTCCTGGTGAACGCGCTTCAGCCCGCCGAGGTGTCCAAGGTCGTCCTCGACGAAGAGGCCGAGCGCATCGAGGTCGTGGTGCCGGACGAGCAGCTGTCGCTTGCCATCGGCCGTCGCGGTCAGAACGTGCGTCTGGCGTCGCAGCTGACCGGGCTCGACATCGACATCATGACCGAAGAGGAAGAGTCGAAACGCCGTCAGGCCGAGTTCGAAGAGCGCACCAAGCTGTTCATGGATACGCTCGACCTCGACGAGTTCTTCGCGCAGCTTCTGGTCTCGGAAGGCTTTACCAATCTTGAAGAGGTCGCCTACGTCGATCAGGACGAGCTGCTGGTGATCGACGGCGTCGACGAGGGCACCGCCGAAGAGCTTCAGACCCGTGCTCGCGAATTCCTCGAAGAGCAGGCCCGCAAGGCCGAGGCCCGCGCCCGCGAACTGGGCGCCGACGACAGCCTGTTCGGCTTCGAAGGCCTGACCCCGCAGATGATCGAGGTGCTGGCCGAGGACGGTGTGACCTCGCTGGAAGACTTCGCCACCTGCGCCGACTGGGAGCTGGCCGGCGGCTGGACGACCGTCGACGGGCAGCGCACCAAGGACGATGGTCTGCTGGAGAAATTCGGTGTCAGCCTCGAAGATGCGCAGGAAATGGTCATGACCGCCCGCGTGCTGCTGGGCTGGGTCGACCCGACCGAGCTGGAAGAGGGTGAAGAACCCGAGGATGGCGAAGACACCGACGAAGAAGAGCGGGAGGCCTGAGGCAATCCATGACCCGAGGCGGCCAGGCAAAACAGCGCGAGGACGGACCGGAGCGGAAGTGCATCGCCACGGGCGAGGTGCAGCCGAAAAACGGTCTTGTCCGCTTCGTGCTTGGCCCCGACGGGCAGATTGTTCCGGATCTGGCTGGAAAACTGCCCGGGCGGGGACTATATGTGTCTGCCGACCGGGCGGCGCTGGACAAGGCCGCCGCCAAGGGGCTTTTCTCGCGGGCCATGAAGCAGCCGGTCAAGGTGCCGGAGGGGCTGACCGAGCTGGTCGAGCAGATGCTCGCCCGGCGCGTGGTCGATCTGATCTCGTTGGCGCGCAAGTCCGGTGAAGCGGTGTCGGGGTATGAAAAGGTAAAGGCGTGGCTTCAGACGGAAGAGGCCACGGTACTGATACAGGCCGAAGACGGATCGGGCCGCGGAAAGTCGAAACTCAGCACGCCCTACGGGGGGCGCTACATCGGCTGGCTTACAGCGGACGAGTTGGGAATGGCCTTCGGTCGACAAACTGTGATACATGCCGCGCTTGGCTCTGGCGGTCTGGTGCCGCGTATTGTAGAGGATGCGCAACGCCTGAAGGGTATGCGCGTCGCAGGGGCGACTGCGGATCTTGGCGGCAGGGGCCGCCTGAAAGGATGAAGAAGCTTGATGAGCGATAACGACGGGAAAAAGACATTGGGTGTTCGTGGCGGCGGTTCGCGCTCTGGCAGCGTGAAGCAGAGCTTCAGCCATGGCCGGACCAAGAACGTCGTGGTGGAGACCAAGCGCAAGCGCGTCGTGGTGCCCAAGCCGGGTGCCGGCGCTGCGGCGGGTGCGGGCGGCAAGGGGCCGATTGGCGGCTCTGGCAAGCGTCCCGCGGGCATTTCCGATGCAGAGATGGAACGTCGCCTGAAGGCGTTGCAGGCCGCCAAGGCCCGCGAAGCGGAAGAAACCGCGCAGCGCGCAGCCGACGAAAAGGCCCGCGCCGAAGAGCGTGAGCGCCTGCGCGCCGAGAAGGAACAGAAAGAGCGCGACCAGCGCGAGGCCGAAGAAGCGCTGAAGCGCAAGGTCGAGGAAGAAGAGCGCAAGGCGCGCGAGGCCGCCGAGGCGGCCAAGGCCGCCGCTGCGCAGCCTGCCCCGGCAGAGGATGCACCCCGCGCCAAGACGCAGGGCAAGCCCGCACCGCGCCGCACCGAACCGCAGGACACCAAGGACGACCGTGGCGGTCGCCGTGGACGCAGCGACGAGGGCGGTGGCCGTCGGGCCGGAAAGCTGACGCTGAACCAGGCGCTCTCGGGCGAAGGTGGCCGCCAGAAATCCATGGCCGCGATGAAGCGCAAGCAGGAGCGTGCGCGCCAGAAGGCGATGGGTGGATCCCAGCAGCGCGAGAAGATCGTGCGCGACGTTCAGCTGCCCGAGGCAATCGCGGTGGCCGAACTGGCGAACCGGATGGCCGAGCGCGTGGCCGACGTGGTCAAGGCGCTGATGAACAACGGCATCATGGCGACGCAGAACCAGAGCATCGACGCCGATACCGCGGAACTCATCATCGAGGAATTCGGCCACCGCGTGACGCGCGTGTCCGATGCCGACGTCGAAGATGTGCTGAAGGTCGAGGACGACAAGCCCGAAGACCTGATGCCGCGTCCCCCGGTGATTACGATCATGGGGCACGTCGACCACGGCAAGACCTCGCTTCTGGATGCGATTCGCAACGCCAATGTGACCTCGGGCGAAGCCGGTGGCATCACCCAGCACATCGGTGCCTACCAGGTGACGACGAAAGACGGGCAGATCCTGTCCTTCCTCGACACGCCGGGCCACGCTGCCTTTACCTCGATGCGTTCGCGCGGGGCTCAGGTGACGGATATCGTGGTGCTGGTGGTTGCGGCGGACGACGCCGTGATGCCGCAGACGGTCGAGGCGATCAACCACGCCAAGGCCGCCAAGGTGCCGATGATCGTGGCGATCAACAAGATCGACAAACCCTCGGCGAATGCCACCAAGGTGCGCACCGACCTGCTGCAACACGAAGTCGTGGTGGAACAGATGTCGGGCGAGGTGCAGGACGTCGAAGTCTCGGCCACCACCGGCCAGGGCCTCGATTCGCTGCTGGAAGCCATCGCGCTTCAGGCCGAGCTTCTGGAACTGAAGGCCAACCCGAATCGCAACGCCGAAGGCGCGGTGATCGAGGCGCAGCTTGACGTGGGCCGTGGCCCGGTCGCGACCGTGCTCGTGCAGAACGGCACGCTGCGGACGGGCGATATCTTTGTCGTGGGCGAGCAGTTCGGCAAGGTCCGCGCGCTGATCAACGACAAGGGGGAGCGCGTCTCCGAAGCCGGTCCGTCGGTTCCGGTCGAGGTGCTGGGTCTCAACGGCACGCCCGAGGCGGGCGACGTCCTGAACGTCGTCTCGACCGAGGCGCAGGCCCGCGAGATCGCGGAATACCGCGCCGGTGCCGCCAAGGAGAAGCGCGCCGCCGCAGGCGCCGCGACGACTCTCGAGCAGCTGATGCAGAAGGCCAAGGACGACAAGGACGTGTCGGAACTGCCGGTTCTGGTGAAAGCCGACGTGCAGGGCTCTTCCGAGGCCATCGTTCAGGCGCTGGAAAAGGTCGGCAACGACGAGGTCCGCGTGCGCGTGCTGCACTATGGTGTGGGCGCGATCACCGAGACCGACATCGGCCTTGCCGAAGCCTCTGGTGCGCCGGTCATCGGCTTCAATGTCCGCGCCAACGCACCCGCGCGCAACGCCGCGAACCAGAAGGGCGTCGAGATCCGCTACTACAGCGTGATCTACGACCTCGTGGACGACGTGAAGGCGGCGGCCTCGGGCCTGCTGTCGAACGAGATCCGCGAGAAGTTCATCGGCTACGCCGAGATCAAGGAGGTCTTCAAGGTCTCCAACATCGGCAAGGTCGCGGGCTGTCTGGTCACCGAAGGTGTGGCGCGCCGCTCTGCCGGTGTGCGCCTGCTGCGCGACAACGTGGTGATCCACGAAGGCACGCTGAAGACGCTCAAGCGCTTCAAGGACGAGGTGGCAGAGGTCATCTCGGGCCAGGAATGCGGCATGGCCTTTGAGAACTACGAAGACATCCGCCCGGCGGACGTTATCGAGATCTTCGAGCGGGAGGAAGTCGAGCGGTCGCTCGACTGATCCCCGCCCGGCCGGAGACGGTCTTTACCGTTACGCGAAAGGCCCCCGAAATCCGGGGGCCTTTTCGTTTTCTCAGGTTCTGAAAGGTCAGAACAGCCGCTCAGGCCGCTGCTTTGCCCGCCACCGGCAGCCCGGTGTAGATGCGATCGCCCACGCGGACAGAGACGCGACCGTCCGGCAGAATCGTTTCCAGAAGTCCCTGCACAGAGACGCAGCTTCCCATAGTGATCGTACGCAGCATGTCCATATCTCCCCAATTGTGCGTTGCGAATACAATGCCCGACGCGCAACATTATTACTATCGAAACTCAGCGTGAAAATGCCGAAAATTCCGGCATTGCGTCGTTTTCACAAAATCCTATCGCACAAATATTGACAGAATCTGAAGTTACCCCGGCGCGTTCCGTGGACAACCCTGTCAGAGCCAATCGCGGAGAATCGGAATCAGCGGGATGTCGGCGGGCGGCATGGGATAATCCTTCAGCGCATTCGCCCGCACCCATTTCAGCGCCTGTCCCTCTCGGGACTGCGGTGTCCCGCCCCATTTGCGGCAGGCGAAAAGCGGCATGAGCAGGTGGAAATCGGGATAGGAATGCGAGGCGAAGGTCAGCGGCGCAAGGCAGCTTTCCCATGTCTCGATGCCCAGTTCCTCGTGCAGCTCGCGGATCAGGGCCGCTTCGGGCGTCTCGTCGGGTTCTACCTTGCCGCCGGGAAACTCCCAGAGGCCGGCCATGGATTTCCCCTCTGGCCGTTGCGCCAGAAGGACCCGGCCATCGGGGTCGATGAGGGCGACGGCGGAGACGAGGGTGATCTTCATGGGTCAGGCACCTGCGGCAAGGGGAGGAGCGGGGCGCTGCCCCGCACCCCGGGATATTTCCGGACAGAAGAAGCGCAGGCCTTGCACCTCAGGAGCGATAGTCCGCGTTGATCTGGATGTAGCCGTGGGTCAGGTCGCAGGTCCAGACCGTGGCGGTGCCCTGACCGAGGCCGATGTCGACGGTTATGTCGATCTCGGGTTCTTTCATCAGCGCCGCGCCCTGCTCTTCGCGGTAGTCGGGCGCGCGCCAGCCCTTGTCCGCGACAAGGACGTCTCCGAACCGGATCGAGAGGGTGTCGCGATCCGCCGCTGCGCCGGATTTGCCTACGGCCATGACGATGCGGCCCCAGTTCGGATCTTCCCCGGCGATGGCGGTCTTGACCAGCGGCGAGTTGGCGATGGCCAGTGCGTGGGTGCGTGCATCGGCGTCCGAAGCAGCGCCGGTCACGGTGACGGTCACGAATTTGGTCGCGCCCTCGCCATCCCGCACCACCTGATGCGCGAGGTCGAGGAAGACCGCTTCGACGGCTTCGGCGAAGGCGGCATTGCCGGTGACATCGACACCCGAGGCACCGGTGGCCGCCATCAGCAGCGTGTCCGAGGTCGAGGTGTCGCTGTCCACGGTGATGTTGTTGAAGGTCCGCGCATTGACGGCGCTGACGAGTTCCTGCAGGTCGGCGCGTCCGATCTTGGCGTCTGTGAAGATGTAGACCAGCATGGTCGCCATGTCGGGCGCGATCATGCCGGATCCCTTGGCGATGCCCGCGATCCTGACCGGTTTGCCACCGACCTCGATCTCGGCCACCGCGCCCTTGGGGAAGGTGTCGGTGGTCATGATCGCCTTGGCGGCCATCTCGATGGCGTCCTCGGTCAGCCCCTCGTTCAGCTCTTCGAGCTTGGCGATGATGCGGTCGTGCGGCAGCGGCTCGCCGATCACCCCGGTGGAAGAGGTGAAGATGCGCTCGGCCGGAAGGCCGGTTATGCCGGAGGCCGCCTCGCAGATTGCGCGGACGGAGCCGTCACCGGCTTTGCCGGTGAAGGCGTTGGAATTGCCGGAGTTCACGATGATCGCAGCGCCTGCCTCGCTGTCGTGGCCGATCTTGGCCTGACAGTCGAGCACATTGGCCGAGCGCGTGGCCGAGCGCGTGAAGACACCCGTCACGACGCTGCCCGGATCGAGGAGGGCCAGCATGACGTCGACACGGCCCTTGTAACGGACCCCGGCCTGGGCCGCGGCAAAGCGCACCCCGCCGATGACCGGCAGGGTGGGGAAGCTGTCAGGAGCGAGAGGAGAGCGCGGCGGCATCGTTACTGATCCAGAAGGTCGAGGTTGGAAAGAACAGAGGTGTCGACGGTCTCGGCGGCCTTGCTGTCGACCTCGGCGCCCTCGACCAGCCCATCGATATGGGCCTGCACGGCGTCGGCCTGAAGCTTCTGCACGATCTCGCCGCGCACGGCGTCCAGCGCGGGCGCTTCCATATTGCGGGTTTCGTTCAGCTTGATGACGTGCCAGCCGAACTGCGTCTGCACCGGGTCGGAAACCGAGCCCGGTTCCATCGCCTCGACGGCTTCCTGGAAGGGCGCGACCATCATGCCCTCGCTGAACCAGCCCAGAGAACCGCCGTTGGGGCCCGAGGGGCCGGTCGACTTGGTCTTGGCGGTCTCGGCGAAATCGGCGCCGTCGCGAACCTCTGTGGCGATGGCGGTGGCTTCTTCCTCTGTCTCCACGAGGATGTGCGAGGCGTTGTATTCCTTGCCCAGCTCGCCGTTGACGTATTCGTCCTCATAGGCCTTCTGGACCAACTCTTCGGTCACCGCGGCCTCTGCGACCTTGGTGATCGCCTCGGCGGCGCGCAGCGAGCGCTCTTCGTTCTCCAGCGCGATGCGGGTGCGCAGGGTTTCCGCCTCGCCCTCGGACTGCGACAGCACTTCCTGCTGGATGATCTGGTTCAGGATGCCGTCCCAGAGCGCCGCGTCGGGCAGTTGCTGGTACTGCTCGGGCAGGCCGGCGCGGACCATCAGCATGTGGCCCACCGTGATGTCGGTGCCGTTCACCGTGGCGACCACGCTGTCGACCGCCAGCTCATCCTGGGCCTGCGCGGGCAGCGCGACAGAGAGCGCCATGGCGGCGGCAGCGAGGATCTTGCGTGTTTCTGACATCGTTTCGTCCTTTGTAGACTGGCCGCGTCCCCCTGCGGCGTTGACACTTTTCAGCCCGCCCCTTACATGCCCCAAGGGCTCTGCGAGGCCGGTCGTTTCCACCGTCATATGGTTCATGGGCGTGGCGGGCAAGCAGATGCCGCACACGAAGACGGGATAGGATCGGGTTCGAATGTTCGGAAAAGTCGCACGCAAGATCTTTGGCACGCCCAATGACCGCAAGGTCAAGGCGACGCGGCCGCTGGTCGAGAAGATCAACGCGCTGGAGCCGGAGTTCGAGACGCTCGACGACGCCGGGCTGATCGCCAAGACCGAGGAATTCAAGAAGCGGATTGCCGAGGGCGAAAGCCTCGACAACCTCTTGCCCGAGGCCTTTGCCAACTGCCGCGAGGGCGCCAAGCGGGCGCTGGGGCTGCGCGCCTTCGACGTGCAGCTGATGGGCGGTATCTTCCTGCATCAGGGCAATATCTCGGAGATGAAGACCGGCGAGGGCAAGACGCTGGTCGCCACCTTCCCGGCCTACCTGAACGCGCTGACCGGGCGCGGTGTGCATGTGGTCACCGTCAACGACTATCTGGCCAAGCGCGACGCGGAGTGGATGACCAAGGTCTACGGCGCGCTTGGCCTGACCTGCGGCGTGGTCTATCCGCGCCAGCCCGAGGACGAGAAGGCGCAGGCCTATGCCTGCGACATCACCTACGCGACCAACAACGAGCTTGGCTTCGACTACCTGCGCGACAACATGAAGTCGGACCTCGCCCAGATCAACCAGAAGGATCACTACTTCGCCATCGTCGACGAGGTGGACTCGATCCTTGTGGACGAGGCGCGGACGCCGCTGATCATCTCGGGCCCGGCGCAGGACCGGTCGGACCTGTATCAGGCCATCGACAAGCTGATCCCCGAATTGCAGGAAGATCACTACGACGTCGACGAAAAGACCCGGAACGTGACCTTCACGGACGAGGGCAACGAGTATCTCGAAGAGCACCTTCAGGCGCGCGGCCTGCTGCCCGAGGGGCAGACGCTCTACGACCCCGAGTCGACCACCGTTGTGCACCACGTCAATCAGGCGATCCGGGCGCACAAGCTGTTCCTGCGGGACAAGGATTACATCGTCCGCGACGGCGAGGTGATGCTGATCGACGAATTCACCGGGCGCATGATGCAGGGCCGCCGCCTGTCGGACGGTCTCCACCAGGCCATCGAGGCGAAGGAGGGCTGCACCATCCAGCCCGAGAACGTAACCCTGGCCTCTGTCACCTTCCAGAACTACTTCCGCCTTTACGAAAAGCTGTCGGGCATGACCGGTACGGCCTCGACCGAGGCGGAGGAATTCCAGCAGATCTACGGCCTTGGCGTCGTCGAGGTGCCGACCAACCTGCCCATCGCGCGGATCGACGAGGACGATGCGGTCTATCGCACGGGCGCCGAGAAATACGCGGCCATCGTCGAGGAAATCCGCAAGGCGCATGACAAGGGCCAGCCGGTTCTGGTGGGCACGACCTCCATCGAGAAATCCGAGATGCTCAGCCGCCTGCTGACCGAGGCCGATCTGAAGCACAACGTGCTGAACGCCCGCCAGCACGAGCAGGAGGCGCAGATCGTCGCCGACGCGGGCAAGCTGGGCGCGGTGACCATCGCCACGAACATGGCGGGCCGCGGCACCGACATCAAGCTGGGCGGCAACGTCGAGTTCAAGATCATGGAGGCCATCGCGGCAGAGCCCGATGCCGACCCCGAAGCCATCCGCGAGCGGATCGAAAGCGAACACACCGCCGCCGAGCAGGCGGTGAAAGAGGCGGGCGGCCTCTTCGTGCTTGCGACCGAGCGCCATGAAAGCCGCCGGATCGACAACCAGTTGCGCGGTCGTTCCGGCCGTCAGGGCGACCCGGGCCGTTCCTCGTTCTTCCTGTCGCTGGAAGACGACCTGATGCGGATCTTCGGCTCTGAACGGCTGGACAAGGTGCTTTCCTCACTGGGGATGAAAGAGGGCGAGGCCATCGTCCACCCCTGGGTGAACAAGTCGCTGGAGCGCGCGCAGGCCAAGGTCGAGGGGCGCAACTTCGACATCCGCAAGCAGCTCTTGAAGTTCGACGACGTGATGAACGACCAGCGCAAGGTGATCTTTGCCCAGCGGCGCGAGATCATGGAAGCGCAGGATCTTGGCGAGATCGTCACCGACATGCGCCACGAGGTCATCGACGAGCTGGTCGACACCTACTGCCCGCCCAAGGCCTATGCCGAACAGTGGGACATGCAGGGTCTTTATGCTGCCTGCATCGAGAAGCTGAGCCTCGACGTGCCGGTGATCGGCTGGGCCGAAGAGGACGGCGTCGACCAGGACGTGATCCGCGAGCGGCTTGAAGAGGCCTCGGACAAGATGATGGCCGAGAAGGCCGAAGCCTTCGGCCCGGACACCATGCGCCAGATCGAAAAGCAGGTGCTGCTGCAAAGCATCGACGCCAAGTGGCGCGAGCACCTGCTGACGCTGGAACACCTGCGCTCTGTCGTGGGCTTCCGCGGCTACGCGCAGCGTGACCCGCTGAACGAGTACAAGAACGAGGCTTTCCAGCTGTTCGAGAACATGCTCGAAAGCCTGCGCGAACAGGTTTCCGAGCAGCTTTCCCAGGTCCGTCCGATGACCGAGGAAGAGCAGCGCAGGATGGTTCAGCAAATGGCGCAGCAGCAGGCCGAGATGCAGCGTGCCGGGCAGGCCGCGCAGAACGCCCAGCAGCCGGAACCGGCCCCGGGCGCCGTCGCGCCGAACCCGGCGACGATGGAAATGGCCGGGGGCGCGGCCCTCGAAGGCTTCGACGAAAACGATCCCTCGACCTGGGGCAACCCGGGGCGCAACGACCTGTGCCCCTGTGGATCGGGCCAGAAGTTCAAGCACTGCCACGGCAAGCTGGGCTGAAAGGGCGAAAAAGGGCGCTTTCTGGCGTTCTTTTGGCGTGAAAGCCGGACAATCGACAAAATGAGTCCGTCGGTTGGACAAACCGGCGCCTTGTTTGCGGAACAGAGTGTTTCCTGACCTTATGGATCAGGAGGCCGCCATGTCGCGGATCAGAAGCTATATCATGGGCGGTGCGACCTTCGCCTGCGCCCTGGGCATCGGATACCTCATGCAATACGGCCTGCCCGGCCAGACAACGGAAACCGTGGCCGCGCCACTGAAGGTGACCGCGATCACGCCGACCTCTTCCGCCGGGGTCACGCCGCCGCTGAAGCCGGACGCCGGACAGGGCCTCACCCGCGCCGATCCCGAAGCGGCGGTGACCCTCGCCGCCGTCGATGGCCCGATGCTGGGCGCCGGGGACGATCCCTTTGCAGTGGAACTGCCCGCCGACCAGCCCGGCGCCGGGTCAGCCTGCGACATCACCATGACCGCAGAGCCCATGGCCGGGGCGATGGTGACCCTGACGCTCGACGCGCCCTGCCAGGCGGGCGAACGGGCGACCCTGCACCATCAGGGCCTGATGTTCACCGAGATCCTGCCGTCGGACGGCACGCTGAAGCTGTCCGTTCCGGCTTTCGCGCAGCGGGCCGGTTTCATGGTCAGCTTCCCCGGGGGCGCGGGCGCCACCGCCGTCGCGGATGTCACGTCGCTGGCCTTCTACGACCGGGTCGCGGTCCAGTGGAAGGGCGAGGCGGGCCTGCAACTGCACGCCCGCGAATTCGGGGCCGATTACTTCCAGCCCGGGCACATCTGGTCGGACAGTGCCGGCGATCTGGCGGCGGCGGCCCGTGGTGAGGGCGGCTTTCTGGTGCGGCTGGGCCGCATGGACACGCCAGAGGCACTGGTGGCCGAGGTCTATTCCTTCCCCAGCGGCACGGCGCGTCAGGGCGGCGACGTGGCGATGACGGTCGAGGCCGAGGTCACCGCGCAGAACTGCGGCCAGACCGTCGAAGCCCAGACGCTGGAAATCCGCGAGGGTGCGGGCCTGCGGGTACGGGACCTCGTGCTCGACATGCCCGAGTGCAAGGATCTTGGCGATTTTCTGGTGTTGAAAAACCTCGTCGAAGACCTGAATATCGCCGCACGGTGACAGGCGACTGACGGGGCTTTCATGGCGCATCTTCGTGCGGCGATCTTCGCCGCACTTTTCATTGTGATAGGGGCTTTTGGCGCCGCCGCACAGGACGTGACGCTACGGTCCCGCGATGGGGCCATCGAGATCGTCGGCACATTGCTGGGCTTCGACGGAGAGTTCTACCGCGTCGAGACCGAATTCGGGGAACTGACCGTAGACGGGTCCGGCGTGAACTGCACCGGCTTCGGCTGCCCCTCGCTGATCGACTTCGTGGCCGAGATCTCTGTTTCCGGGTCCGCGACCATCGGGCGTGTGCTGATGCCCGCGCTGATCGAGGGCTTTGCCCTGCGCAACAACCTGACCTCGGAACGGCTGACCGAGGAGGATGACCCGTCCCGCTTCACCTACGTGCTGCGGGACGGCGACAAACCCGTGGGGCGGTTCCATTTCCACGTCTCGAACACCGACGAGGGCTTTGCCGATCTGCTGGCGGACGAGGCGGATATCGTCATGGCCATGCGCGAGATCCGCTCGGAGGAGGTGCGGCAGGCACGCGAGGCCGGGTTGGGTGACATGGCCGATGCTCGCCGTTCGCGGGTGATTGCGCTGGATGCGATGGTGCCGCTTGTCGAGGCGGGCAATCCGGTGGTGGCGCTGTCGATCACCGATATCGTGCGCGTTCTGACCGGGCGGGTCGACAACTGGTCGGCCTTCGGCGGGCCCGATGCGCCCATCACGGTGCATCTGCGCGGCGCGCAATCGGGCCTGTCTCAGGCGATGGAAGACCGGCTGCTGCGCCCGGCCCGCGCCGAGCTGGGCGCCAGCGTGGTCCGGCACGCCAGCAACCGGGCGCTGGTCGCGGCGGTGGCCAACGACCCCTTCGGCCTTGGGCTGGGCAGCTTCTCGGACACCGGGCTGACCAAGACGCTGGTCCTGACCGGCCCCTGCGGCTTCCAGCTGCGCGCCGCGCGGCGGACGATCAAGACAGAGGATTACCCGCTGACCGCGCCGATGTTCCTCTACGTTCCGGCGCGGCGGCTGCCGGCGCTGGGGCGCGACTTCCTGACCTATACCCGCAGCACCCCGGCGCAGATCGTGATCCGGCGGGCCGGGTTCGTCGATCAGGAACCCGAGGCGGTGCCCATGGACCTGCAGGGCGACCGCTTCGCCAATGCGGTGCTGGTGGCGAGGGATGCCGGCGGGCTGGAGAACCTGCAGGCGATGACCCGGGCGCTGCTGCGCAAACAGCGGCTCAGCCTGTCCTTCCGCTTCGAGGCCGGGTCGGCCCGGCTGGACGCGCAGTCGCGGTCGAACGTGATGCAGTTGGCCAGCGCGCTGGAGGCGGGCAGTTTCGACGGGCGCGCCCTGCATTTCGTCGGATTCTCGGACGGCGCCGGTCCGGCGGAGGGCAACCTGACCATCGCCACGCGCCGGGCGACGGCGGTGCGCGAGGCGGTGGAACTGGCCGCCGACACCGCCGATCTGTCGCGGGTGACGCTGTCGGTGATGGCCTTCGGCGAGGCCATGCCCATGGCCTGCGACGACAGCGCGTGGGGGCGGCAGGTCAATCGCCGGGTCGAGATCTGGGTGGACTGAGGGCGGCCGAATTCCGTCACGGAATTCGGGCCGGTTTCTTTGAAAGAAACCGGCGCGCTACAGCAGGCCTTCAGCCCGAAAGCTGAGCGCGCGCGATTTGCCGATGACGAGGTGATCGTGCAGGGTGATGCCGAGGCTGTCGGCGGCCCGCTGGATCTGCGCGGTCATCTCGATATCCGCCCGGCTTGGGGTCGGATCGCCCGAGGGATGGTTGTGCACGAGGATCAGCGCCGTCGCGTTCAGTTCAAGCGCGCGTTTCACCACCTCACGCGGATAGACGGGCACATGGTCCACGGTGCCGCGAGCCTGCGGTTCGTCGGCGATCAACACGTTCTTGCGGTCCAGGAAGAGCACGCGGAACTGTTCGATATCGTCATGCGCCATGGCGGTCTGGCAGTAGTCCAGCAGCGCGTCCCATGAACTGACCACCGGCTTTCTCAGCACCCGCGCCTGCGCGAGGCGTTGTGCGGCGGCCTGGACGATCTTCAGTTCCGTGATGACGGCGCGGCCCACGCCGCTGACCTCTTCGAGCCGCGGCAGGGGCGCAGAGACGACGCCGTTGAAATCGCCGAAGCGGTCGAGCAGCAGACGGGCCAGCGGTTTGACATCCTGCCGCGGAATGGCGCGGAACAGGAGCAGCTCCAGCAGTTCGTAATCCGGCAGGGCCTCGGCGCCGCCGACAAGAAAGCGGTCCCGCAGCCGGGCGCGGTGATCGCGGATATACGAGGGCTGCTTTGTCCTGCCGTCTGGTCCCGGGGGCGCGGCGGGCGCTTCGTCCGCATCGAAAAGCGCGGGTTGGGTGTCGGAGAAATGCCGGATGCGTGCCATGCGCCATCATGGGCCGAAGAAGGTGAACGCGGGGTTAATGTCATCCGCGCATGCGGGCCTTCGGGCCCTCAGCCGCGCCCACGGCAGGCCCCCGCGCGGCAGAGGCGCTGGCCGTGCCCGCGCTCAAGGGGGGGATGTGACGCCCTTCCGACAGGGCGCAGCGTCCGGTGGGGATGTCCGGGGGACGTCGCAGCGACGGCCCCCGGACGGGTCTTCTCAGCCCTTCATGGAATCCCAGAAGTTCTTCACCGACTTGAAGAAACTGGTGGATTCCGGGTTGTTGTCCTCGGCCAGAGACTCGAACTCTTTCAGAAGCTCTTTCTGGCGTGAGGTCAGGTTCACCGGGGTCTCGACCGCAAGCTCGATGAACATGTCGCCATGCCCCGGCTGCCGCAGACCCGGCATTCCCTTGCCGCGCAGGCGCATCTGCCGCCCGGACTGGCTGCCAGAGGGGATCTTCACCCGCGACCGCCCGCCATCGATGGTCGGCACCTCGATGTCGCCCCCCAGCGCCGCGACGGTCATGGACACGGGCACGCGGCAATGCAGCTCGCGGCCCTCGCGCTCGAAGATCTTGTGCGGCGTGACCTCGACGAAGATATACAGATCGCCCGGCGGACCGCCGCGCATCCCGGCCTCGCCCTCTCCGCCAAGGCGGATGCGGGTGCCGGTCTCGACTCCGGCGGGGATGTTCACCGAGAGCGCCCGATCCCGCTGCACACGACCGGAACCGGAACAGGTGCGACAGGGGTTCTTGATGATCTGGCCAAGGCCGGAACAGGTCGGACAGGTGCGCTCGACGGTAAAGAAGCCCTGCGTGGCGCGGACCTTGCCCATGCCTGAACAGGTCGGACATTGCACCGGCTCGGCGCCGCCTTCGGCCCCGGAGCCGTTGCACGACCCGCATTGCACCGAGGTCGGCACGTTGATGGTCTTCTGGATGCCGTTGAAGGCCTCTTCCAGCGTCACGCGCAGGTTGTAGCGCAGGTCATCGCCGCGCGCCGCGCGCTGGCGCCCGCCACGCTGGCCGCCCATGAAATCGCCGAACAGGTCGTCGAAGACATCGCTGAAGGCGCTGGCGAAGTCGGTATTGCCGTGCATCCCGCCGCCGCCCGGGCGCGGGCCGCCGCCCATGCCGCCTTCGAAAGCCGCATGACCATAGCGGTCGTAGGCCGCCTTCTTGTCGGCGTCCTTGAGGACCTCGTAGGCCTCATTGATTTCCTTGAACTGCGACTCGGCCTCGGGATTGTCGGCGTTGCGGTCGGGGTGAAGTTCCTTGGCCTTCTTGCGATAGGCCTTCTTCAACTCGTCTGCAGAGGCCCCCTTGGTCGCGCCGAGAACATCGTAGTAATCGCGCTTGGACATTAGCCGTCCTCCTTATCCGGGAACGTCTAAGGGCCGGCCCGGTGTCCGGACCGGCCCCTGATTGGTTCCGACAGCGAAGCCTCAGGCCCGCTTGTTGTCGTCGAGATCCTCGAAGTCCGCGTCGACGATGCTGTCGTCGTCGGCGGGGCCGGAGGTGTCGGCAGCGGCGGGCTCGGCGTCGTCACCGGATTCGGCCTGCGCCTTGTAGATCGCTTCGCCCAGACGCATGGCGGCCTCGGTCACGTTCTGGATGCCCGACTTCAGCTTGTCCGCCGAGATGTCGTCCTTTTCCAGATCGTCCTTCAGCGCGGCCACGGCCAGCTCGATCGCTTCGACGGTCGAGGGGTCGACCTTGTCGCCGTGATCCTCCACCGACTTCTCGGTCGAGTGGATCAGGCTTTCCGCCTGGTTGCGGGCCTCGACCAGCTCGCGGCGGCCCTTGTCGGCCTCGGCGTTGTCCTCGGCCTCCTTGACCATGCGCTCGATGTCGTCGTCGGACAGACCGCCCGACGCCTGGATCGTGATCTTCTGTTCCTTGTTGGTGCCCTTGTCCTTGGCACCGACCGACACGATGCCGTTGGCGTCGATGTCGAATGTCACTTCGATCTGCGGCAGGCCGCGCGGAGCCGGCGGGATGTCCTCGAGGTTGAACTGGCCGAGCATCTTGTTGTCGGCAGCCATCTCGCGCTCACCCTGGAAGACGCGGATCGTCACGGCCGACTGGTTGTCCTCGGCGGTCGAGAAGACCTGGGACTTCTTAGTCGGGATCGTGGTGTTCCGGTCGATCAGGCGGGTGAAGACACCGCCCAGCGTCTCGATGCCCAGCGACAGCGGGGTCACGTCCAGAAGGACCACGTCCTTAACGTCACCCTGCAGAACACCGGCCTGAATGGCGGCGCCCATGGCAACGACCTCGTCGGGGTTCACACCCTTGTGGGGCTCTTTCCCGAAGAACTTGGTGACCTCTTCGATGACCTTCGGCATCCGCGTCTGACCGCCGACCAGGACGATTTCGTCGATGTCGGAGGTGGTCAGGCCCGCATCCTTCAGGGCCGCCTGACAGGGTTTGATCGAGTTCTTGACCAGATCGCCGACGAGGCTTTCCAGCTTGGCGCGGGTCAGCTTCATCACAAGGTGCAGCGGCGTGCCGCCGGCGCCCATCGAGATGAACGGCTGGTTGATCTCGGTCTGCGTTGCCGAGGACAGTTCGATCTTGGCCTTCTCCGCCGCCTCTTTCAGGCGCTGAAGGGCCATCTTGTCCTTGGTCAGGTCGACCTGGTGCTCTTTCTTGAACTCGGACGCCAGGTAGTTGACGATCCGCATGTCGAAGTCTTCGCCACCCAGGAAGGTGTCGCCGTTGGTCGACTTCACCTCGAAGAGACCGTCGTCGATTTCCAGGATGGTCACGTCGAAGGTACCGCCGCCAAGGTCATAGACGGCGATGGTCTTGCTGTCCTTCTTGTCGAGGCCATAGGCCAGCGCGGCCGCGGTCGGCTCGTTGATGATGCGCAGCACTTCGAGGCCCGCGATCTTGCCGGCATCCTTGGTGGCCTGACGCTGGGCGTCGTTGAAGTACGCGGGCACGGTGATGACCGCCTGCGTGACTTCCTCGCCAAGGTAGCTCTCGGCGGTCTCTTTCATCTTTTGCAGCGTGTAGGCAGAGATCTGCGAGGGCGAGTACTTCTCGCCACGGATTTCCACCCATGCGTCGCCGTTGCCGCCGTCGACGATCTTGTACGGCACGATGTCCTTGTCCTTCGTCACCTCGGCGTCGGTGGTGCGACGGCCGATCAGGCGCTTGACGGCAAAGACGGTGTTTTCGGGGTTGGTCACGGCCTGGCGTTTCGCAGGCTGGCCAACCAGACGTTCGTCGTCGGTGAAGCCGACGATGGAGGGCGTGGTACGCGCCCCTTCAGCATTTTCGATCACCCGGGCCTGAGAACCATCCATGATGGCCACACAGGAGTTGGTTGTCCCGAGGTCGATACCGATCACTTTACCCATGAGTTCGATCCCTTTTTGCTTCAGGCGATGTCACGAGGCCGAGACCCGTTACGGCATCCCGCCCCGCATTCGATGTCGCTGGCGGAATGGCCCGGCCAGCGCGTTCGGACGGTATATAAGGAGGGCAAAAGGGGCCTGCAAGCGTTCCGAGAGGTGCATTTGACGGGAAATCCTTGGACTCGGCCCGGAATTGACGGACAAGGGGCGCATGGGCGATTTCCTTGATGTGAAGGGGTTCCGGGTCTACCCCGGCTGGCTGGACCGCTCCGCGCAGGAGCGGCTGGTCGAGCGGCTGCGCGCGGTGCTGATGCAGGCCCCGCTGGTGCAGCCGGTCACGCCCCGGGGCAAGCCGATGTCGGTGCGCATGGGCGCCTGCGGCGATTACGGCTGGGTGACGGACCGCAGGGGCTATCGCTACGAGTCACGGCATCCACAGGGCATGGACTGGCCGCCGATCCCCGAAGAGGTTCTGGCGATCTGGCGCGCCGTGTCCGGCTGCGCGCGCCTGCCCGAGTGCTGCCTGATCAACTGGTACGGCGAGGGCGCCCGGATGGGGCTGCATCAGGACAAGGACGAGGGCGACTTTTCCTGCCCGGTGGTCTCGGTCTCGTTGGGTGACGACGGGCTGTTCCGCATGGGCAATGTCGAACGCGGCGGCAAGACCGAGTCGGTCTGGCTGAAGTCCGGCGACGTGGTGGTGATGGGCGGCGCGGCGCGGCTGGCGCATCACGGGGTGGACCGCATCCGCTTCGGCTCTTCGACATTGCTGCGGGACGGCGGGCGGATCAACCTGACGCTGCGGGTGGTGACGGCAGCCGTGTGAGGGCCTTCGGCTCTCCTGTGCTTTCAGCCTCGTGCTTCAGGGGGGGGCACCCCTTGCGATAGGCCTTGGGCGCGGTGTCTCGTGCCGACGTGCAGAAGCGTCGCCGTTCGGCCATTCAGACGGTCCGACGAATCTCCCCTCGGGCTGTTTCGAGCTGTCTACCACCCAGCGCGGAATCAAGGCGAAGCCGCCGCGCATCGGCGGGCCGTCCCGGGGACCGGCGATTTGGCTGATGAATGCGCGACCTGAGTTAGGGTCTTACGGACTTTGCAGCTATAAAGTGCCTTCCCGAAGCGGCATACCTTTGGAGCGACGGCCCAGCGATGCGCGACTTGTCCTGCGCTGGTCAGAGTGGCGCATATCCCTTCTTTCGCGGGCGTGATGGACCTCGTTCTGACCCGCGCTGGCGCTCACTCGGCCAGCGTGCAGCACCCGGAATACACCCGGTCCTCGCGCGACAGGAACAGGGTCACGTCAAAGCCATACTCGCGGTCGGACATGCCGTCGTCGCAATAGGCGGGCATGATCATCGCATCGAGGGAGCCTCCGCCGCCCTCGCCGCGCAGCGTGTATTTCAGCGTCGGCGACCACAGCCGTTGCAGCAGGCCGACGCCGTAGCTCTCTCCGTCCATCACCTCGGGAGAGCGGTACTGCGCCGTCTGGCCGGGGCGGACCGAGAGGCTCCAGAATGGCTCCGTACCGTGGCAGCGCAGCGCCTGCGCGTTCGGCAGGTCGCCGTCGGCGCGCGGGGCGAGATAGCGCATGGAGGCCCAGCCGGTGCGCTCTTCGATGTTGATGAATCCCCAGCCGTTCTCGACGCGCATCACCTCGATGGCGCGGGCATCATGGGCCAGCTCTCCCACGACGGGGGATTTTGCCGATGGCGCCTCGCGCACGTTCAGCCTGTCGTCAGCGGCAACACCGGACACGTCGTGCAGGCGGGGATAGTCTTGGGCGAAAGCCGGCAGGGCCAGTGTGGCCAGCAGCAGGGCGAGACGCAGCATCAGTCCACCTCCAGCGTGCAGCAGCCCGAATAGACCTGCGTGTCATAGCCGCCGATGACCACCGCCGCCGTCAGGCCGAAGAGATTGTCGGACATGCCGTCCGAGCACTGCCCCTCGCCGACGATGACGGTGATGTTCTCGCCCATCTTCGACCCCAGCGCGGCGAAGGGATGGAACCGGCCCGAGGCAGTGGTCAGCGGGCTGACGGAAAAGGCCTTCTCGACCCCCTCGGGCACGGAAAAGACCGCGCTTTCGCCCTGCGTCAGTTCCAGCGACCAGAAGGGTTCGGTCCCGAAGCAGTCGACCACCGTGGCATCGGGCAGGGCGCTGCCCTCGATCCGCGCGAGAAAGTCCAGGCTGGCCCAGCCGGACTGGCCGTCGACGTTGATGCGGCCCCAGCCGTTTTCCTCTGCCAGAACCTCGATACCCGCAGCGTCGGGCGCCAGCGTGCCGACCATATTGGCATCCGCCATGGGGCGCGTGCGGACGTTCAGGACGTCGTCCGAGGCAACCCCGGTCACGTCATAGAGCGCGGGGAAATCCTGCGCGGCGGCCGCCCCGGCGAGCAGCGTGAAGAATGCGATCCGTGAAAACATGTCCTGTCCTTTCACAGGCGCCACGCCCGGGAACAGGTCCGCCGTCTAGCGGCGCGCGTTCCACGAGGCAGAGGCGTGTTTGCGGGTGTAGAACTCACCCATCAGGCCGATCATGAGCAGAACGATAGACAGGTAGAAGGCATATTCCCAGTTGGAATTCCGGGGGTTGTAATCGACGAAAGCGTACCCGCGGGACTGGTCGATGGTGTGGAACAGCGGGTTCCAGTCAAACATCACCAGCATGTAGGTGGGCAGCGTATTGGCCACGAACATCTTGCCCGAGGCGATCATGTTGGCGCGCTGGTAGATCGTCGTCAGGATGCTGACCGGCGTCGGGAACCAGGGCTTGATCGCTAGCACCACCATGCCGATCGCCGCGCCCGAAAACCACGACAGCAGCAGCATCGCAAGGCAGCCGATCGGGTCGTGGATGTCCTGCATGACGAAGGGGTTGAAGGCCACGTCGTAGATGAACAGGATTGCCATCAGCGACAGCACCTGAATGTAGAGCGACGACAGCATCGCCGAGATGATGGCGATCATCGTGTTCATCGGCGCGTGCTGCATCATCGGGCTGGCCGGCCCCTCTGACCCGGCAACCGCGCCCAGCGTCTTGGTATGCGTCATGTAAAGGAAGACGCCCGTCATGATGTAGACGAGGAAGTCGCCCCGCAGCGCCGATCCGCGCATCCCGAGGATCAGGAACATGAAGTAAAAGGCCAGAACGAAGATGATCGTCTGAAGCATGTTCATGAAGATCGCCATGAAGGCGTTGTTGTGCGTCTTGCGCACCGCGCGCACGGAATTGTGGTAGATCAGTTCGGCGATATAGACGGCGGATTCCAGCCGCGAGCGGGGTTTGGCGGTCTCGAACATGGGTCGCGGGCCTCCGGTCTGCTCGTGGATGCCCCCCGGGATCTGTTGTCCCTGCCTCGGGCGGTGCGGCGCTTGCCGTTCTGGTTGATCCGCACCATAAGCGGAATGGGTTTTCAAATCAATGAATCCGCGTGGTCGCGCGGGCGGGAGCTTTGTCATGAACTATTCCGAACTGACCACCGTGCTGCGCCGGTTGGCGCTGGAGGCAGGCGACAAAATCATGGCGATCTACGAGGCGGATGATTTCGAGGTGAAGTCGAAGTCCGACGACAGCCCGGTGACAGAGGCGGACGAGGCGGCGGACGCGCTGATTTCGGCCGGTCTGCGCGCGGCCTTTCCCGACATGCCGCTGGTCACCGAAGAGCAGGCCGACAGCCACGATCTGGACGCGATGACCTTCCTGATCGTCGATCCGCTGGACGGCACCAAGGAATTCGTCAAGCGGCGCGGCGACTTCACCGTCAATATCGCGTTGGTCGAGGACGGCGTGCCGACGCGCGGGGTGGTCTATGCCCCGGCGCGCGGGCGGATGTTCTACACCGACAGCGTCGGCAACTCGGTCGAGGAAATCGGCCCCTTCGACAAGGACGAGCCGGGCGAGACGAAGCGGATCAAGGTGTCGGAGCCGAACAACCACGCGCTTCTGGTTGTCGCCTCGAAGTCGCACCGCGATCAGGCGACCGACGATTACATCAACCTCTACGAGGTCGCGGACGCCAAGAGCGCCGGGTCTTCGCTGAAGTTCTGCCTTGTCGCCACCGGCGAGGCGGATATCTACCCGCGCCTCGGGCGGACCATGGAATGGGACACCGCCGCCGGTCACGCGGTGCTGAACGGCGCGGGCGGGCGCGTGGTGCGCTTCGACGATCACACGCCGCTGGCCTATGGCAAGGAGGGTTTTGCCAACCCCTTCTTCATCGCCTACGCGCCGGGGGTCGAGCTGAAGCAGGGCTGACCGCATGACCGGCCCGGTCAGCGTCAGCATCGTCATCGTCAGCCGCGACAGACCGGCGGCGCTGAAACGTTGCCTGACTGGCGTCGCACAGCTGGACTACCCGGATTTCGAAGTGATCGTCGTGGCCTGCCCCGCTGGGATCGGCGCGGCCCGCGCGCGACCCGATGCGGAACACCTGAAGCTTGTCCCCTTCGACACACCCAATATCTCTGCCGCGCGCAATGCGGGGCTGGGGATGGCGGCGGGCGAGGTCGTGGCCTTCATCGACGACGACGCCGTGCCGGAACCGCTCTGGCTGCGGCACCTCTGCGCGCCCTTCGCGGAAGAGATCGCCGCCGCCGGGGGCTACGTGCTGGGCCGCAACGGTATTTCCTTCCAGTGGCGGGCGCGCAGCGTCGACCGGCTGGGCGTGGCGCAGGACATGGACCTGCCGGGCGAGGCGCCGCGCGTGCTTCAGCCGACCGGAGACCGGGCGATCAAGACCGAGGGCACGAACATGGCCCTGCGCCGCGCTGTGCTGGCGGCGCTGGGGGGCTTCGACCCGGCCTTCCACTTCTACCTCGACGAAACGGACCTCAACATGCGCCTCGCCCGCGCGGGGCTGGCGACCGCCCTCGTGCCGCTGGCGCAGGTTCACCACGGGTTTGCCGAAAGCAACCGCCGCGCGCCGGACCGGACCCCGCGCGACCTGTTCCAGATCGGTGCCTCGCAGCGGGTGTTCCTGCGCAAGCACTGCCCGCCATCGCAGCAGGACGAGGCCTGGCGGGCGTTCCGGGCAGCGCAGCGCAGGCGCCTGCTGGGCTACATGCAGCGCGGTCCGCTGGACCCGCCCGGCCTGCTGCGCCTGATGCGCAGCCTCGACCGGGGCGGGGCGGAGGGGCTTCGGCGGGATATCGGGCCGCTTCAGGCGCTGCCCGGCGCGCAGGCGCCGTTTCTGCCTTATCCTTCGGCGGAGGGCGCAAAGAGAATCTGCTTTTCGGGCAGGCCGTGGCAGGCCCGCACCCTGAGGCGGCGCGCGGCAGAGTCCGTTGCCCGGGGTCAGGTCGCCACGCTTATTCTGCTCTCGCCCACGGCGCTGTACCACCGCGTTTCCTTAACGGAGACAGGCGTCTGGGAGCACCGCGGAGGCCTGTTCGGGCGAAGTCTGCGACGCGGCCCGCTGATGCGCTTCTGGCGCTTCCGGCGCCGGGTTGCAGCGGAAATGGAACGGATCGCGGCGGTGAGAGGTTAAAGCAGCGTTGCCAGGAGGTATAATCTGCCCGGCATAAGCGGTTTTCCGTAAAAAATTGGGGATTGCGCCTTTCGCAGGCGCAGTATTGATCCGAACCGTGTATAACGGCACGAAACGCTATCGCCAGCCGATCTGGCACGAAAGGAGCATTCGCATGCGCAAGAAGGTCACCAAGGCAATCTTTCCTGTTGCGGGTCTTGGCACTCGGTTCCTTCCGGCGACCAAGTCTGTCCCGAAGGAGATCATGACTCTGGTCGACCGGCCTCTGGTCCAATATGCCATCGACGAATGCCGCGCTGCCGGCATCAAGGAATTCATCTTCGTCACCGCGCGCGGCAAGTCGGCGCTGGAGGACTACTTCGACCACGCGCCGCATCTGGAACAGGAGCTGCGCAAGAAGGACAAGACGGAGCTTCTGGAGGTTCTCAAGACCACCAATATGGATTCGGGCGAGATCGCCTATATCCGTCAGGCCAAGGCGCTGGGGCTGGGGCACGCGATCTGGTGCGCGCGCCGTCTGGTGCACAACGAACCCTTTGCCGTGGTGCTGCCCGACGACGTGATCGCGGCCGAGAAGCCCTGCCTTCAGCAGATGATCGAGGCCTACGAGGAAACCGGCGGCAGCATGGTCGCGGCGATGGAAGTGCCGCAGGACAAGACCAGCGCCTATGGTGTGCTGGACGTGGCAGAGGACATGGGCGCCATGGTCCGGGTCAAGGGCATGGTCGAAAAGCCCAAGCCCGAGGACGCGCCGTCCAACCTTGCGGTCATCGGGCGCTACGTGCTGTCCCCCAATGTCTTCAAGCACCTCAACAAGATGAAGACCGGCGCGGGCGGTGAGGTTCAGCTGACCGATGCCATCGCCGAGGAAATCGACGGCGACGGCGTCTATGGCTACCGCTTCCGCGGCCAGCGCTTCGACTGCGGGTCCAAGGCGGGTTTCCTTCAGGCCACCGTTGCCTTCGGCCTTGCGCGGGAGGACCTGCGCGGCGATCTGGAGGCCTACCTGCAAGAGGTCATGACCTCGAAGAAAGCAGCCGAGTAACAGCAGCGTGACCACAGTTCTCGTGACGGGCGGGGCTGGCTACATCGGAAGCCACGCCTGCAAGGCCTTGAAGGCCGCGGGTTTCACACCCGTGGTCTTCGACAATCTCTCGACGGGCTGGAAGGATGCCGTGAAATTCGGCCCCTTCGAGCAAGGCGACCTGACCGACCGGGCCCGGCTGGACGCGGTCTTTCAGCGGTGGCGGCCCGTGGCGGTCCTGCATTTCGCCGCCCTCAGCCAGGTCGGCGAGGCCATGGCCAAGCCTGGCCTCTACTGGCGCAACAACGTCTGCGGGTCGCTTACCCTGATCGAGGCGGCGGTGGCGGCAGGCTGCATGGACTTCGTCTTTTCCTCGACCTGCGCGACCTACGGCGAGCATGACAATGTCGTTCTCGACGAGGGCACCCCGCAGGAACCCCTGAACGCCTATGGCGCGTCGAAGCGCGCGGTAGAGGATATCCTGCGCGACTTCGAAGCGGCCTTCGGGCTGCGCCATGTTATCTTCCGCTATTTCAACGTGGCGGGCGCCGACCCGGAGGGAGAGATCGGAGAGCATCACCGCCCGGAAACCCACCTGATCCCGGTGATGCTGGAGGCCGTGGATGGCCTGCGCCCCGGCCTGACGATCCACGGCACCGACTACGACACGTCGGACGGCACCTGCATCCGCGATTACGTGCATGTCTGCGATCTGGTCGACGCCCATGTCCTCGGCCTGAAATGGTTGCAGGACGGCAAGGGCAGCCGCGTCTTCAATCTAGGCACCGGCAAGGGGTTTTCCGTGCGCGAGGTGATCGAGGCGGCGGGCCATGTCACCAACGCCCCGGTGCCCTGGACCGAAGGCCCCCGCCGCGCCGGGGATGCGACAAAGCTGGTCTCGGGTTCTGTCCGGGCGGGCGATGAACTGGGCTGGCGCCCGGATCGCTCGACCATGCAGCAGATGATCGCGGACGCCTGGCGCTGGCACAAGAATGGTCACTACGAAGCCTGATCCCCTTCGCCTGCTGGATCTGACACGGCTGGTCAGCCGTGCCGGACGGCCGCTGACCGGTGTCGACCGGGTGGAATACGCCTGGCTCCGGCACCTCTGCGGGCTGGGGCCGTTCTACGGGCTGGTGCGCACCTCGCTGGGCTATGCGCTGCTGGACGCAGAGGGTTGTGCCGGCCTGCGCGACCGGGTGGCGCAGGGCGCATGGGGGCCGACGGACGGGTTGTCGCGCCTCGTGCGCGGCCTCGACCCGATGCGTGCCCGGGCCGAGGCCGACGTGCGGCGCCTGTGCATCGCGCGCTGCATAAAGCCGCTTCTGGGCCGGATGCTGCGCCGCCACCTGCCGCGCGGGGTGCACTACATCAATCTTGGCCATACCAACCTGACAGAGGCCGTCGCGGCGGCCCTTAAGGCGCGGGGGGCCCGGATCGCGGTGCTGGTGCATGACACGATCCCGCTGGACCACCCGCAGTTTCAGCGCCCCGGCGCGGTGGATCGCTTTGCCGCCTTCCTGTCCCGCGTGGGGCGCGTGGCCGATGTTGTGATCTGCAACTCGCAGCAGACCCTGGCCGATACCGCCGGCCATCTGGGCCACCGGATGCCAGAGGCCATCGTCGCGCCGCTGGGCGTCGATTCCCCCCCGCCCGGAGCGCCGCCCGAGGGGCCTTGGCGCCGCCCCTATTTCGTGACGGTCGGCACCATAGAGCCGCGCAAGAACCACGCCCTGCTGCTGGATCTCTGGCCCGAGATCCCCGAGGCCGACCTGCTGATCTGCGGCTCTCGCGGGTGGGAGAACCACGCGGTCTTTGCCCGTCTCGATGCGCGGCCCGACCGGGTGCACGAACTGCCGGGCCTGAGCGACGCGCAGATCGCGGGCCTTTTGCGCGGCAGCGCGGGCATGCTGTTTCCCAGCCTCGCCGAAGGCTATGGCCTGCCCCCGGTCGAGGCGGCGATGCTGGGCGTTCCGGTTCTGTGCAACGATCTTCCGATATACAGGGAAGTCTTGGGAAACATTCCCGTTTACGCCGATGCCTCCGACCGCTATCTTTGGCGCAACAAAATAATTGAGATGGCAGCGCACCATCGGGCAGACCGAGACGGCCAGGGGCAGGCAGCTCCGATTTTCGACCCTCCCACCTGGGAGACGCATTTCAACAAGGCCTTAACCCTGACCTGATAGTTGCGCCTTTGGCAGGTCGGACCACCGACCGTTGGGGAAGATCGGCTCTTGGGCGCATGGCGGTCATACAAATTGCGGGTGCAGCGAAAACGCTGGCTGATCCGCGCCTTCCGCAAGCGCCGCGACCTGCGCCCCGTGGCCAATCGCACCGCCGATATCCGGCCCTCGGACCTGCTGGTCTTCTCGACCCAGCGCAACGAAGGTGTGCGCCTGCCGTGGTTCCTGCGCTACTACCGCGAGATGGGGGTGAACCACTTCCTCTTCGTGGACAACGATTCCACCGACGGGTCGCTCGATTATCTCGCGAGCCAGCCCGACTGTTCGGTCTGGACCACCACCGCCAGCTACAAGCGCGCCCGCTTCGGTGTGGACTGGATGAACTGGCTCTTGTTCAAATACGGCCATGGCCACTGGGCGCTGACCGTCGACCCCGATGAGCTGTTCCTCTACCCGTTCTGCGACACGCGGCCCCTGCGCGCGCTTACCGACTGGCTGGATGCCTCCTCGATCAAGTCCTTCTCGGCCATGCTGCTGGACATGTACCCCAAGGGGCGGATGGACCTGCAACCCTACAGCGCCGGGCAGGACCCTCTGGAGATTGCCAACTGGTTCGACGCGGGCAATTACGCAATCTCGAAGAACTGGAACTTCGGCAATCTCTGGATTCAGGGCGGACCGCGGGCGCGGATGTTCTTTGCCGACACACCCGAACTGGCCCCGGCGCTGAACAAGGTGCCGCTGGTGAAATGGAACCGGCGCTATGCCTACGTGTCCTCGACCCACAACCTGCTGCCGCGCGGGCTGAACCTTGTGTACGACGAATGGGGGGGCGAGAAGGCCAGCGGCATCCTGCTTCACACCAAGTTCCTGTCGACCTTCGCCGACAAGGCCGCCGAAGAGTTGGAGCGCGGGCAGCATTACGGGGCCAGCCGCGAATACATCGCCTATGCCGAGGGGGTGAAGGACAACCCCGACCTCTGGTGCAAGTGGTCCGAGAAATACATCAACTGGCGGCAACTCGAGATCCTCGGCCTGATGTCCAAGGGCAACTGGGCATGACCGTCGGCGTCGTCATGCTGGTGCATACGGCCTTCGACCGGGCCGAGCAGGTGGCCCGGCACTGGTCCGCCGCCGGGTGCCCCGTCGTGATCCACGTCGACAAGGCGGTGAAGACGGACCGTTACGACCGCTTCGTTCAGGCGCTGTCGGATCTTGAAACGGTGCTGTTCTCGAAACGCCACCGCTGCGAATGGGGCACTTGGGGGCTGGTCGCCGCCAGTCAGGACGCCAGCGAACTGATGCTGACCCGCTTCGCGGAGGTGCGTCACGTCTACCTCACGTCGGGCTCCTGCCTGCCGCTGCGCCCGGTCGAGGAACTGATCGACTACCTCGCCGACCGCCCGCGCACCGATTTCATCGAAAGCGCGACGACGGCGGATGTGCCGTGGACGGTGGGCGGGCTGGACGAGGAACGCTTCACCCTGCATTTCCCCTTTTCGTGGCGCCGCAACCGCTACCTCTTCGACGCCTTTGTCGAGCTTCAGCGCCGCGTCGGCTATCGCCGCAGCCTGCCGAACGGGATCGTGCCGCATATGGGCAGCCAGTGGTGGTGCCTGACGCGCCAGACCCTGTCGGCGATCCTGCAAGACCCCGAACGCCGCAAGTACGACGCCTATTTCCGCCGCGTCTGGATCCCCGACGAGAGCTATTTCCAGAGCCTTGCGCGGCTTTACTCCACGAATATCGAAAGCCGCTCTCTGACCCTGTCGAAGTTCGACTTCCAAGGCAAACCGCATATCTTCTACGACGACCACCTGCAATTGCTGCGCCGCTCGGACTGCTTTGTCGCGCGCAAGATCTGGCCGCATGCGGGGCGGCTCTACGACGCCTTCCTGACCGATCCCAACCGCGCCACGTCCCGGCAGGAACCGAACCCGGGCAAGATCGACCGCATCTTTGCCAAGGCGGTGGAGAGGCGGACGCGCGGGCGGTCGGGCCTGTACATGCAATCGCGTTACCCCAACATCGGCTGGGAAAACGGCGTGACGGCGGGCAAGTATTCGGTCTTTCAGGGGTTTTCAGAGCTTTTCGAGGACTTCGAGACATGGCTGGCCCGGGCCACAGGGGCGCAGGCGCACGGGCACCTCTTCGCGAAACGCCGGGCCGAGTTCGCGGGCGGGCAGACGGTGGTGAATGGCGCGCTGTCGGACAATGCCGGGCTGCGCGACAACAACAGCAAGGCCTTCCTGACCAACCTTTTGTGGAACACGCGCGGCGAGCGGCAGTGTTTCCAGCTTGGCCCGCAGGACAATATCGACATCCTCTGGGGCCTGTCGCGCGATCCCAACGCGCAGATCAGCGTGATCTCGGGTGCATGGGCGGTGCCGCTGTTCAAGTCCAACGCCAATTTCGCCGATATCCGCGCCAAGGCCGCCGCGTTGCAGAAGATCGAAAGCGGCATGCTGGACACGCTGCGCAGCCCGGACGTCAAGGCGCGCATCCGCATCTGGTCCATGGCCGAGTTCATCGAGGCCCCGATGGAGCCTTTGCAGGTCATCATCGACGAAATCGGCCAGAAAGGCCTGCGCCGTCTGGCCGAGGCGCCACGACTGGAGCCGCTCACGGGCTTCGGACAATTCCTGCAAAACCTGAAGAACCAGGGAATGCATCCCTACCTGATGGGCGATTTCCCGGTTGATATCGTCGCGCGCAACCCGGATGCGCCGCGGCGCAAGCCCTACCTGATCAAGAAGTAGCCCCATGACCCGTTTCGATTGCTTCGTGGTGTTCGCCGAAATGCGCACCGGCTCGAATTTTCTCGAAGCCAACCTGAATGCCTTCGACGGGATTTCCTGCCTCGGCGAGGTCTTCAACCCGCATTTCATCGGCTATCCCAATGCCGAGGACGTTCTGGGCATCTCGCAGGAAGAGCGGGATGCCAAACCGCATCGCCTGCTGGACGCGGTGCGGGCGGCGCCTGACATGGCGGGCTTTCGCTATTTCCACGACCACGACCCCCGCGTTCTGGACGCGCTGCTGACCGATCCGAAGGTCGGCAAGGTGGTGCTGACGCGCAACCCGGTGGACAGCTACATCTCGTGGAAGATCGCGCAGGCGACGGGGCAGTGGAAGCTGACCAACGTCAAGAAGCGCAAGGCGGGGCGGGCGGTCTTCGACGGGCCCGAGTTCGAGGCGCATCTGGACGCGCTTCAGGCCTTTCAGGTGCAGATCATGAACACGCTGCAACGGACGGGGCAGACGGCCTTCTATGTGGCTTACGAGGATCTGCAGGACGTGGCGGTGATGAACGGGCTGGCGGCCTGGCTGGGGTGCCCGGCGCGGCTGGACAGCCTGAACACCGCGCTGAAGCGGCAGAACCCACAGCCGGTGGCCGAGAAGGTCGAGAACTTCGAGGCCATGGCGGCCTCTCTGGCGCGGCTCGACCGCTTCAACCTGAGCCGCACGCCGAATTTCGAGCCGCGGCGCGGCCCGGCGGTGCCGACCTATTTTGCCGGGGCGAAGACGCCGCTATTGTACATGCCCGTGCGATCCGGGCCGGAGACTGCGGTGCTGGGCTGGCTGGCGGGGCTGGACGGCGTGGCGGAGAAGGACCTGCCGTCCGATTTCACGCAGGGCACGCTGCGGACCTGGAAGCGCGAACGGCCCGGCCACCGCAGCTTTACCGTGATCCGGCACCCGCTGGCCCGCGCGCACGAGGCGTTTTGCGCGAAGATCCTGACCACCGAAAAGGGCAGCTTCAAGGGCATCCGCAAGACCCTGCGCCGCGCCCATGTCCTGCCGATCCCCGAGGGCGAGCCGGGGCCGGACTATGATGTCGATGCCCACCGCGAGGCCTTTACCGCCTGGCTGACCTTCGTGAAGGCGAACCTGTCCGGGCAGACGGCGGTGCGGGTGGACGGGCACTGGGCGTCGCAGGCGCAATGTATTCAGGGCATGGCCGACCACACGCTGCCGGACGTGGTCGTTCGCGAGGACGAGATGGCCATGTACCTGCCGGCGTTGGCGATGCAGGCGGGCCACGAGGCGCCGCCCGATCCGCAGCCGGTTGCCACCCGCGCGCCCTTTGCGCTGGCGCAGATCTACGACGACCGGATCGAGGCGCTGGCGCGCGAAGCCTACCAGCGCGACTACGACATGTTCGGCTTCGACGACTGGTCCTGAGGCAACTGGCTGAGACGACTGGGCCAGGGCGCGGCGGGCGGCACTGTTTGCGCTGGCGCGCAAAGGCGCCCACCCGCCGGCCGGCGCGTCCTGTGGTGAGATTTGGAAGATGCCGCGGGGCAGGCGCCGGAGGTCGTGCCTTAGGCGGCCTTCATGGCCTCGGCTTCTGTCAGGATGGTGTAAAGCGTCGCCGGGTCCGGGTTCGCCCGCAGCTTGGCGCAAAGCGCCGGATCGCGCAGCGAGCGCGAGACCAGTGCCAGCGCCTTCAGGTGCTCGACACCCGCATCCTCGGGCGCGAACAGCCCGAAGACCAGATCGACCGGCTGGCGGTCGACAGAGGTGAAATCGACGGGGCGGTCCAGGAGGATGAACACCCCGGCGACCTTTTCCAGCCCTTGCAGGCGGGCGTGGGGCAGGGCAACGCCGTGCCCCACCCCGGTCGGCCCAAGCGATTCACGCTCGAGCAGGGCCTCTATCGTGGTCTGGCTGTCGAGCCCGTAGGCACTTTCTGCAAGTTCGGCGACATCGTGGAGCAGGCGTTTCTTGCTCGAGGTTGATTGGACAACCTTGATGGCGTCGCTCTTCAGAAGGTTGGTAAACTTCATGCCGTGCCTGTCATGCTGTTGAGACTTGCCCGTAGCGTGAGACCGCCCCCGGTATTACGGGTCGATCCAGCCGATATTGCCATCGTCGCGACGATACACGACGTTCACGCTTTCCTTCTTCTCGTTCCGGAACACCAGGACGGGCGCGCCTGCAAGTTCCATCTGCATCACTGCTTCGCCGACTGACAGCGAGGGAATCTTCGTCTCCATCTCTGCCACAATCATCGGTTGCAGCGAGTCCGGCTCGGTTTCGGCCGAATCCAACTCTCCGGCGAGGATATACGAGGACGCGCCGAAATGTTCAACAGGACCGGTCCTGTCCTTGTGATGGTCCTTCAGGCGGCGCTTGTAGCGGCGCAGCTGCTTGTCCATCTTCTCGGTGCAGGATTCGAAGGCGGCGTAGATTTCGGAGGCATGGCCCTTGGCCGCGGCGTTCAGGCCGCTCGACAGGTGCACGATGACTTCGCAGACATATTCGTGCCCGGCCTTTGAAAAGATCACGTTCGCATCGGTGGGACGCTGGGAGTATTTCTCCAGCATCGAGCCCAGCTCGTTTGTGACGTGGGTTTGCAGGGCTTCTCCGACGTCGATCTGCTTTCCGGTGATCTGATACCGCATTGTGTTTCCTTTACGTCATGGTCCGATAGCGGAATGGTCCGGGGGAATCCCCCAGTGGGATCGTTTCATATCGGACTCTAGGGAAGGTGCATGGACGCGGATTGGGGTGATCCGGCCTCGGGATCGAGGGTCATGCCGTTCAGCCTGTCAGCGTCTGGATGCACCATAACCTCATTTGAGTTGGAAAGTCCCCCCGCTGTCAATCGAAACCGTCATGCGACTGTCACCTAAGCGGGAACGGACCGTCGTTGATCTGACTCAACCGAAGCGAAAATTGTCGCCAAGGTAGACGCGGCGGACGTTCTCGTTCTGGACCACTTCTTCGGGGGTGCCGGACATCAGCACGGTGCCGTCGTGCAGGATATAGGCGCGGTCGACGATCTCCAGCGTTTCGCGGACGTTATGATCGGTGATCAGCACGCCGATTCCGCGCGTTTTGAGATCGGCGACCAGATGGCGGATATCGCCGACGCTGATCGGGTCGACCCCGGCGAAGGGTTCGTCCAGCAGCAGGTATTTGGGGTCGGCGGCAAGGCAGCGGGCGATCTCGACCCGGCGCCGCTCGCCGCCCGACAGGGCCAGCGCCGGGGCGCGGCGCAGGTGCTCGATAGAGAACTCGCCCAGCAGTTCCTCCAGCCGCTCGCGCTTCTGCTGGTTGTCGCGGACGGATATGTCCAGAACGGCGCCGATATTGTCCTCTACGGAAAGGCCGCGGAAGATCGACATTTCCTGCGGCAGGTAGCCGATGCCCAGCCGCGCGCGGCGGTACATCGGCAGGTAAGTCGCGTCGCGCCCGTCGATCAGGACCTGCCCGGCGTCGGGGTTCACCAGCCCGGCAATGGCGTAGAAAGAGGTCGTCTTGCCCGAGCCGTTGGGCCCGAGCAACGCCACCACTTCGCCGCGATCCAGTCGCATGGTCACGTCGCGGATCACGACGCGCTTGCGGTAGCTCTTGCGCAGGTGGGACACGCGAAGGCCGCTGTCGCCCTCGGTCACCGTCAACTTGGGCCTGGCCAACTACTGCCCTCCGCCCGTCTGCGCATCGTCCTGCTGCTGAAGCACCGTCTTCACGCGGCCCGACATCTGCGCGGTGCCGTCTTCGAGGTTGACGGTCATCCGTTCCGACGTCAGCGCGTTCGGCCCCTGCGTCAGCAGCACGTTGCCGGACATGACGACCTGCCCCGCCTCGATGTTGTAATCGGCGCGCTCGGCCTCTGCCGCCTCGGAGCCGCTGACCATGACGACGCCGCCGGTGGCCTCCAGCCGTTCGATCCGGCCCGCGGTCTCGGCGTAGACGACCAGAACGCGCGGGGCCGACAGACGCATGTCGCCCTGCGCGATGATCACGTTGCCGGTATAAAGCGCGGTGCCGTCGGACTGGTTCACCTGCAACTGCTCTGCGGTGACCTCGACCGGGGCGCGGGTGTCCTGCTGCATCCCGCCGAACTGCACCTGTGCGCCCTGCTGGGCCATGGCAGACAGCGGAAGCGCGGCAAGGGCGGCAGCAAGGACAAGGCGCATCATTCGGCAGAACTTCCTTCTTTTGGCGGCTGATATACCAGCTTTACGCCTTCGGTGAACAGCAATTGCACATCGCCGTCCGTGCCAGAAGCCTCTATCCGCATCCGTCCCGCCTCTAGCGTGCCAAGCGGGCCCGCGCCGCTGACCGGGCCAAGCGTTTCCGCCTCTATCCGGTCCAGAACCGTCGTCATGGCATCGGTGGCCAGCGTATAACCGGCAGAGCTGCGTATCCGCACGCCGCCTTCCAGAAGGGCCGTCTCTGTGCTGTCGGTCAGGGTTGCGCTGAGCGCATCGAGAAGGATCTCGCTGCCGTCGGTCAGGCGCACGGCGGCGGCAAGATCGTCGGCCACGACGCGCCCGTCGGTTTGCGGGCGGACGCGGGTGGCGGTCATGGTCAGAAAGTCGCCGCGCTGCGTCTTGCCGGAATAATAGGGCGAGGACACCCCCTCGCGCGTCGTCTCGCCGTCTTGCAGGGCCTCGACGAAGGGCACTGTCTCCATCGGTTCGCGGCGATCCGACAGCAGGAAGATCGTCGACAGAAGCGCCAGCGCGACCAGCGGCAGAACGATCTTCGCCCAGGCGATCACCCGCGAATAAAGGCCCAGGGCCCGGGCCATGGATCAACGCACCTCAGGCATGGGCGAAGATATCCGTGTCCGGCCAGCCTTCGAGGTCCAGCACCGCGCGCGCCGGAAGGAAGTCGAAGCAGGCCTCGGCCAGGTCGCGGCGCTCTTCGCGGTCCAGCATGGCGGTCAGGGCGTCGCGCAGGCGATGCAGGTACAGCACATCCGAGGCGGCATAGGCCATCTGCGCATCGGTCAGGGTCTCGGCGCCCCAGTCGCTGGACTGCTGCTGTTTCGAGATATCGACGCCCAGCAGTTCCTGTGTCAGCGCCTTCAGCCCGTGCCGGTCGGTATAGGTCCGTACCAGACGGCTGGCGATCTTGGTGCACCAGACCGGCGCGGCAAGGGCGCCGAAGGTATTGTACATCGCGGCAATGTCGAAGCGGCCATAGTGGAACAGCTTCAGAACCTCCGGGTCTTCCAGCAGGCGGGACAGGTTCGGGGCGTCGGTCTGGTCCTTCGCGACCTGTACAAGATGGGCATGCCCGTCCCCGGCGGACAGCTGCACGACGCACAGCCGGTCGCGATGAGGGTGCAGCCCCATGGTCTCGCAATCAATCGCGACAACCGGCCCAAGGTCGAGGTCGTCGGGCAGGTCGCCCCGGTGCAGGAAGTTCGTCACGGCTGACCTTCGGAAGTTCACGGCGTTGATGCTGGACATATCGCCGGGGCGCGGGTCTTTCAACTCTGGCCCGCCCCGGTGCGGGGGCAAAATGGGGCGATCCGGTGGCAAAACGGCCCCTTCGCGAATCGGAATCGGGCGGATTTATGGCGCTGCTCTGGCAAGGTTTGGGCCTTGCGATCACGCCAAAAGCCGGATTTGTAATATTTCGTGAGGAAAGTTACTCACCTCAAAGATGTTTTTGCCCCGTGGCTTTGCGGCATTCTTGCATCGGGTGGGGCTGCGCGCTCCAGACCTGGCCTTCGCCGATAGAGGGTCAGAGCATTGTTTCCTGCGAGAGGGGGCGATCTCCGCAAGAATACAGGGCGGGACCGCGGGAATTGTGGGAGAATTTGACCAAACCGTCAAAAAATCTGGAATTGTAGCCACGGTCTTCGGCGGTTTGCGGTGGCGGCGGTCGAATTGTTTCCTGCGTATCTGCCCCGGGGCGCCCCGTCCGACAATGGCGCCGGGGGGTTCAATCGCGATTTTAGGCGTCTTTCAGAGTCCTGAAAGAGAGCGAAAAACCTCGCTTTATTCCAGATGCCCGAGACCCCGATTCAACTCAAAAGTGTATTACGTGGGCTCTGTTGACGGAAGGCAAAGGTCCATTCATAACAGCCACGTACAGTGGAATTGACAGAATTTGGTCTCAATTCGCTGGACTGCTGCGCTAGGGGGTTGGTGCAATAGGTGAATTGGGAGTGTGCCGTGCGCATAGCGTCAGCTGGCGACTTCCCGACAGGCTGCGGTCGCTGGGCCGCAGGATGCGCCCGTGCGGCGTGTCGTGTCCGGGAAAGCTGTTCGTTGCTCTGGTTGCTCTTGTTTTGTGATTGGCTCGAGGGAGGTCAATTTGACTGTATACATGCGCCAGCCGATGCCCACGGCAGCCAAGATGGACGTCCGTGTCCGCAATAACCTGTCCGCTTCGTCGTACAGCCAGTTTTACCGCAATGGCCTGAAACGCGTCCTCGACATCGTTCTGGTGGTCCTGTCGGCCGTGCCCGCCCTGACAGTGGTGCTGTTCTGCGCCCTGCTGGTCGCGCTGGACGGCAAGTCGCCGTTCTACACGCAGCTTCGCGTCGGCCGGGGCGGTCGGACATTCCGTATGCTCAAGCTGCGCTCGATGGTGGCCGATGCCGACGCCCTGCTGGCAAAGCACCTGCAAGACGACCCGGCGGCCCGAGCCGAGTGGGCGCATGCGCAGAAGCTGCGCAACGATCCCCGGATCACATGGATCGGCGGTATCCTTCGCAAGACATCGCTGGACGAGCTGCCGCAGCTTTGGAACGTCCTGACCGGTGACATGAGCCTCGTCGGTCCGCGCCCGATGCTGCCTAGCCAGACCGACATCTATCCCGGCACGGCCTATTACGCGCTGCGCCCCGGTCTGACCGGCTTCTGGCAGATCTCGGTGCGGCACGAGAGCTCTTTCTCCGAGCGCGCGCGCTATGACACGGCCTACCTGGGGGAGCTGTCGCTGCGCACCGATATCGGGGTGATGCTTCGGACGGTGCAGGTGGTGCTGCGCGGCACCGGCTGCTGACCGGCTGACCCGCGGATCACCGCCGGAGGTCCGGGCAGGGGCAGGCGGGACGCCACGGCCAGTGCGCGCCACTTCCTGCAAAGAAAAACGCCGCGGCAAGGGCCGCGGCGTTTCTGTTTGTCCGAAGCGAAGCCTGGATCAGGCGTTCGGCAGGATCACGATTTCGACCCGGCGGTTCTGCGCCTTGCCGGCAGAGGTCAGGTTCGACGCGATGGGCTGGTCCTCACCACGGCCGATGACGCTGAGGCGCGAGGACGGCACACCCTCGGAGACCAGCACGTTGGCGACCGACTGGGCGCGGCGCTGCGACAGGTTCAGGTTGTAGGATGCTTCGCCGTCAGAGTCGGTGTGGCCGATGACCTGAGCGGTGGTGTTCGGGTAGGCCAGCAGGCTCTGGCCGACGTCGCGCAGGTCGGAGACCAGCGTCGGGCGCAGGGTTGCGCTGTCGGTGGCGAAGAGGATGTCCTGCGGCATGGTGACGATCAGGCGGTCGCCGGTGTTGCGAATGTCGACCTCGGACCCCAGCTGCTGGCGCAGCTCGGCGGCCTGCTTGTCCAGCTGGTTGCCGATGGCGGCACCGGCGGCTGCACCGACGAGGGCGCCCGCGACAGTGGCGCGGTTGCGTTCGCCGACATCGCTGCCACCCGCGGCGCGGCCCGCGAGGGCACCGGCGGCGGCCCCCAGCAGGGCGCCCTGCTTGGCCTTCTGGTTCGGGTCGTTCTGGAACATGCCGCTGCCATCGGTACAGCCGGCCAGGGCCAGCGCCAGGCCGGCGGAGATCAGGATAGGTTTGCGAGCTCGGATCATGGGTCTACTGTGCCTCTTCCGCGTTGGGATATCATGCCCGCTTGGCGGACATCTGCGCATACGTAAACCGTATGTAGAGGGGCTGCGACTCCTGTCACCGGGAAAATCGGCAAACCTGCGCCAATCGGCGGAATAGCGCCCGGAAACAAGGGGCGTCAGGCCTCCAGCCGGGCGGATTCCCATGCCAGGATGGCGCGCTTGACCGGAAGGCCCCAGTGGTAGCCGCCCAGCCCACCGGATTTGCGCAGCGCGCGGTGGCAGGGGATCAGGTAGCTGATCGGGTTGCGCCCGACCGCCGTGCCGACTGCCCGCACTGCCTTGGGGTGGCCCACCGCCTGCGCGATTTCCGAGTAGGTGGTCACATGGCCCGAAGGGATCTGCATCAGCGCCTCCCAGACCTTGATCTGGAACGGTGCCCCGATCATGTAAAGCGGCACCGGCCCGTCCTGCGCGACGCCGAAGGCCCTTAGGACCCAGGGGCGCAGGCGCATCGGATCCTCGGTGAAAAGGGCCTTGGGCCAGCGCGAGACGAGGTCTTCCATGGCCGCCTCTTCCGTGGTCTCTGCGGCAAAGGCGATGCCGCAGAGCCCCCTGTCGGTGCCCATGACCAGCGCCGGGCCGAAGGGGCTTTCGAACCAGCCCCAGTAGATCTCCAGCCCCTCGCCCGCGCGGGCGAAATCGCCGGGGCTCATGGCCTCCCACCGCAGGAAGAGGTCGTGCAGGCGCCCGCTGCCCGACAGGCCGGTGGCCAGCGCCGTGTCAAGCGTGGTGAAGCGATCCGCCAGCAGGCACTTGGCGTGGCTCAGGGTCAGGTACTGGCGGTAGCGCTTCGGAGAGACCCCGGCCCAGGCGCTGAAGAGGCGCTGGAAATGCGCCGCGCTCATGCCCATCTCTGCGGCGATCTGATCCAGCGAGGCCTGCGGGCCAAGGCGGTCGACCGTCTCGATGGCGCGGCCCATGACCTTGTAGTGATAGCTGTCGGTGTCGTCCCTGGGCATCGTCTCTCTCCGTCGCGGATGTTGTCAGGATAGCCCGGCGCGGGCTGTGTCGCGACCCGGATGTTGCGCAAGCGGCGGGCCGGGTCAGAGGTATTTGGGCCAAGAAGAAACAGGGGGCGCGGCCTCGGGGCGGGCGTCGGTCCGTTATTGAGTATTTTTACAGAGCAGAAGCCAGGCGTCTTGGCCCTGCGGCGATCTGGGTTGCCATGGGCGCGCGGCTTTGCCTTGCAGCGCGCTGCGGCAATTGGCATGAGGGGCGGCATGGCGAAACAGCTCGATTATCATACCCTGCGAGAAATCTTCTCGCGCTTCCGCGAGGCAGAGCCGGAGCCGAAGGGCGAGTTGAACCACGTCAACGCCTATACGCTGGTCGTGGCGGTGGCGCTTTCGGCGCAGGCCACGGATGCCGGTGTGAACAGGGCCACGGCGCGGCTTTTCGAGATCGCCGACACACCGGACAAGATGCTGGCGCTTGGCGAAGAGGGTGTCATCGAGCATATCAAGACCATCGGTCTGTTCCGCAACAAGGCGAAGAATGTCATCAAGCTGAGCCGCATCCTTGTCGAGGAGTACGGCGGCGTGGTGCCCTGTTCGCGGGCCGCGCTGGAAAGCCTGCCGGGTGTCGGTCGCAAGACCGCCAACGTGGTGCTGAACATGTGGTGGCACTATCCGGCGCAGGCGGTGGACACGCATATCTTCCGCCTCGGCAACCGGACCGGCATCTGCCCTGGCAAGGACGTGGTGGCCGTCGAGCGCGCCATCGAAGATCACATTCCGGTCGATTTCCAGCAGCACGCCCATCACTGGATGATCCTGCACGGCCGTTACATCTGTGTCGCGCGCAAGCCCAAATGCGGGGCTTGCCTGATCCGCGACCTCTGCCCCTTCGAGGAGAAGACCCAATGAAGAAGTACCAGGTTGTCGGCATCGGCAACGCCGTTGTCGATGTTCTCACCCGCGCCGACGACAGCTTTCTCGAGCATATGGGCGTCACCAAGGGCATCATGCAGCTGGTGGAACGCGAGCGCGCCGAGACGCTGTATGGCGCGATGGAGGGCCGCGTGCAGGCGCCCGGCGGCTCGGTCGCGAACACCCTTGCCGGGATCGGCAACCTTGGCCTGCGTACCGCCTTCATCGGGCGGGTACATGACGACGCTCTGGGCCGCTTCTACGCCGATGCCATGGCGAAGGACGGTACCGATTTCGTGAACCCGCCGGTGCCGGGCGGCGAGCTTCCCACCTCGCGGTCGATGATCTTCGTCTCGCCGGATGGCGAACGGTCGATGAACACCTACCTGGGCATCTCGGCGGAGCTTGGGCCCGATGACGTGGCCGAAGCGGTGGCGGGCGAGGCAGAGGTGGTCTTTCTGGAAGGCTATCTCTTCGACAAGCCCAAGGGCAAAGAGGCCTTCCTGAAGGCGGCGCGGGCCTGCCGGGCGGCGGGCGGTAAGGCCGGGATCGCGATTTCCGACCCCTTCTGCGTCGAGCGGCATCGCGCCGACTTCCTGACGCTCATCGAGGACGAGATGGACTTCGTGATCGGCAACGAGGCCGAGATCCGCTCGCTTTACCAGAACGACGATCTGGAGGCCGACCTTGCCGCGGTGGGCGCGATCTGCCCGCTGGTGGTCTGCACGCGGTCGGGGGACGGGGTGTCGATCCTGCACGAGGGCACGCGCACCGACGTGCCGGTGAAGAAGGTCGTGCCGGTGGATGCCACCGGGGCGGGCGACCAGTTCGCCGCCGGGTTCCTCTACGGGCTGGTCACCGGCTGCGACATGGGGCGGGCCGGGGCCATGGGCACGGTCGCGGCGGGAGAGGTCATCGGCCACATGGGACCGCGCCCCGAAGCGAGCCTTCAGGCACTCTTCCGCCAAAAGGGCCTGATCTGAGCGGAGCCCTGCCGGCCTTGCCGGTCGGTCTCCGGGGGCGGCAGGCGGATTTCACGCCTTTTTCACGTAGCGCCCCTTTTGCATTTCCGGCGGCCCTGTAGCCTGAAACCCTGACCGGCGCGGTCGGGTTTCGGGTTTGGGGATTTCATGACGACCTACATTCTGCTCAGGGACCGAAGCGGCAACTGGTGCCGCCCCGCCGTGTCGCTTGGCCCACGGGTGGAGCCGCGCGATCCGGCCCGGCCCGCCGAACCCTTCATCGAGGTTGCGGACCTGTCGCCCGGCGATCTGCGCGAAGTCATGCGCGACGAGACGGTGCTGACCGCCAGCCCCGCCATGCCGACCCGGCTGATCAGCCCGGCGCCGCTGGACGGGCTGCGCGACGATTCCGCCGAGGCCGGCTGGGGGCTGCGCGCCATCGGGGCCGATCGCACGCCGCTGTGCGGGCAGGGCGCGCGGGTGGCACTGCTGGATACCGGGCTGGATGCCGCACACCCTGCCTTTCACGGGGTCACGGTGACGGGCCGGGACTTCGCCGGGACGGGGCTGGAGGATGCCAATGGCCATGGCACGCATGTGGCGGCCACGATCCTGGGCCGCGACCTTGGCGGGGTCCGCATCGGCGTGGCCCGGGGGGTCACCGAGCTTCTGGTCGGCAAGGCCCTGGCGGACAACGGGTTGGGGCGGTCCGACGATTTCCTGAACGCGGTACTCTGGGCCCTGCAGGAAAAGGCCGATGTGCTTGGCTTCTCGCTGTGCTTCGACACTGTCGCCCATGTCATGGCGCTGATCGAGGAAGGCTATCCGCAAAGCCTTGCCACCGCCTCTGCGGTGCATGCCTATCGCGGCAACCTGCGGGTCTTCGAGATGATCCTCGACATGCTCGGCGGCGGCTCGGGCACGCTGATCCTTGGCGCTGTGGGCAACGACAGCCTTCGGGTGATCTCGGAGGTCTTCGAGACCGGCCCGGCGGCCCCGGCGGCGGCGCGCGGGGTGCTGTCGGTTGCGGCGCTGGGACGGGAGGAGGGCGCCCTGACCCCGGCGCCCTTCTCGAACCTCGGGGCGGCGCTTTGCGCCCCCGGAGAGGGGGTGGTCTCTGCCGCGATGGGGGGCGGGACGCGGGTGCTGAACGGCACATCCATGGCGATGGCGCATGTGGCGGGGATCGCGGCGCTTTGGGTGCAGCGGCTGCACGAGGGCAAAGAGGCCGTGACCGCCCTCAGCCTTGCGGCCCGGCTGATCAGCGGTGCCACCCGCAGCGGGCTGGGTCCGGGGGCCTCCCGCGTGGACATCGGCCACGGGCGGGTACAGGCGCCGCGCTGACAGCAAAAAGGCCCCGGCGGTTGCCGGGGCCCGGTCTGTGCGCGGCGCGACGGGTCAGTTGACCGTTTCGGCGTCCACCACGTCTTTCTGGACGGCCACCGACTGCGGGCGGGCGATCTCGATCCGGCGCGGTTTCAGCGCCTCGGGGATCTCGCGTTGCAGGTCGATGTGCAGCATGCCGTTCTCGTGCAGGGCGCCCGAGACGCGGACATGATCGGCCAGATGGAAGCGGCGCTCGAAGGCGCGGGTGGCAATGCCGCGGTGCAGGAAGCTGCGGTTTTCGTCCTCTTCGGCCTTGCGGGCCGAGACGACCAGCGCCTGCTCCTTCACCTCGACCGACAGGTCGCTTTCCGCGAAGCCGGCCACGGCGATCGAGATGCGGTAGGCATCATCCGCCGTCTTCTCGATGTTGTAGGGGGGGTAGCCCGCCTGCGTGGTGTCGCTGGCCAGAACGCGATCCATCATCTGGGCGATCTGGTCGAACCCGACGGTCGAGCGGTAGAGCGGTGCAAAATCGAAATGTCGCATGGAATCCTCCGTTGAGCGATCCTGTTCAAGTGCGGCGCCTTCCCATGGGGGACAGGCGTCTTGGGGTGTGCGGGACCCTGTCTCAGGCATCCCGGTCTCCTTGATTTGGGAAGCGTTCCGGCGGTTTCAAGAGCGCTGGCCGCGCGTTTTCTTGCAAAGAAAACGGTCCGAAATCTTTGCAAGATTTCGGCGTGTCACGGCCGGACGAAGCGGGCGGAGGTTCCGGCGCGCTCTCCGGCGCCGATGCGGCGCGCGCCTTCGGAGACCAGAGGCCGTGCCTCTTCGCGGGCCAGTTCCGCGCGCAGCGCCGCCACCTGGTCCGGCAGCATCATGCCGAAGGCCGTCCTTGTGCCGTCCGCGTCGCTGCCGCTGGCAGAGATCACCGAAAGGATGCGAAAGCGGCCGTCCTGTCGCACGAAGACCGGGGCCCCCGAAGAGCCGAAGGTCACGTCGCAGTCGAAGGCAAGGATGCCGCCCTGATAGCGGCCGGTCAGGGCGCAGCGCCTTTCGCGCGACAGCACCTCTTCGCGGCCTGCGCCATAGGACACCACGCTGACCTGTGTTCCCTTGGCGGGGGCCTGCTGGACCATGAAGGGATCGGCCTCGGTGGCGAAGATCGGGCGGTCGAGTGCCAGAAGCGCCACGTCGTTGGCGATCATCGTGTCGTTCGGTTTTCTGTCGCCGGTGTGGCGGTATCCCGATGACACGGCGATCCGCGTGACGGTGCGATCCGCCAGCGCTGTGCCGCGATGATAGCCGGCGCGGAACCGCATCCGCCCGGGTGTCAGCCGCCGCCCGCGCGCGTCAAAGACGCAATGCGCCGCCGTCAGGACCAGGCTGCGCGCGATCAGCGTGCCGGTGCAAAAGCCATTGCCGGTGTCCACGCGGCCCACCGCCGCCCAGCCCAGTATCTCGCCGCGCCGGTCCATCACGTCGAAATGCGCCTGCCCCCGGGCCGTGGGTGCCCAGAGCATCAGCACCGCGAAAGCGGCGCAAAGCCTATGCCTCACGGCCGGATGAATCGGGCACCCGTGTCGCGGCGGGTGCCCGCCTGCATCGGCTCCAGCCCGGCCCCGCTGTCCGCCTGCGCCTCCAGCTCGGCGCGCAGCCTGGCCAGCGGTTCCGCAAGGTCCAGCGCCAGCGAGACCGGTGCGCCGTTGGCCTCGGCCTTGGCCGAGACGACCGAGACGATGCGCGCCAGCCCGTCCTCTCCGAAGTGGAACACCGGAGAGCCGGAGGCGCCGAAGTCCACGGTACAGGACAGGATCAGGATCGCATCCTGCAGCGAGATCACGTCGCACAGCTCTTGCAGGGACGGCGCCTCAGAGCGGTCATGCGCGTAAGAGACGACGCCGACGCGGTCGCCGGTGCCGGGCCGGGGGCCGGTGTCGAAGGGGGTGACTGTGGTGTTGCGGATCGGGTGTTGCAGGCGGATCAGGGCAAGGTCGCGGCTGACGCGCCGTGCGTCCGAGGGGGCGTCGTAGGCATAGTCCGGGTGGGTGACCGCGCGGCGCACGCGACGGTAGGCGGCGGCCCGTCCGTTGCGCCACCCCGCCAGGAACTGGATCTGGTCCTCGGGCACCCGCGCGCCGGTTTCGGCGTCAAAGAGGCAATGCGCGGCGGTCACGACGATATCCGGCGCGATCAGGGCGCCGGTGCAGAAGGCCTTGCCCGCGAGTTCCAGCCGCCCGACGGCTTCCCATTGCCGCCCGTCCTGCCGCGAGCCCATCGAGAGCAGGCCTTCTGCCGGGGCCATGGCACCCCAGAACAGCAAAAGGACGGAAAGGAGTAATCGGTTCATTGGCACCCCGCGCATCTGCCAAGGGCTCTAGGCGCAGTCTTGGGCGAAAATGCGGCAAACGCCGCCCCGGGACGCCACGTCAGCGGGATCGCGCGCGGCGTTCCGGTCAATGGACGGTCCCTTTCACCCCGAACCCGCAGGCCGGGGTCCTATCGTCACCCCCGGCCCCCCAGCGCGCGCGGCTTCGGCCCGCCACTTGCCCAGTCCAGCAACTCGACGCTGTGAACGACAGGGATGCCGGTGCCAGAGCCGATCTGCATCATGCAGCCGATATTGCCCGCCGCGATGACATCGGGCGCCTTGGCCTCCAGCGTCCGGACCTTGCGGTCCTTCAACTGGCCGGAAATCTCCGGCTGCATCAGGTTGTAGGTGCCCGCAGAGCCGCAGCACAGATGCGAATCCGCCGGTTCCACCACCTCGAACCCGGCGGCCTTCAGCAGTGCCTTGGGGTGGTCCTTGATCTTCTGCCCGTGCTGCAGCGAACAGGCGGCGTGATAGGCCACCCGGATCGGCCCGCCGTCCGGGCGCGCGTCCGGCGCCGCGTCGATGCCCGCGATCTCGGTCCGGGCAGGGTTGGCCGCGCGCAGCGGCGCCTCTGGCATCAACTGCGCCAGAACCTCGCTGACGTCCCGCGCGATGCCCGCGACCCGCGCCGCGTCCCCGGCCAAGTCCGAGTTGCGGAACATATGGCCGTAGTCCTTCACGGTGGTGCCGCAGCCCGAGGTGTTGATGACGATCGCATCGAGGCCCGCGCCGTCCATCTCGGCCACCCAGGCGCGGATGTTCCGCGCCGCCGTGCCGTGGCTTTCGGCGGTCTTGCCCATGTGATGCGTCAGCGCCCCGCAGCAGCCCGCGCCCCGGGCCACCACCACCTCGCAGCCCAGCCGTGTCAGCAGGCGGATGGTGGCGTCGTTGATGTCGGTGTTCAGCGCCTTCTGCGCGCAGCCGGTCATCAGCGCGACGCGCATCCGGCGCGCGCCCTTGGGGGCAAAGCTCTGCGGGTCGTCGTTGCGCGAGACCGGGGGGATCCGCTTCGGCGCCATGGCTAGCATGGCGCGCAGGCGCGGGTCGGGCAGGAAGCGGGCGAAGGGGCGCCCGATCTTCGCCCCCAGCAGGGCCAGACGAAAGCGCCCGGGATAGGGCAGGATGCGCGCCAGAAGCCAGCGCAGGGCGCGGTCGCTCCATGGCCGGTCATAGTGCGTCTCGATATACTCGCGGGCGTGGTCCACGAGGTGCATGTAATGCACGCCCGAGGGACAGGTCGTCATGCAGGCAAGGCAGGACAGGCAGCGGTCGATGTGCTTGACGGTCTTTTCGTCCGGCACACGCTCGTTCTCCAGCATGTCCTTGATCAGGTAGATGCGGCCGCGCGGGCTGTCCAGCTCGTCTCCCAGCACCTGGTAGGTCGGGCAGGTGGCGGTACAGAACCCGCAATGCACGCAGGTCCGCAGGATCTGGTTGGCGCGCTCGGTGCCGGGATCGGTCAGCTGATCTGGGGTAAAGTTCGTCTGCATGTCACACCATCAGTCGCGCCGTGGCGAGTCCGAACCACGGCAGGGTCGTTGCAAGGAGGGCGATCACCGTCACCCAGCGGCGGGCCTGCGGCGCGCGGCGCATCACCGACAGCGCCACCATGGCCACCGCCAGCACCCAGCCCAGCCACATCAGGCCCAGAGACAGCGCCGGGCGCCCGCCCTGGAACCGCAGCGCCAGCGTCATCGAGACCACGACCGCCCCGGCCAGCACAAGCAGCACCAAAAGACTGCGGGGCAGGGCCAGCAGGGCCGAGCACAGCAGCGGGCCACCGACAAAGCTGAGCACAAATGAAATCAGAAGCGGCGCGCTCATACCGGACTCATGCCATCAGGCCGGGGTTGAGGATGCCGCGCGGGTCGAACCGCTGCCGCAGCCCCGCCGTCAGGGCGGCAAGGGCAGCGGGCTCGGGCTGGAAGCGGGGGACCTGCGTGGCGACCGGCTCGGGCGCCTTCACCAGCGTCGCATGCCCGCGCAGGCGGTTCGCGGCGTCCGGCGCGACCATCCTCTCCTGAAGGCCGCGATGCACGGCCACGGCGGTCGCCCAGGGATCGCCGGTGCCGAAGCGCGCGGCGCAAGCATCCAGCTGCGCCACCGTCATGCCCAGCCAGCACATCCCGCCACCCCAGTCGAGCTGGTAGTCGAAACCCATGTCCCGCGCGGCGGGCTCCAGCAGGGCCGGCACCATGTCGCGGGGCGCCATGGACAGCTTCCAGACCAGCGGATGATCTTTCAGCGCCACCACGTCGCGCAATGCGCGCCATGTCTCGCCCACGCCTTCGCGGTCGATCTCTGCGCCGCGCCCGGCAAAAAGCGCCGCCAGCCGCTCGGCGCGGTAGCCGACAGAGCCATCGAAACCCTCGATCCGCAGCACCACGCAACCGGCCTCGGGCCGGTAGGCCGCCCCGTTCACGTCGAAAGGAGAGCCAAGCGCCGCCGACATCACCGCCACGGCCTCCGACGCCGTCGCCACCGGAACCGCCAGAGAGGCCGCGGCCTCGGGCGCGGGCAGCACCTTCAGGCTGACCTCGGACAGCACGCCCAGCGTGCCCCAGGACCCGGCCATCAGCTTGATCAGGTCGTAGCCGGTGACGTTCTTCATCACCCGCCCGCCGTTCTTGACCACGATGCCGCGCCCGTCGACGAAACGCACCCCAAGGCAGAAATCCCGCGCCGCGCCCGCCTGTATCCGGCGTGGCCCGCTGACATTTGCCGCCACGACCCCGCCGACCGTCGGCGCGCCGGTGCTGCCCAGCAGCACGCGGTGATCCATCGGCTCGAAGGCCAGCCGCTGGCCTTCGGCGGAGAGCGCCGCCTCGATCTCGGCCAGCGGCGTGCCCGCCCGTGCCACTAGCGTCAGGGCGCCCGGCTCATAAAGCGTGATGCCCGACAGGCCGCCGGTCTCCAGCACCTCGCCCAGCACCGCGCCGCCGCGCGTGCCGCCGCCGCGGATCGCCAGCGGCCCCTGCGCGCCCGCCACCGCCTCGGCCAGATCCGCCTCGCTTGCCGGTCTCATGCTGTCCCCATCTCTTCTTCTGTCCTCAAATATCCCGGGGGGCCCGAAGGGCGGGGGCAGAGCCCCCTCATCCCGTCGCCCGGCGCGAGGCGCTGGCCTCCAGCGGAAAGACCTTCGCCGGGTTCAGCAGCCATGTCGGGTCGAAGACGTCCTTCACCGCCATCTGCGCTTCCAGATCCTCGGGGGCGTATTGGTGGCTCATCAGGTCGCGCTTCTCGATGCCCACGCCGTGCTCTCCGGTCAGGCAGCCGCCGACCTCGACGCAGAGCTTCAGGATCTCGGCGCCGAACTGCTCGCACAGCTCCAATTGCCCGGGTTGGTTGGCGTTGAACAGGATCAGCGGGTGCATGTTGCCGTCGCCCGCGTGAAAGACATTGGCCACGTCGAGACCGAAGTCCTTCGACATCTCGCCGATGCGGCGCAGCACGTAGGGCAGTTCGTTGACCGGGATCGTGCCGTCGAGGCACATGTAGTCGTTGATGTTGCCCATGGCGCCGAAGGCCGACTTGCGGCCCAGCCAAATGCGCGCCGCCTCGTCCGCCGATTTCGCCTCGCGCAGTTCCACCGGGTCGTGGCGGCGGGCGATCTCGGTGATCTTTTCCAGTTGCTCGGCGATCTCGGCCTCGGAGCCCTCGACCTCGACGATCAAGAGCGCCTCGCAATCGGGATAACCCGCCTTGGCGAAATCCTCGGTGGCGCGGATGCAGGGGGCGTCCATGAACTCGATCGCCACCGGCAGGACGCCTGCCTTGATGATATCCGACACGCAGGCGCCCGCCACCTCGTTCGAGGCATAGCCGATCAGCACGGGCCGCGCGCCCTCGGGCTTGGGCAGGATGCGCAGGGTTGCCTCGGTCACGACGCCAAGCTGGCCTTCGCTGCCGCAGACCACGCCCAAGAGGTCCAGCCCCCCCGCGTCCAGATGCGCGCCGCCCAGTTCGACCACGGTGCCGTCCATCAGCACCATCGTCACGCCCAGCAGGTTGTTGGTGGTCACGCCGTATTTCAGGCAATGCGCCCCGCCCGAGTTCATCGCGATATTGCCCGCGATGGCGCAGGCCAGCTGCGACGAGGGGTCGGGGGCATAGAAGAAGTCGTTCTCTTCCACCGCGCCGGTGACCGACAGGTTCGTGCGTCCCGTCTGCACGCGGATGAAACGGCTGTCGTAGTCGGTTTCCAGCACCGCGTTCATGCGTGCCACGCCAAGGATCACGCTGTCCGCCGTGGGCAGCGACCCGCCCGCAAGCGAGGTCCCGGCGCCGCGCGGCACCACCGGCACGCCTTCCTCGAAGCAGACCTTCAGCACCGCCGCGACCTCGTCGGTGGTGGCGGGCAGCACCACGGCCAGCGGCGGGCAGCGATAGGCGGTCAGCGCGTCGCATTCATAGGCGCGGGTCTCGGCCTCGTCGGTGATCAGCGCATCGGCCGGCAGCACGGCAGAAAGGCGGTCCGCAATGCGTGCCTTGGCATCCACGACGCGGGCGTTCGGTTCGGGCATCTGCATGGTTGGGCCTCCCTCTCTGCCGGAAATCCGGGTAATTGGTAAACTCATATAACCAAAATCGCCATTTGACGAGAGCCAATGCTGCGGCATCTTGCGCTTTGCCCCCTTGGTGGGTCATCTGCGCGCATGGCTTGGGTCAAGATCATACACATTCTCTGCGTCATGGGGTGGATGACCTCCATCTTCGCCGTGCCGCGCGCGCTGATCTACTGGAAGCGCGAACACGCGCGGCTGGGAGAGAACGGCCCGTTGGGCGACCTGACTTTCCGGCTTTACCGCTTTTCCTTCGGGCTGGGCGTGATCGCCATCGTCACCGGCATCTGGTACGGCACATGGCTGGGTTGGCCCGCGTGGCTGCACCTGAAGGCGACGCTGGTGCTGGTGCTGGCGGGGCATTACCTCTGGACCGGCAAGCTGGTGCGCCGCGCGCAGGCCGGAGAGTTCCGTGAAAGCGATATGTTCCTGCGCATCTTCAACGAGGTCTCGGTCTTCATCGTCATCGCCGTGCTCTGGGCCGTCGTCGCCCAGCCGTTCTGATGGACGCGCGCTACCTCAACGCCTTCACCGTTCTGGACTACGCGGCGCTTGCGCTGCTGCTGCTGGCGTGGCTCGGGTCGAGCTGGATCATCGAGCATCCGCCCGCCGCGCGCCCCTCGACCTCGAAGATCATGGCGCAGTACCGTCGGGTCTGGATGGTGGCCTTCCTGCACCGCGACCCGCGCATATTCGACAGCCAGATCCTCAACAGCCTGCGGCAAAGCACGGCCTTTTTCGCCTCGGGCAGCATGATCGCCATCGGCGGGGGCTTTGCCCTGCTGGGCAATGCCGAGCGGCTGCGCGGCGTGGCACAGGACCTGACGCAGGCGACGGACCCGGTGATCGTCTGGGAGATCAAGATCTTCGTCATGCTGGGCTTCGCCGTGAACGCCTTCCTGAAGTTCGTCTGGTCGCACCGGCTGTTCGGCTATTGCTCGATCCTGATGGCGGCGGTGCCCAACGACCCCGAGGACCCGGTGGCCCTGCCGCGCGCCCGCAAGGCCGGAGAGATCAACGTCACGGCGGGGCGCGGCTATAACCGTGGCCTGCGGTCGGTCTATTTCGGCATCGCCAGCGCGGCGTGGCTGGCGGGGGCGGTGCCGCTGTTCGTGGCGACGCTGTTCACGCTGGGCGTGGTGCTGCGCCGCGAGTTCACCGCCGAATCGCGCGCGATCCTGTTGGAGACGACGGACGGTATGCCGGTGTTTCCGCCCAAGGGATAAGCGCGCCGTTGAGGCGGCGCCTCCCCGGTTTGAAGACTTCTGCGTTGCGTCCGGGAGCGGTGAGCCGGGGGGGCGGGATCGGCCCGAAGCCCCTCGCGCAGCGCAGGCCTGTCGCAGCCCGCCCCCATCAGTCCCCGGGGCCGTGGCCCGGTATCCCGGGGGCGGATCGGCTGCGGGCACCGCCCTGTCCGGGGGGCTCAGCCATGCGGTGTCATATTGGACCGTGCCTGTCCGCGTCGCAGGCCCAGCTGGCGTTCGCGCCAGATGATCAGGCCGCCCGCCGCGACCACGATCGAAGAGCCCAGGATCACCATGGCCGTCGGTGCCTCGGCGAAGAAGACCCAGCCGAAGACAATGGCGAAGAGGATCGAGGCATAGTCGAAGGGCGCCACCACCGATGCCCCGGCAAAGCGGTAGGCCGAGGTCAGGAAGATCTGCGCCACCCCGCCGATCAGCCCCGAGGCCACCAGCATGACCAGGGCCCATGGCGCCGGCCAGACCCAGCCGAAGGGCAGCGTGAGCAGCGAGAACAGCGTCGCCGTCAGCGAGAAATAGAAGACGATGGCAGAGGTTTCCTCGACCTGGATCATGCGCCGGATCTGCACCTGCACCAGCGCCCGCAGGGCCGCCGAGGCCAGCACCAGCATCACGCCGAACAGCGCCGCCCCTTCGAGGCTGTCCAGCGACAGGCGCGGCCACAGCACCACCATGACGCCGACAAGCCCCAGCAGCACGCAGGCGGTGCGGAACAGGCGCAGGCGCTCGCCCAGCAGCACCGCGGCGGCGAAGACCGTCAGCATCGGCGCGGCAAAGCCGATGGCCGTGACCTCGGGCAGGGGCAGCAGGCCAAGGGCGGCGAAGTTGCAGCCCATGGCCGAGACCCCCAGCAGACCGCGCCAGCTGTGGCCGATCCAGGATTTTGCCTTCAGCCCGGTGCTGAGGTCGCCGCGCATCCACAGCCATCCCACGATCACCGGCATCGCGAAGAAGCTGCGGAAAAACACCGCTTCGCCGGTCGGCACCACATCGGCGGTCGCCTTGATCAGCGAGGCCATGATGGTGAACAGCACAACCGAGGTCAGTTTCAGCGCGATCGCGCGCGTCGGATTCATGGCGGCTCCTGCGGTGACTGGGCGCAGACTACGCCGCGGGGCGCCGGGGTCAATGGGGCGGGACGACCGCCCTGCCGTCTCGGGCGAGGCGGGGCCTGTCGGCGCGATACCGGCGCCAGGGGGCTGGCCGTCTCCGAAGCCATGGGCCGGGGGCCAGACGGACCGATGCGGGGAAGCGTCCGGCGCACCGCTGGAACGCCGAAACGCTCAGCGAGTGGCGGGCGCATGGCGGCGCGGACGCGTTGCAGCAATGGCCACAACCTGTCCCGCCCGGTCCTGAAAGGCCCGAAATTCTCGCCCTAGGTGGTTTCCAGGCAATGCCGCCGGAACGCACGCTTTAGCATGTCCAGCTCTGCCCGCAGCAGATCCACTTCGGCGCGAATATCGTCCGCCAGCGCCTCGCCGGCGATCAGGGTGAAGCTGTCCAGCACGACCTCTGCCCGGGTGTCGGTGATCAGGAAGGTCTGCACTCCGTCCCCCACCGCCTGCACCGGCACCGGCACCTCGACCGCCCAGCGACCGGCGCTTGTGGTTTCGGCCACCGTGACGCCGCCGATGGGCTTGTCGTGCAGGGTCACCGCGATCTCGGGGGCGGGGGCGCCATCCTCGGTGGCAACCAGCAGACCCTCCCAAACGCCTTCCAGGAAGCGTGTCTTGGTCAGTGTATAGGCGCTCATCTCGTCCCTCTCACAAGGCGGCCCGCTTGCGGCGGCTGAAGGTCAGGTCGCGCAGGATCACCTGGTTCATCTCCGGCCCCTCGAAGATCAGGTCGAGCCACAGGCGGTCGACCCGCTTTTCGTTCAGCCGCGTGTAGGCGAGGTCGAATTCCACCTCGACCGTTTCGGCGCCCAACGGCAGTTCGCGCACGATCTGCTCGGTGTTGGGGCCGTGCTTGATATTGAGCCGCGCGAAGATCTCCAGCGGCTTTTCCATTTCGACGATGGTCCGCACGCGGATCAGGTGGTCGCGCTTCAGCCCGTGGCCGACGTGTTCCGGCAGGTCGACGGCCAGCGACAGGTAGGACCCGTCGAAGCGGAAGACGTCCAGCCGCAACCCGTAGGCCGCAAGGTCCGCCTCTCGCCGGTTGCGGATCTGGCGCAGGGTCATTTCAGAATGCTGGCAATCGTGGAACAGGGTCGCCTCGCGGCCCAGCGCGCTGTTCGACGGCACCGAAGAGATGCCGCCCACCGGCAGCGGCCCGCACCACAGTTCCGGGCGCCAGACCCAGTCCGAATCCGGCGGGCTGGGAAAGGCCTGATTGCCGATCAGCGGCAGCGCCAGCCGTTCTTCCGCCACGTGGATCAGGGCGTCGAGCTGGCTGCGCAGGCGGCGGGCGCGGGCGCGCTGGCGCCGCAAAACGGGCAGGTCAGCCTCGCGTGCCTCGCGCGCGGCGCGGGTCCAGCGCCTGAGGCCCGTGGCAAAAACCGCCCGGTCGATCCATCCCTGCTGCTTCGTCATCGCCCCGCGCGCCCGTTTCCCGGTAAGCCGTCATTTGTTTCCATATCGGAAACCACTAAAGCAAATGCCCGGCGCCGTCGACAAGTGCAAGGCACCGGGACGGGTCGGATATAGCAGCCGGGTCTTTCCGTGCCGTGAAGGGCTCACCGCTGCGTCAATCCGGCGAAGAGGCCGCGTTTCCTGCGCTGAGGCGCTGTCGCCCCGGGTGCCGCCTTGGGGGCCGCCCCGGGTGCTGCCTTGGGCGTCGCGGGTTTCGCCACCGCTGCAACCATCCGGGCCTTCAGCCGCATCAGCAGTTCGGCCCCCTCCGGTCCCGCCATGGGGCTGCCCGCAGGCGCGTAGAGCGCCGCCCCGACAAGCCGGTCGTTCAGCACGAAGATGGTGCGCCAGTGCTTCGGGTCGCCGCCGGGCAGGATCGCCGCGCCGCCCTGCCCAAGATGGGCAAAGACAGCATCCGGCGTCCGGCTGCCGGACAGCAGCGGCGCCCGGCGGGCCTTGGCCAGCAGCTCCGGCGAGGGCAGGTCCTCTGCGGCGCCGCGCGATCCGGCGGCGACGGTGATCAGCACCGGCTCGACATAGCCGCCCACCTGTCCGCCGGTCAGGATGCGGCAAGAGGCGATGGCAGCGAAGCTCCGCTGTGCGCCGCCCCTGCGGGACTTGGGATCGATGCAGTAGCCCTCGGGCGGGACCACGGGCACGTCGCCCCCGGCCAGTGTCAGGCGAAGCAGCGGTTTCGCCGCTTTCGGCGCCGCGGCCTTTTCGACGACGCTGGACAGCAGGCCCTTGCGGCCCGCCTCTGCCGGGGCCGCACCGGGGACCGGGGCGCATCCCGCAAGCCACAACAGGCCGAGGACAAGAAGGCAGCGGCCAGGCCTCATGCGGCGGGCCCGTAGACGGCGGGTCTGGACAGGGTCAACGGCTCCTCCCGAACCGGATGATAAGACCTTTGAACCATTACCCAGTCCCGCCGCACCGGGCAAGCGCCGCAGCCCTGCGCGGTTGTGGGGCTGCCCGCCCATCCCCGCAAGGCGTCCCGCGATGCCCCTATCCGCTGCCGATCAGCGCGCCCGCCGCAAAAACCAGCGCGCCGCCCAGCACGACCTGGAAGGTGGCCCGCCAGAACGGCGTTTCCATGAAGCGGTTCTGTATCCAGGCAATCGCCCAAAGCTCTATGAAGACGACGATCAGCGCCACCGTTGTGGCCGTCCAGAAATGCGGGATCAGGTAGGGCAGCGCATGGCCCAGCCCGCCCACCGCCGTCATCACCCCCGAGGCGATGCCGCGCTTGACCGGCGAGCCGCGTCCCGACAGCGCCCCGTCGTCCGAGGCTGCTTCGGTGAAGCCCATCGAGATGCCCGCGCCGACAGAGGCGGCCAGCCCCACCAGGAAGGTGGTCCAGGTGTCCTGCGTGGCAAAGGCCGTCGCGAAGATCGGCGCCAGCGTCGAGACGGAACCGTCCATCAGCCCCGCCAGCCCCGGCTGGACCCATGTCAGCACGAACTGCCGCTTCTCTGCCCGGCCCTCGGCCTCTCGTGCCTCGGGGCCGAGGTGCTCGGCCGCCAGCCGCTCTGCCGTTTGCCCGTGGCCCGCTTCTGCCGCGGCGAGATCGCCCAGCAGCTTGCGCGTGCCCGCATCGCTCACCCGCTTCGCCGCCTCGCGGTAATAGCGTTCGGCGTCCTGCTCCATGGCCTGCGCCTCTTCGCGAATGCGCTCCAGCGAGAGGTTTTCCACCAGCCAGACCGGGCGCCGTGCATAGTAGCCCGCCACATGTTCGCGACGGATCAGCGGGATCACCTCGCCGAAGCGCTTCTGGTGCAGCGCGATCAGCTGGCCGCGATGGCCGTCCTCTTCGGCGGCCATGCCGTCAAAGACCCGCGCGGTGTCGGGGTAGTCGGCGCGCAGGCGCGCGGCGTAGCTGCGATAGATGCGCGCGTCGTCCTCTTCCGAGGAAATGGCGAGCGCGAGAATTTCCTGCTCGGAAAGGTCGTCGATGCGGCGGCGATAGATCGAAAACATGGCTGGGGCCTTGGATTAGAATGATTCTAATGTAACGGCGCGGCGGGGAACTGCAAGTCCGGATATCCGACCTTTGCCGCAATGCGGCAATCCGTCAGTCTCCTCTTGCATTCTGAACTGATTGGTTTAGATATTTGTACAGAACGGTTCAGTTTATATTGGAGACAGACAATGACCCGTATCCTTACCGCCGCCGCCCTTGCGCTTGCCCTTCCGCTCGCCGCGACCGCCAGCCCGATTAACCTGCCCGAGCTGACCTTTCCGGAACCGGTGGCACACCCGGACGTTTCGACCCAAGGCTGCACAACGACCGACACCGCGCCTTGCCGGTAAGGGGCTCCTTGCCCGGGCTGAACCGAACGGTTTATAGTCGGTCCGGTCAAAGGAGGGTCTGAATGACCGCAGAGGCTGTCGTCCGCAAAGGGCGCAAGTTCGAGCAGGTACTGGACGGCGCGCGTGAGGTCTTCATGCGCGACGGTTTTGAAGGTGCCAGCGTCGACGACATCGCGCGCGAGGCTGGCGTATCCAAGGCCACCCTTTACAGCTACTTCCCGGACAAGCGGCTGCTGTTCATGGAAGTCGCCTCCAGCCAGTGCTGCCGTCAGGCGGACGAGGCGATGATGGCCATCGACCTCAGCCGCCCCCCGCGCGAGGTGCTGCCCAAGGCGGCGCATCACTTCCTGTCCTTCATCTATTCCGATATGGGCCAGCGGATCTTCCGCATCTGCGTGGCAGAGGCCGACCGCTTTCCCGAGCTGGGCCGCCAGTTCTACCAGAGCGGGCCGCAGCTGATGCATGGCGCGCTCGTCGGCTACCTGGAGGCAGCGGTGCAGCGCGGCGAGGTCAGGATTGACGACCTCGCGCTTGCCGCCGACCAGTTCGCCGAGCTGTGCAAGGCGGATATCTGGATCAAGCTGCTGTTCGGCGTGCGCGACATGCCGTCGAAGGCGGAAATCGCCCGGATTGTGGATGGCGCCGTCGACACCTTCATGGCACGGTACGGCGCGTAAGCCCGGCCCGAGGCCGCGAAGACCAATCCAGACAGCGCGCCCGCAGAACCGCGCCCGGAGGAACTATGCAGACGAAATCCGAAAATGCGTGCTTTGGCGGGGTCCAGGGCGTCTATTCCCATGCGTCGAAGGCCACCGGCGGTGAGATGACCTTCGGGCTGTTCCTGCCGGAAGAGGCGCGCCATGTCTCCGTTCCGGTGCTGTGGTTCCTTTCGGGCCTGACCTGCACCCATGAGAACGCCATGACCAAGGCCGGCGCGCAGGCCTGGGCGGCGGAATACGGGATCGCGCTGGTCTTCCCCGACACCTCGCCGCGCGGCGAAGGCGTGGCCAACGACGATGCCTACGATCTGGGGCAGGGCGCGGGCTTCTACGTCAACGCCACGCAGGACCCGTGGAAGCCGCATTTCCGCATGTGGGACTACGTCGCCGAAGAGCTGCCCGCGCTGCTGGGTGAGCAGTTTGCCGTCGACCTCGACCGGCAGGCGATCTGCGGCCACTCGATGGGCGGCCACGGGGCGCTGACCCTTGCCATGTCGCTGCCCGGCCGCTTTGCCAGCGTCTCGGCCTTTGCGCCGATTGCGAACCCGACCGCCAGCGACTGGGGCCGCAAGCAGTTCGCGGCCTATCTCGGCTCGGACGAAACGACGTGGCGGGCGCATGATTCCACGCTGCTGATGGCGGAAAAGGGCTTCGACGGGCCGGTGCTGATCGACCAAGGCACCGAAGACCAGTTCCTCGACCTGCTGAAGCCCGAGGCCCTGGCCGAGGCCATGGTGCAGCGGCGGCAGGACGGCGCCTTCCGCATGCAGAAGGGCTATGACCATTCGTATTTCTTCATCTCGACCTTCATGGAGGATCACATCGCCTTCCATGCCGAGGCTCTGCTGGGCTGAGCCATGGTGGTCTATGTCGACGCCGATGCCTGCCCGGTGAAGGAAGAGGCCGAACGGGTCGCGACCCGCCACAAGACGCCGCTGAAGCTGGTGTCGAACGGCGGGCTGCGCCCCTCGCGCAATCCGCTGGTCGAGACGGTGATCGTGCCCGACGGCCCGGATGTGGCCGACATGTGGATCGCCGACCGCGCCAAGACCGGCGACGTGGTGGTGACCTCTGACATGCCGCTGGCGGCGAAATGTGTCGAGGCGGGGGCGCGGGTGCTGCGGCACGACGGATCGGTGCTGGACGCGCGCAACATCGGCCAGCAACTGGCCATGCGCGACCTGATGGCCGATCTGCGCGCCGCCGATCCGTTCCGGCAGGGCGGCGGCAAGGGCTTCACCAAGGCCGACCGCAGCCGCTTTCTGAACGCGCTGGAAAACGCCGTGCGACAGGCGGCGAAGGCGGCGCAATGACCCCGGGCCCGGTCCGGCTGTCGCGCCCCCCCTCTGCCACGCGCGGGCCGGTCGACGCGCCGCCCGACCCTGGCACCGGCGCATGGGACAGCGCCCTGACCTGCCCGCCCGCAATCGACCGGGCCTTCCCCGCGGGGCACGGGCGCGCGGCCAAGGCCACCCCGGCGGCCCCTGCCCCTGCGCCGGAGGCAACCGACCTGCCGGGCAACGCCCTGTTCTGCGCCGGGGACACCGGGGCACGCGACGGGACCCCCCCCCCCCCTGTCTACCGGACCCGGGCGCCGGGCCGCATGGCCGACGGGCGGCAGACTTCTGACGGAAAGCGAGACCACATGACCACGATCATCCCCTTCGACGAAGGCGAACAGCGGCTCGACTGGCTGGCGCTGACCGATGCCCTGGCCGAGGGCCACCGGCGCCCAAGGGCAGAGATCGCCGACGTCTTTCTTTATCGCGGCAAGGACACGCTGCTGAACCGCTCGGCCTGGATCGACGGGCTGGGGCTGGCGGTGAAGGCCGCGACGGTCTTTCCCGGCAACCCCGCAGAGGGCAAGCCGATGGTCGGCGGGGCGGTGAACCTTTTCGACGATACGGACGGGGCGCTTGTGGCGGTGGTGGATTTCCACCTGGTCACCAAGTGGAAGACCGCCGGGGACAGCCTGCTGGCGGCGCGGCGGCTGGCCCGGCCCGACAGCCGCGAGATCCTTATCGTCGGCGCGGGCACCGTCGGCGCTTCGCTGATCGCCGCCTATGGCGCGGCCTTCCCGCAGGCGCGCTTTACCGTCTGGAACCGCACGCCGGACAAGGCCCGCGCCTTTGCCGAAAACCACGGCATCGCATGGGCCGAAGACCTCGAAGAGGCTGTGGCCGGGGCCGACATCATCGGCTCTGCCACCATGTCCACGGACCCCGTGCTGAAGGGGGACTGGCTGCAACCGGGGCAGCACATCGACCTGATCGGCGCCTATCGTCCCGACATGCGCGAGGCAGACGACACCGCCCTGCAGCGCGCCACGCTTTACGTCGACAGCCTTGCCACCACGGTGGACCATATCGGCGAGCTGAAGATCCCGCTGGCCTCGGGCGCCATCACCCGCGACGCGATCCGCGCGGATTTCTACGACCTCGACCGCTTCGAACGGCAAAGCGACGACGAGATCACGCTGTGCAAGAACGGCGGCGGCGCGCATCTGGACCTGATGACCGCCCGCCATATCCTCGACACATGGCGGGCAGGCTGACCGCGGGGCAGGGGCGGCCTTCGCCGCGCAACCGCAGGGCCCGAGCCGCGACAGCCAGCCCCTCCGATCCCGGCCTGCCCGGGCTGACAGCCGCCGCGCCCGACCGTGGCGGGCTATCGCGTCGCGGCCCGGACCGGGTCACAACCGGGCTCAGGCGGGCTGCACCGCCGGGGCCGGGCGGTTTTCGCGCACCGGCAGGTGCACGATGGCGCTGAAGGCGCCGACGCCCACGCCGATCCACCAGACCATCGTGTAATCGCCGTAGATGTCGTAGAAGCGCCCGCCCAGCCAGACGCCCAAGAAGCCGCCGATCTGATGGCTGAGGAAGACGATCCCGTAAAGCGTGCCCATGTAGCGCAGGCCATAAAGATGCGCGACAAGGCCCGAGGTCAGCGGCACCGTCGCCAGCCAGAGCGCCCCCATGACCGCCGAGAAGACCAGCACCGAGGTTGGCGTGATCGGCAGCATGATGAAGGCCGCCGCCGCGATGGTGCGCAGCGTGTAGATGCCCGCCAGCAGGTATTTCTTGGTGTAGCGCTTGCCCAGCCAGCCCGCCAGCAGCGTGCCCATGATGTTGAACAGCCCGATCAGCGAAATCGACACCGCCCCCAGCGCCGAGGTTGTGGTGATCCCCAGCCCGTGCAGCACACCGCCCGGCATGATCGGTCCGCACATCTCTGTCACGAAGGCCGGGAAATGCGCGGTGACGAAGGCCAGCTGGTAGCCGCAGGAGAAGAAGCCGAGGAAGATCAGCGTGAAGGACGGGTCGCGCGCCGCGCGGCCAAGGATCGTGCCCATGCTTTCCTGAAGCTCTGCCTTGCTGGCGGCCTCGGGCGACTTCATCAGCGGCAGGGTCGCCAGCATGGCGACCAGCGCGGCGGCGAAGACCACGAAGACCCCCTGCCATGGCATGACGCCCAGCAGCGCCTCTGCCACCGGCGCGCCAAAGACCTGCCCCGCCGACCCTGCGGCGGTGGCGATGGCAAGGCTCATGGACCGGTTCTCGTCCGAGGAGGCGCGGCCCACGACCGCGAGGATCACGCCGAACCCGGTGCCCGCGATGCCGAAGCCCACCAACACCTCCCAGGCCTGCATGGCGAAGGGCGTCTCGGACATCGCTGACAGCAGCAAGCCCGCCACGTAGAAGGCGGCGCCCAGCACGATGGCCTTGCGGTCGCCGACCTTCTCGGCCACCGCGCCGAACAGCGGCTGCCCGATGCCCCAGGCCAGGTTCTGGATCGCGATGGCAAGGCTGAACTCGGCCCGCGCCCAGCCGAATTCCTCGGCGATCGGGATCTGGAAGACGCCAAAGCTGGCCCGCACCGCGAAGGACACGAGGATGATAAAGCACCCGACCAGAAGGACGGGCGTGAGAAGGGGCGCTTGGCGATCCATGGCGGGGCCTTTCAGGTCTGCATCCCTGACCTTTTACCTGTTTCGCCCGGACGTCAAATGCGAAAGCATGATGCGGGCGTTCACCGGCCCTGATGACCGGCCCCTCTACACAAGCGGCCCCGCCCGCGCTAAAGCCGCATCATGACAACGCTGACAGAGCTTTACGAGGCCCGCGTCGCCGAGGGCCGCCTGAAACCCGACGAGGCGCAGCGCGCCGTCCTGCCCGCGCTCGAACGCATCCGCGCCGCGCTGGCAGAGCCGGTCAAGCGCGGCTTCTTCCGCCGCGCGCCCGAACCGCCGAAGGGGCTGTACCTTTGGGGCGGCGTCGGGCGCGGCAAGTCGATGCTGATGGATCTTTTCGTCGAAAGCCTGACGGTGCCCGCCCGCCGGGTCCACTTTCACGCCTTCATGCAAGAGGTGCAGACGCGCATTCACGAGTTGCGCAAAGAGGGCGTCGAGGACCCGATCAAGCCGGTGGCGAAAGAGATCAGCGACTCTGTCCGCCTGCTGGCCTACGACGAGATGCAGATCACCGACATCACCGACGCGATGATCGTGGGGCGCCTGTTCGAGCGGCTCTTCGACGCCGGGGTGGTGGTGGTCACGACCTCGAACCGGGTGCCGGACGATCTGTACAAGGACGGGCTGAACCGCCAGCTCTTCCTGCCTTTCATCGCCCTCCTGAAAGAGCGGATGGAGGTGCGGGAACTGGCCTCTGACAAGGATCACAGGCAGGATCGCCTGTCCGGTGCGCAGGTCTATTTTGCCCCCGCCGACAGCGCCGCGCGGGCGAAGATCGACGCGCTTTGGGCGGAGCTGACCCAAGGGCAGGAAGAGACCCTGACGCTGCACGTCAAGGGCCGCGAGATCGAATTGCCGCGCTATTACAACGGCGTCGCGCGGGCGAGCTTCTTCACGCTTTGCGGCAAGGCGCTGGGGCCTGCGGATTACCTGAAGCTGGCCGAGAGCGTGCGCGTCCTGATCCTTGAGGACATCCCCCGCCTGTCGCGGCAGAATTTCAACGAGGCGCGGCGCTTCGTGACGCTGATCGACGCCCTTTATGAGGCCCGCGTGCGCCTGATCGCCTCGGCGGCGGCGGAACCGGAATACCTGTACGTCGAGGGGGCGGGCAGCTTCGAGTTCGAACGCACCGCCTCGCGCCTGCGCGAGATGCAGGCCGCCGACTGGGGCACCTGAGAACCGGGCAAAAAAAGAGGGCCACGAAGGGCCCTCAGGTCTGCTCTGTTATGGTCGTCTTCTGCCTGCTTGAAAATTCGGGTCAATCCGGTGTGGGCAGGGCCATATCGGCCTGCCTTTGCGAGGGGTCGGTAAGGGCCATCGGCGCGGCGGTCGTCAGAGCGGGGGCAAGCCCAGGCGGCAGGGCCGCAGCCCGGCTGACCGCCTCTTGCGGCGTCTGTTCCGAGGCCTCGCCCACGGTCCAGAGAAGTACGTAGGTCACGCTGAGGAAACCGATGCCAAGAGCAACCATGCGGATCATGTCAGACCCCGAGACTCTTTCACCGGCACGCAGGCTTTCACCCACGCCCCATCACGCGCATTCATTGACAGTCCCCCAGTCGCCGCGGCTGATGATTGGCAGTCCGCCGCCAGCTGCATCACTTATAGGTGACTCCGGTTGCCCGCGTCAACATCTTGAGCGGTTGTCAAGGTATGGTGGCGCGATTTTTCGGCTAACCTACGGATAGAGAGTCATTTTTTCGGCAGAGTCCGCCATTTCCCGGGTCGCAAGACAGTCGGACCGGACCAGCGTGGCGCCGTTCGCGTCACAGGCGGGCCGGGCATATTGGCCTCGTCGCAGAGCGTCCCGGCGATGGAATCGAGGTTGTCGCGCTGCGGCACCGGGTATCGGTCCGGTGCCGCAGGGCGGCGGCGGTCAGACAGGCCTAGAGCACTTCGCGCAGGACGTATCCGGCAAGGTAGAGCGAGCCGCAAATCAGCACCCGCGCCTCGGGCGTCGCGTCGGTGATGGCGGTCAGGGCCGCCGCCACCGAGGGCGCGGTCCGGGCACGGTGGCCGCAATCCGCCGCCAGCTTCGCCGTCTCTTCGCCGGACAGGGTGTTGGTCTCTCCGGGGATCGAAACCCCGGTCAGAGAGGTCGCCTGACCGGCAAGGGGCCGCAGGAAGCCGCGCGCGTCCTTGGTGTTGAGCATGCCGCAGATCAGGTGCGTCGGGCGCTCCGGCATCTGCGCCAGCAGCGCGGCCAGCGCCTCGCCCGCGGCGGGGTTGTGTCCGCCGTCCAGCCAAAGCTCGGCCCGCGGTGCCAGCCCCACCAGCGGCCCGGCCAGCAGGCGCTGCATCCGGGCGGGCCAGTCGACGCGGGTCATGGCGGCCTCGAAGGCATCCTCGCCCATGCCCAGATGACGCAGAACCGCCAGCGCGGCCCCCGCGTTCTGCACCTGATGCGCCCCCCGCAGGGCGGGCAGCGGCAGATCCAGCAGGCCGGTCTCGTCCTGATAGACAAGGCGGCCATTCTCTTCCCAGACGTGCCAGTGCTGGCCATGCGCCAGAAGCGGTGCGCCAAGCTGGGCGGCGCGCGCCTCGATCGCCTCCATCGCCGGATCCGGCTGCGGGCCGACGACGCAGGGCACGCCACGCTTCAGGATGCCCGCCTTCTCGGTCGCGATCTTGGTCAGCGTGTCGCCCAGAAAGGCCTCGTGGTCCATGGAGACGGGCGTGATGACCGTCATCGCGGGACGGTCGACGACATTGGTCGCGTCCAGCCGCCCGCCAAGGCCGGTTTCCAGCAGGGTAAAGTCCGCCTGGGTCCGCGCCATGGCCAGAAGCGCCGCGCAGGTGGTGATCTCGAAATAGGTGATCGGCGTGCTGCCGTTCGCCTCGTAGCATTCGTCGAGCACGGCGCTCAGGTCATCCTCGGTGATCAGCTGACCGGCCAGCCGGATGCGTTCATGGAACCGGGCGAGGTGCGGCGAGGTATAGGCGTGCACGCGCTTGCCCGCGCCTTCCAGGCCGGCGCGGATCATCGCCTGAGTCGAGCCCTTGCCGTTGGTTCCGGCCAGATGGATCACCGGCGGCAGGCGCCGTTCGGGATGATCCAGCGCCTCCAGCAGGCGCCAGACCCGGTCCAGCACGAGGTCGATGATCTTGGGATGAAGGTCCATCATCCGTTGCAGGATGACATCGGACTTCGCATTCGGCGTCATGGGCGTACCCCGGGAAAAATGGATGAAACGACAACGCGGGGCGGCATCGGCCTAGCCCTGCTTCGCATCCGTGGCAGGGGCGGCGGGCGACGCGGCGGCCTCGTCCTCCGGTCCCGGCGGCGGCAGGTCGCCCCATGTCGGAGGCGCCATCTTCATCAGCATCCGGCACATGACGATCAGCTCTTCGCGCATCTTGCGGCGGTCGGTGACCCGGTCGAGCATGCCGTGTTCCAGCAGGTACTCCGCGCGCTGGAAGCCCTCGGGCAGCTTCTCGCGGATCGTCTGTTCGATCACGCGCGGTCCGGCAAAGCAGATCAGCGCATTGGGTTCGGAAATCTGGATGTCGCCCAGCATCGCGTAAGAGGCGGTGACCCCGCCGGTCGTCGGATGGGTCAGCACGACGATATAGGGCAGGCCCCGTTCCTTGAGCATCTGCACCGCCACGGTCGAGCGCGGCATCTGCATCAGGCTGAGAATGCCCTCTTGCATGCGCGCGCCCCCGGCGGCGGAAAACAGGATCAGCGGGCGCCCCAGCCGCACCGCCTCTTCGGCGGCGGCGACGATGGCATTGCCCACGTACATGCCCATGGACCCGGCCATGAAGCTGAAATCCTGCGCGGCGCAGACCACGGGCGTGCGCCCGATCTCGCCGGTGGCGACAAGCATCGCCTCTCGCTCGCCGGTCGCCTTCTGGGCGGCCTTCATGCGGTCGGGATAGCGCTTCTGGTCGCGGAAATGCAGCGGGTCGGCGACCGGCTCGGGCACCGCGACCTCGGAGAAGACACCGCCGTCGAACAGCGCGAAGAAGCGGTCGCGCGGCGTGATGTGCATGTGATGCCCGCAATTGGTGCAGACGTTCAGATTGTCGCTGATCTCGCGGTGGAACAGCATGGTGCCGCAGCCGTCGCACTTGGACCACAGGTTCTCGGGCACCTCGCGGCGCGAGAAGATCGAGTTGATCCGCGGTCGGACGTAGTTGGTAATCCAGTTCATGACAGCCTCGGCTTCGCTCTGGGGCGTGACTTATGCCGGGCTGCGTCGAATTGCAATCTTGCCCGCCCATCGGGCCGCGTTCTTCTTCGGGGGGCCGGGCGCGCGGGGCCGCCGATGCCGGTTTCTTCGCCGCGCCCCGGGCCAGCTGCCCCGGCGTGGCGCCGCCCGATCCCGGCCCACCCTGCGCCAGCGGCCCGCCCCGTGCCGGGCGCGCCCGTCAGCGCCGCAGCGCGAGGCGCGCGGCCAGCCAGCTGAGGCCGATCAGGGCAAGATCGGCAGGCAGAAGCGCCGCCAGCGCCGTCTCGTCCCCGACGTTGAAGGGGTACAGCCGAAGCGCCAGCCCCGACATGTCGCCCGACAGCGCCACGACCGCCACGGCCATGGTGTTGTTGACCATGTGCAGGGCAATCGCCGGGCCCAGAGACCCGGCCCGCGCGGTCAGATCGGCGGCGGCAAGCCCGAAGGCAAAGGACCACAGCGCGATCGTCGCGGCATTTCCGCCGTAGTGCCCCGGCGCGTAATGCCCCAGCGCAAAGAGCGCCGAGGGGACGACCAGCCAGACCACAGGCGACCTCAGCCGGGCGCCCAGTTGCGATTGCAGGTAACCGCGAAAGAACAGCTCTTCCGAGCCGGTCTGCACCAGCAGCGCCAGCAGGGTCAGCGGCAGCAGCGCCAGCCAGAGACCGGGGTCCAGCCCCGGCGCGCTGGCGGCGCGCAGGGGCCAGGGCGGCAGCAGCGCCACGGCGGCATTCAGCGCCACCAGCGCCAACGCCACGCGCAGGGCCTGCGCCCGGAACAGCGGCCACGGCCCCAGCAGGCTTTGCAGTCCGCGCCAGTGCATGGTCTCTGCCACCACCAGCGTCGCCAGCCCCAGTGCGCCGGTCAGCCCCAACAGGGCCAGCATGCCCAGCGGATCCTCCGCATGGGTCAGCGCGTCCAGAAAGGCCGCCGCCGCGCGCGGCGGCGCAAGCCCCTCGATCAGCGCCACCACGCCGCGCGACAGCCCCAGCGTCACGGCGAGAACAACCACCAGCCCCAGCGCCAGCCGCCACAGGGCCGCCGAGGGCCGTGCGGGCTCTGTCAGCAGGGCGAAACGGCTATAGCGCAAGGCGGGCGCCCGCATGATCGGGGGTGCGGCCGTGCAACGGCGCGCTGATGATCGGTGAACCCCGGTCGCCGGTCCTGTGCATCGTCGTCGTGCTCCTTCTGCCTGCACCAAAGACTTTCTGCCCGGGCCACCCCTGTCAACCGCCGCCCGGAGGACCGGGTTCAGCGCACATCCGCCGACGTGGTACGGGACGCTTGGCAAGGCCCTGACGGTTTCGCATTGTTTTCACAGGTGGGCTTCCGGAATTGGGGTCGGCGGCCAGTATGCATAAAAAAGACTTCACACTCGCGGAATTGCCCGGCGCCCTGCGCCGGGTCTTTCTGATGTGGCAGGCCTCGGACTGCGGCGACGGGGTCCGGCTGAGGAATATCGACCTCGCGGAACTGACCAGCGATCTGGACGTCATCGTTCTGACAGAGATCCATCGCGACGCCGCGACAGGCGCGGTCGACTTCGAGCCGGTCTTTCTGGGGAAGTCGGTTCGTGACCGGATCGCGCAACCGATGGTCGGCCAGCGCCTGTCGACCCTGCCGGGCAAGGGGCCCGGTTCCGGGGTCTGGGCGGCCTACGAGGCCCTGGCCATGGGTCACGGCCCGCTGCTGGCCCGGCTGCCCTACGACGGCCCCGCTGCCGGGATCTCCGAATCGGTCGAAGTCCTGCTGCCGCTGCGCCCCGACGAGGGAGCCGCCCGCGCGCCGCTCTACGTGCTGGCCGGTGTCCGGTATCTCGGCGCAGAAGACGCCTGTGTCGCCGAACCCGCCACAGTGGGCGCTGCATCACGCCGGGTGTCTTGACGCGGTAAGGCCCCGTGCTAAGCACATCGCATGCTCGACGTCTTCCTCAAGACCCTGCCGTTCTTTGCCCTGATCGGGGTCGGCTACGGCGCCGCGAAGTCCCGCTTCTTCCCGCCCGAGGCAACGGCGCACCTGACGAAGTTCGTCTTCTACTTCGCGCTGTCGGCCATGCTGCTGCGCTTTTCGGCCAACCTGTCGTTCTCCGACATCTTCGAGCCACGGCTTGCCGCCGGTTATCTCTGGGGCACCGCCGTGACCTATGGCATCGCCATGGCGGTGGCCTTCCTGCGCCGCACCGACGCCCCGACCGCCGCGATCGAGGCGCAATGCGCGGCCATCGGGAACACCGGCTTCCTCGGGGTGCCGATGCTTGCCCTGCTGCTGGGGCAAGAGGCCATCGGACCGATCATCCTGATCCTGTCGATTGACCTCGTGGTGTTCTCGTCCCTGCTGACCATCATCGTGGTCGGCGCCCGGGGCGGTCAGGTCGGGCTGCGCCTGCTGCGCACCGTGGGGCTGGGCCTTCTGGCCAATCCGATGATCGTGGCCATCGCCTTCGGCCTTGGCATCTCGGCCTCCGGCCTGCCGGTGCCCGAGGTCGCCAATGCCTTCCTCGAAACGCTTGGCAATGCGGCGACGCCCGGCGCGCTTTTCGCCATCGGCGCCTCGCTGGCGACGAAATCGGCGGAACGGCTGGAGATCGCGGCCTGGCTGTCCTTTGCCAAGCTGATCCTGCACCCGGCCTTCGTCGCGGCGGGGGTCTACCTCTTCTTCCCGGTCGACGCCTACCGCGCCTCTGTCGCGGTCTCGGCCGCCGCGCTGCCCGTCGCGGGCAATGTCTTCATCCTTGCGCAGCACTACGGCGTGGCACCGCAGCGGGTGTCGGCCTCTATCCTGATCTCGACGGCCTTCAGCATCCTGACGGTCAGCGCCGTGATCGCCACCGTCGCGACCAACTGACCACGCAGGCGGGCGTCCGATCCCGGTCAGAGGCGCCCGGCCTCAGCTGCGTCCCTCGCGCAGCCAGGCCGCGACGATCAGGCCAGAGCCCAGAAGCAGCACCAGCCAGGCGGGCAGCAGCGGCGTCTGGCGGACATCCAGCGTTTCATAGGCCTCACGCGGGGTGATCCCGATCCAGCCGCGCCCCGCCGCCGGACGGCCCGCGCGGACCTCGCGCACAGAGGGCAGGCCTTCTTCCAGCCGCAGCACGCCGCCGCGCGTGCTGTCGATCAGCGGGGTCAGGGCGGCGCCGCTGGCGATGGTCTGCACGAACTCGCGCGGGGCGGCGGGGCCAAGCCCGATGACAGCAGACAGGTCGCCCTCTTCCAGCCTGTAAAGGCCGATGTCCGGCCCCTCGAAGACCGCCTCGAAGCGGCCCGGGGTTTCCTCGGTCAGCGGGATCACCGTTTCCTGCCCGTCCGGGCCTATGACGGTGACGCTGTCCACATCCTCGTCCAGCGAGCGGCGGATGATGCGCATGGTCTGGCCGGTGGCTTCGGCCCAAAGCGCCTCTTCCTCAAGCTCGGGTTCCTTCATCATCCAGTGCGCCAGCCGCCGCAGCAGTTCCAGCTGCGGGCCGCCGCCCTCGAAGCCCCGGTTCCACAGCCAGGCCTGATCCGAGGCCAGAAGCGCCACGCGCCCCGCGCCCACCCGGTCGAGGATCAACAGCGGCTGGTCGGAGATCCCCGACATCACCACGTCGCCCTCGGTCGGCGTGACCTCGACCTGTCGCAACCAGCGCCCCCATGTCTCGGAGCCCGACAGGCCCGCCGTGACCGGGTGGCGCGCGCCAAGGTCGGTCACGACCGGGCGATAGCCCTCGTCCAGCACGCGGGCGGTGGGCTCGGCGGGCAGGATCTCGGCCAGCGGAGAGCGGTAGATCGAGTCGGCAGAGGCAAAGTCCGGCCCGGCGGCGACCAGCACCGCGCCGCCGTTCTCGACGTAGTTGCGCACGTTGTCGAGGTAGATGGAGGGCAGGATGCCACGCCGCTTGTAGCGGTCGAAGATGATCAGGTCGAAGTCGTCGATCTTTTCGAGGAACAACTCGCGCGTCGGGAAGGCGATCAGCGAAAGCTCATTGACCGGCACGCCGTCCTGCTTTTCCGGCGGGCGCAGGATGGTGAAATGCACGAGGTCGACGCTGCTGTCCGACTTCAGCAGGTTGCGCCAGGTCCGCCCGCCCGCGTGCGGCTCGCCGGAAACCAGCAGCACGCGCAGCCGGTCGCGCACCCCGTTGATCTGCACCAGCGCGGTGTTGTTGCGGTCGGTCAGCTCGCCCTCGGCCTCGGGGACGGTGAACTGGATGACGTTCATGCCGCCATGGGGCAGCGTGATTGGCAGCGAGAGGTCCTCGCCCACCGGCACCCGGTAGGTTTCCGGTTCGGACCCGTCGACCGAGATTTCGATGTCGGTCAGGGCATCCCCCGGCGCCGCGCCGTCGTCGTCGATGCGCAGGGTCAGCTCGACCTCTTCGCCGAGAATGGCGAAGGCGGGGGCGTTGCGCACGATCAGGCGGCGGTCCCAGTCGTCCTCCTGCCCGGTCATCAGAAGGTGCAGCGGCGCGGGCAGGTCGGGCGCGCGTTCGAGATCGTGCAGGCGCCCGTCCGACAGCAGGACAATGCCCGAGATGCGTCCGCGCGGTTCCTCTGCGATGGCCTCTGACAGGGCGGTCATCAACTGGGTGCCCGCGTCGCCCTCGCCATCGGGGACGGGGATGCGCCGCACCTCTGTATTGTCGCGCGCAAGAAGCGAGGCCTCCATCCGGTCGGCGGCCTCGGCGGTGACGCCCGCGCGTTCGGCGAGGTTCTGCGAGGCGGTCTCGTCCACCAGCATCAGCACGATGTTGGTCAGCGGCGCACGGTCCTCGACCTGGTAGGAGGGCTGCGCCAGCGCGCCCACCAGCACCAGCGCCGCCAGTGCGCGGAAGGCCCAGCCCGACAGCCCGCGCCACAGCGCCAGTGCGGCGCCGCCAAGGGCCAGCGCGCCCAGCACGGCGATCACCGCCCAGGGCAGAAGCGGGTCGAAAACGAAGGATCCGGTCATTGGCCAAGCCTGTCCAGCAATGCAGGCACATGGACCTGATCGCTTTTGTAGTTGCCCGTCAGGACGTGCATCACGAGGTTCACGCCAAAGCGGTAGGCGATCTCGCGCTGCCGCTCGCCGGCGAAGCCGGACCCAAGGCGCACCATCGGGTTGCCACTGGCGTCCATGGCCCATGCGGCGGCCCAGTCATTGCCGCCGATCACCACGGGCGTGACGTTGTCGTTGAGGTCGCGGAAGGGCATGCCCTCGATCAGTTCCGCGTCGGGCGGCGCGGCCTCGACCCAAACGTCGCGGCCCGTCCAACGCCCCGGGAAGTCCTGCAACAGGTAGAAGGTCCGCGTCAGCACGTGGTCGGCGGGCAGGGGTTCCAGCGGCGGGATATCCAGCGGGCGGGCGAGTTGCTGCAGCTTGCGGCCTTCGGGGGTGCCGCTGCCGAAGCCCGCCACATCGGCGTCGCGGGTGTCGAACAGGATCATGCCGCCGGAGCGCAGATAGGTGTTCAGCTTGGCATAGGCCGCAGCCGAAGGGGTCGGCTGGTCCGGCGTGATGGGCCAGTAGAGCAGCGGGTAGAAGGCCAGTTCGTCGGTTTCGAGGTCCACACCCATGGGCTCCGCCGGCTCGACCGAGGTGCGGAAGTACAGCGTGTCGGACAGCCCCTGAAGGCCCGCATGTGCGACCTCGTCGATGCGGTCGTCGCCGGTGAGGACATGCGCCAGCACCACCTCGGAGGTCGCCTGAATGGCCCGCTCGAGGTCGGTGTCGGGTTCGGCCTCGACGGTCTCTTCCTGCGCCGGGGGGGCGGTCGGGGTCGCGTCCTGCGCCATGCCGTCGCGCGGCATCAGCGCCAGCGCCGCCAACAGGACAGAGGCAGAGACCGCGCCCCGCAAGCGGCCCGACAGCGCCAGAGAGGCCACCACATCCGCCACCAGCAGCGCGATGGCCATGGCGAGCAGCAGGCCCGCAAGCGGGCGCTCGCGCGGCTGGCTCAGCCCCTCGACGGTGATGCGGTCGGGCCAGACCATCGGCTCCAGCGCGGTGTCGGCGGTGACGACATTGCGGGCGAGGCTGCGGTCTTCGCCCTGATAGAGGCCGGGGCGCAGGTCCGGGCCAAGCGCGGCCTCGACCAGCGCGGGCCCTTCGACGCCGGGCAGGGTCTCGCCGTCGCGGGCGTTGCCGAAGGCATCCAGCACCATGAGCGGCTGCCAGACGGTGCCCTCCATATCCTCGACCTCGGGCTGGGCGGTGGCGGAAGAGACCGCCAGCCGTTCCAGCATCTGCACGAAGAGGCCCGAAAGCGGCAGGGTCGACCACTCGGCATTGGCGGTGACGTGGAACAGGACAACCTGCCCCTGCCCGATCTCCTTGCGGGTGACCAGCGGCGTGCCGTCGGTCAGTTGCGCCACCACGCGGTCGGCCAGCGTCGGGTCGGGCTGCGCCATGACCTGGCTGTTGATGGTCACGTCCTCCGGCACCGGCAGGCCGAAGAAGGGGCTGTCCTCGGTGAAGGGCGCCAGCGCCTTGGGTTCCCCCCAGGACATGGCGCCGCCCACGGTGCGGCCCCCGGCGCGCAGGCGCACGGGCATCAGCGGATCCTCGGCATCGCGGCTGACGTCGGACGCGGCAAGGCGCGGCCCGGCGAAGCGCAGGAGCATGCCGCCCTTCTCGACCCAGTCGAGCACCGCCTCTTCCTCGGCCCCCGACAGGGTCGCCACGTCCGCCAGAACGATCACGTCGGGATTGGCGGGCAGGATGTCGGTCAGCGCGCCGTCCAGCAGGTCGGCGGTGGGTTGCAGGGCCTTTTCGAGGTAATGCAGCGGCGAGAGCAACTCCAGCCCCTCGCGGTCCTCGCGGCCCGCGATCAGCGCGACCTCGCGGCGGCGCAGGCTGTCGTCGGGCAAGGTCACGGCCCCGGCGCTGCGGATGCCCTCGATCTCGAAGCGTTCGATCCGCGCGCGCAGTTCGGAGGGCAGCGAAAGCTCCATCTCCGCCGTCAGGGCACCGGCCTCGAAGCTGACGGGCTGGCGCACCAGCACCGCCTGATTGCCCGCCGGGTCGCGCCCGCGCCCGGCCAGCGTGACCTCTGCCGCGCCCTCGGCGCGCAGGCGGCGCAGGGTGAATTGCAGGTTGCCGTCCTCGACCCGCGCCGGTTCCAAAGCGTACAGCGTACGCGGCGCCTCGAAGACGGTGACGGTGCCCCGGCCTTCCAGCGTGGCAAGGAAATCGGCGCGACTGTCGCGGGTAAGGGCGTCGGACATCCAGTAGCTGTCGAAGGGGCCGTCGGGCAGCATCTCTGTGGCGCGGGTCAGGCTGTCCTCTCCCGGCTCCCACGGTTCGGGCGTCACGCCGGTCAGGCGGCTGCGGACCACGTCGGCGGCAAGGAACTGCACCGGCTCGGGGTTGGTCAGGCGCATCAGCGCCACCGGGCGCCCGTCGCGCCCCGCCTCGGCCAAGAGGCCGTCCAGCGACACCATCCGCGCGCGCCAGTCGGCGGCAGAGGCCCAGCTTGCATCCATGACGACCAAGAGCGGGCCGTCGCCCTCGGCGCCCTCGCCCCGGTCGGGGTTCAGCACCGGTCCGGCCATGCCGATGATCACGGCGGCGACCGCCAGCATGCGCAGCAGCAGCAGCCACCACGGCGTGCGGTCGGTGACCTGTTCCACGTCCTTCAGACCCAACAGCAGCACGACGCCCGGAAACAGGCGGCGGATCGGCGCGGGCGGCACGGCGCGCAGGATCACCCAGAGGATGGGCAGCGCCAGAAGCCCCAGCAGAAGCCAGGGCGTGGTAAAGCCGAGAAGGCCGAAGAGTGTCATCCGTTGCTCCCATCCAGGGCGCGATCGACCCAAAGCAGCGCGGATTGCGCTGTCTGGTCAGTGTGATGCGTAAAATGTTGCCAGCCGGTCAGCCGACATATGGCATCCAGCCGCGCCTTCCGCTCGGCCAGCCTGTGCAGGTAGGCCCTGCGCAGGTCGCCTGCCTTCAAGGTCTCGTGCCGCAGGCTCTTGTTCACGCTTTCGAAAATGGTGCGCCCGTCGAAGGGGAAGGCCTCTTCGCTGGGGTCGAGTACCTGCAACAGCACACCGCGCACGCCCCGGTCGGCGGCCTTTGTCAGCGCCGCCTCGACCGGCGCGGGGTCGGACAGGAAGTCCGAGACGAAAAGCGCCTTGGCATGGGGCAGCATGCCGCGCGCCTCGGGTTCGGCATAGTCGTCCTCGCCATCCTCCGACAGCAGTTCCGCCAGCCGCAGGGTTTGCTGATCGCCACGCCGGGGCGGCAGTTTCCACCCGGTCAGGCCGACGCGCTCGCCGCCCCGCACCAGCAGGATCGAGGCCGCCAGCGCCACCAGCCGCGCCCGGTCGGCCTTGGTCGGCAGCGTCTTCGACGACGAAAACCGCATCGACGCGCCGGGATCGACCCAGACCTGCACCGACTGGGCGATCTGCCATTCGCGTTCGCGCACGAACTGCTCGTCACCGCGCGCCGACCGGCGCCAGTCGATCTGGCGGTAGCTGTCGCCCACGGTCAGCGGGCGGTACTGCCAGAAATCGTCGCCCAGCCCGGCGCGACGGCGCCCGTGTTCGCCCAGAAGGACGGTCCCGGCCAGTTGCTCGGCCCGCGCCAGAAGGGCGGGAAAGCGTCCCGCCTCTTCTTGCGCGCGGGTGCGCAGATGGGCGACGGTACCTGTCACGCGGCGGCCTCGGTGGGCGTCATCTGCGCGGCGGTTTCGTCGATCAGGCGGCCAAGGTCCTCACCCCGGGCGCGCGCCGAGAAAGTCAGCGCCATGCGGTGCACCAGCACCGGCTTTGCCATGTCCAGAACGTCGGCGGGCGAAGGCGCAAGGCGGCCCTCCAGCAGCGCCTTGGCGCGCACGGTCAGCATCAGCGCCTGCGCGGCGCGCGGGCCGGGGCCCCATGCGACAAAGTCCTTCACCCGCTCGGTCGCCGAGGGATCGTCGGGCCGGAAGGCGCGCACCAGGTCGAGGATCATCTCGACCACCGCCTCGCCCACCGGCATCCGGCGCAAAAGGCGCTGCGCGGCGATCAGTTCTTCGCCGGTGAAGACCTGATGCGACTCAGCCTCTTCGGTGCCGGTGGTGGCCATCAGGATATCGCGTTCGGTCTTGCGGTCGGGATAGGCCACGTCGATCTGCACGAGGAAGCGGTCAAGCTGCGCCTCGGGCAGCGGGTAGGTGCCTTCCTGCTCGATGGGGTTCTGCGTGGCCAGCACGTGGAAGGGCGCGTCCAGCGCGCGGGTCTCGCCCGCGACGGTGACAACCTTCTCCTGCATGGCCTGAAGCAAAGCCGACTGCGTCCGGGGCGAGGCGCGGTTGATCTCGTCCGCCATCAGAAGCTGGCAGAAGATCGGGCCTTCGATGAACTTGAAGGCGCGGCTGCCGTCGGCGCCCGTTTCCAGCACCTCGGAGCCGAGGATATCGGCGGGCATCAGGTCGGGCGTGAACTGGATGCGGTTGCCGTTCAGCCCCATGACGGTGGACAGCGTCTCGACGAGGCGGGTCTTGCCCAGCCCGGGCAGGCCGATCAGCAGCGCGTGGCCCCCGCAGAGCATCGAGGCCAGCGTCAGGTCGACGACCCTCTCCTGCCCGATGAAGCGCGCCTGGATCGACTGCCTGGCCAGCGCCAGCTTGTCTTCCAGCGCTTCGATCTCTGCGACCAGATTTTCGGCCTCGGCCATGTTAAATCTCCACTTCCGGGCTAGTATGCTGTTGGTGCGAGTGTATCGCGCGGTTCGGAAATGGCAAAAGCAATGCGTTCACAAAATGGCGTGCCGCCCTCGACGGAGGGCATCGCGGAGGCAGCCCGCAAGGCCGGTGGCAAAGGTCCGCCGCCGGTCCACACATGGAACCCGCCCTTCTGCGGCGACCTCGATATGCGCATAGCGCGCGACGGGACGTGGTTCTACCTTGGCACGCCGATCGGGCGCATGGGGCTGGTCAAGCTGTTCTCATCGATCCTGCGCAAGGACGGCGAGGACTACTTTCTGGTCACGCCTGTCGAAAAAGTGGGCATCACGGTGGAAGACGCCCCCTTCGTGGCGGTCGATTTCGAGGCAGAGGGCGCGGGGCCGGACCAGGTGCTGACCTTCCGCACCCATGTGGACGACCACGCCGTGGCCGGGCCCGATCACCCCATTCGTGTGGAGCGTGACCCCGAGACCGGCGAGCCCGCGCCCTATGTTCTGGTGCGCGCCAACCTCGAGGCGCTGATCGACCGCAAAAGCTTTTACCGGCTGGTGGAGCTGGGCGATCACCACGACGGCTGGTTCGGCCTCTGGTCCTCGGGGACGTTCTTTCCGCTCATCCCGTCGAAGGACCTGCCGGACTGACGGCGCCGGGGGCGCCGTTTTCTTGCAAAGAAAACGGATCGAATTCTTTGCAAGAATTCGCCACCGCATAAAAAGACGCCGCTCCCGAGGGACCGGCGCCTGACCTGCTGAAAAGGGACTTGGGTGAAATTCAGAGCGTGAAGGACCAGAAGAAGGTCTCGCCCGAGCTGTCGTCGACGCCGTCGTTGTCGGTCGAGACCCAGACGGTGCCGTCCTCGAAGATCGCCAGACCCTCGACCTTGTCGATCACGTAGCCGCCCTGCGCCTTGAGGTCGGGGATCAGGTCGCGGACCTCTTCCTTCGACACCACCGGCAGGTCGCCGCCGAGCGGGGCCGGAACCATCTCGGCGGCGGGGATGCGGTAGACCTTCTTCGTGATCGCAGCGGCGCCGATCTGGTTGTCGCGCTCGACCACGTAGAACCAGTCACCGTGGGCCACGATCTCGGACAGTCCGACCCAGCCGGTTTCCGGCGCGGCCTTCTTGTAGTGGACCGCGCCCCATTCGCCGCTTTCGAGGTCATAGGACACCAGCTTCACGCGGCCCTTCGGATCGTCGCCCCACTCGCGCTGCACGGCCATCCAGAGGGTGCCGTCCTTCAGGGTGATGCCCTCGAAGCCAAAGCGCGTCTCGACCGCCATCAACTCGGCGGGCAGGCCGATTTCCTCGTCGATCTCGCCCTCGGCGGTGACATGGTAAATCGCGTGCGGGATCACCCGGTCGGTGCGGCCCTCGGAAGCGACCCAGAAGCCGCCCTCGCCGTCCAGCGCGATGCCTTCGAGGTCGAGTTTCTGCGCGATGTCGCCATTGGCGCGGGTGATCCGCAGGGCCTTGGTGATGCGCGCCGGGGTCTGCGTCGTGTCGATGGTGAAGATCGTCGGCTGGTAGCCGTAGAAGCTGTCGTTCACCGCGTAGACGAGGCCATTCTCGCCCGCGACCATGCCGGAAATCGCGCCCCAACCGATCAACTCATCCGCGCCTTCGGAGGTCAGTTGGGGGTAGTTTGCAGGACCTTCCGCGTAGTCGAAGAGCATGACATGCGCGCGCACGCCGCCGTCCTCGATCAGGTCGGTCTCATTGGCCGAGACCAGCAGGTTGCGCGCGGGGATCGCGACGTAGCCCTCCGGTCCGATGCCCGAGGGCAGGATCTGCTTCAGCACCGGCGCGCTCAGGTCCGTGACGTCGTAGACGCCGACCGCCGACCCGCGCTCGGAGCCCACGAAGACGAAGGGTGTGCCGTCGAATTCCGCGAACTCGATCGATTCGGGCTCCACGCCCTTGGCGTCGGATCGCTTGTCCGGGTAGTGGCCGATCCGCACCAGCGCATGTTCGAAGGACGCGCCGCTTTCGTAGACAACCGTGCCGTCCTTGTTGAAAATCGTCCAGCCGCGAGAGCCGCCGTCCATGTCGCCCTCGTTCGCCGTGGCGAAATGGTCGGCGTCGATCCATTTGACCGCGTCGGGCTCGCGCTTGCGGGCGGGCTGGCTGTCGGTGAAGATCAGCGCGCCGCGCTCGTCCCTGGTGTCGATGCCCTCAAGATCCACCGCCCCGGCGGAGAAGTGGTTCAGCAGGGTGCCGTCAGAGGCGATCACCGCGAGGTGGTTGTTTTCCTGAAGCGTCACGACGATCTCGCCCGCCGCGTTCACATCCACGAACTCGGGCTCCGGGTCCTCGGGGGAAACTTCGGCCAGCCCGGTCAGGTCGACCTTGATCAGCCCGTCGCAATCGGGCGTGCCGCCCTCGACGGGAACGATCACGACGTAACCGGCGGGCATCTGGCCGGTGCGGCCGTCGCCCAGATCCTCGTCGCGCTCGTTCTCGATGGCGACGGTGACAAAGCTGCCGTCCTTGGCCATGGCCACGCTGTCGGGCTGGCCGCCAAGGTCGCAGTCATAGGCCTGCACGCCGGTCTGCAGGTCGAAGACCGCGAGGTGACCCGAGGGATCGGTGTAGCTTTCCGAGGTGTTCACGCCCACGAAGGCCGCCGTGCCCTTGACGGCGACGGAGGTCGGCTCTCCATCCAGCGGCAGGTTGCCCAGCGGCTGCGGGTTCGCCGGGTCGGTGATGTCGATGCGGCCCAGCACGCCCAGCGGGCTGTCGGTGTAGACCAGCGTCATGCCGTCTTCGGTCGCGGCAATGATCTCTGCCGAGGTTTCGCGCGCGGTATCCTCGCCCTCTGCCATGTTCAGGGGCGTGGCGAAGGCGGCGATGCGGTTGAAGGTCATGTCCGCCGAAGCGGCCCCGGCGGCAAGCGCCAGCGCACTGGTCAGACAAAGCGTGCGGATCGGCATGGGAATCCCCTGTTCTTCTGGTTCCATGCCTCTTTCCGGCCCAAGGGTAACGGGGCGATGACGGTTTGGTGACGGTCCGACGAAGACGCGCGGCCCCTTGTGGCCACAGGGGAAAGCCGTAAGCAGGGTGGGAAAGGAGCCCCGCCATGATCCCGCCCCGCCTTGCCCCCGTCGTCTTCGGCCTGCTGCTGTCGGGCTTCATGTCCCTGATCGTGTCGGGCGTCGCCACGCTGCGGGCCCTGGGTGTGGTCCCGGGCTTCTTCGGCCTGTGGATGAGCGCATGGGGGTCGAGCTGGCTGATCGCCTTCCCGTCGGTGCTGGTCATTGCCCCCGTCGTCCGGCGGCTGGTGGCGCGTTACACGCGCCGCTGACCGGCCCGATGACGGTCAACGCGCGGCTCCGCGCCGGGATAGCCCGGACGGATCAATCGCCCAGCTTGGCGTGAACCTCGGCAAGGTCGATTTCACCCACCGGCATCTTGTTGGCGGGGTTCTCGAAATCGTAGCGGAACAGCTCGAAGTCGCGTTTGAAGATCTCGTAGACCAGATGCATCGAGAGGTCGTCGAAGTAATCCTCGACCGGGTGCAGGCGCTTGGGTCCGTGTCCTTCGGATTCGTTGAAGCGCGGGATCTGCGTCAGGTCGACCGGGTGGCGGGTCTGGATCTTGTCCAGCACCCCCTGCATCCCGGCGTTGAAATCCTCGGTCCAGAAGATCTGGTCGTAGCGTCCGCCGTTCACGATGAAGGTCGAGACATGGCCCGACATGGCGGACCAGTGAATGTCCGGCTCCATCGGGCGACGCCAGCGGATTGTGTCGCGCACGAACAGCAGGAAGCGCCGGAAAGACCGGATCTGGTCGAACTCCTGCTGGCCGTCGTCGCCGCCGACCTCGATCCCGTATTTCTGGATCAGCAGGGGCACGAGGTTGCCGCGATAGCGTTTGCCGTTGCGCTGGATGCCGCAGATCTTGTCGAAGAAACTGGACAGGATGCGCGTGTAGGGGTTGCGCACGCAGGTGAAGGCATAGGACGAGCGCGTCTTGACGGTGGCCTTGATGGCGGGCTGGCTGTCGTCGCGGGCCCATTTGTGCAGGCCCTCGGTCGCGTCGTGGATGTCACCGTCGAAGAAGCGACCGTGGTCGGAATAGAACATGATCTGGCCGATGGTCGAACAGGCGCATTTCGGGACGACCCGATACACCATGCTCTCGCTCTCGGTCATCCATGTGCCGGGAAAGCCCATGCCTGCTGCCTCCGCTGACGTCCGTTATGGTCTTCTTGACGTCTGACCTGCTACAAGAAATCAAATAAAGCCGGTTTATTCAACGCCCCGCAGGCTTTATCAATAGAAACAATCGGGCAAACTTAGGGCAATCGTTCGCTGTATGGCAAAAATCGCCTTCATCCTTCTGTGTCACAAGGACCCGGATGCGATCATCCGTCAGGCCAACAGCCTGACGGCGGCGGGCGACTACATGGCGATCCACTTCGACGCGCGGTCCCCGGCGGCGCATTACACGCGCCTGCGCGCGGCCCTGAAGGACAACCCGAACGTGACCTTCGCGAAGAAGCGGGTCAGGTGTGGCTGGGGGGAATGGAGCCTTGTGCGCGCCACGCTGGGCGCGGTGCAGGCCGCGTCCGAGGCCTTTCCGCGCGCGACGCATTTCTACATGCTGTCCGGCGACTGCATGGCGATCAAATCGGCGGAATACGCGCATGAATTCCTCGACCGGCGCGACTGCGACTACATCGAAAGCTACGACTACTTCGAAAGCGACTGGATCAAGACCGGCTGGAAGGAAGAGCGGCTGATCTATCGTCACTGGTTCAACGAACGCACGCAAAAGCGGCGCTTCTACGCGATGTACCAGATGCAGAAGCGGCTGGGCCTGACGCGGGCGGTGCCCGGGGATATCGAGGTGATGATCGGCAGCCAGTGGTGGTGCCTGCGCCGCCGCACGATCGAAGCGATCCTCGCCTTCGCAAGAAAGCGGCGCGACGTGATGCGCTTCTTCGCGACCACGTGGATCCCGGACGAGACATTCTTTCAGACGCTGGTCCGCCACCTGATTCCCGAGCACGAGATCGAAAGCCGCACGCTGACCTTCCTGATGTTCACCGACTACGGCATGCCGGTGACCCTCTACAACGACCACTACGACCTGCTCTTGTCTCAGGACGCGCTCTTCGCGCGGAAGATCTCTCCCGAGGCGACGGAACTGCGGCGACGCCTTGGCGTGCTCTATGCCTCGGAAGGGGCGCGGTTCCAGATTTCCAACGAAGGACGGTCGCTGTTCAAGTTCCTGACCGAGAAGGGCCGCGACGGTCGCCGCTTCGCGCCGCGGTTCTGGGAGACCGAAAGCTCTCTGGGCCGCGAACGCGAGTTGCTGATCATCGTCTGCAAGAAGTGGCACGTCGCCAAACGGCTGGTGGAGCGCATCCGCCAGGTGACGAACATTCCCTGCATCGAATACCTCTTCAACGAGGAAAGCTGCGCGCTGCCGGACCTTGGCGGCATCCAGTCGACCATGGGCAAGCGGCACCGCCACCGGCGGGCGCTGATGCGGATGCTCTATGACTACTACGAGACCGACCGCCTGATCGTCTGCATGGACCCCGCCAACCTCGACCTGATCGAGGATTTCGGACGGGATCGCGCGCTGACGCGCATCCTCGAGGTCGAATGCCAGTTCTCGGACGCCTACCTGATCGGCCACGCCAAGCGGGTGGGGCTGGCCGGCGATCGGACGCCCTTCGAGACCATCGAACGCCTGCTGCCGACGGTGCGCAACGACATGACGCATGAAAGCGACCGCATCCGGGATGCCCAGTTCGAGAACTACCAGCGCCTGCGCGAGACCGACCCGATCGAGGTCAACGCCCGCACGCTGGAAAGCTTCCTGTCGGTGCCGGGCGCGACAGCGCAGGACATCGCCGGGGCGGAGCACCTCTTCGCGGACTGAGGCCGGTTGCATGTGGCGGGGATTTCGGCCTTGATGCGGCCCGAACGGCGCCCTGACACTCCCGAGGACCCCATGGCCTACAGCTACGACGACCAGAACATATTCGCGAAGATCCTGCGCGGCGAGATTCCGAACCAGACGGTGAAGGAGACCGCGCACAGCCTCGCGTTCCGGGACATCTACCCGCAGGCGCCGCTGCACGTCCTGGTGATCCCGAAGGGCGCCTACGTCAGCTTCGACCATTTCGCGCAGGACGCCTCGGACGCCGAGATCCTCGACTACGTCCGCCTTGTCGGCGAGGTCTGCCGCATGGAGGGCGTCGAGGAAGACGGCTGGCGGCTGATTTCCAACGCGGGCCGCAACGGGGTGCAGGAGGTTCCGCACCTGCACGTACACATCCTCGGCGGTCGCGTCCTCGGCCGGATGCTCCAGAAACAGGACTGATCCGGGACGTGGACTGATCCCGCGGGGCGCGCTGCCGCGCGCGCTTCTTTTCTCAGCTTCGGCCTGAGGCCTTCGCCTCGGGCTGGCGCGTGGGGCAACGGCGCGCTTTCTCTCGGACGTGCCGTGCGAGGGTCATGACTCGATGAGTATTTAAACAGAGAAGAAGCGGATGGACTTCTTTTCTGCCCAAATACTCCCGCCGGAGGCGTCCAGCCGACCAACTTGGCGGAACGTCAGGCCGTGGAACGCGTCAGTTCGAGGAAGACGTCCTGAAGGTCTGCCTGCTCCGTCCGCACGTCGCGGATGCGGATGCCCGCGCGATGCACGGCGCTCAGCACGTCCTCGGCGCTGGTCCGGTCGGCATGGTAGCTGAGCGCGAGGCTGCCGTCGTCGCGGCGGCGGGTTTCGACACCGGGCGTTTCAGGCAGGGTTTCGGGCTGCGTTTCCGGCACGATGACCATTGTCCGGCGGTCGATCTGCCCCAGCAGGTTCGTGGTCGAATCGCGCGCCACCAGAGCGCCGTGGTTGATGATGGCGATCTCGTCGCACATCTCTTCGGCCTCTTCGAGGTAGTGTGTCGTCAGGATGATCGTCATGCCGCGTTCGCGGTTCAGCCGTCGCACGTTGCGCCAGAGCATCTGCCGCAGCTCGATATCCACACCTGCCGTGGGCTCGTCCAGCACCAGCACCTGCGGGGAATGGACCAGCGCCTTGGCCAGCAAAAGGCGCCGTCGCATGCCGCCAGACAGCGTGCGTGCATAGGCTTCGGCCTTGTCGGTCAGGCCGACCATCTCGAGGATCTCGTCCGAGCGGCGTTCGAATTTCGGCACGCCGTAGAGACCCGCCTGCACTTCCAGCGCGCCGCGGGGTGTGAAGAAAGGGTCTAGGTTCAGCTCCTGCGGCATCACGCCGATGGCGGCGCGGCTCTGGCGCGGGTTCACGTCCTGGTCCCAGCCCCAGATCGTCACCCTGCCGGCGGTCTTCGTCACCAGCCCGGCGAGAATGTTGATCATCGTGGATTTCCCGGCGCCGTTCGGCCCCAGCAGGCCAAAGACGGACCCCGCCGGGACCGAGAGGTCCACACCCCGCAGCGCCTGTTTTCCACCCTCGTAGGTCTTGGCCAGCCCTTCGATCCGGATTGCGTCCTGTGTCAACGCTTGCTCCACCCTGTTGCATCGGTCATACCCGCATCTAGAGCGGCAGGGCCCGGACGGGAACCCGAAACCTTGTAAACCTCCGGGAAAGGGCTTGCCGGTAGACTGGAATCGCGGGGCCTTCGCCGCCTCGCAGGGAAGGGGAACGCCCATGACAACGCAAGCGCCGGAAACCGTGGTGGTCAAGGCCCATCGCATTGCCTGCGACGGCGGCGGGGCCGCCCTGGGGCATCCGCGGGTCTGGCTGCAGATCCCGCTGGAGACCGGCTTTGTCGAGTGTCCCTATTGCGATGCCAGATATGTTCACGCCGATTTCGCGGACAAGGCCTAGGCCGTGACCCCCGCCCCGGCATATCCCCTGCAGGTCGGACCCGCTCCGGCGGCGCCGACGGGGGCCCCGGGGACGCGGTCATGATCCCCGTCCCCCGGCGCGGGCTGCCGCCGGTGTCCTGCGACCGGCGCGTTTACAGCCGGGCGGAACTGGCCAGCGACATGATCGTGCATCTTGCCGCCATCGTGCTGGCCCTGGCCGCCGTGCCGGTGCTGATCACGCTGACGGTGATCTGGCGCGGCGATGCCGCCGGGATCGTCGGCGTTTCCGTCTACGGCGGCACCCTGCTGTTCATGTTGACCGCCTCGCTGCTGTACAACCATCTGCCCGCGCCGCAATGGACGGGGTTCCTGCGGCGACTGGACATGTCGGCCATCCACCTCAAGATCGCGGGCACCTATACTCCATTTGCACTGCTGTCCGGCTCTGGCCTTGGCCTGCTGACCGCGATCTGGAGCGCGGCTGCCGGCGCGACCGTCATCACCATGATCCGCAGGCACCTGCCCGCCGGTGCCGCCGTTCTGATGTGCCTGTGTTCCGGCTGGGTGGTCGTGGTCGGCGGGCGCGACATGCTGGGCAGCCTGCCACTTTCCGCCACGGTTCTGATGCTGGTGGGCGGCCTGCTTTATTCCGTCGGAACGCCCTTCCTGCTGGCCTCGCGCCTGCGCTTTCACAACACCATCTGGCACATGATGGTGGTCGCGGCCTCGACTATCTTCTTCGTCGCCGTCTTCCTTGTGGTCGCGGCGCCGCCCGAGCTGATCGACCTCGACCTGGGCTGACGAAGGCCGCCCGGTCGCCTGCGCGGTGCCGGGAGGGCAGGCAAAAGGACAACTGGCAGGCAGGCCCGGATCGTGGCAAACCTCACGCGGAACAGGACGCGGAGGCGAAGACCATGGCAGGAAATTTCGGCAAGGGGTGCCATCTGCACCTGATCGACGGGTCGGCCTATATTTTCCGGGCCTTCCACGCGCTGCCGCCGCTGACGCGCAAGTCAGACGGGCTGCCCATCGGCGCCGTGTCCGGCTTTTGCAACATGCTGCACCGCTACGTCGAGGGCAACACCGGCCCCGACGCGCCGACTCATGTCGCCGTGGTCTTCGACAAGGGCAGCCACACCTTCCGCAACGATCTGTACGACCAGTACAAGGCCAACCGCGAGGCCATGCCCGAGGACCTGCGCCCGCAGATCCCGCTGACCCGCGAGGCCACGCTGGCCTTCAACATCGCCTGCAAGGAAATCGAGGGCTTCGAGGCCGATGACATCATGGCGACTCTGGCCTGCCAGGCGCGCAAGGCCGGGGGGCGGGTGACGATCCTGTCTTCGGACAAGGACCTGATGCAGCTTGTGGGCGAGGGGGTCGAGATGCTCGACCCGATGAAAAACAAGGTCATCGACCGCGACGGCGTGCTGGAGAAATTCGGCGTCGGGCCGGAACGGGTCGTGGACGTGCAAGCGCTGGCGGGCGACAGCGTCGACAACGTGCCGGGTGCGCCGGGGATCGGGATCAAGACGGCGGCGCTGTTGATCAACGAATTCGGCTCTCTCGAAGAGTTGCTGGACCGCGCCGAAGAGATCAAGCAGCCCAAGCGCCGCCAGACCCTGATCGAGAAGCGCGAACAGATCGAGCTGTCGAAGCGCCTCGTACAGCTGGATTGCAATATGGAGCTGCCCTTCACGCTTGACGATCTGGAGGTGAAAGAGCCGGACCCCGAAGTGCTGCTGGGCTTCCTGACGAAGATGGAGTTCCGCACGCTGACCAAGCGGATCGCCGACAACGCGGGGGTCGAGGCGCCTGCGGTTCCCGAACCCGCCGCCGCAGCCGATGCGCCCGAGGCCGCGCCGGACTGGCCCGCCATCGACGCCGCCGCCTACGAATGCGTGTCGGATATGGCGGCGCTCGAACGCTGGATCGCGCGGGCGACCGACCTTGGCACCGTGGCGGTGGACACCGAGACGACCGGCCTGAACGAGATGCTCTGCGACCTCGTCGGCGTCAGCCTTGCGGTCGCGCCCGGAGAGGCCTGCTATATCCCCCTCGCCCATCTGGCCGAGGACAGCGGAGAGGGGCTCTTTGCCTCGGACGCCAAGGCCGAGGGGCAGATCCCCATGGATCAGGCGCTGGCCGCGCTGAAGCCGCTGCTGGAAGACGCGGCGGTGATGAAGATCGGCCAGAACATGAAATACGACGCCAAGGTGCTGTCGCGCTACGGCATCGAGATCGCGCCCATCGACGACACCATGCTCATGTCCTACGCCCTGCACGGTGGCGAGCATCAGCACGGCATGGACACGCTGTCCGAACGCTATCTTTCGCACACGCCGATCCCGATCAAGGACCTGCTGGGCACCGGCAAGGCGCAGATCACCTTCGACCGGGTGCCGCTGGACAAGGCCACCGGCTATGCCGCCGAGGATGCCGATATCACCCTGCGCCTTGCGCTGACCTTCAAGCCGCAGCTGCACCGCGCGCGCGTCACGCGGGTCTACGAGACGCTGGAACGCCCGCTGGTGCCGGTGCTGAAGCAGATGGAGATGGCGGGCATCGCGGTCGACCGGGGCACGCTCTCGCGCATGTCCGGCAAGTTCGCGCAGAAGATGGCCGAACTGGAAGCCGAGATCCACGAGCTGGCGGGCGAGAAGTTCAACGTCGGTTCCCCGGCGCAGCTGGGCGACATCCTGTTCGAGAAGATGAGCCTGCCGGGCGGTAAACGCGGCAAGAACGGCAAGTATTCCACCCCCGCAGACGTGCTTGAGGACCTCGCGACGGAACACGACCTGCCGGGCCGGGTGCTGGACTGGCGGCAGCTGTCCAAGCTGAAATCGACTTACACGGACGCCCTGCAAGAGCACATCAATCCCGACACCGGGCGGGTGCATACCTCCTATTCCATCGCCGGGGCGAACACCGGGCGGCTGGCCTCCAACGACCCGAACCTGCAGAACATCCCGGTCCGGTCCGAGGAAGGGCGCCGCATCCGCGAGGCCTTTGTCGCGCCCGAGGGCAAGGTGCTGGTGTCGCTCGACTACAGCCAGATCGAGTTGCGCATCCTCGCCCATATGGCGGGGATCGACGCGCTGAAAGAGGCCTTCCGCGAGGGGCAGGACATCCACGCCATGACCGCGTCGGAGATGTTCAACGTGCCGATGGATCAGATGACGCCGGAGGTGCGGCGGCAGGCCAAGGCGATCAACTTCGGCGTGATCTACGGCATCTCGGGCTTCGGCCTTGCCCGCAACCTGCGCATTCCGCGGGCCGAGGCGCAGGGCTTCATCGACCGCTATTTCGAGCGCTTCCCCGGCATCAAGCAATACATGGACGACACGGTGGCCTTCGCGCAGGAACACAAGCGCGTCGAGACGCTGTTCGGCCGCGTCATCCACACGCCCGAGATCGGCGCCAAGGGGCCGCGCGCCGGGTTCGCCAAGCGCGCCGCGATCAACGCGCCTATTCAGGGCACGGCGGCGGATATCATCCGCCGCGCCATGGTGCGAATGCCCGAGGCAATCGAGGGCCTGCCCGCGAAGATGCTGTTGCAGGTCCACGACGAACTGCTGTTCGAGGTCGAGGCGGGCGCGGTGGACGACCTGATCGGCGCGGCCCGGTCGGTCATGGAGGGTGCGGCGGAACCGGTGGTGAAGCTGGACGTGCCGCTGGTTGTGGATGCCGGACAGGGTGCGAACTGGGCCGAGGCACATTGATCCTTGACCATGGCCGGGCTGAAGCCCGGCCTACGGATTGCCGGCGGCGTTGGCCTCACCCGGTCTCAGACCCGCGCGCGGCAGGGTGATGGCGGGCCGTCTGCCTGCCCCGTCCTCAGACATCCGGCGCGTTAGAAAAAATTCGGTCAGGTATCCAAGGATTGCGCCCCGGCGCGCGTCCAAGTCACAAGATGCGGATGGATGTCAGTGACGAAACCCTCGCCCGCGCGGCGGCAGACGGCGACCGGCAGGCCTTTGCCCTGCTGGTGGAGCGGGTCTATGACCGTGTCTATGCCTATGCGGTTAAGCTGACCGGCAGCCGGGCCGAGGCAGAGGATCTCGCGCAGGACATCTGCGCCGCCCTGCCCGCCAAGTTGCGCGGCTTCCGGGGCGAGGCGAAGCTGACGACATGGCTTTACCGCATCACGGTGAACGCGGCGCGGGATCGCTTTCGCCGCCGCGCCACCCATGCCAGGGCCGCCGAGGGCTGGGGCGACCACGAGCTGGCCCGCCGCGCCGCAGAGGCCGAGACGGCAGAGCGTTTGGACTGGCTGACAGAGGCGATGCGCGGCCTCTCGGTCGAATTGCGCGAGACGCTGGCGCTGGTGCTGGATGGCGTGACCCACGCCGAGGCCGCGCAGGTGCTGGAGGTCTCGGAAGGCACGGTCAGCTGGCGCGTCTCGGAATGCCGCAAGCGGCTGAAGGCGATGAAGGAGGCAGAAGCATGAGCGGTGACGAGTTCGACGACCTGAAGCGCGCCTTCGACGCGGGTCTGCCCGGGCCGGATCCCGAGGCGCGCAGGCGCGCCCTGACGCTGGCGATGAAAAATTTCGACGATGTCCAAGGATCGACCGATCCGGCGCGTCTGACCTCTGAGCCTGCCCGGAGGGGCGGCCTTTCCAGAGGAGTACGCAAGATGATCGCAGGGATTTCAAGCAAGGGTTTTCTGACCGCCACGACCGCGCTGGCCGCCGTTGCCATGGTCGCCGTCATTCCCGTGTTGCGCGAGCAGGTGCCCGGCCTGCCCAGCCGCGAGGCCGCGCCCGGGCCGGTGGTGCTGACCGAAGAGGCCGAGGCCCCGCTGGCCGACCCCGCGCCCGCCGAACTGATCGAAGCCGCGCCGCCGATGGTCGCCGCTGACATGGCGGCGGAACCGATGCCCGAGACCTTCGCCGCCCCCGGCGCCGCCGTGCAGAACCGCGCCATGGGCGGCGCCGCGCGTAGCATGCCCGGCGCGGTCGGCCCTGTGCCCATGCCCGCGCCCGCCTATGACCTCCCCGCCCCCGGCCTGCCCGACACCGAGGCCTTCCCCAAGGCCGAGGAGAACGGCGTCAGGATCACGGCAGAGGACCCGGTCTCGACCTTCTCCATCGACGTCGACACGGCGTCCTGGTCGATCCTGCGCAACTCTCTGACCAACGGGATGCTGCCGCCGAAGGATGCCCTGCGGATCGAGGAGATGGTGAACTATTTCACCTACGACTACCCGGCGCCCCAGGGCGATGCGCCCTTCGCGGCGACGGTGGGCGTCTCGGATACGCCATGGCGCAAGGGCACGCAGGTCGTGCATATCGGGCTGCAGGGGGCGCTGCCCGCCGCGCGTCCCGCGATGAACCTTGTCTTCCTGATCGACACTTCCGGGTCGATGGACCAGCCCGACAAGCTGCCGCTGCTGAAACAGAGCTTTCGCCTGATGCTGGGCCAGCTTGGCCCCGAAGACAGCGTTTCGATCGTGACCTACGCGGGCAGCGCGGGCCGCGTGCTGGACCCGACTCCGGCGACAGAGCGCGAGACCATCCTCGCCGCGCTCGACCGTCTTCAGGCCGGGGGCGGCACCGCCGGTCAGGCGGGCCTGCAACAGGCCTATGCCACCGCCGCCGAGATGACCACGGAGGGAGAGGTCAGCCGCGTGATCCTTGCCACCGACGGCGATTTCAACATCGGCATCAGCGATCCCGACGACCTCAAGGACTACATCGCCGCCCAGCGCGAGAGCGGCACCTACCTGTCGGTGCTGGGCTTCGGGCGCGGCAATCTGGACGACGCGACCATGCAGGCGCTGGCGCAGACCGGCAACGGCATGGCCTCCTACATCGACACGCTGGCCGAGGCGCAGAAGGTGCTGGTGGACCAGTTGACCGGCGCGCTGGTGCCCATCGCCGACGACGTGAAGATCCAGGTGGAATGGAACCCCGCCGCCGTCTCTGAATACCGGCTGATCGGGTATGAGACACGCGCCCTGCGCCGCGAGGACTTCAACAACGATCATGTAGATGCCGGAGAGATCGGCGCGGGCCATCAGGTCACCGCCATCTACGAGATCACGCCCGCAGGCTCTGACGCGCGGATGACCGACCCGCTGCGCTACGGTGCAGCGCAGCCGGTGGCGGGCGATGCCTCCGAACTGGGCTTTCTCAAGCTGCGCTACAAGGCGCCGGGCGCGGACATCAGCCAGTTGATCGAGGTGCCGGTCATGGCCGATGCCGCGCCCCTGCCGGACGCGCAATGGGCCACGGCCATCGCGGGCTTCGGCCAGATCCTGCGCGGCTCGGACATGGTCGGCGACTGGAGCATCGGCGACGCCATGGCGCTGGCACAGGGCGCCCGGGGGGACGACCTCTACGGTTACCGGCAGGAGGCGCTCACCCTGATGCGGCTGGCCGAGAGCCTGAGTCGATAGGCCAAGCCAAAACGCTTGGGCGCCGGGGGTCGGAAGGGACCCTCGGGCCCCTACAGGTCCAGCGCGCCCGCCGCGACATAGGCCGGTCGCAGCAGCGAGCGGCGGAAGCGGCCCAGCGGAAAGCGCCCGGGCGGCTGGCTGAGGAAGGCGGGGCAGTCTGCCGGGGTCTCGCCCCGGACCATGGCGGCAACGCTGGCGCCCGCATGGGTGCCCATGGCAACCCCGTTGCCGTGAAAGCCCATGGCGGCAAACAGGCCCGGGGCCTCGGGCAGGGCACCGACGAAGGGGGTCAGGCTGCGCATCAGGCAAACCAGCCCGTCCCATTCATGGGTGATCTCCACGTCGCGCCAGGCGGGAAAGAGGCGGTGAAAATGCTGGCGGATGCGGCGGCTGAGGCTGGCGCGCTCGCGCTGGGTGGCCCGCAGCCCGCCGCGCATGCCAAAGAGAAAGCGACCCTCGGGCAGCATGCGGAAGTAGTGCAGCAGGACGCGTGAGTCGTAAGCCATGCGGTCGCTTGTCCAGCCCTGCGCGGCGCGCTCGCCGTCGGTCAGCGGGCGGGTGACGATGACGCTGGACTGCGCGGGCAGATAGCGCCCGGCCAGCCAGTCCGGCAGGTCCTCGGAGGAATAGCCATTGGTGGCAAGGATCACCCGCTTGGCGGTCACGCGGCCCGTGGGGGTGGTCAGGTGCCAGCGCCCGCCTTGCGGCATGAGGGGGGTCACCGGGCTGTCAGAGTGCAGCCTGGCCCCGGCGGCGCGGGCCGCCACCGCCAGCCCGGCGTGATACTTGCGCGGGTTCAGGGCAAAGCCGAGCGGCAGGTGCAGGGCGCCGTGCCAGGTGCCGCCCAGCCCGTGGTCCGCAAGGGCCTCGGGCGGGATCAGCCTTGGCGTGACGCCGTAGGCCCTTGCCAGAACCGGCGCCTCTGCCCGCAGGGCGGCAAAGGCGCGGGGCTTGTGGGCCAGCAGGACCTCCCCGTCCGAATGGGTATCAGCGTCGATCCCGAAACGGTCGATCAGGGCGCGGGCGCGGGCGACGGCGGCCTTCTCGGTCCCGGCCCAGGCCTGCGCGACGCCGGACCCGAAGCGGCGCTCGATGGCGGCGGGCGAGGCCTTGGCGCCGCCGAGGCAGCAGAAGCCGCCATTGCGGCCCGAGGCGCCGTAGCCGGGGTGCCCGGCCTCCAGCACCGTTACGGCGGTTCCGGCCTCAGCCAGATGCAGCGCGGCGGACAGGCCGGTGAAGCCGCCGCCGATCACCGCGACCTCGGTGCTGGCATCGCCCTCCGGGCGGCCCCAGTCGGCGGCGGGCAGGGTGTCGGCCCAGTAGCAGGCGCCTTGCGGCCCGTAGGCCGCCGGTTCGTAGAGGCGCCGCATGTCAGCCGGCGCGGACGGCGGCCTGTTCCTCGCGCGCGCGCTGAACGGCGGTGCGCTTGGAAATCAGCGAGGCGGTGATCACGCCGACCGTGACGATCCCGATCATGATGGTCGAGAGCGCGTTGATCTCTGGGCTGACGCCAAGGCGGACGGCGGAGAAGACCTTGATCGGCAGGGTCGTGGCGCCGGGGCCGGTGGTGAAGGAGGCGATCACGAGGTCGTCGAGCGACAGCGTGAAGGCCAGCAGCCAGCCTGAGATCACGGCGGGGGCGATGATCGGCAGGGTCACGAGGCGGAAGCTGTCGAAGGGCGAGGCGCCAAGATCCAGCGCCGCCTCTTCCAGAGACATGTCGAAGCTGGCCAGCCGCGAGGAGACCACCACCGAGACATAGCACATGGCGAAGGTCGTGTGCGCCAGCACGACGGTCAGAACGCCGCGATCCAGCCCGATGCCGATGAAGAGCAGCAAGAGCGACAGGCCGGTGATGACCTCGGGCATGACGAGCGGGGCGTAGATCATGCCCGAAAACAGCGTGCGCCCCGGGAAGCGGCCCGCGCGGATCAGCACATAGGCGGCCATGGTGCCGAGCACCGTGGCGAGCGTCGAGGAAAAGAAGGCGACGCGCAGGGTGACCCAGGCCGCGTCGAGGAATTCCTCGTTACGCAAAAGTTCCCCGTACCACTTGGTCGAGAAGCCCGCCCAGACCGTGACGAGGCGGGAGGAATTGAAGGAGTAGACGACCAGCAGCACCATGGGCAGGTAGAGGAAGGCGAAGCCCAGCGTCAGCGAGGTTGTGTTGAACCACGAGAAGCGTCTCATGCGCGGCCTCCGTCGCAGGGGGCTCTGCCCCCGCCCTGCGGGCTCCCCCGGGATATTTCGGGACAGAAGAAACGCGGGATCATTGGCCGGCCTCCCGTGCCTTTTCCTCGGAGCGCTGGAAGAGGACGATCGGGACGATCAGGATCAGCAGGAGGATGACGGCCACGGCGCTGGCGACGGGCCAGTCGCGGTTGGAGAAGAACTCCTCCCACAGGACCTTGCCGATCATCAGCGTGTCGGAGCCGCCCAAGAGCGAGGGGATGACGAATTCGCCGAGCGCGGGGATGAAGACGAGGAAGCATCCCGCGACGATGCCCGCCCGCGACAGCGGCACGGTTACCAGCCAGAAAGCGGCGAGGCGTGAGCAGCCGAGATCTTCGGCGGCTTCGAGCAGGCTGGCGTCGAGCTTTTCCAGTGCGGCGTAGATCGGCAGGATCATGAAGGGCAGGTAGGTGTAGACGATGCCGATGTAGACGGCGGTATTGGTGTTCAGGATTGTCAGCGGCGCGTCGATGATCCCGAGGCCCAGCAACAGCTGGTTCAGCGCGCCGTCGGTCGAGAGGATTCCCATCCACGAATAGACGCGGATCAGGAAGGAGGTCCAGAAAGGCAGGATCACCAGCATCAGGAGCGTCGGGCGCCATTCCGGCGCCGCGCGGGCCATGCCGTAGGCCATGGGGTAGCCCACCGCGAGGGTCAGCAGGGTCGAGACCAGCGCGATTTGCAGCGAGGAAAGGTAGGCCTTCCAGTAGAGGTCGTCGGTGGCGAGGAAGGTGAAGTTCTCGAAATCCAGTTCCGCGAAGAAGCTGGTGATGCCCTCCCACCCGGCCGAGAGGTCGAGTTGCGGCATATAGGGCGGGCGCGCGAGGGCCACGTCCGACAGCGAGATCTTCAGCACGATCAGGAACGGCACGAGGAAGAGCGCCAGCAGCCAGAGATAGGGCAGGGCGATGAGGGTGAGGCGGCGCATCACTGTGGCCTCACTCTTCCAGGACCACGCCGGCGGTGGCGGTGAAGCCGACCCAGACGCGGTCTTCCCAGGTGATGTCGCGCCGTGCGATGCGCGTGGCATTGACCATCTGCGCCTTGACCATCGTGCCGCCCGCGATCTCGACGTGGTAGGTCGAGACGTTGCCGAGGTAGCCGATGTCGATGACCTTGCCTTCCAGCGTGTTGGGGCGGTCGGGGCGGTCCCGTGCGATGGTCAGCTTTTCCGGGCGCAGGGCCAGCACGACCGGCTTGCCGTCCAGCGCCGGGTCGCCGTTGGTGGAGATCAGCGGCGGCTGGCCCTCGGCCCAGTGGATCTCTATCCCGCCGACGGCGATGTCGGGGTCGGCAGCGGGCGGCGCGGCTCTGGCGCTTTCCTCGGCGCTGGGCGGCGGAAGCTGGCGGGGTTGGTCGGCCACGGCCTCGCGCTTGCCGAGGATCGGCTGGAGCAGGGTGTCGTGCAGCCATTCGCCCATGGCGTTGGGCTGGGCGCGGGGTGTGTCGGGCTGCGGCGCGGGCGCCGTGGCTGCCGGGGGCTCGGGGTCCGGCGGGGGCGCGGGGCCGGGTTCGGGCGCCGTGGGGCGGGCCTTCGCGGTGCCGCGGATCAGGTTCACGTCGCCGATGAAATCCGCCACGTAGACCGAATTCGGCGCCTCGTAGATCTCGGCGGGGGTGGCGACCTGCACGATGCGGCCCTCGTCCATGACGGCCACGCGGGAGGCGACGGTCATCGCCTCTTCCTGATCGTGGGTCACGATGATGAAGGTCGTGCCGGTCTTTTCCTGGATGTCCATCAGCTCGAACTGGGTCTCTTCGCGCAGCTTCTTGTCGAGCGCGCCCAGGGGTTCATCCAGAAGCAGCAGCTTCGGCGCCTTGGCGAGCGAGCGCGCCAGCGCCACGCGCTGCCGCTGGCCACCCGAGATCTGGTGCGGCTTGCGTTTGGCGAAGCGGTCCAGCCGGGTCAGGCGCAGCATCTCTGTCACGCGGGCGTCGATCGCCTCTTTGTCCTTGCCCTCGCGGCGCAGGCCGAAGGCGATATTGTCGTAGACCGACAGATGCGGGAAGAGCGCGTAGCTCTGGAACATCATGTTCACCGCGCGCCGGTTCGGGGGGACGTGGCCGATGTCCTGCCCGTTCAGCAGGATCTGGCCCTCGGTCGGTTCCTCGAAGCCCGCGAGCATCCGCATCATCGTCGTCTTGCCGCAGCCCGAGGGGCCGAGCAGGGCGAAGAATTCGCGTTCGTAGATGTCCTGCGTGAGGTTGTCGATTGCGGTGAAGTCGCCAAAGCGCTTGGTGACATTCCGGAACTGGATCAGCGGCTTGGCGTCCGGGTCGGTCCAGGGGGCAAAGACGGTGTCGGCCATGGGGTCTTTCGCTGGAAGGAAGGACCCGCGCGCCGTGGGGCGCACGGGCCGGGAAGGGGCGTCAGGTGCCGGATTTGATCCTGGTCCAGAGGCGCGTCAGGTTGCGCTGTTCGCGCGGCGGGAAGGGCGTGACGGTGTAAAGCGTCTCGAGCGCCGCCTCGTTGGGGTAGATCGCGGTGTCGCCGATCACGTCCTCGATCAGGAAATCCTGCGAGGCCTTGTTGCCGTTGGCGTAGTAGACGTAGTTCGACGCCGCCGCCATGTTCTCGGGGTCCATGATGAAGTTCAGGAAGGTATGCGCGGCGTCCGGGTTCGGCGCGTCGACCGGGATGGCCATCTGGTCGAACCACATCAGCGCACCTTCGACCGGCGCGTTATAGGCGATCTCTACGCCGTTACCGGCCTCGGCGGCGCGGTCGCGGGCCTGCAGGATGTCACCGGACCAGCCGAAGGCCACGCAGATCTCGCCGTTGGCCAGCGCGTTGATGTATTCGGAGGAGTGGAACTTCTGGACATGGGGACGGATCGCCATCAGCACCTCTTCGGCCTTGGCCAGCGCCTCTTCGTCCTTTCCGTCGGGGTCGGCGCCCGCATAGGTCAGGGCCGCCGGGATGATCTCTGTCGGCGCGTCCAGCATGTGGATGCCGCAGGCGGCCAGCTTTTCCGCATTCGCCGGGTCGAAGATCAGCGCGAGGCTGTCGATGGGCGCATCCTCGCCCAGCACCTCTTGCACCTTGGCCAGGTTCACCCCAAGGCCGGTGGTGCCCCACATGTAGTTGATGGAATATTCGTTTCCGGGATCGTAGGTCGCCGTCCGCTTGGAAATCACGTCCCACATGTTGCCCGCGTTCGGCAGCTTTTCCATGTCCAGCGGCTGGAAGGCGCCTGCCATGATCTGGCGTTGCAGGAAGGTGCCGGTGGGCACCACCACGTCGTAGCCGGAGCCGCCGGCGAGCATCTTCGTTTCCAGCACCTCGTTCGAATCGAAGACGTCGTAGATCAGGTCGATCCCGGTCTCTTCCTCGAACTTGGTCAGCAGGTCTTCGTCGATGTAGTCGGACCAGTTGTAGACACGCACTTCATCTGCCCCGGCCACAGAGGCCAGCAGGGCGAGGGCGGCAGTCGCCGTCGTCAGGGTCTTGGTCATATCGGTCTCCCGTTGGTGGCGGGGTCTTTGGCGCCCCGTCCCCGGATTTGATCATAAGTTGCGTGAGCTGGCAACTTCGGCGATGTTTCCACGGGTGACGAACCGGCGCAAGAGCGCGGCGTGCGGCGGCGCTGAAGCGAGAGGCACATGGCGGAAAAAATGGCAGAGGCAGTTGGGCGGGCGGGGCCGCCGGCGCATGAACGGGTGTATCGCGACCTGCGCGAGATGATCCTGTTCGGGGCGATGATGCCCGGCGAGGCGGTGACCATCCAGGGCCTCGTGGAGCGGACCGGCGCGGGCATGACCCCGGTGCGCGAGGCGCTGCGCCGGTTGACCGCCGAGGGTGCGCTGCAAGCGCTGGGTAACCGCCGCATCGCCGTGCCGGTGCTGGATCGCGGTGCGGTGGAAGAACTGCTGGAAGCCCGGCTGGCGTTGGAGCCGCGGGTCGCGGCGCGGGCCGCGCGTCGGGCTGGCGCGTCCGATGTGGCCGCACTGTCAGAGATCGACCGGCGGCTGGACGCGGCCATCGCTCGGGGCGACATAGAGGCCTACCTGCGGGAGAATCACGCCTTTCACGCGCGGATGAACGCGGTGGCCGGGGCGCCGATCCTGACCGCCATGATCGAGACGCTCTGGCTGCGCTTCGGCCCCTCGCTGCGCACGGTCTGCGGCCAGTTCGGGACGCGGCAGTTGCGGGACATGCACAAGGACCTGATCGGGGCGCTGGACCGTCGGGACGCAGAGGCGGCGGCGCAGGCGCTGGAAGGCGACGTGCGGCAGGGCATGGACCTGATTGCGGCGGCGCTCTGACTCCCGGGACGCGGACCTCTTTCCTGCGGAAAATCGGCCCGCCCACCCGGGCCATCCCTGCGCTGGCGACAGCGCCGGCGCCGAGCTGTGCGCCGGACAGGCGGTCAGGGGCCGGGCATGGCCTGACAGGCGCTCTGGGCAGCGATTCGATTGACAGCGCAGAATTTGATCATATTCTCCGCGCCAAACCCGCAAAGGAGTGCCCGATGACCCTTTTGACCGCCAATTCACCGACCGCAGAACTTCAGGCGCTGGACGCGGCGCACCACATGCATCCCTTCACCCACGGGCAGGAGCTGGGCGCCAAGGGCGCGCGGGTCATAACCCGGGCCGAGGGCTGCTGGCTGACCGACAGCGACGGCAACCGCATCCTCGACGCCATGGCGGGCCTGTGGTGCGTGAACGTGGGCTATGGCCGCAAGGAACTGGCCGAGGTGGCGGCGCGGCAGATGCAGGAACTGCCGTTCTACAACACCTTCTTCCAGACCACCCATGTCCCCGCCCTGAACCTTGCCGCCAAGCTGGCGGAACTGGCGCCGGGCGACCTGAACCACGTCTTCTTCGCCGGTTCGGGGTCCGAGGCGAACGACACCAACCTGCGGATGGTGCGCACCTACTGGGCCGAGAAGGGGCAGCCGCAGCGCGACGTGATCATCTCGCGCTGGAATGCCTATCACGGGTCTTCGGTCGGCTCGGGCAGCCTTGGCGGGATGAAGGGCATCCACATGCAGGGCGGCCTGCCGATCCCCGGCGTCCACCACATCGACCAGCCGAACTGGTGGTCCGAAGGCGGCTACAGCACCCCCGAGGCCTTTGGCCTTGAACGCGCGCAGGCGCTGGAGGCGGCGATCCTCGAAATCGGGCCCGACCGCGTCGCGGCCTTCATCGCGGAACCGGTGCAGGGCGCGGGCGGCGTCATCGTCCCGCCGGAAACCTACTGGCCCGAGGTGCAGAAGATCGTCGACAAATACGGCATCCTGCTGATCGCCGACGAGGTGATCTGCGGCTTTGGCCGGACCGGCGAATGGTTCGGTTCGCAGACCATGGGCATCCGTCCCGACATCATGACCGTCGCCAAGGGCCTGTCGTCGGGCTACATCCCCATCGGCGGTTCGATCGTCTCGGACGAGGTGGCCAGCGTCATCGGCAACACCGAGTTCAACCACGGCTATACCTACTCGGGCCACCCGGTCGCCTGCGCGGTCGCGCTGGAAAACCTGCGCATCATCGAAGAGGAAGGGCTGGTGGAGAAGGTCCGCGACGACACCGGCGTCTATCTGCGCGAACGCTTCGAATCGCTGACCGATCACCCGATGGTGGGCGAGGCGAAGATCGTCGGCATGATGGGGTCCATCGCCCTGACCCCGCAGAAGGAAACCCGCGCGCCCTTCAAGGCCGAGGCCGGGACTGTGGGCTTCAAGGTGCGCGAGCGCTGCTTCGCCAATAACCTGATCATGCGCCATGTGGGCGACCGGATGATCATCTCTCCGCCGCTGGTGATCTCGCGCGAGGAAATCGACACGTTGATCGAGCGCGCCTGGCAGAGCCTCGACGAGGGCTATGCCGCGGTGAAGGCGGAAGGCCTGTTCGAACCCGCCTGATCGCAGGGGGCGGCGGTCAGGACCGGCGTGACACGAGAGCGGCCCCGGGTTTCGGGGCCGCCTTTCTAGTGGAATGGCGCCGTCATTGAACGCGGCCCGCAGGTCGGGCTGTGCCCTCCACAGGCGCCGCCCTCTGGCCTCAGGTCACCCGATGCGGGGCGCCGGTGGCCATGTTGGTGCCGATATAGGGCTGTTTCGCGCCCTTCCACGCGCCAAAGCCGCCCTCCAGATGCGCGACGCGGGCCATGCCCGCCTCGATGGCCGCGCGGGCGACCTTTTCCGACCGCACGCCAGAGCCGCAGTGGAAGACGATGCGCTTTTCGGATTGGCCGGGCAGGGCGTCGGCCTTGAAGAAGGCCATGGGCATCAGCAGGGCGCCCTCGATATGTTCGAACATGTATTCCTGCGGGGTGCGGACGTCGATGACGACGATCTCGCCGCTGGCGAAGGCCTGGGCCACCTCGTTGACGTTCCAGGTTTCGAGGATGGATTGTCCGACTTCTTCGGTCTTCATGGCTGTCTCCTTCAGAAGCTGTTCGCGGGGATCTTGAAGTAACTGGTGCCGTCGTCTTCCGGCGGCGGCAGCTGTCCGGCCCTCAGGTTGACCTGAAGCGCGTGCAGCATCCGGTCGGGCAGGGTCAGCGTAGCGTCCCGTTCGTCGCGCAGGGCACAATAGTCGGCGCGCGAGATGCCGCCACCGAGGTGCTTGTTGTGCGCGCGGTGTTCGGCCACCGTCGCTTCCCATGCCGGATCGCTGCGGTCGCCGACGGGCGGGTAATCGTGGCCGACGAAGAGGCGCGTGTCGTCGGGCAGGGTCAGGATCGCCATGAGCGAATCGTACAGCTCGGAGGACGAGCCGCCGGGAAAATCCGCCCGCGTGGTGCCGCTGTCCACATGCATGAAGGTGTCGTGCACGAAGGCCGCGTCGCCCATGACATAGGTCACCGATCCCAGCGTATGGCCCGGCGACAGCATCACGCGGACCTCGATCTCGCCCAGCATGAAGGTCTCGCCGTCCGCGAACAGGCGGTCGAAATCCGTCTCGACGTCGAAGGCCGTGGGCAGGTTGTAGATGCCGCGCCACAGCCCGGCGATCTCGCGGGTTTTCTCACCGATGCCATTGGGGGCGCCGGTCTGCTGCTTCAGCCAGTGCGAGGCCATCATGTGATCGGCATGGGGGTGCGTGTCCAGCACCCAGGCCACCGTCAGCCCCCGGTCGCGCACGAAGGCCAGCACCTCTTCGGCGCTGTCGGTGCGGGTGCGGGCGCTTTGCGGGTCGAAGTCGAGCACCGTGTCGATCAGCGCCGCCTTGCCGGTCTTCGGGTCGGCGGCGACATACATGATGGACCCGGTGTCCTTGTCGTAGAACCCGGTGACTTCAGGAGATCCTGCGCCGGTCGCGGCGCTGGTGCGGGTGAACATGACGTACTCCGGTCCGTTTCGCATTCTCTGTATTGAATGTGAAGCAGGGATTTTGGTTCCCTGCAATGCGAAATTCCGGTTTGTCGTCGGGCGTCGAGCGCCGTTGCTCAGCTGTGGCCGACCGCGTCCCGCTTCCGGGGCGCGGCGGGTCTGTTTGGCTCAGGCGCGGTGGCGTACCGCGGATACCGGCCGGAACCAGGTCTTTGCGAAATCCTCGCCGTACATGGCGGAGATGCACTCGTAGGTTATGCGCGGAACCAGCATCGTTCCCTCCTTTGTTATGCGCTAACAGAATTATTAACGCAGGAAAGTGTCCGAGGGTATAAGACTTTTGTTCAAATCTTGCGTCAGGCTGCGGATTGCGCCGAAACATTCCGTGACGCGACCCGTTCCAGAATCAAGAGGCCCCTGCTAGGTCTTGTGGAATGAATAACCATAGCCCCAATATGCGCCCGGAAATCCGGCAGTTGGACGAGGCCGCGATCAACCGGATCGCGGCGGGCGAGGTCGTGGAGCGACCTGCTTCTGCCGTCAAGGAACTGGTCGAAAACGCCATCGACGCCGGGGCCCGGCGCATCACCATAGAGATCGCGGACGGCGGCAAGACGCTGATCCGGGTCACTGACGACGGTTGCGGGATGACCGGGCAGGACCTGCCGCTGGCGCTGTCGCGCCATGCGACCTCGAAGATCGACGGGTCGGACCTGCTGAACATCCACAGCTTCGGTTTCCGGGGCGAGGCGCTGCCCTCGCTGGGGGCCGTGGGCCGGCTGACGCTGCAAAGCCGCGCCGAGGGGCACGAGGCCGCGTCCCTGTCTGTCGAGGGCGGGCATCTGGGTGCGGTGAAGCCCTGCGCCCTGAACGGCGGCACGGTTGTCACGCTGCGCGACCTGTTCTTTGCCACCCCCGCGCGGCTGAAATTCCTGCGCAGCGACCGGGCCGAGATGCAGGCGATTTCCGACACCGTGAAGCGGCTGGCCATGGCAGAGCCCTCGGTCGGGTTCACGCTGAAAGACGTCTCTGGCGGGGCGGATCGCGTGACCTTCCGGGTCGATCCCGAAACCGGCGACCTTTTCGACGCGCTGCGCGGGCGGCTGTCGCGGATCATGGGCACCGAGTTCACGGAAAACGCCCTGCCCATCGACGCGGAGCGCGAATCCGTGCGGCTGACCGGCTACGCGGCCCTGCCGACCTATTCGCGCGGATCGGCGGTGGCGCAGTATCTCTTCGTCAACGGGCGCCCGGTGCGGGACAAGATGCTGATCGGTGCGCTGCGCGGCGCCTATCAGGACTTCCTGTCGCGCGACCGTCACCCCGCGGTGGCGCTGTTCGTCGATTGCGACCCGCACCGCGTCGACGTGAACGTGCATCCGGCCAAGTCCGAGGTCCGGTTTCGAGAGCCGGGTGTCGTGCGGGGCCTGATCGTCTCGGGCCTGCGGCACGCGCTGGCCGAGGCCGGGCACCGCGCCTCGACCACCGTGGCCGGCGCGACGCTGGGCGCCATGCGCCCCGAGGCCCTGGCAGAGCCGCGCATCTACCAGATGGACCGCCCCGCGCCGGGCCGCTGGTCCCCGCCCGTGCCGCCCTCTGCCGCCGCGCGAGAGGCGGCCTTTGCCGCGCAGGCCCCCGGCTTTGCCGAGATGCAGGCCGACTGGTCCGCCCGCGTGGTCGAGCCGGAGCCGGAAGAGACACCGCCCACCGCGCTGCCACTGGGCGCCGCGCGCGGGCAGGTGCACGAGAATTACATCATCGCCCAGACCGCCGACGGCATGGTGATCGTCGACCAGCACGCCGCGCACGAGCGGCTGGTCTACGAGAAACTCAAACGCCAGATGGCCGAGAACGGCGTCGCCGCGCAGGCCCTGCTGATCCCCGAGATCGTGGAGCTGTCATCCGACGACGCGGGCCGACTGCTGGCCGTGGCGGACGACCTCGGGCGCATGGGCTTCACGCTGGAACCCTTCGGCGCGGGGGCGGTGGCGGTGCGCGAAACGCCCGCGATCCTGGGCGAGGTCAATGCGCAGGCGCTGATCCGCGACGTCCTCGACGAACTCGACGACACCGGAGAGACGGCGCTGGTGCAGGAGCGGCTTGAGGCGATCCTCAGCCGCGTGGCCTGCCATGGCTCGATCCGCTCGGGCCGCCGGATGCGCGCCGAAGAGATGAACGCGCTTCTGCGCGAGATGGAGGCGACACCGCATTCCGGCCAGTGCAACCACGGGCGTCCGACCTACGTGGAACTGAAGCTGGCAGATATCGAACGGCTGTTCGGGCGCACATGATCCGGCTGGGCGCCTTCGAGGTTTCTCTGGAAGATCCCCTGACGCTGGCGGCGCTTGGCGTGGGGCTGCTGGTGCTATTCCTGCTTTGGCGCGCGGCGCGGGCGGCGTCGCGCTCTGCCCGGATGATCGAGGCGCTGACGCAGCAGACTGGCACCATGGCGCATCGGGTGCAACGGCTGTCCGACGGGCAAGAGCGGCTGGCGGGCGGGTTGCACCACGTCTCCGAGGGGCAGGCGAGCAGCCAGACCGCCATGCTGCAACTGATGGAACAGCGGCTGGCCGAGGTGCAGGAGCGTATGTCTGAAAGCCTGCACGGCACCTCGCGCCGCACCGCCCATTCTCTGGGCGAGCTGCGCGAGCGGTTGCAGGTGATCGACAAGGCGCAGGCCAATATCACCAAGCTGTCGGGCGACGTGCTGTCGCTTCAGGACATCCTGTCGAACAAGCAGACGCGGGGCGCCTTCGGTGAAATCCAGCTGAACGACATCGTCGCCAAGGCGTTGCCCTCGGACAGCTATACGCTGCAGGGCACGCTGTCGAACGGGCGGCGGGCGGATTGCCTGATTCACCTGCCGCAGCCCCCGGGCCCCATCGCCATCGACGCCAAGTTCCCGCTGGAAGGCTATGAGGCGCTGCGCAGGGCCGACAGCGACGAGCGCCGCCAGCGCGCGGCGCAGGGGTTCCGGCTGGCGGTGCGCAAGCATCTGCGCGACATCGCCGAACGCTATATCATCGAGGGCGAGACGGCAGACGGCGCGCTGATGTTCCTGCCCTCCGAGGCGGTCTATGCGGAACTGCACGCGCATTTCCCCGAAGTCGTGCGCGAGGGGTTCAACCTGCGGGTCTGGATCGTCTCGCCGACAACCTGCATGGCGACGCTGAACACCATGCGCGCGATCCTCAAGGACGCGCGGATGCACGAGCAGGCGGGTGCGATCCGCAAGGAACTGCACCTGCTGTCCGAGGATGTGGACCGGCTTTCGACCCGCGTCGGCAACCTCGACCGGCATTTCGGACAGGCCTCGCGCGATCTGGAGGAAATCCGCATCAGCGCCGACAAGGCGGGAAAGCGGGCGCGGCGGCTGGATAACTTCGATTTCGAGGATCTGGCGCCCGAGACGCGGAGCGTCTTGCCCGCGACGGCGCCCGGAGAATAGCCCGCGCGACCCGGGGGGAGACAGCGCGTCAGTCTCTGCTACCATGACAAACAGAATCACGCAGCCGGATCGTGGCAAGCTGTTCGAATCCCGAGGGGTTTCCCGGCGGGGCGGAGGCCTGTAGCCACGGCAGGAGCGAAACAATCTTGCGTGGGATGCCATTGGGAGGTGGTAATGTTTAAGGCTGAACTATTGCCATGCGCCTGACGCATGGAGGCTATGCGCGACACCGGCTGCCGCTGCGGCAGACGGGCTGCTAGGACAGGCTCCAGCAATGATCGGTCTGGGGAGGCGCGCTGGTCAGCTGACACCTCCCTATTCCACAATCGGTATGGTTTAAGATTAAACCATAAATTGCGCAGGATGCGCGAAAGGGAAGAGGACACATGAAAGACACCCCTCAGGACATCGACCCGACCGAAAGCCAGGAATGGCAGGAGGCCATCGAGGACGTCATCATGCGCGACGGTCCGGACCGGGCGCATTTCCTGCTGGACAAGGCGGTGCAACAGGCGCGCGCGGCGGGTGCGATGCTGCCCTTCTCGGCTACCACGCCCTACCAGAACACCATCTCCCCCGATGACGAGGTCGAGGTCCCCGGCGACTCCGAGATGGAATGGCGCATCCGCACCATCAACCGCTGGAACGCCATGGCCACGGTGGTCAAGCGCAACAAGGAAAGCAGCGAATACGGCGGCCACATCGCCTCTTTCGCCTCGTCCGCCGCGCTGTACGACATCGGTCTCAACCATTTCTGGCGGTCCAAGTCGGCGATCCACGGCGGCGACCTGGTGTTCTTCCAGGGCCACGTGATCCCCGGGATCTACGCCCGGTCCTTCATGGAAGGCCGCCTGACCGAAGAGCAGATGCTGAACTTCCGCTCCGAGGTCGCGGGCGAGGGGCTGTCGTCCTACCCGCACCCCTGGCTGATGCCGGATTACTGGCAGTTCCCGACCGTCTCGATGGGTCTTGGCCCGCTGATGGCGATCTATCAGGCGCGGTTCATGAAGTATCTCGAGAACCGGGGCCTGATCGAAAAGCAGGACCGCAAGGTCTGGGCCTTCCTCGGCGACGGCGAGATGGACGAGCCCGAAAGCCTTGGCGCCATCCACCTTGCCGCCCGCGAGGGTCTCGACAACCTGATCTTCGTGGTCAACTGCAACCTGCAACGCCTCGACGGCCCGGTGCGCGGCAACTCGAAGATCGTGCAGGAGCTCGAAGGCAACTTCCGTGGTTCCGGCTGGGACGTGATCAAGCTGTTGTGGGGCCGGGGCTGGGATGAACTGCTGGAGCAGGACACCAGTGGCAAGCTGCGGCAGCTGATGGATGAGACCATCGACGGCGACTACCAGACCTTCAAGTCGAAGGACGGCGCCTATATCCGCAAGCATTTCTTCGGCAAGTACCCCGAGACCGCCGAACTGGTGAAGGACTGGACCGACGACCAGATCTGGGCGCTGCGCCGGGGCGGTCACGACCCCAAGAAGGTCTACAACGCCTTCCTGCGCGCCACCAAGGCCGAGGGTCAGCCCACCGTTCTTCTGGTCAAGACCGTCAAGGGCTACGGCATGGGCACCGCGGGTGAGGGGCAGAACACCACGCACCAGCAGAAGAAGATGCAGCTGGACCAGCTGAAGGCGATGCGCGACCGCTTCAAGATCCCCGTCACCGACGAGGAACTGGAAAAGGACATCCCCTTCGTCACGCTGAACAACGCGCAAAAGGCCTACATGGCCGAGCGGCGCAAGGAGCTGGGCGGCGCCTTCCCCAAGCGGGAAACGCAATCGCCGAAGCTGGAGATCCCGCCACTGGAGACCTTCAAAAAGGAGCTTCAGTCCTCGGGGGATCGCGAGTTTTCGACCACCATGGCCTTCGTCCGCATCCTGACGACGCTTCTGCGCGACAAGAAGGTGGGCAAGAACGTCGTGCCGATCGTGCCGGACGAATCCCGCACCTTCGGGATGGAGGGGCTGTTTCGTTCCGTCGGCATCTACAATCCGAAGGGGCAGCTTTATACCCCCGAGGACCGCGAGCAGATGTCCTATTACAAGGAATCGGCGGACGGTCAGGTGCTGCAAGAGGGCATCAACGAGGCCGGCGCCATGGCCGACTGGATCGCGGCGGCAACCGCGTACTCCAACCACGGCGTGCCGATGATCCCGTTCTACATCTACTACTCGATGTTCGGCTTCCAGCGGATCGGCGACCTTGCATGGGCCGCCGGCGACAGCCGCGCGCGTGGCTTCATGCTGGGCGGCACGGCGGGGCGGACGACGCTGAACGGCGAGGGGCTGCAGCACGAGGATGGCCACAGCCACATTCTTGCCAGCACCATCCCGAACTGCATCACCTATGACCCGACCTTCAGCTATGAGGTCGCCGTCATTGTGCAGAACGGCATGCAGCGGATGTATCAGGATCAGGAAGACGTCTTCTTCTACCTGACCCTGATGAACGAGAACTATCACCACCCGGAAATGCCGATGGGCGCCGAAGAGGGGATCCTGAAGGGCCTCTACCGCATGTCCAAGACGGCGAAACCGGGCAAGAAGCACGTCAACCTGATGGGCTCCGGCACGATCCTCGTGCAGGCGCTGAAGGCGGCGGAGATGCTGAAGGAAGACTTCGGCGTCACCTCGGACATCTGGTCGGCGACCTCGTTCAACGAGTTGGCGCGCGATTATCAGGATTGCGAGCGGCACAACCGCCTCAATCCCTTCGCCGAGGAACGGGTGCCCTACATCACCCAGACCCTGACCAACGTGTCCGGTCCGATCATCGTGGCCACCGACTACATGAAGAACTACGCCGAGCAGGTGCGCGGCGCGGTCAAGCAACGCTTCACGGTGCTGGGCACGGACGGCTTCGGTCGCTCTGACAGCCGCGTGAACCTGCGCCGCTTCTTCGAGGTGGATGCGAACCACATCGCGGCGGCGGCCATGGTCGACCTGTACCGCGAGGGCGCGGTCTCCGAGAAGGATCTCGAGGCGGCACTGAAGAAATACGACATCGACGGCGGCAAGCCGAACCCGCGGCTGAGCTGATCGGGACTGGAGGAAGAATACATGAGCACAGAAGTCAAAGTCCCCGATATCGGCGATTTCAACGAGGTTCCGGTGGTGACCGTTCTGGTCAGCGTCGGCGACACGATTGCCGAAGAAGATCCGATCGTCGAACTGGAGAGCGACAAGGCCACGATGGAGGTTCCCTCCTCCGCCGCCGGTGTCGTGAAGGAGATCAAGGTCGCCGAGGGTGACAAGGTCTCCGAGGGGTCGGTAATCCTGATCCTCGAAGGCGACGGCGCGGGCGCCGGATCTGACGACAAGAAAGAAGAAAAGAAGGAAGAGCCCAAGGCCGAGGCGCCGAAGGAAGAGCCCAAGCCTGCCAAACAGGAAAGCTCTGCCGCGCCGGTCACCGATGCGGGGTTCTCCAAGGTGCATGCCTCGCCGTCGGTCCGGGCCTTTGCCCGCCGGGTCGAGGTCGACCTGAACCGCGTCAACGGTTCGGGCCGCAAGGGCCGCATCCTGCGCGAGGACGTCGAGAAGGCGCTGAAATCCGCCGCTCCGGCTGCTGCTGGCGCGCCCGCGCAGGGCGGGATGGGCATCCCGCCGATCCCCGCCGTGGACTTCTCGAAGTTCGGCCCGGTGGAAGAGGTCGAGATGTCCCGGATCAAGAAGATCTCGGGCCCCGCGCTGCACCGGTCGTGGCTGAACATCCCGCATGTGACGCATAACGACGAGGCCGACATCACCGACCTCGACAAGTACCGCAAGGAAATGGACACGATGGCCAAGGAAGAGGGCTATCGCGTGACCCTGCTGTCCTTCGTCATCAAGGCCAGTGTCTCGGCGCTGAAGCAGCATTGGGAGTTCAACTCGTCCATCCATCCCGACGGCGACAAGCTGATCAAGAAGGACTTCTACAACATCGGTTTCGCGGCGGACACGCCGAACGGCCTGATGGTCCCGGTGATCAAGGACGCCGACCGCAAGGGGCTGGTCGATATCTCGAAAGAGCTGATGACCCTGTCCAAGGCCGCCCGCGACGGCGAGCTGAAGTCCAAGGACATGCAGGGCGCGACCTTCACGATCTCGTCTCTGGGCGGCATCGGCGGCACCTCGTTCACACCCATCGTGAACGCGCCCGAGGTGGCGATCCTCGGCCTGACCCGGTCCAAGATGCAGCCGGTCTGGAACGGCGAGGAATTCCAGCCGCGCCTGATGCAGCCGCTGTCCCTGTCCTACGACCACCGTGCCGTGGACGGCGCCCTGGCCGCGCGCTTCGTCGTGACGCTCAAGACGCTGCTCGGCGACATGCGCAAGCTGATGTGGTGAGGTGAGGAATATGGAAGTCAAAGTACCCGATATCGGTGATTTCAAGGACGTTCCCGTCGTCACCGTGCTCGTCTCCGTCGGCGATGAGGTAAAGGAAGAGGACGCGCTCCTCGAGCTGGAGAGCGACAAGGCCACGATGGAAGTGCCCTCGCCCGCAGCGGGCAAGGTCGTGGAAATCAAGGTGAGCGAAGGCGACAAGGTCTCCGAAGGCTCTGTCATCATGGTGCTGGAAGGCGCCGATGCCGGTGACACGGACGGGGCCGCCAAGGACGCGCCGAAAGAGGCCCCGGCCTCCGACGCGCCGAAATCCGTCGCGGCAACCGGCACGGCCTCCGGTCAGGGTGACATCCACGCCGAGGTGGTCGTGCTGGGCTCTGGCCCCGGTGGCTATACGGCGGCTTTCCGCGCCGCCGACCTTGGCAAGAAGGTGGTGCTGATCGAGCGCTATCCTTCGCTGGGCGGTGTCTGCCTGAACGTCGGCTGTATCCCGTCCAAGGCCCTGTTGCACGTCGCCAAGGTCATCACCGAGGCCGAAGAGATGAAGGCCCACGGCGTGACCTTCGGCAAGCCCGAGTTCAACCTCGACGAGATCCGCGCCTTCAAGGACGACGTGGTCGGCAAGCTGACCGGCGGTCTGGAGGGGCTCGCCAAGGGCCGAAAGGTCACGACCGTGCAGGGCGTCGGCAAGTTCACCGGCCCGAACATGATCGAGGTTGCGGGCGACGAGGGCACCAGGACGGTCAGCTTCGACCAGTGCATCATCGCCGCGGGGTCCGAACCAGTGGACCTGCCCTTCATCCCGCATGACGACCCGCGGGTGATCGACTCGACCGGCGCGCTGGAACTGGCTGACATTCCGGGCCGCATGCTGGTGTTGGGCGGCGGCATCATCGGGCTGGAAATGGCCTGTGTCTACGATGCGCTTGGCAGCAAGATCACCGTGGTCGAATTGATGGACCAGATCATCCCCGGCGCCGACAAGGATATCGTCAAGCCGCTGATGACCCGCATCAAGGGCCGGTACGAGAACATCTTCCTCAAAACCAAGGTCACCGCCGTCGAGGCGCAGGACGACGGTCTGAAAGTCACCTTCGAGGATGACAAGGGCGAGAAATTCTCGGACACTTTCGACAAGGTGCTGGTCGCCGTGGGCCGCAAGCCCAACGGCAAGCTGATCGACGCCGAGAAGGCCGGTGTGGCGGTGGACGATCGCGGCTTCATCGCCGTGGATCGCCAGATGAAGACCGGCGTGGGCCATATCTTCGCCATTGGCGACGTCGTGGGCCAGCCGATGCTGGCACACAAGGCGGTGCACGAGGGCAAGGTCGCGGCAGAGGTCGCCAGCGGCGAAAAGCGCTTCTTCGATGCCAAGCTGATCCCCTCGGTCGCCTATACCGACCCCGAGGTCGCGTGGTGCGGGCTGACGGAAACCGAGGCCAAGAAGCAGGGCGTGAAGTACGAAAAGGGCGTCTTCCCCTGGGCGGCTTCGGGCCGCGCGCTGTCCTTGGGCCGTTCGGAGGGCATGACCAAGCTGCTCTTCGATCCCGAGGATGACCGCGTGATCGGCGCCTGCATCGTCGGCGTGAACGCGGGCGACCTGATCGCCGAAGCGGCGCTGGCCATCGAGATGGGGGCCGATGCCACCGACCTCGGCCACACGATCCACCCGCACCCGACCCTGTCGGAGACGGTGAACTTCTCCGCCGAAATGTTCGAAGGCACGATCACCGACCTGATGCCGCCCAAGAAGAAAAAGCACTGATCGGCCCATATGGTGCAGGTCAGGCGCGCGGTCCCGTCACGGGGCCGCGCGTTTTTGCTTTCCGGGGAGGGGCGGATCGACCTGCGAGGTGGTCTGGTTCCGGCAATCCGGGCGAGCTGGCGCCACTCAGATGCCCAGGAAGGGCTGCGCAAGCCTTGGCAGCCAGCCCTTGAACCGCAGCGGTGCGTCCGTCACCGCCAGGCAGATGCAATCCTCGGACACATCGGCCACCGGCATGTGATCCACGTCCGCATCGGCGATCTCGATATCGCCCCGGGCAAAGCGGCCTTCCTCGTCCTCGAAGGCGCCCTGCAGCACCAGCGTCAGTTCCAGCCCGCGGTGTCCGTGGTCCGGCACGGCGGTTCCGGCGGGGATATACAGCAGCCGCGCGGTGGCCTCGGTCGAGGTCGGCAGAACCGCCTGCCGCACCCCCATGCCGACCGACCGCCAGCGCACGCCGTCGATGCCGCCGGAGAGGTAGCCTTGCAGGGGGGCGGGCAGCGCGCTGCGGGGCGCCGGGGCGGGGCGGGCCTCGGGGCGGGCGCCGCGGATCGCGGCCATGGTGCCGGCAAGGCAGGCCTCGGGTACGTCCACGCGCTCGACCGTGTCCATCAGCGCGCCGCCGACGGCATCGCAGGCCTCGTAGGCGGCCCGGCAGTGATCGCAGAGCGAGATATGCGTGGCCACGATCAGGTTGACCGCCTCGGGCAGGGTGCCGGCGGAATACCCTAGGATCAGCTCTTCGGTCAGGTGGTGGGTGATCTTTGTCTTCATGGCTTTCACGTCCTGTCCATAGCGTGCCGCAGGCGGTCCAGAGCCAGCCGGATGCGGGACTTGATGGTCCCCAGCGGCAGGCCGGTCACATCCGCGATTTCGCTGTGCGAGAGTTCGCCGAAATAGGCCTTCTCGATCAGGTCGCGCTGTTTGTCCGGCAGCGCGGCGATGGCTTTTCCAAGGGTTCGCGTGTCCTCTTGCAGACCCAGCGCGGTTTCCTGATCCGGCTCGGCCTCGGGGCCCCAGCCCAGATCCTCCGGTTCGGGGCGCCTTTGCCGTCGCAGGATGTCGATGCGGCGGTTGCGGGCGATGGTGAAGACCCATGTCGCGACCGAGGCCCGGGCCGGATCGAACTGCCCGGCCTTGCGCCAGACTGTCGCCATGACGTCCTGCACACATTCCTCGGCGGTGGTTTCATCGGCGCCCGACTTTATCAGGAAGCCCTTGATGCGCGGGGCAAAGTGCCGGAACAGCGCCACGAAAGCCTCTTCGTCGGCATGGTCCCGGATGCGCGCGACGGCGTCGATCCATTCCGCGTTGTCTGGGGGAGGGGCGGGCGCCTTGGGGGTCACGTCTGTCCTTCGGTCTGCCTGTCTGACCCTGATCTGGGGCACGGCGACGGGTGTCGCAGCGGGCGAAGAGTCGCGGGCAGGATATGCATCGGTCTGGACAAACATAGCCTGAATACGCAGCGGCGGCAGGGGTGGATCAAAAATCCTGTGACCTGTTGCGGCAGGCGTCGTGGTGGTCGGGGGCACTTGTCCCATGGCGGTCCCGGCCGCGCGCGGCCCGGACCCTGTCAGCCGGGCGCGGCGCTGCGGATCAGGGTTTGCCGCTGCCGCCAAAGCAAAAGTCATCCGATCCGCGTCGCGGCGCGTAATGCCCTGAAAGACCGGAACGACAAGGACGTGACCATGCCATTCGAAGCCACCCCTCCCGGCCCGCGCCGCATTGCCGTTATCGGCGGCGGCATTTCCGGGATGGGCGCCGCCTACAGCCTTGGGCAAGACCACCAGGTGACCCTGATCGAGGCGGAATCCGATCTGGGCGGCCATGCCCGCACGCGGCTGGCGGGCCGTAATGGCGATCAGCCCGTGGACACCGGTTTTATCGTCTTCAACCGCCCGAACTATCCGCATCTGACCAAGCTTTTCGCGGATCTGGACGTGCCGGTGGTGAAATCCGACATGACCTTTTCCGCCAGTCTGCGCGGGGGGGCGATGGAATACGGGTTGCGCGACATCCGCGCGGTCTTTGCGCAGCGCAGGAACGCCTTCAACCCGCGCTTTCTGCGGATGATCCGGGATATCCTGCGCTTCAACGCGCGCGCGCTGGATGCCGCGAACGACCCGCAGCAGCCGCTTGGGGACTTCCTGCGCGGCATGGGCACCGGGGACTGGTTCCGCGATTACTACCTGCTGCCGCTGTCTGGGGCGATCTGGTCGACGCCCACCGAGAAGGTGCTGGATTTCCCGGCCCATGCGCTGGTGCGCTTCTTCGAGAACCACGCCCTGCTCAGCCACAGCGGCCAGCACCAGTGGTACACGGTCAGGGGCGGTTCGGTCGAATACGTGCGACGGCTGGAGGCCGCCCTGACGGCGCGCGGGGTGGCGCTGCGCACCGGCTCACCCGTTCAGGGCGTGCGGCGGCTGGATGCGGGCGGGGTCGAGATCCGCATGCGCGGCGGCCAGTGGGAGCGGTTCGACGAGGTGGTTCTGGCGACGCATACGGATATCAGCCTGCAGCTGCTGTCCGATGCCCGCCAGCACGAGCGCGCGGCGCTGTCGAAATTCGCCTACCAGCCGAACCGCGTGGTGCTGCACGCCGATACCTCGCTGATGCCGCGCCGTCCGGTCTGCTGGTCGGCGTGGAACTACACCGAAACCGACCGCAAGGAGATGAACCAGATCGACCTGACCTACTGGATGAACTGCCTTCAGCCGATCCCGAAGGACGACCCGCTGTTCGTGACGCTGAACTCGACGCGCCCGATCCGCGAAGAGCTGATCCACGACGAGGTGACGCTGCATCACCCGGTATACGACCTGAACGCGCTTGACGCGCAGCGCGAGGTGGCGGGCTTCAACGGCACCGGCAACACATGGTTCTGCGGGGCGTGGATGCGCAACGGCTTCCACGAGGACGGGCTGGCCAGCGGCATCGCGGTGGCCGAGATGATCCGCGCCCGCACCGGCGCGATGGAGGCCGCATGACAGGGGTCAAGCTGCTTCGGGGGCACACCTTCCATGGACGAAAGGGGGCGGTCGAGAACGGCTTTCGTTATTCCATCGACTACGTTCTGCTCGATGCCGAGGCCCCTGTCGCCGCGCCGCGCCTGTTTGCGCGCAACCGCGCCGGAATGATGTCGGTGCAGGACCGCGATCACGGCGGGCCGCCCCGCAAGGGCCGTGGCGCGCCATGGGCCCGCGCGGTGCTGGCGGCGCATGGGCTGCGGGCAGAGCGGCTGATGCTGCTGGCGCAGCCCCGGCTGCTGGGCCATGTCTTCAACCCGGTTTCTTTCTGGCTGGCCTATGACGGCGCGGCGCTGCGGGCGGTGATCGCCGAGGTGACGAATACCTTTGGCGACCGGCATTCTTACCTCTGCACCGCGCCGGACGGTCGCGCGATCCGGCCAGAGGACCGCATCGAGGCGCAGAAGATCCTGCATGTCTCGCCCTTCCAGCCGATCGCCGGGGGCTATGTGTTCCAGTTCGACATCCGGCCCGATCACATCGGCATCCGCATCGACTATACCCATGACAAGGGCGGCGTGATCGCCACGCTTGTCGGCCCGCTGGTGCCGCTGACGGCCCGGGGCATCCTGTGGTCCGCCCTGCGCCGCCCCCTTGGCGCGCGGCGGGTTCTGGCGCTGATCTACTGGCAGGCGCTGAAGCTCTGGTGGAAGGGCGCGGCCTACCGCACCCGTCCGAAGGCGCCCGGGCAAGAGGTCAGCGGTGGCGCGCGTCCATTGAAGGAGGCGTCGTGATGTCCATGCTGTCCATGGTGCTTGGCGCCGGGCTGGCACTGCTGGCGGTCTGGCTGGTACGGCGGTTCGTGAGCTTCAGCGCGCAGCGCCCCGCCGACTATGCGCAGGCGCCCGGAGAGGCCTTCGACCTGCGCCGCCATCTGAACGGCCCGCTGGTCTGCGACGGGGTGATCTACGGACCGTTGGGGCGCGTGGTGTCGCGCTTCACCGGCGATTTCGACGTCCGCTGGCAGGGCAACGCCGGGGTGATGACAGAGGTCTTCCGCTACGACTCCGGCAAGGTCCAGCACCGCGAGTGGCGCCTGACGCTTGGCAACGACGGGCGCATCACCGCGCGCGCCGACGACATTCCCGGAGAGGCGCGGGGCTGGCAAAGCGGCCCGGCGGTTCTGCTGCGCTACCGTATCCGGCTGGAAGAGGACGCCGGCGGGCATGTGCTGGACACCACCGACTGGATGTACCTGACCCCGGCGGGCACCATCGTGAACCGCAGCCAGTTTCGGAAGTTTGGTATCAAGGTGGCCGAACTGGTCGCCACCATGCGACGCAAAGAGGCCCTGTGATGGACTGGACCGGAAAACGCTACTGGCTGGTCGGCGCCAGCGACGGTCTGGGCGAGGCGCTGGCCCGCAGGCTCAGCGCGGCGGGCTGCGCCCTGGTGCTGTCGGCGCGCTCCGGCGACAAGCTGCGCAGCCTGGCCCGGTCTCTGCCCGGAAAGGCCGAAGCGCTGCCGGTGGATGTCACCGACCCCGAAAGCCTTCAGGCGGCTTACCGCGACATGGGCGAGATCGACGGCGTTGTGCAGCTGGCCGGGGTCTACTGGCCCTTCGGCGCCAAGGACTGGGATGCGACGCAGGCGACCACCATGGCCGAGGTGAACTTTGTCGGGGCGATGAACCTGATGGGCGCCGTGATCCCGCATTTCGTGCAGCGCGACCGGGGGCATATCGTTCTCACCGGGTCCCTGACCGGCTACCGGGGGCTGCCGCGGTCCGCGCCCTATACCGCCTCGAAGGCGGGTGTCATGGCACTGGCCGAGTCGCTGCACGCCGATACGCGCGGCTCTGGCGTGCGGGTGCAGCTGTTGAACCCCGGCTTCATCAGGACCCGGCTGACCGACAAGAACGATTTCAGGATGCCCTTCATCATGGAGCCGGAGAAGGCCGCCGATATCGTCCTGAAACATATGGAGAAAGACGGCTTTCAGCGGGCTTTCCCCTATGGCTTTGGGTTGCTGTTCCGGGCCGCGCAGTTCCTGCCGGACACGCTGTACTACCGGCTGTTTGCGTAAGATCAAGGCGCCCGCGCCCCTGTGCTATACTGCTTGATGGCACGCAAGGAGGCGCGACATGGAAAAGATCAGCACAAGCAAGGTGGCCGCCGTTATCGTCATGGCCCGCGAGTTGAACCGGGCCGAGGGTGAGTTGCGGGCGCTTGTCGACCGCATGGACGAGGAAGAGCAGGCGGCCCTGACCGCGATCATGTGGATCGGTCGCGGCGCCTTCGAGGCCGAGGAATGGGACGAGGCCTATGACACCGCCATCGCAGAGGCCACGACCCCCACGGCGGATTACCTGATCGGCACGCCCCACCTTGCCGACCACCTCGAGGCGGGGATGGAGGCGCTGGGGTTCGACCCGACCGATGAGGAAGACGCGCTGATGACCCGGGGCGCCTGACCGGCGTCGGACGCCCGTTCCGGGGCGCGGGCTGCCCTATCGCAGGGCGCGGCCCTTGAGGATCGCGTTCTCGCCGAAGCGCGCGCGGATCGCATCCGTCGCCTTTTCCGCCTGCCGCCGCGCCCGGGCCTGCGGGTCGAGCAGGTCGTCGACCAGATCGGCGCGGTCGTCGGGCACCAGATCGGACAGCCCCGTGCCCACCAGCCGGAACGGCCCCTGATCCGCCACCTGCTCGAACAGGCCGCGCGCCACGCGGTACAGCCGGTCCGCCGTCTGCGTGCAGTCGGGCAGGGACTGGCGGCGGGTCAGGGTGCGGAAGTCGGCGCGCTTCAGCTTCAGCGTGACGGTGCGCCCCGCCAGCCCCTTGGCCTTGGCCCGGTCTGCCACCTGTTCCGACAGCCGCCAGATATGTCCGTCCAGAATCTCGGGATCGGCGGTGTCCTCGTTGAAGGTCGTTTCCTTCGAGATCGACTTTACCGGCGCATTGCGGCTGACCCGGCGCCGGTCCTCGCCGCGCGCAAGATGCCACAGCCGCTCTCCCATGCCGCCGAAACGGTGGATCAGGTCGGTCTTTTCCCACCGCAGGAGGTCGTCGAAGGTGCGGATGCCGGCCTTGTCCAGCGCCTGCTGGCTGACCTCGCCGACGCCCCAGATCAGCCGGATCGGTTTCGGGCGCAGGAAGGCCTGCGTCTCGGCCTGCCCGATCACCGCGAAGCTGTGCGGCTTGTCGAGGTCGGACGCGATCTTGGCGAGAAACTTGTTGTGCGACAGCCCGACGGACCCGGTCAGCTCCAATTCGTCGCGCATCCGCTTCACCAGCCCGGCCAGCACCACGGCGGGCGGCTCGCCGTGCAGGCGTTCTGTGCCGGTCAGGTCGAGGAAGGCCTCGTCCAGCGACAGGGGCTCGATGGCGGGGGTCAGGTCTTCCATCATGGCGCGGATCTGGCGGCTGACCTCGGCGTAGACCGCGCCGCGCGGCTTGACCACCACGGCGTCCGGGCAAAGTTGCAGCGCCTTGAACATCGGCATGGCCGAGCGCACGCCGCGCACCCGCGCCACGTAGCAGGCGGTGGATACGACGCCCCGGCGTCCGCCGCCGATGATCACCGGCTTGTCGCGCAGCGCGGGATTGTCGCGTTTTTCGACACTTGCATAAAAAGCGTCGCAATCCATGTGGGCAATCGACAGACTGTTCAATTCAGGATGCGCCACGATCCTCGGTCTGCCACACTGGGGGCAGCGGGAACCGGTTTCGAACCGGGCAAGACAGTCGCGGCAAAGGGCGGGCATGAGTTCAATCTACAGCAGCGCAGAGACGCAGGCCACATGCACTGCGCGACGTGATTTTGTCGGAGCGAAGGTGATGCTGTTCTTCGGGGACAGCATGGCGATCCTGCGGCGCGACCACAGCCCCGGCATCCCCTGGCCCGGCCGCCTCGACTTCCCCGGCGGCGGGCGCGAGGCGGGGGAAAGCCCCGAGGCCTGCGTGATCCGCGAAACCGCAGAGGAACTGGGCATCGGCCTTCAGGCGCGGGACCTTGTCTTCGCGACGGTCCACGAGGGCGCGCCCGGACCACGCTGGTTCTTCGCGGCCCACCTTTCGGCAGAGCGCCTGCAAGAGGTGCGTTTCGGCGGGGAGGGCGCAGGCTGGTGCATCATGACGCCGGAAGCCTATTGCGCGGCGCCCGATGCGATCCCGCATTTCAGCGCGATCCTGTCAGCATACCGGCGGCGCGCGGCGCGAAGGGCGTGCTGAACGTCCTGGCGAACGCCTTGACCGTAGCCAAGAAAAAGCCGGGGCCGCCAGAAAACTGGACGAACCCCGGCGAAGTCCCGACACCCCAAGGGACGAAAAGGGGCGTCGGGTGCAGGCTCATACAGGCAGTTATGAGCCGAGGCAGAGGTTATGCCGCGAAGGGCATGGAATGGGGCAGGTGGCGGCGCGGCGGTGTACTGGGCGCCCGCGACCGCAGCGCCTCTGGGGCGGTTCGGTTCCGCAGGGCGTTGCGAAGCAGGCCGTTAGAGACCTCTTCGAATTCTGCCGTCACAGGGGCGGGGTAGGCGCTTGCGATCCGCATCGCGCCTTCGATGGTATTCAGCGTAACGAGGGCCTCAAAGCATTCCTCGGCGGCGTTGTAGCGGATCTCGTCGATCCGGGGCGAACCGTTCTGCATGACCAGTCTCCTTTGCTCGGACCCGGTGGGGTCGAAGATGGTGTTGCATATATACGTCCAAACCTGTGGATAAGTTCCATACCGGAATTCATGACCTTGTTCGAGACCGGCAGAAAGCAGCTTATCTAGTGCGTTCAAGTTCCCGTGATCGAATATCTGGTGTCAAACAAAATCCGGCAGCTAGGTGTTGGGGGTCCGGGCCTGCGGCGAGGCCATCTCTGCCACGATGTCCAGCGCCGCCTTGCGGGGGTCGGCGGCCTTGTGGATGGGGCGCCCCACAACGATGTGATCGACACCGTCGCGGACGGCCTGTGCCGGTGTGGCGATCCGCTTCTGGTCACCCTTGTCGGCGCCGGTGGGGCGGACGCCCGGCGTGACGATCAGGCGCCCGGCGGCTTCCGGCAGCGCGCGGATCAGCGCCGCCTCGTTGGGCGAGGCGATGACGCCATCGGCGCCCGCGTCAAAGGCGCGGCCCGCGCGTTCGGTCACAAGATCGGGGATCGTGCCGCCGCGGATCATCGAGTCGTCGAGGTCGTCGCGGTCCAGCGAGGTCAGGATGGTCACGGCAAGGATCTTCAGGTCGCTGCCCGCCGCGCCCTCTTTCGCGGCGCGGACGACATGGGGATCGCCGTGCACCGTCAGAAAATCGAGGTCGAACTGCGCGATGCCGCGCACCGCCGCCTCGACCGTGGCGCCGATGTCGAAGAACTTCATGTCGAGAAAGATGCGCTTGCCGTGCTCTGCCTTAAGTTCGTTGGCCAGAGCCAGCCCGCCGCCGGTCAGCATCCCCAGTCCGATCTTGTAGAAGGAGACCGAGTCGCCCAGCGTCTGCACGAGGTCCAGCCCCGCAATCACGTTCGGCACGTCGAGGGCTACGATCAGGCGGTCGTCGGCGGGGGCGGTCATGGCGCGGGCTCCTTGCTGGGGTTGCCCTTCCATGCGGAGAAGCCCGGCAGAGGTCAAGCGGAGAGGCGTCGCAGGCGGTCCGGCAAGAGCCCCGGCGCGAAGCGCAGGCTGCCCCGGTCGCGGAACTCCGGCAGGCGGCGGGTGCGGTTGAGCGCCCGCGCCAGCAGCAGCATCCGCTGGCGTGCCCCGATCGCGCCATAGCCGGCGGGCAGCGACAGCGGAACCTGTACCCGGCTGCCGTCCGCCTCCAGCGTGACAGAGCCGTGGCGCTGCCCGTCGGCGCCCACTGCGCCAAAGCCTTCGATCTCGATCCGTGTGATATACATCAGCCCTACCTCTGACGTGCAGACTGCCCTGCGCTCACTTAAGATTCGGTGGATGGGGGTCGTTGCAAAAATGCAACGAAGGGGCCTTGAAACCGGTGCCGTCGCCCGCCAAATTCAAACCCGAGGCCCCGTGGGGCTGCGTGCCGCAAGGGTGGGCGCAGCAAAGGCAGGGGCGCTTGATAAAGGAGAGAGATCATGAACTTGGAGAAGTTCACCGAGCGCGCGCGCGGGTTCATTCAGGCCGCCCAGACGATCGCGATGCGCGAAAGCCACCAGAAGCTGGCGCCCGAACACCTGCTGAAAGCGCTGATGGACGACGAGCAGGGGCTTGCATCCAACCTGATCGCCGCCTCGGGCGGCGACGCCAAGCGTGTCGTGCAGGTGCTGGATACGAAACTTGCACGCATTGCGAAGGTCTCGGGCGATGCCGGTCAGGTGTATCTGGACAGTGCCACCGGCAAGGTGCTGGACGAGGCCGAGAAGATCGCCACCAAGGCGGGCGACAGCTTCGTTCCCGTCGAGCGGATGCTGATGGCGCTTGCCATGGTCAAGAGCCCCGCGAAAGAGGCGCTCGAGGCCGGTCGCGTGACCCCTCAGGGGCTGAACGGCGCGATCAACGATATCCGCAAGGGCCGCACCGCCGACAGCGCCAATGCCGAAGACGGCTATGACGCGCTGAAGAAGTATGCCACGGACCTGACCGCCCGCGCCGAAGAGGGGCGCATCGACCCCATCATCGGCCGCGACGAGGAGATCCGTCGGGCCATGCAGGTGCTGTCGCGCCGGACCAAGAATAACCCCGTGCTGATCGGTGAACCCGGCGTCGGTAAAACGGCGATTGCCGAGGGCCTTGCCCTGCGCATCGTCAACGGCGACGTGCCCGAGAGCCTGCGCAACAAGCGGCTGATGGCGCTCGACATGGGCGCGCTGATCGCCGGTGCGAAGTATCGCGGCGAGTTCGAAGAGCGGCTGAAGTCCATCCTGAAAGAGGTCGAGGCCGCCGCCGGCGAGATCATTCTCTTCATCGACGAGATGCACACGCTGGTTGGCGCGGGCAAGGCGGACGGTGCCATGGATGCGTCGAACCTGCTGAAGCCGGCGCTGGCGCGCGGTGAGCTTCATTGCGTCGGCGCAACCACGCTCGACGAGTACCGCAAGCATGTGGAAAAGGACGCGGCCCTTGCCCGGCGCTTCCAGCCCGTGATGGTGCAGGAGCCGACGGTCGAGGACACGATCTCCATCCTGCGCGGCATCAAGGAGAAGTACGAGCTGCACCACGGCGTGCGGATCAGTGACTCTGCGCTGGTGGCGGCGGCGACGCTCTCGCACCGCTACATCACCGACCGTTTCCTGCCGGACAAGGCCATCGACCTGATGGACGAGGCCGCCAGCCGTTTGCGGATGGAGGTGGACAGCAAGCCCGAGGAACTGGACGCGCTCGACCGCGACATCCTGCAAAAGCAGATCGAGGTCGAGGCCCTGCGGCTGGAGGACGATCAGGCATCCAAGGACCGGCTGGCCAAGCTGGAAAAGGATCTTGCCGATCTTCAGGAGCGCTCTGCCGAGATGACGGCGGCGTGGCAGGCGGAGCGTGACAAGCTGGCCTCTGCCCGCGACCTGAAGGAAAAGCTGGACCGCGCCCGCGCCGAGCTGGAGCAGGCCAAGCGCGAGGGCAACCTCGCCCGCGCAGGCGAACTGTCTTACGGCATTATCCCCGCGCTGGAGCGGCACCTGGCCGAGGCCGAAAGCGCCGAGGACGACCTGATGGTCGAAGAGGCCGTGCGCCCGGACCAGATCGCGTCCGTCGTGGAACGCTGGACCGGCATTCCGGCGGGCAAGATGCTGGAAGGCGAGCGGGAGAAGCTGCTGGGTATGGAGGCCAACCTGCATCGCCGGGTTGTCGGCCAGAACCAGGCGGTGACCGCCGTGGCCAATGCCGTGCGCCGGGCGCGTGCGGGCCTGAACGACGAGAACCGCCCGCTGGGCTCGTTCCTCTTCCTCGGGCCGACCGGCGTGGGCAAGACCGAACTGACCAAGGCCGTGGCCGAGTTCCTCTTCGACGACGACAGCGCCATGGTGCGTATCGACATGTCGGAGTTCATGGAGAAGCACGCGGTGGCCCGCCTGATCGGCGCGCCTCCGGGCTATGTCGGCTATGACGAGGGCGGTGTCCTGACCGAAGCGGTGCGAAGACGTCCCTATCAGGTCGTGCTGTTCGACGAGGTCGAGAAGGCGCACCCGGACGTCTTCAACGTCCTGCTTCAGGTGCTGGACGATGGCGTGCTGACCGACGGTCAGGGGCGCACGGTCGACTTCAAACAGACGCTGATCGTGCTGACCTCGAACCTTGGGTCGCAGGCGCTGAGCCAGTTGCCGGACGGTGCGGACGGTGCGCAGGCCAAGCGCGACGTGATGGACGCGGTGCGGGCGCACTTCCGCCCCGAGTTCCTGAACCGTCTGGACGAGACCATTATCTTCGACCGCCTCAAGCGCGAGGACATGTCGGGGATCGTGGACATCCAGCTTGCCCGCCTGCTGAAGCGGCTGGCGGCGCGGAAGATCCGGCTGGAGCTGGACGACGCGGCGAAGAAATGGCTGGCCGACGAGGGCTACGACCCGGTGTTCGGTGCCCGCCCGCTGAAGCGCGTGATCCAGCGCGCCTTGCAGGACCCGCTGGCAGAGATGCTGCTGGCCGGCGACGTGGCGGACGGCCAGACGATCACGGTGTCCGCCGGATCGGACGGGCTGCTGATCGGCGACCGGGTCGGCGCGACCAGTCGGCCCAAGCCGGACGACGCGGTGGTCCACTGAAAGACCTGATGCGCATCGGGAAGGCGGGGGAGACCCCGCCTTTTCGCATCCCGGGCCTGCTCGCCGGATGGTGGGCCGGGCCCGCGTCCAGCCCATAAAGAATGGCCCGGCCTCCCTGCGGAGACCGGGCCTTTTTTGCGTCCAGCCTGGGAGTGCCGGATCACATCTCGGGCATGATCACCTTGTCGATCACATGGATCACGCCGTTCGACGCCTCGATATCGGCGCTGGTCACGGTCGCGTCCTGCACCATCACGCCATTGTCGAGTTCGATCATCACGTCAGAGCCCTGCACGGTGGTGGCCGCCATGTCGTCCGACAGGTCCGAGGACATCACCTTGCCCGGAATGACGTGGTAGGTCAGGATCGCCGTCAGCTGGTCCTTGTTCTCGGGCAGCAGCAGCGTGTCCACGGTGCCCTCGGGCAGGGCGGCGAAGGCCTCGTCGGTGGGTGCGAAGACGGTGAACGGGCCGTCGCCCGACAGCGTTTCGGCCAGACCGGCGGCCTGTGCGGCGGCCAGCAAGGTTTCGAAGGTGCCGGCCTCTTTGGCGGTGTCGACGATGTTCATGTCCTGCGCATAGGCGCTGGACCCGAAGAGGGCAGCGGCTGCGGTGGCGGCGAAGAAGGTCTTGCGAAACATGGGTGTCTCTCCTGTTGTGTGCATCACGATGCGACAACCGTCTCATCGCGAAGGCTACGGAGAAGAAACGCGGCCGGATCAGGCAAATATTCCCGTGGTGGCCCGTTGACGGCGTAACCGACGCGCCTAAGCCCGCGCGGTCGCCGCCGTCCATTCAGGTTTTCGTGAATTCCCGCGTGCAATGCGTGATCGAGATTCGCGTGATCCGGGTGTCAGTCCTCGCCGATGGCACTGCGGGCGATGCCGTCCAGCATCTCTTGCACCGCCTGCATGGGGCCTTCGGGATAGCTGCGGAAGCCGATCGTGGTGCCGGGCGTGTCGGGCCGGGTCATGACGAAGATGTCGTAGGGGCAGTAGGCGATGTTCATCGGATCCGCCTCCATCACCTGCCGCGACACCACCGCCGAGCAGAAGCTGAACACATCCGCCTGATCGAAGAGCACCACGTCGGAACCGACGTCGGCGCGGGTGCGCTCGAGCATCTCGCCGACGTGGCTGGTGTGGTCGATCACCAGACCGGCGTCGAGAATCGCGCTTTCCAGCCCGAAGACCACGTCGTCGAAGCTTTGGTCGGTTTCATAGGTGACCAAATCCTGCGCGGTGGCGGGCAGGGCCAGACAGGCCAGCGCCGCGGTCATGCAAAGAAACGGTTTCATTTGTCTTTCCTTTCGCAAAGGATGCGCACCAGCATCCGCTTGCACATCCTGCCGTTACACAAGGGGAAGTAAACGGTCCGGGTGGTGAGACAAATCAACACATTCGGAGCGTAGAATATGGGACTTGCCGCAACGGCGCTGGAATACCTCGCATTGCTCTTCGTTCTTCTGATCGGGGCGGCGGTCGCGGTGGCCGTGGTCTTCTTCATCGCGGACCGGACCCAGTCCGAGGATGCGATCCGCCGAAACTACCCGGTTATCGGGCGCTTCCGCGGCCTGTTCACGGAGCTGGGAGAGTTCTTCCGGCAGTATTTCTTCGCCATGGACCGCGAAGAGATGCCCTTTAACCGGGCGCAGCGGAACTGGGTCTATTCCTCCAGCAAGGGGGCGGGGAACACGGTGGCCTTCGGCTCGACCCGCAATATTCAGGTGCCGGGCACGCCGATCTTCGTGAACGCGGTCTTTCCGCCGCTCGACGATCAATATGCCTCGACCGAGCCCATGACCATCGGACCCTTCGCGCGAGAGCCCTTCAGGGCGCCGTCGATCTTCAACATCTCGGGCATGTCCTACGGCGCCCTGTCGGAACCCGCCGTCCGGGCGCTGTCGCGCGGGGCGAAGAAGGCGGGCATCTGGATGAACACCGGCGAAGGCGGCCTGTCGCCCTTTCATCTGGAAGGCGGCTGCGACGTGGTCTTCCAGATCGGCACGGCCAAGTTCGGGGTGCGGGACGAGGACGGCATCCTGTCGGACGACAAGCTGCGCGCGGTGGCGGCCCGGCCGCAGGTGAAGATGTTCGAGATCAAGCTGAGCCAGGGGGCAAAGCCGGGCAAGGGCGGCATCCTTCCCGGGTCGAAGGTCTCGAAGGAGATCGCCGAGATCCGCGGCATCCGCGTCGGGCAGGACGCGATTTCCCCGAACCGACACAGAGAGGTGGATACCTTCGCGGACCTGCTGGACCTGATTCACCACATCCGCGAGGTGACCGGCAAGCCGGTGGGCATCAAGACCTGCCTCGGCTCTGCCGATCCATGGGTGGAGTTCTTCGAGCTGATACAAGAGCGCGGCCCGCGCAGCGCGCCCGACTTCATCACCATCGACGGCGGCGAAGGCGGCACCGGCGCGGCGCCCATGCCGCTGATCGACCTCGTCGGCATGCCCCTGCGCGAGGCGCTGATCCGCATGGTCGACATGCGCGACCGCTTCGACCTGCATGAGCGCATTCGCATCGTCGCCAGCGGCAAGATGGTGACGCCGGGCGATGTGGCTTGGGCCATCTGCTGTGGCGCGGACTTCGTGACCTCGGCGCGGGGCTTCATGTTCTCGCTGGGTTGCATTCAGGCGATGAAATGCAACAGGAACACCTGCCCGACCGGCATCACCACCCATGACAAGGACCTGCAAAAGGGGCTGGTGGTCGAGCGTAAAGAGGACAAGGTCGCGAATTACGCCCGCTCGATCATCAAGGAGGTCGAGACGATCGCCCATTCCGTCGGCGTGGCCGAGCCGCGCATGATGCGGCGGCGGCACGTGCGGGTGGTGATGGACGACGGGCGCTCTGTCCAGCTGAACGAGATCAACCCCTCGATCAAGCGCAAGACCCCCGACAAGGAAAGGATGCTGCGCGGCGACGGTTGAAGCGCTTTGTTACAGGGCCCGCGCGCCAACGTGACAAGGCGTTTCTTTGTCTGAAAGGGCAGGTCGGCTATCTATCCGGAAACGCCAGACGCAGGAGGAACACGATGGCCAACCGCTGGACGAACCGGCTGACGATGCAGGATGTGACGCCCGAGGCGGCTTTCCTGAACCGCCGCCAGATTCTGGCCGGGATGGGAATGGCAGGGGGAGTGATGGCCCTTGGCGCACCGGCCGTGGCGCAAGAGGACGGGGCGCTGAAGCCCAACAGCTTCGAAGAGATCAGCAGCTACTGCAATTATTACGAGTTCGGCACCGGCAAGGGCGATCCCTCGGCCAATGCCCACAGGCTGACGACCGAACCGTGGTCGGTGACGATCGACGGGATGGTGGACCGCCCCGGTGACTACGCGCTCGAGGACATCCTCAGCCAGATGACCATCGAGGACCGCCTCTACCGCTTCCGCTGTGTCGAGGCCTGGTCGATGGTGGTGCCGTGGAACGGCTTTGAGCTGGCGGACCTGCTGGAGCTTGCGGGCGTGCAGTCCGGCGCGCGCTACGTTGCCTTTGAAACCGTCTACCGCCCCGAAGAGATGCCGGGCCTGCGCCGCCCCGTGCTGGACTGGCCCTATGTCGAGGGACTGCGGCTGGATGAGGCGCTCAATCCGCTGACCATCATGGCGACGGGGATCTACGGCGAACCGCTGCCCAACCAGAACGGCGCGCCGCTGCGGCTGGTGGTGCCGTGGAAATACGGCTTCAAGTCGATCAAGTCCGTTGTGCGCATCACCCTGACCGACAAACAGCCGCCCACCGCGTGGAACAAGGCCGCGCCCCGCGAATACGGCTTTTATTCGAACGTGAACCCGAGCGTGGATCATCCCCGCTGGTCGCAGGCGACCGAACGCACCATCGGCGGGGGCCTCTTTGCCAAGCGCAAGCCCACGCTGATGTTCAATGGCTACGAGGACGAAGTCGCGGCCCTGTACGATGGCATGGACCTGAAGGCGAACTTCTGATGCTGGTGGACGGGCTCAACCGCGCGGCGCGCCGCGTGCCGACGTGGGTGGTCTACCTTGCCCTCGCGCTGCCGGCGCCCTGGTTCTTTTGGCAGGGTCTGACCGGCGGGCTTGGGGTCGAGCCGATCAAGGCGCTGGAACATGAATATGGCGAACTGGCGCTGAAGCTGCTGATCGCGGGCCTCTGCGTGACGCCGCTGCGCCGCTTCGCGGGCGTGAACCTGCTGAAATTCCGGCGCGCGATCGGCCTGATGGCCTTCTACTATGTTACGGCGCATCTGCTGGTCTGGCTGCTGCTCGACGTCCAGCTGCTGGGGCAGATCTGGGCGGACATCGTAAAGCGCCCCTATATCACCGTGGGCATGGCGGCCTTTGCTCTGATGATCCCGCTGGCGGCGACCTCGAACAACCGCGCGGTTCGTGCCCTTGGTCCGCGCTGGCGCAGGCTGCACCGGCTGACTTATGGTGTGGCACTGCTGGGGGCGCTGCACTTCGTGATGCTGACGAAGGGCTTCCAGCTGGAGCCGCTCATATACATGGGGCTTGTTCTGGTACTCTTGGCGCTTCGGATGATCCCCAAGGGCCAGCCAAACCGGCAGGCCGCCCCGACCTGACAACCAAGGAAGCCCCGCGAGACGCTCGCGGGGCTTCTTTCTGTCCGCGAGTCGCCGGTGATTCACGCGAAACGACGCCGGTGACTCGCTGATGTGCGGGTGATTTGTGTGTAAGTCTGTGGATAAGTGTGTTTGGCGCTCAAGAAGGCGGGTGTGTGTTGGGTTTCTGGGGTGG